>JBJMKA010000006.1:0-677951 GCA_045805985.1 Gaiellaceae bacterium | reverse complement strand
TGATTAGCCTTTCACTCCGACCCACAGGTCATCCGCTCAGTTTTCAACCTAAGTCGGTTCGGTCCTCCACGGGGTCTTACCCCCGCTTCAACCTGCCCATGGGTAGATCACTCAGTTTCGGGTCTACCTCCAACGACTGAACGCCCTATTCAGACTCGCTTTCGCTACGGCTCCGTTTCCTTAACCTTGCCGTTGAAGAGTAACTCGCTGGCTCGTTATGCAAAAAGCACGCCGTGACAGCACGAAGCTGCTCCGACCGCTTGTAAGCACACGGTTTCAGGTGCTATTTCACTCCCCTTCCGGGGTACTTTTCACCTTTCCCTCACGGTACTAGTTCACTATCGGTCGCCAAGGAGTACTTAGCCTTGCGGGGTGGTCCCCGCGGGTTCCGACCGGGTTTCCCGTGCCCGGCCGTACTCAGGTACTCGAGAAGTGAGGCTCAATCGTTTCGGCTACGGGGCCATTACCCTCTGCGGCGTGCAGTTCCAAGCACTTCGCCTACGACTGAACTTTGTAACTCACCGACCCGCCGGCAGGCAGATCAACTCGAGCCCTACAACCCCGTTGCGACAACGGCTGCCGCCTGTCACATCGCAACGGTTTGGGCTCTTCCCTTTTCGCTCGCCACTACTCAGGGAGTCGAGGTTTCTTTCCTTTCCTCTGGGTACTTAGATGTTTCAGTTCCCCAGCTTGCCTCGCGCACCCTATGTATTCAGGTACGCGTCCCAGCGCATTACCACTGGTGGGTTTCCCCATTCGGAAATCTCGGGGTCAAAGGTTGGTCAGCACCTCACCCGAGCTTATCGCAGCCGCCCACGTCCTTCTTCGGCTCTTGGCGCCAAGGCATCCACCGTGTGCCCTTAGTCTCTTGATCGTGAAGAACTCATAATTTCGCAGCTATGGAGTTTTCAAGGTGCGCGCGAGCTCCGCTCGCCCAACAAGAGATGCCGGTCCATTGTGTGCTTTTGACGGCACTGGCCCGGTCTCTCAAAACTCAACAGCGAACGTGATCTCAGTCGAGGTCGACGTTGATCTAGGCGAGCCAGATCATGGACGGAAAAGCGCTGTTAAAAACAACACTGATTTCCATCGACAAGCCTGGCAGCCACCAGTAGTAATTGCTACTGGGATCCCTAGAAAGGAGGTGATCCAGCCGCAGCTTCCGCTACGGCTACCTTGTTACGACTTCACCCCAATCATCAACCCTACCTTCGACGGCTGCCTCCCTTACGGGTTGGCCCACCGGCTTCGGGTATTGCCGACTTTCGTGGTGTGACGGGCGGTGTGTACAAGGCCCGGGAACGTATTCACCGCGGCAATGCTGATCCGCGATTACTAGCAACTCCGCCTTCATGAAGGCGAGTTTCAGCCTTCAATCCGAACCGGGACCGGCTTTTTGGGATTCGCTCCCCCTCACGGGTTTGCAGCCCTTTGTACCGGCCAATGTAGCACGTGTGTAGCCCTGGACATAAGGGTCATGCTGACTTGACGTCATCCCCACCTTCCTCCGATTTGTCACCGGCAGTCTCCTATGAGTCCCCATCTTTCATGCTGGCAACATAGGACAGGGGTTGCGCTCGTTGCGGGACTTAACCCAACATCTCACGACACGAGCTGACGACAGCCATGCAACACCTGTGCACGAGCCCCGAAGGGCTGCCGTGTTTCCACGACATTCCCGTGCATGTCAAGCCCAGGTAAGGTTCTTCGCGTCGCGTCGAATTAAACCACATGCTCCGCTGCTTGTGCGGGCCCCCGTCAATTCCTTTGAGTTTTAGCCTTGCGGCCGTACTCCCCAGGCGGGGTGCTTAATGCGTTAGCTTCGGCACAGAGGGAGTCGACACCCCCTACACCTAGCACCCATCGTTTACGGCGTGGACTACCAGGGTATCTAATCCTGTTCGCTCCCCACGCTTTCGCGTCTCAGCGTCAGTCACGTACTAGAGAGCCGCCTTAGCCACGGGTGTTCTTCCTGATATCTGCGCATTTCACCGCTACACCAGGAATTCCACTCTCCTCTTCCGGACTCTAGTCAGATGGTTTCCATCGGCGTCTCGAGGTTGAGCCTCGAGTTTTCACAACGGACCTACCTAACCGCCTACACGCTCTTTACGCCCAATAAATCCGGACAACGCTTGCCCCCTACGTATTACCGCGGCTGCTGGCACGTAGTTAGCCGGGGCTTCTTCTGGAAGTACCGTCACCCTCTGGGCTATTAACCCGAGTGGCTTCGTCCTTCCTGAAAGGGGTTTACAACCCGAAAGCCTTCTTCCCCCACGCGGCGTCGCTGCGTCAGGCTTTCGCCCATTGCGCAAGATTCCCCACTGCTGCCTCCCGTAGGAGTCTGGGCCGTGTCTCAGTCCCAGTGTGGCTGATCGTCCTCTCAGACCAGCTACGGATCGAAGCCTTGGTGAGCCGTTACCTCACCAACAAGCTAATCCGCCGCGGGCCCGTCCTTGGTCGGAGGCCGAAGCTACCTTTTCCAACCGCCCCGAAGAGCTGTTGGGCCATCCGGTATTAATCCGAGTTTCCTCGGGCTATCCCGGTACCAAGGGTGGGTTACCCACGTGTTACTCACCCGTTCGCCGCTTTCCCCAGGCCGAAGCCTGGTTCTCGCTCGACTTGCATGTGTTAAGCGCGCCGCCAGCGTTCGTCCTGAGCCAGGATCAAACTCTCCGTGAAGATGGTTTGCCGGCAATGAAAGCCGCCGGCGATCCTTTCACTTCGAGCTAGTTGTTACTGCTCAAAGGCCGTTTCCGAAGAAACGACGAGGTTGAAACCCTCTCCCCCGAGAGCAGGCCAAAGCCTGCTTCGAGATCGAGGTTCTCGACATCGAAGAACGTTCGCTGTTGAGTTTTCAAAGACCGGTGCCGTGTCTGAAAGACGGCGTAAAAAAAGCCTCCGACTCGCGCCAGGAGGCCTCCGAGGGTGCGAATCGTAGCCTATACGAGTCGGGCCTGGAGGCTCCTATTGTCGAGTTACAGGGTTTTCCTACGCGCGCCCGTGCGGACGGCTTGGGAAGTATAGCCGCCCGTCCTACCCTGTCAAACGGGCAAAACGGCGCTTCCCGACCTGCAGAAGCGCTCCCGCGAGCGCCGCGCGCGGCACGTCGACACCGGCCGCCGGCTCGCCGTTCAGCTTGACGCCGCCCTGCTGGATCAGCCGCCTCGCCTCGGAGGTCGACGCGACACCGAGCCCGTCGACGAGCAGAGCCGGCAGGTGCACTGGGTCACCGTCGGGGAGTGACAGCTGCGGAACGTCCTCGGGCGCCTCGTGCCGGCGGACGACGCGCGTGAAGTGCGCCTCTCCCTCCTTGGCGCCCTCCTCCCCGTGCCAGCGGGCCGTGATCCGGCGCGCGAGCTCGAGCTTCCATTCCATCGCATCGGCCGGATGCGGCCCGTCGGCGAGCATCGTCCACCACTGCTCGAGCGCCTTGTCGGGGATCGACATCACCTTCCCGAACATCTCCGCCGGCGGGTCGGTGATCCCGACGTAGTTCCCGCGCGACTTCGACATCTTCAGCTCGCCGTCCGTACCGACGAGCAGCGGGAACGTCATTACGACCTGCGGCTCGAGGCCGTATTGCGGCATCACGTCGCGGCCCGCGAGCAGGTTGAAGCGCTGGTCGGTGCCGCCGATCTCGATGTCCGCCTCGATCGCCACCGAGTCGTAGGCCTGCATGATCGGATAAAGGAGCTCCGAGAGCGAGATCGGTACATGTGCCGAAAAGCGCTTGGCGAAGTCGTCGCGCTCGAGCAGCCGCGCGACGGTCATCGTCCGCGCCAGCCGAACCGTCTCGGCGTACGAGAGCTTGCCGAGCCACTCGCCGTTGAAGCGCACCTCGGTCTTGTCGCGATCGAGGATGCGGAAGGCCTGCTCGGCGAAGTACTTGGCGTTCTCGTCCAGGACGGCGTCCTCGAGGATGGGTCGCTCCTTCGAGAGGCCCGACGGGTCGCCGATCCGGGCGGTGTAGTCGCCGACGATCAAGACGACGGTGTGGCCGGCCCTCTGGAAGTCGGCCAGCCGCTCGAGGACGTAGGCGAACCCGAGGTGGACGTCGGGCGAGGTCGGATCGACGCCGAGCTTCACGCGCAGTGGCCGCCCGAGCTTCAGCTTCTGCTCGAGGCCGCCCTCCGGAAGGACGTCGACGGCCTGCTGCTTGGCGGTTTCCACGCTCATAGCCGGGCTACACTACCCCGGTTCTGGCGCCCTTCCGGAGAAATGCGCGCCGGCCCAAGCGCCGGCGGATCCGCAAGCTCAGACTCCTCGCCCTTCTCGCAATGCTCGGGCTGCTGGGGACCGCGGCGTTCACCTTCGGGCTCCTGACCGCGGTTGCCGCGCAGATCCCGAAGCTCGACCCGAACAAGCAGAACTCGAAGCAGGCGAACACCTACGTCTACGCGGCGGACGGGCGGACCGTCCTCTCGATCCTCCGCGGGTCGCAAGCGCGGATCATCGTCGGGCCGAACGAAATCTCACCCTGGATGAAGCACGCGATCGTCGCGGTCGAGGACCGGCGCTTCTACGAGCACCGCGGCATCGACCTCCGCGGCATGGGCCGTGCGCTCTGGACCGACATCTCCAGTCGCGGCACCGTGCAGGGCGGCTCGACGATCACGCAGCAGTTCGTCAAGAACGCGTATCTCACGAGCCAGAAGACGATCGGCCGCAAGCTCTTCGAGGCCGCGCTCGCGTGGCAGCTCGAGCAGCGCTGGTCCAAGGACCGGATCCTGACCGCGTATCTCAACACGGTCTACTTCGGAAACGGCGCGTATGGCGTCGACCAGGCCTCGCGCATCTACTTCCACCATCCGGCGGCGCAGATGCGGCCGTCGGAGGCCGCGCTTCTCGCGGGGATCCCCGAGGACCCGAGCTTCTGGGACCCGGTCGCGCACCCGAAGGCCGCGAAGGCGCGCCGGAACTTCGTGCTGCGCCAGCTCTACCAGCAGGGTTACATCACGCTCAGCCAGTACGGCGACGGCAAGGACGATCCGATGCCCGACCCGACCAAGGTGAACCTGCCTTCGACGCAGGGCCAGGCGGCGCCGTACTTCGCCAACTTCGTCAAGGACCAGCTCGTCAAGGAGTACGGCGCGAAGCGCACGTTCGGCGGCGGGTTGCGCGTGCGAACGACGCTTGACGTCAAGCTGCAGAACGCCGCGCGCGAGGCGATCGCGTCGGTGCTGCCCGGGTCGGTGCAGTCCTCGCCCTACGGGCCGACCGCCACGATGGTCGTGCTCGATGCAAAGACCGGTGGGGTGCTCGCGATGGTCGGCGGCGCGAATTACCACAAGAGCCAGTTCAACCTCGCCACTCAAGGCGAGCGCCAGCCGGGCTCGTCCTTCAAGCCGCTCGTCCTCGCGACTGCGCTGAAAGAGGGCATCGCCCCGTCGAGCGTCTTCACCTCCTCCAAGCACGTGACCATCAATGCGGATGGGCGGCTTTGGCAAGTGAACAACTACGAGGGTGAAGCACTCGGGCCGATCGACCTCAACAAGGCGATCGCGTACTCAGACAACTCCGTGTTCTCCCAGCTGACGGCGCTCGTCGGCCCGCGGAACGTGCGTGACATGGCGAAGAGCCTCGGCATCACGACGAAGCTGAACGGATACTTCGCGATCGGGCTAGGCGCAGAGCCGTCGACACCGCTCGAGATGGCGCGCGCGTACAACACCTTCGCCAACGACGGCGCACGCATCGACGGCTCGATCTTCGGCAACGCCCCTCGTGCCGTGAACTGCCTGACCGACATGAAAGGCGTCTGCATCGAGCAGAACCGTCCCGTCGACAAGCCGGTCCTGTCGAGCACGCAAGCGGAAACGATCGACCAGATGCTGCAGGGCGTCGTGCAATACGGGACCGGCAAGGCCGCCGCAATCCCCGGCTGGCAGATCGCCGGGAAGACGGGCACGACTGAGAACTACGGCGACGCGTGGTTCGTCGGTTATACGCCGCCGGCAGTCTCTGCCAACGGCAAGACACACCAGCTCGTCGCCGCCGTCTGGGTCGGCTATCCGAACAAGCTCGTGCCGATGCTGACGGAGTTCCACGGGCACCCGGTCGCCGGCGGAACGTTCCCCGCCCTGATCTGGAAGTCCTTCATGACGAAGGCGATCGGGCTCGAGCACCTGACGCCGGACAGCTTCCCGTACCCACCGTCGCAGTACGCGGGACCGGTGACCGTCGTGAACCGCGGTGGGCTGCTCATGCGCGACAACGGAGTCTGCAAGAACTCCTACCAACTCGAGTTCTACGGCGGCACGGGGCCATCCCATGTCGCGACATGCAAGCCGAACGAAGTGGAGATCCCCGACGTCGTCGGCTACTCGTTGACGGCCGCGAAGGCCCGGCTCGACGGCCAGCCGCTGACCCCGACCGTGATCTATCGGCCCGCGAAGCCGGGCGAGCGGCTCGGCTTCGTCGTCGGACAGTTTCCGCGGCAAGGAACGGCGTCTGCGTACGACAAGATCACGATCGTCCTCGCGAAGTCGCTGCACGGCGCGATCCCGAAGGTCGTCGGGCTCCAGCTCCAGCGCGCACGGGCGAAGCTCGCCCGGTTCAAGCTGGACCTGAGGGTCAAGGGCGGGACCACCGGGAAGGTCGTCAGGCAATCGGTGCGGCCCGGCCGCGCGGCGGCCCCTGGTTTGAGGCTGACGCTGACCGTCAGGCAGTGATCTTCAAAACCGTGACCTTCAAGGCGTGACGTTCAAACCGTGAACGGGCGGCTGACGAAGCGCGAGCCGCCGAGGCCGTAGCGCCACGGCCGCTCGACCGCCTTGGTGATCCCGATGCGCGGGCCGGTGACGATCTCGATCTCCTCCGTGCGCGGCCGCAGCTCGAAGGGCGGCTGGTCGAGCGACAGGCTGTCGTGCGCGCGCGTCACGCCGAGCGCCTGAGTCAGGCGACCAGGCCCCGAGCAGAGAAGGCGCACGTCCCCCACCCCACGACGCTTGCGCATCGCGTCGAGGCCGCGCGTCGGCTCGAGCGCGCGGATCAGCACCGCACTTGCCTCACCTTCCTCACCGCACACGAAGTTGAGACACCAATGGATGCCGTACGAGCGATAGACGTACGCGTGACCGCCCGGCAGGAACATCGACGCGTTGCGCGCAGTGCGACGGTTGCCGAATCCGTGCGCAGCAGGATCCTCGTGATCGTAGGCCTCGACCTCGACGATCGTCCCGCCGACGCCGTCGACCAGGAGCTCCGCGCCGATCAGCTCCGGCGCGACCTCGTGGACATTCCGCCGCAGGTTCAGGAGAGCGCGCTGCGGAGCGCGTCGGCGACGCGCTCCTGATCGGCACGCTCGAGCCGTGCGTGGAACGGCAGCGCCATCGTCCGCGCACTGCAGTCCTCGCTCACCGGGAGCATCCCCTCGGAGAAGCCGTAGCGCTCTCGCATGTACGACTGCAGGTGAATCGACGGCAGGTACGGCGCGGTCGCGATGCCCTCGTCGGAGAGCCGCGCCATCACGGCGTCGCGGTCGATCTCCCGCGGGAGCTTGACGACATAGACGAACCACGAGCGCTCGTGGTCCTCGTCGTCCGGCAGCGGTGTCTCGACGTCGACGCCGGCCAGCAACTCGCCGTAGCGGGCGGCGACCTCGCGGCGGGACTCGAGGATGCGATCGAGCTTTTCGAGCTGCCCGATCCCGAGGGCTGCGGAGAGATCGTCGAGACGGTAGTTGTACCCAAGGCGCCCGTGCTGCAGCCAGCTCGATGTCTCGAGCCGCCCTTGGTTGCGCAGCGAAACCAGCAGTTCGTGCTCGTCCTCTGCATGGGACGTGACCGCCCCACCCTCGCCGGTCGTCAGCTGCTTGTTCGGATAGAACGCCCAGACAGCCGGATGCCCATGTGAGCCGAGCTTCTGGCCTTTGTAGGTCGCGCCCAGGGCCTCGCATGCGTCTTCGATCATCGCGATGCCGTTGTCCTCGCAGAGCGGCAGCAGCCGGTCGTACTCGGCGGGGTAGCCGAAGATGTCGACAGCGACGATCGCCTTCGTGCGCGGCGTGATCGCGGCCGCGACCGCATCGGGATCGAGGTTGTATGTCTGGGGGTCGATGTCGGCGAAGATCGGCGTCGCGCCTTCGTAGATCGCGCAGTTCGCCGAGGCGACGAACGAGTACGGCGACGTGATCACCTCGTCGCCGGGCCCGACACCGGCGAGACGCATGCAGAGGTGCAAGCCGGCCGTGCCGGACGAGACAGCGGCGCAATGGGGCGCGTCGACGGCGTCCGCGAGCATCGACTCGAAGCGCGGCCCCGTCGGGCCGAGCGACAGCCAACCCGAGCGCAGCACCTCGAGCACGAGCTCCTCATCGCGCTCGTCGATCCACGGCGCGCTGAGGTTGATCCTGTTTGTCGTAGTCGTCAACTGCGCGCGAGCTGAGGCACCGGATCGAGCCAGTGCGACCAGCGCTCGCTCTTCCCGCGCACGGTGTCGAGGTACGCCTTCTGGATCGCGAGCGTGATCTCGCCGACACCAAGCTCGTGGTCGTCGACCGAGCGGAGCGGCGTCACCTCGGCGGCGGTGCCCGTCATGAACACCTCGTCGGCGAGGTAGAGGTCGGAGCGGATGAGCGCCTTCTCGAGCACCGTGTGGCCGAGGTCCTGGGCGATCTGCGTGACCGTGTCGCGCGTGATGCCCGGCAGGATCCCGGAGGCGAGATCGGGCGTGTAGATGACGCCGTCGCGCACAACGAAGATGTTCTCGCCGGAGCCGTCGGCGACGGTCCCTTCGGGCGTGAGCAGGATCGCCTCCTCGTAGCCGGCGTTGTTCGCCTCGGTGACCGCGAGCATCGAGTTGAGATAAACGCCGGTCGCCTTCGAGACGTGAGGGACGACGTTCGGCGGGATCCTCTGCCAGGAGGAGATCTTGGCGCGGATGCCGTTCGTCAGTCCGTCCTCGCCGAGGTAGGAGCCCCACGGCCAGCTCATCAGCACCGTCTCGACCGGGTTGCCGCGCGCCGCGACGCCCAGCTGGCCGTAGCCGTAGAACGCGATCGGGCGGATGTAGCACTCGTCTAGGCCGTTCGCGCCGAGCAACTCGTTCGTCGCGTCCTTCAGCTCGTCGACCGAGTACGGGATCTGCATGTGCAGAAGCCGCGCTGAGTTGTGCAGGCGCTGCAGATGCTCGCCGAGCCGGAAGACGGCCGGCCCCTTCGGCGTGTCGTAGCAGCGAATGCCCTCGAAGACGCCCGAGCCGTAGTGCAGGCCGTGCACGCCGACGTGGACCTTTGCGTCGGCCCAGTCGACGAGCTCTCCGTTCATCCAGATCTTTTCGGTCTCCTGCACGACGCGCTCCTTTGTGTTGGCCCCTGCGGGTCGTGCGGATTCTACCCGCGCTCCGTGAGCTCCACGGACTTCGCGCCGGTTAGCGTCAGAAGCTCCGCGGGCCGCAGCGACGCCATGTGCGAGCTCGTGCCGGCGCCGATCCAGATCTCCTCGTAGCCGAAGAACGACGGGTCGATCAGGGTCTGCACGATCGCCCGCTGCGGGAATGGGGCCACCGCGCCGGGCTCGAAGCCGGTTGCGTGAACGACCTCGTCCGGCCGTGCGACCCGCACCTGCTGGGCTCCGATCGCGGCCCGCACGGCGTCCTCGTCCGCCCGGCGGTCACCCGGCACCAGCGCCAGGACGTAAGCGCCGTCGCAGACGAGGACAACCGACTTCACGATCTGCCCCAGCTCGCACCCGATCGCGCGCGCGGCTTCCCGGGCCGTCGGCGCTCCTTCGGTGAGCTCTTCGATCCGCGCGTCGACCGCGGCCGCGCGGAGAACGGCAGCGACACGCTCCACGGGCTCGGGCCAAGCGGTCATGCGTGACCGATTGTGCCCGTCGCGCGTTCTTCCTTCGGACAATTCGAGCGAGTCGGGAGATGAACATGGATCAAGCACGCATGGCGCGGACCGAAGCCGCGTTTCGGGAAGTGAACGAGGCGATCGCCGGGACCGCGGTACGGTTTGACTCGGAGGAGGCCGATTTCATCTGCGAGTGCGCGGATCCGCACTGCGCGCATCGCGTGACCGCTGAGCTGGAGGACTACGAGGAGGTGCGCTCGGAGGCGACGCGCTTCCTGCTTGCGCCCGGCCACCACGAGCCGAAGGTCGAACGCATCGTCGAACGCCACGACGAGTTCGACGTCGTGGAAAAGGCTGTGCCCTTGATGAGGAGGATCGTGCGGCGACTCAATCCGCGCGCCGCAGGCGCGTGACCGCGGAGCTGGAGGACTACCCCTGGATCACGTACGCCTCGTCCATCCCCTTTCGGAGCTGCTCCATCAGCTCCGGGGGGGCCGGCGAGTCGATCGAGAGCGCCATCAGCGCCTTGCCGCCCTCGCGGTTCCGCGAGACGGTCATGTTCGCGATGTTCACTCCCGCGGCGCCGAAGAGGTTGCCTATGCGGCCGATGACGCCCGGGACGTCGTCGTAGAGGAGCAGCGCCATGCGCGGAGCAAGCTCCATGTCGAGCTCGAAGCCGAGCGCGGAGACGAGCCAGTGGCGGTCGTCCGTCCCGATCGTGGTCCCCGCGACGCGCACGCCGTCGGCGGAGACGCGGACCAGATTCGTGAAGTCGCGCGACGAGCGGCGCTTCTCCTCGATCACCTCGATGCCGCGGTCCGCCGCGACGACGGGCGCGTTGACGTAGTTCACCGGCTGGTCGGTGTGCCCCTGGAAGGCGCCGTTCAGCGCAGCGACCGTGAGCAGGCGTGTGTCGTTCTCCGCCAGCGCGCCGTAGACCTCGATTGCAATTCTCCGGACGTCCCCGCCGGCGAGCTCCATCGCGAGGCGCCCGAGCTTGGCCGCGAGCGGGATGAACGGCCCGAGCACCTCGAGGTCTTCCGCGCCGACGGTCGGGATGTTGACGGCGTTCGTGACGAGACCACCTTCGAGCGCGGCGGCGACTTGCTCGGCGACGATCACACCCGCGCGATCCTGCGCCTCCTCCGTCGAGGCAGCGAGATGCGGGGTGACGACGATGTTCGGTGCGCTCAGTAGCGGCCCGTCGTAGGGCTCCTTGGAGAAGACGTCGACCGCGGCGCCGCCGAGCTTCCCCGACTCGAGCGCCGCGACGAGCGCGGCTTCGTCGACCAGCTCGCCACGCGCCGCGTTGACGAGACGCGCGCCGTCGCGCATGCGCGCGATCGCGTCCGCGTCGATCGAGTGCCGTGTCTCGTCGGTCAGCGGCAGGTGCAGAGTGACGAAGTCAGCGCGCTGCAGCACCTCGTCGAACGTCGCGCTCTCGACGCCGAGCTCGCGGAAGCGCTCGGCCGAGACGAACGGGTCGTAGGCGACAACCTTCATCTGCAGGCCGAGGGCGCGGCGCGCGACCTGGCGGCCGATGCGGCCGAAGCCGAGCACGCCGAGCACCTTGTCGGCGAGCTCGACCCCGCCCCACTTCGACCGCTCCCAGCGCCCGTCCACGAGCGCCGCGTGCGCCTGCGGGATGTTGCGTGCAAGCGCAAGCAGCAGGCCGACGGCGTGCTCGGCGGCGGAGACGACGTTCGACTCCGGTGCGTTCGCGACCACGATGCCGCGTCGCGTCGCAGCGTCGACGTCGACGTTGTCGACCCCCACGCCGGCGCGGCCGATCACCTTGAGCTTGGTCGCGCGCTCGACGATGTCCGCCGTCACCTTCGTCGCCGAGCGGACGATCAGCGCGTCGTAGTCGCCGACGATCTCCTCGAGCGGCGAGTCGGTGTCGACGACCACGTCGAACCTCGCGCGCAGCAGCTCGATCCCGCCATCGGCGATCGTCTCGCGGATGAGTACCTTCATGAGGACGGCTCCGTCGAGCCTACGCCTGCCATCAGGCCGTGACGGGAGTCTCGAACGCCTCGAAGGCGCGGGAGACGGCGACGCCCCGCTCGATCTCCGCCCCGAGCTCCGTCAGCGAGAGCTCGAGCGCCGCGAGCGCGGTCGCGATGTCGAACACGTCGAACCAGCCGATGTGGCCGATCCGGAAGATCTTCCCCTTCAGATGCGCCTGCCCGGGCGCGAGCGTCACGCCGTGCCGGTCGCGCAAGTGGAGGAGCAGCTCGTCGGAGTCGATGCCCTCGGGCGCGCGAATCGCAGTCACGACGGCCGCTCCATCGTCGTCGGGTGAGAAGAGCTCGAGCCCCATCGCCTTGACGCCGGCGCGGGCCGCCCGGCCGAGGCGCACGTGGCGCTCGAACGCAGCCTCGAGACCGTCGTCGAGGATGAGTCCGAGTGCGACGTCGAGGCTGCGGATGATCGAGACGGCGGGCGTGAACGCGGCGTCGAGGACGTCCTGCGCCTTCTTGTTCGCGCGCCAGTCGAAGTAGAAGGTGCGCGGCGGCTTTGCGCCCGCGAGCACGCGCTCGGGCACCGACGCCATCGCGAGGCCGGGCGGGCTCATCAAGGCCTTCTGGGAACCGGAGATCACGACGTCGATTCCCCACGCGTCGGTCTCGAGAGGCACCGCGCCGAGGGATGAGATCGCATCGACGACCAGGGTCACGTCACCGACCGCCTCCCGAATTCCGCGCACGTCCGCGACGACGCCGGTCGACGTGTCGGACTGTTGGCAGAAGACGATCCCCGCGCCTGACTCGCGGACCGCGGCTCCGACCTCGTCCGGGTCGGGCGACTCGCCCCACTCATACCGGATCGCGTGCACGTCGAGCCCGTAGCGCTCGCCGATCGCGACCCAGCGCTCGCCGAAGGATCCATGGCTGACGATCGCGACCCGCTCGCCGGCCTCGGTCAGGTTCGCGACCGCAGACTCCATCGCGCCCGTCCCGGACGCCGTGAAGAGCAGCACGTCGGACTCGGTGCGGTAGACCTCCTTCAGGCGGGTGAGCGTGCGCGCGTAGATCTCGCGGAAGTCCGGCCCGCGGTGGTGGACCATCGGCTCCGCAGACGCAGCCAACACCTCTGGCGGGACGGGTGTCGGGCCGGGCGTGAAGAGGTAGCGCTTCTCCAAGTCCGACACCATAGCGACTCCGGCGGAAACATTACTTCACAAGTTGAAGTGACACCGGCCGACACCGGTCGAGGCGCCTCAGTCGCGGCGCGAGCACACTGTCGCGGTGGATGTCCTCCTGTCTTTCGCCGCGGCCCTCGTCTCGCTTCGCCTCGCAGGCGCACTCGCGCGGGCACGCCGCCATGCTTGGGCCGCGGGGCTCGCGTCCTTCGCCGCCGCCTGCGCAGCGATGGCTTGGGGGTCTGCACACGGCTGGGACGACCCGGCCTTCCGCGTCTACTACCTCGCAGGCGCGCTGCTCTCCGCTCCACTGCTCGGCATTGGCTCACTGAGCCTCGCCGGTAAGCGCTGGGCCCGTCCGCTCGGTCTCGCCTACACGGGTCTTGCAATCGGGATCGCCGCGGCCATGCCTGTGCACGGCTCATTCGCTGGGACGCACGTGCCGCAGGCGCAGAACCATGTCGACATGCTCCCTCGCATCGTCGCGATCGCGGGCAGCTCACTCGGAGCGCTCGCGGTGATCGTCGTCGCCCTGCTGACGCTTCGGCGCCGGCCGCTCGGCAATGCGCTCGTCGTTGCCGCCGTCGCCGCGGCGGCCGCGGCCTCGGCGCTCACCCAGACCGCCGTCGCGGCGGCAGCGGCCTGCTTCGCACTCGCAGCGGCCCTGCTCTACGCGTCCGTCACGGCTTCTCGACCGCGTCCCGGGCCCTGACGAAGTCGGTCACGCAGTCGCGATTCGCAAAGGTGTCTGACACCACTGCGGGTTGCGAGGCGCACACGCCTCGCGACAGGTGTCAGACACCGGTGAGCTTTGCGCGGATGCGCTCGTTCACGACGCGCGGGTCGGCCTTGCCGCCCGTTTCCTTCATCACCTGGCCGACGAAGAAGCCGAGCAGACCTTCCTTGCCGCTGCGGAACTGGTCGGCCTGGCCGGGGTTCGCTTCGATGATCTTGTCGATGATCGGGTCGAGCTCGCTCGCGTCGGCGACGACCTTCTGCTCGAGGTACGGCGCGGCGGTAAAGTCGGCGTCGCCGACCTTCGCGAGCGCCTCGTCGAATGCGGCGCGCGGGATCTCCGGGCGTGCAGCGACCAGCTTCGCGAGCTCGCCTGCGTCGACCGCGTCCGGCGCGATACCTGCCGCGACGAACTGGTTCGAGAGCACGTTCGCGGCCTCCTTCGCATCTGCGCCCGCGGTGACGACGTCCGACCACAGCCGATCGAGACCGCCCGTGACGAGCACGTCGGCGTCGTAGAACGAAAGCGTGTCGGCGATGCGCCTGATGCGGGCGCCGGGCAGCTCGCCGATCTCAGTGCGCAGCCGTTCGACGAGCTCGGCGGGCGGATGGACCGGCACGAGGTCGGGGTCCGGGAAGTAACGGTAGTCCTGCGCCTCTTCCTTCGAGCGCATCGGCGGCGAATCTTCCTGTGTCGGGTCGAAGTGCAGCGTCTCCTGCTCGACCGTGCCGCCTTCCTCGTAGATGCGGATCTGGCGTGCGATCTCGCGCTCGATGCCCTTGGCAGCGAAGCTGAACGAGTTCATGTTCTTCAGCTCGGTGCGCGTCCGCAGCTCGTTGGAGCCGGCGGGACGCACGGACACGTTGACGTCGAAGCGCATCGAGCCCTTCTCGAGCTCCGCGTCCGAGAGGTCGAGCTCGACGACCGTCTGGCGCAGCAGCTGCAGGAAGCGCTTCGCCGTGTCGGCGTCGTGCAGATCCGGCTCGGTGACGATCTCGACGAGCGGCGTGCCACCGCGGTTGAAGTCGACGAGCGTCGCCGTCGCTCCGTGCAAGCGGCCGGACGCGGCAACGTGCACGTTCTTTGCCGCGTCCTCCTCGAGATGCGCGCGCGTGATCCCGATCAGGACTTCGCCGTCCGCGGTCGGAACGGCGAGCTTGCCTTTGGAGCAGAGCGGCTCGTCGTACTGGCTGATCTGGTACGCCTTTGGCAGGTCGGGATAGAAGTAGTTCTTGCGGTGGAAGACCGCGCGATCGGCGATCTCGCACTCGAGCGCGAGGCCCAGCTTGATGCACTCCTCGACGGCGCGCTTGTTCGCCACCGGCAGCGCGCCGGGAAACGCGAGGCACACGGGGCAGGTCTGCGTGTTGGGACCACCACCAAAGCCATTCGCACAGCGGCAGAACATCTTCGTGCGCGTCTTCAGCTGCACGTGGATCTCGAGGCCGATCACGGGCTCCCAGTTCATCGCAGCCGCTCCGGAACGCCGTCGAAGCCGATCGCGCGCTCGAGCGCATGCCCGGCGCGGAAGAGCGCGTTCTCCGAGAACTGCGGGCCGATCAGCTGCAGCCCGACCGGGAGCCCTTCCGACAGGCCGGCCGGGATGTTCAGCCCCGGCAGTCCCGCCATGCACGACGGGATCGTCAGCAGGTCGTTGAGGTACATGGCAAGCGGGTTGCCAGCCTTCTCGCCGAGCTTGAACGCGACCGTCGGGCTCGTCGGCGAGACGATCAGATCGAATTTCTCGAAGACCTCCGCGTGCTCGCGCCGAATCATCGTCCGCACCCGCTGCGCCTTGCCGTAGTACGCGTCGTAGTAGCCCGACGAGAGCGCGTAGGTGCCGATCATGATGCGCCGCTTCGGCTCGTCCCCGAAGCCGTCGTGCCGCGTGTTCATGAGCATCTCGCGGAAGTCAGCGCCGTCGCTTCTCAACCCGTAGCGAACGCCGTCGTAGCGTCCGAGGTTGGACGATGCCTCCGCCGGCGCGACGAGGTAGTAGCAGGCGACGCCGTACTCGACAGAGCGCGGCAGCGAGCACTCCCCCACCTCGGCGCCGAGCGATTCGGCGAGCTCGAGGGCGGCGCGGACCGCAGCGGTCACACCCGGCTCGATCCCTTCCGCCTCGTTCATCTCCTTCGGCACGCCGATGCGCAGGCCCTTCAGATCCTCGGTGGCCGGCAGCTCGAGCTTGGGAACCTCGACCGTCGTCGAGTCGTTCTCGTCGCGTCCGGCGATGATCGAGTAGAGGTACGCGCAGTCGCGTACGTTCTTCGCAACCGGCCCGACCTGGTCGAGCGACGACGCGAACGCGACGACGCCGTAGCGGGAGACGGTGCCGTAGGTCGGGCGCAGGCCGACGTGACCGCAGAGTGCGGCCGGCTGCTTGATCGAGCCGCCCGTGTCCGAGCCGAGCGCCCACGGCGCGAGCCCGCCGGAGACGGCGGCGGCGGAACCGCCACCCGAGCCGCCCGGCACGCGCGTCGGGTCCCACGGGTTCCGCGACGGGCCGTACGCGGAGTTCTCCGTCGAGGAGCCCATCGCGAACTCGTCGGTGTTCGTCTTGCCGAGCAGGCGCAGTCCGTGCTCCTTGCAGCGCGCGGCGACCGTCGAGTCGAACACCGGCACGTAGCTCTCGAGGATCTTCGAGCCCGCCGTCGTCGGGACGCCCTTCGTGCCGATCACGTCTTTGATCGCGATCGGGATCCCCTCCCCGCCGGGGTCGTCGCAGACGTGCAGGTAGGCGTGCAGCTCCGGGTCGCGCTCGCCGATCGCAGACAGATAGGCGGCGAAGAGCTCGGCGCCGGAGATCTCCTTCGCATCGAGGAGCTTCTTCGCGTCCTCGGCGGTCAAGCGGAGGGTGTCGATCATTTGGACGACTCCGTCGAGCCTACGTCGATCACGCGGGCGGCACCCGGAAATAGTCGTCGTCCCGGTCAGGGGCGTTCGCGAAGACGTCCTCGAGTGGCAGCGACGGCCGCGGCTCGTCCTCGGCCCACGTGTTCGCGATCTCGAGCGGATGCGCGGTCGGCTCGACATCGCTCAGGTCGAGCTCGGACACCTTCGAGATCGCCTCGATGATGTCGGACAGCTGCTCCTGAAAGCGCCCGACCTCCTCGTCGGTCAGCTCGAGTCGCGCGAGCCGCGCGACGTGCAGCACCTCAGCTCTCGAAATTCCCGCCACGCCATTCCTTCCTTAGATACGCGAGAGGCTCCTTTCGGAGCCCCTCACACAATCGGTTCCGAAAAAGGTCTAAAGCGCCGAAACGTTCGCCGCCTGCAGGCCCTTGTCGCCCTGCACGACCTCGAACGACACCTTCTGACCTTCGGTCAGCGACTTGTAGCCGTCACCGGCGATCGCGGAGAAGTGGACAAACACGTCCGCCTCGCCGTTCCCGCGCTCGATGAAGCCGTAGCCCTTTTCATTCGAGAACCATTTGACCGTACCTTCAGCCACTTGCGACTACTCCTTGCTAGACGACTACAAGTCCGCCGTACCGGCGGAGCGCGCGCAACATTAGCACCCTTTCAGCCCGGATATGCAAGCTCTTCGCGGCGATAACGGGCGCAGCGGACAGCGTTCTGGAGCAGGCAGGCGATGGTCATCGGCCCGACGCCGCCCGGCACCGGGGTCATGTACGCGGCGACCTCGAGCGCGCCCGGGTCGACATCGCCGACGAGGCCGGCATCGGTCCTGTTCATGCCGACGTCCACGACGACGGAACGCTCCTTGACCATGTCCGGCGAGACAAGCGCCGGGACACCGACGGCGGCGACGAGCACGTCGGCCTCGAGGGTGTGCTGCGCGAGGTCCCTCGTGTGCGAATGGCAGAGCGTGACGGTCGCGTTCGCCTGCTGCAACAGGTGCATGACGGGCTTCCCGACGATCGCGCTGCGACCGATCACGACGGCGTGAGCGCCGTCCAGCTCGACGTTGTGCTCGGCGAGCAACGCCATCACCCCGAGCGGGGTCGCGGGGACGATCGCAGGCCGTCCGAGGTAGAGCTCGCCGGCGTTCAACGGGTGGAAGCCGTCGACGTCCTTCGACGGCGTCAGGGCCCGGATGATCCGCGCCTCGTCGATGTGCTTCGGGAGGGGCAGCTGGACGAGGATCGCGTCGACGTCGTCGGAGGCATTCAGCTCGTTGAGCTTCGCGAGCAGGTCGTGCTCGCTGGTCGCGGCGGGCAGCCGCAGGTCGGTCGCGTCAAAGCCGGCCTCGACCGCTGCTTTGTGCTTGAGCCGGATGTAGACGTCCGAGGCCGGGTCGTCGCCGACGAGCACCGTGACGAGGCCGATGTGTCCGATCGCCCGCACCTCCTCGGCCACCTCGGCTCGGATGCGCTCCGCGAGCGGCTTGCCCTTCATCAGTGTCGCTGACATGCCGCCGAGTGTAGTGCCCCGCCCGGTAACGCCTGCCGCGCATCTGACGGCTGCAAAGCTGCGCGATGCCGCGTCCTCGGTCGCATCGATAGAACCCCGCTATCGACGCTCCCTGCGTCCTTGCCTCGCTTGCTTTTCGCTCGCCAGCTGCGGAGCAACGTCACCGGCCGGGGCACTAGGCTCTCCGCATGCGCTGGCCCCGGAAGAACGATCCGAGCTCGATCGAGCAGCGGCGCGACGCGATGGGCGTGGACGGTGGGCTCGTCACGTCGGTCGACCTGACACCGTTCGCGAGCGCCGCCGAGTCGCTCGTCGGCGTGGCAGTCATCCCGGTCTCCGCGGCGCCGGTCGAGATCGCGCTCGGTGCGTACGAGCTGAACGAGGACGGCGACGTCGTCGAGACGGACCGTGCCACCGAAACGGTGCACGTGCCGCTCGCCCATACCGAAGGGGGACTGACGGCGTCGATGACGCGCGGCGCGCTCGCCGCCGGCGCGATCCGCACGTATGTCCTCCACGACAGGATCACCCGCGCCTCCTGCTTCGTCTGCGCGGACGCCGGCGATGCCGTCGCGCTGGCGCGCTGGGTCGAATCCGAGCTGCCGGCGCTGCGCACGTGGCTCGAGACGTCCGACGATGCATCGCTGTCCACGCGTGCGAAGCTGCGCGGCGTCAAGACGCACGTCGTCGGGCCGATGTGCCACGTGCTCTGGCAGTGGACGACGGGCGACGCCGTCGGGCCGAACATGATGACGCGCAACTCGTACGCGCTGAACATGGGCTACGTGATGCAGCGTGCGCCCGTGAAACCGGAGCGCGCGATCCTCGAGGCGAACATGGGCGGCGACAAGAAGCCGTCCGCGGAGTTCTTCCAATCCGGCCACGGCAAGACCGTGCTCGCCGAGGCGTTCCTCTCCGACGAGCAGATCCGGCGGGTGCTGCGCACGACGGCGGCGGATCTCGAGGCGCTTTCGTGGGCCGGAACGCACGGCTCGGTCGCGAGCGGCATGCAGTCGGTCGCGTTCACGCCGGCTTCGGCGATCGCCGCGGTTTTCGCCGCGACGGGACAGGACCTCGGCATGGTCGGCACGAGCTCGATGGCGCACGGCACCGCGCGCCGCGTCGAGGGCGGCCTGCAGGCGACGATCCGCTTCGGCGGGCTCGAGGTCGGCACCGTCGGCGGCGGTACCACCCTCCCCTCCGCGCGTGACTGGCTCACGTCGATCGATTGCGCCGGTGCCGGCAAGGTCTATCGCTTCGCACAGATCATCGCCGCCGCCGCGCTCTGCCTGGAGATCAGCGCCTCGTCGGCGATGGCGACCGCGGGCAGCGAGAACTTCTTCCAGGCCCACCACGAGCGCGGCGGTCTGCGTTGATTGAGAGGCGCCGGTGATCGCGCTCGTCTTCCGTTACGACGCGCGCGATCCGGAGGAGTTCGAGAAGGCCTACGGCTCGAACGGCGAGTGGGCGCAGTTCTTCCGCCAGGGCGCGGGCTACATCGGCACGGAGCTGCTGCGCGACATCGAAGAGTTCGACCGCTATCTCGTGATCGACCGCTGGGAGTCGATCGAGGCGTACAACGCCTTCATCGCCGAGCACCAGCCGGAGTACCTCCGCCGGAGCGACGAGTCGCGCCTCTACTACCTCGCGGAGCTGCGCTTCGGCGCGTTCGAGAACGTCTGGGCGGAATGAGCGAGATACCGCCGCATCACGACCCGGCGTGTTGGGGGTGCGGCGACAACCCGAACGGATTGCACCTGCCGAAGCCCACCGAGGAAGGCGCGACCGAGTACGAGGCCTACTTCGCCTTCGACGAGCGCCACCAGGGCGGGCCCGGGATCGTGCACGGCGGGCTCGTCGCGGGGGCCCTCGACGAGGCGGTCGGGCTGCTCGCGACGTGGTACGCGTTCCCGGCGGTGACCGCTCGGATCTTCGTCCGCTACCGCCATCCCGTTGCGATCAACACCGAGCTGATGATCCGCGCCTGGCTCGACGAGGCGCGCGGCCGGCGCCTGCATGTCAACGCGTCGATCACCGACGGCAAAGAGGTCTTCGCCGAGTGCAAGGCGGCGCTCCTCCATGTTCCGCTCGAGCACTTCCTGGCGACGCCCGAAGGACGCGCCGCGGGCGAGCGGTGGGCTCAGCCCTCCGACAGCACCTCATAGGCGCCGCGCAGCTTCGTTCGCAGCAGCCGGCCCGCCCGCGAGCTGTCGAGCGACACGTCGGGCGCCCGGTCCGGTGTCGTGTGAGCCGGCACGATCCGCTCCCGATCCGCCCCGAGGAGAACGGCGAAGTCGAAGCGCGAGACGTCGTCTGCCCCGCCGAGATGCAGCAGGCCCGGGAGCTCGAGCGCGACCACCTCGAGCAGCGCCTCCGCCAGGTCGCCGACCTGCACCGGCGAGCGGATCTCGTCGACGAAGAACCGCGTGCCCTCGGCCGCCAGCCGCTCCTGCGGGCCCGGCTCGGCACCGCCGTAGATCAGCGACGTGCGCGCGATCGTAGGGCGGTCGTGGAGCTCGGCGACCAACCGCTCTGCCTCGGCCTTCGACCGGCCGTAGGCGTTGACCGGCGCCGGCGTGTCCTCCTCGCGCTAGCGGCCGCGAAGACCGTCGAAGACGAGGTCGGTCGAAAGGTGCACGAGGCGCAGACCACGCGCGGCCTCGGCGACCGACGCCGAGCCCTCGACGTTCACCTCCCACTCGCCCGCGCCCTGGCGGTACGCCGTGTGAATCACGGCATCGACGCCCGCCACCGCGCGCCATGCTGCCTCGACGTGCCGCAGGTCGGCCTGCACCCAGTCCGCTTCACCACCCTGTGGCGGCCGCTCGAACCACGTCGCACGGACGGCCCAACCGCGCGCCGGCGCGCGCCGGACGAGCTCGCGGCCGAGGTACCCGCAACCACCGGTGACCAATAACCGTTGCATTCCTGGCAAATCCTTACCTGCAACAGGAAGACCACCCGTGTCGAACCCGACGCCGCCAGACTCCTGGCCCACCCCCGAGCACGAGACCGTCGTTGAGCAGCGCGAGACGCTGGTCGGCGGAACGCCACCTCCGCCCGCAGCGCCCCCGCCCGCCGATCGGCGCATTGGCGCCGGGATGCTGCTCGGCCTCGGACTGCTCGTGCTCGTCGCGGCCGGGATTCTGATCGCGTGGTTGCTGACGCATGACAGCAGCGCTCACAAGACGACGACGGTCGTCGTCACGACCGCGCCGAGCACGATGGTCCCGCCGAAGGTCGCGGTGCCGCGGTTCGTCGGGATGAAGGAGCAGGACGCACTCGTCCGTGCCGGTCAGGTGGGCTTGCAGCCGAAGGAAGTCTTCAAACCGACGAAGGCACCCAAGGGGGTCGTCATCTCGCAGAATCCGCCCGAAGGCTCTGAGCTCGCTCGCGGTGCGACCGTGATGCTCGTCGTCGATTCGACCCCGAAACAGACGACCACCACGACCGCGACGACAACGCAGGCAACCACAACCCAGGCGA
Organism: Gaiellaceae bacterium; assembly: GCA_045805985.1. Lineage (GTDB taxonomy): Bacteria > Actinomycetota > Thermoleophilia > Gaiellales > Gaiellaceae > PALSA-600. The sequence goes on along the minus strand of JBJMKA010000006.1, from coordinate 656,408 downwards.
CGACGACAAACACCACGACAACGGCACCCACCACGACCGCCCCACCCGCCCAGCCGCAGACCACGGCGGTGCCGGACGTCACCGGCCAGCAGGAAGCTGCCGCGGTGAGCGCGTTCGGCAACGCGGGGCTTCTCGCGAGCATCGTGTTCGTGCCCGGCTCCGATCCACTCGGCACGGTGGTCAAGCAGGCGAAGCCGGCGGGCACAACGGTGCCGTTCCACTCGCATGTGCAGATCAACCTCTCGCGCGGGCCGAACAACAACCCGCTGGTGTCGGTGCCGAACGTCGTCGGCGAGACGCTGCAGGAAGCCGTGAGCGCGCTCAACGCTGCGCACCTGCGGCTGATCTACGTCAAGTATCCGGTGACCTCGCAAGTGCAGGCCGGCAAGATCGTTCAGCAGTCGCCGCTCTCGGGAGCCCAGGCGCCGCAGAACGCCCAGGTGGTCGTCTACCTCGGCGCCTACAAGAAGGCCTGAGCGGCAGCGCAGCCGGGCGCTGTGGCTTGTCTTACCAGCCGCGGCGCTCGAGCAGCTCGCTCGGATCGAGCGACTGCGTCGAGATGCCGACCATCGCCTCGCCCAGGCCCGCCGAGACGCGCGCGAGCACGTCCGCGTCCAGGTAGTGCGTCGTCGCCTCGACGACCGCACGGGCCCGCTGCGAGGGATTGCCGGACTTGAAGATGCCGGAGCCGACGAAGACGCCGTCCGCGCCGAGTTGCATGCAGAGCGACGCGTCGGCCGGTGTCGCGATGCCGCCGGCAGTGAACGTCACGACGGGCAGGCGGCCGTTCTCGGCCACCCACTTCACGAGCTCGTACGGCGCCTGAAGATTCTTCGCCTCGGAATACAGCTCCTCGCCGCGCAGCGACTGCAGCCGGCGAATCCCCCCGAAGACCGCACGCATGTGCGTGACCGCGTTGACGATGTCGCCGGTGCCGGCTTCGCCCTTCGTGCGGATCATCGCGGCGCCCTCGGCGATACGGCGCAGCGCCTCGCCCAGATTCGTGCAGCCGCAGACGAACGGAATCGTGAACTGCCACTTGTCGACGTGATGCTCGAGGTCGGCGGGCGTCAAGACCTCGGACTCGTCGATGTAGTCGATCTCGAGCGACTGCAGGATCTGCGCTTCGGCGAAGTGACCGATGCGGCACTTGGCCATCACGGGAATCGTGACCGCCTCCTGGATGCCCACGATCATGTCGGGGTCCGACATGCGAGCAACCCCGCCGTCGCGCCGGATGTCGGCCGGGACACGCTCGAGCGCCATGACGGCGCACGCGCCCGCCTCCTCCGCGATCTTCGCCTGCTCGGCGTCGACGACGTCCATGATCACGCCGCCCTTGAGCATCTCGGCGAGCCCGCTCTTGACCCGCATCGTCCCGATCTCGTGCATGGAACCTAGGCTAGCTCATGCCGCAGCACGGCTGCGACCGCGCGGAGGGCAACCTGCGTCTCGTCGAGCCTCGGTTCACGAGTGGTCAGACGTTGCAACCCCAGGCCGGGCACGAGAAACGCGCGCCAGAGCCGCCGATGGGACGATTTCTGGACGACACGCCAGAGCTCCATCGTCAGGGCGAGCGAAAGGACGAGCACGACGAGGGGCGACCAGAAGGCCGGCGCCATCGGCACCACGCGGTCGGCGACGAAGGTGACCGGCAGTGCGAGCGCCGCGAAGTTCGTGCCGCAGCGAAGCGAGAAGCGTGACGGGCGGGCCGCGCCGGTCCACGTCGAAACGAGCCGCCGCTCTTCGACCGCTGCGATCGCGCGGTGCTCGGCGCCGTGCAGATGCAGCGCACGGCCACGCAGGATCGTGAACAGGAGAAGCAGTGACAGCGCGATCCCGGCCGCGGTCGACCACGGGCCGCCGACGAAGGCGAGCCCCAGCGGTGCGAGCAGAGCGACGAGGATCAAGTAGCGCTCGCGCGAGGGGGCGACCCCGCCAGGGCGCAGCACCGGTGCGAGTGAAGCCCAGAGGCGGATGAGGCCGCGCACGAGCGGTAGGCGCTGGAGGCTCTCGGGCGAATGTGGCATGCGGCCTTCGCGCAAGGATCCGTCGACGCCGGCAAACGCCCAGTGGCGCTCGCTGACGATCACGACGCCGTTCGGGCGCGCCATCCCGCCGAGGCGCGGAAGCGACAGCGCCAGGTCGGCTTTCCGCAGCAACTCGGCCGTCTCTCCCATCTACGGGTTGTAGCGCACAAAGGGCCGCCCCGCGTCGGCGGGACGGCCCATGAATGCGCGTCTTAGGACCTAGTGCTCAGCTCACCAAACGCCGCGCGAGAAGAAGCCGAGCAGGGCGAGAACGAGCACCACGATCAAGATGATCCAGAGGATTCCCACAGTCGAGTCCTCCCTGTTTTGAGTTAGTGAAAGAACGCGAATCAGGTTCGTGGAGATACGGGCAGGCGGTCGCCGAGCAGCCGCTCGATTGCCGGCTCCACACCCCAGCGGTCACGCAACTCGACGTACTCCGCGGCGGCCCGTTCCGCACGTGGTGCCGACGGCGCCCGCTCCGCACGCAGCATCAGGTTCTTGGCCGTGTGCTCCGCGGCCACGAACTCGATCGCGTCGACGCGGTAGCCGAGCATTTCGAGGGCCGCGGCGCGCAGCGCGTCGGTGACCAGGTCGGCCTGGCGCCCGAGCAGCAGGCCGTGCCGAAGCAAGGCATCCTTCTGGCCGGCGATCTGCGCGGCGAGCTCGTGATGGCAGCACGGCGCGACGACGATTGCGTCGGCGCCGAGCCGCACGCCTGCGGCGATCGCCTCGTCGGTCGCCGTGTCGCAGGCATGCAGGGAGACGAGGAGGTCAATCGGCTGCTCGCTCGCGTAGTCCTCGATCGACGTCGCTTCGAAGCGTGCTTCGTGATAACCGAGCTCGTCCGCGATCGCGCGCACGGTGGCGATCACCTGCGGATTCGTGTCGAGGCCCACGAGCTCCACGCGTGTGCCGATCTCGCGCCCGTAGGCAACGAGCGCCAAGCTCATGTACGCCTTACCGCAGCCTGCGTCGACGACGCGGATCACGTCCCGGCCCCACAACGGAAGCGGGCGGAGCAGCTCGACGTAGTGCTGCACCTGCCGCTCCTTGTCACGCGAGATCTTCGTCGCGCGGAAGAGCGGATCGTCGGCGGGCAGCGCGTGCTGCCGCTCGCGGTCGTGCGCCTCGGCCGCCGGGGCCTCCGACGACGGCTTGCCGTGCGAGACGAGCCAGTTGCCCTTCTTCGTGCGCCGCGCGTGCAGATCGCCGTCCGGCGCGAGCAGGTGGACGTTGCGCGCGCTCTCCAGAAGCGCGTCCAGGCGCGCCGGCCACTCCTCGCGTGGCACCGTCTCGGTCCTCGGCCCGTCGACGACCTTCACCGCCGGGCCGCGCTTCAGGGCCACCGGTGCCGCGACCACACCGTCCGCGACCAGCTTGCGCCAGCCTTCACCCAGTGCGCGACTACGCAGCTGCTCCATGCTGCAAGTGTGCCAGCGTGATCACTTCCAGCTCTGGGGGCGGCCTGCGGACGAACGAGGCGACGGCGAGCAGGTCGTCGGCTGCTTCCGGGGCGAGCGTGGGCTCCGCTCGGGACACCGCCGCGAGGCCCGCCTGCCACTCGAGACCGGCGGTCCCTGTGAACGGGCGCACGTCGACGACCTGCCCTTTCGCAATCCAGAACGCCCGCCGGGAACCCTCGTGCTCGCCGGGCACGACGACGCAAAGCTCGAGCTCTCGGAGCCGCTCCATGCGGCCGATCTCGCGGGCGACGTGCTCCAGGGCCTCGATCCGGTCCCGAAGCCGGGCGGCGTCCTCGAAGCGCAGGTCGAGCGCGAGCCGCTTCAACTTCGCGCGCAACTTCGCCAGCGCGTCCTCGAGCGTCTCCCACTCCACGCCCTGCAGCGCACGCGCCGCGAGCTGCGCCCGCCGGCGGCTCTTGATCGGGCCGAGCGCGCCCGGCTGGGGCGAGCAGACGACGCTGTCGCCGCGACGCCGCAGGTAGACGTAGCGGTCGGGCCGCGCCGAGCGCGCGTTCGCGGGTGGGCGCAGCTCGCGGATCAGCCGCAGTTCCTCGAGCGAGGCTTCGAGCTCAGAGCCGAGGACGCGCCACTCGACCTTCTCGAGTGCTCCGAGCGCGGCTTCGACCGCCGGCCGCTGTTTCTCGGAGCTGAAGTACGAGCGCAACCGCGCGCGTAAATCGCGTGCGCGACCGACGTAGAGCACCTGATCGTGTGCGTCGCGGAAGAGATAGACCCCCGGCCGCTGCGGTGCGCCGAACGCGAGGCTCCGCTTGCGATGCACGCGGCGTGGTCGCGTCGCCGCGAGCTCGACGAGGTCGGCGACCGTGCGTGCGCCGCGCTCCTGCGCCATGCCGATCAGCGCCAGCAGGATCTCCGCGGTCGCCTCTGCATCGGGGAGCGCGCGGTGACAGGGACGTGCGTCGGTTGCGAACCGGTACGAGAGCGCGGCGAGGTTCGCGGGCTGCCGGCCGAGCAGCCGGCGCGCAAGAGCGACCGTGTCGACGACGGTCGCCGCCACCCGGCTGCCGGTGAGTCGCATCGTCTCGTTGTCGAGGAACGCCATGTCGAAGCGCGCGTTGTGGGCGACCAGCACCGCATCACCCGCAAACGCGAGGAAGCGGCGCGTGGCCGCTGAGACCGGCGGGGCGCGCCGTAGCTCTTCGTCACGCAGCCCCGTCAGCGCTGCGACGCCCGGCTGCAGCGGCGCACCGGGGTTCGCGAGCGTCTGGAAGCGCTCCGCCAACTCGAGCCGGTGCACCCGCACCGCCCCGAACTCGCACGGCCGCGCGGTGCCGGGACGGAGGCCGGTCGTCTCGAGGTCGAAGACGACGAACGTCGCGTCTTCCAGCGGGAGCGCCTCGCCCGGCGCCCCGGCGAGCACGACGAGGTCGCCGGACCAGCGGAGGCGCGCGTCCGCGCGCACCGCCTCGTCGAGCAGCGAGCGCGCCAGCCCAACGGGCACGGCACTCCCGAGGCGCAGCACGTTGCGCGCTGCGTCCTCGGCAGCGACTGGCCCGCGGCGCTCCTCCACAAGCTCGACGAGCCGGTCTGCGGCATCCAGGCGCAGTTGCACCGGCCAGATGCTAGTACGAACGTATGTTCGTGTCCATTCCCGACGACAGCGGCGGGGCAGGCGGGCCGGCGGTGGTGCGGCCCGCCCCGCAGAGGCCCCGCCTTCGCGCGGTTCCTCATCTGCCCCCTCGACGCCCGCGTCAATCCAGCCGGCGCAAACCGCCGACGAGCGTCCCGATCACCTCGCGCTCCGCGGCCACAACGGCCTCTGCGTCATCCGGCAGCTGACCGAGCACCCACCCGGTCAGCACTTCCTCCATCGCGCCGTAGAGCATCCAGGCGGCGAACAGCGCGTCGATGTCCGGCCTGAGCGTGCCCTCCTTCTGACCGCGGACGACGATGCGCTGAAGGCTTGCGAATGCCTGCCCGATCTCGTCGAGCTCGTCCTGGATGTGCGGGCTGCGCGTGATCTCGCTGACGAGCAGCCGGACGAGGTCGGGATCGTCCCGCCACGCGCGCAGGACGATCTTGACGATCAGCTCCAGCTGATCGGGTGCGCTCTCACCGGTCTCTTCGGCCAGCGCGACAGCCGCGAGGAGGCGGCCCCACTGCTCGCGGAAGACGGCCTCCAACACCGCCTCCTTGGAGCCGAAGTAGTGGTAGACGAGGCCATAGGCGACCCCGGCCTCGTTCGCGACGTCGCCCACGCGCGAGGCCTCGTAGCCCTGCGCAGCGAACACTCGGACGGCCGCGTCGAGAATCAGCTGTCGCTTGTCCTCGGCTGCGGCCACGGGGCAAAACCTACTCCCGAGCCGCCTGGAACATCTGTCCGACACGGAGCCGACGGGTTGACTACAGTTGTCGGTGGGCCTCGTGGTGACGACGATTGGTGCCGCAGCCGGTCGTCGATCACCGCGGCGTCGTGGGGGCGGGTCCCGGCTCGATCGGGGACCGCCCCCACTCCTTTTTGCACTCTGGAAAGGGCCCGGGTGGCCCCGAACGTGCCTGCTAACCGGCGCCTTTCGGCGGCGAGGTCTGCACCGGGGTCTGCACCACCCTGTACCGCTGCGAACAGCAAGACTCAGCCGAGCCGCGTAAGAGCGTACGCACGGTCGCTCTCATACTCGAGCACTGCGTAGATCTCGCGGCGCGCGCCGTCGACCTGCTCGACCACGCCCGCCCAGCCCTGCGACAGGGGACGCTCGGTCAGCGCGAGCGTGAGAGGTAGCTGCTCCCGCAGCCCTGCAACCGAGAGGGCGGTACGCAGCCACCGCTGCGCGTCGGTGTACTTGATCTCGTTCGTGGCCGCTGCGTAGTTCTGGACGGGCTCAAGCCCATTGAGGGCCGTCTGGAGCCACATGAGGCGATCATGGGCCTCCTGCCGATCTCGCTGGCCGTCGGCGTCCCGAAGCATCTTCTCGGAGATGCTCAGGCTGTTCCTCGAGATAACGAGTCCGTATACGGCAAGCCCCGTTGCGATGACGGTGCCTACGACGGCGACGATGAGGCCCGCGAGGTTCACGAACCTCATTCTTCCAGCGGAGTCCAGTCACGCTTCGACGACCGCACGTAGTGCGAGTAGACGGCTGCGATCTACCTCACGTGAGTCGATGAGCGCGTGCGTGTACGTGTCGGCCGTGACGAGCTTCGACCTCTGCCCCATGCGCTCGCCGATCGCCGCCCACAACTCACCCTGACGGTGCGGAAGTGAGATCCGGCCGGTGACGAAGCACGTGAGGCGAGAACGTCGGCACACCCGCGTCACGGCATGCGTGGCCGATCGCGGTGCGGAGCCTGTCCCCCGTCACCTCTGGCCAGAACAGCGGCGCCGCCGGATCGCGATCCTCGTGGGCCGGGAGACGGTTGAGCACGACCTCGAGGAGATCCGCCGGCAGATCGACCAACCGTGGCCGCCTCGCCCTCGACACGGACGCCCGGATCAGCCAGGCGCCGCGTTCCTCGTCGAGATCGCCGATCGTGGCGGCCTCGACCTCGCCGACACGAATGCCGGTCGCGTCGAGCACGAGCGCCGCGATCATGTAGTCGACGGTCAGCCGCCGGCCGACCGCTTCGACGTGCGCGACGGTCGGCGGTTCCATGTCGGCAGGGTCCTCGCGCGGCAGCCGCACCTGCACCTTGTTCCGCGCCGGGTTAGGCGTGACGCCGGCGAAGTCGAGCGAGCACCGTCACGCTCCTCCGGATCGTCTCTCGCTTGAGCTCCTTGCCGTGCAGCTTCTCGACGAGCTCCGCAACGTCCGCGGTCGTGATCGTGTCGACACGTCGATCGCCGAGCAACGGCAGTACCCGCCCGAGTGCGACACGGTGGAACGCCTTCGTTCCTTCGGCGACATCCACGCGGCTCGCCTGCCATCGCGTTGCCATCTCACGAACGGTGGGCGAGGCGACGGGTTCGGCGAGCATCGCTAGATCCGGAACGCGCATCGCGGCGAGCTCGCCCACGACCCACGACCGCCGCGCGTTCGCCTCACGCAACGTCCCGAACGACCCGCCGAAGCGGGGGCCGCGTGTCGGAGTTTGATACGACCTGACTTCGCGATGGCCGATGCTCCCCGTACCGTCCGAGGCCGTGCATCACCAAGCGTTTTACGTCACGGTCGCAGGCGTCGTCCCGGTCCTATTCCTCGCCCTCATCGTCCAGGATCGCGTGAGACCCGACACGGATGACCCCGGCTTCTGGGACATGTTCCATCCGATCTTTGCCTCGCTGCTGCTGGCTCTGAGCGAAGTGCTGGCGCTCGTAACGGTCTACCGCGGCCACACGGTCATCAATGAGCTCTGGGTTCTGTGTGGTGCGCTCGCTGGTGCCGGAATGCTCTTGTTCAGCGACGCCGCAACCCACGAAATCAGCGCGATGAAAGACGTACGCCTGCGCCGTCGGCTCGAGTTCACGATCGGTCTCTCGTTTTTGATCGTTGTGCTTTACGCGATCACCGTCATCGTGAAGAGCTAACCCGTCAGTCGCGCCCGGCCCTGTCAGCACGGTGACGCAGGCCCGTCGTCTCGGTTGTTGGCTACAGACTCAGCGGGATCGTGCGGTCATAGACGTCGATGTCCATCGCCGTGCTCTCGTGGTATTCGTTGGGCAGCAAGCTGATGCCGCTCGCCTCGGCCTCGACGTAGGCCTGCTGCCACCAGGCCTCAAGCTTCTCGCGCGCCTCGTCCGGCAGCGGGCCCGACGCAATGAAATGGACGCGCGCGACGCTCGGATGAAGCCGGGTCCCCTCATCGATCGCGAGGCGGACGCTATGAATGTGGTCGCGCATCAAGCGCTTGAAGCCATTTGAGTTCGTCTTCCGGCGCTTGAGAGTCCCGGCGACGGCGTTCACGAGCTCGGACGCGATCGCCGGACGCTCCCTTCGCCGGCCGAGCGCGCGAGCGAAGTCGACGTACCCGGCCTCGTCCGGGAATCCCTCGATCGGTTGCAAGTTGACGAGCACCGACTTCTCGACGGAAGCCTCGATCCGGAGATCAGCCGCGTAGGAGCCTTCGGGAAGATCGGGCGGATCCAGCCGGGTGAGGTATTGAGGAAGCGCCTCCGGGCCGTTGTCCAGCTTCACCACCGGCGTCAGCTGGATGAATGGCTGCGCTGGCGAGCCCTCTTCGGCTATGTCGCAGGTCTGCGTCGTGATCACGCCGAAGTCGTACTGCAACTCGAGGGCGTCGAACTCACGCTGCGCCGGCACCTCGGCGGGGGCGGCTCGTTCGGCTTCCGCAAGCGGCGGCAGCGGATTATCCGGATCGCCGAAGTACGGAAACGGAGGTGGCGACGCGATTAGGTGCCCTTGCCTGAACAGGGCAACCGCGCTAATCACGTCGGCCGGCCAGGCTGCCGTCGCTACCGATCTCACGCGACACCACCTTGACGGCGACTGCGCCGACGGCGTCCAGCCCGAAGCGGCACCACGGTCGGCGCGGCTCCGTCCGCGGGTTGATCCTCCATGACGATCGCATCGCGTTCAGGCAATGTGCTGCGCCGCTCGCGCTGAAGGAGGATTCGCTCGGCGTCTCGTGCAACCTGCGCGATCTCACCGCGCTCAAGGCGTTCCCGGAGTGATGGCTCGCCGCGCTCAAGCCATTCGATCGCAGGGTCGGCCCCAAGTCGTTTGACGAGGGAGCCGACGATCGAATGCACCTGATAAAGCTGGCGGGCATGCGCTGGCTGGGGCTCGCGTCCGTCGCGCTCCCACGCGAGCGGCGTCGTCCTTCCGACCCCGACAAGGGTGGCGGTCTCCTGGGTGGTCAGGTTCAACCACTCGCGGAGCTCGTTGAACATCTTGAACGCCCGCGACTTCGGCTTCGGTCGCGCCTCGACGACTTTCAACTCGGCGCGCGGCGGTGCCACCTGCTGCCGCACGACGAACCAGTCGCACGACGGGGTCGTGTCCCATGTGGGATCGCCGATCACGTAAACCGTCGGCGCCTTGTTGGGGAAGATCTGGTCCGCGAAGATCTCCTGCATCCTCGTCGGCGCGAAGATCGGAGTGAGCTTGAGGTCGAGGAGCTCCGAGGCGAGCACGAAGGTCGTGCCCGGGTCGGTGGCAACCATCAGCCTCTCGCTGAAGTTCGCCTGAAGAAAAGCCTCGAATGCGTCCCCCATCGGGAGACTCGTCACCTCTTGCCAGCCGCTCTCAAAGTAACCGCAGCGGTCGCAGATAGTCGAATCCAACAGACGGTGACTCAGCCGGTCAGAAAAGCGCCGCGCCAGGCCGGCGATCCATGCAGCGTCCGACGCGGTGCGTTCGGGTGTCCGGTCGAGTGTCGTCAAGGCTGTGAAAGGCGCTCGCGCAACTCGGGGGTCACGGTCATCTGAAAGAGGCGGAGAGCCTGCGCGTTGAACTGCGCCGCCGTAGCGCTGATCGCGTTGCGATCGAAGGCGCGCATTCCCTCGCGCGAAACATCGATGTCCACGAGGTACGTGAGTGCACCTTCGCGCTCCGGGTCTGGTGCGAAGCCGTGGTTCAGCGTGCAACGCATGTCGTTGTCGAGCTCGAGACTGACCTGTTGGCGGGCGAGCTTCACGTATGAGGCGATCTCGTTGTGCATCACGATGCCGAGGAGCGCGCTGTCGATCCAACCACGCCAGCCGTCCGCTTCCCTGACATCGGGCTCCGTGATCTGGTTGATGTACCTCAGGCCGAGCCGCTGCTCGAAGACCGGGTCGAGGTGCTCATGCAAAGCGGCGAGGGCCTCGTCGAGTTGCGGCCCGAAGTCGTTTTCCCAGCCGTCGTAATCCCGGTCCTCGAAGGTGAGCGAGTGCGGCATGAGACCGATCGTGCGCGTGCCGTCCTCGTTGGTCAGACGCCATCCGGTTGTTGCCCCGGCTTGCTGGCCGAACGAAGGAAGAATGTTCGGTCCGACTGCGAGATTGATCGTCGTTTCGGCGATCGATTCGAGCTTCGGATAGCGGCCGCCGGGGCCACCAAGCGCCTCGTGAAACGCCCTTGCCGTCTTCGCTTCGGACGCCTGAGGTGTCAGGTCGAATCGGACCTGGCACACAACACTCACCAGCGGTGATCGGGCGAGCTTTTGCCGGTCAAGTTCTGGAAAATGTACTGCCACACGAGCCTCCATGACGTGGTGATCTTGAACCCGTCTTGAACAGTATAGGTCTCGTCGTACGACGTGCGGGGCGCCATCCCTCTCTCGGGCGACCGCTTACGCCGGGCTAACCAGGGCCGGTGGGCTCGACGGCTCCCCCGCGTCCCACTTGCCTGGTTGCACCGGGGTCCGCACGGCACGGGCGAATGCGACCTCCTGGACACGCCTGACCCACGTAGCGATGCGGGTTTCCGCGTCGCTACGTGGGTTGCGAAGGGCCCGCCTGGATTCGAACCAGGGACCAAGGAATTATGAGTTCCCTGCTCTAACCGCTGAGCTACGGGCCCACGCGAGCCGAGCCTAGATGATCAACCAGCTTGCGCCCACCGGCGACCGAGGCCGCTCGTTACACTCGCGGGCGATGAAGGTCTTCCAGGCGGAGCGGCATTTTCAGACCACGGGAGGCCTCCACGTCACCGACATCACCGAGGACGTCGCGGCGATCGTCCGCGAGTCCGGCGTGCAGGACGGCATCTGCTTGGTGTACTCGCCGCACACCACCTGCTGTGTGCGCGTGAACGAGTTCGAGGCGGGGATGTTCGAGGACTTCGCGACGTTCCTGCGCCGGCTCGTCCCGCACGAGACGTACTACGCCCACGACGACTGGGACCGTCGCACCGAGAACATCTGCGAGGAGGACATGGAGGCGCCGAACGGCCATGCACATGTCATGTCGATGTTCCTCGGCTCCGCCGGCGAGTCGATCCCGGTCGGCGACGGCGAGCTCTGCATGGGTCAGTGGCAGCGGGTGCTCTTCGTCGAGCTCGACCGCTCGCGCCCGCGCCGCTGGATCTGCAAGGTCGTCGGCTCCTAGATCCGAGACTCTCGAACCTGGCTCAAGAGCGAGCCAGATTCGGAACAAGGCGCTAGAGGCTTGATGTGGAACTGCGTGCCCATGGGGATGGCTCAGACCAAGCAGGTCGCACGGGGCGGGCGCAGGGCATAGCGGTGCCTACGTTCAAGCCCGACCCGGGCGAGATGCGCCGCGTATGAGCCACCAGCCACGGGTACGCGTGCGTTTCACATCAAGCCTCTAGGTCTCCTCGACCGCGACCGGCGGCGCGGGCAACCGCTGCTCCGCGTCGAGCTCGAAGACCCAGAACTCGCGGCCCATCACGTGGACGGCGACGTTGTAGACGGGAACCCCGTCGACACCGCCTTCGAACGATCCGTGGTGCGCGTGCCCGTGCACGACGAGCTGCGGGCGATGCTGCCGGATCGGGCCGGCGAGACGGTCGGCGCCGAGCACGAGCCACAGGCGCTCCGGCTCCCCGACGAGCGTCGCCTCGACGGGTGAGTAATGGAGGAGGGCGATACGGACCGCGCACGGTTCGATCGCCGCGAGCCCGCGTTCCAGGCCGTCCACGTCCTTCGTCGTCTCGGCGTACGCCTCACGGAACAGCGGCTCGCCGAAGTTCGCCCACTGATTGCCGAAGCCGCCGACGAATCCCTTCACGCCTGCGACGCCGACGCTCACGCCGTTGACGGGAAGGATGGTGTGCGTGCGGTCGAGGACGACGACACCGGCCTCGGCGAGGGCGCGCGAAAGATCGGCGGGCCGGTCCGAGTGCCAGTCGTGATTGCCGAGCACTGCGACGACCGGCACCTGCAGGTCGCGGCAGGCATCGGCGACGACGCACACCTGGTCGACCTGGCCGTGCTGGGTCAGATCACCCGCAAGCAGGATCAGGTCGGCCTGCTCCTCGACGTGGCGGAACGCCTCCATCACGCGATCGCGTTCGGCGGAGCCCGCGTGGATGTCGCCCGCTGCAGCGACGCGGATCGTCTTCGGCATGCGCCTCCTCTACCCCAGGACTGGAACGAGCATTCGCGGGTACCCACTCGTCCCGTGGCACACGACGACGCCTTCAACAAGCTTCTCGACGCGATGAAGCGCGCGTCCGCGCTGCTGCGCGACAACGAGGTGCCGTTCGCGTTGGCGGGCGGCCTCGCGGTGTACGCGCGCGGCGGCCCTGCAACCGAGCACGACGTCGACTTCATCGTGCGCGAGGACGACGCCGAGCACGCGCTCGAGCTGCTCGCGCACGCAGGCTTCCGAACGGAGCGCCCGCCCGAAGGCTGGCTCTTCAAGGCCTTCGACCACGAGACGGGATCGATGATCGATCTCATCTTCTCCCCGAACCGGATGCCCGAGGTCGTCCCCGAGATCCTCGAGCGCGCAGAGGAGATGGAGGTCTACGCGATCACGCTGAAGGTGATGACGGTGACGGACGTCCTCGCGACGAAGCTCCTCACGCTCAAGGAGCACGAAGTCGACTACGAGGACGTGCTCGAGATCACGCGCAACTGCCGCGAGCAAGTGGAGTGGGATCTCCTGCGGGAGCGCACGGAGCAATCGCCCTATGCGAAGGCGTTCTTCACGCTCGCCGAAGAGCTGGGTCTCGCACGCAGTTCCAGATCAAGCCTCTAAGCGACCTTCATGGCGGCGATCTCCCGCCGCTCGGCGAGCCGGCGGAGTGCCTCTGACTCGAGCTGGCGCACGCGCTCGCGTGTGATGCCGAGAATGCGGCCGATCTCCTCGAGCGACTTCGGCTCCTCGGCGCCGTTCAGCCCGTAGCGCAACTTGAGAATGCGCTGCTCGCGTTCCGACAGCTCCGAGATGGCCTTGTGCAGCGCCCGTTCCGTCAGCTCCACCTCGACCTGCTCCTCCGGTGACTTCTCCTCGCTCGCGAAGAGATCGCCGAACGACGCGGAGTCGCCCTCGCCGATCGGACGATCGAGCGACGCAACGGCGCGCGCCGCGGAGCGCACCTCACGCACCTGCTTCAGCGGCAGCTTCGCGCTCTCGGAGATCTCCACGTCGGTCGGCGCCCGCTCGAGCTTGGCCACGAGGTCGCGCTCGGCGCGCGAGATCTTCTGCTCGCGCTCGACGATGTGCACCGGGATGCGGATGACGCGAGCCTTGTTCGCGACCCCGCGTTGCACCGCTTGCCGGATCCACCAGGTCGCGTAGGTCGAGAACTTGAAGCCCTTGCGCCAGTCGAACTTCTCGGTTGCGCGGATCAGGCCGATGATCCCCTCCTGGATCAGATCGAGCAGCGTCAGGCCGTGGCCCTGGTACTTCTTCGCAATCGACACGACCAGCCGTAGGTTCGAGTTGACCAGCAGGTCCTTGGCCCGCTTGTCGCCGCGCTCGATCGCCTTCGCGAGCTCGACCTCCTGCGCAGCGGTCAGTAGGGCGTAGCGCCCCGCCTCGTTCAGGAACAGCTGCAGCGAATCGGTCGTCGCGGCCGCAACCTGCTGGTTCGTGTACGTCACTTCTTCCTCGATCGCGCGCGAGCAGTCGTCGGTGAGATCGATGGAGTGCGCCTCGAGCCGCTCGAGCAGCGCCTCGATCTCTTCCTCCTCGAGCTCGAGCTTCTGGACGACCTCGTACAGCTCCGTCATATGGACGCAGCCGTGCTCTTCACCGTGCTCGACGAGAACTGCGATCGGGTCTTGACTCATGGCAGTGGGGTACCCCCCGCTTCTTGCGCTCTAACCCCGTAACGGAGAAGCAGCCGCATTGGTTTCAGGAAATCTTTACGTCGCCGGTCACGCAGCCTCATCCGGGGCTGGAAAGGTTCCAGGGTGCAGCACCTGGCGAACATCCGGCCCGCCCCAGCCGCACCGCCGGTCGGCAGCTCGGTTGCGATCTGGATCTGGCTGAGCATCGGGCTCGCGGTGGTCGTCGTCGGGGGCTACGTCCTGAGCTCACGCCGCTGAGGCGGTACGATCCGCCGTCGTGTGGTGGCTGTTCATACCCGTGGTGATCCTGGGCGTCGTCCTCGTCCTCTTCCTGACGCTGCTCCTGCTCGGCCGCTACAAGAACGGCGCGCTGCTGCGACCGCTGATCGGGCGGCTGTCGCGGATCGGTTTCATGCGTCGCTTCTTCACCCGGGTCAGCACAGCGGCGATCGAGCGGCAGAACCCGGAGCTCGCAGGTGCGCTGAAGAAGATCAACGCCGTCTCGTCAAACCCGAATCCCCAGGCGGTTCAGAAGGCGATGAGCCGCCTCACCCCGTCCGAGCGCCGTGCCTATATGGAGGCCGCGGGTGAGGAGGGCTCCGTGCCGGACTCGGCCAACCGGCAGATGCGCCGGCAGGCGGAGCGCATGCAGCAGCAGGCACGCGGCGGCCGCCCCGGCGGCGGCGCCTCCCGCAAGCGCAAGCGCAAGTAGCTATCTGTTCCGGCTGTAGGCCGAGAAGGACATCGTCCCGTGCTCGCAGACGGATGTCGGCGGCAGGACCTTCACGGCCGACGTGCCACCGCCCGGCGCCCGAACGCGGAACCAGTAGGCCTTCGGCTCGCAGGGACCGTTGACCAGCTCTCCCGTCCCCGGAACGTCCGGTGAAAAACGCGCAGTCGCGTACGTCGAGTCCCCGGGCACGAGCGTGACGAGGATCGCCGTCAACTGAGCGGGATGCGCGGCGCGGACGTGCGTCGAAAGCTTCGCCTTCGTCTTGCCTAGAAGCTGTCCTTGGGGCAAGCCGGTGACGGTACACGGCGACGACGAGGTGTTCTTCAGCGTCAGCTTGTAGGTGATGTTCCCCGCCCCGGCGCTGCCGTAGACGACCGCGAAGCGTCCGGCCAACTGGCTCCCCGTGCAGCCGGCCACGGTCTCGTGCCCGAATGCGCTCGACGCCCACAGCGCTGCGACGGCGGCCATGACGAGTGCGGCACGAGCGATCCTCACGCTCACATTCTCCACCACTCGGGCGTCAGCGCGACTCGCCCTCGTAGGCGAGGAGGTACGCGGTGTGCAGGCGCGCGAGCAGCTGGTCGTCGATCGTCGCGGTCTCGTGCAACGTCACACGGTGCGTGATGCGTCTCGGGCCGAACTCGCTCGCTTCCCGAAAGCGCTCGTCGAAGGGGAACCCGGGTTGTGGAGGCCCACCTCCAAGTGGCGGTGGGCCGCCGGCTCGACGATCGCGAACTCTTCGCCGCCGCGATCGAACGCGGCGTAGCGCTCCCGCACCTTGAGCTTCACATCGGGGCCGAAGTCCTCGATCTCGCGGCGGAGGTTCACGCGGTTGACTCGGCGTGCACGGGAGTAACACGACGTCGTGCGCGGCGCGCTCGGGGTCTGCATCGCAGCGTCGGCACTCGCGGTCGCCGCGGGCGCTCAGGGTTCGGCATCGAACGGCCGAATCGGCTACCTGCGGCCGCTCGGCGGCAATGAGCCTTCGTACGCTCACCTCTTCGTGGTCAATCCCGATGGCAGCGGCGCCGTGGACCTCACACCTGCGGGCTACACCGACGTCCGTACGTTCGCCTGGTCGCCGGACGGCCGCCGGGTCGCCTTCTCGGCGATCCAAGAGGGTGACCATGACGCCGAGCTCTTCGTGATGAACGCCGCCGGCGGCGACGTTCGACGGCTCACCGACAACCAGCTCCCTGACTTCGACCCGAGCTGGTCGCCCGACGGCCGGTCGATCGCGTTCACGAGCATCCGGACGGGGCTATCCCAGATCTACCGCATGCGCGCAGACGGAAGCGGCCAGAAGCGATTAACGAATGCGTTCGGGAACTGCGACTCGCCCGCGTGGTCACCGCGCGGAAATCTGATCGCGTTCCACTGCGCAATGGCCGCAGAGAAGGTCTCCGTCATGCATCCGGACGGGACGCACATCCGCGTCCTTCTCCGTCGCGCACGCACGATCGAGGTCGACCCCGCGTGGTCCCCTGACGGAGGGGTGATCGCGTTCGGCCGCGGCGAGCCCGGACCGTCGTGGCGGCCACTGGGGATCTGGACGATCCGGCCCGACGACAGCGGACTCCATCGCCTACTCGTCGCCGGCGGCGATCCGACCTTCTCACCAGACGGGCGCGGGATCGCCTTCGTCTGGCAACGAGACGGGAACCAGGAGCTCTACGCCGCTTCCGCGTCCGGCAGCGGGATCGTGCAGCTGACGAACACGTACGGCGTCATCGAAGACGCGCCCGCGTGGCAGCGCGCGCCGTAGCGCGCTCGGGGCCAACGGAAATGAAGCGGCGGGAATCGAAGCCGCGTCCGCGCATAACCCGTCTGGCATCCTGTGGGAAGTGTCTCTGCGCTGTCTGATCGTGGATGACTCCCCGCACTTCCTCGAAGCTGCGTCGAAGCTCCTCGAGGGTGAGGGACTTGCCGTTGTCGGTGTCGCTTCGACGTCGACCGAAGCTCTGGCACTCGCTCGGCAGCTCGAGCCGGACGTGACGATCGTCGATATCGGCCTGAATGGGGAAAGCGGCTTCGACCTGGCCTGGCAGCTCGCCGCGCCCTCCGCCGGAACGACGACGAGCACCGTCATGACGTCAACGCGTAGCGAGTCGGACTTCGTCGAGCTCGTCGCCGTGACCCCCACGCTCGGGTTCATCTCCAAGAACGAGCTGTCGGCCGATCCGATCTGCGACTTCCTCGCCGACCGCAGCCACGGTCGCGGCTGCCGCCACGAAGCGCTCGTCTACTCGTCGCCGGACGAGCTGGCTGCAGGGGCGTTGCCGTTCATGCGTCACGGCTTGACGGGCGGCGAACACGTTCTCGTGGTCATGAGAGAAGCGGGTCGGATCGTCCTCCAACAGGCGCTCGGGGAAGCATCGGCTGACGTCGAGTTCGCTGACGCCAACGCGTGGTATCGGAGCCCCGAGCACGCGTTCGAGCGTTACACCCGCTACCTCGACGAACGCCTCGAGCGCGGCGCGCCCCGCGTTCGCGTGGTCGCCGAGGTTGTCTGGCCGCAGAGCTCGGCCACGGCCGACATCACCGGCTGGAAGCGCTACGAGGCTGGAATCAGCGCTGGGCTGGCTTCTGTGCCTGTGTCGTTCATCTGCGCCTACGACGCCCGGGAGCTGCCGGCGGAGATCATCGCCGATGCTCGGCGCATGCACCCCATCCTGCGGGGTGCGGAGGGTGCACGGCCAAGCCCACAGTACGCGCCGCCGGCCGAATTCATGCGCAGCCTGTTGGCGCCCGGCCGTTAGTTAGTAGTAGAGGCTAGCGCCGCTTGAGGATGCGCTGGAAGGGGTCGGAGTAACCCCGAAATGGGCGCGGGAAGGTCGCGCTCGCGCGCGCGACGTTGGACTTGGTCACCACCGCGATCGGTGCGTCGACTCTCGCCGGTAGCCGAGCGCCACGGGCGGCCGCGACGCACGCCTCGACCGCCATCTGCCCCATGACGTATGGATATTGCGAGACGGTGGCGCTGATCGACCCGTCGCGAACAGCGTCGAGGGCCTCAGGGATGCCGTCGACGCCGATGATTCTGACGTCACCCGTCTTGCCCGCGGCGCGAACCGCGTCGGCGACGCCGAGCGCCATCTCGTCGTTGACCGCGAAGAAGCCCGAGAGACGTGGGTGCTGGTGGAGGATTCGCTCGGCCGCGACCTCAGCCTTGGCGCCGTCGTAGTCCGCGTCGACTCGGGCGATCATTCGCAAGCGCGTTGCGCGGATTCCACGCTCGAATCCGCTCAAGCGGAGCGTGCTGTTGACGCTGCCGGCGAAGCCGCCGAGCAGCGCCACGGTGCCTCCGCTCCGAAGGACTGAGGCCATGCGTGCCCCGGCGAGCCTCCCGGCTGCGAAGTCGTTCGTTCCGATGTAGGTGCTGACGCGAACGCCGGCGCGCTTTGCGGCCGCGGAATCGATCGGGCTGTCGACGTTGACGATGGGACGGCTCACGCCGCGTAGAGCTGCGACGAGATTGGTCGTAGTGATCGGGTTGACGACGTAGCAGTCCTGCTTGCCGGCGACGAGCTCCCTGGCGACTGCTGCCTGACCGTCGAGATCACCGTTGTCGTTCGCCGCTCGAACGGAGGCCTGAGCCCCGCGTCGTCCCGCCTCGGCCGTTGCTCCTTCATACATCGCGACAAAGAACGGGTTGTCGAGGGCCTTCAGGATGACGCCCACGTGAACCTTGTTGGATTTCGCTCCTGCGACGTTCGCCGCGAGCAGGATCGCCGAAACGGTCGCGGTCACCCTCGCCCAGAGCTTCACACGGACCTCCAATGCAACTCCAAGGACGCTAGCGCATTCGCTTCGAAAAAGGGCAGAATGGCTGGAACTTCCAGGTGAGCATGCGACTTCGTCAGCTGGCACCGATAGGGGTCGTGCTCGTGGTGACCGGCGGCGGCTTCTTCGTCACTCGAGCCGTCGGCGAGTTGAATGCGAGACGCGATTCGTCGCATCGCGCCGAGATCGCGGCCACTGGGGTGCGTGACCGCGTCGCGCAGGCCGCAACGCTGGTGGATGGAGTCCGCCGGTTCCTCGCAGGTCCCCAAAGTTCCGAGGTGACGACCAAGCAGTTCGCGGACATCGGCGCGCGCTGGCTTGGTCCCGTCGGTCTCCCCGCAGCCGCCTGGGTCGAGCGTGTGCCGGCAGCCGAGCGCGCGGGATACGAACGGCGAACCGGCCACCCCATCGTCGTCCCCACCTCAGCCGGTGGACTTGCCGGCGCCGGACCACGTCGGACGTACCTCCCGGCGACGCTCGTCACGGGCAGCCCGCCGATGAGTACGCCGGGCATTGACCTTGGCCGCTCCTCGGGCATCGCGGCCACGGTCGCCCGCCCGCAGACGGCGTACCGCGTGACCGCGACCCCGCTGGGGCAGCTCACCGACGGAACAACCGGTCTCTTCCTCGTGCAATCCGCGCCACGTCTCAACCGGGGAGTCGTCCAGCCTGGCTTCGTGGTCCTCTTCCTCCCGTCTTCGTGGCTGGTCGCGGGGGCGGTGGACACCGCGGGATCGAATCCGACAGCGAGCCCGAGAGTGCAGATTTCGGTGGGTAACGCATCGTCCGGGGCCCTGCACGACGTTGCGACGGCTCGAAGCACCTTCGCGGCAGCCGGGCAGACGTTCGAGGTGCGGGTCCCGCGCCGCGGAGCCCACGGCCCCGCCGAGGTACTGCCGTGGATCATCGCCGCCGGTGGTCTCCTGCTCGCGGCACTTACGGGTGCGCTCGAAGTGATCGCGGCCCGGCGGGCCACGGCGAAGGCCGAGCTCGATCGCCTGTTCACACTCACTCCCGACCTGATCGCCGTCGCGGGCTTCGACGGCTACTTCAAGCGTGTCAATCCGGCGTTCGGTGCGCACCTCGGCTACACGCAGCTGGAGGCGCTCGCACGACCCTACGTCGAGTTCGTCCATCCCGACGACCGCGAGCGGACGCAAGCCGAGAGCAGCCTCCTCCGGAAGGGCATGGCGACCGTCTCGTTCGAAAACCGCTACCTCTGCAAGGACGGCTCGTACAGGTGGATCGAGTGGACGGCAACTCCCGTGCTCGACGAACAGCTGATGTATGCCGTCGGGCGCGACGTGACGGAACGCCGACGGACTGAGGCAGAACAAGCGGCGTTGCGGCGGGTGGCGACGCTCGTCGCCCGGGCCGTCTCGCCGCCTGAGGTATTTGCGGGCACCGCCGCGGAGATACGCCGGCTCCTCGGCTCGGACTTCGCGTCGCTTGGCCGCTACGAGTCGGATGGAACACTCACCAACCTTGCGCATGCGGACGGTGGAGCCCCCGATGCGAACGTGGCAGTTGTCGGCACGCGCGTCCCGGTCGAGGGGGAAAGTGCGGCGGGAGTCGTGCTCCGCACCGGACACGCTGCTCGGATGAGCCTCGACCGCGCGGCCGGGCCCGTCGCCGACCTGGCTCGCACGCTCGGCGTCAAGACGTCGGTCGGCGCCCCAATCGTCGTCGAAGGCCGTCTCTGGGGGGTGATCGTCGTGTCGACGAAAGGCGAGCCACTCCCCGCCGATACCGAGCGGCGGCTGGCCGACTTCACCGAGCTCGTCGCCACGGGGATCGCGGACGCCGAGTCACGTTCGGCGCTCGGGCGCCTGGCCAGGCAACAAGCAGCCCTGCGGCGAGTAGCGACCCTCGTTGCCGAAGGCGTGCCGCCCGCGGAGGTCTTGGCAGCCGTAGGCGAGGAGGTGTACGGGCTCCTCAACGCTCAGACCGCTGTGATCGCTCGGCTCGAGGACGACGGAACGTACACGGTCGTTGCCAATTGCGGCATCACCACCGACGCCCTGGCCGTGGGCACTCGGCGCACGCCGGAGCCCGAGTGGGTGGTCAGCGCCGTGATCGATACGGGCCGGTCGGCTCGCAAGGACAACTACGCCAACACGCCGGAGCGCATCCCGGGCGTAGTCCGCGACCTGGGCATCCGTTCCTCGGTGGGGGCCCCGATCCTCGTCGAAGGGGCGCTGTGGGGCGTCATCATCGTCGGGACGCTACGCGAGCGTTTCCCGGAAGATACGGAGCAGCACCTCGAAGAGTTCACCGAGCTCGCCGCAACCGCGATCGCGAATGCCGAGAGCCGCTCCGAGCTTGCAGCGTCACGGGCCCGGATCGTCGGCGCGTCGGACGAGACGCGCCGCCGGATCGAACGTGACCTCCACGATGGGACACAGCAGCGGCTCGTCTCCCTTGGTCTCGAACTGCGCTTGGCCGAATCGACCGTGCCTGCGGAGCTCGAGGAGGCCCGGAGGACGATCGGCGAGGTCGCGCGCCAGCTCAACCAGGTCATCGACGAGCTGCGGGAGATCTCCCGCGGTATTCATCCGGCGATCCTTTCCGAGGGAGGCCTCGGACCGGCCCTGAGGACGCTCGCCCGCCGTTCGGCGATTCCGGTCGAGCTTGCCGGAGTGATCGACGAGCGGCTGCCGGAGCCGGTCGAGGTCGCGGCGTACTACGTCGTCTCCGAAGCGCTCACAAACACGGCCAAGCACGCGAACGCCTCGCGCGTGGACGTTGTGGCAACCGTGCGAGACACCAGCCTGCGGCTCTGGATTCGGGACGACGGAGGCGGCGGCGCGAACCCCGCGGGCGGCACGGGCCTGATCGGCCTGCGCGACCGTGTCGAGGCGCTGGGCGGATCGATCGAGGTCAACAGTCCGCCGGGCCGCGGGACTGAGCTCATCGTCGAGCTGCCGCGGGAGCTCGATCTCACCCCCGGCAAGTCGACGGAATCTCCGCCGCCCCGCATTCCGGCCAGCCGGTAGCTCGAGGCTTTCTCAGAAGCGGTCCTGAGGGGAGTTCTTTCAAACCCTCCCGAACGCCTCGAGGTCATATTCGAGGGCCCAACTTCTCGATCTCACCGCCGGCGCTCGACCCGTTCGGGGCTAGGATAGCCGGACAAGCGCGCGACACCTGGCAGCGGCATCTGCTCGGAACAGCGGCGTCGCGGACGAGGAGGTTTCGTATGGCTCAGCCAACGATTGATCCGACGTTCTACCGGACCGCTGCGGAGGCTGCGGCCGCTCCTGTCGAACAACTCGCCTACGTGGTGGCCTTCGACCGGGCCGCGCAGAAGAACGACGCGATGACGGTCGTCGACGTGAACCCGGCCTCCGACACCTACGGGCGGGTGGTCGGCTGGACCGACGTCCCAGGACTTGGTAACGAGCTGCACCACTTCGGCTGGAACGCCTGCAGCAGCGCGCTCAAGCACGAGGGCCACAACATGCACGGCCTCGCCCGCCGCTACCTCCTGGTGCCGGGCCTGCGCTCGTCGGACATCTACGTGCTCGACACCGAGCCGGACCCCCGCCAGCCCACGCTGGTGAAGACGATCGACGGCAAGACCCTGTCCGCAAAGGCAGGCTACTCCCGCCCGCACACGCTGCATTGCGGGCCCGACGGGGTCTTCCTCACCTGCATTGGCGGCGCCGAGGGCAACGACGACGGACCCGGCGGGATCGCGCTGCTCGACCACGAGAACTTCAACGTCCTGCGCGCCTGGGAGACCGACCGCGGGCCGCAGCACTTCCACTACGACGCTTGGTGGCACCTCAACCAGAACGTGCTGATCTCCAGCGAGTGGGGCAGCCCTTCGATGATCGAGGACGGGATCGTGCCGGAGCTGCTGCTGGGCGGGAAGTACGGCCACGCCATCCACTTCTGGGACCTCGCCGCCGGAAAGCACGTACAGCGCGTCGACCTGGGCGCCCAGCACCAGATGGCGCTGGAGGTCCGCCCGTCCCACGACCCCGAGGCGACGTGGGGTTTCGTCGGCGTCGTGATCTCCACCGAGGATCTGTCCGGTTCGGTGTGGCGCTGGTTCCGCAACGGCGACGAGTGGAAGGCCGAGAAAGTCATCACCATCCCCGCCGAGCCCGCCGACCCGGACCTGCTGCCGCCCGCGCTGAAGCCCTTCGGTGCAGTGCCGCCGATCATCACCGACATCGACCTCTCGGTCGACGACAGGTTCCTCTACGTGTCCTGCTGGGGCACCGGCGAGATGAAGCAGTTCGACGTGTCGGACCCGGCGAATCCGACGCAGACCGGATCCGTGCGGCTCGGCGGAATCGTCGACCGCACCCCGCATCCGGCCGCGGCCGACATGCCGCTCTCCGGCGGACCGCAGATGGTCGAGGTCAGCCGCGACGGCAAGCGGGTCTATTTCACCAACTCGCTCTACGGGACGTGGGACGACCAGTTCTACCCGGATGGCGTGGGCGCCTGGATGGCCAAGCTCGACGCCGACCCCGACGGCGGGCTGAGCATCGACGAGAGATTCTTCCCGCACGGCGAGGAGTTCCGCGGTCTGCGCGTGCACCAGATCCGGCTGCAGGGGGGCGATGCCTCGTCGGACTCGTACTGTTACAGCTGACGGACTCGCGCTGAGAAAAGCCCGCGAGACGGGCTGCGTCGGGATGTGCCACCCTTCGGTCGTGGATCGCTTTACCGGGAGCGGCTCGGGCACGAGCCCCTTCCCACCGATCGCGGACTACGGCTTCCTGTCGGATTGCCAGACGTGCGCGCTGGTGGCGCCGAGCGGGAGCGTCGAGTGGCTGTGCCTGCCCCGGTTCGACTCGCCGAGTGTGTTCGGGGCGATCCTCGATCGGGGCGCAGGCATGTTCCGGCTGGGGCCGGACGGGGTCGCCGTGCCAGCCGCCCGCCGTTACCTGCCCGGGACGATGGTGCTGGAGACGAGCTGGGGGGCGCCCGGCGGCTGGATCATCGTGCGCGACGTGCTGCTGATCGGGCCCTGGCATCACGAGGACGAGCGCGCGTACACCCGGCGGCGGGCGCCGACCGACTACGACGCCGATCATGTGCTCCTGCGCATGGTCCGTTGCGTGAACGGCGAGGTGCAGCTGAACCTCGACTGTGAGCCCCGGTTCGAGTACGGGCGCCTCGCCGCCCGCTGGGACTACGAGGGCCCCGGATACCACGAGGCCGTCGCGCGGGCCGGCGACGTCGAGATCGAGCTCCGCTTGACCACCAACATGCGTCTGGGCTTGGAGGGTCCGCGCGCTACCGCCCGCACACTGATGAAGGAGCGCGACACGGTGTTCGTCGCGCTCTCGTGGTCCAAGCATCCGGCGCCGCGCGTCTACGAGGAGGCGTACGAACGTCTCGTCTGGACCGCGCACCACTGGCAGCACTGGCTCGACCACGGCAACTTCCCGGACCATCCCTGGCGTGCATTCCTGCAACGGAGCGCGCTCACGCTCAAGGGCCTGTCCTACGAGCCCACAGGCGCTCTCGTCGCTGCAGCTACGACCTCGCTGCCCGAAGCGCCGGGTGGCGAACGCAACTGGGACTACCGCTACGCCTGGATTCGGGATGCCACGTTCATGCTCTGGGGCCTGTACACGCTCGGCTTCGACCGGGAGGCGAACGACTTCTTCTACTTTTTGGCCGAGCTGGCCGAGGCGGAGGAAGGCAGGCTCCAGATCATGTACGGGATCGGCGGCGAAGCCGAGCTGCCCGAGCGGACGCTCGACCACCTCTCCGGCTACGAAGGCGCACGCCCGGTGCGTGTCGGCAACGACGCCTACAAGCAAGACCAGCACGACGTCTGGGGAGCGATCCTCGACTCCTTCTACCTGCACACGAAGACGCGCGACGAGCTTCCCGAGCGGATCTGGCCGATTCTCGTCAAGCAGGTCGAGTCCGCGCTGGCGAGCTGGCGCGAGCCCGACCATGGCATCTGGGAAATCCGCGGCGAGCCGAAGCACTTCACCTCCTCGAAGCTGATGTGCTGGGTCGCTGCCGACCGTGGCGCGCGCCTGGCCGAGATCCGTGGCCAGCTCGAGCACGCGGCCCGCTGGCAATCGTCAGCAGATGAGATCGGTGCCGACATCTGCGCCCACGCGCTCGACGAGCGGGGCGTCTTCTGCCAGCACTACGGAGCTACCGCGCTCGACGCCTCGGTGCTGCTGATGCCCCTCGTCCGCTTCCTCCCGCCGGACGACGAACGCATCCGCAAGACAGTGTTCGCGATCGCAGACGAACTCACGGTGGACGGGCTCGTTCTCCGCTATCGCACCGAGGAGACCGACGACGGCCTCTCCGGCGAAGAGGGAGCGTTCACGATCTGCTCCTTCTGGCTCGTCTCTGCGCTTGCCGAGATCGGAGAGGTGGATCGGGCACGCGACCTCTGCGAGAAGCTTCTCTCCTACGCCAGCCCGCTCCAGCTCTACGCCGAGGAGATCGACCCCCGGAGCGGGCGCCACCTCGGCAATTTCCCGCAAGCATTCACCCACCTCGCGCTGATCAACGCGGTCATGCACGTGATCCGAACCGACCAAGGCGTCGAGAGTGGCGTCTTTCCGCCTCCCCTCGAGCCCTCTCGCCCGCGCGCGGACGCCTGGTGAGTCAGTGGAGGCGGCGGGAATCGAACCCGCGTCCGCGGACGCACCGGAATGAGCGTCTACAAGCATAGGTCGCCGTTGCATTTCGCTCGACGGCCGGTTGGCGACCGACCTACCGACGAGCTAGCCCTCCTGAAATGTCGCGCCTCCGACGAGTGGCTCTTCTTCGGCGCCGAGCCTGCTAGTTGATGCCAGTCCCGGGACGCAGGCTTGCCCGGGGTGACACGCTGGTCTAAGTCCTAGAACTTAGGCAGCGAGTGCGAGGTTGTTTTCCGCACTTGCGTTTTGTTCCGGTTGTTTTAGGAGGCCGACCGGAGACCTCCGCTTGCAGCTCATCCGGAGAACCGACCACGTCGAAGCCATGGCGCCCCCCTATGTTTTCGTACACCGGGATTGTAGCGGTGCCCTGTCCATCACGCGGATTAGCGCCGACTCTTGAGGGCCCGCTCCATCTGCCGCTTGGCATCGCGATCTGCAACATCGCGCCGCTTGTCGCGCTGCTCCTTGCCCTTGGCGACCGCAAGCTCGACCTTCACCCGGCTGTCCTTGAAGTAGATCCGGGTCGGCACGATCGTCAGCCCCTTCTCGCGGATCTTGCCGTAGAGGGAGTCGATCTCCCGCCGGTGCAGGAGCAGCTTGCGCGGCCGCACCGGCTCGTGGTTCGCACGTCCCCCTTGGTCGTAGATCGAGATCTCGAGTCCGTTCAGCCAGGCCTCGCCGTCCCGGATGTCGGCGAACGCCTGTGCCATGGTGGTCCGGCCGTCGCGCAGGGACTTCACTTCCGTGCCCGTGAGCACGATGCCCGCCTCCACCCGCTCCAGCAGGTCATAGTCGAACCGCGCGCGGCGATTCTCGGCGATCAGCTTCTCGGCCATGGGAAAGTCGAGAGTAGCGTTGAGGGTCGGACCAGGGTGTTGCCGGATAGCCACCGGAGGCGCGCGCAGGCAGCCTCATGGACATGAACACACACATCGCATCCACACCCCAGGTCAAGCGCCTCGAGCGCACGTCGTCGCCGCGGATCATCGCCGGCGTCGCCGGTGGTCTCGGCCGCTACTTCGACCTCAGCCCCGCCGTCTTCCGGCTCGGGTTCGTCATCCTGACGCTGCTCGGCGGCGCAGGGATCCTCGTCTACCTCACCGCCGTGCTGGTCATCCCCCAAGAGGGAAGCGACCAGTCGATCGCGGAGCGGGCGCTCTCCGAGCGCCGCGACCGGCCCTGGCCGCTGATCGGCCTCGGCATGGTCGGCGTGGCGGTCGCCGTGCTCCTCTCACGTGCTGCGGCGGGCGCCGGTTGGGGACTCGTCCTGATCGCCGGGCTCATCGTCCTCTGGATGAGCCGCCGCGAGAAGAAGGGTCGGCTCGTCGTCGCACTGTTGGCCCTCACCGGCGTCATCGTCACGGCGATCGCAACCGCAACCGTTGTCGCGTTCGCCTGGTTCGACGTGAGCCTCGGCAACGGCGCAGGCGAGCGCGCCTACCACCCGACTTCGATCACGGACGTCAAGCCGCAATACAAGCTCGGCATCGGCAACCTGCGTATCGACCTCTCGCACATCGGCCCGATCACCCAGGAGACGCACGTCAAGGCGTCGGTCGGCATCGGCGAGCTTCGCATCGTCGTTCCCCGCAACGCGCACGTGTCGGTCAACGCCCACGCCAAGGTCGGCGAGACGTACGCGCTCCAGCAGCACGACGACGGCAAGGACGCGACGGTGCACGTCGGGCAAGGCCCGCTCGCGATCGACGCGAGCGTCGGGGCGGGCCGGATCGACGTGGTGCGCGCAGGATGAATCAGATCCCGGTGCTGCCGTTCGAACGCAGCGGGCACGACGACCGCGTGCTCGCGGGCGTGTGCGGAGGGCTCGCGTCGACGCTCGGCGTCGACGCGACCCTCGTCCGCCTCGTCTTCGCACTGCTCTCGCTCGCAGGCGGCGCTGGCATCCTTCTCTACTTCGCCCTCTGGGCCTACGACGGCGGCCGGCGCACGTGGCCCGCCGCTGTCCTGATCGCCGCCGCCGCAGCCGCGCTGCTGTCAGCGCTGGGCCTTTCGAGCGGCGCCGTCCTCGGCGCCGGTCTGATCGTCGCGGGCCTCGGCGTGATTCTCGTCCGCGGCGGCTCGATTCGCCACGGAGGCTCATTGCCCAAGCTCGCAATCGTCCTGATGGTTGCCGGAGCGGTCACGCTGCTTGATCACGTCGGCGCCTCGAACTCGTTCATCGGGCCCGGTGCCGTCGCAGGAACACTGTTCCTCGTACTCGGACCGTGGGTCTGGCAGTTGTGGCGCGAGCACCAGGAGCGGATTCGCCTCCAGGAGCGCGCCGAGGTCGCAGCGCGCATCCATGACTCCGTCTTGCAGACACTTGCGCTCGTGCAGCGTCACGCGCAGGACGCGCCGCGTGTCTCCGCCATCGCGCGCCGCCAGGAACGCGAGCTGCGCCGCTGGCTCTACGGCAGTGGCGTCGGCGATGCAGTCACGCTCTCCGACGCGCTAGCCGAAGCGGCAACCGAAGTCGAGGAACTGCACGGCGTGCGCGTCGAGCTCGCGAGCGCAGGCGACCTGCCGCTTGACGACGCACTCGAGCAACTCGTGCTCGCGGCCCGCGAGGCGATGACGAACGCCGCCAAATTCTCGACCGCCGACGAGATCGCGGTCTACCTCGAGATCAACGGCGATCATGTCGCCGTGTTCGTCCGCGACCGCGGCGTCGGCTTCGACCGCGCTGCCGTGCTCGGCGATCGCCGCGGGCTCGCGGAATCGATCGAAGGACGCATGCGCCGCGCAGGTGGCACGGCGGCCGTCGTGTCGTCGCCCGGCTCGGGCACCGAGGTCGAGCTGAGGCTCCCGAGGGCTGCGCAGTGATCCGCGTCGTGCTCGTCGACGACCACGAACTCTTCCGCGCGGGGGTGCGCGGAGAGCTTGGGAGCGCCGTGGAGATCGTCGGCGAGGCGGGCAGCGTCGCCGAGGCGGTGCCGCTGATCCGCGCGCTCGATCCCGACGTCGTGCTGCTCGACGTGCACCTGCCGGACGGCGGCGGCGAAGGCGTGATCGCCGCCGTCGCCCAAGACCGCCCGGGCGTGAAGTTTCTCGCCCTCTCGGTCTCCGACGCGGCCGAGGACGTGATCGGTGTGATCCGCGCCGGCGCGCGCGGCTACGTCACCAAGACGATCTCCAGCGAGGAGCTCGCCGACGCGGTCGCGCGCGTATCGGAAGGCGACGCGGTCTTCTCACCGCGCCTCGCCGGGTTCGTGCTCGACGCGTTCCGCGACGGCGCACGTGTCGGCGACGACGCGGAGCTCGAGACGCTCACCGCGCGCGAGCGCGAGGTGCTGCAGCTGATCGCGCGCGGCTACAAGTACAAGGAGATCGCAGCCCGTCTGCACCTCTCGGTTAAGACGGTCGAGTCGCATGTCTCGAGCGTGCTGCGCAAGCTGCAGCTCTCCTCCCGCGCCGAGCTGACGCGCTGGGCGCACGAACGACGTCTGATCTAGACCGCCCAGCAAGCGCGAACGGACAAGTCCGGTGTCAGACACCGGCACGTGCGCTTCACAGGAAAGGCACGTCAGGTTGGGCTAGGCCAGCGCGAGCTCGACCTTGCCCTCGTTCCGCCTGATCGACTCGACGCGGACCTCAATTGCGTCGCCCAGGCGGTACGTTCGCCCGGTCGAGCGGCCGGCGAGTGCCGTCCCGAAGGCGTTGATCTCGAAGAACTCGCCGTGCAGGCGCCGTGCGGGCAGAAAGCCCTCGAAGACATCGCCGAAGCGGATGAAGAGTCCCGAGGCGATCGCGCCCGCGACCTCCCCCTCCCACTTCTCCTCCCAGCCGCGCTCGTACAGCACGCGCTCGAGGAGCCAGGCCAGGCAGATGTCGTCTGCCAGGTACTCGATCTTCCCCGCCTCGCGCTCGCGCTCCGACGTGTGCTCTGCGAGCGATTCGAGGCCGGAGGGCAGAGGGTCGTCCGACATCCCCAGCTCGCGCAGCAGCGCGCGGTGGACGACGAGGTCGGGGTAGCGGCGGATGGGCGAGGTGAAGTGGCAGTACGCGACGCTCGCGAGCCCCGAGTGACCGAGGTTGTGCGGGTCGTAGCGCGCCTGCTTGAGCGCTCGCAGCACAAGGGACGGGAACGCCCAGCGCCCGCGGCCCGAGCGCTCGACGTAGTCGGCAACCCGCTCCGAGATCGCACCGGCGAGCGTGGCCGCCTGCTGCGGCGACAGGCGCTTCGGCGCGGGCGGTGTCGGAACCTTGAGATCGGCCAGCTTTGCGAGTAGCTGCTCGATCGCCATCGGGTCCGGTCGCTCGTGCACGCGGTACAGCGCCTCGCGATTGCGCGCGGCGAGGAACGCGCCGACGTGCTCGTTCGCGAGGATCATCAGCTCCTCGACGAGCACGTGCGCATGCGGTTCCGTCTCGAGCCAGGCGTCGGCAACTCCGCCCGCGCCGTCGAACTTGAACATCACCTCCGGCGTCTCCACTTGCAGCGCGCCGCGAGCGAAGCGTGCCTTCCGGAGACGCTGCGCCAGCTCGTCGTTCAGCGCGAGCACGTCGAGCACCTCAGGCGAGCCTTCGAGCCGCTCCGCCTCGCCGTAGGTGAGCCGTGCGTCGGAGCGAATGGTCGAGCGGTAGAAGAGCGGCTCGCCGTGCGGCGGGATCTCGACGGTCACGCACAGCCGGTCCTCGTGAGGGCGGAGCGAGCAGAGGTCGTCGGCGAGCTCGTGCGGGAGCATCGGCGCGACCGTCCCCGGCACGTATGTCGAGAAGGCGCGCTGCGCGGCGCCATGGTCGAGCGGCGTCCCCGCGCCGACGAACCACGAGACGTCGGCGATGTGCACCCAGGCGCGGATGCCATCGGGCTCGCGGCGGAACGAGAGTGCATCGTCGTAGTCCTTCGCCGTCTCGGGGTCGATCGTGTAGGTGAGGAGGTCGCGCAGGTCGGCTCGGTTGGGATCCTGCGGCTCCGGGGCGTCGTGCGGCTCGAACGTCTGCCGCACGCCCCGCTCGACGAGCAGCGCCTCGAGCACGTTCTCGATCCGGTCGGCCGGGCCGAGCACCTCTTCGACCTTGGCGCGCCCGCGGCCCGTTCGCACGACGGCGAGATCCCCGGGCGCGACCTCACCGATCCCCTTCGACTCGAGGACGACCGGAACGCCCGGTGTGAAGTACGGGTCACCGACGATCAGCCGCCCGCGGCGAGTGACTTCGACGACGAGCCGTGGGGAGTCGGGCTGCTGCGTCAAGCCGCGAGCCTATGTCAGGCCGCGCGACTAGACCTGAAGGAAGCGGCGGATCGTCAGGCCCGATCCGATCGCACCGAGGCCCAGGCCCATCCCGATCAGGATCAGCGCGGTCAGCGGGAAGCTGAGCGCCCGCACGTCGCTGTCCCCGGAGAGGTGCGGGAGGATCGACGGGAGCGCGATTGCCTTGCCGAGCACGAGGAAGAAGACCGCGAGCAGCGAGCCGAAGAGTCCGCAGATCAGGCCCTCGAGCATGAACGGACCGCGGACGAACCAGTTCGTCGCGCCGACGAGCTTCATCACCTCTATCTCACGCCGCCGCGAGAAGATCGAGAGCCGGATCGTGTTCGAGATCAGCAGGATCGACGCGATCAGCAGTACGAGCGTCGCGAGCGTGAACACGATCTCGATCACGTGCGCGACCTGGAGGATTCGGTGGGAGATCTTCTTTCCGTCGTTGACCTTGTCGACCCCGGGTGGCTTGTGGGGTTTGACGATTGAGGTGTAGAGCTTGTCGACGTTCTCGGCTTTGTTCGGGGTCACCTCGAGCGAATCCGAGAGCGGGTTCGACGTCAGGTTCTTCACGAGCTCCGGATAGCGGCGCTTCATGATCTGCAGCGCCTCCTGCTTCGAGATGTACTTGACTCCGCCCGTCGCGACGTACTGATTCTGCTGGAGCATCTTCGCAACGTTGTTCTTCTGCAGGGTGCTGGCCGTCGGACTGAAGTACACCTTGACGACCAGCTGCTTCTTGACGTGGTTCGACCACGAGACCGTCCAGGTGCCCAGTGCGATGAAGAGGCCGAGCAGGAACATCCCGATCAGCACGGTCATCGTCGCGGCGACGGTCGTCGAGAGGTTCGCCCCCAACGAGCGCCAGGCCTCGGAGACGAGCAGCTTGAACCGACCGCTCAATGTTCTCTCATTCGTATCCGCCGCGGCGCTCGTCGCGCGCGAGCCGGCCGTCCTCGAGCTGGATGACGCGCTTGCGCATCTTGTCCACCATCTCGCGGTCGTGGGTGACCATCAGGATCGTGGTTCCGCTGCGGTTGATGCGATAGAGAAGCTGCATGATCCCGACGGAGGTATCGGGGTCGAGGTTGCCGGTCGGCTCGTCGCAGACGAGCAAGGGCGGGTGGTTGACGAACGCGCGCGCGATCGAGACGCGCTGCTGCTCGCCGCCGGAGAGCTCGTCGGGCGAGGAGCCCATCTTGTGCGAGAGGCCGACCATCGCGAGCACCTCGGGCACCTTCTTGCGGATTGCCGAGCTGCTCTCGCCCTGCACCTTCAGCGCGTAGGCGACGTTCTCGGCCGCGGTGCGGTTCGGGAGCAGCTTGAAGTCCTGGAACACGCAGCCGATGTTCCGGCGCAGCATCGGGACCTTCGAGGTCTTCAACCGAGAGAGGTCGCGGCCCCCGATCACGATCTTGCCCTCGCTCGGGTCGAGCTCTTTGAGAAGCAGGCGCACGAGCGTCGACTTGCCCGAGCCGGAGGCGCCGACGATGAACACGAACTCGCCCTTGTCGATGTGGAACGAGACGTCGCGAAGCGCGACGACGTCGGGCTCGTAGACCTTCGTCACCTGCTCGAACACGATCATCGAGGACGCGCTGGGGCGCGGAGCCTCTACCGGCGCGTCGACGACGGCAGTTGCTTGGGCGGATGTGAAATCGGGTTCCTGCACGGTGTTTCCGGGGGCGTCGCCTACCGTGGCGCCCTGGTGCGAAGAGTTGGACAAGTGTACCCCACCCCCTAGACGACCCTCCCGGCTGCCTTCGCCAGGAGGTACTCGCGGATGAACGGGTCGAGCTCGCCGTCCAAGACTGCCTGTGCGTTGCCCATTTCGTAGCCCGTCCGGGAGTCTTTTACGAGTTGATAAGGATGAAGAACGTACGAGCGGACGGACTCCCCGCCGAAGCCGGTGTCCGCAGCTCCTCCGCGTTCTTTCGCCATTAGAGCCTCCCGCTCCTCCTCGTTCTTCTCGACGAGGCGGGCCTTCAGGACGCGCATCGCCGTCTGCTTGTTTGCCGCCTGCGAGCGCTCGTTCTGGCACTGCACGACGATGCCGGTCGGCAGATGCGTGATCCGGATCGCGCTGTCGGTCTTGTTGACGTGCTGGCCGCCGGCGCCCTGCGCCCGGTAGGTGTCGATTCTCAGGTCGTCGTCCAGGATCTCGACCTCGGCGTCGTCGGGAAGCAAGGGCGCGACGATCACCGTGGAGAACGCAGTGTGGCGCCGATGCGCTTGGTCGAAGGGGCTCTGGCGCACGAGCCGGTGCTTGCCGCGCTCTGCTTTCAAAATCCCATACGCATTTTCGCCGCCGACCGTGAAGGTCGCGGACTTGAGACCGGCCTCCTCGCCCGGGCTCGCTTCGAGCAGGTCGATCTTGAAGCCGCGGTTCGCGCCCCACCGCTCGTACATCCGCAGCATCATCTCGGCCCAGTCCTGGGCATCGGTTCCGCCGGTGCCCGACTGCAGCGTCACGACCGCGTCGCCGCTGTCGTACTCGCCGTCGAAGAGCGCCGCTTCCTGCAAGCGGTCGAGCTCGGTGCGCAACGGGCCGAGTCCGGTAACGATCTCGCCCTCCATCTCGCCACCGTCCAGCTGAGAGAGCTCGCGTGCGTCCTCGTACTCGCGCAGCAGGTTGCGATAGCCCTCGAGCTTGCGCGACGTTCGTGCGTGGTCGGCGGAGACTTTCGCCGCGGTGCTCTGGTCGTCCCAGAACCCCGGCGAGTTCATCTGCTCTTCGAGCTTTACGAGCCGCTTCTCGAGTGTGACCGGGTCAAAGGTACTCACGGACCCAGTCGAGCTGGGCCCCGAGCTCGTCGAGCTGTTCCGCGAGCGGCTTCTGTTGTTCGTCGGTCACGGCGGGCATGGTACCGGGCGTTACGGAGAGCAGCGCTCCTGCGGTGAGAGTCCCGCGAGCGCCTGCAGGCCGCGTCCGACGGTGAGCCGGAAGCCGAGCTCGACGAGTCCCGCGTGCCGGACGGAGAGGCGCGTCATTCCGTCCGCGGTCTTCGAGACGCACCCCGACGACGCGCGCCAGTACGGCGACCAGCGGACCTTCACGCGGTAGGAGCCGGGGGCGCCGACGACGGCGACGATCCTGGACGGATACATCCACAGCACGGTCGCGGGCGCCGGCCCGACAATCAGCGGCTGGGCGGCCGGCAACTCGTAGACGCTGAGGTGCGCGGTGCGGTACACGGGCACGAGGTGCGTGCGGCCGGAGCGGATGAGCGCCGCCTCGGCGCGCGAGCTGTAGTCGGCCGGCGCATCGGAGAGCAGGACGTAGCGGACGCCCATCCGATTCAGCCACGCCTGGTACGGGACGACGGCGAGCTTCGGGTCGTAGAGCAGCTCGTTCTGCGGGAAGTCGCTCTGGCGATACCAGCCGCGCACGATCGGGATCCCGGCGTCGGGCAGGTACGCGGCGGGCCAGTGCTCGGCGGTGTCGACGACCTCCACGCGGTAGGACGGGCTGAGGTGCGCCTGCAGGAAGGTGATCGCCGGCTGCCAGTACGAGAGCGACGCCTCGGGATCGCTGTTCGCGCGCGCGAAGCTCGCGACGATCGGCGTGACGTTCCAGACTCCGGCCAGGACGATCACCGGCACGACGAGCCAGAGTGGCCGCCAGTGCCGCAGCGTGACGGCGATCAGCGCGAGCGGGAGCGCGAGGTACCGGATGCGCTCGATGTTCGACCCGACCGACGAGGGAACGACGTAGGCCGCGAGCACCGCGACGAGGTAGATCCAGAACAGGCCGCGCAACGGCTTCGCGGTCGCCACGCCACGCGTCACGAGCAGCCCGAGGACCGCGAACCCGATGCCGGGAAGCAGCTGAAGCGTGTGGAACGGGAAGCGCCCGCCGTCGCCGAAGAGACGGTAGATCAGCAGCTCACCGACGCCGCAGCTCGCGATGATCACGATCGGAACGCCGACGTTGCGGATGCTTCGGCGCGATAGCACGACGCCGGCCATCACGATCGTCAGGAGCATGAACGCGAGCGGGCTCGCCGCCAGGGTGAGGATCGCGCCGAGCGCGAAGCGCCCGCGACGACCCTCCTGCAGCGCCCAGATCGCGAGCAGCGCGAAGGACATCGCGAGAGCGAACGGGAACGCAGCCGCGCCGATGATGCCGACCCAGAGAAGGGCGAAGGACCGGCTCGAGACGCGCCCGTCCGACCCCCATTGCCGGAACATCACGATGCTGAAAGCCATCGCTGCAGACGCGATTGACGCGAGCGCGAGCACCTTGATCCCGAAGAGCGCCGCGAGCGGATAGTAGATCAGGCTGTACGTGATGAACGAGTAGCGCCCCGCGTACCAGAAGTTGTTCCACATCTGGAAGCCGTGTTGGAGCAGGAACGTCCGCTGGTAGGCGTGAGCCGCCCAGTCGATGCCGGGAGGGGTCGCCCAGAGAAGAAATGCGGCGAGCGACGCGGCTACAGCCGTCGACAGCATCGCCTCCCGGGCGAGCAAACGGCGGTCGGCCGTGCTCACAGTCCCGAGATTACGGGATCAGTCCTGGCTAAGAGGTGACCATACGGTGACCACGACGGATCAGTCCCGGCTGAGACGCGACCGGACACCGAGGTCGCAGCGGAGGCCCTCTTTGAAATGCACATTTCGCAGGACACCGTCACGCTGATACCCGGTTAGCTCGGCCACCCGTTCCGAGGCGGGGTTCTGGACATCGATCCGCAGCTCGAGGCGGATCAGGCCGAGCTCGTCGAAGCCCCAGCGCGTCACGAGCCCGAGGGAGCGGGGAGCGATGCCGCGGCCGCGGGCGGCGGGCGCGACCAGGTAGCCGATCTCGCCTTCGCGGTGCTCGAGATCGAGCTCGACGAGCGCGGCGAAGCCGAGCACGCCGCCGTCGCGTCCGAGGATCGCGAACCCGGCGCGGCTGCCGTCGTGCCACCCGTCCTCGTAGCGCTTGATCCAACCGCGGGCGAACGTCTCGTCGGCGCCGGCGGGAATGCGCGTGAACCGGACGACGTCCGGATCCGCGGTCATCGGGAGCAGCGCCGCCACGTGGGCCTGCACCAGCGGCTCCAGGCGGACCGCGTCGTCCTGCAGGGGTGGATCGGGCGGGGCTACGCCCCGTGGCACTTCTTGTACTTCTTGCCCGAGCCGCACCAGCACGGATCGTTGCGGCCGATGTTCTCCGTCTCGGAGTTCACCTTCGGCTGCTGCGCGATCGGTGTCGTGACGGAACCCCCGCCGCCCGCGAAGCCCGCGCCCGCAGCGGTCGAGGTACCACCGGCGGCGAGGATCGCGTCCGCCCCGGCGAGCGACTGGTGCTCGTAGGTGAGCGCCCCATTGCCGCCGCCGTTTGCGTTCGGGTTGCCCTGGAGCTGTTCGGCCGTGCCGTCGTCGGGGGTGACCTCGGCGTGGAAGAGCAGCGTCACGACCTCTTCGCGGATTGCGCGGGTCAGGTCGAGGAACATCGCGTGGCCCTCGTTGCGGTACTCGACGAGGGGATCCTTCTGCGCCATCCCGCGCAGGTGGATGCCCTCGCGCATGTAGTCCATGTTCTCGAGGTGCTCGCGCCAGCGGATGTCGACCGTCTGGAGCACGATGAAGCGCTCGAGGTCGCGCAGCAGGCCCTCCTGGATCTGGTCGAGCTCCTTCTCGCGCTCGGTGTAGGCGTCGAGCGCGTCGTCGAGGAACTCCTGCACGATCGCGTCACGCTCGAGGCCTCTCAGCTCCTCTGCGGCGACACCCGTCCCGTAGATCGCCTCCATGGCGTTGACGAGCTCGCCCAGCTCCCAGTCCTCGGTCGCCTCCGACGCCGTGTAGTCCGAGACGACGTTCGAGATCACCTCCGGCAGCCATTCCTCGCGAATGTCCTCGGCGAGATCCTCTCCGTGCAAGACGCGGTTGCGCTGCTCGTAGATGACCATGCGCTGCACGTTCATCACGTCGTCGTACTTGAGGACGTTCTTCCGCGCGACGAAGTTCTGCTCTTCTACCTTCTTCTGCGCGTTCTCGATCTGGCGCGAGAGGATCGACGCCTCCATCGGCTGGTCGTCCGGAAGCTTGAAACGCTCCATGATGTTGTGAATGCGGTCGCCCGCGAAGAGGCGGACCAGGTCGTCGCGGCCGGAGAGGTAGAAGCGCGTTTCGCCGGGGTCGCCCTGACGGCCTGAACGGCCGCGCAGCTGGTTGTCGATCCGGCGTGCCTCGTGGCGCTCGGTGCCGAGGACGTACAG
Organism: Gaiellaceae bacterium; assembly: GCA_045805985.1. Classification (GTDB taxonomy): domain Bacteria; phylum Actinomycetota; class Thermoleophilia; order Gaiellales; family Gaiellaceae; genus PALSA-600. The sequence continues at coordinate 619,755 of JBJMKA010000006.1, read as the reverse complement.
GCCGCCGACCTCGCGCACGGTGTCGTCGATCTTGATGTCGACGCCGCGACCCGCCATGTTGGTCGCAATCGTCACGGCGCCCGTGCGGCCCGCGTCGATGATGATCTCGGCCTCGCGGGCGTGCTCCTTCGCGTTCAGGACGTTGTGCGGGACACCCTGGCGCTTGAGCAGCTCGCTGAGGTACTGCGACGTCTCGACGGCGATCGTGCCGACGAGCACAGGCTGACCCTTCTCGTGGCGTTCCTTGACGTCCTGGACGACCGCGTTGAACTTCGCTTCGACGGTCTTGAAGATGAGGTCGTTCTTGTCGTCGCGTGCGACGGGGACGTTCGTCGGGATCTCGACGACGCTCAGGTTGTAGATCTCGACGAACTCCTTCTCTTCCGTCTTCGCGGTACCGGTCATGCCGCCGAGCTTCTCGTAGAGCCGGAAGTAGTTCTGCAGCGTGATCGTGGCGAGCGTCTGGTGCTCTTCCTGGATCGCGACGCCTTCCTTCGCCTCGATCGCCTGATGGAGGCCCTCGCTCCAGCGGCGGCCTTCCATGATGCGGCCGGTGAACTCGTCGACGATCTTCACCTCGTTGTCCTGGACGACGTAGTCGACGTCGCGCTTGTAGAGCGACTGCGCCTTGAGCGCCTGGATCAGGTGGTTGACGAGCTGGACGTTCGCAGGGTTGTAGAGGTTGTCGATCTTCAGTGCGCGCTCGACCTTCTCGATGCCCGCCTCACCCGGAGCGATCGTCTTGTGCTTCTCGTCGTAGAGATAGTCGTGCTGAGACTGCAGCACCTCATCCTCGAGCTTCGTGCCCTTGGATTGCGCACCGTCGAGCGCTTTCACGATCCGTGCCATTTCGTAGTAGGTCTTGGCCGCGGTCGTCGGCTCGCCCGAGATGATCAGCGGCGTGCGCGCCTCGTCGATGAGAATCGAGTCGACCTCGTCCACGATCGCGTATTGGTGGCCGCGCTGCACGACGCCCTCGAGGCTGATCGACATGTTGTCGCGCAGGTAGTCGAAGCCGAACTCCGAGTTGGTGCCGTATGTGACGTCGGAGTTGTAGGCCGCGCGGCGTTCGTCGAACGGCATGTTGTTCTCGATGTAGGCGACCGTCATGCCGAGGCGTTCGAACACACCGCGGTTCCAGGCGGCGTCGCGCTGGGCCAGGTAATCGTTGACGGTGACGAGGTGGACGCCGGTACCCGGAAGCGCGTTCAGGTAGAGCGGCATGCTCGCGACGAACGTCTTGCCCTCACCGGTCTTCATCTCGGCGATGTCGCCCTCATGGAGGACGATGCCGCCCATCATCTGGACGTCGAAGATGCGCTGGTCGGACTCGCGCAGGCGCGCCTCGCGCACCGCGGCGTAGGCCTCGAACAGGAGATCTTCCAGCGTCTCACCGTTCGCGAGGCGCTCGCGGAACTCGACCGTCTTTCCGTGCAGCTCCTCGTCCGACAGCTTCTGGAACTCGGGCTCGAAGGTCGCAACGTAGGCAGCCTGCTCGGCCAGGCGCTTCATGCGCCTGCCCTCGCCGAAGCGGAGGGCTTTCTCGAGCGTTCCGATCGCAGGCATCCCCGAACAGGGTACCGGGGCTCAGAGAGCGGTCGCCTCGACCTCCCAGAGCTCGCCGTCGAGCCGTTTGGCGAGCACGACGTACTGCGTGCCCTCGGTTTCGCCGAGCCGTTCGAGCTCCCGGGCGGAGCCCATTGTCGTCCGTCCGTCAACCCGGAGGACGCGTCCTTCGCGGGTCGAGGTGAGCTCGGCCTCGTCGCCGCTCAGGCCCGGGACCCGGACGATCATGATCCTCGACGCGGCGACCGCCCAGGTGGTGGGCCCCTTCCGGACCGCCTCCGCCCGGTAGGGCGGCGGGATGGTCTGCTCGACCGCGTCTGCGAGCGTCGCGAGCGCACCGTCCGGCTCGTCTTCGTCCACGATCAGCGTGCCGTCCGTGAGGGCCACGAAGTGCACCGTGTCACCCTTGATCGCAGGCGCCTCCGCGCTGACGACGGTGTCCCAGCGCCGGGCGCGCGGGACGCCGTGGATGCCCGGCTCGCCCCGCTGTTCGCCATCCCAGCCGGGCGCGTCCGCGGCCAGGCTCGGCGCCGCCGGTTCGCTCAAGGCGCCCGTGATGCCGCCTGCGTCGGCGAGCCGCTCGTGCAGCGGCTTGCGCCGGCGGAAGAGCGCCACGTCTTAGTCCGAGTCGCCGCGCGGCCCGACACCGCGCTGTTCGACACCGTTGTGCTCGACGTGCCGGCGCGGCTCGACGGTGCGGCGCTCGCGGTAGCGCTTGACCTGCCGTTCGAGCTTGTCGACCAGCTGGTCGATCGACGCCTTCATGTCCGGCGTCGCCTCGCGCGCCCGCAGGGTCGGCCCTTTGGTGAAGACGGTCGCCTCGGCCACCTGACTCGCCGCGATCGAGGGGTTTCGCTGTTCGGAGAGCTCCACCTCCACCTGCGTCTGCTCCGCCAGCTGCTTCCCGAGCTTCGCCAGCTTTCGCTCGGCGTACTCGCGGATCGACGGGGTGAGTTCGACGTTCTTCCCCTTCACCTGAAGCCTCATCAACGCCTCCTTGGTGGTGGTCGAGCCCGAGCTCTGAGCCTAACGCACGGCTCCCCTGGGCCGAGCCGCCTGTCCGGGCCCCTTGTGGCACGCGAGTCGAGGACCGTGGCGGTTAACGGATCGCGCGGGCGAACGTCACGATCTCGACGCGGGCGGCGCCCGAGTGCCGCAGCGCACTCGCGGCTGCATTCGCCGTCGAGCCGGATGTGTACACGTCATCGACGAGGAGCACGCGCCCGCCGGCGCGTTCCGTGGCGCCGAAAACATTGCGCACGTTGCCGCGGCGCTGCGCCAGTGGCAGCGTCGCCTGACGCTTTGTCGCCTGCCTCCGTTCGAGGAGAGGCTCGCAGGCGAGCCCCCAGCACGCGGCGAGCTCGTGCGCGAGAGCCTGCGCCGGATGGCGCGCACGCCCCAGCTGGCGCACGGGATCGGGCGGGATATAGGTGATGACGTCGGCGGCCGGACGCTCGAGCCGGGCGGCCACGAGCTCGGCTGCCAGGGGTGCGAGGTGGCGGAGGCCTCGCTCCTTCCAGGCACGCACGAAGGCCACGGCGGGGCCTGCGTAGGCGTAGGCAGATCTCGCGGACGCGAAGGCGAGGCGCCGGCCCGCACATTCCCGGCAGCGCTCGACCGGCCAGGCGGCGGGCGCGCCGCAGCGGGCGCAGCGTGGCGGGCAGATCGGCCGCAATGCGCGACGGCACGACGAGCAGAGGCCAGACGCAGGCCCACGACACGCAACGCACCGTGGCGGCAGCAAGAGATCGACGAACCACGCCGGTCAACCTACGGACGAAGCGGTCACGTGTCTGTGACCGCGTCGCAACAAATGCGTGCCTATTCGGGCGAGTAGGTCGCGCGCTCCCGCAGGCCCGCCTGGGCGCGCATGCGGTTGTCGGCCTCGAGCAGCTGCTCGTGGTTCCCGATGTCGTACCAGGTGGAGTCGAAGACCCAGCCGTAGACCGGCTCGCGCCGCTGCAGCCAGGCGACGAACCGCCCGGGCTGATCAGCCGGCTGGCCGGCCGCGAGGTAGCCCCGGATCAGGGCTGCGTGCTCGCGGTAGAAGAGATACGTCGCGATCGCCGCGAGAGTCGAGGGCGGGTCGGCCGGTTTCTCGACGAAGTCGGTCACGCGAGCGTCGTCGTCGAGCGCGACGATCCCGTACTGCGCAGCGAGCTCGAGCGAGCCGACGTCCCGCACGGCCACCGCGCTCGCGCGGCCCTTGCTACGCCAGAAGGAGACGAAGTCAGGAAGGCTGAAGTCGAAGAGATTGTCGCCAGCGATCACAAGCAGGTCATCGTCGAGCCCGGCGCGGTCGATCACGAACTGCATGTCGCCGATCGCGCCGAGGCGGTCCTCGTTCGATGTCGTGCCGTCGTCGTGCACGATCACGTCACGGCCTTCGGCCCACGTGCGGAACCCGTCCGCTTTGCGCGAGTTCGTGACCACGTGTATCGAGTCGACGTCATCGACGGCAGAGATGCCGTCGACGATGCGGTCGATGATGGGGCGCCCGCCGACGGGCAGAAGCTCCTTGGCCCACGTGTCGGTCAGTGGCCTGAGGCGTGTCGCGTAGCCGGCGGCGAGGATGATCGCGTTCATGCGGCGACCCCACCGAGCGACTGCTCATACGGCGCACGGTGCACACCCAACTCGGTGACGATCGCGGCGATCAGATCCGCGGGCGTCACGTCGAACGCGGGGTTGCGCGCGGCGAAGCGCTCGGTGATTTCGGCCCCGTCGCGCTCCTCGATCGGGATCGCCGAACCGTCGAGCGTCTGCAGGTCGACAGTCGTGCTCGGCGCGACGATGTAGAGCGGAAGATCGTGGTGCCGCGCGAGGACCGCCAGCGAGTAGGTGCCGATCTTGTTCGCCGTGTCGCCGTTTGCTGCGATCCGGTCTGCTCCCGTGATCACGCAGTCGACCTCGCCCGCCGCCATCAGCGACGCAGCTGCCGAGTCGGCGATCACGGCATGTGGGATCGACGCGGTCTCGAGCTCCCACGCCGTGAGCCGCGCCCCCTGAAGGAGCGGCCGGGTCTCGCCGACCCACACATGTTCGAGCAGCCCGCGCTCCCAGGCGGCGAGCAGCGCACCGACGGCGCTCCCGTAGCCTCCGGTCGCAAGCCCACCCGCATTGCAATGCGTGAGTGCGCGCGTGCCCGGGGAGAGCAACTCGGCCGTGTGCCCGGCCATCCGGCGGCACCGCTCCACCTCGTCTCGATGGATGCGACGCGCGTGCTCGGGCGACGGGTCTCGGCGCATCTCGTCCAGCGCCCACGCGAGGTTGACGGCTGTTGGACGTGACTCGCGCAGCACGCGGTCAGCCGCGATCAGGTCCTCTCCCTTCGCGGCGGCAAGTGCAATCCCATACGCGGCAGCGACGCCGATCGCCGGCGCCCCACGCACGACCATGGTCTGAATCGCGTGAGCGACCGCAGCCGCCGTGCCGCACCGCACGTCGACTTCCTCGAGGGGAAGCCGCCGCTGGTCGAGGAACACGACGGCGTCGTCCTCGAGCCGAAGGATCCGCTCAGGCTCGAGCATGTGCTGTGACTCGGTGCTCCCGCCGGCCCGGTGGGCCGGCGGGAACAACGACGAGTCGGATCAGGTGCCCTCGTCCCAGGAGGCGAGGTACTTCGACTGCTCTGCGGTGAGCTGGTCGATCGTCACGCCCATGGTCGCGAGCTTGAGGCGTGCGATCTCCTCGTCGATCTCGGTCGGAACGGGGTAGACCTTGTTCTCGAGCGACGCGGCGTTCTGGATGGCGTACTCGGTCGCGAGCGCCTGGTTTGCGAAGCTCATGTCCATCACGAGCGCCGGGTGTCCCTCGGCGGCCGAGATGTTGACCAGGCGGCCCTCCGCGAGGAGGTACAGCCGCCGGCCGTCGGCCAGCTTGTACTCGTCGACGAAGTTCCGCGCTTCACGCGTCTCGACAGCGAGCTCGCGCAGCGCCGGGATGTCGATCTCGACGTTGAAGTGCCCGGTGTTGCAGATGATCGCGCCGTCCTTCATGACTTCCATGTGCTGCTTCGCGATCACGTGCTTGTCGCCGGTCGCGGTGCAGAAGATGTCGCCGATCTTGGCTGCGTCTGCCATCGGCAACACCTCGTAGCCGTCCATCATCGCCTCGAGCGCACGCATCGGGTCGACTTCGGTGACGATCACGTGCGCACCGAGGCCCTTGGCGCGCATCGCGACGCCGCGGCCGACCCAGCCGTAGCCGGCGACCACGAACTTGCCGCCAGCGAGCAGCACGTTGGTCGCGCGGATGATCCCGTCGATCGTCGACTGGCCGGTGCCGTAGCGGTTGTCGAAGAAGTGCTTCGTCCGCGCCTCGTTGACAGCGATCACCGGGAAGGCGAGGGCATTGTCGGCCTCCATCGCCTTCAGACGGATCACACCGGTGGTCGTCTCCTCCATACCGGCGATGATGTCGCCGAGCTGCTCACGCCGGGCGCTGTGGAGCACGCTGATCACGTCCGCGCCGTCGTCCATCGTCAGCTGCGGCTTGTGATCGACCGCCGCCTCGATGTGCGAGTAGTACGTGTCGTTGTCCTCGCCCTTGATCGCGAAGGTGGGAATGTCGTATTCATCGACGAGCGCAGCGGCGACGTCGTCCTGCGTCGAGAGCGGGTTGGACGCACAGAGCACGACGTCCGCCCCGCCGGCCTTCAGCGTGCGCATCAAGTTGGCCGTCTCGGTGGTCACATGGAGGCACGCCGAGATGCGGTAGCCCTCCAGCGGCTTCTCCTGCTCGAAGCGCTCGCGAATCGCCTGCAGCACCGGCATCTGCCGGTCGGCCCATTCGATCCTCCGCACGCCTTCGGGCGCGAGCGAGAGGTCCTTCACGTCGTATCGCTTCGTCGTAGCCATAGATCCTTCCGGTTTGTCGCGGGGCAGTGTAGTCGTCGGGTTGTGAGAATCAGGCGGCGAGCAGGCGCTCGTGCTTGCGCTGCTCCCACTCGACCCAGGAACCGCTGTCGTCGCCCGTCGCGAGCCACGCGTCGACCTCGCGACGCAGCTCCGGTTCCCGGCGGAGCCGGCGCGCGAACGCGAGCTCGGCGAGCTCGATCCCGAACCGCCGCCGCAGCTCGCGCAGCGCCCGGAGGCGGTTCAGCTCGGACAGGCCGTACTGGCGATAGCCCGCCTGCGTCCGGCTCGGCACCACGAGCCGGTGCTCTTCGAGGTAGCGGAGCATCCGCGCCGACCAGCCGGTGTCGGCGGCCGCGGCTCCCACGGTCAAGGGCTCGTGCACGCCGCGAACCTTATCACGATTGTGTGAGGGTTCACCGCGGACCTCCCCCGGGGGGACACGAGCGTCCCTTTCCAAAGCGTCGCAGGACCGGTGTCACACGTGGGTCACGGAGCCGTGCCGAAATCGGAGATTCTCACGCGCCGCCGGACGTTGGCGGAGGAGGCTAGGGAGCGGACGTGCCTTCGCGGCCGTAGGCGTCCTCGAGCCGGACCACGTCGTCGAGCTGAGGCGTCGAGACCTCGAGGATCGTCGTGTCCTCGATCGCCGTCACGCGATGGACGGTGCCGGGGACGTAGTGGAACGCGGCGCCGGCGGCGATCACCTCTTCCTTCAACACGCCCTCCCCCGCTTCGCCGAGCTCCAGCTTTGCACGGCCGGACTGCACGAGCCACGACTCGTCCTTCTCGCGATGGAACTGCAGCGAGAGCGAGTGCCCCGCCTTCACGAACAGCACCTTGCCGACGTAGACGTCGGTCACTGCCCAGATCAGCTCGTACCCCCACGGCTTCTCGACCGTCTTCACGTCGAAGGCCCACTGATCCAGCGTGTCGAGGTTCGGCGAGTTCACGCTCATCGGGTCAGACGATCCTGTCACGACAACCACTCCGGATGCGCGCCAACGTGCTCCGAGGCGGTGCGCAGCTCTTTCGGCGTGTTGACCGTCAGCCACAGCCCCGCGTGGCGGAACGCCCGCAGCCGACCCTCGGCGGCGAGCTCCGGGAACGTCGACGACTCGTGGTCGCCCCGGTCGGGGAAGCGCTCGATCGTCTCCTCCTCGAGGACGTAGTTGCCGCAGTTCACCCAGAACGAGACCTGTCCGCCCTCACGGAAGCCGTGCACGAGGTCGTCGTCGTCGACGTCGACGAGGCCGAACTGCGACTTCGGCTGCGCGACGGTGATCGTCGCGAGCGCACCTCCCGCGCGATGGGCTGCGAGCAGGCCCGCGAAGTCCACGTCGACGAGCTCGTCGCCGTTGAGCGCGAACACGTCTCCGCTCTCCTGGCGCTGACGGGCCGCGAACTTGATCCCGCCGCCGCGGCCGAGCCGCTTGGGCTCTTCGGCCGCGACGATCTCGGGGCCAAGGCCCGCGAGCTCCGACTCGAAGAGGCTGCCCTGCCCCGCGGCGCACGCGAAGATCACGCGCGTCACGCCCGCGTTCGCGAGGCGGCCAACCTGATATGCCGCGAGCGGCTTCCCCGCGACCTCGACGAGCGCCTTCGGCCGCCCGCCCGCAGCGTCACCGAGCCGCTCGGCCTTGCCGCCGGCGAGGACGATCGCTTCCACTAGTGCCTCTCCAGGTGATGCGGCCGCGCCTCTGGCGAGCGAAAAGCAAGCGATGCAAGGACGCAGGGAGTCTCGATAGCGCGTCCTACCAGGACGACCGAGGACGCAGCAGCGCGCCGCTTTGCAGCCGTCAGAGGTACGGAGGGCATTGCCTGGAGAGGCACCAGTTAGACCTCCTGGGTGCGCCTGGGCTCGGGCGCCTCCGGCAGCACGTCGCCGGGCGACGTCGGCCGGCCGATGCCCTCGTAGGCGAAACCTGCGCGCCGCGTCTCCTCCGGATCGAGCAGGTTGCGACCGTCGATGATCAGCGGGTTTGCCATCGAGACACGCGTCTCCTCCGTCGCAAGCTCCTTCAGCTCGTCCCACTCGGTGACGATCACCGCAGCGTCGGCGTCGCGAACTGCGTCGGCGACGCTGCCGACGACGTCGACGCCCTTCGGCAGCTTGCTGCCGTCGGCGATGGGATCCCACGCGCGCACCTCGGCGCCCTCGGCGAGCAGACGCGACGCGAGCACGATCGAGGGCGCCTCGCGCATGTCGTCGGTATTCGCCTTGAACGCCAGCCCGAGCAGCGCAACCGTCTTCCCGCGCAGCGGGCCGAGGTGGCGCTTCAACTTGCCGATCACGCGCCGCTTCTGCAGCTCGTTGACCTCGATCACCGCCGAGAGCAGCTGGAAGTGGTACCCCGAGTTCGACGCGAGTTGCTTGAGCGCGAGCGAGTCCTTGGGGAAGCACGAGCCGCCGTAGCCGATGCCGGCGCGCAGGAAGTGCGGGCCGAGGCGCTTGTCGAGCCCCACCCCCTCGGCCACCTTGACGACGTCGGCGCCGGTTGCCTCGCACACGTTCGCGATCTCGTTGATGAACGAGATGCGCGTCATCAGGAAAGCGTTGGCTGCAAGCTTGATCATCTCGGCGGAGTTCACGTCGGAGCGCACGAACGGCGCGTCGATCGCCGAGTACAGCCCCGCCACCGCGTCGGCATCGTCGGGCTCGAACGCGCCGACCACGATCCGGTCCGGGTTCATGAAGTCCTTCACCGCGCGTCCCTCCGCGAGGAACTCGGGGTTCGAGGCGTAGCCCACCTGATCGAGGCCGCGCTGGTCGAGGCCTGCGCGCACCTTCTCGCCCGTGCCGACCGGAACGGTCGACTTCATCACGAGGATCGGCCTGTCTTCGAGCTCGGGCAACTCGTCGATCACGGTCCAGACGCGCGAGAGGTCGGCGTCACCCGAATAGGTCGGCGGCGTGTCGACGCAGACGAAGAGGAACTGGCAATCGGCGACGTCGTTCACGTCGAGCGTGTAGGTCAGCCGGCTCGCATTGCGCTCGAGCAGCGCAGGAACGTCTTCCTCGTGGAACGGGACGGCACCACGTTGTAGCCCTTCGATCTTCTCGGGCACGACGTCGCGGATGACGACTTCGTGTCCCAGCTCTGCGAAGCACGCGCCGGTGACGAGGCCCACCCAGCCGGCGCCGAAGATGCCTACCTTGCTCATCGCGTGGCGAAGCCTAGTGAATGCTTGTTAGGGGTTTGAGGCCCTTGGCGATCGCGAGCATCGTCTCGTTCGAGAGCGAGTCGAGCAGCGTGTTCACGACCCAGTACGTCGAACCGCCCTGGCGCAGGACGACCATGTGCAGGTGCGTGCCCGAGTAGTAGAGGTCGTACGCGCGGCCGCCGAGGATCCGGTGGAAGCTGCGGTCGGCGAGCGCCGGCGCTCCGGTGAAGTCGGTCTCCTGCACGCCCCAGAACTCGTTGGCGCCGTTGTGGAAGACGAGCCGGATTCCCTTGTGCTTGCGCGCGTTGTCCATCCAGTAATAGGCAAGCGGCTTGTCACCGGGGAGCGTGTCCGGGCTGGAGTAGCGCTCGAGCACCGTCGGCACCATCACCTTGAACGGCACCTTCTTTACGTACGGCCGGAGCAGAGAGGCAGCCGACGCGTCGTAGCGGACGGTGGCCGGTTGGTGCTTAGGGACGACGCGAGTCGGGACCGGGGCGATCGTGCCGTGGAAGGTCGATCCGAGGACGACCATCAGCATCGACCCGGGATCGCGGGCGAGCAGGCCTGGTGCTCGTGGGAGCCGCGCGACGTCGGCGGGCTGCATGAGGCTCTGCAGTGCGACGGCCGCGGCCTTCGAGCGCTTCTGGGCCGGGTCGTAGTAGATCTTGGAATGGAACTCCCGGGTCGGTGAATCCGCTTCCAGACCGTTCGGCGGCGGCAGCGCCTGGTAGCCGCGTTGCTGGAGCAGGTACGACGCGTTCGCGGCGGCGGCCTGGACGCCGTTCCCGTTCAGCACCGTGACGGTGACGGAAGACGGAGGTGGAGACGTCTGCTTGACCTTCTGCCCGAGCGCGGCCGAGTTCGCGTCCTTCGGCGCCTGCACGTCCGGGTTCTGGAACTTCTCGACCGCCGCCTGGATCGCGGCCTGCGGAGCGATGCAGGGTCCGGATGCGCAGTCCACGTCCTCGATCTTGTCCTGGAAGAAGTGGCCGCCGGGAAGCGCCTGCGCAAAGAGCGCGTACGAGATCACCTGGTCGAGCTGCAGCGCGTGCCCACCCTCACCGACTTCGATGTTCTTCGTCAGCGTGCCGACGAGGCTCGGGATGCTGGTATACGAAAAGCTGCGCGCGATCTGCTCCTTCATCGCTCGCACGAACTGCTGCTGCCTCGCGACCCGGGTGAGGTCGGAATCGGTGTGGCGGAAGCGCACGAAATCGAGTGCCTGCTGGCCGCTCAGCTGCTGGTAGCCCGGCTGCAGATTGATGTTCGCGTAGTTGTTGTATCCCTGGCCGGTGTTCTTGTTGTAGTACCGGCGGTCGACGTCCATCCAGATGCCACCGAGCGTGTCGACCACCTCCTTGAAACCGTGGAAGTTGACGGTGATGAGGTAGTTGACGGGAAGGCCCGTCAGCTTTTTCACCGTGAGCAGTGTCCCCTTCGCGTTGCAATACGCATACGCTGCGTTGATGCGATCGGTCGCCGACGGCGTCGCACCGCAATAGATCGGCACCTGAAGGTCGCGGGGGAAGGAAAGCAGCGAGATCGTCTTCGTCAGCGGGTCGGCGCGGATCAGCATCAGCGTGTCGGAGCGCGACGGCCCGGCCGACTCGGAGCCCGCGCGATGGTCGTAGCCGATCACCAGCGCGACCGCCGCACGGTTTGCGACGGGAACGTCGAGCGCCTTCGATGCCCGCACGACGGCCGGGGTGTGCGCGCGCAGCCCTGCGACGAACTGGTGCGTGTAGAGATAGCCGCCGCCCGCGGCGCCGAGGATCAGGGAGGTGATGCCCAACAGCGTGATCAGAAGGATGCGCCGGAAGAGGCCGAGCCCGCTCGCCGTCGGAGGCGGCGGCTGGCGGTAGCGGGTGACGGCGGTGACCGTTTCCGGCGCCGGTCCCGGCGGGAAGACGGCCTTGCCGTTGCCATGAGCGCCGGCGCCGCGCCCGACGCCTCTCTTCAGTGTCGTCCGCATAGAAACAGGTACGGCGCCCGAAGGGCGCCTGCGCGAGCCAGGATAGCCGAGGCCCCGGGCGCACCCAGATCATGGCTCTAGCCCAGGCTGTGGGAGAGCGACCGTTCGGCCTCTGCGACCGGGATCCCGCGGCGGCGCGCGTAATCCTCGACCTGGTCCGGGCCGATCCGGCCGACCGCGAAGTACTTGGACTGCGGATGGTGGAAGTAGAGGCCGCTCACGGCGGCCGCCGGCGTCATCGCGAAGGTCTCGGTGAGCGCGATGCCAGCCCGCTCGGCCCCGAGCAGCTCGACGAGCTTCGGCTTCTCGGTGTGGTCCGGGCACGCCGGGTAGCCGAAGGCCGGCCGGATGCCGCGGAAATTCTCCTTCAGCAGGTCCTCGTCGGAGAGGCGCTCGTCCGGCGCGTACCACTCCTGACGCACGCGCTTGTGCAACCACTCCGCAAACGCCTCTGCCAGGCGATCCGCCAGCGCCTTCACCGCGATCGCGGAGTAGTCGTCGTGCGCAGCCTCGTAGCGCGCGGCGAGCTCGTCCGCGCCGTGGATCGCGACGGCGAATGCGCCGACGTGATCGGCGGACGGCGCGACGTAGTCGGCAAGGCAGCGGTTCGGCCTGCCGTCGCCGTGATCTGCCTGTTGCCGCAGAAAGCTGAAGCGCGTGCCGGCGAGGACGACGTCATCGCCTTCCGCGTGTGCGGGCCAGTAGCCGTAGACACCCTTCGGGTGCAGCGCCGCGCCCTGCAGGATCGTGCGCAGCAGCGCCTGGGCGTCGTCATACAGCTCGCGCGCCGCGGGGTTCTCGAGGATCGCCGGAAACTTGCCCTTCAGATCCCATGCGTGGAAGAAGAACTGCCAGTCGATGAACGGGACGAGCTCGGAGAGCGTCGGCTCGACCTCGCGCGTCCCGATGAACGGCGGCGCCGGCAGCTCAATCGGCGAGACCGTGACGCCGTTGGCGCGCGCGTCCTCGAGTGTGAGCAGCGGCTTGCGAATCTTTTCCGCGTGCTGCACGCGCAACTTCTGCTGCAGCTCCCGGTTCTCCGTGTCGAGCGCGGTGCGCCGCTTCGGGTCGAGCAGAGCGGATACCACGTCGACGACGCGGCTCGCGTCGAGCACGTGCACCGTCTCGTTCCCGTACTCGGGCGCGATCTTTACCGCGGTGTGCTGGCGTGACGTCGTAGCGCCCCCGATCATCAGCGGCAGCTCGATCCGGCGGCGGTCCATCTCGCGCGCGACGTCGACCATCTGATCGAGCGAGGGCGTGATCAGCCCCGAAAGGCCGACGACGTCCACGTTCTCGCGTTCGGCGGTGTCGAGGATCTGCTCGGCCGGCACCATGACGCCGAGGTCGATCACGTCGTAGTCGTTGCAGCCGAGCACGACACCCACGATGTTCTTGCCGATGTCGTGGACGTCGCCTTTGACGGTTGCGAGCAGCACCTTTCCCTGCGCGCCGTGGGTCCCGTCCTTCTCGTCTTCCATGTACGGCTGTAGGTAGGCGACCGCGCGCTTCATCACGCGCGCCGACTTCACGACCTGCGGCAGGAACATCCGGCCGGAGCCGAAGAGGTCGCCGACGACGCGCATCCCGTCCATCAACGGCCCTTCGATGACGTCGAGCGGCCGCTTGGCGGTCAGCCGCGCCTCCTCGGTGTCGTCCTCGACGAAGTCGACGATCCCGTGCACGAGCGCCCACTCGAGCCGCTTCGCAACCGGTGCCTCGCGCCAGCGCAGATCGAGCTCGCGCTTCGTCCCCTCGCCACGGAACCGGTCCGCGATCTCCACCAGCCGCTCCGTCGCGTCGGGACGCCGATTGAAGAGCGCGTCCTCGACGCGCTCGAGCAGCTCGGGGTCGATGTCTTCGTAGACGGCGAGCTGACCCGCGTTGACGATGCCCATGTCGAGCCCGGCGCGGATCGCGTGATAGAGGAACGCTGCGTGCATCGCCTCGCGGATCACGTCGTTGCCGCGGAAGGAGAAGCTGAGGTTCGAGATGCCGCCCGACGTGAGAGCCCCCGGGCAGCGCTCCTTGATCAGCGGCAGGCTGTCGATGAACGCACGCGCGTAGTCGTTGTGCTCTTCGATTCCCGTTGCGACGGCGAGCACGTTCGGGTCGAAGAGGATGTCCTCGGGCGCGAAGCCGACCTCGTCGACGAGGAGGTCGTAGGCGCGGCCGCAGATCGCGACACGCTTCTCGACGTCGGTCGCCTGGCCCTGCTCGTCGAAGGCCATCACGATCACGCCCGCCCCGTAGTCGCGGACGCGGCGCGCGTGGCGCAGGAACTCCTCCTCGCCTTCCTTGAGCGAGATCGAGTTGACGATGCCCTTGCCCTGCAGGCACTGCAGGCCGGCCTCGAGCACCGTCCACTTCGAGCTGTCGACCATGATCGGGAGGCGCGCCACCTCGGGCTCGGTGGCGATCACGTTCAGGAAATGGCGCATCGCCTCCTCGCCCTCGAGCAGATCGGCGTCCATGTTCACGTCGAGCAGGTTCGCGCCGCCGCGCACCTGCTCGAGCGCGACGTCGACGGCGGCGCCAAAATCGCCGCTCTCGATCAAGCGCCGGAAGCGTGCGGAGCCGCTGACGTTCGTGCGCTCGCCGACGAGCACGAAGCCGGTGTCCTCGGTGATCTCGAAGGTCTCGAGGCCGCTGAAGCGCACACCGGGACGGCGCACCGGAATCGATCGGGGCTCGAGGCCGCGCACCGCCTCGGCAATCGCCCGGGTGTGCTCCGGCGTCGAGCCGCAGCACGAGCCCGCGATGTTCAGGAAGCCGTCGCGCGCAAACTCGTGGAGCAGCGCCGACGTCACGTCAGGCGTCTCGTCGTAGCCGCCGAACGCGTTCGGCAGCCCGGCGTTCGGATGCGCCGCGGTCAGGCAGGTCGCGATGCGCGAGAGGTCGGCGACGTACGGGCGCATCTCCTTCGCGCCCAGCGCGCAGTTGACGCCGACGATCAGCGGGTCGGCATGCTCGATCGCCGTCCAGAATCCTTCGATCGTCTGCCCGCTGAGGGTCCGCCCGGAGAGGTCGACGATCGTGACGCTGATCCAGAGCGGCAGGTGCGGCGCGACCTCGCGCGCGGCCGCGATCGCCGCCTTCGCGTTCAGCGTGTCGAAGATCGTCTCGATCAGCAGGAGGTCGACCCCGCCGTCGGCGAGGCCGCGGATCTGCTCGGCGTACGTCTCGACGATCTGCTCGAAGGTGTGCGTGCGGTAGCCGGGGTCGTCGACCTTCGGGCTCAAGGAGAGCGTGACGTTGAGCGGGCCGACGGAGCCGGCGACGAAGCGGTCGGGACCGGCAGCCTCGCGCGCGATGCGCGCACCTTCGAGGTTCAGGTCGTAGACCGCTTCCTCGAGCCCGTAGTCGGCCTGGCCGATCGAGGTCGCGGTGAACGTATTCGTCGTCGCGATGTCCGCGCCGGCCGCGAAGTACGAGTCGTGCACCTCCCTGACGATGTCCGGACGCGTCAGGTTGAGCAGGTCGGGATCGTTCAGGAGGTCGCGGCGGTGGTTCTTGAAGCGCTCGCCGCGGAAGTCGGCCTCGTTCAGGCCGCGGTTTTGGAGCAGCACCCCCCACGCCCCGTCGAGCACGAGGATGCGCTCGTCCGCGAGCTTCCTGATCTCCGTTGCGACGTCCCGCGCTGTCGTTGCCAAACCGCGTTCCCTTCGATCTACCTAGAGAGAACGCCGCACCGAGACGGCGCGCGCGGGCTCTTTAGGCGTTTGGTAACCCGGTCGCCAAGCTGCCGTTCAAAGCTCTCCGGGGTAAGGGGAAGCCTAGCGCGCTGTGCCGGCTACGTGCGGTGCTCGTCAGGTGCGGGGCGAATCAGCCGCGGCCGGCGACGGCGAGCTGGTTCTCGGCGTGCCTGATGCGCTGCTCGACCTGCCAGCGGTCGGCGGTCGACTCGCCCCGCTCGATCGCCTCGAGCTCGGCCTGCGCTGCCTCGAGCTGCTCCTGCGCGCGAACGTGATCGATCTTGGCGGCTTCGACGGCGTCGTCGACCAGGGCGATCGCGCGGTCCTGCAGCACCTGGAAGAAGCCGGGGCCGGTTGCGAACTCGAGGATCTCCGTGTCGCTCAGGTGAACACGCGTCGAGCCGGCCTTGAGCGTGGCGATCAGCGGTGCATGTCGCGCGAGCACGCCGATCTCGCCCGCCGCGCCCGGCACGATGATCATCTGCGCGTCGCCTTCATACGCCGGACCGTCCGGTGTCACGACGCTGACCGAGAACTCCCGCCTGTCCGCCATCGCTCCCTACCGTTGTCCTATGAAGCAGTGGCGCCAGACATCTGCTTCGCCCGCTCGATCGCGCCCTCGATCGGGCCGACCATGTAGAAGGCCTGCTCTGGCAGCTCGTCGTGCTGGCCGTCCAGGATCTCGACGAAGCCGCGGATCGTGTCCTCGAGCTTCACGTACTGGCCGGGCGTGCCGGTGAACTGCTCGGCGACGAAGTTCGGTTGCGACAGGAAGCGCTGGACCTTGCGCGCGCGCTGCACGATCAGCCGGTCTTCGTCCGAGAGCTCCTCGATGCCGAGGATGGCGATGATGTCCTGCAGGTCCTTGTAGCGCTGCAGCATCTCCTGCACGCGGGTTGCGGTCGAGTAGTGCTCGTCCGAGACGATGCCGGGCTGCAGTGCCCGGGAGACCGAGTCGAGCGGGTCGACAGCCGGATAGATGCCCTGCTCGACGATCGCGCGCGAGAGCGTCGTCGTCGAGTCGAGATGGGCGAACGTGTTCGCCGGCGCCGGGTCGGTGAGGTCGTCGGCCGGCACGTAGATCGCCTGCACCGAGGTGACCGCGCCCTTGGTCGTCGACGTGATCCGCTCCTGGAGCTGGCCCATCTCGGTGGCGAGCGTCGGCTGGTAGCCGACCGCCGACGGCATCCGGCCGAGCAGCGCCGAGACCTCGGAGCCCGCCTGGACGAACCGGAAGATGTTGTCGATGAAGAGCAGCACGTCCTGGCCCTGGTCGCGGAAGTACTCCGCCATCGTCAGGCCGGACAGGCCGACGCGCAGGCGCGCCCCCGGCGGCTCGTTCATCTGGCCGTAGCAGAGCGCCACCTTGTCGAGCACCCCCGACTCCTCCATCTCGATCAGCAGGTCGTTGCCCTCACGGGTTCGCTCTCCAACCCCGGAGAAGACCGACACGCCACCGTGCTGGCGGGCGATGTTGTGGATCAGCTCCTGGATCAGGACGGTCTTGCCCACGCCGGCGCCGCCGAAGAGGCCGATCTTTCCGCCGCGCACGTACGGAGCGATCAGGTCGATGACCTTGATGCCCGTCTCGAAGATCTCGACCTTCGACGTCAGATCGGAGAAGGCCGGCGGGTCGCGATGGATCGACCAGCGTTCGGCATCGGGGCCGGCCGCTTCCTTCTCGTCGACCGGCTCGCCGAGCACGTTCCACACGCGGCCGAGCGTGATGTCTCCGACCGGCACCGAGATCGGCGCACCGGTGTCGATCACGTCGGTGCCGCGCGCGATCCCGTCGGTCGCGTCCATCGCCACCGCGCGCACGCGGTCGTCGCCCAGGTGCTGCTGCACCTCGGCGATCAGGTAGCTGCCGTCGGGTCGCGGGATGCGCACCGCCGAGTAGATGTCAGGGAGCCCATTCGAGAAGACGGCGTCGACCACGACGCCCTTGATCTCGAGAAGCTTCCCGGTGTTTTCAGCGTTCGTGGACAAGGTGAGGGCTCCTGGACCGGCGTCGATGGTGGGCGCTGCCGCCGCCGGGCGCGAACGACGCGCGCCGGCGGGCCGGGCAGGCGCAGACTACCCGAATGCCCTTCGGCACTGCGCCTCCAACAGGCGCTAACCAGACCGGGGCTGCGACGTCTAACGGGTATATGTCGCCGCGTCCGAACCCTTCGGCCGAGTGCGTGCGTGCGTGTGAGTGGGTATCGCTGCGCCTCGACTCACGGCTCTCGGACTTCGAGTTCGTGCTGCTGGATGCACACCTCGCACACTGCGTCGACTGCCGGATGTTTGCCCGGACGGTCACGTCGGCGACCGAGGCCCTGCGCTCGGCCCCGCTCGAGGTGCCGGCGATCTCCTTCTTCGCGCTTCCCCCTCGGCGGCAGGCTCGCCTCCGCGGCCTCGGCGGCGGATCGGCCGCCGCGGTCGCCGCGGTCGCCGGCCTGGTCGCGGTCGTCAGTCTGCAGCTCTCCCCAGGTGGGACACCGAGCGCCGCGGCGCACGTCAGTCGCGCGGTGATCGGGCTCAAGCAGCGGCAGCTCGACCAGCTCGACGCCGGTGGCCGGTCACGGGCTCGGGCGATCAGCGCGGGCGTATCCGCCGCCAAACAGCTGACGATCAGTGCGATTTCCGCATAGATGCAACCGCCGAGGCCTCATCCCAACACGATCTCGACCGCTACCAACTGGAGGTAGGCGCCTGGGTAACGACAGACCGCACGCGGAAGGCTCTCGTCCCCTGACCGAGCAGCCTGAAATCCGCCTACATCTCGTCTAGGATCCCACCCGCCGCGGCGCCGCAGGCGCTCCGGAACGGGTTGAGTTCTCACACTGTCCCCAAGCAGAAAGCAGAGGAGCAATGCGTAAGCGCTCGATTATTTGGGCTGGGCTTGCCGGAGTGCTCGCAGTGATCGTGGTTGGAACCGCGGCTGCAGCCACCGGCTCGTTCAGCACCGCGTCCAAGGCAGGCGTGCTGCGCATGTCCATTGGCGCCGAGCCGCCGTCGCTCGACGCCGGACTCGCGACCGACACCACGTCGGCCAGCATCCTGTTCAACCTCATGGATCCGCTGATCGTGCTCGGGCCGTCGCCCGCACTGAAGGCGCTGCCGGGCTCGGCGTCGAGCTGGTCTGTGAAGGGCACGACCGTCACGCTGCACCTTCGCCACAACGTCAAGTGGGCGAACGGCACGCCGACGACCGCAAGTGACTACGTCTACTCGTGGCTGCGGACGATCTCGCCCGAGCTCGGTGCCGACTACGCCTACCAGTTCTTCGGCATCAAGGGCGCGGAGGCGTACAACTCGTGCGATCCCGCGAAGGCCGACTGCAACGCTCTGCGCGCGCAGGTCGGCGTCAAGGCGCCGGACAAGTGGACGCTCGTGATCACGCTGACGTCGCCACAGCCCTGGTTCATCCAGCAGCTGTCCCACACGTCGTTCCTGCCCGTCTACAAGCCGAGCGTGGACAAGTACGGCAACAAGTTCACCGAGGCAGGGAACTTCGTCGGCAACGGTCCGTTCAATCTCGCTTCGTGGAAGCACGACGCGTCGCTCACGCTCACCAAGAACGCGAAATGGCGCAACGCGGGCAGCATCAAGCTGAACAGCATCCAGATGCAGTTGATCTCGGACGGTACGACTGCTGAGAACGCCTTCGACGCCGGCAACATCGACGTCGACGACACGGGCGTCATCCCGGCCGACATCCCGCGGTACAAGAAGACGCCGTACTGGAAGGTCTGGCCGGCACTCGGCACCTACTACTACGGGTTCAACGTCAAGAACATCACCGACGTGAACCAGCGCCGCGCGATGGCATTCGCGATCGACCGCAAGGCGATCATCAAGTACATCGCACAGGCAGGCCAGGCACCGGCAAAGGGCTTCACCCCGAGGGGCATCGCCGGTGGTCCGACGATCGACAAGAACAGCTTCATGCCGGCGGCGCACGACACCACCAAGGCAAAGGCGTTCATGGCCAAGGTGGCAAGCCCGAAGAAGGACATCCACCTCTACATCAACAACTCACCGGGACACATCAAGATCGCGACGGCTATCCAGGCGTACTGGAACGCGATCGGTCTGAACACGTCCATCAAGGTGATGGAGTGGAAGCAGTACCTCCAGTTCCTCGGTCCGCCGCCGAACTCCGACGTGGACATGTATCGCCTGGGCTGGATCTACGACTTCCCGGACGCCTACAACGGCCTGTCGCTCTGGACGTGCGGCTCCGGTAACAACAACACCAACTGGTGCAACAAGAAGTTCGACGCTCTGATCGATCAGGCGACGAAGACGCCGGACTTCGACAAGCGCACCCTCATCTACCAGAAGGCCGAGGATCTCCTCACCAGCCCGACCGGCGATCTTCCGATCATGCCGATCTACTGGTACACGTTCACCGGCCTGGTCAAGAACAACGTCAAGGGGTTCCTGACCGCCCCGCAGGGCATCTTCGACCTCACGAAGGTGTCGGTGTCGTAGCCGGAAGCGGCTTCAGCGGACGGGCAGGGCGCCGCGCGCGCCCTGCCCGTCTCCGCTGGCGACAACTCGCCTCTTCCTCGCTACCCTCACGCCCCATGCTCAAGTTCATCGTCCGGCGCACGTTGTGGACCATCCCGGTGATCCTCCTCGTCATCCTGATGACGTTCGTGATGATGAGGCAGATCAAGGGGAACCCGTTCCAGGTGACGGAGCGCGCCGTCCCGGTCTCGATTCAACGCAACCTCGACCGGAAGTACCACCTCGACCAGCCCTGGTACGTCCAGTACGCGTACTACGTCAAGGGCGTCGCCACGTTCGACCTCGGGCCGTCCCTGGTGCAGCGAAACCAGAACGTCAACGACATCGTGCGGGAGCATTTTCCCGTGTCGCTCAAGCTCGGTGCGCTCGCCATGCTCTGGGCGGTCCTGATCGGGATCCCGCTCGGGGTCCTGGCCGCGCTCAAGCAGAACGGATGGATCGACTACGTGACGATGGCCTTCGTCAACTCCGGCTACGCGTTGCCGAACTTCCTCGTCGCCACGCTCCTCATCTACTTCTTCGCGGTGCGCTGGGGCGGGACGACCGGGCTCCCCACGAACGGCTGGAATGGCCCGAGCTCGTGGATCTTGCCGGCGATCGCGCTGGGGCACGCCCCGATGACCACGTTCGCGCGAATCGTGCGCGGCTCGATGCTGGAGACCCTGCAGCAGGACTACATCCGCACTGCCAAGGCGAAGGGTCTGCGCTGGCGGCGCGTGATCGGACTCCACGTGCTCCGCAACTCGCTGATCCCGGCCGTCACCGCCGCCGGCCCGCTGCTCGGGTTCCTGATCACGGGCTCGTTCATCGTCGAGCTCATCTTCGGCATCCCCGGCATCGGGCGCTACTTCGTCATCTCGGTGACAGGGCGCGACTATTCCGTGACCATGGGGATCACCGTCCTGCTGGCCGTGATCATCATCTTCGCGAATCTCGTGGTCGACGTGCTTTACGGCTACCTCGACCCGCGCACCAGGGACGCCCGGACCTGATGGTCGGCGATCGCAGGCTCGAGTTCGAGGCGACACTCCTGCGCACGGCGGAGACGCGCGGGGACGAGGCCGGCGCCATCCTCCCGCGCGCATCGCTGTGGCGGGACGCCGTTCATCGCTTCTCGCGGAACAAGGCAGCGGTCGCCGCGCTGTTTGCGTTCTTGCTGATGCTGGCTTTCGTCTACATCACGCCGTGGGTCGATCACTCCTCACCCTACGACGTCAACTTCGGCAACGAGTACCTCTCCCCCAGCTGGTCGCACCCGTTCGGGACCGACGACTTCGGGCGCGATCTGTTCGTCCGGACCGCGCTCGGCGGTCGCGTCTCCGTCGAGATCGGGTTTGCGGCGACGATCGCGATCATGGTCGTCGGCATCCTCTACGGCGCGATCTCCGGCTTCGCCGGAGGCTGGGTCGACAACGCGCTGATGCGCTTCCTCGACGCGCTCTACGGCCTGCCCTACCTGCCGTTCGCGATCATCACGCTCGCAATCTTCGGGACGGTCAATTTCTGGACGATGATCATCGCCCTGACCGTCGCCTCGTGGTTCACGACGGCTCGGGTCATGCGTGGCCAGATCATCACGCTCAAGGAGAACGACTACGTGCGCGCCGCCAACGCTCTCGGCGCGCGCTGGTATCGCGTGCTGTTCCGCCACCTCTTGCCCAACACGCTCGGGGTGATCATCGTCTTCGTCTTCCTCGAGCTGCCGGGCGTGGTGCTCGGAGAGGCGTTCCTGTCGTTCATCGGGCTCGGCATCAACCCGCCCAAGGCATCCTGGGGAACGCTGGCCCAGGACGGCTACTCGTCGTACCAGGTGCACCCATACCTGATCGTCGTGCCGAGCCTCGCCATCGCCTGGCTGATCCTCAGCGCCTTCTTCATCGCCGACGGGCTCCGGGATGCCCTCGATCCCCGGACGAGGGAAGGGTAATGGCTCTGCTCGAGATCGACGACCTTCGCACGTTCTTCAAGACGCGCGAAGGAGAAGTGCACGCGGTGGACGGTGTCTCCTTCGAGCTCGAGAAGGGGAAGACGCTCGGGATCGTCGGCGAGTCGGGCTGCGGCAAGTCGGTGACCGCGCTCTCGATCATGGGGCTCGTGCCGCCGCCCGGGCGCGTCGTCTCCGGTTCGGCGATCTTCGACGGCCGGAACCTCGTCGAGCTCAAGAGCCGCGAGCTCGAAGACGTCCGCGGACGTGACATCGCGATGATCTTTCAGGACCCGATGACCTCGTTGAACCCGACGCTGACGATCGGGACCCAGATCACCGAGACGCTCCGCCGACACATGGGCATGTCTCGCGACCAGGCCGAGAAGCGGGCGATCGAGCTGCTCGAGGAGGTGCACATCCCGAACGCCGCCGGCCGCTTGCGCGACTACCCGCATCGCTACTCGGGTGGTATGCGCCAGCGCGTGATGATCGCGATCGCGATCGCCTGCAATCCGAAGCTGCTTGTCGCCGACGAGCCGACGACGGCCCTGGACGTCACCGTCCAGGCGGGCGTCCTCGACCTGCTGCAGGAGCTCCGTGTCGAGCACGACATGGCCATGATCATCATCACGCACGACATGGGCGTCGTCGCGGAAACCGCGGACGACATCATCGTCATGTACGCGGGACAGGTGGTGGAGCACGCGACGACGCTGGACCTCTTCGACCGGCCGGAGCACCCGTACACCGAAGCGCTGCTCGCCGCGCTGCCGCAGCTCGAAGGCGAAGGCATCCGCGAGGGCCGCCTGACGGCGATTCCCGGACGGCCACCGGACCTCATCGCGCCTCCTCCGGCCTGCCGCTTCGCCCCGCGCTGCCGCTACGCCGGGACGGACTCGTGCAGCGAGGTGGCTCCCGAGCTCCGCGAGCTCCGGCCGGGACACTGGGTCCGGTCGGCGCATCCGGCGTCGGAGCGAGCGCAACAGCCGGTCGGGGCGAGATGAGCGAGCTGCTGCAGGCACCGCCGAACCGGGGCGAGCCGTTGCTCGTCGTCGAGCACCTGAAGAAATACTTCCCGATCAAGAAGGGCCTGCTGATCGAGCGCGCCGTCGACTACGTCAAAGCGGTCGACGACGTCTCGTTCGAGATCTACCCCGGTGAGACGCTCGGACTGGTCGGCGAGTCTGGCTCCGGCAAGTCGACGACGGGGTACTGCGTGCTCAAGCTCCTAAAGCCGGACTCGGGAGCCGTGCGGTTCCTCGGGCATGACGTGATGACGATGTCGCGGCGCGAGCTGCGCGAGATGCGTCGCGAGATGCAGATCGTCTTCCAGGACCCCTACGCGTCGTTGAATCCGCGGATGACCGTCGGTGACATCGTCGCGGAGCCCCTCGTGGTCCACCACGTCGGCGATCGACGGACGCGACGGAAGAGCACCGAACAGCTCCTCGAGGTCGTCGGGTTCAACCCTGACTTCATCAACCGGTACCCGCATGAGTTCTCCGGCGGACAGCGGCAGCGCATCGGCGTCGCCCGCGCGCTCGCGCTCAACCCCAGGCTGATCGTCTGCGACGAGCCCGTCTCCGCCCTCGACGTCTCGATTCAGGCCCAGATTCTCAACCTGCTCAAAGACCTGCAAAGGGAGTTCAACCTCGCCTACCTCTTCATCGCCCACGACCTTGCGGTCGTCCGGACGATGAGCGATCGCATCGCCGTCATGAACAAGGGCAAGATCGTCGAGGAAGGCCTGGCTGAAGAGGTCTACACCAACCCGAAGGACATCTACACCAGGGCACTGCTCGCAGCGGTTCCCGTGCCCGACCCGCGCAAGATGCGCGTCCGGCGCGAGGAGCGGCGCAAGCTCAAGAACGTTCTTGCCGAACCTCTCTGACGGCGTGCCGGGCGGCAAGCAGCGACGCGCGGCTGCAACGTTTGCAGCGCTCCTCGCGCTCGGCCTCACTGCAGCCGCGGCGATCCTCGTTACGACCGGACGTGGGAGCACTGCGGCGGCCGGTAAATGGTCGTTTGCGCCATCGATGCTCCATCGCCGCAGCTACACGGCATCGGCGCAGATCGGCGGCAAGATCTACGTCGCGACCGGAATGGTCGGCAACACGGGCCGGCCGCTCGACCTCTTCGAGCGCTTCGATCCCGCGACAGCATCCTGGTCGTCCCTGACCCCCGCGCCGGCGTCGTTCAGCGCCGCTGCCGGCGCCGCGCTGGGCAACCGGATGTACGTCGTCGGCGGCAACGGCGCGGCCGGGGACAAGGACGCGAACGGTCGACAGGTCTACGTCTACGACGTCGGGAGCCGGCACTGGAGCCGGGTCGCCTCCCTGCCTGCGACGCGCACAAATCTCGCGGCAGTGGCACTCGGCGGCAAGATCTATGCCGTCGGCGGGCTCGACCCGTTCCACGCCACGAGCACGGTGTTCGTCTATGACCCGGCACATAACCAGTGGTCACGCGCCGCGCGCCTTCCGGAGGCGCTGCACGCGGTGGCGGCGGTTGCCTTTCACGGCGAGATCTGGGCGATCGGAGGCCGCGACCTCGCGGGCACCGTCACCCATCGTGTCTGGATCTACAACGCGGGCCGGAATCGCTGGCGAGCCGGGCCGCGGATGCCGACCCCGATGGAGACGGCCGGCGCAGCCGTCGCCGGCGACGAGATTCATGTCGTGCTCGAGTCCGTCACGTTGACCTACGACGCACGCACCCGCCGTTGGAGCCGGGGGCCGAGCCTCGAGGTCCCCCGCCACGCACTTGCTGTCTACGCAGTCGACGGCATCCTCTACGCGATCGGCGGGTGCATCGCGCCGCAGCTCGAGGACAGCGCCGTCGTCGAGCAGCTCCGCCTCAGCTGACAGTCACGGCTGCGGGTCACGGCAGGCGGGGAAGCCAGAGCGCCGACAGCACGCCGGCGGCGACGAGCAGCACCGACGACGCTCCCAGGAACGCGGACGTTGCCTCGCGCTGCGTCCGCCTGACGCTCAGCCGGGTGGCCAGGCGCTCGTAGACGGCGTTCAGCCGATCGCTGCTCCCGGCCGCATAGAACCGCCCTCCCGTTCGCTCGGCGATCTGGCGGAGCGTCCCCGGGTCCGGGGGCACCGGCAGGCGCTCGACCGTGCCGGCGTAGGACATCCGGAGCGTGCCGCCGGCGGTGCCGAGAGCGACGGTGTAGACGGGAATCCCGCGCTTCTTCGCGAGCGTCGCGCCCTCCAGGGCCGGCAGCCGGCCGCGATTCTGCGAGCCGTCGGAGAGCACGACGATCGCCGAGGGCGGGAACGATTGCCGGGTAAGGTCCACGGACGAGGAGCTGCGCGTGTCGGTGCTACCCGGGCGGAGGAGCTCGACGGCGCGGCGGATGGCGTCGCCGATGGCGGTGCCGCCGAAGGCGGTCAGCCGTTCGAGCCCGTGCAGCGCGACCTCGTGGTCGTCGGTGATCGGCACCAGCACCCTCGGCCCGCTGGAAAACGCGACGATGCCCACCTGAAAGTGCCGGGGCAGTCGCCGGACGAAGCGCCGCACGGCTTCCTGCGCCGCTCCGAGCCGCGTCGGCTGCACGTCGCCTGCGACCATCGAACCGGAGGTGTCGATCACGAGGACCACGGTGGCCTGGGGCCGCGGCTCCGAGCGCACGACGTGCGGCCGGGCGAGCGCGACCACCGCGAGCGCGAGCGCCAGCAGGAACAGGGCGGCCGGTGCGAATCGGCGGCGAGCCGGTGGCGGCGTCGGCATGAGCTCGAGGAGGACGTCGACGTTCGTGAAGCGGAGCGCGAAGCGCGCGCGGCGACGTTCGACGGCGGCGTAGGCGATGGCCGCGAGGGGAAGGGCGAGCAGCGCGAGCAAGGACAGCGGCCACTCGAACGTCATGGGTGGTGCCGGACGCAGAGACCGTGGATCTGGACGTCGGCCGCCACGTTTCGTGCGAGACCCCGCCGGACGGCCGTGACGACGACGGTATCGCCGTGCGTCGACTGCGTCACGTGAACCGAGCGCAGCTGTGCCGTGCTCGGCCGCCGCGCCGTGTAGACGCCGATCGCGGTCTGAACCGACGCCAGCTGCTCCCCCGGCTGGCAGGCGAAGGTGGTTCGTGCGCGCCGCCCGGCCCAGACCTCGAGGACGCGCACGCGCCGGACGATCGGGACGCCGACGCCGGGGGCGCTCGACGCGCTCACTCCGGTCGGGACGCGCTTCCCTCCGGGCGACGGTATGCAGCCGACGACCGGGATGAAGCTCGCCGCCACACCCGAGGGGCCGACCGACGTCGCGGTGAAGACAACGTCACTCCCGGTCGTGATGCCCGGGTTGACCGGGCTGCCGAGCCGCCCGGGAAACGTGACTTCGAGCCATGGGCTCGAGACGTGCGCAGCAAGGCCCCCGACCACGCCGTTGGGACAGCCGAGCCGCCAGACCGTGCCCGAGACGTGGGCGCCGCCGGCAGGCCCCGGCACGACCACCCACGGGCCGCCGACCGGGCTGCAAATCGTGAGACCCTGACACACCGGAGGGGGGCCCGAGATATGCGTGACCGCCGTCGCCGACGGCATGACGACGACGGCGAGCACGGCGACGGGCGCAAGGAGCGCCCGCCTCACGGGATCCGCCTCAACCAGACCGCCGACAGCGATCCTCCGCCAACCAGCAGCGAGACGGCGGCGATCGCGAAGGCGAAGCTGATCTCCTGGCGCTTCCGCGTCGTCCCGAGCCGGGAGCCGAGGTCGCGATAGACGGCCGAGAGGTTCGCTGTCCGCGGGTCGACGAAGAAATGGCCGTTGGTCACCTTGGCGATCGTTCGCAGCTCGGTGGGATCCGCCGGGACCTGGACGAACTGGGTGTAGCCGCCGATCCGAGGGAACTTCACGAAGCCGTACGCGGTGCCGACCAGGACGGGCGAGATCGCGACGTGCAGAGCGCGCGCACGCGCGACAGCGTCCCCGGCCGACACCTCTCCCCCTTCCTGAATGCCGTCGGTGAACAGCACGACGGCCACGGGCGGAACAGTTCCGGCCTGGCCGGGGCGAGCGTCGTCCCGCGGCACGCTGCGTCCGACCTTCACCGCGGCTGCGATGCCGTCGCCGAGCGCTGTACCACCCCCGGAGTCGAGCTGCGACAGCGCACGCCTGACGAGGCTGCGGTCGAGCGTCGCAGGCGCGACGACCTGCGCGGTCGTCGCAAACGAGACGACACCGACCCGGTACTTCGACGGCAGGTGATCGACGAAGCGCTTCGCCGCCACCTTGACGACCTCGAGCCGGTCGGGCCTGAGGTCTGCCGCAGCCATCGAACGTGACGTGTCGACGGCCAGCACGATGGTCGCGTGTTCGCGCCGCGTCGAGATCATGGCGCGCGGGCGCGCGAACCCGACAAGGAGCGCCGTCAGCGCGAGCAGGAGGATGGCGATCGGCACATGCCGCCGCCAGCCGGGATCCCGATCGACCACATTGGGGAGCATCGCCGAGGTCGCAAAGCGGTTCGCCACGCGAGCCCGTCGCCGCTGGAAGAGGACGTACGCCGCCACGACGAGCGGAAGCGCAAGCAGGTCGAGGAGGGCGACGGGAGAGCCGAAGCTCATCGACGGGCCGGCCTCTCACGCAGGAACGTCGTCAAGTCGCGCAGCCAGTCCTCCTCCGTGTCGAGGACGACATGGCGCACGCCCGCGGCCGAGAGCACCTTCGCGACCGCCCGCCGTTCGTTGGCAGCGGCGACCGCGAACCGGCGCCGCATCGTCGGGTTCGAGGTGTCCACCCTCACCTGGCGGCGCGTCTCGGGGTCGACCAGTCGCACGTCTCCCACGTCGGGAAGCTCCTGCTCGCGGGGATCGCGGACCTCCGTCGCGATCACCTCGTGACGCCCGGCGAGCTCGAGCAGTGGGCGGCGCCAGTCCAGCGGCCCGCGGAAGTCACTGGCCAGGACGACGAGCGCCGGATGGCGCGCAAGCCTCGCCGTGCGCCGCAAGGCGTCGGCGAGCGTGACGCCGCCGGACGGCCGTCCTTCGCCGCGCAGCCCGAGCACGAGCCCGAGCAGGCCCGCCTGTCCCGCACGGGGCGGCCGCACGATCGTGCCGTCGCGTCCGAAGAGGATCGTCCCGACCCTGTTCCCGCGCCGGCTCGCGGCGTAGCCGAACGCCAGCGCGATGCCTTCGGCGACGTCGAGCTTGCGCCGCTCGGCCGTCCCGAAATCCATCGAAGGCGAGACGTCGAGCACGATCCAGGTGATCAGCACGCGATCGGCGAGCTGGACTCGGACGTGAGGCACGCCCGTCCGGGCCGTCGCCTTCCAGTCGATCTGCCGCACGTCGTCCCCGGAGACGTAGGGCCGGATCTGTGCCAGCTCCGTGCCGGTTCCAAAGAGACGGGAGCGGAAGTCGCCCGAGAGCAGACCTTCGACGCGCCGGGCGAGCGTCATCTCGAGCGCTCGCAGCGGCCCTTCCGAGAGGGTGCCGGGACCCGGTCTGGCCGGGGTTCGCTCTCCTGCGCGGATGAGGTCGAGGGTCACGCGGCGGTCGCCGTCACCAAGTCGATGTCGGGGGCGGGAACTGCTGCAATCACCTCGTCGAGGAGCTGATCGGGAGAGCGACCGTCGGCGAGTGCCTCGTACGACAGCACGAGCCGGTGTCGAAGCGCGTCCTTCGCGAGCTCGTGGACGTCACGGGCAAGGACGTAGGTGCGACCGCGAAGCAACGCCAACGCACGTGCGGCACGAATCAGGCTGATCGGCCCGCGGGGGCTGGCGCCGTAGGCGACGTAGCTCGCGAGGTGCGGCAACCCGACCTCCGCGGGACGCCGCGTCGCGACCGCCAGGTTCACGGCATAGGTGACGAGTGACGGGTCGACGTAGACCAGCTCGACGGCGCGCTGGATCTCGATCAGCTCTTCGATCGAGATCACGGGAGAGAGCGTCGGGGGGCGACCGAGCGAACGGAAGACGATGTCCTCCTCCTCGTCCAGGAGCGGGTAGTCGACGAGGATCTTGAGCATGAAGCGGTCGACCTGCGCTTCCGGCAGCGGGTAGGTGCCCTCCGATTCGACCGGATTCTGCGTGGCCATGACCAGGGTGGGCTCGGGAACGGCGTAGGTCTCGTTCCCGATCGTCACCTGGCGCTCCTGCATCACCTCGAGCAGCGCGGATTGCACCTTCGCAGGTGCGCGGTTGATCTCGTCCGCGAGCAGGAAGTTGCAGAAGACAGGGCCGAGCTCGGTCTCGAACCCGCTGCGGTCGGGCCGGAAGATCCGCGTGCCCACGAGATCCGAGGGGACGAGGTCGGGCGTGAACTGGACTCGCTTGAACGTGCCGCCGAGGACGCCTGCGGCCGTCTTCACCGTGAGCGTCTTCGCCAACCCGGGCACTCCTTCGATCAACAGGTGCCCACCCGAGAGCAGGCAGACGAGCACGCGCTCGAGCATCAGGTCTTGCCCCACGATCACGCGCTGGATCTCGGCCAGCACCGCCTCGAGCGACTCCCTCGCTTCCGCAGAGACCTCTGACGTGACCCTCTCCTCCGACACGCGTACGCCTCCTCAGGTCCCTGGCCGAATGCTCTTCATCGGTAGACGCTCTGGGCGCCGGTTGGTTTGCGGTCGTCCGTCGCCTTCCTGCCTACAATCGCAAATCCCTGCGAACGGAGGAAGTCGATGGAGAAGTCTGCACTCGCCTGGTTGTTGCTGCTGATCGTGTTCGTGACGAGCGCGTGCGGGAGCAACCCCGCACAGGAACGGAAGACGTTCTTGGCTCGGGCGAACTCGACTTGCAACCATTTTCAGACGTTGCAGAACAACGTGCAGTTCCCATCGATCAACCCGCTCTCCACCAGTCCCTCCCATGCCGACCGGGCACGCTGGGGCCTCGCGCTGAAGCAGATCGTCGACCTCGGACGCGACGAGGTGAGAGCGCTGCAGAAGCTGAAGCCACCGAAGGACCTGCAGGCTCGTTTCCGCACGATGATCGACACGAAGACGCTGGCCTTCGACGACCTTGCGAAGGCCGCAGATGCGGCGAAGCTCAACCACCGGACGGAGATCAAGCCGCCGACCACGGCCGCGCAGACGAAGCTCGCGCAGGCGGCCAAGGTTGCGAAGGCGCTCGGCCTCCCACGCTGCGAGTGAGCGAGCTTGGCTAGAGGCTTGATGTGAAACGCACGCGCACCCGTGGCTGGTGGCTCATACGCGGCGCATCTCGCCCGGGTCGGGCTTGAACGTAGGCACCGCTATGCCCTGCGCCCGCCCCGAACGACCTGCTTGGTCTGAGCCATCCCCACGGGCACGCAGTTCCACATCAAGCCTCTAGCCGCTGAGGGCGTCCGCGCCCGCGACCACTTCCAGGATCTCCTGGGTGATCTCGGCCTGGCGAGCCCGGTTCATGGCGAGCGTAAGGCTGTCGATCAGCTCGCCGGCCGCCTTCGACGCATTCCGCATCGCGGTCATGCGCGCACCCTGCTCGGACGCGGCGGATTCGAGCAGCGCGCGGTAGAGCTCCGTCTCCACGTACACGGGCAGCAGACGGGCGAGGATCTCCTCGGGCTCGGGCTCATAAATGAAATCGGGCGTGCCACCCGTCGCGTCCTGCTCCGCCTGGCCGGCGCTGTCGAGCAGGTCCTGCGGCACCGGGAGCAGGTCGCGCACGGTCACCCTCTGGACGAGCGCCGAGACGAAGGCGTTGTACACGAGCACCACGCGGTCGACCTCGTGATTGACGTAGGCGTCGGAAACAGCGTGTGCGATCGCCTGCGCATCGCTGTAGGCGGGCCGCTCGCTGAAGCCGATCCACGATTGCGAGACGTTCATGCGCCGGAAGCGCAACGTCGACGCAGCCTTGCGTCCGGTGCTGAACCAGACCGCTTCCTGGCCGTCCGCCTGCACCTCACGCTGGACCGCGAGCGAGCGGCGGATCACCTGGGCGTTGAAGCCTCCGGCAAGACCACGGTCTGCCGTGACCGGGATGATCGCGACGCGCTCCACGTTCTCGCGCCGCTCGAGCAGCGGCAGCCGCACCGCGCCCGCCGCCTGTGAGACGCCGGCCATCAGCTCCAGCATCCGGTCCGCATAGGGACGCATCGACTCGATGCGCTGCTGCGACCGCCGCAGGCGGGCGGAGGCGACCAGCTCCATCGCCTTCGTCACCTTGCGCGTGTTCGTGATCGAACGGATGCGCCGCTTCAGGTCCTGCGTCGACGCCAAGCTAGACCGCTTCCTGCGTGCTCGGCTGGAACCGCTGCTTGAACTTCTCGATCTCCGCCTTCAGCTTCTCCTCGACCTCGTCCGAGATGTCGCCGCTCTCGCGGATCGTTTCGTAAACCGAGCCCTCGGCGCGGAGCGATTCGCGGAGCTCGTCCTGGAAACGCGCCACGTCCTCGGTCGGGATGTCGTCGAGGTAGCCATTGACGCCGGCATACAGCGCGACCGCCTGCTCCTCCATCGGCCACGGCTGGTACTGCGGCTGGTTGAGCGTCGCAACCATCTTCTCGCCGCGGTTCAGCGCCGACTGCGTCGCCTGGTCCAGCTCGGAGCCGAACTGCGCGAAGGCTTCGAGCTCGCGGTACTGCGCGAGGTCGAGCCGCAGGCGGCCGGCGACCTTCTTCATCGCTTTCGTCTGCGCCGACGAGCCGACGCGCGACACGGACGTGCCGACGTTGACCGCCGGGCGCACGCCGGAGAAGAAGAGGTCGGACTGGAGGAAGATCTGGCCGTCGGTGATCGAGATCACGTTCGTCGGGATGTAGGCGGAGATGTCGCCGGCCTGCGTCTCGATGATCGGCAGCGCGGTCAGCGAGCCGCCGCCAAGCTCGTCGCTCAGCTTGCAGGCGCGCTCGAGCAGCCGCGAGTGCAGGTAGAAGACGTCGCCGGGGAACGCCTCGCGGCCCGGCGGGCGGCGTAGAAGAAGCGAGAGCTGCCTGTACGCGTCCGCCTGCTTCGTCAGGTCGTCGTAGATGACGAGGGCGTGCTCGCCCTTGTAGAGGAAGTACTCCGCCATCGCGCAACCGGCGAACGGTGCCATCCACTTGATCGGCGCGGCCTCGGCGGCGCCGGCGACGACAACCGTCGTGTACTCCATCGCTCCTGCATCGCGGAGACGCTCGACGACCTGCGCCACTGTCGACGCTTTCTGGCCGATCGCCACGTAGAAGCACTTCACGTTCTGGTCGTGCTGGTTGAGGATCGTGTCGATCGCGATCGCCGTCTTGCCGGTCGAGCGGTCGCCGATGATCAGCTCGCGCTGGCCGCGGCCGACGTTCGTCATCGAATCGATCGCCTTGATCCCGGTCTGGAGCGGCTCCTTCACGGGCTGGCGCTGGACGACGCCGGGCGCCTTCCATTCGACCGGGCGCGTCTCGCTCGACTCGATCTCGCCGAGCCCGTCGAGCGGGTTCCCGAGCGGGTCGACGACGCGGCCGAGGAGACCCTCACCGACGGGCACCGAGGCGACCTTGCCGGTGCGCTGGACCGGGTCGCCTTCCTTGACCTTCTCCCATTCGCCGAACAGCGCGACGCCGACGTTGTCCTCTTCGAGGTTGAACGCGAGGCCGACGACTCCGTGGCCGAGCTCGAGCATCTCGAGGGCGAGGCAGTTCTCGAGGCCGTGGACGCGCGCGATGCCGTCTCCCACCTGGAGCACGGCGCCCACCTCGGCGAGGTCGGTCTCGACGTCGAACTTCTCGATCCGGTCGCGCAGGATCGACGTGATCTCTTCGGGGCGAAGCTTCATCTCTGCTCTAACTCCTTGCGTGGGCTAGGTCGTGGCGTAGCCGTTCAAGGCGCCCGCGCACACTCGCGTCGAGCCTCATCGAACCGGCTTGGAGGACGATGCCTCCGATCAGGTCTGGGTCCACCTTGCGCTCCGCCTGCACCTTGCGGCCGGAGGAGGCTTCGATCCGTCCGAGGATGCGTCCGAACTCCTCGTCGCTCAGCTCAGTCGCGGTCGTCAGCTCGACGTCGAGGATTCGCTGGTCGGCGGCAACGAGCGCGTCGAGCTCGTCGACGATCTCTGCGAGCTCCGCAGCGCGGCCCTTCTCGGCGATCAAACGCAGGAAGTTGACGACGAGCTCGTTGGAGCCCTGCGCCACGTCCGTCAGGACGTCTGCTTTCACGCGCGACTCGATCTCCGGGTTGTCGAGCAGGCCGGCGAGATCGGGCGCCTCGGCGAAGGCGTCACGCAGCTGCTGGAGCTGCGCGTGCACCTCGTCGAGTGAGCCCTGATCCTGCGCGGCCTCGAAGAGCGCCTTCGCATAGATGCGGTGCGACAGAGCTACGACCGGCTCCCTTCGAGCGAGGTGCCTTCTAGTTGCGTGAAGTCGATCTCCGCGAGCGCCTCGTCGATCAGGCGCTGCTGGTCGTCACCGGTGAGCGTCTTGCGCGTGATCTTCTCGGCCGCGAGCAGGCTGAGCTTGCCGACCTCGTCGCGGATCTGACCGAGCGCCTGGTGCGTCGCCTGCTCGATCTGGCGGCGCGTCTCCTCGAGGCGCCGCTGCCGGTCCTCCTCGGTCTCCTCGCGCACGCGCTCACGCTGTGCGTCGGCGACGCGGCGCGCCTCACTGAGGATCTCCTCCGACTCCGACTTGGCCTGGCCGATCAGCTTCTTGTGCTCCTCGAGCAGGTTGCGCGCTTCTTCACGGGCCCGGTCGGCCTCGGCGATCGCCTGCTCGATCCGCTCACGCCGTGTGTCGATCATCAGCTGGATCGGACCGAACGCGTACTTCCGCAACACGAAGTACGTGATCGCGAAGCAGACGATCGTCCAGATCATGAGACCTGGCGTGACTTGAATGAGTGGGCTCGAGGCAAGCATCGGGTCTCTAGACCAGGACGTAGGCGAGGATGGAGCCGAGCAGGCCATAGAACACCACTGCCTCGGTGAGGGCGAAGCCGAGCCACTGGATGCCCTGCAGCTCGCCGCGCAGCTCGGGCTGGCGTGCGACCGACTGGATCATCGAGCCGAAGATGTTTCCGATGCCGATACCGGCGCCAAGCGCACCGAGCCCGACGCCGAGCGCAAGACCGATCGCCTTGCCGGCGTGCGTGATCGGCGAATTCGAAACGGAAGTAGCAGCGAGTAGCAGGTTGGACATCCGTGCTCCTTAGTGTTCGGGCTCGATGGCCGAGCCGATATAGATGGCTGACAGGGCGGCGAAGATGAACGCCTGGATGCCGATCACGATCACAACCTCGAAGATGTAGAAGACCGCGGCGATCGGGACGACGAAGATCGCAAGCACCAGGGACTGCAGGATGAAGATGAGGCCGATGAACGTGAGGATCAGGATGTGGCCCGCCAGCATGTTCGCGAAAAGACGGACGCTCAGCGAAATGAGGCGCATGAACTGACCGAGAACCTCGAGTGGCACGATCAGTCCGAGCAGCAGCTTGGGGGCCTCCGGGATCCAACTCTTGAAGTAGCGCACCGGGCCGTTCCAGCGGATGCCCTCGATGTGGGTGAAGAAGAACGTCAGGAGCGCGAGCGCGAGCGTCACCGAAATCGAGCTCGTGGCGGCGTAGATCCCCCAGACCGGAATGCCGTGCCAGGTCTCGCCGGTCAGCGGCAAGGGAATGAAGCCGAGGAAGTTGACCATGAAGATGAACAGCATCAGCGTCGCGACGTACGGGAACCAGCGGCCGATCGCCTTGTGCGGAAGCCCCTGCTCCGCGACCTGCTGCTGCGCAACCTCGTAGACCAGTTCGCCGATCGTCCCCCGGCGGTCGGGCTTGCGGCCCGGCTTCCCGCGCATGAAGAACAGGCCGAAGCCGATGGTCAGCAGCGTGCCGAGCATCAAGTAGGCCACGGCCTTCGTGATCGAGAGATTGAGCGGGCCGATGTGGATCGGGATCCACTCGTCCTGGACGAACTCGGCCGTCGGGTCGAACGTGCCGCGCGCGAACGCATTCGCGGGCACGAGCAGCGCGAGCGTGCTCAGCGTGACGAGCGCGCGTCTCATGCGGTGGCGCCGGCCTTCGGCCCGGTGAAGTAGGCGATCAACTGCAGACCGAACGTGGCCGAGTAGCCCGCCGCATACGTCAACGCAGCAGCCAGCCCGAGCCATTTGTCGGACACTGCGACGGCGAACACGACCACCATCACGGCAATTGCACGGAAGAGCATTCCGAAAGCGACCACGCCTGCGGCGGCGAGGTTACCCGTCCGGCTCTGCAGGCGCGTCAACACCCAGCCGAGTGCCTCGGAACCGAGCCAGAGCACGGCCCCGAGCGCCCAGCCGGTCACGCGCCAGCCGGCGAGCAGGAAGATCGGCAGCGCGATCGCGATGACGACCCCTCCGGCAACGGCGGGCAGCAGGGCAGGCGGAGCGTGGCGTGGTTCGGTCAGGGCAGGCAAGGTTCTGCTTTCGACTACATGTTCCGGTACTTGATCACGGTCGTGGCGACGCCGACGGGAACACCGACGACTGCGCCGAAGGCGAGCCCGTAACCGGTTTTCCCAACCGCCCAGCCGATCAACGTGCCCACCACGATGCACGCTGCCGTGGCACCAATCAGCACGCTGCCGGCCCCGGCGAGGGAGAACGTCGGTCGCTGGGGCTGCACCGGTGGGGAGCATACCACCGCTTGTGACACCTGTTTTCGCCTAGTGGAGCGGCGCTAGGGTGGCATTTGTGACGACGGACGCGGTCGTGATCGGGGCCGGGCACAACGGGTTGGTCGCGGCGAACGTCCTGGCCGACGCCGGCTGGTCCGTCCTGGTCTATGAAGCCGAGCGCGAGGCAGGTGGCGCGGTTCGCTCCGGGGAGCTGATCGAGCCCGGTTTCCTCCACGATCGGTTCAGCGCCTTCTTTCCGCTCGCCGCAGCCTCGCCGGTCTTCCGCGCGCTCGGCATCGAGCTCCCGTTCCGGCACGGACCGCTCGTGCTGGCCCACCCCGCGCTGGACGGCTCCTGCGCGGTGCTCTCACGCGAGGAGCCGTGGGCGGAGCTCGCCGCGGTGTGGGATCGGCTCGAGCCGGCCGTGCTGCGTGGGATGACGACGCCGTTCCCGCAGCTGCGCGCCGCGCTCGCGGCTCTGCCGGCGTTGCGACCGGTCCGCGTCGACGACGAGCTGAAGCGGCGGATCGTGCTCGGGAACGCGCTGCACAGCGACCTTCCTCCCCGCTCGTTGCTCGGCCGCGCGTTCGGGTTGATGCTCACCGCGTTCGCGCAACGCCACGGGTACCCGTGCATCGAGGGTGGCTCGGGCCGGATCACGGAGGCGCTCGTCGCGCGGGCTCTCGAGCGCGGGGTCGAGTTCCGGCTCGGCGAGCGCGTCGACCGCCTCCCCCACGCGCGGCGCGCGGTGCTCGCTGCAATCGACGTCTGGGAGCTCGAGCGGATCCTCGGCCGGTCGTTTCGGATCGAGCCCGACCCGGCCACGGTGAAGGTGGACTGGACGCTCGACGGGACGGTGCCGTGGACGGTGCCGGAGGCGCGACGCTCACCGGTCGTGCACCTGGGCGACGAGCACTCGTTCGTGCTCTTCGGGCAGTACTCGATGGCCGACCCGTCGCGGGCGCCCGCCGGCAAGGAGACCGCGTGGGCCTACACGCACGTACTCCCCGATGCCGAGGCGATCGAGGCGCAAGTCGAGCGGTACGCGCCCGGCTTCCGGTCGCTGATCCGCGGCCGTCACGTGCAGCTGCTGCCGCCCGGCCGTGTGAACGGCGGCACCGCCCGTCGCCAGCTCGTCCTCCGCCCGAGGTTCGGGCGTCCGAAGATCGCCGACGGCGTGTATCTCGCGTCGATGTCGGCGCATCCTGGCGGGGGCGTGCACGGTGCACCAGGCTGGATCGCCGCTCAGGCGGCGCTGCGCTCCGCCTCGCGGCGGCGGGCGCGCGGATTCGCGAGCTTCACGATCTCGAGCAGGTAGACGACGTAGAGCGAGAACGCGACCGCTGCCAGGCCCGCAGCGGTGTCGATCACAACGTTCGTCGCGCTCCAGTGGCCGCGGTGATGTGGCGGTGCGAACCGTGTCGCGAGCGCGGCGAGCGCGAGCGTGCCGCACCATGTCCACAAGTAGACGACGGCGCGGCGCTCCGAGAAGCCGATGCGCATGAAGCGATGGTGCAGATGGCGCGCATCCGCGACGTAGATCGGCTGACCGCTGCGCAGACGCTTCGCGACGACGAACGACGTGTCGAGCACGGGGACGGCAAGGACGAGCAGCGGCAGGACGAGCGTGGCCAACGCGGCCGTCTTCAGCAATCCCTGGACCGACGTCGCGGCCAGCGTGAAGCCGAGCAGCAATGCACCCGAGTCCCCCATGAAGATGCGTGCGGGATAGAAGTTGTGCCGGAGAAAGCCGAGACACGCGCCGCAGACGATCGCCGCGAGGATCGCGGCTCCCACGCGGCCGAGCGACAGGTCGATGACCGCGAACGTGAAGCCCGCTATCGCACAGACGCCGGCAGCGAGGCCGTCGAGGCCATCGAGGAAGTTGACCATGTTCATCACCGCGACGATCCCGACGATCGTCAATGGCACGCCGACATAGGACGGCAACGCGTGCACGCCGATCACCGGGAAGGTGAAGCTCTGGACCCAGACGCCGAACCACGTCGGAATCGCGGCCGCAAGCACCTGGCCGGCGAGCTTCTGCCACCAGCTCAGGTGACGAAAGTCGTCGATCGCGCCGACCGTCGTCGCGACCGCCGCGCCGAGGAGGACGCCGCGCAGGTCGCCGCCCAGCGGCAGGAACGCAAGCGACGGGACGAGGACGCCGAGGAACAGCGCGAGGCCGCCGAGGCGCGGGATCGTCGGACGGTCGCGCTCACCCTCGCGCGGGCGTTCGATCAGGCGCAGGTAGCGGACACTGCGACCGACGGCGGGCGTCAGCAGGAGCACGATCGCGAGGGCCGCCACCCCTCCGTAGAGCACCTCCAGGTGGTCTGTCAGCTGACCCCAGACCATTATTTGGTGCCGTAGAGGCGGTCTCCGGCGTCTCCGAGGCCGGGGACGATGTAGCCCTTCTCGTTCAGCTGGCGGTCGATTGCCGCGACGACGATCTGCACATCGGGATGATTGTCCTCGATGTTCTTGATCCCCTCGGGCGCCGCGATGATCGAGATCAAGCGCACGCTCGTCGCGCCCGCGTCCTTGACGAGCCTGACGGCGTGAGCCGTCG
This sequence comes from Gaiellaceae bacterium, assembly GCA_045805985.1. Lineage (GTDB taxonomy): Bacteria > Actinomycetota > Thermoleophilia > Gaiellales > Gaiellaceae > PALSA-600. The sequence goes on along the minus strand of JBJMKA010000006.1, from coordinate 581,957 downwards.
AGTTGCCCGTCGCGAGCATCGGGTCGAGCAGGATCACGTCGCGGTCCGCGACGTCGGCCGGAAGCTTCACGTAGTACTCCACCGGGTGCAAGGTCTCTTCGTCGCGGTACAAGCCGATGAAGCCGACGCGCGCGCCGGAGATCAGCGTCAGCACACCGTCGAGCATGCCGAGCCCTGCGCGCAGGATCGGGCAGACGGCCACCTTCTTGCCCGAGATGCGTGCGAAGGGCGCGCGCTCGAGCGGCGTCTCGATCTCGACGTCCTCGGTCGGCAGGTCCTTCGTCGCCTCGTAGGTCAGCAGGAGCGTCACCTCCTCGACGAGCTTGCGGAAGTGCACCGTCGGCGTGTCCTTGTCCCTCAGATACGAAAGCTTGTGCTGGACGAGCGGGTGCCGTACCTCGGTAACGCTCATCTCTGAGCGGCTCCGTCGAGCCGAAGCGTCATGCGACGTACGTGGTGTAGCCGCGGAAGCCGGGATACAACGGCCGCTTCTCGCAGAGCGCGACGGCGCGGGCACGAAGCACGTGCAGATCGGCCTCCTCGTCCAGCGAGCCGGCGATGATCGAGGCCACCTCGCGAAAGTCGGTCTCGTCGAAGCCGCGCATCGTGGCCGCCGGGGTGCCGAGCCGGACGCCGGAGGCGACCATCGGCGGGCGCTCGTCGAACGGCACCGTGTTTCGGTTCGCGGTCAGCTTGCACTCCTCCATGCGCTCCTGCGCGGCGAGGCCCGTCCAGTCGGTCGCCCGCAGGTCGAGCTGAACGAGATGCGTGTCGGTGCCCCCGGTGAGCACGTCGAAGTCGCTCTCGATTAGACCCTCCGCGAGTGCATCAGCGTTCGCGCGCACGCGGCCCTGGTAGTCCCTGAACGCGTCGGTCATCGCGATGCGGAAGCACGCCGCCTTCGCCGCGACCACGTGCATCAGCGGGCCGCCCTGCATGCCGGGGAAGGTCGCGCGGTCGAGCTTCGACGCGTGCTCCTCGCGGCAGAGGACGAAGCCCGCCCGCGGGCCCGCGAGGGTCTTGTGGCTCGTCGAGGTGACGAAATCGCAAAACGGCACCGGGTTCGGGTGGAGCCCCGCGGCCACGAGGCCGGAGAAGTGCGCCATGTCGCACATCAGCATCGCCCCCACTTCGTCGGCGATCGCGCGGAACTTGTCCGCCTCGACCGTGCGCGGGTACGCCGACCCGCCGCAGACGATCAGCTTCGGCCGCACCTCCTTGGCGCGCGCGAGCACCTCGTCGTAATCGACCATCATCGTCTCGCGCGAGACGCCGTAGTGATGAAACTCGTAGAGCTTTCCCGAGAAGTTGACCTTCAGCCCGTGCGTCAGATGCCCGCCATGGTCGAGCGAGAGGGCGAGCACACGATCACCGGGATCGAGCACCGCAAAATACGCGGCCATGTTCGCCTGTGCGCCCGCATGCGGCTGCACGTTCGCGTGCTCGGCGCCGAACAGCTCCTTCGCACGGCCGCGTGCCAGCTCTTCGATCTCGTCGACAACCTCACAGCCGCCGTAGTACCGCTTGCCGGGGTAGCCCTCGGCGTACTTGTTGGTGGGGACCGAGCCGACGGCTTCGAGGATGCTCGGCCACGTGAAGTTCTCGGAGGCGATCAGCTCGATCTGGCCGCGCTGGCGGTCGGCCTCCTGCCCGAGCAGCTCCGCGATCTCCGGGTCGACCTCGGCCAGGCCCGCCGTCTTCAGCTGCTCGAAGGTCTGCTGCGCCACCGCCATCCCGGGGATCGTAACCTTGGAGTCGGAACGTGAGCTTCTTCGAGCCGCCCCCACCCCCGCCCGAGCCACCGGAGGAGCACCGGCAGCCGGCCTGGATCGGCCCGCCCGAGAACGAGCTCGGCGTCGCGCTGCCGCTACGGCGCGTGCTCTTCCGCAGCGACGAGCTCGCGATCGCCCTGCTGGGCGTCGTCGCCTACAGCAGCGGCATCGAGCTGCCGGTGGCGATGCGCCGGAGGAAGATGCCCACGGAGCCCGACCCGATGCACTTCCACATGCGGGGCCGCCACGCGAGGGGTCCCGAGCTGGCTCCGGAGATCTTCCGTTTCGGCGTCGAGTATCCCGACGGGCGGAAGGCGACCAACCTCGGATTCCCCTTCGGCGGGCCCGAGGAGCCGGCGGGGCCCGTACTGATGGAGCGCGGTGGCGGGGGCGGGGGAAGGAGCTGGAGCTTCGGCTACTGGCTGTGGCCGCTGCCCCCGCCGGGCCCGTCGCGTGTCGTGGTCGAGTGGCCCGTGGCCGGCGTGCCGCTGACCGCCGTCGAGCTCGACGGCGCGGTGCTCGCCGCGGCTGCCGCACGTGTCGACGTGCTCTGGCCGGACGACGGCTCCTCGTCCGGCTCGACCGACAGCGTGACGTCCTACATGGGTTAGGTGACGAGCGCGGACTGCACGCGTGCGATCGCGTCCGCGGCGGGCGCGATGCCCTCGCGGATCACAAACGGCTCGTCGTGGGTGAAGTCGATCACCGTCGAGGGCGTGCCGGGAAGCGGCCCCAGGTCGAGCTCTTCGGCCACGGCGCCCCGGATCCGCTGCGGAACGTCGTCCAACGTTGCCGGGTTGAGACCGCCGGGATCGTTCGCACTCGTCGCCATCACGCAACCCACCGCCTCGACCACGCGTCCCGAGGGCTCCGGCAGTGCGGGCACCCGCACGCCGATCGCATCCGTGCGGACACCGGTAAGCCAGCGGAAGCGCCGCGCCGGGTTCGGGAGGATCAGGGTGTACGGCCCGGGGAAGAGCGCCCGCGCGATCACCTCCGAGCGGCCGCGAAACTCGGGGACGTGCTCGAACAGGCTCTCGACGCTCGCGGCGAGGAGTGCTGTCGGCTGCGTCGCATCGCGGCCCTTCAAGCGGTAGACCCGCGTGGCGTACTCCTCGCGCTCCGCCGAGGTGATGAGTCCGTACACCGTGTCCGTCGGCAGGAGAACCGGCTGCCCGGCCTTGACCGCCGCTATGACCCGTTCGACGCGTCCGTCGATGTCCACCGCGCCTCCAGCATCCGCTCTTTCGCTGCGAGGTCGAGCCCGATGCTGACCCGCCGATAGCCCAGTCTTACGAGCTCGTCGGACATCGCCTGCGCACGCTCCTCGTGCACCTCGAGCACGAGCCAGCCCTCGAGGATGGAGCGCGCGTCGCGCGCCAGCCGCGCCGTCTGGCCTTCGTCGACGAGCGCAGCTCGCGGTTCCCAATCGCGCACCTCGGGCTCGAGCGCTTCGAGCTCCTCCGGCCCGACATAGGGCGGGTTCGAGACGACGAGGTCGAGCGGGCCGCCGACGCCCTCGAGCAGATCGACCTGCACGAAGCGCACGTCCAGCTCGTTCGCCGCGGCGTTCTCGCGGGCGAGCTGCAGCGCGTCGCCCGAGACGTCCGTCGCGACGACGATTGCGTCGGGCCGCTCCTGCTTGAGCGCGAGTGCGATCGCGCCCGTTCCCGTGCCGACGTCCGCGATCCGCGGCGCCTCGATTCCTTCGAGCAGCGTCAGGCACCGCTCGACCACCATCTCGGTCTCGGGCCGTGGGACGAGCGCGCGGCGGTCGGTCTTCAACGTGAGCCGGCGGAAGTCCCAGTCACCGAGCACGTAGGCAAGCGGCTCACGTTGCCCGCGACGCTGGACGAGCTCGCGCGCGGCGGTGCGCTCCGCATCCGTGAGGGGGCGGTCGTGATGTGTGTAGAGCTCGATGCGTGAGAGGCCGAGAGCGCGCCCGAGCAACAGCTCCGCGTCGACGCGCGCGGTGTCGACTCCGCGACCGGCGAGATACTCGGCCGCGCCCTTTAAGACTTCGGCGAGGGTCAATCCTCGAGCGCGCGCCGCTGCTGTTCGCTCGTCAGCGCGTCGGTGTACTCGTCGAGATCGCCTTGGAGGACCTGATCGAGGCGGTGGGTCGTCAACTTGATGCGGTGGTCGGTGACGCGATTCTCCGGGAAGTTGTAGGTGCGAATCTTCTCGGCGCGCGCGCCGGTACCGACCTGTGCGCTGCGCTGCGCCGCCTGCGCGGCCGCCTGCCGCTCGCGCTCGGCTTCGTACACGCGGGCGCGCAGAACGCGCATCGCCTTCTCGCGGTTCTGCAGCTGCGAGCGCTCGTCCTGCATCGCGACGACGATCCCGGTCGGAAGGTGCGTGATGCGCACGGCCGAGTCGGTCGTGTTGACCGACTGGCCGCCGGGGCCGGACGAGCGGTAGACGTCGATCTTCAGGTCGCTCTCGTCGATCTCGACCTCGGCGTCCTCGGCTTCTGGCATCACCGCGACCGTTGCGGTCGACGTGTGGATGCGCCCCGCCGACTCGGTCTCGGGCACGCGCTGCACGCGGTGCGTGCCGCCCTCAAACTTGAAGATCGAGTACGCACCGTCGCCCTTGATCGCGAAGACGCCCTCCTTCAGGCCGCCGCCGTCGTTGGCGTTGGTCTCGATCTGCTCGAACTTGAAGCCGCGGCGCTCGGCGTAGCGCTGCAGCATCCGCTGCAGCTCGGCGGCCCACAAGGCGGCCTCGTCACCGCCGACGCCCTGACGGATCTCCACGATCACGTCCTTGTCGTCGGCCGGGTCGCGCTCGGCGAGCGCAAGCTTCAACTCCTCTTCGAGCCGCGCGACTTCGGCTTCGTAGTCGTCGACCATCTCGCCGAGCTCGGCGTCGCTGCGCGCGGCTTCGAGGTCGGCGCGCGCCTGCCGCCACTCCTGCGCGAGGTTGTACGGCCCTTCGAGCTGCTTCAGCCGCCGGCCGACGTCGGCCGCCTCGTGGTGGTCGTTGTAGACCGCGGGATCGGACAGGCGATCGCGCGTCTCGGTGTAGGAGCGTTCGAGCTCCGCGATCAGATCGTCGAGTGCGGCCACTGCCGCTGAGGGTAGCTCCTACGCTAGTGAGGCTTCGAGCGTCACGTCCGGGATCCCGGTCAGCGCCTGCGACACGGGGCAGTTCTTCTTTGCGTCCTCTGCAGCCTCGCGGAACCCGTCTTCGTCGACCCCGGGCACCGTGCCGCGCACCGTGAGCACACCGCGGATGATCCCCTCGCCGGGCTGGAACGTCACCGTTGCCGACGTCTCGAGCTTCTCCGGCGGGTGGTCAGCCTTCGCGAGCACGTTCGAGAGCGCCATCGCAAAGCACGAAGCCCACGCGGCTGCGATCAGCTCTTCGGGGCTCGTCTTGCCGTTCGGCTCTTCCGTGCGTGCAGCCCACGAGACGTCGAGCGGGCCGAACGCACCGCTCGCCACCGGGGCGATTGTCCCGCTGCCGTGCAGCAGGTCGCCCTCCCACACCGCGTTGGCTGTGCGATCGGTTGCCATTACGCCATCACCTCCACGCGTCGGTCGGCCGGCTGTTCGCGGCCTTCGAGATCGAGAACTTCCTTCAATGCTTTGATCGAGACCTCAAGCTGGTCGAGGGTCGGCTCGCGCGTCGTCAGCCGTTGCAGCCACAGGCCAGGCGCGAGCAGCGTCATCAGAATGCGGTTGTCGGTGTGCTTGCCCGCGAAACGGATCAGCTCGTATGCGATTCCGGCGATCACCGGCAGCAGCACGATGCGACTGGTGATCAGCCAGTACCAAGGAGGGCGACCGAGCAGTGCGTAGACGAACACGCTCACCACCATCACCCAGAGGAGAAACGCGGTGCCGCACCGCGGGTGGATCAGCGAGTGGCGCTGCGCGTTCTCCGGCGTCAGCTCTTCCCCGGCCTCGTACGCGTTGATCGCCTTGTGCTCGGCAGCGTGGTACTGGAACACACGCCGGAGCGAGGGGATGAAGCTGAGCACGGTCAGGTAAAGAACGAACACGGTGACACGGATCACGCCTTCGACGATCACGAACCAGCCGCCGCTCGAGATCGGCAGCAGGTCGGTGAGGAGCGCCGGGCCGACCTTGAAAATCATCAGGGCGAATCCGATCGCGACGAGGAACGCAAACGCGAGCGCCCAGCGGCCGATCTCCGCCGGCTCTTCGTCGCCCTGTTGCTCTTCCTGCGCCGCGTAGTTCGCCGAGACGCTCAGGGCGCGGAAGCCGATCGCGAGGCTCTCGCCAAGTGCGACCACGCCGCGCACGACCGGTAGGCGCAGCGTCCAGTGGCGGGCCATCAGCGGATCGATGCTGCGCGCGACCTGTGCGATCTCGCCGTCAGGCTTGCGGACCGCGACCGCCCAGTTGCGCGGACCGCGCATCATCACGCCCTCGAGGACGGCTTGTCCTCCGACGTTTTGCGCCATCAGGCTAGGCGCGCGCTGCGCGCTCGGCCTTTTCGAGACGCTTCTGGAAGCGTTCGACGCGTCCGCCGGTATCGACCAGCTTCTGCTTGCCGGTGTAGAACGGGTGGCACGCGGAGCAGACCTCGACATGCAGCTCGGGCTTCGTGGAACGCGTCGTGAACGTGTTCCCACAGCCGCAGTGCACGGTGGAGAGGACGTACTCGGGATGAATCTCGGCCTTCATGGCCGGGCCAGGATAGCAGCGGCGGTCTGCGCGGCGACGTTGCCGCCCGAGACCATCAGCACCGGGTTTTTCGCCTCAATCTTGCCTGCGAGCCAGGCCGCCGTCGCCACCGCTCCGGCCGGTTCGACCGCCAGCTTGGCACGCTGGTAGAGGAAGCGAAATGCGTGCTCGATCTCCTCCTCGGTGACGAGGACGAGCTCGAGATCGCGGGTCATCTCGATCGCCAGCTCGCCCGCGAAGGGCGAGTTGCAGCCGTCGGCGATCGATTGCGCTTCGGCGGCCACGCGCACACCCGCGGCGATGCCGGCGTGCAGCGACGGCGCGAGCTCGGGCTCGACGGCGATCACACGCCTTCCGGGGAGCGCGGCGACAAGCCCGGAGACGAGACCGCCGCCGCCCACTCCGACGACGAGCGTGTCGAAGTCGGGCGCGTCCTCCTCGATCTCGAGCCCGGCGGTGCCGTGGCCGGCGATCACGAGCGGGTCGCTGTGCGGATCGACGAAGACGCGGCCCGTCTCCGCTTGGAGCACGCTGAGGCGCTCGAAGGCCTCGATCGGATTCGCCGCCTCGAGGTCGAGCGATGCGCCGTAGCCGCGCGTCGCCGCCATCTTCAGCTCGGACGCGCCCTGCCACATCACGATCAGCGCGTCGACGTTCTCTTCGCGCGCGGCCCACGCCACGCCCTGCGCGTGGTTGCCTGCCGAGATCGTGATCACGCCGCGTGTGCGCTCGTCGCCGCTGAGGTTGGCGATCTTGTTCAGCGCGCCGCGCGGCTTGAACGATCCTGTGCGCTGGAACAGCTCGCACTTGAGGTGCGCGCCGAGTGTGCGGCTGCTTTGCAACGGCGTGCGCGCCAGGCGGTCGCCGATCGTGACGCGTGCGCGTTCGACGTCCTCGCGTGTAGGGATCTCAGCCACGCTGGCGCACCGCCTCGAACAGGAGTACCGCGGCGCTCGTCGCCGCGTTGAGGCTGTCGACGGTTCGCGCGCGCATCGAGATCGCGACGTGCTCGTCTGCGACGACACGCCATTCACCTTGCAGCCCCTCGTCTTCGGACCCGACGATGAACGCGGTTGGCTTTGTGAGGTCGGCCTCGGTATGGCGACGGGGCGCATCCACGACCGCGGCGATCTTCTGCAGCCGAAGCGCGTTCACGTCGTCGAGCGTGACGTCGACGATAGGCAGCGTGAAGACAGCGCCGGTCGACACGCGGATGGCGTTCGGGCTCCACGGGTCCGACTGCGCTTCGGCAACGAGCAGTGCATCGGCTCCAGCAGCGTCGGCGGTGCGAGCCATCGCGCCGAGGTTGCCGGGCTTCTCGATCCCGACCGCGACGAGGACGAGCGTCGCGTTCGCCGGCAGCTCGCGCTGCGGAATCTCGACGACGGCGAGCACGCCCTCGGGCTCGGCGCGGTAGGCCATCTTGGCGAGCACGCGCGGGCTCACCTCTTCACCTTCGCCCCAGGCGAGGAGCTCCGGCGCGAAGTACGTCGCCTGCACCGTGAGTCCCGCCGCCCGCACGCGCTCAACCTCGCGAGGGCCCTCGGCGATGAAGAGGCCACGCCGCCGCCGCTCGCGAGACTTGCGCAAGCGGAGAACCTCTTTCACGCGCGGATTGTCTGGCGAGGTGATCAACGTCTGTCGAATCTAGCCACGTCCGGTGTCAGACACAGGCACAGAAGTGCGACAACGGTGCAACAAAGCAAAAAGGGACGATGCGAATCGCGCTCCGTGGATCTAGCCTCGCCTTCTATGGGATATCCGCTTCGCGAAGAGAAGGAAGGCGCCTGCTATCACGTCGGCACGCGCGGCAACAACCAGCGCGACATCTACACCGACGACAAGTCGCGCCTGATTTTTCTCCTCATGCTGCAACGACTGGCGAAGCGACACAGCTGGCGCGTGCTGGCCTACTGCTTGATGAACAATCACTACCACCTCATCTTGCAGCTTGGTGCCGGCGGCCTTTGGCGCGGCATGCAATCGCTCAACGGCAACTATGCGTCCGCGTTCAACGCTCGCGCTGGTCGACGCGATCATCTCTTTGGACGCCGCTTTTGGAGCCGCGAGCTCGGTGACGCTGACGATCTTGTTCGGACGTGCGCGTACATCGATGCAAACCCGACACGCTCGTTCGACATTCCGCACTCTGAGTGGCCGTGGAGTGGATACCGAGCAGCTGCGGGACTCGACGCACCATTAGGGTTCCACCGCGTCGGCGATCTCTGGCGCGTCCTAGACCCAAAACCTCGAGCGGCAATGGACGCCTATGCGTTGATCGTTATGGACTGTCTCTAAGGGACACGGCCGGTGTCAGACACAAGCACGAGACGGTGACACAGGTGTTACGTGAGTGTGTATTCGGGGCCGCTGCCGCCCTCGGGGGGCGTTAGGCGGCCGCCTTTGGCGGTGATTGCGCCGCACTGGATGCAGTTCGAGGGGGCGAGCTTCACCTCGACGGTGGGACTGCCGTCGGCGTCCTTGCCGTCCTCGGCGCCGACCTCGTACACCTGCGCCGGGCACATGTGCTCCCACGCAAGTGCGAGGTCGCGCGGCACCTTCGTCTGAATGCGAATGTGGTTCGGCTGGTCGTCGCGTGTGCGATTGCCGGAAGCGAAGACGCTCGACAGCTTGTCGAACGTCAGCTTGCCGTCCGGTGCCGGATACGAGTTCGCGCGGTCGGTGACGATCGGCGACTGCGCAGCATCTGGCTCCGTCTCCAAGTCGCCGGGTGGGAACTTGCCCTTGGTCACGGTCATCGCGCCGGCCAGCGCGCCGCCGACGTAGAAACCACGCCCGAAAGCCTGGCGCATGTTCCGCACTTCGCGCAGGTCGTTCCAGATGAACGACTCACGGATCGCATCGTCGTACGTCGCGAGCGCACGACGCGCCGATTCGCCGCGCTCCAGCGTGCGCCACGCAGCCTCGGCTGCTAGCCGTCCCGACTCGACCGCGTAGTGAATGCCCTTGAGCGCCGGCACGTTGACGAACCCGACACCGTCGCCCGTGAGCAGGAGCCCCGGCGCATGGAACTTCTTCGGCAGCGCGACGAAGCCACCCTCCGGGATCGTCTTCGCACCCCATTGCACGCGCTCGCCGCCCTCGAGGATCTTCCGCACGCGCGGGTGTGTCTTCAACTCCTGCAGCACGTCATGCACCGAGAGCTCCGCGTCGCGATAGTCGAGGCCGACGACCATCCCGATTGTGACCATGTCGTCGCCCATCGGGTAGATAAAAGAGCCGCCGAACTCGCGGTACTTCTTGCCGGGGCGCAACGGCCAGCCCATCGTGTGAACGACCTGCTTCAACGGCTTCGCGACCTTCCAGACCTCCTTGACACCCAGCGCCCACACCTGCGGGCTCTCACTGCGTAGACCGAAACGATCGAGCGCAGCGCCGGTCAAGTGACCCTGCGTCCCCTCGGAGAGAATGGTCACACGCGCCGTGATGTCCGCGCCGGGCTCGAAGTTCGACAGCTCTTCTCCGTTTCGCCCGCGCCCCTTGTCCCCGGTGCGCACACCGAGCACGCGTCCGCCGTCGACGAGCAGCTTCTCGGCTGCCGTTTCGGGGAGGATCGTCACACCGAGCTCCTCCGCCTCCTCGGCAAGGAAGCGACCGAGCTGCGAGAGCGACGCGATCTGGTTGCGGTGGTTGACCATCGTCGGGGGCGTCGGGATACGCAGCGCGCGCTTCTTCGTCAGGAAGAGCACCGACTCGCCCTGCACCTCGCCGTAGAACGGCAGCTCGTCGATCCGCTTGCGGTCCTTGAAAAGGCGCTGCAGCCCACGCGGGTTGACAACCGCGCCCGACAGCAGGTGCGAGCCCGGCGCCTTGCCCTTCTCGAGCACCGCGACCGGCACGTCTCCGAGGCGTTCCGCCGTCTCCGGATGCTCCTCCATCAGCTGGCCCAGCCGGATCGCGGCGGCGAGCCCGGCGGGGCCCGCGCCGACGATCAGGAAGCCGACCTCGATCCGCTCGTCGACCGGATCCGTCGGCGGCTGAATCGCCTCCGACGGCGACCACGGCGCCGGATAGTCAAGAGGGCGAACGCTCACGACTGTGTTGTTTTCAACCCCGCCGTGCGCGGATGAGTTCGTTGAGCTTTGGGACGATGTCGTGCAAATCGCCGACGACGCCGAGATCCGAGAACTCGAAGATCGGGGCGTTCGGGTCTTTGTTGATCGCGACGATCACGTTCGAGCCCTGCATGCCGACCTTGTGCTGGATCGCGCCGGAGATACCGAGCGCGACATAGAGCTTCGGCGAGACCGTCTTGCCCGTCTGCCCAACCTGGGCCGAGTAGGGGTACCAGCCGGCATCGACGACGGCGCGGGTCGCGGCGACCGCGCCGCCGAGCGCTTGGGCGAGCTCTTCCGCGAGCGCGAACTTCTCCGGCTCCCCGAGCCCACGGCCCCCGGCGACGATCACCTCGGCCTCCTCGATCGAGGGGCCCTGCTGCTCGGCGTGGGCCTGCTCGAGCATCTCGGCCTGCGTGGAGAAATCCTCGAGCTCGACCGCGGCGGCCTTCACCTCGTTGGTGCCGTCGAGGTCGGTCGCATCAAGCGCACCGGCGCGAAAGATCCCGAGCCGCACCGAGGAAGACCAGCCGACGTCGACGATCACCGTGTCCTGCAGCTGCGGCGCCCTGCCGGTCTCGCCGTCGAAATCCGTCAGCCCCCAGTTCAACCCAGCGTCCAGGCGAGCGGCGAGCCCGGCGGACACGTCGGCAGCGAGCACCGACTGCGCGAACAGCACCGTGTCGTAGCCCTCCTCGCGCACCAGCGTGGCGAGCACGTCGACGCGCGGCTGCGGCAACGGCGCCGCGAGCCGCTCGTCGTCCGCGACCCAGACCGTCGTCCTGACGCTGTCAGCAACATCGCGGACGCCGGAGCCGATCACGACGCCGTGAACCTCGCTGACCTGTGCGGCCTTGGAGAGCACACCGAGCGCGCCCTTCTGGATAGCGCCCTCGTGATGCTCGAGAAAGACCAGCGTCTTCGCCATCAGACGAGCCGCTTCTCGGCCAGGAACGCCACGATCTGCTCCGCCGCCGACCCGTCGTCCTCGATCTTGCGCGCCTCCCCGCGGGGCGGCGGCGGGCTCAACGCGACCACCGTCGTCCCCGAAGCTGCAGCGCCACCCACGTCACCGGCAGACAACGAATCCTGCGGCTTCTTCTTCGCGCCCATGATCCCCTTCAACGACGGATACCGCGGCGTATTGATCGCATCCGAAACCGCAACGACCGCCGGCAGCGCCGCGCGGATCAAGTCATACCCAAACTCCGTCTGCCGCTTGCCCGTCACCGCGCCACCTTCGGCCGTCAACTCACTGACCTGCGAAATCACCGGCCGGCGCAACCGCTCAGCGACCGCCGCCCACAAGACCGCGCCGCCACCATCAGCCGACTGCTGCCCGAACAACACCAGATCCGGACCCTCCCGCTCGAGCGCACCCGCCAAAGCCTTCGCCGTGCCCAGCAGATCAGCCCCCACCAACGAAGAGTCCGAGATCAACACGGCGCGGTCCGCGCCCATCGCGAGCGCCTTGCGCAGCGCATCCATCGCGCGTTCGGGGCCCATCGACACCACCACCACCTCGCCCTCCTCGCCCGCAGCCTCTTTGAGCTTCAACGCCTCCTCGACCGCGTACGTGTCGAAGTCAGAGATCGCAAGGTCGACCGACCGGTCCAACCGCTTCGTGTCAGGATCAAGGCGGCGGCCGGCGGCTGCATCGGGGACTGCTTTGACGCACACGGCGATCTTCATGGCGCGCGTGACTCTATCCGGAGCGCGCGGTTTGGCATCGCCGGAACGCACGGCTACGGTTCAGCGGATGCGGCGCCTGATCCCGGTCCTCGTCGGCGCCCTCGCCCTCGCCTGCGTCAGCAGCTCCGCGGCCAAGAGCGGTGTCCCGACGCTGCTCTTCCCGGTCGTAGGTCAGGTGACCTACACGAACGACTTCGGACAGGCGCGCCCGGGCGGCGCGCACCAGGGCAACGACCTGATGGCTGCGAAGCGCTCACCTGTGGTCGCGGTCGAGGAAGGCACGGTCGAGCTCTGGACGACCTCAGCGAATGCCGGCTGCATGCTGTACCTGCACGGCGTGAGCGGCACGATGTACGAGTACATCCACCTGAACAACGACCTGACGGCAGGCAACGACAACAAGGGCAAGTGCGTCGCCGGCGTCTCGTATGCGCCCGGCCTCGTCGACGGCCAGCACGTCGATGCCGGACAGTTCATCGGCTATGTGGGCGATTCCGGCGATGCCAACGGCATCCATCCGCACCTGCACTTCGAGGTGCACCCGAAGGGCGGCAACGCGGTTTCCCCGTTCCCGTACCTGCAGAAGGCCGCGCAGCTGCTCGCGCCGGCGCCGCCTTCGGGCAGGCCGTTCACGCTCAAGCTGACCGGCACCGTCGTCGCGACATCGCCGCTCGACCTGACGCTCACCGTCACGTCGATCGCAGCCTGGCCGTCGCATGTCAAGCAGACGAAGCTCAACCGCGTCGTCACGCTGACGGCGACCGCACCCACTGTGACCGTCGGCCAGAGGGTCGTCGTCTGGACGTTGCCGGCGCTCGGCACCGTCGCTGCGATCAGCGGCGCGCCGGGCGCGCTGACGATCGACCGCGTGGTCTAGGGGTCTAGCGCTTAGACCGCGACGACGCGCGACTGCAGGAACTCGACGATCGCGCCCGTCGGCGCGCCCGGTGTGAAGACCTCGGCGACGCCTTGCTCCTTTAGCGCCCGCACGTCGTCGGCCGGGATCGTCCCACCCAGGAGCACCAGGACGTCCTCCGCACCTTGTTCGCGCAGCAGCGAGAGGATGCGCGGGACGAGCGTCATGTGCGCGCCCGAGAGGATCGAGATGCCGACCGCGTCCGCATCTTCCTGGATCACCGTCTCGACGATCTGCTCCGGAGTCTGGTGCAGACCGGTGTAAATGACCTCCATCCCCGCGTCGCGCAGGGCGCGGGCGATGATCTTGGCCCCGCGGTCATGACCGTCGAGACCGGGCTTGGCGACGACCACTCTGATCTTTCCTGCCATCGTGGGGCAGTATAGGAACGTGAAGCTGACCGTCGTTGGTTGCTCCCCGGCCTGGCCGAACCCCGGCGGCGCCCAGTCCGGTTACCTCGTCGAAGGTGGAGGCGGCCGGCTCCTCCTCGACTGCGGACCTGGCGTATTGCCGCGGTTGCGCGCGCAGGAGGGCTGGCCGCGCATCGAGGCGATCGCGATCACGCACTTCCATCTCGACCATTGGGGCGACATTGTCCCGTGGGTGTGGGGACTCCAGTTCGGACCTGCGGCTGGGCTTCCGCCGCCCGAGCTATGGCTGCCTCCCGGCGGGCGGAAAGTCCTCGCCAAGCTCGGAGAAGAGCTCGGCCGCGCCGACATGTTCGAGACTGCGTTCGACGTGCGCGAGTACGCCGACGGCGAAGACTTCGAAGCGGCGGGGTCGCGTGTCACCCCGCTCCGGGTCCTCCATTACCAGATGCTCGCGTTCGGCTTCCGCGTCTCGGACAACGGAACGACGCTGGCCTACTCCGGTGACAGCGGACCGAGCGAGGCGTTGCCGAAGCTTGCGCGCGACGCAGATCTCTTCGTGTGCGAAGCGACGCTGCTCACACCCAACCCGGAGGGCGGTACGCGCGGTCATCTCGCGGCGGAGGAAGCGGATGCCGCGTTCCGCGAGTCAGGGGCGAAGCGCCTGCTGCTGACACATCGTCCCGCCGAGCGCCCGCTCGAGAACGGCTACGAGCAGGTCTACGACGGGTTCGAGCTCGAGCTGTAGCGGCGCGCTAGAAGACGGGGGTTTCGCGCCAGGTGCCCCACACGTGGCGGAGGGCGTCGCACATCTCGCCCATCGTGACGTAGCTGCGGGCGGCGGCGAGGATGGGGTGCATCAGGTTGCGCCCGTCGCTTGCCGCGTCGTCTTTGAGTCGTGCTAGTGCCGCTTCGACCGCGGCTGAGTCGCGGCGGCTGCGGAGTGCTTGCACTCGGGCGATCTGCTCCTGCTCGAGGGCAGGGTCGACGCGGTGGATCTCCGGCTCGGGCTCGTCGCCCGATTGGTAGCGGTTGACGCCGACCACGATCCGCTGCTCGGCTTCGACCTCACGCTGGTAACGGAAGGCGGCATCGGCGATCTCGGACTGGAAGAAGTTCTCCTTGATCGCCGCGACGACACCGCCGAGCTGCTCGATCCGCTCGAAGTAGGTGTAGGCCTGCCGCTCCAGCTCGTTCGTCAGATGCTCGACGTAGTAGGAACCACCGAGCGGGTCGATCGTGTTCACGACCCCGGTCTCGTGCGCGATCACCTGCTGTGTCCGCAGCGCAATCCGCACCGCATCCTCCGTCGGCAGCGCCAAGGCTTCGTCGTAGGAGTTGGTGTGCAACGACTGGGTCCCACCCAGCACCCCGGCCAGCGCCTCGATCGCCGTGCGCGCGATATTTACCTCGGGCTGCTGCGCCGTCAGCGACACGCCGGCGGTCTGGGTGTGGAAGCGCATCAACCACGACTTCGGGTTCTTCGCGCCGTACTTGTCGCGCATCAGCGTCGCCCAGATCCGCCGTGCCGCGCGGTACTTCGCGATCTCCTCGAAGAAATCGAGATGCGCATTGAAGAAGAACGACAACCTGGGCGCAAAATCGTCGACGTCCAACCCACGCTCGAGCGCCCACTCCACGTACGTGAAGCCGTCCGCCAGCGTGAACGCCAGCTCCTGCGCCGCCGTCGAGCCCGCCTCGCGAATGTGATAGCCGCTGATCGAAATCGGATGCCAGAGCGGCATCTCCAGCGAACAAAACTCGACCATGTCCGTCACCAGGCGCATCGAGGGCTCCGGCGGAAAGATGTACTCCTTCTGCGCGATGTACTCCTTGAGGATGTCCGTCTGGATCGTCCCCCGCAGCTTGTCGCGCGCGACGCCCTGCTCCTCGCCGACACACGCGTAGAACGCAAGCAGGATCGCCGCCGGCGAGTTGATCGTCATCGACGTCGAGACGTCCCCCAGCGGGATCCCGGCGAAGAGCGTTTCCATGTCGGCGAGCGAATCGATCGCGACGCCCTCACGCCCCACCTCACCCAGAGATCGAGGGTGATCCGAGTCGTACCCCATCAGCGTCGGCATGTCGAACGCGGTCGACAGCCCCGTCTGCCCGTGCTCCAGCAAATAGCGGAACCGCTCGTTCGTCTCCGCCGCAGTCCCGAACCCCGCGAACTGCCGCATCGTCCACAACCGACCCCGGTACATCGAGGGATACACACCGCGTGTGAACGGAAACGCACCGGGATAGCCGAGATCGCGCTCGTAATCGATCGCACCCTCGGCGGGCGTGTACAGCGGCTCGTTCTCCACGCCCGAGATCGTCGAGAAGAGCTCGCCCTGGCGGGGCTCCTGAGTCGTCGCCACGGGCGGATCGTACTCCGACGACCCGCTTTCCTGGTTGCAAGGAGCAACGCCCGTCCCCCGGTGGAGGGGTTGTAGGTGTGAAAGGGGTTAGAGAGGCCGCGCGGCTCTATGGATCTCGGAGGTCGTGCCGATAGGTCGCCTAAGGAGAACGTGCTTCGGCACGTGCCACAAAACCTATGAATCATTCGAACTACCTGCGGCGTTCGAGGGCCGGCCATAACGGTTCACCGGCCCCTGCGTTCCGCGCATTCGAGCACCGGGTAGTCCTGCTCTTCCTCGTCGGCGCCGCCAGCTTCCTGATCGTCGCCGGTGCGACACTCACATCGACGGGCCCGTTCGGCCACGGACACTCGACGGCACGACCGCTTCCCAGCTGGCCGGAGTCGAACACGCTCGTTGCTCGACAGAACCACAGCGCTGACGCACGCGCATCGTTGACGGTCCGATTCCAGCGGGGCACGTCGACCGCCGTGGTGCATCGCCTCCTCGCTCGCTTCGGCGCCGTAGAGACGAGCTCGGTCGGAAAGCTCGACCTGCACATCCTCTCCGTTGCCCCGTCGAAGGCTCACGCGCTACTCGAGGCTTTGCGCTCCGAGCAGGCCGTTGCATCGGCGACGCCCGACGACGTGCGTCAGCTCGCGGGCGATACAGCCACCGACGCGATCGCCGGTCAGTGGGCGTTGCCGAAGATCGGCGCCCTCCTCGCGCAACGGTCCGCGACGTCGAAGCGCGCCGTCACGATCGCGGTGCTCGACACAGGCGTCGACGCGACGCACCCGGCTCTCGCGGGCCATGTCGTCGCCGGCCACTCCGCTTTCACCGGCTTCCCGGCCTCGACGGACGCGAATGGACACGGCACGTGGATGGCGAGCATCGCGCTCGCCGCCGATCCGGCGGCACGGGTAATGCCGGTGCGAGTCCTGAACAACGAAGGCCTCGGCAAGGACAGCGACATCATCAAGGGTCTCGTCTGGGCCGCCGACCACGACGCGAACGTCATCGCCATGAGCTTCGCAGGCGACGGCTACAGCCCGGCGCTCCAGCGCGCGATCGACTACGCGTGGTCGAGGGGGTCTGTCGTCGTCGCGGCCACCGGCAACAGCGGCTCGTCCAAGCCGACCTACCCGGCCGGCGATGCGAAGGTCGTCGGCGTCTCGGCGACCGACTCGCACGACGAGCTCTGGTCGGGCAGCAACTTCGGGCGCGACGTCACGCTCGCCGCTCCGGGCGTCGACATCGTCGCCGCGGCAGCCGGTGGCGGGACAACGACGATCACCGGCACGTCTGCGTCGGCGGCTCTCGTCGCGGGCGCGGCCGCGCTGCTCCTCGGCGCCGATGCGAAGGCGACCAACGCGACCGTCGTCGGACGCCTCGCACGCAACGCCACTCAAGCGGGCAGCGTGGAGCAGACGGGCAACGGGCGGCTGAATCTCCTCCAGGCGCTCTTCGACACGAGCAAGGCCCCGCTCGTGACCGCCGGCGTGCAGGGGCGCCAGGCCGGCGGCCCGTTCGTCGGGCCGTACGGCATCGCGGGCTCGTCGACGACGCCGACCGTCGTCGCCTCGGGCCTCTGCCCGAACACCACCGGCCTCATCTGCACCGCGACTGCGGGCACGCTCGTCCTCACGCTCAGCGCGGCAGTCCCGCTGAACAGCACGCTCTTTATCGTCGCCGGGCTCAACGTTTCCAACACAGGGAACTTCTCGGCGACCGACAACCTCGTCACGCACAACACCTTCACGCAGGACCAGCACATGAACAACACGGGCCAGAGCGTCTCGCTCCTCCGCTCTCCGATCACTCAGCCGCTCGCCTCGGGCAACACGATCACGATCACGTATCCCGCCACCTCCACGGTGTTGAAGGAGGCGACGATCTTCTACGTCAGCGGGCTGATCACCACGAGCCCAATGGACAGCACTGCGGGCACCGGGTCGGCAAACACCGCAAACGCCGCCGCCTCGACGGGCTCGACCACCTCCGGGAACGTCCTTGTCGTGGGCGGCGTCGCCTCCGCAACTGTCGGAGCCGCTAGCAACTCGTGCACGGCGCTCACCTCGGCGGGCACTGCAGGCACCTCGACGGAAGAGCCGGTCTACAAGACTTCCACCGCCACCGGCATCCTGACGTGCGGCGCGACCGTCACCAGCGGCCGCTGGTCAGCCGTGACCGCGGCCTACAGGGTTGACGTGACGAACGCGACGGCAGCGGTGACTTTCCCCGGCGCCGCGAGCTACAACGCCGCGGGGTGGGCGGCGATCACCGGCAGCGGCACGGACGAGTCCGGCGGCTCGGGCATCGACACGACCGCGGGCAAGACGCAGCTCTCGATCCACGACGACACCTCCAACCAGTACTGGACAGGCGGCGCCTGGGGCGCGGTCGCCGGCGCCGAGACGTACGTCAACCCGACCACCGGGCCAACCGCTGTCTCGCCGGGAACTGCTGCGACGTGGAACTACACCTTCGCGAACACGAACCTCGCGAACGCCCACTCGTACACGGTCCACGCGAAGACGATCGATCTCGCGGGCAACACGTCGACGGTGGCGACGGCGACCACCAACTACGACACAGCCGCGCCAACGGCGGCGACATTGACGACGAACTCCAGCTACAACGCGGCCGGCTGGTCGGGACACGTCGACGGGACGACAACCGACTCCGGCAACGGAAACAACGGCATCTCGGCCGTCAACGTCTCGATTGCGGACTCCGTTTCCGGCAAGTGCTGGAACGGCACGGACTTCACCACCGCCGGCTGCCCCAGCTGGAACGCGGTCTCGACCGGCGGCACGGCCACGGGCGCGAACAACGCCTCGTGGCAGTACAACGTTGCCTCGGCCGCTCTCAGCGACGGCCACACGTACACCGTCTCGGTTCAGGCGACGGACGCGACGACAACCGGCAACGTGTCCGGCACGCTCGCCGCCGGAACATTCAAGTACGACACGACGCCGCCTGCATTCGGGACCCTGTCGTATGTGCTGAGCGGCAGCTGCAATGCCAACCTCTACGCGTCGGGCGCGACGATCTACTACAACCCGTCCGTCGCGGTCTGCGCGAATGCGTTCAATGCGCGCGCCGTTGTGACCGACGCGACGTCGGGCCCGGCCTCCGTCAACTTCCCCGCGATCGCCACCGGTTCCTTCGCACACAGCAACGAAACGATTTCGGGCGCCTCCCCGTACACGTCCGCGCTCAACTACGGCTGGTCTTCGACCGCCGCGTCGTTCTCCTCCCCCTCGACGCTGACGGCGACCGACATCGCGGGCAACACCTCGACGTCCGACATCACGATCACGAAGGACGCGAACGCGCCGGGCGGCGGTGTCATCTCGGTACCGGCGACGGTCAAGACGCTCTCGGTGCCGATCACGACCACCCCGGCGACCGACGGCGCCTCGGGCCTCGCCGCCGCCACGAACACGATCAGCCGCTCGAACGGACAGGCCGTCTCCGGTAACGCCTGCCCTGGCTCCGGCTACACCGGCGCAACAACCGTCACGAGCCCGGACACCGGCGTCGCGAACGGCCAGTGCTACCTCTACACCCTCACCGCCACCGACAAGGTCGGCAACACCGCCACCTGGACGAGCAACCCGGTGATGGTCGACACCGTCGCCCCAACCGACGCATTCGCGCTCACCTCGGTCACCGGCGGCGTCTACAAGTCCGGTGCGACGATCTACTACAAGGGCGACGCCGCCGGCAGCTTCAAGCTCCGCGACACCGTCACGGACGCCAATTCTGGTCCCGCATCTGCGATCTTCGGCCTGCTCAGTGGCCTCACCGGCGCCTCGCACTCCGCCGAGACGATCTCCACCCCGGTCGGTGGCCCCTACGACTCGAGCGCGATCAGCTGGGCGACCGCTTCCGGTACGGGGTCGCTCGCAGCCCACGGCACGGACATCGCCACCAACTCCCAGACCGACACCACCTTCACGCTCACCCTCGACAATGGCGCGCCGGCGGGCGGCTCGATCAGCGTTCCGGCCTACGCGACGAGCTCATCGGTCACGATCGCCTCCGGCAACTACACCGACGGCGGCTCGGGCATCGCCTCCAACGTGCTCACCCGCTCGAACGGGCAGTCCCCGATCGGCGGCATCTGCCCGGCCGCCGGCACCTTCACCGGCTCGACCGTCGTCACGAGCCCCGACACCGCGGTGGTGGACGGCCAGTGCTACGTCTACACCCTCACCGGAGCCGACAACGTCGGCAACAGCGTCTCGCTCGTGACGACAAACGCGGTGCTGGTCGACGGGACTGCACCGAGCGACGCGATTACGCTCACGGCCGGCACCGGCGCCTACAAGAGCGGCACGACCATCTACTACAAGGGCGACGCGCTCGGCTCCTTCGAGCTGCGCGACACCGTCACCGACGCGTCCTCCGGCCCCGCCTCGGCAACCTTCGGCCTGCTGTCCGGTGGCACCGGCTTCGCAGCGCACAGCTCGGAGACGATCACTGGTTCGAGCCCGTACGCCTCGACCGCGATCACCTGGACCGCTGCCGCCTCGGGCTCTCCGACAATCCCAGTCCACTCGACCGATGCCGCCGGTACCTCGAGCAGCGAGACGACCCTCACGCTCGGCCTCGACAACAGTGCGCCGACCGGAGGCTCGATCTCGGTGCCCGCGTACACCACGTCGACGTCGGTGACCACTACCTCCGGCAACTTCATTGACGGCGGCTCGGGCCTCAGCGGCGCCTCAAACGTAATCACCCGCTCGAACGGGCAAGCGCCGGTCGCGGGCGTCTGCCCCGGCTCCGGCTACACGGGGGCGACTACCGTTACGAGCCCGGACACCGGCGTCGCGAACGGCCAGTGCTACGTCTACACGCTCACCGCGACCGACAAGGTCGGCAACACCGCCACCATCTCCTCATCCCCAGTGCTCGTCGACACCGGCGCTCCGACGGACACGTTCACGCTGACGGCGGCCACCGGCGCCCACAAGAGCGGCGGCACCATCTACTACAAGGGCGACGCCGCCGGCAGCTTCACGCTCCGCAATACCGTCACCGACGCGGTTTCCGGTCCGGCCTCCGCCACCTTCGGCGCGCTCAGCGGGCTGACCGGCGCGTCGCACTCGGACGAGACCGTCGGCGGCTCGAGCCCCTACGACTCGACGGCGATCAGCTGGGCGAGCGCCAGCGGCGCCGGCTCGCTCGCCGCGCACGGCACCGACGCCGCCGGCAACAGCGCCACCGACACGACGTTCGCGCTGACGCTCGACAACGGCGGACCGACGGGCGGCTCGATCAGCGTCCCGGCCTACGCGACCAGCGCCTCCGTCACGATCGCCTCCGGCAACTACACCGACAGCGGATCCGGCATCGCCTCGAACACGCTTACCCGCTCGAACGGCCAGTCGCCGATCGCGGGCGTCTGCCCCGGCTCGGGCTACACCGGCGCCACCGTCGTCCCCAACCCGGACACGGGCGTCTCGAACGGTCAGTGCTACGTCTACACGCTCACCGGCACCGACAACGTCGGCAATACAGCCGCCGTCGCGACCTCGCCGGTGCTGATCGACACCGCGGCACCCGCGTATGCGTCGGCTGCGCTCGACGCCGCCGGGACGCACGTCGACGTGAGGTTCACCGAGGCCGAGAGCGGTCTCGACAGCGGCTCAACGACGCCGACGAGCGCGTTCACCGTCACCGGCGCCACGATCAGCGGTCTCTCGTACACCGACGCGACGCACATCCGCCTCACGCTCGCGAGTCGGCTATTCGGCGACGCGACGCCGACGGTTGCGTATAACCCGGGCGCACTCACGACGGGCCAGAAGGTGAAGGACACCGCCGGCAACCTCCTCGGCAGCGTCTCGGCGCAGTTCATCTCGATGAGTGCGGTCGCATCGCTCAGCCAGTCGACCGTCACCGCGACGCCGGGCGCGATCAATGCAAACGGCACATCCACCTCGACGATCACAGTGCAGCTGAAGAACGCGGCGGGCACCAACCTCGCCCCGGGTGCCGGCACCGTTTCGCTGGCCGTAGGCGCCGGGTCGCTCGGCTCGGTCACGAACCACGACGACGGGACGTACACGGCGACGCTGACGTCGTCGACGGTGGCGCAGAGCGTCACCGTCTCCGGCCAGCTCGACGGCTCTGGGCTGGCATCGTCGGCACCGGTCAGCTACGTCGCGGGCCCGGCCGCGAAGCTCACGTTCGGTGTCGAACCGCCCGCTTCCGCCATCGCGGGCCAGACGCTCTCGCCGTCGGTCACCGTCCGCATCCTCGACGCGAACGACAACCTCGTCACCAGCAGCAGCGCAGCCGTCACGGTCGCCCTCGGCGCAAATCCCGGCAGCTCGACCCTGTCGGGCACGAAGACGAGCAGCGCCTTGGCCGGCGTCGCGACCTTCGGCGATCTCTCGCTGAACAAGACGGGCACCGGCTACACGCTGGTCGCGACGTCCGGCTCGTTGTCCGGCGCGACGAGCTCGAGCTATGACATCACCCCGGCCAGCGCCGCCACGATCGCCGCTAACGGCGGCGACGGCCAAAGCGCGAACGTCAATACGAACGTCGCCACACCGCCGTCCGTACTCGTCAGCGACCAGTTCGGCAACCCGGTCCAGGGCACGCCGGTCACCTTCGCGATCGCCTCCGGTGGCGGCTCGCAGACCGGAGGCAGCGCCGCCACCGATGCGAGCGGCGTGGCGACCGTCGGCTCCTGGAAGCTCGGCGCAGCCGCCGGCGCCAACACGCTCACCGCCACCTCGGCCGGCCTCACTGGCAGCCCCGTCACCTTCAGCGCAACCGGCGTCGTCGCCGCCGCGAACATCGCCGTCAACGACGGTGATGGCCAAAGCGCAACAGTCGACACCAACGTCTCCACCGCCCCATCGGTTCTCGTCACCGACACGTTCGGCAGCCCGGTCTCCGGCGTGCCCGTCACCTTCGTCGTCGCCTCGGGTGACGGCTCGGCGACGGGCGCAAGCGCCACCACGAACGCGAGCGGCATCGCCACGCTCGGCTCCTGGAAGCTCGGCACGACGGCTGGAGCCAACACGCTCACCGCCACATATGGCGGCCCGAGGGATGTCACGTTCAACGCGACCGGCATCGCCGGTGCGGCGAACTCGATGGCGATCAACAGCGGGCAAGGCCAAACCGCCACCGTCAACACGAACGTCGCCACGGCGCCGGCGGTGCTCGTAACCGACACACACGGCAATCCGGTCGCAGGTGTCGCCGTCAACTTCGCGATCGGCTCGGGCGGCGGCTCGCTCGCGGGCGGCAACACGACGACGAACGCGAGCGGCCTTGCGACCGTCGGCAGCTGGAAGCTGGGCACCGCCGCGGGCGCCAACACGCTCACCGCCACGTCGGCGGGTCTCAGCGGCAGCCCGATCGCGTTCAACGCAACCAGCACGCCGGGTGCGGCGACCGCGCTTGCGGTAAACGCCGGCGACAATCAGAGCGCGACGGTCGACACAAACCTCTCGTCAGCCCCTTCAGTGAAGGCCGCCGACCAGTTCGGCAACGGCGTCCCCAGCGTCAACGTGACGTTTGCGGTCGCCTCGGGCGGCGGCTCTGCGACCGGCACGAGCGACACAACCGACGCCGGCGGCGTCGCCACCATCGGCTCCTGGAAGCTCGGCACCGCGGCCGGCGCCAATACGCTCACCGCCACGTCGCCGGGACTCGGCGGCAGCCCGGTCACGCTGAACGCCACCGGGACCGCAGCGGCAGCCGCGACCCTCTCCGCGCTCTCCGGTGAAGGCCAGTCCGCGACGGTGAACACCATCGTCTCCACGGCACCGTCCGTTCGCGTGGTCGACTCGTTCGGCAACCCGGTCGTCGGGGTCGCCGTCACCTTCGCCATCGACTCGGGCGGCGGCTCGGTCACCGGCGGCAGCGCCACAACCACTGGGAGCGGCGTCGCGACCGTCGGATCGTGGACGCTCGGCACCGGAGCCGGCGCGAACATGCTTGCCGCGACCTCCGGCGGCCTGAACGGCAGTCCCGTGACCTTCACCGCGGCGGGAACCGCCGACAGCGCCGCCGCGCTCGCGGTCAACGGCGGCAACAACCAGTCGAAGACGGTCGACACGAATCTCGCCACCGCCCCGTCGGTCAAGGTGACCGACCAGTTCGGCAACCCGGTCTCCGGTGTCGGCGTCACCTTCGCGGTCGTCTCGGGCGGCGGCTCGGCCACCGGCCTCTCACCGAGCACCAACGCGAGCGGCGTCGCGGCGGTCGGATCCTGGAAGCTCGGCACCGTCGGAGGCGCAAACACGCTGAGCGCCAGCTCCGGCAGCCTCACCGGCAGCCCATTGACCTTCACCGCGAATGGCAACGCGGGCAACGTCGACCACCTGATCCTGAGCCCTGCGACCGTCTCGATCACCGCCGATGACTCGCAGACTTACGCCGTCCAGGGCCGCGACATGTTCGATAACTCGATCGGCGACGTGACGGGCGCGACCACGCTCTCCGTCGCCGGTGGCACCTGCCTCGGTGCCGTCTGCTCCGCACCCGCCACGGGCGTGCACACCGTCACCGGTTCGTTCCTCGGCGCCGTCGGCAACGCGACGCTGACCGTAGGCGCCGGCGCTCCCGACCACCTGGCGTTCACTGCCGGCGGCACCGGCAACCTCGCACTCGGTGCGTCGCGCCTCTTCACGGTCGCGGTCCAGGACGCGCACAACAACATCGTGAGCTCAAACGACGCGACCTCCGTCACCTTCGCGCGTACCGCCGGCCCCGGCGAGCTCACGGGACTCGGGTCCGTCATCGTCTCGGCGGGAGCGGCGAGCAAGTCAGTGACCGCCAGCGTCGAGGGACAGGTGACGCTCACCGCTAGCGCAACCGGACTGACCAGCGCGTCTGCGACCTTCACGGTCGACCCGGCACCGATCACGGCGATCGACGACGCACCGGTCGATCCCTCGACCTCCGCGGCAGCAACGTTCGCCTACAGCGCTAACGACAGCACCGCCACCTTCGAGTGCCGCCTCGACGGCGCCGCCTACGCCGCCTGCCCCGGCACCGGCAGCGGCTCGAAGAGCTACACCGGCCTCGCGAGTGGCGGCCATACGTTCGATGTCCGGGCCTTGAGCGCTACGGCGACCGGGCCCCACGCGCACGCCGCCTGGATGGTGGACACGACGAGCCCTGCCCTTTCGCTGACGCTGCCCGCGGACGGGTCCTACGTGAAGACGGCCACCAGGGCCCTCGCGGCGAGCGCGTCGGACACGGGCACCGGCGTCGGCGCAGTCGACTTCGAGTTCAGCAGCACTCCGTCCGCCGACTGCTCGACGGGCTCCTGGACGCTGATCGCCAGCGACACGACGGGCACGTACGACGCGACCTGGACGACGCCGGCCGACGGCACCTATGCCGTCCGCGCGGTCGCGCATGACGGTGCCGGCCATTCCTCCTGCTCGTTGGTGCACGTCACGGTCGATCAGACCGCTCCGACCGCGACCCTGGTCTCGCCGGCGGCCAATGTCCGCGGCGGGGTCACACTGCACGCGACAGGTGTCGCAGACGCAACGAGCGGCTTGAACTCCGTCAGCTTCGAGCGCGCTCCGAGCGGAACGTCGAGCTGGGCGCTCGTCGGCAACGGGGTCGCAGCGGGCGGCGGCGCGTACGACGCCCCGTTCGATACGACGGGTCTCTCCGACGGCGCCTACGACTTCCGCATCAGCGTTACCGACATTGCGGGCAACCTGAGTCAGCGCATCGTCGGCCCAATCCGGATCGACAACACCCCGCCGACCTCAACGATCGACCCGGTCGCCACAAACGTCCGGCAGACGATCGCCCTGGCCGCCGACGCAGTCGACGCCGGGTCGGGCGTCGCGAGCACGGGCTACGAGATCTCGGCCCACGGCGCAGGCACCTGGACAGGCATCCCAGCCTCGTTCGACACGACGACCACGGCCGACGGCGACTACGACTTGCGCTCGGTCGCGACCGACAACGTCGGCAACATCGGCTACTCGGCGCCGGTCACGACGAAGATCGACAACACCCCGCCGGTCGCCACCCTCGACGCAATTGCGCGCTACGTCCGCGGTTCGCTGACGCTCGGCTCGAGCACGAACGACGCCGGCTCCGGTCTTGCAACCGTGCACTACGAGCTCTCCGCGCACAGCGCGAACAGCTGGTCGACCATCACGGCGCCCCTCGACACCTCGACGCAGGCCGACGGTGACCACGATTTCCGGGTCGTTGCGATCGACAACGCCGGCAACCGCACCGATTCGGCAGCCCAGCTCGTGACGATCGACAACACAGCCCCGAACGCGCAGCTCGACGACCCGGCCTCGAGCTCGATCAAGCGCGGGACGATCATGCTCGCGTCGACAATCAGCGACGGCACCTCCGGCGTCGCTACGTTCGGCTACCGCGTCGCGCCTGCCGGTACTCCCGAAGCAAGTCCGTGCGGCTCATGGGGCGCGGCCGCCGCGCAGAGCTTCGACACGACGGCACTCGCGGATGGTTTCTACGACTTCCGCGTGATCGCGGTCGACAACTCCGGCAACGGCGGCTGCTCCGCGATCAGCACAAGCGTGCGCATCGACAACACCGCCCCGGTCACCACCGACAACGCGCCGGCGGGTCCGCGCAACAGTGACGTGACCGTGAACCTGTCAGCGAGCGACGGCGGCTCCGGCGTCACGGCGACGGTCTACACCGTCGACGGCGGTCCACAGCAGAGCGGCACCACCGTCGTCATTCCGGCCGCCGTGAACGACGGAACCCACACGATCGCGTACCACTCGACGGACGCCGCGGGCAACGTCGAGCCGACGCGCAGTGCCCAGGTCCACGTCGATACGACGGCCCCGGCCGGCGGCTCGGGCAACGGCGGCGATGCGGTTCGGGGCAACCTCGTGCTCACCGACTCGCCGACCGACACGATCGCTTCGGTCGAGTTCCAGTACCGCACCGGCGCGAGCGGCGCGTGGATGTCGATCGGCACCGACACAGACGGGAGCGAGGGTTGGCACGTCACGTGGGACACGACGAGCGTCGGAGACGACACGTACCACCTGCAGATGATCGAGACCGACGATGCGGGCAACCCGACGGTCACCCCGCTCGCCGACACCGTCGTCGACAACACCGCGCCCACCTCTGCGTCCGTGAGCGTCGGCGGCTGCGGCGCCCGGTGCTCCGGCACCGTGACCCTGACGGGCTCGGCCGACGCCTCGGTCTCGGGGATCGGCGCCATGGTCTTCGAGGTCAAAGGGAGCGGCGCGAGCGCCTTTACGCCGGTCGCGACGCAGACGAGCGGCTTCAGCTTCACCTGGAGCTCGACGACGGTGGCCGACGGCGCGGCCGACATTCGCGTTGCGGTCACCGACAGGGCCGGTAACGGCCCGACCTACTCGCCTGTGACGACGGTCACCGTCGACAACAACGCTCCGACCGTCACACTAACCGTCCCATCCGCAGTCTCCGGCACCGTCTCGCTCGGCGCGACCGGCTCCGCCGACATCGCATCCGTGGCGTACGCGATCAGCCCGAGCGGCGCGGCCACCTGGACGACGCTCGGCAGCGCGAGCGCGCCCTCGCCGTTCATCTTCGCGTGGGCCTCCGGCACGCGTCCCGACGGCGCCTATGACCTGCGCGTGACCGCAACCGACGGCGGCGGCAACCAGAGCAGCAACATCAAGGCGGTCACGATCGACAACACCGGCCCGACGGGCGCGCTCACACAGCCGGCCGCGAACGCGACCGTAGGCGGACCGTCCGTCGCGCTCGCCTCGACCTCCACCGACTCGGGCACCGGCGTGGCCGGCGTGACCTACCAGTACCGCGCGAATGGCCCCGGCTCGTTCACGGATATCTCCGGCAGCACCTGGGATGCGACGACCGTTCCGTCGGGCAACTACGACCTGCGCGCGAGGATCACCGACAACGCGGACAACGTCGCCTTCACCGGCGTGCGCTCCGTGACCGTCGACTCGACTCCGCCGGCTCTGTCGCTCGCGAGCCTCGGCACGCTGCTCGCCGGCACGCTCACGATCGACGCCGCCGTCAGCGGCGCCTCGCAGGCGATGCTGCAGGTGCGGGCCGCGGGCGGCGGCTGGGTCGCCGTCGGCAACTCCTCGGCCGCCCCGTTCCGGATCACCTTTGACAGCTCGTCGATCACCGACGGCGTCTACGACGTCCGTGTCGTTGCGGTCGACGCCTTCGGCAACCAGGCCTCCGACGCGCGCACCGGCATCACCTTCGACAACACCGCACCGCAGCTCACCGCCTCCACACCGGAGGACGGCGGCGTGCTCCCGAACGGTTCGACGATCTCGGAGCTCTGGCTGACCGCGAGCGAGCCGCTGCAGTCGGTCACGAACGTCAAGGTCGACGGACAGCCCGTGCTCGCCGCTCCGGTCGTCACCGGCGCCACCGTCAACGTTGCGCTCGACGCCACTGTCGCCGATGGGCTCCACGCCTTCACCGGGAAGCTCACCGACCTCGCCGGCAGGATCTCGAGCTTCCGGATCAACACGACGATCCTGGCGCCCGCGGGGTTCGCGCAGCCGCCGATCGTCTCGAAGAACGCGCTCCCGAACAGTCAGACGGTCCTCACTTCCCCGGCGAGCGGCGCGACGGTCTTCGTCCCGGCCAACGCCTACGACGTGCCGTTCGGACACGAGGACGACTTCCTCGTGCTCAGCATGGCCCCGCAGGTCTCCCCGATCGCGCCGCTGTCAGGGATGACGATGACGGGCTCGATCGTCGACGTGACGATGGACTGGAACTCCAACGGCGATTCGCTGCACGTGTTCCGGGTCCCGCTCGCGATCACGATGACCGACCCGACCGGCGGCCTCGCGATCCCCGCGACCTACCAGAACGGCGAGTGGCGCTTGATCCCGATGATCTCCTCGCCGGTGCTGCCCGCCGGCCAGCAGGACGGTTTCTATCGCGACGCGACCGGCGTGCACGTGCTGACGAAGCACCTGACGCTCTTCGCGCTCGTGCGCGACGTCCAGCTGCCTGCGACCCCGAGCAACTTCTCCGCCGTCGTGGCCGCGGACGGCCTGACGCTGCGTTGGTCCCCGGCCCCCGACAGCGGCCGGATCGAGAAGTTCCTCCTGTACGTGGACGGGCAGCCGTACCGGTACCTCGGTCCGAGCGAGTTCGAGACCAAGCTCGGCGCGTTCACCGCTGACGATACGCGGTCGTTTGCCCTCGCCGCTTTCAACACGTCGGGTAGCTCGAGCCTCCCGACAACGCCGCTGCAGGCCGTGCCGAACATCACCGGACGGAGCGTCGAAGACGCCACCGCAACGCTCGCTACGCGCGGCTTCACGGCCGGCCGGCTCATGCCGGTCGCCTCGAGCGAGCCCGCCGGCACCGTCGTCGGCCCGTCCCGCGTGCAGCTCCTTCCGGCCGGCTCGATCGTCGACCTCCAGGTCTCGACCCCGTCGGTGCGTCACGCGCCGTTCGTCTTCCAGATCGCGGTACAGAAGCGCGTGCGCCCCATGAACCGCGCACTCGCGGTCCGCATCCTCGCAACGGCACCCGCAAAGATCTCGGCGACGCTCGACGGCGTCAACTACCAGCGCATCCAGCGCTGGAGCTTCCTGGCAACCACCGGCGCGTCGGTGCACACGCTGCGCCTCGCGCACAAGCTGCAGCCGGGCACATACACGCTCTACTGGCTCGGCCGCACCGCCGACGGCGCGACGTACCGCACCTCGCAGAAGATCCGAGTGCTCGCCCAAAGGGCGAAGCGCTAGGTAAAACGGCTAGCGATCGCCGCCGGGTCTCCACAGCGGCTCGTCGCCACTGTTTGCCGCCCGCGCGAGGATGAAGAGCAGGTCGCTGAGCCGGTTCAGGTAGACGACGGCCAGGGGGTTCACGGGCCGCGTCTGCGCCGCGTCGAGCACGTCGCGCTCGGCGCGGCGGCACACCGCGCGCGCAATGTGCAGGCGGGCCGCTTGCTCGCAGCCGCCCGGCAGGATGAAGCTCTTCAGCTCGGCAAGCGGCGCGTTCGCCTCGTCGCAATCGGCCTCGAGACGGTCGATCGCCGCTTGGTCGATCCGCAGCTTGCCGTCGTTCTCTTTGTAGGGGACGGAGAGGTCGGCGCCGACGTCGAACAGCTCGTTCTGGATCCGCGCGAGCGTCGCGGACGGCGCCGCGACGACGACCCAACCGACCACGGAGTTGAGCTCGTCGACCGCGCCGTAGGCGCGCACGAGCGGGTCGAGCTTCGAGACGCGCGACATGTCCCCGAGCGAGGTCTCCCCCACGTCGCCACCGCGGGTGTAGATCTTCGTGAGCCGAACGGGCTCGTCCCTTTCGCGCGGGTTCATGGTGTGAAGTCCACTTCACGGTGCCTGGCACCGGCCTGAAGCGGTGCAAACGAAGGCCGCGCCTGGAGTTCCGCGAAGTGCGTCACGATCTCGTCACACTTCCTTGCGCGTGTCGTGCGCGTGTCTGACACCGGACGTGTCCCGCAGGATCGAGCGCGCGATCACGAGACGCTGGATCTCGCTCGTCCCTTCGTAGATCTCGGTGATCTTCGCGTCGCGGTAGTAGCGCTCGGCGGGGAACTCCTTCGTGTAGCCGTAGCCGCCGAGCACCTGGATCGCCTCCGCGGTCTGGCGGCGGGCCATCTCGGAGGCGAAGAGCTTCGCCTTCGCCCCCGCTTCCGCATGCGGCTTTCCTTGATCCTTCAGCCACGCCGCCTTGTGCACGAGCAGGCGGGCCGCGTCGATCTCCATCGACATGTTCGCGAGCTTGTGCTGGATTGCCTGGAACTCCGAGATCTTCTGCCCAAACGCCTCGCGTTCCTTCGAATACTGCAAGGCAACCTCGTAGGCAGCCTGGGCGATCCCGACCGCCTGCGCCGCGATCCCGATGCGACCACCGTCCAGCGTCGCCATCGCGATCCGGAAGCCGTGATGCAACTCGCCGAGCAACCGGTCGGCGTCGACGAACGCATCGATGGCGATGTCGTTCGTGACCGACGAGTTGAGACCGAGCTTCTCCTCCGTGCGCGTGATCGTCACCTGGTCGGTGTCGACAATGAACGCCGAGATCCCGCGCGCGGTCTGCAACTCGGTGCCGGTGCGCGCGAAGAAGAGAATCGTGCCACCGAACGCCGCGTTCGTGATCCACTGCTTCGCGCCGTTGATCTGCCAGCCGCCATCGGTCTCCACCGCGCTCGTCACGATCGAGCCGGCGTCGGAGCCCGAGCCTGGCTCGGTCAGCGCGAAGCAGCCCACTCCCTCGCCGCGGGCGAGTGGCGGCACGAAGCGCGCGCGCTGCTCCTCGGTTCCGAACTGGAGCAGCGGCAGCGAGCACGCCGACGTGTGCACCGCGACGGTCACGCCAACGCCTGCGTCCGCGCGCGACAGCTCTTCGATCACCAGGATGTACGACAGGAAATCGGCGCCTGCGCCGCCGTATTCCTCCGGCACGCAGACCCCCATCAACCCCAGCACGCCGAGCTTGCCCAGCAACTCCTGCGGGAACGCGTGTGCCCGGTCCCAGTCCGATGCGAACGGCTCGATCTCAGCCGTTGCGAACTCCTTCGCGAGCGCCTGGATCTCGCGCTGCTCCGGCGTCAGCTCGAAGTCCACGGGCGGCAGATTACCCGGATGACGGCGAAGGTGGCCGTGCCGCCCCTCGCTCGGGCGGCACGGCCGGCTGGCTCTAGTTGCTTCCGCGGGACGAAAGCAACAGCTCGTACGTCACGTTGTCGCCGTGCTGCTGGGTGTAGAACCAGCGCCACTTGCTGTCGCCGAGATTCGGGGCCTTGGCACCGAGGATCCCCTCGGCGCTCGCATCGCCGTTCGACACGAGCATCCCGGTGATCTCGTTGTCACCGTCGTTCTTGCCGAATCCACCCATCGCAGAGTCGATCGTTGCGGGCGCGTCGCGCCCTTCGGCCAGCCAGCGCACCGGCTGGTTGGAAGCGATCGAGTAGTCCGTGCCGACGTTCCACGAATACGCGGAGTCGAGTGCGTTCCTCTGGCCGTGGAGCGTGTCGCCCGCATCCTCGACGGCACCCAGCTGGTCGCGGCCGAGGAAGTTGATGTTGTCGAGACCGCTCACAGCCTGCGTGCTCTTGTAGAAGACCGAGATCTTCCCCGTGGCCGCCGACGGATCCGCCTGCACGACCTTGAACAGGCTCCCCCAACCACCGGCGGTGTCGTTCTCGACGCTCGTCGCGTTCGTATCGCCGGTCTCGGTGAAGTGGAACTCGCCGAACTTGGCGCCGGGGCGGAAGACGCCGTTCTCCGGGCGCTTGAACGGAGTTGCGTGCGCGGCCTTCGCCAGGGGATTCGCGAAGAACGACGCGGAGCCGTCGACCGCCGTGTCGTGCACGGTCACCCAGTGGGTCGAAAGCGTCGTCCCGTAGCTGTGCAGCGCAACCTGGTCAGGCGCGTTCACCGCCGTCTGAGACTCGACGGTGATCGGGTCGCCGGACGCGTTCAACACTTGCAGCGCTTGCAGCTTCCCGTTCGCGAGATCACCGGGATGCGCCGGGACGTAGCGGTAGACGAAGCTGTTCGGGATCTTCGCGGTCGTTCCGGGCTTGCTTGCCCCGCCGATGTCCTCGACGATCCAGATGTTGCCGTCGCTGTCGTTCTGAATGCCTTCGTAACCACCCCGCCCGAGCGCACCCGAGACATCGGTGACAGTGGACGGGTAACCCACGGTGGCGGCATAGGTCGGCGCACCGGAGTTCTCTGTTGTGAAGAGCAGACGCTGAGCGAACGGATCCCACGTCGAGCCGTCAATGGTCGCGAGCGGCGCACCCGTCGCGTCCTGGGACGCGAGCAGCGTGACGCGGTGAGCGGCATCGGCATCGAGGTTGATCCGCGTGATGTAGCCCTGCTTCTTTCCCGCCACGGTCGCTGCGTTCTCGTGACCCTGGTAGAGGAAGTGCGTGCCGTAGTCGTATGCGGCATCGGCACCGGTCTGGCCCTTGAGCACCAGGTACGTGTTCTTGTCCGGCTCCGTCTTCTGCGCCTCCGACGGTGTTGCACCCGACGGCACCATCAGCGGCGCCGAGGCGTCACCGGGACTGGAAACGTCGTTCTGGTAGCCGTAGTTCGTCGTGATCCCCTGCGGGTTCTCGAGCTTCGTCGAACCTTGCGCGAGCACGACTTGCGTGAGCTCGGCTGACAACCGCGACGCCGGGGCGTACCCGACCGACTTCGTGTTCGCAGTTGCGACGTCCGTGAGCTGCGGGACGTCCGGCCCGGCAGCCAGCACGGCAGCGGCTGACGCCGCGGCACCGGCGGCGAGCAGTGGAACGAGAGCCTTGCGCTTCAAGTTTCCTTCCCCCTTTTACGTTCGTGGAACTGACGGGCCTAGTCTCAGGGCGTCGCGAACGACCGTGGGTAACGGTGTCGTGAAGGTGAGGTGACTACTTCGACTCGTCGAGCTCGTGCGCGAGCTCGACGACGCGACGCTCGATGTCGTCGCGGAGACGCCGAACGTCTTCGATCGGCCGTCCCTTCGGATCGGGGAGGTTCCACTCGATGTAGCGCTTCCCGGGGATGTACGGGCAGGCGTCGCCGCAGCCCATCGTCACGACCACATCGGCACGCTCTGCCAGCTCGGTCGTCAGGAGCTGCGGGGTCTTGTCCACCAGGTCGATCCCGACCTCGCGCATCGCCTCGACGACCTCAGGGTGAACGTGTTCGGCCGGAGTCGTGCCGGCCGACTCTGCGGTGTGGCGTGGGCCGGCGGCGCGCTCGAACAGCGCTGCGCTCATCTGCGAACGACCGGCGTTATGCAGGCACACGAAGAGAACGTTCACGCCGGCTCACCGCGAACGAACTGGTAGGAGAAGGCGCCGAAAGCCGCGCCACAGAGCGGCGCCACGATGTAAAGCCAGAGAGCGTGCAGGTCGCCCGCGACGAGCCCAGGCCCGATCGAGCGCGCCGGATTCATCGACGCACCCGAGATCGGGCCGCCGAACATCGCATCCAACCCGACCGTACCGCCGATCGCGATTGCGGCCGCTTCGCCGACGGCGCGCGTGTCGGTGCCCACGGACATGATCACGAACATCAGGAAGAACGTCAGCACCAGCTCCCAGACGAACGACTGGCCCTGCGAGCCGGATGGCAACGTCGCGCCGAGGTGCGCATCGCTTCCGAGCGACACGCGAATCAAGGCGGCGGCAAGGAGCGCGCCCGCGATCTGCGCGCCCCAATAAGCGACAGCGCGCGCCCACGGGAAATGCCGCGTCAATGCGAACGCGAACGTCACCGCCGGGTTGAAATGCGCTCCCGAGACGTGACCGACCGCGTAGATCATCGCCATGATCACGAGCCCGAAGGTGATCGCTACCCCGACGTGGCCGAGCGCGTGCGTTCTCGCGTCCACGACGATCGCGCCCGCACCCGCGAAGACGAGCGCAAACGTGCCGACGGCTTCGGCAATGACCGACCGCATGACTACTTCGGTTCGGGCTCGAGCTTGTAGCCAACGCCGAAGCGCGTCTGGATGAAGGAGTGCTTCGATGAGGCCTTGTCGACCTTCTGGCGCAGGCGGCGAACGAAGACGTCGACGGTGCGGTCGCGGTGCGTCTCACGCCGGCCCCAGACCTTCTGCAGCAGCTCGTCGCGCGTGACGACACGCCCACGGTCGAGCGCGAGCGTGTAGAGCAGCTTGAACTCGGTCGGGGTCAGTGCCGCGCTCCTGCCGTCGACGTACGCCTGCACCTCGCGCGGGTCGATGCGCAGCTCCTCGATCTCGATCGGATCGCCGCGCTTCTCCTCTGCCGGGCGCACGCCGCGCCGGGCCGCGGCGCCGACACGCGCCACGAGCTCGCGCATCGAGAACGGCTTCACCAAATAGTCGTCGGCGCCGAGGTCCAGCGCGTGCACGCGGTCGTGCTCCGTGCCGCGCGCGGACACGACGACGATCGGCGTGCCAATGCCCTCTGCGCGAGCCGTTTCGATCAGCTTCCAGCCGTCCAGCTCCGGCAGCATCAGATCGAGCACGCAGACGTCCGGGTTCTCGTACCGCAGCCGGGTCAGCCCCAACTCGCCGCGGCCGACCACGATCGGGTCGAAGCCGCCGGCCGACAGGTGACGCGCCATGCCGTCAGCGATCACATTGTCGTCTTCGATGATCAGCACTTTGGTCACACCCCTACGATAGAGCCGAGAGGGGGCAGGCCCGGGTGTCGGAATGGTGACCATCTGGTGACGGATTTCTACGCAGACAAGACTGGCCCAGGCGCCGACGAACACGACGACATGCACGTCGACGCCGACCACACGTACGCGGGGAGCTTCGACGAGCTGCGCACCGGATTCACGGCAGCGGTCTCCCACGAGCTCCGCACGCCGCTCGCGCGCATCCTCGCGCTGCTCGATTCGACCGATCTCCCCGATGCGGACGTTCGCGCCCTCATCGACCAGGCACGGGCCGAGGTCGAGAACGCCGGCGCTCTGATCGACGAGATCCTCTTCCTCTCCGAACTCGAGAGCGGCCGCGAGGTCGTGTCGCTCGGTCACACGACTGCGTTGCCTGTGCTCGAAGGCGTTCTGGAGGAGCTCGCAGGGGCCGCCGCGCGCGCAGGCGTCACGCTCGCGGTCGAAGGCGAGGCCGACGTCGACGTCCCTCTTCGGCCAAAGATGCTGCGCATGATCGCGCAGAACCTCGCGGAGAACGCAATCCGCTACGCCGGTCACGGCGCGCGCTTCACGTTCTCGATCCAACGCGCCGGCGCGTTCGTGGTGCTCACCGCCGCCGACGACGGCGCCGGCGTGCCAGAGGACACACTGTCCCGTTTGTTCGAGCGCTTTTATCGCGCCGATGCCGCACGCACGTCACGCGGAACGGGCCTCGGTCTCGCAATCGTCAAACGCGTGGTGGTTGCCGCGGGCGGCGAGGTCGACGCCGACGGCAGCCGTGGTCGCGGCCTGCGCATCCGCGCCACGTTCCCGGCTTAGAAAGAGGCTCGAGAACGACGCAGGGCGCCCCCGAAGGAGCGCCCTCGCCCTAGGCAACACCGGGAGGAGTGCCTAGGAGTGAACGGTCTTCAGCGTCTTCTCAGCGGCTACGAGGACCGCCTTGGGCAGTGGAGCAAAGAGGAGCTTCGCCGTGTACTGCGGTTTCTGACCCTGGGTCAGCGCCCAGAAGACCAGCTTCCGGATCTCGGCCGCGTGAGACGTCTGCTGCGGAACGATCACCCAGCTGTAGGTCGAGATGGGATACGCGAACGCGGCCGACTTGGGCGGATCAACGATGTGCAGCTCGTTGTTCGCCGGCACCTTCGGGAACGCCTCGGCCGCAGCCGTGATGCGCCGCAGGCTCGGGTAGAGGAACTTGCCCGCACGATTCTTGACCGCGGCGAACCGGATGTGGTTCTTGAGCGCGAAGGCGACGTCGACGTAGGTGATACCGCCCGCAGTGCGGGTGACGAGACCGGCCACGCCCGAGGAGCCACGTGCACCGAGCCCGGCGGGGAACTGGACCGAGGTCGAGTTTCCGACCTTCGACTTCCACTCACCAGAGACGGACGAGAGGTAGTCGGTGAAGTTGTACGTCGTCCCGGATCCGTCGGAACGATAGATCGGAGTGATCTTGAGGTCAGGCAGGCTTGCGCCCTTGTTCAGCGCCTTGATCGCAGGATCGTTCCAGTTCGTGATCTGGCCGAGGAAGATCTTTGCGATCGTCCTGCCGTCAAGGTTCACGTGAACAGGTGCGCCCGGCACGTTGTAGGCGATCGAGGTTGCCGAGAGGGCCCACGGGATCTGAGCACAGGCCTTGCATGCGGCCGCCTGGTCCGGGGTCAACGGCGCGTCGGACGCCCCGAAGTCAACCTGGCGGTTCGTGATCGCCGCAATCCCGGCACCTGAGCCGACTGCGCTGTACTGAAGCGTGTAACCGAACGCCGAGCCAATCGCGGGCGTCCAGGTGGAAACGAGCGGTGAGACGAACGTGCTTCCCGCACCGGTGATCGTCGTGTCGTTGCTCTTGGCGCCGGCGGCTGCGATCGCAGTGAGTGCGACTGCCGCGGCTGCGATGAGGGCGAGCCCTCTTTTCATTGACGTTCTCTCCTTGTGCCTAGGGGTCTTCGGTTACCTGACAGCGCCAGCGTGCCCCGGACCGCCACTGACGTGGGCTGACGGGATGTGACGGCCGGGTGACGGAGTGGTTAACGCTGCAGGCCGAGCTTCTTGCGGCTGCGGTCGAGCAACACTCGGGCCGTGACGCTCGCGACGAGCACGAACGCGATCAGCACGAACGCCAGTGCCCAGGCCTGCTCATGGAGGTACGGGTCCGGAGCTTCCGAGTACTGGTAGATCGTGAGTGGGATCGACGTCATCGAATGCGTGATGTTCGTGTCGATGACCTGGCCGGCCAGCGAGCATGTGAACAGGAGCGGTGCCGTCTCGCCCGCCGCACGCGCGATCGCCAGCGTCGTCCCCGTGAGGATTCCGCCGAACGACGTCGGAAGTACGACGCGCAAGACCGTCTGCCACTTCGAGACGCCAAGCGCATAGCTCCCCTCGCGCAACTGATTGGGAACGAGCGTCAGCACCTCCATGGTGGCGCGCGCGACCAACGGCAGCATGATGATCGCGAGTGCAAACCCGCCGGCAATCGCGCTCTGGTGGTGCCCCCACCCGAAGACCGGAACGTTGGTCTTCACGGCCAGGGCGAAGACGAAGACGCCGATCACGATCGACGGAAATCCGTTGAGAACGTCGAGCCACAACCTGATCTGCTCGGCGATCCGCCGCGGCGCGAACTCGCTGACGTAGATCGCCGTCAACACCCCGAACGGAAGGGCGATCACGGTTGCGATCGCAATCAGCAGCCCTGTGCCGACGAGCGCCGGCGCGACACCGCCGCCCGTCTGTCCGAACACGGCCGGGCCTTTGGTGAAGAAGTCCCAGTTCAGCGCGCCGACACCTCGGATGAACACGGACCAGACCAGTACGCCGAGCGCCAGCACGGCAATCCCTGCCGCCACGGTCGCGCCGGCCTCGGCGCCCCGGTTGATCAACAGGCGGCGGCGCGACCGGCCGCTCGCCTTCAAGCTGAGCCCGGGCGGCATCGCTCAGTCGCCTCCCGTGCGCTGGAACTCGAAGCGCTTGACGACGCGCTGCGCGAGGAAGTTCGTAATGAACGTGATCACGAGCAGGATGAAGGCGAGATAGATCAACGACGCCACGTGGAGGTTCGAGACCGCTCCCTGGTACTGGTTGGCGACGCGGCTCGCCAGTGTGTCCCCAGGCTCGAAGATCGAGAGCTTCAGCGGCGTGAAGTTGCCGATCACCTGGCTGACGGCGATCGCCTCGCCGAGCGCGCGGCCGAGACCGAGGATCACGGCCGCGACGACCCCGCCGCGCACGGTCGGCACGACGACCGACTTCACCATCTCCCAGCGCGTCGCCCCGAGCGCGATCGACCCTTCCTCGAGCTCATCCGGCACACCGACGAACAGCTCGCGGCAGATCGAGGACGTGATCGGGATGATCATGATCGTCAGCACGATGATCGCGGTGAACATCGTCGACTCGATCTTGTCCTGTCCGTGTCCGAAGATCGGGATCCACCCGAGAAACGAGCTCAGGAACGGCTGCACGTGCTGTGCGTCGAACGGCGCGAGCACGAAGATGCCCCAGAGGCCGATCACGACGCTCGGCACCGCCGCGAGCATCTCGATCAGCGTCCCCACCGGGCCGCGGATCGCCGGGGGTGCGAGCTCACTGAGGAACAGGCCGATCGCGATCGAGAGCGGCGCGGCGAGCAGGATCGC
Source organism: Gaiellaceae bacterium (assembly GCA_045805985.1). Classification (GTDB taxonomy): domain Bacteria; phylum Actinomycetota; class Thermoleophilia; order Gaiellales; family Gaiellaceae; genus PALSA-600. The sequence continues at coordinate 543,377 of JBJMKA010000006.1, read as the reverse complement.
CCCGAACGACGTCACGACCGTTCCGATGATCAGATCGCGCGCGCCGAACTTGCTCGTCACCGGGTTGAAGTCGTTGTGCCAGACGAAGCTGACGCCGAACGCGCGCATCGCCGGCCAAGCCCCCTCCGCCACGCGCCAGATGATCGCGATCACGATCAGGACGGCGATCAGCGACGCGAGGGCCGTTAGTCCGTAGAGCAGCCCGTCGCCGACACGGTCGCCAAACCGGCGAGTGCGACGTAGGCCGTCCGGAGTTGCGACCGAGGCGGCTTCCATTCGGGCGCCAGCATTCCAGTTCCCAACCGGCGCCAGACGCCCCGTCACCACCTCGTCACAACTCGTTCACATCCTTGGTACCCCTTGCACCGAAAGGCATGTCGACACTGATGCGGGTGGCGACACTCCCCTCCGCTCGCCAAGGTGCACTCTCGATGACTTCGCTGACCGTCAGTAACACATCGCCTGCGCTCAGGAGCAGAGACACCGTCTTCGACATAGGCGACCTGACCGTCCTCTACGGGAAGTCACCGGCGGTCAAAGGTGTGAAGCTCGAGATCTACAAGAACGCGATCACCGCGATCATCGGTCCCTCGGGCTGCGGGAAATCGACGGTGCTCCGCTGCCTGAATCGCATGAACGACCTCGTGGCGAGCGCGAAGGTCGAGGGGAATGTGCTGTACCACGGCATCGATCTCTATGCCAAGGACGTCGATCCGATCGAGGTGCGGCGCCGGATCGGCATGGTCTTCCAGCGGCCAAATCCGTTCCCGAAGTCGATTTACGACAACGTCGCGTACGGCCTGCGAATCCTCGGGATGAAGGACAGCCTGGACGATCGCGTCGAGCAGGCGTTGAAGCGCGCCGCGCTGTGGGAGGAGGTCAAGAACCGGCTCAAGAAGTCGGCGCTCAGTCTCTCCGGCGGCCAGCAGCAGCGACTCTGCATCGCGCGCGCGATCGCCGTCGAGCCGGACGTGATTCTGCTCGACGAGCCCGCCTCCGCACTCGACCCGATCTCGACCTCGGCGATCGAGGATCTGATGCACGAGCTGAAGGAGCACTACACGCTCGTGATTGTCACGCACAACATGCAGCAGGCCGCACGCGTCGCCGAGATGACGGCGTTCTTCTCGCTGCACCTCGACGACGATGGGTCGCGGCACGGAATTCTGGTCGAGTACGACTCGACGGAGAAGATCTTCACGCACCCGTCCGACGAGCGGACGGAGGGTTACGTGACGGGACGGTTCGGTTGAGCATGCGGCTGTCGTTCACCGAGGAGCTCGCGCAGCTCGAGGCGTCGCTCCAGGAAGAGGGCGACCTCGTCCTGCGCGCACTCCGCTCGTCGCTGAACGCACTCGCCCGGGGCGACGAGGAGCTCGCCGACGAGGTGATCAGCTTCGACGACCAAGTCGACGCGCGCTACATGCAGATCGAGGAGGGCGTCCAATCGCTGCTCGCCCGCCAGACGCCCGTCGCGGCCGACCTGCGGCTCGTGCTCGCGGTCTTGCGCGTCAACCTGCACCTCGAGCGGATGGCCGACTACTGCGTCACAGTCGCGAAGCTGACAAAGCTGATGGGCAAACTCAACGTGACGGACGACGCGATCGGGCGCTCGATCGAAGACATGGGCCAGCGTGCGGAGCAGATGATCCGCGTCGCGCTGGATGCGTTCGCCTCGCGCGATGCGAAGAAGGCCGAGACGCTCGTCGATCTCGACGAACTGATCGATCGCGCGAACCGGAACGCGACCGAGGACGTGCTCTCCCTCGGCGACTCGCCGGAAGAGCGCGAGTACGGACTGCGCATGCTCGTGGTGTCGCGTTGTGTCGAGCGGATCGGTGACCATGCGGTGGACATCGGCGAGCAGGTCGTCTACCTGGTGACCGGCGAGTTCCGCGAGTTCAGCGACGCCTCACACCCCGCCGGCTAGCGGCGTAGTCTTGCGGGCGTGACGGAGCCCGGCGTCGAGGATGCGACGAGGCGCACGCGCCTCGCCAACGAGCGCACGTATCTCGCATGGTGGCGGACAGGCCTGACGTCGATCGCGGTCGCCGTCGGTGTCGGGCGGATCGCGCCCGACGTCTCCAACGTGACCCGCTGGCCTTACGAGCTCGTCGGCGCCGGATTCGGCGTGTTGGGCGTAGCGTTCATCTGGTTCGGCTACGTCCGGGCCCGTGCCGTCGAGGAGGCACTCGACCGCGGCTCCTTCGTGCCACTTGGGCCACGCCTGCCTCTCTGGCTGCTCGTTGCGGGCAGCGGCCTCGGCGCGGCGGCCGTCGCGATCGTGATCTTCGGGCGTTAGGCCGCGATCGCTTCGGCCGCGGCTTCATCCAGCCGGACGAGAAACGCGGGCCGCGCCGAACGGAGATAGCCGACGACGGCGGCCTCGTCCTTGACGCACGGCAAGAGCGTCTTCCAGGTCGAGAGATGCTCGAGGCGGTGGAAGTCGCCACTCGCGACCGCCGGCAGACCGGCCGCTGCCACCCAACCGAACAGCGTGTGCCGGTTGAAGAGCTCGAAGCGATCGACGAGCGGAGCGAGCTCGGGGTCCGCGCCGAATGCCGCCGTGGGGCGCGCTGCCCCGCCGAGCTGCTCCGGCGCATACGGGTGGGCGGCGACCAGCGCCGCCCCGTGCAACCGCGCAGAGGCGAGCGCAATCTCCAGGCCGTCGTCGAGCCCCACGAAATCGCGCAGTCCGACCGCAACGACGTGGGCGGCGCGCAGCGGGTCGGGGTCGTCGTAGGTCAGCTCGAGTCCCGGGATGACCAGCAGGTCGTAGAGCTCCCGTGCCCGAACGGCCTCGGCCTCCACTTCCTCGAGGTAGGCGCCGAAGCTGCCCGCGTGAACCTGCCGCGGCTCGCGCGGTGCATGGTCTGTGATCGCGAGGACGTCGAAGCCGCGGCGACCGTAGAGGTCACAGATCTCGCGGACCGTCAGCGAACCGTCGCTCCACGTCGTGTGCGCGTGCAGCTCGCAGAGGAGTGGCGGCGCCTTCGTCGGCATCTACACTCAGTGTTCCCTGCGCGATGGGGTTGCCGGCGCCCCGTCTCCGGATCGTGACAAACCTTTAACGAAAAGGCAGTTCTAGGCGTTCTTGACGAGGATGTTCCCGACGCGGTGGGCCGCGGTCTCGCAGGCGTCGATCGCATCTTCGAGCGCTTCGTAGATGTCCTTCCACCGGATCACGATCACCGGGTCGATCCGGTCGTCCTTGAACAGGCTCGCCCGAGCTGCGCGGGCGACCTCGTCGCCGCGGTCCTCGATCGCCTTGATCGCGATCACGCGCTCACGAGTGCCGCGGAACCCCTTCAGGTCCCTGAGCAGCAGCGCCAGCTCCTCGGTCGCCTCCACGAGCAGCGCGCAGAGCTCGAACGATTGCTTCGTTGCGCTCTCGACGCCGTAGAGCCCGAGGAGCTCGGCGGCGTTCTCTCCCGCGTCGGCGACATCGTCGATCGCGAACGCGAGGGTGATCAGGTCGTCACGGTCATACGGGGTGACGAACATGCTGTTCGTGAGCGAGAGGAGCTCCGAGACGATGCGGTCGGCGTCGTGCTCGAGCTCCTTGACCTCGGCTTGTGACGGGCCGCCCGGCCACCCGAGGAACCGCTGCTCCACGGCGCGCGAGACCGCGAGCGCCGCCTCTCCTGCGTCGGCGATCAATCCATAGATCTCACCGCTTCCCCGTCCGAGGCCGACGCGCATCAGAAGATCGCCTTGATCGGGAACCAAAACAGCGCCGCCACCGCCGCGGACGCCGGGATCGTCAGGACCCACGCCATCACGATGTTCCCGGCGACACCCCAGCGTACGGCCGAGAAACGCTTGGTGGCGCCCGCGCCCATGACGGCGCCGGAGACGACATGCGTCGTCGAGAGCGGGTAGCCGTATTTCGTCGACGCGTAGATCACCGCGCCCGCGGTCGCCTGCGCTGCGAACCCAGCGGGCGGATCCATCTGGAAGACGCGCTGGCCGAGCGTGCGGATGATCCGCCACCCGCCGGCGTAGGTCCCGCCCGCGATCGCGAGCCCTGCGGCGATCTTCACCCACGTCGGGATATAGAACGTGTCGATCGAACCGTGCGCGTAGAGCGCGAGCGCGATCACGCCCATCGTCTTCTGCGCGTCGTTCGCGCCGTGGGTGAACCCGACCCAGGTACCAGTCACGAGCTGCCCGATCCGAAAAGAGCGGTTAGCGAGCCCCGGTGTGAGCCACTGGAACACCCAGTAGATGAGCAGCAACAAGAGGAACGCGCCGGCGAACGCGAGCGTCGGCGCCCACACGGCCGGGATCAGCACCTTGTGGACGAGACCGTGCCACTGCACGCCCTTCTCACCCGACTGGACGAGCGCCGCGCCGACGAGGCCGCCGATCAGCGCATGTGACGAGGACGACGGCAGCCCGAGCCACCAGGTGAGCAGGTTCCAGACGATCGCGCCGGCGACCGCTGCGAGGACGGTGCGTGGATTCGCGAGGCCGGTGTCGATGATCCCCTTGCCGACGGTCTTCGCAACCGCGGTCGTCGCGAACGCGCCGGCAAGGTTCGCGATCGCCGCGATCAGAACGGCGAGCCGCGGCGAAAGCGCACGGGTCGAGATCGACGTCGCGACCGAGTTCGCCGTGTCGTGAAAGCCGTTCGTGAAGTCGAACGCGAGCGCCACGACGATCGTGATGACGAGCAGCGTCAAGTGGGCTACCGGTTCTTGACGAGGATCGCCTCGAGGACGTCTGCGGCATTCTCACACGCGTCGACGGCCTCTTCGAGCTGCTCGTGGATGTCCTTCCAGCGAATGATCATCAGCGGGTCCGCGCCCGAGCGGAAAAGGTCGGCGATCGCCTCGCGCGAGAGCCGATCGCCCTCGTCTTCGAGTTCGCGGAGCGCGACCAGCTGTCGCTTCGAGTCCTTGAACCCTTCGAGCAGCTCCACTGCCTCGTGCAAGCGCGACGCGGCGCGGTAGATCACCTCCGCCTGCAAGCGTGCCTTCTCGGGCACGTCGCGCACTTCGTAGGCATCGATGTTGTCCGCCGCTTCGTCGACGTGATCGCATACGTCGTCGATCACCGACGCGAGGCGGTACATGTCGTCGCGGTCGAACGGTGTGACGAAGGTCCGGTTGAGCAAGTCGATCACAGCATGGGTCAGCCGGTCGCCCTCATGCTCGAGCTCGCGGATGTCGCGCAGCTTCTCGCGGTTGTCCGGCCACTCGTCGAGCAACTCCACGAGCGCGCGGGCGATATCGCGGGCGTTGGACGAGGCCTGCGTGAAGAGCACGAAGAACTCGCGTTTTTGAGGAGTCAGCCGGAGTGCCATGCGGGTCTCACCTCTCCGTTGCGCGCGTCCGCCACACGAGGGCGAGCAGCGGGTCCGTCAACCGCTCGACGAGGCGCACGAAGAAGGCAATCACCGGGCGCCCGACCCGCACCACGGTGATCGCGACCGTGACTGCGATCACCGTGGACACGAGCACATCGCCGGGATAGTGCTCGCCGATGATCACGCGGCCGATCGCGATGAGGATGGCCAGAACGAGGAAGACTGCTCCCACGACCGGATCGATCAGCAAAACGGAAACCGCGATCGCGAGTGAAGCGGTCGCGTGGTCGCTCGGCAGCGATGGGTCCGTCTTGTGCGGGCCGAACACGTGCGCGGACGGATGCGTGAGGAACGGGCGGTCGCGGTGGTGGATCGCCGCGACGATGCGGTTGATCACGAGACCCAGCGCCGCTGCGCCAAGGGCCGAGCCGGAAGCAAACTTCCACTTCGGGTCTCCGCCCGGCCGTGCGAAGAACCAGAGCGCGAAGGCGGCGACCGCGATCAGGATCGTGCCGTAGGTCTCGATCGCCTTGAAGAGGCTACCGAGCCAGTGGTGCCGCCAGACGAAATCGTTGATGGAGTGATAGACGCGCCAGTCCACGTCGGCACCCTACCGTCGTGGTTACGAAAGGGCGGCGATTCGGCGTCGGCGTGGCCGCAGCCCCTTCCCTCGCGCGCGCCGGGGCCGCACCATCCTCGCTATGAGCACATTCGCCGTGGTCGCCCACCGGGTCACGCCGACGAACACCAGGCTCGGCACGGTGTTTACGCCCGCGCAGGCCGTCGCGCGGCTCGGCCGCGGCGATCTCGCCCTCGGCCGGCTCGACGTCCTCCCCACGCTCGACGGCATCGAGCCTGGGCTCTGGGCGCTCGAGCGCCTTGCCGCCTCCGGGGTGACGGTCCTCAACGGTCGCAGCACGCTCGTCGCTGCCCACGACAAGCTCGCGACCGCCGAGGCGCTCTATGCCTCGCGCGTGTCGCATCCGTTCACGACGCACGTCGCACCGTGGCTGCCCACGCCCGACCTCGAACCGCCGATCGTCCTCAAGCCCCGCTTCGGCTCGTGGGGCCAGGACGTGCTTCGCTGCGACGACCACGACGCGATCGAGCGCTCGCTCGCCGAGTTGCGCACGCGCGCCTGGTTCGAGGCGACCGGCTGCGTTGCGCAGAAGCTCGTCGCGCCACGCGGCTACGACCTGCGGGTCGTCGTTGCACGCGGACGCGTGATCGGCGCGGTGCGCCGCGTCGCGGCGCCCGGAGAATGGCGGACGAACCTCGCCCTCGGCGCACGGCGCGAGACGGTGGCGCCGCCGCCCGACGCGTGCGCGATCGCCATCGCCGCCGCCGGCGCGATCGAGGGGGATCTCGTCGGCGTCGACCTTCTGCCCGCCGACCTCGGGACGTGGGTCGTCCTCGAGGTGAACGGCGCAGTCGACTTCACGAGCGCGTACTCGATGGACGACGACGTCTTCGCGGCCGCCTCGGCCGCGCTTGCGGCCTAACGGCTCGCGTAGTCGTAGAAGCCGCGGCCCGACTTGCGGCCGAGCCGCCCTGCCTGCACGTACTGGCGCAGCAGCGGGCACGGGGCGTACTTCGGGTTGCCGAGGCCTCGGTGCAGGACCTCCATGATCGCCACGCACGTGTCGAGGCCGATCAGATCCGCGAGCGCGAGCGGGCCCATCGGATGCGCGAAACCGAGCTTCGCGATCGTGTCGATCGCCTCCGGCTCGGCGACTCCCTCCATCAGCGCGTAGGCCGCCTCGTTGATGAAAGGCATCAGGATGCGGTTCGAGACGAACCCCGGAAAGTCGCGCACCTCCGCGGGCTCCTTACCGAGGTCGCGCGCAAGCTGCTCGATCTCCGCCGCCGTTTCATCGGAGGTCTGCACGGCCCGGATCACCTCGACGAGCTTCAGCACCGGCACCGGATTGAAGAAGTGCATGCCGATCACCCGGTCGGGCCGCTTCGTGACCGCAGCGAGCGACGTGATCGGGATCGAGCTCGTGTTGGAGGTGAGGATCGCGCGGTCGGGCAGCAGGTCGTCCGCGCGGCGGAACAGGGCTTCCTTGGCGGCGGGATCCTCCACGATCGCCTCGATCAGCAGGTCGGCTCCCACGAGATCGTCGACCGGCTGGACACGCGCGAGCGTTTCCTCCACGTCCGCGCCGAGCTTCGCCAGGCTCTTGCGCATCGTCTCCAGGCCGCGCTCGACCGCGCGCGGGTACGGGTCGTGGATCGACACGCGGCGCCCCGAAGCGGCGACCACCTGCGCGATCCCACTGCCCATCTGGCCGGCACCCACGACGAGAACGTGCTCGAACTTCACGGCGCTGGACCCTACCCTTCGCACGATGGAGGTCAGAAAGGCAACACCCGATGACGCGGCCGGGATCGCACGCGTGCAGGAACGCGGTTGGCAGGCCGCGTACCGGCACGTCTTTCCCGCCGAGGAGCTCGACCGCGGCGGCTTCATCCACGCCGATCGCTGGAGCGAGCGGCTCGTCCGGCCACCGGCGGGCTGGTCGACGTTCGTCGCCGCCGACGACGGCGAAGTCGTCGGCTTCACCGCGGTCGGCCCGAGCCGCGACGAGAGCGGGATCGGCGAGCTGTACGCGATCTACGTCGACCCCGAGCACTGGTCGACGGGCACGGGCCGCGCGCTGATCGAGCAAGCCGAGCGGCAATTGCGCGCCACCTACGGCGAGGTCACGCTGTGGGTGCTCGAGAACAACCCACGTGCGCGACAGTTCTACGAGCGCGCCGGCTGGACCATCGACGGCGGCCGGAAAGCGGAGGCGCGCTGGGGCGTCCGCGCGCCCGAGGTGCGCTACCGCAAGAGGTTCAATCCGTGAATCTGATTCGCGCCGTCGTGGGCTAAGGCCTGTCGCTTGACGCAGTGCACGCGAACCAGGTTCGGGAGTTTCCGGCGGTCGCGTCCGAACTCATGAACCTGAAGCAAACCTGGTTCGAGAGTTTCGGGATCGGGAATAGCTGACCTATGTGGAGTTGGCTCGCGATCGGGTTCGGCTACGTCGTCGTCTTCGGTGGCTTTCGCCTCCTCGGTGGGCTCGGCGCCGCCGCGGACGCCCTTCGTGATTGGGGACGCGCGAGCTCGAACGGCCCGCACCGGGCGCGCCCGAGCAGCTAAAGGCGCCCGAGCAGCGCGCGGTCGCGATCGTGCGTGAGAAGCTCGCGGGCTTCGGCCAGAGACGCCCAGCGGACTTCGTCGACCTCGTTTTGCGCACGCGCCTCGCCGTCGCATGTCATGCGGTAGTACCGCGCCTCTTTCGGCCCTTTGAGCACGACGTACTGCGTGCGGCCGACCTCCTCGCCGACCTCGCAGCGCAGGCCCGCCTCCTCTTCCACCTCACGTACCGCGGCTTGCTCCCACGTCTCGCCGTCCTCGAGCTTCCCTTTCGGAAACGACCAGTCGTCGTACTTCGCACGGTGCACGAGGAGCACTTGGCCGTCGCGCACGACGATGCCGCCCGCCGCGCGAACCATCTAAACGTCGATCAGGAGGGCGTCGCCCTGGCCGCCGCCGCTGCAGATCGCGGCAAGGCCGAGGCCGCCGCCGTTGCGGCGCAGCTCGTGCACCATCGTGCCGACGATGCGACCGCCGGACGCGCCGATCGGATGACCGAGTGCGACCGCACCGCCGTTCACGTTCACCTGCGACTCGTCCGCGCCGAGCAGCTTTGTCGAGTTCCAGGCAACCGAGGCGAAGGCCTCGTTGATCTCGACGCGGCTCACGTCGCCGATCGTCTTGCCCGCGCGCTCGAGCGCCATCGCGCCGGCGTTCGCCGGCGTGCGTGCGAGGTACGCGAAGTCATCAGCCACGTAGCCCTGAGCAAGGATGGTGGCCAGCGGCTCGAGGCCGCGCTGTGCGGCCCACTCCTCCGAGCAGACGATCACGCAGCTCGCCCCGTCGTTCACACCGGGCGCGTTGCCCGCCGTCGTCGTCCCCTCAGGGTCGAAGACCGGCTTGAGCGCGGAAAGCGCTTCGAACGTCGTGTCGCGCCGGATCGACTCGTCGGCCGCCAGCCCGCCGACGGGCACGATCTCGTCGTCGAAACGACCTGCGTCCTGCGCAGCCGCAGCGCGCTCGTGCGAGCGCGCGGCCCACTTGTCCTGCTCCTCGCGGCTGATGCCGAGCTCGCGCGCGACCTGCGAGTTCTGGACAACCATGTGCAGCTGATCGAAGCTCGAGGTGAGACCGTCGTAGACCATCGAGTCGAGCAGCTCGCCGTTCCCGAGGCGATAGCCAAACCGCGCTTTCTTCAAGAGGTAGGGCGCGTTGCTCATCGACTCCATGCCGCCGGTGACGACGACGTCGACGTCGCCGGCGCGAATCATCGAGTCGGCGATCTCGAGCGCACGGATCGACGAAGCGCACACCTTGTTGATCGTGTCCGCGGGCATCTCCTTGGGGAGGCCCGCGCCGATCGCGGCCTGTCGCGCCGGCGCCTGGCCGGCGCCCGCCTGCAGGACCTGGCCCATGATCGCGTATTGGGGCTCGTGTGCCTCGAGCCCGATCCGCTCGAGCGCCGCCGTGATCGCGATCGCGCCGAGCTCGGTCGCCTCGTACTTCGCGAGCCCGCCGCCGAGCTTGCCGAACGGTGTGCGAACCGCGCTGACGATGACGCTGCGCCCGGCCATCAGCGGACGAACGACTGGTCGCGGGGCAAACGCTGGGCGAAGGCGACGATCAGGCGGATGATCGACTCCAGGTCCTCGAGCGCGCAGATCTCGTTCGGGCTGTGCAAGTACCGCGTCGGGATCGAGACCAGCCCCGTCGGGATGCCGGCGCGCGTGAAGTGAATCTCGTCGGCGTCCGTGGACGTTGCACGCGAGTAGATCTCCCACGCGTGCGCGATGCCCTCGGCTTCGGCGGCCTCGCCGAGCAGGTCGGTGACGCGCTTGTTCAACGTTGGGCCGCGCGCGATCATCGCTCCCGTGCCGAGCTCGATCTTTCCCGCGCGGCGCGCATCGCCGCCGGGGTAGTCGGTCGCGGGCGTGACGTCGATCGCGATCGCAACGTGCGGATCAAGCCCGTACACGGCGGTGCGCGCTCCGTAGAGCCCGATCTCCTCCTGCACGGCCGCGACGGCCACAACATCCACCTCTGTCCTGGAAGATCCCGCTTCGCGCGATTCGGCGATGCGCCTGGCAGCCTCGAGGGCGATGTACGCGCCGAGGCGATTGTCGAGAGCCTTGGAGAGCAGCCGGTCGTTCGGCAGGTCGACTGGTGGGCCGACCCACACGCCGGGGTCGCCCACGCGCACGAGGCTCTCCGCCTCCGCGCGATCCTTCGCGCCGATGTCGAGGTGCAGGTCGCTGAGCTCGGGGCGCGGCCGGTCGCGCATCTGCTCGGGCTGGATCCGCTTGCGCCCGAGCGCCGCCGGAATGCGGCCGTTGCGCGTCAGCAGCTCGAAGCGCTGGCCGATCAGCGTCTCCGCCGAGATGCCGCCGATCGTCGTGAACGACAGCAGGCCGCTCTCCTCGATGTTCGTGACGGCGACGCCGATCTCATCGATATGCCCAACCAGCGCGAGCGTGGGTGCGCCATCGCCGGCGCGGACGCGCGCGAACGACGACCCCATGGTGTCTGACGTCACTTCTGCGAACGGCGCTGCCGCCTCCCGCCAGATGCGCGCCGGCTCCTCCTCGTGGCCGGAGGGCCCGGGCGCATTCAGGAGCGCGGTCAAAAGATCGGGAGCCGCCACGGCTTGCGCATTGAAGCAGGCTCGCCTACCCTGGTAGGAGATGACCTTCCCGACTCCGATCTGGTGGGCGTGGCGCCATGAGCGGGGCGGGAGCCTGAGCGCGTAGCAGAACGCGCCGAAACAGCCCGCACCGCTTCACCGACGACCCACGAGGGTCGTTTTTCATTTTCCGATGACCATTACCGAGCTCAACACCGACCTCCTGACACCGCTCGCGGCCTATCTCCGCCTGCGCGGAAGCACGCGCGCCTCGTTCCTGCTCGAGTCCGTCGACCAGGGGCGCCTCGGCCGCTACTCACTCGTTGGCTACGGCGACCGTGTCGTCCCCTTCGAGGAGGCCGAGCAGCTCGGCGTGCCGGTCGTCGGCTACCTCGGGTACGACCACATTGCGAAGCTCGAGCGGACGGTGCCGCTCCCGGCGACTGGGCCCGACGTGCCCGAGAGCCGCTTCATCGTCGCGGACGTCTTCCTCCGCTTCGACCACGTGACCGGGACCGCGGAGGTGCTCGCCGGCGATCCCGAAGACGTCGCGCGCCTCCTCGCCGAACCGGTGTCAGACACCGAGGAGCCCGTCGTCACAGCGGGCGAGACCGTCCGCTTCCCCGAGCGGGCCGAGCACGAGCGGCGTGTCGAGGTCGCGAAGGAGCACATCCGCCGCGGCGACATCTTCCAGGTCGTGCTCTCGCAGCGCGCGGTGCGCGCCACGACCGTTTCGCCGCTTGCCGTCTACCGCGCCCTGCGGCGGATCAACCCATCTCCGTATCTCTTCCTGCTCGAGCTCGACGACATGGCGCTCGTCGGTTCGTCGCCCGAGACGCACGTGAAGGCCCAGGGGTCGCGCGCGAGCCTGAACCCGATTGCCGGCACGACGGCGCGCGGTGACGGCGACGCCGAGCGTCTGCTCACCTCCGAGAAGGATCGCGCCGAGCACGTGATGCTCGTCGATCTCGGCCGCAACGACCTCTCTCGCGTCTGCGTGCCGGGCACGGTGAAGGTCGAACGGTTCCTCGAACCGGAGCGCTTCTCGCACGTCACGCACCTCGTCTCGGAGGTCGCGGGCGAGCTCGCCGACGGCGTGACTCCGTTCGACCTCTTGCGCGCGACGTTTCCGGCGGGCACCGTCTCCGGCGCGCCGAAGGTGCGCGCCATGCAGATCATCTCCGAGCTCGAGGGCTACCGCCGCGGAACCTATGCGGGCGTCGTCGGCTACCACCTGCCTGGAATCGGCTTCGATACGTGCATCGCGATCCGCACGGTCCGGCTCCAGGGCGGCCATGCCTACCTGCAGGCGGGCGGCGGCATCGTGGCCGACTCGAGCCCGGCGGACGAGCACCAGGAGTGCCTGAACAAGCTCGCGGCGCTGGAAGCCGCGATCGAGCTCGCGGAGAGCCAATGATTCTGCTGATCGACAATTACGACTCGTTCACCTACAACCTCGCTCACCTGTTCGGGGAGCTCGGCGCAGACGTTGTCGTCCGGCGCAACGACGAGATTTCCCCCGACGAGGCGGAGAACCTCGCTCCCTCCCACCTCGTCGTTTCACCGGGGCCCGGACGCCCCGAGGCGGCCGGGGCAACGCCGGAGATTCTGCGGCGCCTGTCGGTCCGGGTCCCCACATTGGGCGTCTGCCTCGGCCACCAGGCGATCGTCCAGGTATTCGGTGGCGAGGTCGGCCAGGCGAAGCAGCTCGTGCACGGCAAGGCGACCGTCGTCGACCACGACGGACGCGGCATCTTCGCGGGACTGCCCTCGGATTTCCTCGCGGGGCGCTACCACTCGCTCGCCGCAACCTCGGTGCCCGACATCTTCGAGGTCTCGGCGACGACGGCCGACGGCGAGGTGATGGCGGTCCGCCACACGGAGCTGCCCGTAGACGGCGTGCAGTTCCACCCCGAATCGGTGCTGACTCCTCACGGAGGCGAGATCGCGCGGAATTTCCTCGAAGCGAAAAGTGTTCTTGAAAGGCAGGCGAGATGATCCAGGACGCGCTTGCCCAGCTGCTCGACGGCAAGGACCTGAGCCGCGACGAGTCCCGGCGCGTGATGGACACGATCATGTCCGGCGACGCGACGCCGGGTCAGATCGGCGGCTTCCTGGTCGCGTTGCGTCTGAAAGGCGAGACGGCAGACGAGATCGCGGGCGCGGCCGAGGCGATGCGCGCCCACGTCATCCCGGTCAAGCCGAAGCGCCAAGACCTCGTCGACACGGCCGGCACGGGCGGCGACGGCGGGAACACGTTCAACATCTCGACCGCCGCCGCGCTCGTTGCGGCTGCGGCAGGGGCCGGCGTGGCAAAGCACGGCAACCGCTCGGTCTCCTCGCTCTGTGGAAGCGCCGACGTGCTCGAGGAGCTCGGCTTCAACCTCGATCAGAGCCCCGAGCGGATCGCACAGTCGATCGACGACCTGGGTTTCGGCTTCATGTTCGCGCCGACGCACCACCCTGCGATGAAGCATGCGGGCCCGGTGCGCCGCGAGCTCGCCGCACGCACCGTGTTCAACGTGCTCGGCCCGCTCACGAACCCCGCGGGAGCACGCGCGCAGGTCGTCGGCGTCTACTCGCCGCTGCTCGTGCCGGTGATCGCCGACGTGCTCGCGAAGCTCGGCGCGCGCCGCGCCTTCGTCGTGCACGGCGCGGGCGGGATCGACGAGCTCTCGCCCGCGGGGTCGAACCTCCTCTGCGAGGTGATCGACGGCAACGTCCATCGGCGCGAGATCGACCCGCTCGACCTCGGCGTCGAGCGCTGCGACCCAGACGAGCTGCGCGGAGGCTCGGCGGAGGAGAACGCCCGGAGGATCCGCGAGGTCTTCGAGGGCGGGAACGGCGGGCGGCGATCGGCGATCGTCCTCAACGCAGCCGGCGCAATCGCCGCAGGCGGGCACGCCGCAGACTTGAAGGAAGGGGTCGCAATCGCCCGCGAAGCTCTCGACTCGGGCGCTGCCGCCGCACGTCTCGACCAGCTGATTGCGTTCTCGCAGGAGGCGGTGGTCGCGTGAAGTTCACGGATGCGCTCTCCGCGCCGGGCTTCGGCGCGATCGCGGAGTTCAAGCGGCGCTCGCCGTCCGCCGGCGATCTTCGCCCCGGCGGGAACGTCACGCAGGTGGCTCGGTTGTACGAGGCAGCCGGTGCACGCGCGATGTCGGTGCTGGTGGACGAGCGCTTCGGCGGTTCCTGGGACGACCTCCGCGCGGCCCGCGCGGCCACGAGCCTGCCGCTGCTGGCGAAGGGGTTCTTCTCCTCGGCCGCCGACTTCGAGCAGGCGCGCGAAGCCGGCGCGGACGCGGTGCTGATCCTGCTCCGCGACCTGGCCGATCCGGCGGCGGCCGAGCTGCTCGACGTCGCGCGCACGCTGGGCCTCGACACGCTCGTCGAGGCGCATGACGCGGAGGAGCTCGAGCGCGCCGAGCGGCTGGAGGCGCCGGTGATCGGCGTCAACGCGCGTGACCTGTCCGACTTCTCGATCCACCGCAAACGCCAGCTCGAGCTCGTCGCACGCGCATCGAAGGACCGGATCGTGATCGCGGAGAGCGGCATCGACACCCGCGCGCAGGCCGCTGCCGCCGAGCTCGCCGGTGCGAGCGCGATCCTCGTCGGCTCAACGCTCATGCGCGCGGACGATCCCGGCGCCAAGCTGCGCGAGCTCGTCTCCCGCCCGCTCGTCAAGGTATGCGGTCTCACGCGCCAGGAGGACGTCGACACCGCGGTCGAGGCCGGCGCCGACCTGGTCGGCTTCATCCTCGCCGCGGAAAGCCCGCGCCGCGCGGACGCGCTTCTCGACGCGCCCGAGACCGTGCTGCGCGTCGCCGTCTTCGTCGGCGAGGTCGAGGAGACCGAGGCCGACCTCGTACAGCTCTACGGCCGCGAGAACGGCCACCGCTCGCGGGACGCCGTGCTGCTCCGGCAGGGTGAGCAGGTCGGCTCGGTGGTCGACCTGCCGTGGGAGGAGAACGACCCGTCGCACCTCGAGCGGGCGAAGGCCACGCGCGGCCGAATCATGCTCGCCGGCGGTCTGGGCCCGGAGAACGTGGCCGCGGCGATCGCCGCCGTGCGACCGTGGGCGGTCGACTCCGCCCGCTCGACCGAGCAATCACCGGGCGTCAAGGACCACGACGCCCTCAGACAATGGGTGGAGGCAGCCAGATGATTAGGACGTTCGGCGCGTACGGGGGACGCTATGTCCCGGAAACCCTGATCCCGGCGCTCGACGACCTCGAGACGGCGTGGGCGTCGCTGCGCGACGACGACTCGTTCCGCGCGGAGCTGCACCACCTGCTGACGACGTATGCGGGACGCCCCACCCCTCTCACGCGCGTCGAGCGCTTCGCGCCCGATCAGCGGATGTACCTGAAGCGCGAGGACCTGATGCACACCGGCGCGCACAAGATCAACAACGCCGTCGGCCAGGCCCTGATCGCGCAGCGGCTTGGGAAGAAGCGGATCATCGCCGAAACCGGCGCAGGCCAGCACGGTGTCGCAACGGCGACCGTATGTGCGCGCTTCGGCCTCGAGTGCATCGTCTACATGGGCAGCGAGGACATTCGACGGCAGGCGCCCAACGTCGAGCGCATGGGGCTGCTCGGCGCCGAGGTGCGGCCCGTCGAGTTCGGGACGCGCACGCTCAAGGAGGCAACGAGCGAGGCGATCCGCGACTGGATCGCGAACGTCGACACCACGTACTACCTGATCGGTTCTTGCGTCGGCCCCGCGCCGTATCCGGAGATCGTCCGCGAGCTGCAGCGCGTGATCGGACGCGAGGCGCGCGAGCAGATCCTGCAGGTCGAGGACCGGCTGCCCGACACCGTGGTTGCGTGCGTCGGCGGCGGATCGAACGCGATCGGGATGTTCTACGACTTCGTCGCCGATGAGGACGTGCGCCTGATCGGCGTGGAGGCCGGAGGGGCCGCGTCACTCGGCACGGGCCGCGCGGGCGTGCTGCACGGCGCACGCTCGTCACTGCTTGCAGACGACGATGGCCAGATCATGGACGCGCACTCGATCTCCGCCGGTCTCGACTACCCCGGCGTCGGCCCGGAGCACGCGTACCTGCGCGACACCGGCCGCGCCGAGTATGTCCCCTGCACGGACGACGAGGCGCTCGTCGCCTTCCACAGGCTTTGCGAGACGGAAGGCATTGTCCCGGCGCTCGAGTCGTCGCACGCACTCGCGCGAGCGCTGGATTGCGGCGACGAGCTCGTCGTCGTGTGCCTCTCGGGTCGCGGCGACAAGGATCTCGCCGAGGTCCTCAACTACAAAGCCGGTTCGCAGTCTGAACCGGGTTTGGATCCCAGGGATGAACCTGGTTCGCAGTTTGAACCAGGTTCCGGAGTCTCGACGTGACGAAGACGCTCGTTGTCTACCTGATGGCGATGCCCGACACCCCTGAGCTCGCGCAGGCTGCGGTCGAAGCGGGCGCCGACATGGTCGAGATCGGGTTCCCGTTCTCCGATCCGCTCGCCGACGGCCCCGTGATCCGGCGCGCGGGCGAACGGGCGCTCGCCGCGGGGATGCGCACGAAGCGGTGCCTGGAAGTGCTCGCGGAGACGCGCGCGCGGGTGAGCGTGCCGCTGATCACGATGACGTACTCGTCGATCTTCGACGCCTACGGCTGGGAGCGCCTCGAGACCGACGCGCGCTCGGCCGGTGCCACGTCGTTCATCGTCGTCGACCTGCCCGCGGACATCCGCCCCGAGCTGCGACGCGTGCAACTCGTCGCACCTACGTCCACGGACGACCGCTTGAGGATCGCGGCGACGTCGACCGACGGCTGGCTGTACCTCGTCACCGTCACCGGCACGACAGGTGCGCGCACCGAGCTCGCACCCTCGCTCGCGCCGCTCGCCGAGCGGGCCCGCGCAATCACGGACGTCCCGCTGTACGCCGGCTTCGGCATCTCGACGCCCGAGCACGCGCGGGCTGCGGCGGAGCTCGTCGACGGAATCGCCGTCGGCTCGCGCGCCGTCGAGGCAGCCGAGGACGGTCCCGCCGAGCTGGCGCGGTTCGTAGGCTCGCTGCGCGAGGCCTTGGACGCGCTCGCAGTGGCGTAGCATCCCCCGGTGGAGCAGTTTCGGCTCGAGCAGGTCGCTGACGATGCCTGGGCCGCGATCGCATCGCCGGAGACGGGTGCGGTCGGCAACGCCGGCTTCATCAGGGTCGGCGACTTCACGATCGTCTTCGACACCTTCGCCAGCGCCGCGGCAGGCGACGACTTGCGCGTCTCCGCGGAGGTGATCGCACCGGTCGCCTACGCGATCAACAGCCACTGGCACGCCAAGCATGTCAACGGGAACGCATCGTTCGACGACGTTCCGATCGTGGCGACCGAGCGGACGCGCGAGCTGATGGAGGAGCGCGTCGGCGGAGAGCTGGCCGTCTTCCCGACCGACGTCTTCGACGAGCGCATCGAACGCGAGGGCGCCGTCGTGGAAACGCTCGGCGGCGGCCACACCGAGAGCGATGCCTTCCTCTGGTTCGAGGACACCGTCTTCACGGGCGACCTCGTGGTCGTCGAGCGGCACCCGTGGGTCGGCCACGGCGACATCGAGCATTGGCTCGAGATCCTCGACGCGTTCGAAGCACGCCGACCGCGCGTGATCGTCCCCGGCCATGGGCCCGTCGGCTCGGTCGGGGACATCCCACCGCTGCGCCGGTACCTCGAGGGCCTGCTGGACGGCACCGCCACCGCGGTCGAGGGTTGGGACTACTCGGAGGGCCACGCGCGGAACGTTGAGGCGCTGCGGCCTTGAGCAGCGCAGTCGTGGTCGGCGCCGGCGTCTTCGGCGCCGCAACAGCGCGAGAGCTCGCGCTGCGCGGGTGGGAGGTCACGCTGGTTGAGCAGTACGCCCCCGGCACGGTCCGGTCGGCGTCGGGCGGCGACACGCGGCTCTTGCGCTTCGCACACGGCGAGGCCGACTGGTACGCCGAGCTGGCGCGGAGCGCACGGTCGAAGTGGATCGCGCTTCAGGAGGCAACCGGGGCGCGCATCTGGGAGCCGATCGGGCTCGCATGGTTCGCCCGCAGCTCGGACGGGTTCGAGGATCGCAGCCGCGCCTCGCTCGAGCGCCTCGGGATCCCCTACGAGTGGCTCGCGCCCGAGGTCGCACGTGGGCTCTATCCGTCGCTCGACGTCCACGACCTTGCCGGAGTGCTCTACGAACCGGAGGCCGGCGTGCTGCACGCGCGCCGCGCCACCCAGCTCCTGGTCGAGGATGGGGAGCGGGCCGGTGTGCTCTTCGAAAGTGCGCGCGTGCTACCGGCCGACGAGCCGCGCGGCGACGTCGTCATCTGGGCGTGCGGTCCGTGGCTTGCGTCGCTCTTCCCCGCGCATGTCGAGCTGAAGGTGACGCGCCGTGACGTCTTCTTCTTCGGTGCCGACGGATCGTGGCGCGGCACGCCCGGCTTCTGCGACTACGAAGCCGCGTACTACGGTCACGGCGAGATCGCTGGGCTCGGTGTCAAGGTCGCCCCTGACCTCCCCGGCGACGAGGTCGATCCCGACACGCTCGAGCGCATTGCGCTCCCCTCGTGGGAGCAGGCAGCGCGCGAGTATCTCGCACGCCGCTTCCCCGCTCTCGCCGCTGCGCCTGTGGTCGGAACGCGCGTGTGCCAGTACGACCTCTCGACCGACACGCACTTCATCGTCGATCGGCATCCCGAGCGTGACTCGTGGTGGTTGATCGGCGGTGGCTCCGGGCACGGCTTCAAGCATGGGCCCGCCTTCGCGGAGTACGTCGCCGACTGCGTCGAGGGCAAGCGCGAGCGCGAGCCGTTCCATGCGCTCGGCACCCGCACCGGCGACGCCGGCTTGCGCACCGGCAGCTACGGCTAATGCGAAACTCATGAACCTGATTCCAACGACCGAACCAGGTGTGGTTTCTCGGGGGCTGAACCTGATTCGGCCGTGCCCGCAGCGTTCCCTCGCCGGTGGCGTGCAGGCCGAGCCAGGTTCAAGAGTTTGCATTGGGCGGCCGGCAACTCACGAACCTGGTTCGCGCGCGTCGCGTCCGGCGGTGACCTCCGTCGGTGGCTGCGCGAATCAGGTTCGGTTCTGTGTCCGAACCTGATTCGCTCGTCGACCAGGTTCGCGCGTTTCCCGAAGGCGGTCGCGCCCCAAATCTGGGCTACAACGTTCGAGCCATGCGGAGAGGGCCTGTCTTGCTGTTGCTTGCGTGCGCCCTCGTAGGCGCAGAAGCCGCGTCCGCGCACGACGCGATCAGCCGCCCAAACCTGACCTGGGTCCGCGGTCAGGGCAGCTACACGAAGGCAAGCCGCAGCCCGCAGTCGCACACGATCGACACGATCGTCATTCACGCGACTGACGGCGGCAGCCTGCTCGGCAACGTCTGGTGGCTCTCCGCCGGTCACTCGCACGCATCCGCCCACTATGTGATCGCGCGCGACGGCTCGATCGTCCAGCTCGTCCATCTCTCGGACATCGCCTGGCATGCCGGCAACTGGAAGGTCAACTGCCATTCGATCGGGATCGAGCACGTCGGCGAGACGTATGACCCGGCCGGGTTCACCGTCGAGGAGTACCGCTCGTCCGCCCGCCTCGTCGCCTGGCTCGTGCGCCGCTACGACATCCCGGTCGACCGCAGGCACATCATCGGCCACTCGCAGGTGCCCGACCCGAACCATCCAGGCTCGTATGGCGGCCGCGATCACCACACCGACCCAGGCCCGCACTGGCGGTGGGGCTTCTACATGAACCTCGTCCGCCGCTACGCCTTCCCGGAGCGCTACGCGATCCACGTCGACACGACGTCGATCGAACGTGGGCAGACGCTGACCGGGATCGTTCCTTGGGCCGTGCGCACGAAGGGCGGAAAGGCGCGTCGTGTCGACTTCGCAATCGACGGCCGCGTCGTCTGGACCGACCAGCGCAAGCCGTTCGCCTTCGCCGGCGGTCGCGGCTGGAACACGACGAGCATCGGCAACGGCGTCCACGTCCTCACGGCGCGCGCGAGCGGAAACGGCCGAGCTGCAACCGAGCGCCTGGTCGTGCGCGTCCTCAACCGCGACTTCGCGCTCACGACGTCCGCGCTGCGCGCGTGGCAGAAGGTCAAGGGCACGGTGCGCATCCGCGCGAACGTGCGCGGCGCGAGGACGAGCGGGATCGAGCTGTACGTCGACGGGCGCGCAGTCAGCCGCGATCGTACCGCTCCATACGCGGTGCGCTGGAACTCACGAAAGGTCCACGATGGGCGGCACTGGGTCACGCTCGCCGCAGTGGCCGCGGACGGGCGTGTGGCGAGACGGCGGTTGCCGCTCGTGGTCGAAAACCGCCCACGCCCGAAGAGGAAGAATCCCGCGCCGAACCCCGTCCCCGCGCCGCAGGTCACCGCCCAAAACCTGGCCGACGGCCAGACCGTCGGCGGCCTGGTCGACTGGCGCGCCCACACGATCGGCCCGGTCGCCCGCGTTCAGTTCCTCGTCGACGGCACCGTGATCGCGACCGCGACGACCGAACCGTGGGCGACGACCTGGGATTCCTCGACAGCGGCGCCTGGTGTGCACACGCTCGAGGTACGAGCATTCACGAAGGACGGCCGCCGCGGCGTCCTGACGATCCGCGTTACCTCGTCGGCCTAGCCGCCCTAGGCGGGCCAGAAGTCCTCGCCGCTCCTCTCCGTGTCCGCGCTCGGATCGTCCGAGTTGCGCGTCGAGACGATGATCAGCTCCGCGTCCTCGGGCTCGTCGTTCCAGACGCCGCGCCACGTCTGCGGCGGCACGCGGACTGCCTGGCGCGCGGCGACCTCCACGATCTCGTCGTCCAGCTTGAACTGCAGCCTGCCGCTGAGCACGAAGTAGATCTCCTCCTGGGTCTTGTGGCGGTGCCCGTACGAGCCCTTGCTGCCCGTGTGCTGCGGCATCCGCCGGTGGGTGAGAGCCACCTGCTCCGCGCCGATTGCATACGTGACCCCGCGCATCTCCCCCGGATAGTCGCCGAGCCAGTCGTCGACGTCCTCGAGGTGCACGATCTGGTACTCCGCCATCCGCCAACCTCCTTCGGTCTGCGAGTATCGAACACCTGGCGCAGTCGCAACGCAACCGGCTCGTCCTGATCGCCTGCATCCTGGGCTCGAGCATCGTCTTCGTCGACGGCAGCGTCGTCAACGTCGCGCTGCCCGCGATCCAGCGCGATCTCGGGGGCGGGCTGGCGCTCCAGCAGTGGGTCGTGGACGCCTACCTGCTGACGCTCGGCTCGCTGCTGCTCGTCGGAGGCTCGCTCGGCGACCTCTTCGGTGCGCGGCGGCTGTTCCTCCTCGGCATCGTCGTGTTCGGCGTCACCTCGGTGCTGTGCGCCGTCGCGCCGGACGGCACGACGCTGATCCTCGCGCGCGGCGTCCAAGGGGTCGCAGGCGCGATCCTGACACCGGCCGGCCTGGCGGTGATCGCAACGACGTTCAGCGGCGAGGAACGCGGCGCCGCGATCGGCTCGTGGACCGCCTGGACCGGCGTGGCGTTCGTGATCGGCCCGCTGCTCGGTGGCTGGCTGATCACGCAAGGCTCGTGGCGCTGGGTGTTCCTGATCAACGTCCCGGTCGCGATCGCGACCGCCGCGCTCGTGGCCTACGCCGTGCCCCGTCGCGAGAGCGGGAACGAACGCGCGCGCGTCGACGTTGTCGGGGGGGTGCTGTGCGTTCTCGGACTCGGGGGGCCCGTGTTTGCGCTCATTGAGGAGCCGCGCCGTGGCTGGGGCGACCCGCTGATCCTCGGCACCTTCTTCGGCGGCCTCGCGCTGCTCGCCATCTTCGTGTGGTGGGAGCGCCACCACACGGCTCCGATGCTGCCGCTGCGGCTGTTCTCGAAGCGCAACTTCACGTTCGCGAACATCGAGACGTTGACCGTCTACGCCGCCTTGTCGACGATCACGTTTTTCCTCGTCCTCTTCCTGCAGCAGCTGGACGGCTACTCGCCCCTGAAGAGCGGGCTCGTATTGGTCCCGATCACGATCGTGATGTTCCTGCTCTCGCCGCGCGTCGGACGCTTGTCGATGCGCTATGGGCCGCGCTTCTTCATGGGCGCCGGGCCGCTCATCACGGCGCTCGCCGTGGTGCCGCTCGTGCGACTGAAGCCGGGCTTCGACTACTGGACCGAGCTGCTGCCACCGCTCCTGCTCTTCTCCGTGGGCCTCTCGATGATCGTGGCCCCGCTGACCTCGACGGTGCTGGCCGACGCAGGAGAACGCGACGCCGGGATCGCCAGCGGCGTGAACAACGCCGTTGCGCGCGTGGCCGGCTTGCTCGGGATCGCGGTCGTCGGCGCAGCGATCGCGGGCGCCGACAACAAGCTCGACCTGCCCGGCTACCGGATGGCGATGTGGATCACCGCGGCGCTCGCCGGGGCGGGAGGGATCATCGGTCTCGCAGGGATCAGGAACAAGCAGTGAACCGCGCGGCGGAGATCACGTTCGACCACGTGACCAAGCGGTACGCCGGACGGGATGCGGCGGCGGTCGACGACCTGTCGCTGGAGATCCCCGCCGGAGCCTTCTGCATACTCGTCGGCCCGTCCGGAGGTGGGAAGACGACGGCGCTCAAGATGGTCAACCGCCTGATCGCGTTCGACTCCGGCGACATCCGGATCGACGGGCGCAGCGTGCGCGACCTTCCCGTCGTCGAGCTCCGGCGCGAGATCGGGTACGTGATCCAGCAGGTCGGCCTGTTCCCGCACATGACCGTCGCCGACAACGTGGGCACGGTGCCCCGGCTGCTCGGGTGGCCGAAGGCGAAGACCCGCGCCCGCTGCACCGAGCTGCTCGAGCTCGTGGGCCTCGAGGCCGCGGACATGAAGCGCTACCCGGCGGAGCTCTCCGGCGGGCAGCGCCAACGTGTGGGGCTCGCGCGTGCGCTCGCGGCGGACCCCCCGCTCCTGCTGATGGACGAGCCGTTCGGTGCGCTGGATCCGATCACCCGCTTTCGCCTGCAGACCGAGATGCGCCGCCTGCACCGCGAGGTCGGCAAGACGGTGATCTTCGTCACGCACGACATCGACGAGGCGATCCAGCTGGGTGACCGCATCGCGATCCTGCGCGAGGGCGGCACGCTCGCGCAGTACGACACGCCGGACGCGATCCTCGCGCACCCGGCCGACGACTTCGTCGCGAAGTTCATCGGCGAGGACCGCGCGCTGCGCCGACTCGCGCTGAAGCGGCTCGCCGACGTGAAGCTCGGTCCGGCTGACGGGACGGAGGGCTATGCGCGCGTTTCGATCGACACCACGGTCCGAAACGCCGTCTCGCTCCTGCTCGACACGAAGGCCGACCGCCTGCTCGTCGAGGACCACACCGGCGAGGTCGTCGGCGCGTTCCGCTTCAGCGATGCGGGAGCGCTGCTGTGAGCGTCCTCGCCGCCGGCCCGGTCATCCCGAGCTTCGGCACGGGCAGCTCGTGCGTTACGGGCGATCACACGTTCTGCTGGGGCTGGGTGCAGCAACACTGGGACGACACCCTCGGGCCCGCCCTCTGGCAGCACATCGAGCTGACGGCGATCGCAGTCGTGATCGGCTTCGCAATCGCGTTTCCGCTCGCGCTGCTCGCACATCGTTTCCGCCGGCTCGAGCAGCCGTTCGGGATCTTCTCCGCGCTCCTCTACACGATCCCGAGCCTCGCGCTCTTCCAGTTCCTCGTGCCGTTCACCGGGCTGACCGTGACGACAGTCGAGATCGCACTCGTCGCCTACACGCTCGTCATCCTCTTCCCGAACATCGTGCAAGGGCTGCACAGCGCGCCCGACGAGGTCCTGGAAGCGGCGCGCGGAATGGGATTGACGCGCTTGCAAACGCTGACCCGCGTCGAGCTGCCGCTCGCGGTCCCCGCGATCGTGGGCGGGCTGCGCATCGCCGTTGTCTCGACGGTCGCGATCGCGACGATCGCCGCATTTCTCCTGCCGAAGGGGCTCGGCTATCCGATCTTCCTCGCACTGAAGGAACCGACGCCGTTCAAGACCGAGATCTACTCGGCAGGCGCGCTTGCCGTCGCACTCGCGATCGGTTGCGACGGCCTCCTTGTCGGGTTACGGCGCGTCCTCGTACCGTGGGCGTCGAAAGGCGTCGCGTGACGATCGCCGACACAGCGAACCTGCACACGTTCGTCGACGCGGCGCGCTTCATCGGCGACCACACCGGCTTCCTGGCGACGAAGGCGCTCGAGCAGCTGGCACTCTCAGGCGCCGCGCTCGGGATCGGGCTCGCGATCGCGCTGCCGCTCGGCGTCGTGCTCGGTCATTTCCACCGCGGCTCGACGATCGCGATCGCCGCGTCGATCATCGGGCGAGGCCTGCCGAGCCTCGTGCTGATCGCGGCGTTCCTCACCGTGCTCGGCATTGGTTTCGTGAACAACATGGTCGCGCTTGCCGTGCTCGGCAGCGGACCGCTCCTCACCAACAGCTACGACGGCGTCGAGCGGGTCGACCGCGACGCCGTCGAGGCGGCCCGGGGCATGGGCATGACCGGGTGGCAGGTGCTCCGAAGCGTGGAGCTGCCACTCGCGATTCCCCTGATCTTCACTGGGATCCGGGTTGCCGCCGTGACGATCGTCGCCACCGCACCGATTGCCGCGATCGCGGGCGGCGGCGGGCTCGGCGACATCATCGTCAACCAGGCCAGTTACCGGCTCTCGGGCGTGCTGGGCGCATCGATCTGCGTGATGTTGCTGTCCGCGCTCGTGTTCGCAGCTCTAACCGGCGCTCAGATCGCCGTGACACCAAGAGGCGTACGCCGTACTAGTGTCATCGGCGAACCACAACGAAGGGAGCAGTAGTGATTCGCAAGCACAGAAGCAGGGCCGCCAAGGCGGCGTTCGCGATTTCCCTCGGGGTCGCGATTGTCATTGGCTTGTTTGCGGCCGTCTTTGCACGGCCGGCCCATTCGGCGGGTACCACCGTCGTGATCGGGACGAAGAACTTCCCCGAGGAGTTCATCCTGGGCCAGCTCTACAAGCAGGCGCTCGAAGCGAAGGGCTTCACGGTCTCCTACAAGGAGAACATCGGCTCGACCGAGCTGATCCAGACCTCGCTGACGAGCGGCAAGATCAACTTCTACCCCGAGTACACGGGCGTGATCGTGCAAGTCGTCTTCCACAAGAAGTCTTCGCCGAAGACTGCGCTCGCCACATGGCAGCTCGCGAAGACGCTCGAGGCGGGAAAGGGCTACACCGTCCTCAACCGCACGCCGTTCTACGACACCGACGTCGTCGCAGTCACGAATGCGACGGCGAAGAAGTACGGGCTGAAGTCGATCGCCGACCTGAAGAAGGTCGGCAGCTTCAAGTTCGGCGGCTTCCCCGAGTGCAAGACGCGGACCACCTGCTTCCTCGGCTACACGAAGCAGTACGGGATCACCAACGCGACGTTCACCCCGCTCGCCGGCATCTCGGCGTACGCAGCGCTCGACGCCGGCTCGGTGCTGGCGGCTGACGTGTTCTCGACCGACCCGCCGCTGGGCAAGGGCTCGAAGTACACGGTGCTGGCAGACCCGAAGCACGTGACGGGCTTCCAGAACGTCGCTCCGATCGTCAAGACGACGGTCGTGACGTCGCTCGGCTCGAAGTTCACGGCGACGGTGAACGCTGTGTCGGCCAAGCTGACGCAGAACGCGATCGTCGCGATGAACAAGGCGGTGATCGTCGACAAGCAGTCGGCCGCGAAGGTCGCCGGGTCCTTCCTCAAGGCGAACGGCCTCAAGTAGATGCACATCGTCGTTCTCGGTGGAGGGTCGTCCGGCGAGCACTTCGTCGGCGCCCTCCGCCGGCTCGATACCGAGGCGGAGCTCACCGTCGTCGAGCGCAGGCTCGTCGGCGGTGAGTGCTCCTACTGGGCGTGCATGCCGACGAAGACGATGCTGCGCGCGCCGGAGCTCGTCGCGGACGCCGGGCGCTCGTACGGCGCCGTGACGGGTGCGACGCTCGATCCGCAGCGCGTCTTCGCGTGGCGCGACCAGGTCGCCGAGCGCGACGACTCCTCGCAGGTCGAGTGGCTCGACTCGAAGAACGCGAAGCTCATTCGCGGCGACGCCGTCGCGGTGGAGCCGGGCGTGCTCTCGGTCGACGACGAGGCGCTGCAGTACGACCGGCTGGTGATCGCAACGGGCTCCTCGCCGGCGATCCCGCCGATCGAGGGGATCGAGACGGTCGATTACTGGACGAACGTCGAGGCGACCGAGACACTCGAGGTGCCCGCGCGGCTCCTCGTGCTCGGCGGCGGCCCGGTCGGCTGCGAGCTCGCCCAGTTCTTCCAGCGCGTCGGCTCCCGGGTCACGCTCGTCGAGGGCGGCACCCGGCTGCTCGCGCGGGTCGATGCCGACGCGGCGTCACTCGTCGAGGAGGCGCTGCGTGAAGACGGCGTCGACGTTCGCCTGAACGCGCGTGCCGAACGTGTCACGAGCAACAGTCTGTTTCTGACCGGTGGCGACGAGCTGCCGTTCGACCGGCTCCTCGTTGCAACCGGCCGCACCCCGAACGTGGACGCGCTCGACGCCTTCGAGCTGACGACCTCTAAGCGTGGGATCGAAGTGGACGAGCATCTGCGTGCGGCGCCGGATGTGTGGGCGATCGGCGACGTCACTGGCATCGCGCAGTTCACGCACGTCGGGAAGTACCAGGCACGGGTCGCCGCCTACGACATCGCCGGCCGCGACGCGCGCGCCGACTATCGCGCGATCCCGGCGACGATCTTCACCGACCCGCAGATCGCGACGGTCGGGGACACCGAGGGCGGTATCAGCTCGACGTGGGACCTTCAGTCGGTGCCGCGCCTCTCGACGTACGAGCGCCCGAAGCGCAAGGGCTTCGTGAAGGTGGTCGCAGACCCGGAGCGCCGGGTGCTGACGGGGGCGGTCGCCGCCGGCCCCGAGTCGGGCGAGTGGCTGCAACAGCTGACGCTCGCGATCCGCGCGGAGACGCCGATCGAGGTGCTGCTGGACGTCATCCAGCCGTACCCGACGTTCAGCGAAGGCGTCTTCTGGGCGCTGCGCGAGCTGAACCTCGACCTGTAAAGAGCCCGGCACGTTCGGGCACCGTTGAGTCCCTGGACCGCAACGTCAACGCGCAGACGGCGTCGGATCACAAGCAAGGCTACGGCGGACGAAACCGCACTGTTTCTCCGAGAAGCGGATCAGGGTGCCAGGTCGAACGAACGCGCGACTGCTAGGGCCTCCTGGATGCGCCTCTTCGTTGCTCCGTTGGCGACCAACACGTTCACCTGAAACGCTCGGTGTGCGAGCCAGAGTTGGGCACTCGCACTTAGTCCCGTAAAGCACTCGGTTTCGCCCTTCCGCACCGTCGTCAAAGCGAGAAGCGGCCTCCGACCCGCGGGCGGATGCGTCCCTCCGGCGGCCGTAAGAGACTTCCAGCCGATGATCACGACTACCGCGCCGCCTGGCGGGATAGCGTACGCGGCGATCTGGCAACTGCTTCGGCGGGAACGGACATCGCGAGTTCCTGCCACGAGAAGCGTCTTCGGGTCGCTCACGCCAGCTGTCGTGGCGGGTGTTACGGCTTGCCAACCCGCAGGCACAGTGACCTGCACCCCGTTTGCAGAGACGATCTTCCTAGCCTCGCCCCTCGCGCCGAACGCACCGATCACAGCGGTGGCTAGAACCACGGTCAGGACAGCCATCTCCCTCTTTCTCCGCTGGTTTGAAATTCGGAGCATGGGCGTCGACTGCTTCCCTTAGCTTTCGTGAGAACTACGCATCGTCCCCCTGCGGAGGTCCGTCGTAATCAATCTCCAACGAGTGTCGAACGAGCGATTTCATCCACTAGGTTGTTTAAGTCGTCGACCTTGTCATTTGGCCCCGCGCAGGTGATCGAGATACCGAAAGGAAGCGTTGCGGTCACGAAAGTCACGTCCGATGTGATCTGCGTTCCGTGACGACCGAACCAGGTTCGGGCTGAGACTACGGGAGGCGCTCGCCGGTGATCCGCGCAGTCCCGAGCGCCAGGAGCAGCAGCAACGCGGCGCCGCCTGCGAACCACGAGGACACCTCCCGCTTCGCCGCCTTGTGGGCGATGCTCGCGCCCAGCTGCTTGTAGATCTCCTGCACCTTCGACGCCGAATCGGCGCGGTAGCTCTTCCCATCGGTCTCGCGGGCGATCGCCTCGAGCGTCGCCGGATCCGGCCGCACGGGGAAGCGGCGCGGCAGTCCCCCGCCGAGGCCGCCTTGATTCCCGAAGCCGAAGCCGAACCTCGGATCGAGCGTGCCGTTGTTGGTGCCGAGCGCGACCGTGAACACGCGGATGCCGGCGTTCCGCGCAAGGGCTGCGCCTTGCGACGGCGACAACGTGCCGCGCGTCTGGGCGCCGTCCGACAGCAGCACGATCGCACCCGGAAGCTTCCCGTCCTTGCCCCGCGGCGCATCGGCGACCGAGAGCTTCACCGTATGCACGGCGACTGCCAGACCGTCGCCGATCGCGGTTCCCGCCTCGGGCGAGAGGAGATCGATGCCCTCGTGGACGATCGAGCGGTCGGTGGTCGGGAACACGAGCAGGTTCGGCCCGGTGCTGAAGGAGACGAGGCCGACCTTGACAGTCTTCGGGATGCGATCCGCGAACGCGGCCATTGCGCTCTGCGCCGCGCCGAGCCGCGTCGGCTTGACGTCCCCGGCGCGCATCGACCCCGACACGTCCACGAGCAGCACCACCGTCGCGCGACTCGCCGGGACCGTCACCGACGCCTTCGGGCGTGCGAGTGCGGTCGACGCCGCTGCGAGCGCCAGCAGGAACAACGCGAGCGGCACCCACCGCTTCCACGAGCGGCGCCTGCCGGCGACGGACGCAAGGAGCTCGAGGTTCGTGAACGCCACGGCGTAGTGCGCGCGCCGCCGGTCGAGCCACAGCGCGAGTGCGAGCGACGCGGGCACGATCACAAGCGCGAGCAACAGCCATGGCGACGCGAAGCTCACGGCGCGCACTCCGCGCCGGCCTGGACGATCGCGTGCGCGTCGATCGACAGCCCGTCGCTCGCCAACGCCGTCACGGAGACCTTCTTGCCTTCGACCGCCGTGTCGATGTGCACGCGGCTCGCATTGGCGAGCAACGGAGGATTCTTCGTCCGGAAGGCGAGCGCGTGCCACGAACCGACGAGCCGCTCGCTCCCGAGGCACGAGGCCTTGGCAAAGCCGGCCGAGCCCGGCTCGACCACGGCGATGCGCGACCGATACTCCAGCGGCGGCCCCGGCGGCGAGACGAACGCCGACACCGTCGAGCGCCCTCCCCCGCCCTGCAGCGGCACGCAGCCGAGCAGCGGCTGGAACGCCTGCAAACGACCCGACACCGAGACTGCACGGAACAGCGCATAGCGCGTCGTCGTCGCGCCGGGCTGCACCGGCGCGCTCAGGCGCCCGTCGAAGCCGATTCGCACGGCACGCGAGGTGACGCGCGCGTCCAGGCCCGCGACCACGCTGCGGCCGCCTGGACACGTGAGGAGGTACACCGCCGTTCCCCGCGCCGGCACGACGACCCAGGGACCGGCGACGCGGATGCAGGACTGGATCCCGCGGCACTCGTTCGACGCGCCGCCGGCCGGCGCGAGCGCCGCCGCTCCGGCAAGGGCAACGACCACGGCTGACAGCGCGACCCTCACGGGAACCTCCGGAACCACACGCCCGAGAGAACGGCCCCTGCCAGCATCAACGCAAGCCCGCCACCGGCCGCGACCGCGGTCACCTCGAGCAGCTTGTTCTGTCGGCCGACGCGTGAGCCGAGATCGCGATAGATCGTCTTGACATCGACCGTCGAGATGCTCGGATAGAACCGGCCCGCGCTCCCAGCTGCGATCGACTGCAGCGAAGCCGGTTGCACAGGCACCGGGATCCGCTCGGTGAGTCCGCCCCGGAGCAGCTGGACGACGACGCCGTCCGGCGTCCCGACGGCCACGGTGGAGACGGGAATGCCTGCCTTCTTCGCTTTCGCCGCCGCCTGGGCCGGAGTCATGCGTCCGGCGGTCTGTCCGCCGTCGGAGAAGAGGACGACGATCGCCGGCGGTCGCTTCTGGTTCTGCGCCTGTCCCTTCACCGCACGGCCGACATCGACAGCACGCGAGACTGCTTCGGCGAGCGCCGTTCCCTGCGGGCCTGACCTCGCGCTCGCGATCGCACCACGTACCAGTGTGAGATCATGCGTCGCCGGCGTCGACACGGCCGCGTGGTCGGAGAACGTCACGACCGACATGCGGTACCCCTTCGGCAGCATGTCGACGAATCTCAGGGCCGCGGCGCGGGCAGCGCCGAGTCGCGAGGGCTGCGCGTCTGTGGCTGCCATCGAGCCGGAGACGTCGAGCACGAGCACGACGGTCGCTTCCTGGCGCTTGACGCTGATCGACGCGCGCGGGCGCGCGAACCCGACGAGCAGGAGCGCAACGCCCGCGAGCAGGAGTGCAGTCGGCAGGTGCCTCCGCCAGCCCGGCGGTCGCGCGACGAGATTCGGCAGCAATGCGGGAGCAGCCCACCCGGAAGCACGCGCTTCACGCCGGCGCTCGAGCCAGAGGTAACCGGCCACCGCCGCCGGCACGGCCAGCAGGAAGACGAGCAGCAGCGGAGCGGCGAAGCTCACCGGCCGTACCTTCCCTGCCGCAGGAACGCGGCGAGCGGCCGCAGCCAGTCGCCGTCGGTCGACACGGCGACGTGCCGAACGCCGGCCGACGCGAGGCTCGCGACGAGCGCGCGCCGCTCGTCCGCCGCCGCGGTGGAGAAGCGCTCGCGCAGGCGACGATCGCCCGTGTCCACGCGGAGCTGGCGCCCCGTTTCCGGGTCGACGAGGCGGAGCTGGCCGACATCGGCGAGCTCCTGCTCGCGCGGATCGCGCACCTCGACGGCCAGCACGGCGTGCCGGCCGGCGAGACGCAGGAGTGGCGGCCGCCAGTCGACCGGCCCGCGGAAGTCCGAGACGACAACGATGAGCGCACGCTGGCGCGCGACGCGGTCTGCAAGCTCCAGTGCGCCGCCCAGCGAGCCGGAGCCGGACGGCGGAAGGTCGCGCATCAGGTGCAACGTGTCGAGCAATGCACGCCGCCCCTGCCGCGGGCGCTCGACCGTCGGCTCGATGCCGAACGAGATCGTGCCGAGACGGTTGCCACGGCGGGTGGCCGCATAGCCGACGGCGACGGCGACTCCCTCTGCAACATCGGCCTTACGGCGCTCCGCTGTACCGAAGGCCATCGATGCGGACGCGTCGAGCACGAGCCAGGCGACGAGCACGCGCTCTGCGAGCTCGACGCGCACATGTGGGCTACCGGTCCGCGCCGTGACGTTCCACTCGATCCGGCGCACGTCGTCGCCCGCCTCGTAGGGCCGCAGCTGCCAGAGCTCGCTGCCGACGCCCGCGAACGCGGACTTGTAGTCACCGGAGAGCAGACCGTCGACACGGCGACCGACCGACAGCTCGAGCGCGCGCAGCGACGACGACGAGAGCGGCCCAGGCCCCGGCCGGTCCGGCGTGCGGACGGGAGCGAGCGGATCCGACCTCGTCGACATGCCTAGGCGACGCGGGCGCGGCCGAGATCGATCTGCGGCATCGGCACCTTCGCAAGCACCTGCTCGAGGATCGTGTCCGGCGCGATCTCCTCCGCGAGCGCACGGTACGAGAGCACGAGCCGGTGGCGGAACGCATCGCGCACGAGCGCCTCGAGATCGCCTGGCACCACATAGTCGCGGCCCCGGATCACCGCGAGCGCGCGCGCCGCCGAGATGAGACTGATCGGGCCGCGCGGGCTGGCGCCGAACGCGACGTAGTCGGCGACGTCGTCGAGCCCATGCTCCTTCGGACGCCTCGTCGCGGTCGCGACGTCGACGGCCCAGCTGATCAGCGCCGGGTCGACATAGGCCGCAGCGACACGCTGCTGCAGCTCCTGCAGATCTTCGAGCGACAGGACCTGCGCCAGCTCGGGCGCCGCTTCGAGCGAGCGCGAGACGACGGTGAGCTCCTCGTCGTGCGCGGGATAATCGACGAGCACCTTGAGCATGAAGCGGTCGACCTGCGCCTCGGGCAGTGGGTATGTCCCCTCCGACTCGATTGGGTTCTGCGTCGCGAGCACGAGAAACGGCCGCGGCACCTCGAACGTGTTGTGGCCGATCGTCACCTGCTGCTCCTGCATCACCTCGAGCAGCGCCGACTGCACCTTGGCCGGCGCACGGTTGATCTCGTCCGCAAGCAGGAAGTTGCAGAAGACCGGGCCGAGCTCGGTGTCGAACTCCGCACGGTCGGGCCGGTAGACCCGCGTGCCGACCAAGTCCGACGGGACGAGGTCGGGCGTGAACTGCACGCGTTGAAACGACCCGCCGAGGACGGCGGCGGTCGTCTTGATCGTCAGCGTCTTGGCCAGGCCCGGCACGCCCTCGATCAGCACGTGGCCGCCTGCCAGGAGGCACACCAGCACCCGCTCCAGCATCTCCTCCTGACCCGCGATCACCCGCCGGATCTCGAACAGCGCCTGCTCGAGCTTCTCCACGTTTCGCCTCCTCGCTCGTCTGTTGGCTTAAGAATGCACCCGCTAGCTAAGAACTTCTCGTTAAGTTCGGGAACGGTTCAGCGCGCTCCGCCAGGCGTCCCGCAGCGACTGCCGCTGGTCGGCCCCCATCACCGGCTCAAAGGTCGCCCCGACGGCGACGCGCGCGCCGTGGCCCGCCGCCAGCGCCGCAGCGCCGAGCGCGGTCGTCTCGCGCTCGGCGGCCACCTCGACGGGCACACCGAGCAGGTCGGCCTGCAGCTGCATCAGAAAGGCGTTCCCGGTCGCGCCGCCATCGACGTGCAAGACGGCCGGCGGCTCCGGGAGTGCGTCGACCACGTCCGCCACCTGCTGGGCGATCGCCTCGAGCGCGGCCCGCGCGAGATGCGCGCGCGTCGTGCCACGCGTGATCCCGGAGATCACACCTCGGGCGTCGGCGTCCCACCATGGCGACCCGAGACCGGTCAGCGCAGGGACGAACACCACCCCGCCGGACGAGGCGACGCTCCGGGCGAGCGCCTCGCTTTCGGCCGCGTCCGCGAGCAGGCCGAGCCCGTCGCGCAGCCACTGGACCGCGGCGCCGCCGACGAGCACCGCACCCTCGAGCGCGTAGCCGTCCGCGGCGGCGGTCTTCAGCAGCCCGTATGGCGGCGGCGACGCGTCGTCGCCCGTGTGCACGAGCACGAAGGTGCCGGTCCCGTACGTCGCCTTTCCTTCGCCCGCGGTGTGGCAGCCCTGGCCGTACAGCGCCGCTTGCTGATCGCCGGCGATGCCGCGAATCTCGACGCGTCGCCCGAGCAACGTTCCGTCGCCGAAGACATCCTCTGACCGCGAGATGCGCGGGAGCAGCGAGCGGTCGACGCCGAAGAGCGCGAGCAGCTCGTCGTCCCAGTCGAGCGTCTGCAGCGAGACGAGCATCGTCCGCGAAGCATTCGTGACGTCGGTCGCGTGCACCTCGCCGCCCGTCAGCTTCCAGACGAGCCAGCTGTCGACCGTGCCAAACGCGAGACTGTCATGCCCGTGCTCGCGAAGCAGCCACTCGAGCTTCGTCGCCGAGAAGTAGGGGTCGGGGACGAGGCCCGTCCGCGCGCGGATCAGCACCGCATCCAGCTCGCGGCAGCGCTCGGCGGTGCGACGGTCCTGCCAGACGATGGCGGGCGCGACCGGTTCGCCGGTTGCCCGGTTCCACAGAAGCGTCGTCTCCCGCTGGTTCGCGATCGCGACCGTGTCGACGTCGTCGAGACCTGCGGCGCTCGCGGCTGCGAGCACGCTCTGCCAGATCTCCTCCGGATCGTGCTCCACCCATCCAGGACGCGGAAAATGCTGCGGCAGCTCCGCGTAGCCGCGCCGAAACACGTTCAGCTCCTCGTCGACGACGAGGCACGTGGTGCCGGTCGTCCCCTGGTCGATTGCGAGGATCACGAATGGCTGTCGATGAACGCGAGCGTTCGCCGCCAGGCATCGTCCGACGCGCCGGCGAACGCCTCCTGCTTGCGATCGAAGAAGCTGTGCGGCGCGCCGTCGTAGGTGACGATCTCGTGCTCCACGCCGGCCTCGCTGAGCGCCCGCTCGAAGGCGGCGTTGTCGTCGGCGGTGATGTTGGCGTCGGCGCCGGCCTGAAGCGCGAGGATCGGCGCGTCGATCTGCGCGACCCGCTCGACGGCGCTCGGGCCGCCACGTTGGCGGGCCGGCGAGCCGTAGAAGCCCACCGCTCCGGCCAGCCCGAGACCCGACGCCGCGGCGACCCACGAGGCGCGCCCTCCGAAGCAGAACCCGACGCTGAACACCGACTCCACGCCCAGGCCGCGCAGGCGCTCGACGGCCGCGCGCGCGTCCGCCTGCACGCCGTCATCGGTCGTCTGATCGGTGTGCGGCCTGTACTCGAAGTCGTCGTCGCGTTTCGCAACGCCCGCCGTGCGACCGAAGTAGTCGAACGCGATCGCGGCGTAGCCTCGCTCGGCGAACCGCAGCGCGAGCTCCTCATAGAACCGGTAGAGCCCACGCACGTCGGGGTAGATGACAACACCGACCTCCGCCGGCTCCTCGGGCGTCGCGAGGAACGCCGCGAAGTCGGTGCCGTCTGCCGCGGTCAGGACGAGATCGTCGTGCGACACCGATGCGCCCGCGATTACGGGAATCGGAGGGGCCGAGTCGAGGTCGAAGCACATGATCCTAGGCGGGCTTGCCTTCGGGGTAACGCGGCAATCCGTCGTCCGGAATCGGCTCCCAGGCGGAGGCGTACGCGACGAATTGACGCCACTGCGGGCGGATGCCGGGATCGCCGCCGAACGTGCCGAGCCGGACGCTCATCGCGCCGTTCGTCGGGTGGCGGCTCCACAGGGCGCCCCCACACGAGGAACAGAAGCACTTGGCGAAGCCTTCGTCGGGCACCCACTCCGCGACAAGCTCTTCGCCGGAGACGATGTGCAGCGAACCGGGCGCGATGCGCGCCTGCGCGGAGGCGGCGCCACCGGTGCGTCGCTGGCAGCGCGTGCAGTGGCAATACGACGCCGAGACGAGCGGCTCGTCGATCTCGTAACGGACACCGCCGCATAGGCAGCCACCGGTCAAAGGAAGGCGGGCCATATACTGGGAGCCTACTGGCGGCAGGGGTCAATGCTCGGCGCCTGGGGGTGCACTGCGGTGGGCGACTACAAATATGAGTTGCGGCGTGATGACGCCGTAATCGCGACAGGGCGAATGCAGCTCGACGAGCCGCCGTCCCCCGGTGACATCCTGTCGCTCGGCGCTCAGAGCGTCCGCGTCGAGGAAGTCGTCCACCTCGGCCATACGCCGCGCCTCATCCTCCAAGCTAACGGCCTCGACTAGTTGAGCTGCGGCGGCAGCACGATGCCGCTCGCATCGATCCCGAGTGACTCGGCGAGGCGGATGCCCTGCTCGAGATCCTCGCGGAGCATGCGGATGTCCGCGTCGTGCATCAACGCACCGATGAACTCGCGCGCCTTCGGCCGCCACAGCGCGTGCTTCGCGAACACCGGCAGCAGGCTGTTCGCGGCGTCGACCAGGCTTGCCTTGATCCGCTTGCCGGCGTGCTCGAGCAGCACGCGCTCGTACGCCATGCCGGCGCCGTGATGGATGCCATCGTCGATCGTGAGCCGGTTGCAGAGATCCTCGAGAATCGTCCCGCGCGTCGAGCGCGCGATCATCCGGAAGCGCGGGATGATCAGCCGCTCGTAGAAGACCTGCATCAGGAAGACCTTCTCCTCGAGCGTGTCCGCCTGCAGGACATGCTGGGCGAGCTGATCGAGGTACGGGTCACGCTCGGCCATCCCGCCCGTCTGCTCGATCAGCTTCAGCCACGCCTCCGTGTGGCGCGACTCGTCCTGCACCATCGTCGTGTAGTAGAGCTTCGCCTCGTGGTCGGGTGCGATCGCAAAGAGCTGCGTCGCCATCTCGACTGCCAACTCGTCCGCTTGCAACTGCTGCGTGATCACCGAGCGCCAGAGATCCCGGCGCCGAGCCAGCTTCTGCGGCGCGCCCTTGTATTCCGGGATCGGCGCCAGCTCGCCCCAGGGTAGGTCGTTGACCTGCCATTCGGCACGCTTCGCAAGCTCGTAGTACCGGAAGACGCCCGACAGATCGCGCTGGTGGGCTCCTTCGGGCGCCTCTTCGGCGCGGTCCTCGACTTCCATCGCGCGGAAGCCTACCGCCCATCCTGGGCGAAAGACGCGAAGCTCGTGACAACTCGCGGGTCGCCCCGTTAGGGTCGTAGCTCCTTCCGAGGAGACAAAAGGGGGATTCATGCGCAAGTCGCTTGTCACGGGCCTGCTGCTCGCGGGGGCTCTCGCCTTCGCCGCGGTCGCGCTCGGCATCACGAACGGCGGGCCAGACGGCAACGGCCATCCGGAAGTTGCCGCGGTGCTCGCCCCGCACGCGTACTCGGACGGGACGTGGGAGTCCTGCACCGGCACGCTGATCGCGGCCAAGGTGGTCCTCACCGCAGCGCATTGCTACGAGGGCCTCGCACGGGGCGCGGTCACATTCGACTCGACCTACGACGCGGCCACGGGCACGACGTACTGGGGAACGTGGCACGTCGACCCCGACTACAACCAGGCACAGGGCGACCCGCATGACATCGCTGTGATCGTCCTTGACAAGGCGCCGAAGGGGATCACCCCCGCTCGGCTGCCCACGCTCGACCAGCTCGACTCGGTGGAGGTCAACGACCCGATCACCGCGGTCGGCTACGGCGCGCAGTTCGTGAGCAGCGGCCCCGGCGGGCACGAGTTCCATTACGCCGACATCCGCTACGTCGCTGTCGGCTCGGCGACCACGACGACACAGGTGTGGCTGAAGGCGTCGATGAACCCGGCGACCGGCGACGGGGGCACCTGTTACGGCGACTCCGGCGGCCCGAACTTCCTGGGCGCCGGTTCGACCGAGACGAACATCATCGGCGGGACGACGATCACCGGCGACATGTACTGCCGCGCGACGAACGTGACCTACCGGCTGGACACGAAGGTCGCCCGGGACTTCCTCGGGCAGTTCGTCACGCTGCCGTAGTGAACAACGCTGGGATCCCCGAGGGGTCGGCGACGCGAACACCGTCGCCGGCCTCACGGGCCCCGACGCGCTCGGCGACCGCCTCGAGCGCCGCTGCATCCGGCAGCACGATCGTCATCTGGGTGAGCCGCGCGTAGCCCGCCGGTGCATAGGGACGCCCCGCGCTCTGCCATGTGTTCCCGCCGAGATGATGGTGGTAGCCGCCTGCGCTGAGGAACGCAGCCTGATCGCCCAACTGGGCCATGAGGCCAAAGCCGACGACGTCGCGGTAGTACTCCACCGTCTGCTCGACCCCGGCGACGCAGAGGTGGACGTGCCCCATCACGGTGCCGCCGGGGAGACCGTCGAACGGCTCCGCCAGCGGGTCCTCCAGCGTCGCGAGCAGGTCATCGGTGTCGAGCGGGAGCGTCGTCAGCCGCGTTCCCACCTGGCCCTCCCACAGTTCCCAGGGCCGGTCCGCGTAGACCTCGATCCCATGATGGTCCGGGTCGCGCAGGTAGAGCGCCTCGCTGACGAAGTGATCCGACATCCCGGTGAGCGGT
The DNA here is from genome assembly GCA_045805985.1 of Gaiellaceae bacterium. Lineage (GTDB taxonomy): Bacteria > Actinomycetota > Thermoleophilia > Gaiellales > Gaiellaceae > PALSA-600. The sequence continues at coordinate 505,831 of JBJMKA010000006.1, read as the reverse complement.
ACGCGGTCCCGCGCTGCGTGCGCGAGCCAGCGCGCGAGGTCGATGCGTTCGGGCACGAGCAGTGCGAAGTGGAAGAGGCCCGAGTACCCCTCCGCCGGGCGGGCGCCCGGCTCCTCGGTGAGCACGAGCAGGTCCTCGCCTCCCGTGCCGAGCTGCGCACGGCCGCCGTCGCGCGCGTGCACTTGGAGACCGATCTGCTGCTCGTAGTAGGCGAGCGACCGGTCGAGGTCGGCGACGGTCAAGTGGACCGGCCCCATGCGCGTGTTCGGCGGCAGCTCGGCGCGTACGGGCGCCCCCACCGCGGTCAGCTCCTCGGGATCCACGGGGCCGATCATAGGGGCGGGCGGCGCGCCTCGCGGCACGCCGGCCGCCCATCAAGCCTCTAGTTCTTCACATCGATCTTGCGGCGCTGCGCCTTCTCGGCCTTCGGCACGCGTACCGATAGAACCCCGCGATCGAGCTTCGCGTCGACGGCGCCGCCGTCGACGCCGTCGGGCAGCACGACGCGCAGCTCGAAGCGCCCGACCCGGCGTGTGCGCCGGCGGAACTTGCCTTCGCGCTGTTTCACTTCGCCGCTCACCTGCAACTCGTTGCCCTCGAGCTCGATGTCGATGTCTTCGCGCTTCACACCGGGAAGATCCGCCTCGATCACGTACGCGTCGTCGGTCTCCTCGATGTCGACCGGCGGCGTGAAGGTGCGAACCTCGGTGAGCAACGAGGCGATCTCGCCGCCGAGAGTCTGGTCGAGCAGCGACCGCACCCGCTCGAGCGGGTCGATCTCTCCGGCGGGTTGGAACCGATCCGGCGCCCGGGAGCTCCGCTCCGGCAGGACTTGAGACATGGTGCTCCTTCCTTTTGGGTCCTCACCAAGCCTCACCGCGCACGGTCTGAAGAAACATGCCGAGCCGGATGGTTAACCAGCAAAGGCTCGCAAGCGGATTGAACCTGATTCGGCGGTGCCCGAGGCATCGCATCGCCGGTGGCGTGCAGGCCGAACCAGGTTCAGGAGTTTCGTTGGGCGGCGGAAACCCGAGAACCTGGTTCGCGCGCGCAGTGCCCAACAGTGAGGCTCGTCACGGGTTGCGCGAATCAGGTTCGGGTGCTGGGACGCGCGCAGCGCGCCCGCGCGCCGCGATCACGGACACCGAGGTGGCGGCAACCAGCGCGGCGGCCGCGCACGCGAGGAACAGTGCGCGCGGGCCTGCGTAGTCGTAGATCGCGCCGCCGGCCAGTGAGCCGAGGATTGGCGACAGCCCGAACGTCACGGCCTTCGCGAGCCCCTGCCCCGTTCCGCGGAGCGCGGGCGGAACGAGGTCGTCGACGAGCAGCACCGAGCCGACGTAGACGAGTGCGAACCCGACTCCCGCGACGAGCTTCACGAGTGCGATCGCGAGCGGGTCGTCGAGGAACGCCCACGCCGCGAACGACACGATGAAGAAGAGCGAACCGACGACGTAGAGCGCGCGGTGACCGAGCACGCGGTTCAGCCGCGGCGTGATGCGCATGACGGGCGCCTCGGCGATCGCCTGCAGCGCCGTCGCCGCGCCGACCACGAACAGTCCGCCGCCGAGCTCGCGGATCCGGATCGAGACGAACGAGAACGTCGCCGAGAACGCTGCGAAGAGCAAGAGGAGCGAGAGCAGGAAGGGCGCGAGCGCGAACAGCATCGCTCGGCGCGCGCCTGGGAGTGTCGGGTCGTGCACGGTGCGCCCGCCGCCGACTGAGTGCGCTGCGAACGCGACGACGAGAACGCAGGCCGCGTAGATCCAGGGGAGCCAGTCGAGGCTGCCCGTCTGCAGCACGATTCCCCAGACACAGGCGGAGATCGCCCAGCCGAGGCTGAGCCAGAGCCGCACGCGCCCGTACTGCGCGCGGTCGTCGCCGAGGTGCTCGAGGGCGATCGCGTCAGTGAGCGACGCCATCGCCGAGCGTGCGGCGGTGACGAGGACGACGACGATCGTCAGGGCGAAGAAGCTGTGAGCGAGCACGAGCGGCAGCGCTGCGAGGGCGGCGGCGACCGAGGCGAGGACAAGCGCGTGCTCCGCCCCGAGCCGGCCGTCGGCGACGTGGCCCCAGAGCGGCGTCGAGACGAACCCTGCCAGCGCGGCCACGGCGAGCACGACGCCGATCTCGGCGGCGGAAAGCCCGCGATCCTTCAGCACGATCGGCAGAAAGGGCAGGATCGCGGCTTCCGCAACGCCCACGAGAGTGAAGAGCACCTGGACGCGGCGGAGCGGCACGGGTAAGTACAGATATCAGCCGATGGAATTCGTTCGAATTGACAAGTGGCTGTGGGCGGCGCGGTTCTTCAAGACGCGCAGCCTCGCGACGGACGCGGTGCTCGCCGGCCACGTGCAGGTGAACGGCGCTCGCGTCAAGCCGTCGAAGGACGTGCGCGTCGGCGACGACGTCGACCTCCGGATCGGCACGGTGACCTGGTCGGTCGCAGTGACGGCCCTCAGCGACAAACGCGGGCCGGCGACCGTCGCGCGGACGCTCTATGCGGAGACGCCCGAGTCCACCAAAGCCCGCGAGGAGCAGGCACTTCAGCGCCGGCTGGCGCGCCCGCTCGGGGCGGAGCTGGGCGAGCGGCCCACGAAGCAGGACCGCCGCCGCCTTGACGCGCTGCGCCGCTCGCAACGCCGTTCCTGAGCCGCTGTCCGCCGGAACCGCTTGAATGCCGCGCTGCACCCCAATTTAGGAGAAACGATGGCACTCACCCAGACTCAGCTCGCCGACGCCGTCGCCGAGCAGGCGGGGATCACCCGCAACGAAGCAAAGAACGTCCTGACCGCGCTCGAGGAAGTCATCCTCAGCGAGATCGGGAATGCGCAGAAGGTCAAGATCGGCAATCTCGTCCAGCTGACGGTGCGCCTCAAGCCGGCCACCAAGGCGCGGCAGGGTCGCAACCCCGCCACGGGCGAGGAGATCACGATTTCGGCGAAGCCGGCGTCGGTCGACGTGCGTGCACGCGCGCTCGCGAAGGCGAAGGCAGCGCTGCCGTCGCTTGCGAAGGCCAAGAAGGTTCTCGAAGGCTAAACCGGTTGCATGGGCGAGGCCCTCGGGCCTCGCCCATCGCGTCACGCCGCCTCAGCAGACCTCGGTCACGCGACCGGTCGCGACGTCGTAGCGGAACCCTCCGACGCGCAGATGCGTCAGGTATGGGGACGACCGCAGCAGCTCGACGTCCGCACGCACAGTCGCCTCCTGGTCGTCTGTCACGAGGAAGTCCAGCTCACGCGTATCGGGCCCACCTGCGTCGTGCACCGCCGCGTGCATGTCCTCTTCGCTTCCCGTCATCCGGCAATCCGTATGCGCGATCACCATCAGGCGGTCGACGCCGAGCAGGTGCGAAGCCAGCACAAGTGTGCGCAGCACGTCGTTCGTGACACGCGCGCCCGCATTGCGCAAGATCTTCGCGTCGCCCGGAGCGAGCCCGAGCATCGCGAGCGGCTCGATGCGTGAGTCGATGCACGTGAGGACCGCCAGGCCCTGGGCGGCCCGCGCCTGGAGACCCCGGTGGGGGAACTTCCGCGCATACGCCTCATTCGCGGCGAGTACGTCTGCGAACCTCTCGTCGCCTGGCACGCTTCGATCGTAGTCGCAGCATGCGGTTACGCTCCGTTCCGTGAGCTTCCTGAGCCTCCTTACCGGGTCCTTCGCCATGCCGGCCGCCGAGAACCCGACGGTCGCGATGGTCGAGGCTGCCTACCGCCGTCACGGCCTCGACGCGCGCTACCTGAACTGCGAGGTCTCGCCCGAGGCGCTCGGCGACGCTGTACGCGGCGCGCGGGCGATGGGTTGGGTGGGCTTCAACTGCTCGATACCTCACAAGGTCGCGGTGCTGGACCATCTCGATGGGCTGGCCGACTCGGCCGCCGTGATCGGGGCCGTCAACTGCGTCGTCCGCCGCGAGGGACGCCTGATCGGCGAGAACACCGACGGGCAGGGGTTCCTCTCGTCGCTCGAGACGGTCGTCGATCCAGAAGAGAAGTCGCTTGTCATGTTCGGAGCGGGCGGCGCGGCGCGCGCGATCGCGGTCGAGACAGCGCGCGCCGGGGTGGCGACGCTTACGATCGTCAACCGCGACCCCGTGCGCGGCGCCGCGCTAGTCGCCCTCGTGAACGAGCGAACGCCGGCACGTGCGGAGCTGGTCGTCTGGGATGGCACCTACGCCGTCCCGGCGGAGACCGATATCGTGGTGAACGCGACGTCAATCGGACTCTTCCCCGACGTCGAGGCCCAACTCGACCTCGAGCTCGCCTCTCTGCGACCCGGCCTGGTCGTCGCCGACGTGATTCCGAACCCACCGCGCACGCGACTGATCCAGGACGCGGAGGCGCGCGGCTGCGCCGTGCTCGACGGGCTCGGCATGCTCGTCAACCAGGGCGTGATCGGCATCAAGCACTGGACGGGCGTCGATCCCGATCCGGCCGTGATGCGCAGCAAGCTCGAAGAGATCTTCGGGAGCTGAGCAGAGACGCGATCGCTGAGCGCCGACGTCGTGATCATCGGGTCCGGCATGGGCGGCGGCACGACCGCCCACGCGCTGGCCCGACGCGGCAGCGACGTCCTCGTGCTGGAGCGCGGCGAGCGCCTCCCGCGAGAAATGGAGAACTGGTCGCCTCGCGCGGTGTTCGCCGACCGCCGGTACAAGCCCGACGAGCGGTGGCAGGACCGCCACGGACGCAGCTTCGCGCCGGGCGTGCACTACGTCGTCGGTGGGAACACGAAGGTGTACGGCGCGAGCCTGCCCCGCTTCCGTGAAGAGGACTTCGGCGTGCTCGAGCACGAGGATGGAATCTCGCCCGCCTGGCCGTTCGGCTACGCGGACCTCGAGCCGTACTACGGCGAGGCGGAGCGGATGTACGGCGTCCACGGCACGACGGGTGAGGATCCGACCGAGCCGTGGCGCAGCACCCCGTTCCCCTATCCAGCCCTCGAGCACGAGCCGTACGTGGCAGAGCTGGCCGAGCGGCTGCGCGCGCAAGGGGTCAGCCCGAGCGCGAATGCGATGGGCGTCGACCGCCGCGAGGGCGGCCTGTGCATTCGCTGCGGCACGTGCGACGGATTCCCGTGCAGGCTCGGTGCGAAGAGCGACGCCGAGACGTGCGGCATCGAGCCGGCGCTCGCGACGGGCAACGCCCGGCTCGCCTCAGGTGTGCGGGTCCGGCGAATCGTCACAGCCGGCTCGCGCGTCGATCACCTGATCGCGGAGGACCGCGACGGCGAGGTGAAGGTGACCGGGGCGAAGTTCGTGCTCGCCGCGGGTGCAGTCAACTCTGCAGCGTTGCTGCTCGGCTCGGACGTTGCGAACTCGTCTGGGCAGGTCGGCCGCAATTTCATGATGCACAACAACGCGCACATCGTTGCCGTCGACGTGAGCCGCAAGAACGACGTGACCTTTCAGAAGACGCTGTCGGTCAACGACTGGTACCTCGACGGTGGTGACGGCTACCCGCTCGGTGCGTTGCAGCTGATCGGGAAGGTGCAAGGCGTGATGATGAAGACGGCGGCGCCGCGCGGGGTGCCGGGCGCGGTGCTGAACCAGATCGCGCAACGCAGCGTCGAGTGGCTGATCATGGCCGAGGACCTCCCCGACCGCGACAACCGCGTGACCGTCGACGCCGCCGGGCCGATCACCACCACGCGTGTGGCACGCGGCGTCCGCACCCACCGCCGCCTACTTGCGCGGACGAAACGCCTACTGCGCGCCGCGGGCTACGACGCCATCCTCACGCAGCACTTCGACATCAGCATGAACAGCCACCAGTGCGGCACCGTGGTCGCCGGCACCGACCCGGCGACGAGCGTGCTCGATCCGTGGTGCCGGGCCCATGATCTCGAAAACCTCTGGGTGATCGACGCCGGCTTCTTTCCATCGTCCGCGGCGATGAACCCCGCGCTGACGATCGCCGCTCAGGCGCTCCGGGTCGTCGCCGAGTCCGACCTCGCTCTCTAAATCAGTCGGCGACCGCGAGCATGTTCTCTTCGAAATGCGCAACGCTCGACGTGCCGGGGATCGGCAGCATGACCGGCGAGCGGTCGAGCAACCAGCGCAGCTCGTACGCAGGTTCGCGCAACCCCTCGCCGAGCGGGCTCCAGGGCATGAACCCGATGCCCTCCGCCTCGCAGGCATCGAGCACGTCTTCGGAGATGAGGAGCCCTCGGTTGTACTGGTTCTGAACGGTGGAGATCTTCGTCACCGACTGTGCGACGCGCAGCTGCTGGAGCGAGAAGTTCGACACGCCGATCAGACGGATCTTTCCCTCTTGCCGCAGTTGCTCGAGCGCACCGATCGACTCTTCGATCGGCACTTCGGGGTCATGCCGGTGCAGTTGGTACAGATCGATCCGCTCGAGGCGCAGCCGCCGCAAGCTCGCGTCGAGGGCCTCGCGCAGGTGCTCCGGACGGCCGTCGCGGATCCGGTCCTGCAACCCCCAGCCGAGACCGCCCTTGGTCGTGATCACGAGGTCTTCGGGATACGGATGCAGCGCTTCCGCGATCACTTCCTCGCTGACCCCGGCGCCGTAGATGTTCGCCGTGTCGATCAGCGTCACGCCGAGCTCGATCGCGCGGCGGAGGACGCGGGCGCCTTCCTCCCGGTCGTTCACGATGCGCATCGCGCCGAAGCCGAGACGGCGAACCTCGAGCTCGCCGCCGAGCATGAAGGTGGGATTCATGAATCCCACCTTAGTGGGGAGGCCCGCGGCAGCGGGCCTCCCACCGTTCGCCTCGCTCAACTGAGGCCGACGAAGTCGAAGCTCGCGTCGACGTAGACCGTCATCGGCATGCCGTCGGCGTTCAGCATGTGCGCCACGTAGGCGTTGCCGTCCGCATCGGTCTCGATCCCGACGACCGTGCCGCCGGGGAGCTCGTCGAGCGCGATTTCCTTCACCCTCGCGAGTGGGTCGCCCGGCGGTGCTGCCGGCGTGGACGTGCTCTGGATCGTGGTGGTGCGCATGATGGTGCTCCTTCCGTTGAGGTCGTTCGGTCACTTGGTGTGACCACCACCGACGATCGCGACTGCGGATAAGAGTCCCGTTCGAGCGAGCGAAGAGTTCACTAGGAAGACCATCCGGCCTCTGCTTCTGGCAGCGTGCGCGCTGTGGAACGCGCCGTGACCAACTGGGCCGGGAACATCACCTACTCGACGGAGCGTGTCCTACGGCCACGATCGGTGGCCGAAGCCCAGGAGCTGATTGCGGCCGCTGAATCGCTGCGGCCACTCGGCACGCGCCACTCGTTCAGCCTGATCGCCGACTCCGACCACGCACTGCTTTCGACGGAGCACCTCAACCGCATCATCGAGATCGGGAGCGACACGGTCACGGTCGAGGCCGGGATCCGCTACGGCGGGCTCGCCGGAGCGCTGAACGAGCACGGCGTCGCGTTACCGAACTTCGCGTCGCTGCCGCACATCTCGGTCGGCGGTGCGATCGCCACGGCGACGCACGGCTCCGGCGTCCGCAACCAATCGCTGGCCGCGGGCGTCTCGGCGCTCGAGCTCGTCGACGCCGACGGCTCGATCCGATGCTTCCGTCGCGGTGACGCAGACTTCGACGGCGCGGTCGTGAACCTGGGAGCGCTGGGTCTCGTGACACACGTCTCGCTCGACGTCGTTCCGGCGTTCGACCTTCGGCAGTACGTCTTCGAGCAGCTCCCCTGGTCGGCGATCGAATCCGACCTCGACGCGATCCTCGCCGGAGGCTACAGCGTCAGCTTGTTCACAACGTGGGACGAGCCGTCGATCGGGACAGTCTGGGTCAAGACGAAGGAGCAGCTGGGACCGCAGCCGTACTTCGGCGCCTCGGCTGCGATGCAACCGCGTAACCCGGTGCCGGGCGCACGCTCCGAAAACGCGACCAAGCAGCTGGGCGTCCCCGGCCCGTCGTACGACCGGCTGCCGCATTTCCGCCTCGGGTTCACGCCGAGCAGCGGCGACGAGCTCCAATCGGAGTACGTGGTGCCGCGAGAGCACGCGGCCGGCGCCATCGCAGAGCTACGACGCCTCGGTGCCGTCGTCTCCCCCCTCCTCTACATCTCGGAGATCCGCGCGATTGCCGCGGACACGCTGTGGCTCAGTCCGTTCTACGAACGGGACAGCCTCGCGTTCCACTTCACATGGCAGCCGCGGCCCGCCGAGGTCCTTGCCGTGCTGCCGCAGATCGAAGCTGCGCTCACACCGTTCGACGTGCGACCGCACTGGGGAAAGCTGTTCGTCGGCTCCGCAGAGGAGGTCGAGGCCGTCTACCCGAAGCTGCCGGACTTCCGCCGGCTCGCGCGGAGCTTCGACGGCAACGGTAAGTTTCGCAACGCCTTCCTCAGACGCTACGTCTTCGACGAGAAGTAGGCGGGACCACGGGCGTATCATCGGCAGGTCGTGCCGAATCTCGCAGCGCTGAAGAGCGCCGCGCGCGCAGCGATCGTCATGCCCCTGGTCTTTGCGTTCGCGGACAAGGTGATCCAACAGCCGCAGACGTCACTCCTCGCGGCGTTCGGATCGTTCGCACTCCTCGTGCTGGCCGACTTCAGCGGGCCGCCGCGGAGTCGCCTCATCGCCTACGTCGCGCTCGGGTGCGTCGGCGCCGTCTTCATCACGCTCGGGACGCTCTGCTCTCGCGACCCGCTGTTGGCCGCCAGCGCGATGGGCGTCATCGGATTCGTTGCGCTGTTCGCGGGGGTGATCAACGGCTATTTCGCCGCCGGGTCGACCGCCGCGATCCTCACGTTCGTCTTGCCGGTGACGATCCCGGTTCCGAACTCTGCGATCCTCGACCGCCTCGAGGGCTGGGGCCTGGCGACCGGCGCTGCGATCTGCGCCGTCATGCTCCTGTGGCCGCCGCGGCGGAGCGGCGACCTGCAACGCGACGCTGCCGGCGCGCTGAACGCCGTCGCGGACTTCGTGGACGCAAACGGCGAGCGCTCCGCTGAACAGGAACGCCGCGCACGTGACGCAGTCGACGGGCTCGGCCGGACCTTTCTCGGGACGCAGCACCGCCCGACCGGCCCGACCGCGCCGATCGCGGCACTCTCCTCGCTGCCCGACGAGCTGGATTGGCTCCTGTCGTTCCTGACACCGTCCCCCGAGTTGCCTGCGCTCGACCTCGCGGGCGAAGAGGACGCCGAGGCAATGGCGGCGGCGGCCGCACTTTTGCGTGCGAGTGCGGCGAGGCTCGAAGGTCGCGACGAACGGCCGGATTTCCCGCGCCTCGATGCTGCGCGAGTTGCCGTTGCACACGCACTCGTGCGGCGGCTGTCGGAGCTGCCGGCCGACACCCGCAAGGATGCACTCCCGGCCGCAATCGAGCCGCCGTTCCGGATCCGGGCGGTGACGTACTCCGCGCGCCAGGTCGCCGGGTACGTCCTGCTCGCGACCGGCTCGGACGCCCCCGAGCTCGGCCATGACGACCTCGTGCAGCCGGCGGCCGCGCGCGCCACCCTCGAAGCGACGGAGCAACTCGCGGTGGAACACGCCAGCGTGCGCTCCGTGTGGTTCCGGAACAGCGTGCGCGGCGCCGTCGGCCTCGCGATCGCCGTCTACATCGCCCAGCGGACCGGTCTTCAGCACGCGTTCTGGGTCGTGCTTGGGACGCTGTCCGTCCTCCGCTCGAACGCCCTCGGCACCGGCTGGTCGATCCTCAGTGCGCTCGCCGGAACCGCGGTCGGGCTCGTGGTCGGCGCGCTGCTCGTGATCGGTATCGGCACGCACGAGATGGTGTTGTGGGCCGTGCTCCCGGTGGCGATCCTGCTCGCCGCCTATGCGCCGCGGGCGATCTCGTTTGCAGCGGGACAGGCGGGCTTCACCGTCGTTCTCTTCATCCTCTTCAACATCATCCAGCCCGTCGGCTGGCGGGTCGGGTTGGTTCGCATCGAGGACGTCGCCATCGGCTTCGCGATCAGCCTCGGGGTCGGGCTCCTGTTCTGGCCGCGCGGCGCCGGTGCGATTCTGCGCGGTGATGTCGCCGCCGCTTACGCGCGCGGCGTGGACTACGTGGTCGCGACGGCGCGGCAGCTGATCGAAGGTGGGGACGCCGACGCCACGGACCGTGCAGCGCGGGCAGCGGACACCGCCTTGCACCGGCTCGACGATGCCTTCCGCCAGTACCTCGCGGAACGCTCCGCGACCACGTTCAACGTGGAAGACGCCGCAGCGTTCGTCGGCGGCGCGTCGCGCGTGCGCCGGGCGGCGCAGTCGCTTGCATCGCTCGGTGGCACCGTGGACGGCGACGCGCGGCTCGGGCGCTGCGGCGCGAACCTCGACCGCGAGCTCCACGCGCTCCAGTCGTGGTACGTGGCGCTCGGGTATGCGCTCGTGAACGACCGTTCCATACCGCCGCCGCACATCCGCGACACCGACGGCCGCAACCGGCTGCTCGCGTGCGTTCGCGATGCCGCACGCAGTCATGACAAGGCCACGGTCCATGCCGCACTGATCCTGCTCTGGGCGAGCCAGCACCTGGACAATCTCTGGCGTCTCGAAGCGCATCTCGGTGAGCGCGCACGCCGAGCGCGCAGTGGTCAATCGGGAAGCATCGGCATCTCCAGGCCCTGATCGCGGCCGAGCAGCACGGCTCGCGTCACGGCCGTCGAGCCGAACCGCGCGCGCACCTCGTCGAGCGCGGCGTCGAGCGCGCCGCCGCTCCAACGATCGAACGGCAGCGCGAGCTGGACGGCGTCGTCGTTCTCCAGATTGCCGACCGCGATGCCGACGAGCGTAATCCCCTGGCGTTCGATCATCGGCATGGCGTTCGCGAGCAGCTCTCTCGCCGCAGCCAGGATCACGTGTGTCTCCGCAGTTGCCTGCGGGAGTGTGTGCGAACGAGTCGCACGCGTGAAGTCGGCGAAGCGCAGGCGGAGCACGATCGTGCGACCAACGCGTCCGGCCGAGCGCATCCGGCGCGTGACGCGGTCGACGAGCCCTACCAGGAAGACGTCGATCTCACTCGGCGATCTCGGCGCACGACCGAGCGCGCGCTGCGCGCCGATCGACCGCCGGCGGCGGCGCACCTGCACGGGACGAGCGTCGCGATTGTGAGCCAGCGCGTGGAGCTGTCGCCCCGAGGCGCGGCCGAGCATCGCCACGAGGATGTCCTCGGCGAGCAGCGCGACGTCGCCCACGGTCGCGATGCCGCGGTCTTGGAGCTTCCGGGCCGTCACGGCGCCGACTCCCCAGAGCCGTTCGACCGGCAGTGGATGAAGGAAGGCCAGCTCGCGATCCGGCTCCACGACGAGCAGGCCGTCGGGCTTGGCCACACCGCTCGCAACTTTCGCGAGGAACTTGGTCCTCGCCACGCCGACCGTGATGGGCAAGCCGACACGTTCGAGGACGTCGCTGCGCAAGCGCACAGCGATCTCGGCCGGCGAGCCGGCAATCCGTTGCATTCCGCGGACGTCGAGAAACGCCTCGTCGATCGAGATCCCCTCGACGAACGGCGACGTGTCGTGAAAGACCTCGAACACCGCCTTGCTCGCCTCGCTGTAGGCCGCCATGCGCGGCGGGACGACGACGGCGCTCGGGCACAACCGGCGCGCCCGGGCGCCGCCCATCGCGGTGCGGACACCGTAGGCCTTCGCCTCGTAGCTCGCCGCGAGCACGACGCCTTCCCCGACGATTACCGGCCGGCCGCGCAGCCGAAGGTCGTCCCGCTGCTCGACCGATGCGTAGAACGCATCCAGGTCGGCGTGCAAGATCGTCGCCTGGCTGGACACAAACGTATGTTCGCACGGCCGGGCTAGCGAGTCTAGACGGTCCTCAATGCCTCAGGCGGTGCAAGCCGGCGGCCTCGAGATGGCGGTGACCTTCCCGCCCGCGTAAGACTCGGAGCCGTCAGGCGTGGGCGTGTCCTTCGTGGCCGTGATGGTGGTGGTCATGGCCGTCGCCCATCGGCTCGTTCATCAGCTTCAACATCGCCCAGCCGCCGCCGCGGCGGAAGTAGCGCCAGACCAGGAGCGCGGCGATGGCGAGGAAGACGATGTTGAGGTAGGTCGTGTAGTTCCAGCTCACGTGCGCCAGCTCGACCTTGGCGTTACGCGCGGTGTGCTCGAGCCCTAGTCCCTGGAACAGGAACTCGACGATCAGTCCGGCCGCGACCATCGAGGCATAGAAGCTCGCGAAGATGAACGCCGCCATCTTCCAGCCGTAGTAGCGGCGGTAGATGTCGAGGATCGGAAGGATCAACAGGTCGGCGAAGATGAAGGCGAGCACGCCGCCGAAGCTGATCCCGCCGTTCCACAGCACCGCTGCGAGCGGGACGTTCCCGATCGAGCAGACGAAGCTGAGCATCGCAACGGCTGGGCCGATCAGCGGTCCCCAGAACTTCGCAAGCGTCTCGTGGTTCTCGAAGAAGAGGCTGCGCCAGAAGGACTCGGGCACCCACGCTGCAAGCGCACCGGCGATCAGGAGGCCACCGAACACGTCGCGCGCGACGGCGGCCCAGTCCATCACGAAGTAGTTCGCCGTCGCCGTGAAGCCGGCCGGGCTGCGCAGGCGCCGGAGCCAGTTGCCCTCTCCGGCGGCCGACATGTCCATCTCGGCGTGCCCTTCCATCGACCCGAGCCGCCCCTTCTCGGCCTCCCGCGCGCTTCGTCGACCAGCTGCCGCTTGAGGAAGAGCCGGAAGATGACCGCAATCAGGACGATCATCAGCGGCCCACCGACGAACTCGCCGAGCACGAACTGCCACCCGAGCAGCAGCCACATGATGATCCCGAGCTCGATCACGAGATTCGTGGAGGCGATCTCGAAGACCATCGCCGCGGTGAAGTTCGCGCCCTTGCGGAAGAGCGATCGCGCCAGCGCAACCGACGCGTAGGAGCAACTCGACGACGCGGCGCCGAGGCCCGTCGCAACGAGCAGCGTCCTCGGCGAGTCGTCCGGGAGCAGCTTGCGCATCTCGCGCTTCGAGACCACCGCCTGCACGACCGCCGAGAGGCCGAACCCGAGGATCAACGCCCAGAGCACCTCCCACGTCATTCCGAACGCGAACGACAGGGCACGCCAGAGCTCGTGCGGAATGTTCGTCGCGAGCACCATTAGCGGGTCTTCGCGAACCGGCGCACCGCGGCGAGTAGCTCGTCGATCTTCGCTTCAGCGTCCGCCTCGTCGCCGGAGGCGAGTGCACCGGCGACGCAATGCTTGACCTGGTCGTCGAGGATCGCGAGTGCGACGTTCTCGAGCGCCGTGTCCGCCGCCGCGAGCTGCGTCAGGATGTCGATGCAGTAGCGGTCCTCCTCGACCATCCGGGCGATGCCGCGTACCTGCCCTTCGACGCGCGCGAGCCGCTTGAGCAGCTTGTCCTTCTGCTCGGAATAGCCATACGTGCGAGCAGCGCCTGCAACCATCGGCCGACCCTAGCAGATACCCGGGCGGGGTATACGGGCTAGGCGGCGCGCTCCACAGCCGGAGACTGGAGGCGGGGAGCGTGCTTCGCCTCGATCGCGTCCTCCACGCTGCCCTCGACGTTGAGGCGAGGCAGGACGCGATCGAGGCTGCGCGGCAGCCACCAGTTGGCCTTGCCGGCGAGCAGCATCAGGCCGGGGACGAGAACCGAGCGAACGATCAGCGCGTCGAGCAGCACAGCGCCCGCGAGGCCGAGCCCGAAGAGCATGATCACGCGCTCGCCGCCGAGAATGAACGCACCGAAGACGAGGATCATGATCGCCGCAGCGGCGGTGATCGTCTTGCCCGTCGCGGCGAGACCGTGGGTGACCGCCTCCCGGTTGTCGCCCCTGCGATGCCACTCCTCGAAGATACGGCTGACGAGGAACACCTGGTAGTCCGTCGAGAGCCCGAAGACGATCGCGAACATCATCACGGGGACAAACGCCTCGATCGGTCCCGTTTTGTCGATGCCGAGCAAGCCGGCGGCCCAGCCCCACTGGAAGACGGCGGTGATCAGGCCGAACGACGCGCCCGCCGTCAGGAGGTTCATCAACGCAGCCACTGCCGGAATGAGCAGGCTGCGGAACACGGCGGTCAGCAGCAGGAAGGAAAGCAGCACGACGACTCCGATAAAGAGCGGCAGCTTGTTGCTCAGCACCGTGGCGAAGTCGTCGAAGATCGCAGTCTGTCCGCCGATCAGGACCTGCACCTCAGCGGTCCCGCCCGCGCCCGGAACGACCTGGTCCCTCAAGTGGTGCAGGAGGGTCGTCGTCGATGCGTCCTGCGGCGATCCGGTCGGGTAGACGTCGGCGATCGCCACGCCGGCCTGCCCGCCCTGCCCGGGAATCAGCGTGGTCGGGGTGACGCGCACGACACCAGCCGTGCGCGCGACGGCGGCGGTCACCTTGGCGAACGCCGCCTGTTGCGCGGCGCCGTCGACCTGGGCAACGAGCTGCAACGGGCCGTTGTAACCCGGCCCGAAGCCCTTCGCGAGCAGGTCGTATGCCTTCCGCGTGGTGCTGCCCGACGGATCCGATCCCGAGTCGGACGAACCGAGGCGCATCGAGAAGAACGGAATCGCGATCACGATCATCAGCAAGCCCGCTGCGCCGGCGATCAACGCCGGCCTTGCACGGAGCTGGCCCGCCCAACGCGCCCAGGCGCGAGACTCGTCGCTCGTCGTCAACTCGCCATTGCGAAGCGCGCGACGCGCTCGGCGCCCAAGCACGCGCGTCCCCATGAAGCCGAGCAGTGCGGGGAGCAGCGTCAACGCGGCGATCACCGTCCCGAGAACGGCGACGCTCGCCGCGACGGCGACGCCGTAGAGGAAGCTCACGCCCAGGGCGAACATGCCGAGCAGCGCGATGCACACGGTGATCCCGGCAAACATGACCGCGCGTCCGGACGTGTCGACCGCGTCGATGATCGCCTGCTCCTTCTCCTTGCCCCGTTGCAGGCCCTGGCGGTAACGAGTGACGATGAAGAGCGCATAGTCGACACCCACACCCAGTCCGATCAAGAGCGAGAGCTCCGAGCTGAAGGACGCCACATTCATCACGTGCGAGAACAGGCTGATGATTGCGATCGAGCTTCCGAGCGCGATCCCTGCGGTCACGAGCGGCAGCAGTGCGGCAAGCAAGGAACCGAAGACCAGGAGCAGCACGACGAGCGCCGCGATCGCACCGAAACCGGCGCTGTTGACACTCGGCTGGTTGGCGGCCTTCGCGGCGGGGCCCTGCAGCTCGACCTGGAGCCCGTCCTTGGCGCCGGCCTGGGCGGTCTTCACGAACCGCTTGGCCTCGGCGACGGTGATCTTTTCCGCCTGCTTGGTGAGCACCACGTTCGCGAACGCGACCTGGCGGGACGCCGACATCTGCGTAGCCCCGCCCGGACCGTACGGCGAGGCGACCGAAGCGATGTCGCTCAGAGCGCCGACCTTCGCGAGCGTCGTCTCAACCCGCGCGCGCACGGCCGGGTCGGTCAGCTTTCCCTGCTTGACGGCAAACACGATCTGCTCGCGATCGCCCGAAGCCTTCGGCGCCACCTTCTTCAACAGGTTCAGAGCGTCGAAGCTCTGCGTGCCGTTGAGGCTGAAGCTGTCCTTGTAGCTACTGCCGACGCTCTGACTGAGCACGCTCAGGCCGATCAACGCGGTCAGCCAGACGGCGACGACGAGGCGGCGGTGCCTAACACTCCAGCTGGCGAGATTTCTCATTGCACGGTCTCCAATCCGAGTCGGTGTCGCCGATCACCGCTCGAGGGCCGGCACGGCACGTCAATTTATGACGCCGACTATGACAGATAACTTACCGGTCGTCAAGTAGAACCTTGCCGGATGGCAAGTAGGGTGGTAGTGTTTCGTCCGTGAAGAAGCCGCCGAACCCCCGTCCAGATACCCGCGCTCGCATCCTCGAGGCCGCGCTCGACGTGTTCTCCGAATACGGCTTCGAGGGCAGCTCCCTGCAGCAGATCGCCGACCGGCTCGGCCTGACGAAAGCGGCGCTCTACTACCACTTCCGTTCCAAGGACGAGCTCTTGGAAGCGCTCGTCGAGCCCGCGGTAAAAGGCGTGGACGAGATCTTGGACGCCTGCTCGGGTGAGCGGGACACGCCCGCGCGCCGCAAGGAGTTCATGAAGCAGTACCTCGATTACTTCCTCCGGCAGCGGCGGCTCATCGCCTACATCACGCGTGACCTTGCGACGCTCGCCCACCCCGCAATCAGCGCCGGCAACGAGGAGCGACGCGCGCGCGTGGAAGCGATCCTCGCCGGCTCGGATCTCGACTTCAGCGATCAGGTTCGGGTGACGATGGCCTTCGGCGGTATGCAGGCGGCGATCGCCCAGTACCCCGACGCCGACGAAGCCGAGTTGCGCGAGGCGTTGCTCGAGGCAGGCGCCGCTCTCCTGCGCCCACGTCGCGGACCGACGAAGAAGCTCCAGGCTTAACGGTCGTTCAACGGCGGACTGCGCTTCGCGATTCATACCCACATGATGTAAAGATCATGTGAGGATCAGTTGACAACCGTATTACGGTCGCTCAACATCGGTTGGCTACTCAATCGCCCGGGACTCGCTCGAACGACTGCGGCGGTTCCCGAAGGCCCCGGACGACACCCATCGGCTCGCGGCAGCCGACGATTGAGGAGGTGTTTCGTCAAATGGGTACACGACGGGTAGGAAGGCCGACCGGCCAGCGGCTCTGCTTGACGCTGCTGCTCGTGCTCGGGTTCGCCGCGCTCTTCTCGACTACCGCAGGTGCCGCGCCAACGCCGCCGCAGTGGACGTCGAGCCGCTACATGGACCCGGTTAGCACTGACACGCTTTACAACGAGGGCTACAACCTCGGTGTCGCTGTTGCAAACGGCAGCAAACCGCAAGACGCGGTCGTCGTCCTCGACTATGGGGGGCAGACGGAACGGGAGGGTGTCTGGGGCGCGATCAGCGTCCACAGCGGCGTTTTCCACCCCAATGCCGACTTGCGGTTTGCGGTCGAGGCATTCGGCCAAGGCTATTACTACGGCACCGACGGGAACACCACCGCCCAGCTCACGGTCGCGCTCGGCACGAACAACAGCGCCACCGTCAGTGCAGCCGGCGCGGACGCTTGGGCGACCACGATCAACAAGATCAACGAGTGGTTCGCCGCAGGTCCGAGCGGGTTCCCCTATTCGGAGCAGGTGACCGCGATCGGGGCCGACGACATCGAGCCTGGCTTCTGCTCGAGCAGCACCTGTGTAACGAGCGCGCGCAGCTGGGCCGATGCCTTCGGCGTCACGGCTACGACCTGGTACGACAACTACGGTTCGTGCGATGCCTGTCCGCCGGCCGGCAGCGGCTACGGATCGTGGAGTCAGGACGACATCTACTACGTGAGTTGGGGTGCTGACGCAGCATGGCCCCTGCCCGAGATCTACCAGACAAACGGCGTCGGCGCTGCCCAGTGGGAACGCGTGAGCGAATGGGGACTCAACAACGGTAGATACGGGGCGATGGCATTCGAGGGCGCGATGACGCAACATCAAGCGTGTGCGCAAGTCGGTTGCAGCGGATCGGCGCTGGACAACACGCCGGAGCAGGGCTGGACACAACTCTGGAACGCCCTCAATACGCGCGCCGATTACGACGGGCGCGTTCCGCCTGCCGGCGTCAACGATACGCCCACCGCGTCCACCGACATTGCCTGGACCTACGGGCAGTAGCGAGCGAGGAGGCTAGACATGCATTTTCGGAAACCGAGGTCACGGCACGCGCTCGCGCTGCTCATCGCGGCAGCCGCGCTCGGCGGCGCGACCTACGCAGGAGCTGCAAGCATCGGCATGAAGCCGGCTCTGCCGGCTGGAAAACGGTCGCATGAAGCGGTCATCGCGGCCATCCGGGCGAATCTGCCGCATGACGCGACAGCAAAGGCCGCGTACATTCGAGCCAACCCAACGCCGCCAGGGCTCTCACACGCTACGGCGGGAACGCCCGAGTCAGGCATCCTCGAGTTGGCGCAAGCGCCATTCCCACGAGGCATGTACGCAATCCAGAATCGTTGGCAGGACCTTCGCGGCGGAACATTGATCCAGGTCTACTCCGGTGCTGACGCCAGCGATCCTGCGCAAGGCATCGTCGTGCTCAACCTAATCGCGTGGCCCGCCGACCAGGACATCACCACGCGGAAGCTGACCACGCCGGCCAAGGCCGGCTCGCTCAGGATCACGGCGGCAAACGGCAACGACCTGACGCTCACCGCGGAGAGCGGACAGCGATTCACGTTCAACGTTATCTCGCGCACGCTTACGAGCCCGTAGCGAACGGACGCACGTTCGCCGAGTCGCCCGCCGCCGGTCGGTATCGGCGGGCGACTCCGCTTCTGTTCGCCGCTGCGGCCGCGACTGCCGTCGGTCTCGCCGGTTGGAAGACGTCGCCGACAACGTCAGCCGCTTCGACTCAGCGCCAGCAGGCGGCACCTCACGAGCGGCGCTTTCAGCTCGCTCGACCACCTCTCGCGCTCGCCCTCGGCGACGGCGCGGTCTGGGTCTCGAGCCCAGGTCGCCCCCGCGGTGCACTGCTGCGTATCAACCCGAGCTCGGGTCGCCTCGAACGCGCGACGAAGACCGGCTCGCAGCCGACAAGCATCGCGATCGGAGAGCGAGCGGTCTGGGTCGTCAACGGCCCGAGCGACACCCGCCGACCTGATCCGCGGCAGGACAGGGTCTTACGGATCGCGCCTGCAAGCGGCACTGTTGAGACGGAGATCTCTGCAAAGGGCGCCCAAGACGCCGCCGCCGGCGCGGGCGCGGTATGGGTCGTCGACAGCGCCACGCCTCCGACGATCATGCGCATCGATGAGGACACGAACCGAATCACCGCGCGCATCACTCTGCGCGGAGGCGGTTCGACGAAGCTTGCCTACGGTGCCGGCTTCCTCTGGGCATTGACGCCGGTCATCCGAACCGGAGCTCCGAGCACCACCCTCCTTGCGAAGATCAACCCCCAGACGAATCGCGTCGTCGCCTACGCGCATCTCGCCGGCGCCGCCGACTCGTTCGCGGTCGGGCGAACCGCCATTTGGCTCATCGGTGCCGCAGTCACGGAGCTCGATCTACGAACCTTCCGCCCGCTCGGCCAACCCGTACGCGTCCATGCCGGCAATGCGGCAATCGGAACACGCGCGATCTGGCTAACTGCTTCGAGTGGACGCGTCCTCCGCCTCGATCGTAAAACGCGACGCCTCGAACAACCGGCGCTCGACATCGGCCAGTCTGCCGACCAGATCGCCATCGCGACCACGGGCACCGTCTGGGTTACCGACTCGATCGACCGCGTTCTCGTAAGGATCGGAGACTGACCGGCGTCTCACGGGCCTGCGCCGCGAAGTCCGCTCTCGTACGCGTAGATCACCACCTGCACCCGGTCGCGGAGCCCGAGCTTCTGGAGGATGCGTGCCACGTGCGTCTTTGCCGTTGCTTCGCTGATCACAAGTCGTGCACAAATCTCGGGGTTCGACAATCCCCGCACGAGCAGGTCAAGCACCTCGCGCTCGCGCGGTGTCAGCTCCTCGACGGCGCGCGGCGGCGGCGGGGGCGCCGCGGGCCGCTGGCGCACGAACTCCTCGACGACGGCGCGCGTGACCGCCGGTGCGAGCAGCGCATCGCCGCTCGCCACGATCCGGACGGCGGCGACGATCTCCTCCGGCGGCGCGTCCTTGAGCATGAAGCCGCTCGCGCCCGCGCGCAGCGCGTCGTAGACGTAGCCGTCGAGCCCGAACGTGGTCAGGATCAGCACGCGCGTGTCTGGCTGCGCGCGGACGATGCGACGCGTCGCCTCGATCCCGTCGAGCACCGGCATCCGAATGTCCATCAGCACGACGTCCGGCCGGAGGCGTTGGGCCTGAGCGACCGCATCCTCCCCGTCGGCCGCCTCGCCGACGACCGACGTCTCCGGCTCGCTCTCGAGGATCTTGCGCAACCCGACCCGAACGAGCGCCTGGTCGTCGACGATCAGGACGTTCGTCACCGGATCGGGAGCAGCACTCGGACGGTGAAGCCGCCGGTGGGCCGGCGGCCGGCCTGGAGGCTGCCGCCGTAGAGCGCAACGCGCTCACGCATCCCGACGAGGCCGTGCCCGCCACTCACCACCGGCTCCCGCGCTGCGCCTCCGTTGTCGCTGATCTCGAGCTCGAGCGAGTCGCGGCCGTAGCGGATGTGCACGCTGGCGTTCGCGTCACCCGCGTGCTTGAGCGCGTTCGTCAGCGCCTCCTGCACGATCCGGTACGCCGAGAGCTCGATCCCCACCGGCAGCTCACGGCGTTCCCCTTCGACGTGCAGCTCGACCGGCAGCCCAGCGTCGGTGACCTGCGCGACGAGCGTCGGCAGGTCGCCGAGCCCCGGCTGCGGCTCCAGCGGATCGGCGGAATCGCTCCGAAGCATTCCCACGAGGCGGCGCATCTCGGTGAGCGCGCCACGGCCGATGTGCTCGATCGTCTCGAGGACCTCGCGCGTCGACCCGTTCGTCTCGCCGACGACGCGCCGCTCGGCGCCCGCCTGCACGACCATCATCGAGACGTTGTGCGCAATCGCGTCGTGCAGCTCACGCGCAATCCGCGCCCGCTCCTCAACGACCGCTTCACGGGCGACAAGGTCGCGCTCCCGTTCCGCGAGCTCCGCGCGGCGCTCGCGGTCGAAGATCACGCGGCGGACCAGGACCATCACCACAAGCGTGACGACGGCGAACGGCGTGCTCTGCCGCAAGGTCCCGCTCGGGCCGGCCGCGGCAGCGAGGTTGCTCGCCGCGACAAAGGCCGCGCCGGCGACGAACTGCTCCGTCGGCGTCCACACCGTCAACGCGTAGAGCGAGCAGAACCAAGCGATCGACGTACCGAAGATCTGCGTGTCCGACCAGAACGCGAACACCACCGCGATCGCCGCCTGCGCGCCGATGCCGGCCACCGCCGGGTAGCGTCGGCGAATGGCGACCGCCGCCGTCAGCACCGGCGCAAGGAGCGCCGCCACGATGCGGTGCGTGCCTGCACCATCCGTCAGCCAAACCTGCAACTCCGCCGCGACGAGCAGGATCGCGGCCAGGTAGGTGTCGCCCTTGCGCACCCCATCACCGTAAACGGGAGCGGCACCGGTGTCATCGGCCGATCGACTGATCACAGGGCGTCGAAAGATCAGCCTGCCGGCCGATGGGAAGACCCCTCGACCCGCCGACGACGCCGCGGTGCTGCCGTCGTACGTTCGATTGCGTCAGCTACCGAAGGAGCAATCGCATGAACGAACGGATCCACGACCGTCTCTTCGCAGCCTCCGGCATCGCATCGGTGGCACTCATGCTCGCGGGAGTCGTCATCGGCTCGACCGGGGGCAGGCAGTTCGTAACCGTCACAAGCTCGCCGTCAGACATCGCCGAGGCGATCGCGAAGCCCGTGGGAACCGCGGCCTGGACCGGCGCGTACCTCGAGCTTCTGAGCTTCGGCTGCTTCCTCGCGTTCGCCGTGTGGGCCTGCGCGAAGCTCGGCGGCGGGCTGCTGGGCCAGATTGCACTTGCAGCGGCGACGAGCTACGTCACCGTGAGCGTCGCCTCGCTCGCGGTGATGGACACGCTCGCGTACCGCAGCGGTCACGGGATAGGGCTTCAGCTCGCGACGGCGCTCGTCACGCTGAACCAGGCGTTCTACGTGGTCACGTGGTTCCTCAGCGCGTTCTTCCTGCTCGCGGCGGGCCCGCTCGCGCTGCAGGCCGGGCGACGCGCCATCGGCTGGAGCGCGATCGCCGTCGCGGCGATTGTCCTCGTCTTGACGCCGCTCTCGCTCGACAACCTCGCGCAGCTGGCGAACTTCCTCTGGCTGATCTGGATCGTCGCTGCGAGCGTGGTGCTCGGCGCTCGGCGCGGCGCACCGGTGGGCGCGGTCGCGCCCGCGCGTTCGTAAGCCGCGGCGAACGTGGCAGCACGGCCGAAGGCGCCGTCAGCGGCGCCTTCGGCTCATCTAGCGTGCGCTGACGCAAGCTGGTGACGCACCTCAGCTGAGGTCCTTGGCCGGCACGTCGAACTCAACGCCGTGCTCGCGGGCGTGCGCTGCGAGGTTGGCAATCAGCGCCTCCTTCTTCCGGCCGCGGAACCCAGCGCTGGCGTGGATCGGGAAGCGTCGCCCGTCGCGCGTCGTGACGGTGACGACGCTGAGGTTCCCGAGCATCCACCGCGTCTTCAGCGAAGCGATCTCTTCCCAGCGGAAGCAACCGGTACGCGCCCAGTTCCACGCCTCGATTCCCTCGTCGCTCACAGCGAAGCGGATCCGCTGCGACCTCCGCGCGATAACGGCGAACGTCGCGGCCCACGCCAGCGCCGCGACGATCGCGACACTCGTCGGGCCCGCGCGTATGCCGAATACGATCGGGACCATCCACACCATGCTCCAGGTAAACCCCGCCAGCATGCTGAGGATGCGGATACGCAGGGGCCGGTAGACCGCACTCGCCGCCACCGACTCCATCACTTCCCCGCCAATCCCGACGGGAAGAACCTCGAGAGGGCCATCAGGCTGGTGTCCGGGATCCAGAACGTGGCCTCGGGAAGCAGGCGCTGGAGCCAGCTCGACGTCCACTCCCTTGCATAGAGCCGCACGAGACTCTCGAGTCCGAGCAGGCTCACTCCGACGGGCAGGTTGAGAAGCATCTTCCCGGTGTAGATGCCGAAACTAATCTGCCCGGAGAGGACGGCATGCGAGTCATTGGCCGCGTTCAACGCGAGCAGGGCATAGGCCGCGTAGTCGCAGGGAGCCGCAGCACCACCCGACGCGAAAATACAGACCGTCGTCGCGGTCACCGCCGCAGTCAGCAGGATCTCTTCGCGGTGGTCCCACGCCGCCTGCGCGACCGTCGCGACACCGTGGCCGGCGCGCTCGATCGCGCTCGCCGTTCCCTTCACGGCCGCTGCAGCGGCGTCGCCGATCTCAGCGAGCCTGCCGCAGAGCCACTCCGGGCACGTGCCGAGCGGGTCGTCGAGGACGAGCGGGTTGTCGGCGGCGTAGACATAGGTCGAGAGGAGCGGCTGCCCCGCCGGCGCCTCGACCGGGTCCGGCTGGAGGAAGCGCCCCGCCGCGGGGTCGTAGTCGCGCGCCCTCAGGTAGTACGCGCCGACCGCGTCGTCCCAGAGCTGGCCGTCGAACCGAAGCGCGTTCTTTCCGCGACCGTCGCTCGTCGAGCGCAGCGCGCCGAACGGCTCATAGGCGTACGTGAGAGTCTTCGAGCCCGCAAGCCGGACCACGTTCCCAAGCGCGTCGAGGTGGTAGTACGAGGACGACGTCGACAGCGCAAGCGGGCCGACGCCGTAGACGAAGCGCGCGTCGAGCTTCCGTCCCGTGCGCTCGAGCGCGAGCGAAGGCGTACCGGAGCCGACGTCCCAGAGCAGGTCGGCCTTCCCCGCACTCACCCGCAGGCCATCGCCGTCATAGGCATAGAGCGTCGTCTTCGTACCGCGCGTCGCGGAAACGAGCTGTCCTGCGGTGTTGAAGGCGAGCGCCGCTCCGCCGACGCTCGTCTGGTTGCCGTTCTCGTCGTACGTATAGGAGACCATGCCGTCCGGGCCGCTTTGTGACAGTAGCTCGCCGGCGGCGTCGTAGCTGTACGCCGTCGTCCCCGCGGGCCGCGACTCGGACGTCTTGTTGCCCACGGGGTCGAACACATAGCGGATGAACGACCCATCGCCGGTGCAGCTTGCCGTGTAGCAGACTTCGGTCACGCGATCGGCGCTGTCGTAGCGGTAGGTCGAGGTGCCCGCCTCGGTGGCAACGGAGACCGGATTGCCGACGCTGTCGAGCCGCACGTTGCTGAAGGAACTGCCGCTGTGGGCACCGGTGAGTCGGCCGGCCGCGTCGTAGAAGCGGGCCTCGCTCGTACCGTCCGGGAAGCTCGTCGCAACGAGGTTGCCGGCGACGTCCCACGTGTACGTCGTCGTTGCGCCGTCAGCGGTGACCGAGGCGAGCCGCCCGTCGTCGTCGTAGCTCGCGGCAATGGCGGTGCCGTCCGGGTACACACGACTGACGATGCGGCCGGCGTCGTCGTACGCATAGGAGAACACGTCGCTCCCGCGCGTCACGCTCGTCAACCGGTTCATCGCGTCGTAGGTATACGCGACTCCGCCGGCGCCGTCGCCCATCGACGTCCGGTTGCCCGCGCCGTCGTATGCGTACCGGACGGTCGGCGTGCCGTCGCTGTAGGCGACGGCGGTCAGCCGGTCGAGCGAGTCGTAGCTGTAGCTGGTCGTTCCACCGCTCGGGCTCATCATCTTGATCCGGTTGCCGCCGGCGTCGTAGGCATAGGTCCAGCGCCGTCCGAGCGCGTCGGTCTTCGCGACCAGCCGGTTGGCAGCGTCGAACGCGTACCTCGTGGTCTGCCCGTCGGCGTTGGTGCGCGCGACGAGATTGCCCGTCGCGTCATAGGCCTGCCGCGTCGCGCCACCATCGGGAGCGACAATCTCGACGACGCGATTCGCGCTGTCGTACCGGTAGCGCGTGACGTGGCCGTTCGCGTCGGTCTTCGAGAGGAGGTTTCCAACAGCGTCGTAACTGAGCGACGTCGTGTGCCCGAGCGGATCGGCTGTGAGGATCAGCCGATCGGCGTCGTCATAGGCGTACGTCGTGATGTTGCCGCGCGGCGAAACCCGCGAAACGAGTCTCCCGGATGAGTCGTAGCCGAACGTCGTCACGGAACCGGACGCCGTCTCGGACCGCAGCACGAGGCCGCTCGCGTCGCGCGTGAAACGCGACGTCTTGCCTCCTGCGTCCGTCTGCGCGACGAGGTTGCCGTCGTCGTACTCGTAGCGCAAGGTCGTGCCGTCCGGCTGGTGGACGGCAACGAGGTTGCCGTCCGAGTCGTAGTCATACGTCTTCGTGTTGCCGCGACCGTCCGTCTTCCTGACCAGCCTCCCGTCGTCGTACACGAGCGTCGTCGTATAGCCCTGCGGAGCGGGCGCGCTGCTCTCGAGCAGGTGTCCGCCGGCGTCGTACGTCGTCCTCGTCACCTTGCCGCGCGCATCGGTGACCGTCGCGGGGTTGAGGTCGGCGTCGTAGGTGTAGGTCGTCGTATTGCCGAGCGGGTCGACCTTCTCGACGAGCACGTTAGTGTCGTAGACGTCCTTCCAGGTGTTGCCCCGTGCGTCGGTGAGAACCGCCGTCTGCGTCGCGGCGTCCCAGGCGAACTGCGAGGTGTTCCCCCGGCCGTCGGTCTGCGCGACGACTCGTCCGTCCGGGCCATACTCGTTGTGGACAACGGTGTGGCCACTGGCGTCGACCACGTCGGTCAACAGACCGGCGTCGTCGTAGGAGTAGCGCGTGACGCCCCCGTCCAGCCCGGTGACGGAGGTGAGGGACCGATCGATGGTGTAGCCGTAGGCGACGGTGCGCCCGTCCGATAGCGCGAGCGTGGCGAGCAGCCCGTTCCCGCCATAGGAGAACGTCACGGTCCGGCCGGCGCTGTCGGTGACGGAGCCGATGCGGCCGAGCAAGTCCTGTCCGAACGTCAAGCCGTTCCCGTTCCCGTCGGTCTCGGAGACGATCTGTCCATTGAGGTCGAACTCGTACCGGACGTGGTCCTCACGAACGAGCTCCCAACCGCTGTCGCGCTGCGTCAGCACCGATCGTCCGCCCGTCGCCGTGTAGGTCCCGTCGGCCCGCGGCGTATAGACGACCTCCTGGCCGTCCTCGCCGGTCAGCACGACGACGCCGCCTTCCTCCGGTGTCAGCGACACCTCGAACGAGGCGGTCCAGCCGAGGCCGAGAAGGCCGACGCGCGGGTCGCCCGAGGTGTAGCTGCGCGAGAAGGAAAATCCCACGCCCGCACCGGGCAGCGCCGCGTCGGTCGCGTGCTGCATGAAGCTGCCCGTCGCACTGTTGACCGGATCCGTCTGGCAGGCGGTGGGGTTCGCCGCATGCGTCCCGCCGCCGCAACTGCCGTAGGTCTGCGGTACGCCGATCGGCACGGTGAACGGAACCGGGCGCGGCAGATTCGCGAAGGGCTGCGGATCCCACGGGACGCCGACCGGGGACAACACCCACGAGTGTCCGACGCCGTTCAGCACACCGTCGCCGACGATCTGGCCCTTGTCGTTGATTCCCTCGGCGTGCGTGAGGAGCCAGCCCGAGCCGTCCGGGACGAACGAGTTCAGGTCGACGATCTGCCCGTCCTTCCACAGCACCGCGTGCGACTCGTACGTCTTGGTGCCGGTCTTGACGTCGGCGGTGCCGACGACGACGCCGTCGTCGTTGACAGCGAAGGCGCCCGCCGAGGTGCCGGTCCTCCCGAGCAGCGGCAGCGTATGGAGTCCGGACCCGTCAACGACGAAAGCGCTCCCGATGCCGAATGGCCCGCGCGCGCCAACGATGATCCCGGTGTTGCTGATCGCCCAGGCGTAGCTGTCTGCACCGGCGCCGAGGTCGGTGAACCCGCCGACCGTCGCGCCTGCGACGGCGTGATACAGCCCATCCGCCATGCGCGCCACTCCCACCATCCGGCCGGAGTCGTTGATCCCGAAGAGTGTCGCCTCGCTTCCGCCAAGCGCGCCCAGGTCGCTCACCGCGCCGTTGTCGACGAGCACGGCGTGCTGGCCGCCGTTCGGGGCGAACAACCAGCCCTCGATGGAGCCGACCGCCTGTCCCTTGCCATTGACGTGGTTGAGCCAGGTGTTCCGGCCACCCCACTCCGGCATCAGGTCGAGCATGAAGCCGTTCAGGAGGAAGAAGCCGTGCATGAACGAGCTGTGCGACGTCGACAGGCCGACGACGTCGCCACGATCGCTCATCGCGAGCCCGTAGCTGCTGGGAGACTCGTTCGCGAGAAAGCCGAGCAGGTGCACGCCGGTGTTGTCGTAGACGTACGCCTCGTTGCCGTACGGAAGTGGAACCGCTGCAGTGCCCACGACCTGCCCGAGGTTGTTGATACCGCGCGCGTCCGCGGTGCGGCCCCAGACGGACGAGCGGTACGGAAACGCACCGAGGTCGATCGGCGCCGCGAAGGGCGGGCTGTTCGCGGCTGCTGCGGTGTGGGCAAAGGAAGCGGCGGCGACGACGACCAAGGCAGCGAGCGAGAAGCGGCGGAACAAGCGGAGTCCTTTCCGGCAACTCGTGCGCTGCCTGAACGGGAGAATCGGTCTCCGCTAGTCAGCAGCAAGCCGCGCCCGTTGGCCATACGTCTTTTGGTCGAACCTTCGTGCGACGCGTGTCGGAATTAGCTCCCGACGTCGCGGCGCCGGAAGACGACCCAGGCTGCGATCAGTGGCGGCACGGCGTAGAGCGCGGAAACCCAGATCGCGTGCCCGATCAGCGCCCAGTTGGTAGGCGTCTCGAAGGGCCCGTGCCAGGCGTGGAGCTGGGTAACGAGAATGTAGGGCCGAGCGCTCTTGATTGCCGGTAGCGCTGCGAGTCCCGTCAGGGCGAGCGCGTAGAAGATCGTCCCGACGACGCCGGCGACGCTCTGCCGCGTGAGAACCGAGAGGAGCAATCCGGAGCTGGCGATCGCGATCACGGGCACGAGATAGACGGCGATCGCAGCGAAGGTGAGCACGAGCGCGTGCAACGCGGAGATGCGCTGGCCACTGATGTTCGCCAGCGGGTGGAAGCCCCAGACGATCGTTCCGGCGACGATCCCGGTCACCGCGAAAACGAGGAGCGCGGCAGCGACATAGGTGAAGAGCGCGAGTGTCTTCGCGGCGAGGAGCTCACCGCGACGAACGGAGCGGACGAGGATCGTCTTCAGCGTGCCGCCACCGTCCTCGTTCGCGACGATGTCGCCTGCGACGAGCGCCGCGATGATCGCCGGCCCGAAGTAGGCGACCTCCTTTAGTACCACCGGCGTGAGCGCGAGCCCGCTGTGACGCAGGCCGGCGCCCATCGGGTCGGCGTAGGGCCCATCGTGCGGAGTCACCTTCGAGATCTCGATCGAGGCCAGGAAGACGAGCTCGACGATCGCAGCCGCGGCGAGCCCGACCCAGCTCCGCTTCTGCGCGACGAGCTTGCGCAGCTCCCAGTAGTAGGACGCGAAGACGGCGGCGAGGGTGTCGCCGAGCCCTTCCGAGCGGGCCAGCGGATACGCCGGGCTGCTCACGCGGCAACCGCCGCTGTCTCGTCAGAAGACTCGGTGAGGCGGAAGAAGAGCTCCTCCAGCGTTGCGTGCTCGCGGACGAGCTCGCTGATCCCCACGCCGGCCTCGGCAAGCGCGCGCGTGACGCCGACCGTATCTGTATCGGCGGCGAGCATGAAGCTGAGCTCATGCTGCTCGCGCCGCAACTGCTGCACGCCCTCGATCCGCGCCAGCGCGGCCGCGGCGGCGACATCGTCTGTGGTCTGCAGCCGGTAGCGAGAGGTGTTCGCACCCAGCTCGGCGAGTGAGCCTTCATGAACGATCCGTCCGTCGTTGATCACAGCGACTCGGTTGCAGACTTCCTGCACCTCCGACAGCAGATGACTGGAGAGCAGGATCGTCATCCCCTCGTCGGCAAGCCGACGCAGCAACCCGCGCAGAAAACGGATGCCCGCCGGATCGACGCCGTTCGCGGGCTCGTCGAGCAGCAGCAACTGCGGACGGCGGATCAGGCAGGAGGCGAGCCCGAGCCGCTGGCGCATCCCCTGCGAGTACTCGCCCACCTTGTCGTCCGCGCGATCGCGTAGCTCGACGAGCTCGAGGGCTTCGTCGACTTGCCTGCGGCCGGCGCCGCTGCGGTCGAGTGCCGCCAGCAGCTCCAAGTTCGCACGCCCCGACAGGTAGGTGTACATGCGAGGCTCTTCGATGATCCCCGCCACGCCGGCGAGCGCCGCGATCGAATCGTCAGCAGGCTCACGGCCGAAGAGCCGGATCGAGCCGGCATCGCGATGGATCAGGCCCAGCAGCATCCGCAGCGTCGTCGTCTTCCCTGCCCCGTTCGGGCCGAGGAACCCGTACACATCGCCGCTCTCGACCGTCAGGTCGACCCGATCGACCGCGTTTCGCGTGCCGTACCGCTTGACCAGGCCGCGCACTTCGACCGGCCGTCGCTCGTTGACGCCGACGTGCGTCATATCCGTGATGTTACGAAACGACCCCTGACTGACACATTGCCGACAACCCCCAACCGACGATGGTGGCAGCCCCAAGATGGATCGCCGCCGGCATTACGAGGCGGCCGCTGTAATCGGTGTCCTCGCCGATGAAGTTGACGCGGCCAGGAGCCCAAATGGTGAAAGCGGACTGCATTTTGCGGACGGCGCTAGCCGCCGCACCCGCACGAGGAGCGAATGATCACGGTAGTCGGCAACTCGGTCTGCACCGGAGTCGGCTCCTCTCCGTCCAGCAACTTGGTAAGACGCTCGGCCGCGAGACGACCCGCCTCGACGAGATCCGCGCGGACCGTTGTCAGTTGTGGTTGCATCACGCGCGCAAGATCGATGTCGTCGTACCCAACAATCGCGATGTCCCGGGGCGCGTCAAGACCCCGCTCGCGCATCGCTTCGATGGCACCGAGGGCCATCTGATCGTTCGCGGCGAATATCGCGTCGGTGCGGGTGCCGTCCAGCAGCCGCATACACGCTTCGTAACCACCCTCCTGGGTGTAGTCGCTCTCGACCACCAGCGATTCGTCATATGCGATACCTGCCTTGCCCAACGCTGCGCGGTAGCCCTCCAGCTTGTCAATGGCAGACTGATGTGCGAGCGGACCTGCGATGTGCGCGACTCGCCGTAGCCCGTGCGTCGCAATCAGATGCTCCGTCGCCCGCCGCGATCCAGTGAGGTCGTCGATGCCGACGCAGTGGAGATTCGGCCGATGCGGTCGTCGTCCAATGACCGTGACGGGGTAGCCAGCAGCGACCAACCGGTCGATGTTCTCGTCGTTTGCAGACGCGGACGCGACGATCACACCGTCGGCCTGGCGCGACTGCATGATCCGCAGATACGCCGGTGCATCGCCTTCAGCGTTGAGACCCGTCGACAGAATCGTCATCAGCTCCCGTTCGTTCGCTATAGCCGTGATGCCTTCGAGCAGATCCATGAAGACTGGGTGCGTGAAGACGTGGTGGCTGGTGTGCGGAATGACAAGGGCGATCGCACCTGCTCGCCGTGATCGGAGGGCTCTGCCGGGGGAGTTCGGGATGTAGTTCAGCTGCGCCGCCGCCCGCAGGACGGCTTCCTTCGTCGACGGCGAGACCCGATCGCTACCTGCCAGTGCAATTGAAGCCGTACTCGCCGACACCCCGGCAAGCCGTGCGACGTCCTGGAGCGTCAGTCGTCCAGATTTTGCGGTGATGCGGCTCACGGCTTTGACCCCATGAGGATTTGGGGGCGCGCGCCGGACAGATTGACAAACGATGCTTGGCGGAGCTTGTGCGCACGCCGGACGATCACTGGCCTAGCGTAGTCCCAAGGACGGCGGAGCGGGATGACCCAGCCCATTTGACTCATGCCGCTTGCTCGGTCCGACTGCCGGCCGCGCGGAGCAGCTGCGCTGCCGACTCAGGGGCAACTGGATTGAACATAACGCCGCTCCCTAGCTCACCGGCCGCGACGAATCGAATCGCGTCGGCGGCGCGAAAGGGCGTCACCACATGAATGTGCAGATGCACGCCCGGATGGATCCAGAACATGTAGGGCAACTGCCGTTCGAACAGCCCGTCATAACGTGCGAGCACGCCTCTAAGGAGCGCGGCGAGATCAGCGCGACTCTTCGCACTGAGGGAAGGAAGATCGCTCACGTGTTCCAGCGGGGCGATCAGGACCTCGAACGGCCAAGCCGGAGCAGGATGAGCGAAAGCGATCAGTGAGTCGTTGCGCTCAATGACGCGATCGTTATCGCCGAGTGCTCGAGCGGCTTCGCTGCAGATTGGGCATCCGTGCTCAGCGGCGACTTCGGCTTCGCGAGCAGCAACGGGGGGCGCAAACGGGAATGCGTAGATCTGTCCGTGAGGGTGAGGAATCGTCGCGCCGACCTCCGCACCGCGATTCTCGAACACGAGAACATATTCGATCTCCGGCCGAGCGAGAAGCTCCGCCGTTCGCTCCGCCCAGAGATCGACAACCCGAAGTAGCGCCTCGTCGTCGAGCGTTGAGAGCGATGCGTCGTGATCAGGCGAGTAGAGGACGACCTCAGCGGCCCCACGAGCGAAGATATGTGCGCTCGGGTCGTCGGGCAATTCCAGGGGGTCGCCTGGTTCGAGCGGAGGCCACCGGTTAGTAAACGCCTTGACGACATATACGTCCGGTGCCTCGACACCGCCGACACAAAACGGGCAGTTGGCGGTCGGAAGGTTCGGCCGCTTCTGGCGGGCAGCCGTAACCGCGACCCACTTCCGTGTCAACGGATCGAGCCGGAACTCCGCCCCACCGTGGGCATCGCGACTCACCGAAGGTGACCCCGCGAAGAAAGGGCGCCAGGAGATGCGGTCGCGAACGGAGGCACGCAGATCGTCAGAGCGATTCTTCGGTCGCGAGGTCGAAGAAATGCAGGTGGGCAGGCCGGACGTGGAATCGAACGCGCTCACCAGGCCGAACGGGAGTTCTCGGCTCTAGGCGGGCGATGCTCAGGTCTCCTCGAGTCAGTTCACCTCCGTCGGCGATGCCTTCACGATCCGCCTCTCGGGCACCCTCAGCGTGCACGCGCGCAGCGTCGATCGAGAAGTGCACAAGAATCTCGGAGCCCAGTGACTCGATGAGCTCGACGTCGCCTTCGAGCGACGCTTCGTCGTCGCGAGTTCCGGCGAGCGTGAGATCTTCCGGGCGGACACCGAGCGCAACTTCTGACCCGGCGTACGACGCCAACCGCGGATGTGCTGTGCGGAGGGCGTCATCGACCCTGATCTGCTGGCTGCCGAGTGCAAGCGTCGCCGCATCCTCCGAGACGATGCACGCGTACAAGTTGATCGCCGGCGAGCCGATGAATTCCGCGACGAACATGTTCTTTGGCCGGTCGTAGAGCAGTTGTGGCGCCTCGCATTGCTGGAGAAACCCTCCGCGGAGGACAGCCACCTTGTCACCCAACGTCATCGCCTCGGTCTGGTCGTGAGTGACGTAGATCGTCGCGACACCGAGGCGACGCTGGATGCGTGAGATCTCCGCACGAAGCTCGACGCGCAGCTTTGCATCGAGATTCGACAATGGTTCGTCCATCAGAAAGACGGAGGGCTCCCTGACGATCGCGCGGCCCATCGCCACTCGCTGGCGTTGTCCGCCCGAGAGCTGACCGGGCTTCTGCTCGAGCAACTGGGTAAGACCGAGCAGGCGAGCTGCCTCGCGCACCCGTTCCTGAACTTCCGACTTCCGGATCCTCCGCAGCCCGAGTGCGAAGCCGATGTTCTCGGCGACCGTCATATGCGGATAGAGCGCGTAGTTCTGGAACACCATCGCGATGTCGCGATCCTTCGGCACGACTTGGTTGACCAAGCGCTCACCTATGTGGAGCGTTCCGCCCGAGATGTCCTCGAGACCTGCAACCATTCGCAACACGGTCGTCTTACCGCAGCCCGACGGTCCGACCAGAACCATCAGCTGACCATCGTCGATCGAGAGGTCGAGTCCGTGAACCGCCTCGAATCCGTTCGGATAGACCTTCTTGACGTCTCGGAGCGTGATCGACGCTATCTCAACGCACCTCCCTTGATTCCTTCGGCATAACCGGCGAGTTCGCGAAGCAGGGCAACCGCGAGAGCGCTGCCGGCAGCCACGCTCTCGATCAGAGGGAGCTGGCAGACCGTCAGCCAACCTTCTCCAACCGGCAGTCGGCCGACGACTGTCCCGAGCACGGGCTCGGGTGGTGGCTTGAGGACGCCGACGACCGTCTCAACCGCAACAGACCCTCCGCCGAGGCTCGTCAAAACCGCATCGGGCGTCACCTCGAGGATCTCCGTGGTGAGGACTGTTTCCGTGGGAAGCGACGCCAGCCCGGCGATGTCGGTCGTGAAGATGAACGGAGTCGATCCCCACTGTGTTGTGAGGTCTGTCATTGCTGCCGGAATCGGCAGGAAGTCCGATGCTGTCGCCGGTTGGGCGAGCAACAGCACGTTGCGCCCATGCTGTAAAGACTGCGCGACGATCGCGGCCGAGTTCTCGTCGAGGGCGCCTTCGCTGACAAGAAGAAGGTTGCCGTCGCCGACGCGCGTGTCGACGCCGGCTTGTCCAAGCGCTCGTTCTAGCGCGCTGTCGCCGACGATCGCTTTCAGCGGGAGCTTCGAGATTGAAGCTGCTGCGACGACATGCAACGGGTACTGATTGGCCCCGTAGCGTTGTCGCTCGTCCTCCACCGACAGCTCCAGCTGGGTGGGTCCGGTCGTCTGAGGCGTATCGACTCGCACCGCTATCGGCCCGGTCACGGAGTGGGCCTCGACGACACCGATTTCCAGATCGAGCTCCTGATTCCCCAAGCGCGCGTTCAGGCGGCAGCCATCCAGCGCAGGCCCGTCGTTGACGATGACAACTTCATCCTCAAACGCCTCCCCCGCGCCTATCGTCCAACTCGTGCGTCGGACCACGGGCAGGACGGGCTGGCACGCGCGGGCGATCTCGTCGACGGCCGCCCTCTTTGGATTGCGATGGAGGTCGAACAGGCCGTTGAACTCCTGCGGGACATCTGTCAGCTCGGTCAGGCACCAGCCGACGACACCTTCCGTGCTGCGGAAGATCTCGATCTGGAGACGGTCGGCGAGACCTTGGTATCGCTGCGTGCCCTCGACGAACGCCGTAGCGTTGCCTGACCAGGCGGACTCATCGATCACGCCACCGAGTTGCTCGCCATACGCCCAGAAGTCGTTGTCGGAGCGGTCGAGATCGGGAAGGCCCCAATCTCCAAACTCGCTCACGAACAAAGGACGGTCGCCGGCTGCGAACGATGCCGTCTTGGCGCGAAGGTCGCGCAGGTAGGAAGCCGACAGGCGCCCGTACCAGTGGGAAGTGAGCAACGGGCTACAGAAGACATGAACCGGGTCCGGCTCGATCCAGTCGTTCTCAATAACCGGTCTCGTCGGGTCGTTCTCCGAGACGGCCGCGTAAAGCCGCCTTGCGAATCCTTCGTAACCGCGGGTCGTTCTCGAGTCGAGATCATCGACGCCGAGCTCGTTCATCGCCGACCACATCATGATCGATGGGTGGTTGCGATCTCGTCGCACGTGCTCGCGCGCGGTTTGCGCGCAAGCATCGGCCACTTCCCCGTCGGCGCCGAGAAGCGCATGGGCGATCGGCTCAGCAACCGGGATGTCGCAATGGACGAGCATTCCGAGTTCGTCGCAGACGTCGAGGTATTGCGGGTCGAAAGCCTTGATATGAAGCCGAAGCATGTTAAGACCGGCGTGCTTTGCTGCGAGCACCTCGGCCTCGATCGCAGCGCGCGAACCTTCGGCGTAGAGCGTGTCCGCGCGGAACCCTTGCACGAGTGCGCTTTGAATGGTGATCGGCTGGTCGTCGATCAAGAGACCGTTCTGCGTCAAGCCGACCTTTCGGAGGCCGAACCGGAACGACCGCTCATGTGAGCGCGTTTCGTTTTCGTTGACCACCAGGCGTGCGTGATGAAGAACCGGAGACGACGGCGACCAATGGGCGGCGTCGACTTTTCCGAGTTCGAAGACGACCTTGGTCGTCCCCTCTCCGAGTTCGACTTTGCGGTCGAATCGGTCGTCGAGAAGCGCCAGCTCAACCTCGGCAACCGTGTCGGCAACCGCCTGTAACTCGACCTCGACGATCAGGTCGTCGGGGTTGGAGTTGATCCACGCGTTCTCGATCCGCGTATTACCGTGCCGTTCGAGAGTGACCGATTGCCAGATCCCCCCATACGTCATGTACAGACTCGGCGGGCTCGGGAACACGTCATTCATCCACCCCTGCTTGCCATGGGCCGTCATCCGGTGTCGGTCGTCGGTCCCGGCGTAGTCGACGACCCGCACGGTTAGCTCGTTGTCGCCGGTTCGGACGAGGTCGCTGACGTCGAATGCGAACGGCGTGAACGCTCCTTCGTGCGCACCGACCCTCATCCCGTTCAAGAAGACCTCGGCTTCGTCCATCACGGCGCCGAAGACGAGGCTCCAACGGCCGTCCGTCTCAGCGAGCTCGAACGTCCGGCGATACCGGACGACACCATCAAGCGCGGTGTGACCGGCGGCTTCCCAAAGACCCGGCACCTCAATCGACGTCGCCGGCGCGCTCGGGTCGTCGCCTGGGATGAACTCCCACGTGCCGTCTAGGCAGATCGCGCGCGGCACGCCGCGATCGGTTGAAGTGAGCTCTGTTTCTCCGATCTTGCTCATAGGACTGCCGGAACCTCGACGCGCGTGCCGTTCTCGAAGGAAGAGATGATCGCGTAGGCGAGCTCGAGGGCTCGGAGACCGGCACGGGCGTGGATCGGAGGGGGATCGCCTGCGCGCAAAGCCTCGAGCAGTGCGTCGACGTGCTTGTCGAACGTGCGATGGAACTCGCGGTCGCGATCGTTGAAGTAGCCAGCCTCCCACACCGTCCGCGCCTCGTCGCCTGCCCGGGACAACGTGAATCGCTTGACAGTGTCTTCGACTGTTGCACGGCCTTCCGTGCCGTTGACTTCAAGCAGGTGAGTAACGGGATATGCATACGAAGAGTCGTAGCTGCCCACCAGGCTCCCAACCGAGCCGTTGGCGAATTCGAGAGCGACAGCGAGGGTCGAGTAAACGCCGTGGGTCTTCTTCGTCATCTGGGCCATCACCGAGGAGATCGGCCCGCAGAGGTGCTCCAGCATGTCGAGCCCGTGGCACTGGGTCTCGATGAGGTTCGCGTGCGGGTGTGCGCTCGTCCCCGGTTCTCCACCGAAGCGCCACGTCGCGAACACGATGTCCCCGAGCTCGCCCCGCTCGATGGCGTCGCGTGTACGCCGGACGGGTTCGGCATAGCGATGATTGAAGTTGATCGCGAAGAAGAGATCACGCTGTGCCGCTGCGTCCAGCAGAGCCCTCGCTTCGTCGAGTTCGAACACCAGAGGCTTTTCGGCGAGGAGCGGGCACCCCGCCTCGATGATCTCGAGGGTCGCGTCGAAATGACCTTCGTTCGGGAGAGAGAGACTGACGAAGTCAGGTTGCTCCTCCTCGAGCATGCGAGCGATGCTGGTGTACGGGCGGATGCCCCATTCCGCCGCCCGCGCCGCCGTCTTGTCGACGCTCCGACCCACGACTGCGCAGAGCTCGACATCGGGACGCTCGGAGAACACGCGCGCGTGCTGACGTCCCCATCCTCCTGCACCAACAACGGCGACCCGGATTCGCTTCGTCGTTTCGGTCACCATTCTTCTCCCCGCGTGACAACGACCTTGCCTGTCTCTCCGGCGAAGAACTTTGCGAAGCCCTCGCCGATATCCGCGATGTCGACTCTGTCGGTGATGATGCGCGACAGGTACTCACGGTTGTCGCGCAGCAGGTCGA
Organism: Gaiellaceae bacterium; assembly: GCA_045805985.1. Classification (GTDB taxonomy): domain Bacteria; phylum Actinomycetota; class Thermoleophilia; order Gaiellales; family Gaiellaceae; genus PALSA-600. The sequence goes on along the minus strand of JBJMKA010000006.1, from coordinate 469,578 downwards.
GATTGTCGGGGAGCTCCTGGTAGCGGAAGTACTCGCTGCCCATCACCGCTCGTTCCGTGGCAATGAGCTCGGGCGATACGTCAAGGGTGACGGTCTCACCGTGACCGACGCACACGAGAACGCCGCGGCGGCCGAGGGCCGCAATCGCCGCCTGCCGTGCGACCTGCTTTCCGGTCGAGTCGAAGGCGACGTCACTCGCATCCATCTCACGAAGTGCGTCGGCTTGGCGGGCGTCGATCGTCTCAGCGCCGAGGCTTCGCGCGAAGTCCAACCGCCAGGGCGAGATGTCACTGATCTGCACCCGAAACTCCGGGCCGAAAATCACCTTGCACATCGCAAGGAGTCCAAGCCCGATCGGGCCGGCGCCGGCGATGTATGCGGACTCGATGTCCGGCCGGACAAGCTTCGCGCGGCCGATGGCGTGGCTGCTCGTGCCCATGACATCGAGCAGGAGCGTCGCTTCAGCGGGATCTAGGCCCGGCCCGACAGGGAAGAAGTTCGACTCGTGAACAACCTCGTACGGCCCATAGCCGCCGTCGTGCGTGAATCCCATGTCTGCACGCTTGGCGTGACATTGGTTGGTGAAGCCGAGCGTGCAACTTCGACAGGCACCGCAGTAGTCCATCAGGAAGACAACGCCCGGGGTGCCTTCCGAAACCGAGGTCAGTTGCCCGCTCGCGGCCACCACTCCCGCCGCCTCGTGCCCGGGGGTGATCTCTGATCCTTGGAAGTACTGCTCGCGGTCGGTCCCGCAGATCGCGTTCGCGCGAACCTGGACAAGCAACTCGCCAGGCCCCGGGTCGCGCACGACGCGCTCTCCGAAAGTTATCGTGCCGTCACCCGTGAACCTTGGGACCGTCACTGTTCTTGGCATGCCGTGCTCTCCTTTCTCTAGATCGCAGGGTCGAGACGCTGTGCGCGAGCGCGAAACGCGTCGACGACGTTCGTCGAAACCGGTCGCAAGTGACCGTCCTCGGATTCGAGGCGATAAAGACCCATTCGGCGGAGGAAGGGATCGATCTCGCCGCCCGGCATGCCCATTGGCGCGACCGGATAGGGCTCGGCTCCCGGAGCATCGCGAACGTAGAACTCCTCGACGACCTGACCGCCGGACGCCCAACTCCAGTCCACGAAGTCGAAGAGCGGCCACCACGTAAGACCGACAACCGAGACCGCCTCACCGCGCAACCCTTCAACTGCGCCGATCACATCCTCGAGCCACCGAATGCGATGATCATCGTCGCCCTCGATGCCTGTCTCGGTGATCATGAGCGGCAACGCGTATCTGTCGTGGAACGCGCGTAGCGCCTCGACGAGCCCATCGACACCGCGATCTTCCGCGACGTGGACCGTCAAGCCGTCTTTGCGCACGAGATCGCGAGGCGAGAGCTCCGGGTAGTAGTTCAGACCAAGCACGTCGGGCACGATCGCGCCTGCGCTCAGCCGATCCAGCGTCTCCGCAGCTACGCCGTGACGCTCGAGCCAACTCGCCATCTCGTCGCCAGCCTTCACCCGCCCGAGCAGCAGATCGGTCGGCAACGTCGAGCGCCTTCGCCAATGTTCAACCTCGTCTTCGAGTGACGGGTCAACGGTCGCGTAGAGCTGGATTGCCTCAACGTGAACGATCTGCGCGTCGGGATCTACGCGGCGAATCGCGCGTGTCGACTGCTGGACGCCTTCGATGACGGAGGCGATGACGGTCGCCCAGCCGCTGTCCCCCGTTAAGTACGGGGGCCAGACGCCGCGCAGTCCGCAGAAAGAAGCGGTGACAAGTGGCTCGTTGAGCGGCGTATACGAACGGACGAGGCCGCGGTACCGCGTGGCGAGCGCCTCGGCGTATTCGGCAATCGCCTCGGGATAAGCCGCGTCGGCAAATCCGCCGGCAAGCCATTCAGGCGTGCCGTAATGGACGAGGTCGAGAATGACGTCGAGCCCGAGTTCCTCAGCGGCATACGGCAGTGTGCGGTCGGCCCAACCCCACGCGTAACGCCCGGGCCCCGGATTCGCTTCGTGCCAGGGGATGCCGTAGCGAATCGCCGTGGCGCCGGCAGCAACGGCCAGCTCGAGATCCCTCAGGCAGCGATCGACATGGCCGGTCAGGCGGTACTCGTCGAGCTGACCGCCGCTACGCAAGCGCGAGCCGATGATCGTGTTCTCGATCCCAACCGCCCAGATGAAGGATGCGTCGAGGGCGTGGCTCATTTGATGCCCGTCGTGGCAATGCCGCGGACGAAGTAGCGCTGCGCCAGCATGAACGCAACGGCGAGTGGTAGGAGGCTGATCACAGCACCCGCCATCAGGACGCCGTGCTGAATGACGTACTGCCCCGAGAACAGGGTGAGTCCCGCCGGAAGATTCTCATGACTCGTCCCCGTCGTGATGACGAGCGGCCACAAGAAGTCGTTCCAGTTGTTCATGAAGTAGAAGACCCCCAGCGTCGCGAGCGCCGGTTTCGCGAGTGGCAACATGATCCGCCGGTAGATGTGCCACTCCGATGCGCCGTCGACGCGCGCGGCTTCATCGAGCTCGCGCGGGACGCTGACGAAGAATTGGCGCAAGAGGAAGATCCCAAAGGCGCTCGTTGCACGAGGGACGATCAGACCCTGGTACGTGTTCAGCCAATGCAGGTGGAACACGAGTTCAAAGAGCGGCACTAGCGTCACCTGGAACGGCACCATCAGGGTTGCGAGCACGAGATAGAACGCGACCGTTCGGCCTGGGAAGCGCAGTCGGGCGAGAGCGTACGCCGCGAGCGAGTCGAAAAAGACGGACAGAACCGTCACGCCTCCGGCGAAGACAATGGAGTTGAGCACCAGTCGCGCGAACGGCAACTCGCGCCAGATGGCGACGTAGTTCGAGAGCGTTGGATGCGTGGGCTGGAGGCGAAGCGGATAGCCGAAGACGTCGCTCTGGGGCTTGAACGAGGTCCCGAGCATCCAGGCGAATGGCAGCAGGATGATCACCGCCCCGCCGATGAGCAGGATCCATTTCGTCGCCCATCCGAGGCCACTCCAGATCGTCCATTCGGATCTTTCGTACGGAGCCGCCACGCTCCGCGCCGAGCGCGATTCCATTTCAGTCGACCTCGTCGTAACGGAAGAGGCGAAGTTGGACGATCGACAGGAGGAGGATGAGCACGAACAGCACCCAGGAGATGGCCGCCGCATAACCACTGCGGAAGTCTTGGAAGCCCACCTGATAGAGGTAGGTGACGAGCGTCTCGGTGTGGAACAGCGGTCCGCCCCTGGTCATGACATAGACCAGGTCGAACAGCTGCATCGACGCGATCATCGCGATGATCGCGGCGAAGAGCATGCTCGGTCTCAGAAACGGCAGCGTCACCCGGCGGAAACGGGTCCAGGCTCCGGCACCGTCCAGCGCGGCAGCCTCGAGCAGACTCTCCGGCACGTCCTGAAGCGCGGCGAGAAAGATGACCATCGAAAAGCCCACGCTCTTCCAGACGCCTACGACGATGATCGACGGGAGGGCCCAGCTCGTGCTCTGGAGAAAGTCCGGGCTCGCCAGTCCAATGGTTTCAAGCACGTGCGGGATGATCCCGATGGTGGGATCGAGAAGGAATTTCCAAACGATCCCCATCGTCGCGAGCGCCGAGATGACGGGAAAGAAATAGACAGACTGAAGGCTGCGGTTGATGCGGATCGTCCGCTGTAACGCGATCGCGAGCGCGAGACCCAAACAGACCTGAGCCGGTACGACGCAGACCGTGTAGATGGCCGTGTTCTTCAAGGCGTTCCAAAAGCGAGAGTCATGGAGCAGCTCGCGGTAGTTCCCGAAACCAATCCAGCGGTGGTGAGACTCGAAGAAGGACCAGTCGTGCAGGCTCATCCAGAGCGATTGCACGATCGGATAGGCCACGAAAACCAGCAGAATCAGACAGCTCGGAGCCAAGAACAGGTAGGCGCTCGCGTGCCGCTTCCAATGGCCATGCAGCGCGCGAGGCCGCGAAATGGCATTCACCATGGTCTCCTCGCGGATGCTCTTTTCTGGGTGTCCTCGGTCACGAATAGGTCCTGACAGTCTGGGAGGGCGGTCGCTGCCGCCCTCCCAGTTCCGTTCTGTTGCAAACAAGCGCGGCTCGACTCACGACTTGCAGCCAACCGCCTTGTTCAGGTCCTGCGACGCCTTGCCCAAGGTCGTTGCGACATCGGCTCCCCGCTCAACCGACTGGATGGCCGGGGTGAAGATGTTCGTATTGACCTGACTGAAGTTCGAGACTGTCGGGAGGAACAACCGAGCGGTAGGCGTCTCGGCCGCGAAGCCCGCGGCAAGCGGGTTGTGCGCCAGGCCCGCGTTCTTCGCCATATCCGTCCGCGCAGGCGGATAGTTGGCGTGCACCGCGAGATACACCTGGGTCGGCTTGCTCAAGAACCACGCGAAGAAGGTCTGTGCAGCTGCAACATGCTTCGACTTCGCGTTCACGACCATCGGCACCGTGAGCGCAGCGGTAGCCGGCTTGCCACCGGCACCCGTCGGGACACGGGCGATGCCGAACTTCACCTTGGCAGGGGTGTATTCACCAGCAGCCCAAGGACCGTTGATCTCCATCGCCGCCTTCTGTGCAGCGAAGAGGTTGTCCGCATCCTGCCCTGACAGCCCCACTTGAGAGATGCCATCTTGGTGAATTGCGGTCGCAAACGCGGAGACCGCGCTGATCGTCGACGCATTGCCGAGCGCAGAGCAGCCCTTGGCGTTGATGATGTCGCCGCCTCCGGCCCAGATGAGGATGGGCCACATCGGCGCCGTGTTGTTGTCAGCGAGAGCGATGCCGTAGCGACCGCTGCCTGTGAGCTTCCGAGCATCGGCCAGAAGCTCCGTCATCGTCTTCGGCGGGCCGGAGATTCCAGCCTGCGCAAAGAGCGTCTTGTTCCAGTACAGCATCATCGTCGACCAGTTCGCGGGCGCGGCGTAGAGATGCCCCTTGACGGTGAACGCGCTCTTGATCGCGGGCGCGATCACGGCGGGGTTCACATGGTTCGGGCCCTTGCCAAGCATCCCGTCGACGGGAGCGAGCAGTCCGTTCTTGATGTACTGGTGAACTGTCCCGACGTTGTAGTCGGGCGTCGCTATGTCAGGCCCCGACCCGGACGCAATTGCCGCGGGCAACTTCTGCGCAATCGAGTCCCACGGCAGATAGGTGACAACCACCTTGATTCCCGGGTGCGTCGCGTTGAACTTGTTGACGAGTGCGACGTACGTGGCGTGGTCACCGCCCGTCAGGCCTGACCAGAAGGTGAGCGTGACCGGCGCCGCACTGCGCTTGGCTTGCGCGGACGCCACTCCGAGCGCGACCACGACGACGAGCGAGGCGACGAGCAGTGCGCTCCGCACGACCCACTTTCTCCGCTTGTCGGCTCGGATCCTCAGCTGAGTGATGCTCATTCTGATGACTCCTCCTAGAACTTTGGATTCCGCGACCTTGCGGGCACCGCCGCAGTAGATCAGGGCCGCGTTGGCTCTAACCGTCGAGCGATGGGAGCCAACATATATCGAATCGATTCGATTTTGCAAGTCTCAGCAAAGAATGTCGTTCTCGTATAATTGGGCGCGCCTGGCTCAAAACGATTCGACGCACCGACCGTAAGAGCATGAAACGCCCTTGCACGGCGATCACGCAGGCCTCGACAAGAAGGTCTGGTAGCTCCTGACCTGTGCGGCCGGGCGGCGCGGGCTACCGCGCGCGGGCGCCGCCCCGCATCATCTGCGCCGGAGCTACCCGCGGGCGAGCTGCCCCCGGATCGCACCCTCCGGGTTCTTCGCGGTGTGCACGTTCACGTAGAGGAGATGCTTCTTGAAGGCGGACAGAAGCGTCGGCGTGACCGTTGCCGTGCCAGTCATGCCACTGGTGCAGGGGGCGCAGAGCGTCACAACGGGATCGCCGGACTTGCCCCTCGCGGCCATGTGAATGTGCGCCATGGTCGCGGGCCCGGTCAGCTTCGCAAAGGTCAGCTTCCACTTGAGCGTCGTGCCGCTGAGCGTCGCCTTGAACAGGGCCGTGCGCAGCAGTATCCCTGACGACCTGCTTTGGCACCTCCTGCCCGGACGACAGGGCGCCCGTCCAGACCGTTGGGCGCTCCGCGTCGCACTGCCGGCGGACCGGATCCAGCAGGCGATCGACGAATCGCTCGGCTGATGAGCATGGACAGAGCCGACCACACCGCTCGCCCGCGTCGAAACACGGACGAGCGGTCGGGCGCACTGCTATTTCACCGTGCCGGTGAAACAGTCGCTTTGCAGAACGGTGTTGCCCTCTAGGTCAACGACGTGAAAGACCACGTCGAAGCGCACGCCGTCGACGAACGGCGTCCCGCGGCTGAGCTCCACGTGCAGCTCGCCCGAACCGCCGTTGGAGGTCGTCACCGTCGGGTTGCCCGGGAATGTTGCCACGGTCGTCCCGGTGCACACGCCGTCCGGGTTCAGGTCGAACCAGCGCAAAATCCTGTAGCCGGTGTTCGGCGTGAGATCGTGGAGGTTCGCCGTGACTTGCACGTCGTAGGTTCCGGCGCCGACGACGTCATGTGCCGTAGGCGAAGCCTCGATCATTCCGCCGCCACTGCCGCCGGCTACCGGTGCCAGTTTGCTCTGCATCCCAGGCGTAGCCTGGGATGATGCGGCGAAGACAACGCTCAATCCAACGAGCACGCCGACGATTCCCGTCCATTTCGATCTGTCCTTCATCGCGACTCTCCCTTCGGGTTATTGACCTTGTTAGCCAGTTGCAGAACGTCTTTCCGGGAGAGCTGCATGCCGTGCTCCCCCAGCGCGTGCCGCCTCACTTCGGCTACGAGCTCCGCCTCGTCCTCGGCGTGAACCTCGAAACCGCAGTCACAGCGGAGTACTTTCTTCATGAGTCACCTCGAAAGCGACGTTAGGAAGGGACTGCAAGATGCGGGAAAGCTCCCGGCAAGAGGACGGCTAGATCCGAGTGGGTCTCAAGATTTCGCTCGCTGGACGCGTCTCGATCGATGCGGACGGAGTTCTGATCGACGAAGAACGCTTTCCCGGTCGACAGGGACGTCTCGTTTTTGCCCACCTCGTGAGCGAGCACGGCCGGCCGGTGCTTCGGGACGAGCTTGCCGAGTCGCTCTGGGCCGGCGTGCCGCCCGCGACCTGGGAGAAGGCCCTCGGTGTGATCGCCAGCAAGCTTCGCGTCTTGCTCGGTGAGTGCGGTCTTGACGGAGCACAGATGCTGACGAGCGCGTTCGGGTGTTACCACCTCGAGCTGCCGGAAGGAAGCTGGGTCGACGTCCTAGCCGCGGCTCAAGAGATGGATGAGGCAGAGGCGGCGCTGGCTCGCGGTCGGCCGGAGCTCGCCAAGGCACGGGCAAGCAAGGCGGCGGCGGTTGCGAGGCTGCCGCTTCTTTCTGGGGAAGAGCGGGCGTGGGTCGAAGGGAAGCGCCGCGAGTTGGGGGATGTCCTCGAGCGTGCGCTCAATTGTCTTGCAGATGCCTGCCTGCGCTCCGGCCACGCGTCGGAGGCGGCGAAGTGGGCTCAAGAAGCGATCGTGCTCCAGCCGTTTCGCGAGAGCGGCTACCGGCGCCTGATGCACGCGCACGCCGCTGCCGGGAATCGGGCAGAGGCGCTCCAAGCCTATGAACGGTGCCGACGCCTCCTCGCAGATGAGCTTGGTGCCTACCCCTCGCCCGAGACGGAATCGACCAACCGCGAGCTTCTGAGCGCAGCGCCAGATGAGACCCGAGCACCGGCAGTCCCCGAGAACGGCGACGCCACCGCGGCGGCGGCGGCGGCGGCGGCAGACACAGCGCCAGCCCGCATGCCGAGGCGCCGGCGGTGGCTACGTCGCCGCGTCATCGCCGCCGCCACGCTCGGCGCAGTCACTTCCGGCGTTGCTCTCGGTCTGCTGCTAGCCCATGTCTTTGGGCCGGGAGGGGGCACCGCGGACGTGAACTCGATGCTGGCGCCCGACGCGATCGGCGCGATCAACCCGAACACGGGAGCGATCACCGCGCAGCTGCCGGTCGCAGGCACGCCGACGCGGCTGGCAACGAACGGGCGCGACCTTTGGGTCGGCAGCGACGACTCGACGACGCTGGCGGAGGTCTCGCTCAACACCCGCTCGGTCAGCACCTCACTGCAGGCCGGCGGCTTTCCAAGCGCCTTCGGCATCGGCGCAGGCTCGCTCTGGGTGCTCGACGGTCGCCGCGGCCTGCTCGCTCACGTCAATCCGAGCTACGGCGGGGTTGTCACGCGCACGAGGATCGGCGTGGGCGATCCCCTCTACGACATCACCCGCTTGAGCGTCGACCCGACCTCCGTCGCGGTTGGCTCCGCTTCAGTCTGGACAACCGACGGGTCCCAGATGCTCGCGAGGATCGATCCGGCGACGGGCAGGCTGCTCAACACGTTCGACCTCGGGACCGCGCTCGACGGGGTCTCCGCCGGCGCGGGATCGGTCTGGACGATCAGCGGCGAGTCGGCGACGGCACTGCGGGTGAACCGCCGAGGCGCTGTCACCGCCCGCGTCTCGATCGTCTCGAAGCCCAACTTCGCATCTCCGTACCCGATGCAGGTCAGAATCGGAGCGGGCTACGTCTGGGTCTTGAACGCAAACACGGCGACGGTTACGAAAATCGATCCCGAGCAGCGGTCGGTGGCGGCGACGATCCCGATCGGGATCGACCGACACCCGGTGCGACTTGCAGTGGGGAGCCGGTTCGCCTGGGTCGCAAACGGCGACGGCACCCTCTCGCGAATCGACGCAGCCACCGACGGTGTCAAGACGATCCCGGTGGGTCACAACTTGCGGGATGTTGCCGTCGCCGGTGGCACAGTCTGGGCGATCGCCGGCCGCGGCCTGAGCGGCGGCGCGGGGCAGAGTCAGAGCCCAAGCGGCGTCGGCGTGCGCGCGCTCCCGACGTCGTCCTGCTCGCCGATCTACTACGGCGGCGTCGGCCATCCCCAGTACCTGATCGCGTCGGATCTACCGCTGCAGAACTTCGGAACCACGATTGGACAGATGAGCCAGGCGATCCAGTTCGTCCTCAGAGAGCGTGGGTTTCGAGCAGGCCGGTACGCGGTCGGGTACCAGTCTTGCGACGACTCGAGTCCGGACGGCGACGTATCAGAGGCACGCTGCGCCGCGAACGCGGGTGCATATGCAGACAACGCCAGCGTGGTCGGGGTGGTCGGCGCCTTCGTCTCGGACTGCTCGGCGATCGAGATCCCGATCCTGAACCGTGCACCCCACGGCCCGCTGGCAATGATCAGCCCGACCAACACCGTGGTTGGGCTGACCCGTGCAGGGTCAGGCACCTCGCCCGGTGAGCCCGACCTCTACTACCCGCGAGGCATCCGAAATTACGCCCGCGTCGTCGCAAATGACGACGCCCAGGGTGCCGCTGATGCGCTCCTAGCCAGCGAGCTCGGACTACGGAAGGTGTTCGTCCTCCATGACTCGAACGGCTATGGCTACGGGCTCGCAGCCGTCTTCGCCCGGGTCGCCGCCGAGCTGAAGGTCAAAATCGCCGGCAACCAGAGCTTCAACTACGGCTTGTCGAGCTACTCACCGCTTGTCGCCCAGGTTGCCGCGGCAAGGCCTGATGCACTGTTGATGGTCGGCGGCATCTCGCCCGACACGGCGGAACTGCTCAAGGAGCTCCGCGCGGTGCTCGGGCCGCGGGTTCAGATCCTCGCGACCGACGGCTTCTCGCTCTTCCCCGTGCTGCGAAAGCTTGCGGGAGCAGCGGCGGAAGGCATGCTCGTGAGCGAAGCCGGCGTGCCGAACTCGGAGCTCCCCACCGCGGGCAGGACGTTCGTCGCAGCCTTCGCCAAGGCGGTCGACGAGACTCCCGCCTCGTATCCGGCATATACCGCCCAAGCGGCCGAGGTCCTTCTGGACGCCATCGCACGCTCGAACGGGACGCGCGCATCGGTCACGGCGGAACTGTTCAAAACCAAGGTCTCGAACGGCATCCTCGGCACCTTTGCAATCGACCGGAACGGCGATACGACCGCGGCCCCGATCAGCATCTACCGCATCGTCGATGGTGCGCCGCGGCTCCTGAAGGTGATCACTCCACCCCCGGCGCTCGTGCGCTGAGCCCAAGGATTCCTGCGACCGACTTTCTGATCGAGGAAGTGCGGCACCTCAGCCGCCGATAGCGGGCGCCGCCCCGTACTCCTCGTCGGTGACGTGGTTGCCCCAGGTCGCAGGTTTGCCTTCGTCGTCGACCTCGAGCATCGCGAGGTGGGTCATGAACCGGTTCGGCGCTGCGCCGTGCCAGTGCTCCTCGGCCGGCTCGAAGAAGACGCGATCACCGGGGCGGATCACTTCGATCGGGCCGCCGCGGCGCTGGCACAGGCCTACGCCCTCGGTCACCCAGATCGTCTGGCCGTTCGGGTGCGTGTGCCACGCGGTGCGCGCGCCGGGCGTGAAGTGGACGCTGCTCGCGCTCAGCCGCGAACTGCCGGTCGGCGCCGCGACGGTATCGACGTAGACCGAGCCGGTGAACCAGTCGCTAGGCCCCGCTGCGGTGTCGAGGCTGTTCCTCGTGATCTGCATGGTGTGCCTCCTGGTCGAGCGTTGCGGTCCAGCTGCCGAGCAGGTTCAGCGCCTCCTCCGACTTCGACCCGGGCTCGGCGCTGTAGACGAACAAGATTAGGCCGGGATCCGCGACAAGCTCCATCGACTCGAAGGTGAGGTTCAACTCGCCGACGACGGGGTGATCGAAGCGCTTGAGCCCGGTGTCGTGCCTTCGGACGTTGTGGGCGGCCCAGAGCGTCCCGAACAGCTCGCTGCGTGTCGACAGCTCACCGATGAGGTCGGAGAGCTCGCGGTCGTACGGGTCGCGACCAGCCTCGGCACGCAGAACCGCAACGACATCATGCGCGACGCGCTCCCACTCGACGTAGAACGCGGGCGCACGAGCGTCGAGAAAGAAGAACCGCGCGGTGTTCGGCGGTTGCGCCGGACTGTCGAAATGCCCGGCGTAAAGCGCACGGCCGAGCGCATTGGCGCCGAGGATGTCGAGCCTGCCGTTGCGCACGAACGCGGGCACGCCGGCCATTGCATCGAGCAGGTGCTGCACGGTCGGTCGGATCTGTTGTTTCGCACGCCGCCGTTTTCGCGCCGCCGGGGCGTGCGTCGCGCGCGCGAGATCAAACAGGTGGGCACGCTCGGCGTCGTCCAGTTCCAGCGCTCGGGCGAGCGACTCGAGAACGGTGTCGGAGACGCCGCTCGCGTTGCCGCGCTCGAGCCGTGTGTAGTAGTCGGCGCTGACGCCGGCGAGCAGCGCAACCTCCTCGCGGCGAAGCCCCGGCACGCGCCGTGTGCTGCCGAAGGTGCGCAGGCCCGCCTGGTCCGGCGTGATCCTCGCGCGCCGCGACGTCAAGAACTCGCGCATCTCATTCCGGGCGTCCATGCCTACGAGAGTAACCCCGTCCCGCCCGCCGTGAGGGGGCCTGCCGGTACCTGGATCAACAGGGTCGGTCAGCCGAGAGGCGGGCCTGCTTCAGTGAGTGCAACCAGTCGGTGAACAAACGTGGGAGGAACGATGGAGAAGCGCGCGCTTGGAGGTCAGTTGGAGGTGTCGGCGATCGGACTCGGCTGCATGGGCATGAGCCAGAGCTACCTGCCGATCCCCGACCGGCAGGACATGGTCGCCCTGACGCGTACGGCGGTCGAACGCGGCGTGACGTTCTTCGACACCGCGCAGGTCTACGGGCCGTTCGCGAACGAAGAGCTCGTCGGCGAGGCGCTCGAGCGCGTGCGCGACCAGGTCGTGATCGCAACGAAGTTCGGCTTCGACTTCGAAGGACAGGACCGCGGCGGGCTCGACAGCCGACCGGAGACGATCAAGCGCAGCGTCGACGCATCGCTGCAGCGGCTCCGGACCGACCGGATCGATCTCCTGTACCAGCACCGCGTCGACCCGAGCGTCCCGGTGGAGGACGTCGCCGGAACTGTCAAGGAGCTGATCGACGTGGGCAAGGTCAAGCACTTCGGGCTCTCGGAGGCGAGTGTGCAGACGATCCGCCGGGCCCACGCAGTCCAGCCCGTCACCGCGCTGCAGAGCGAGTACTCGCTGTGGTGGCGCGAGCCTGAGGAAGAAATCCTGCCGACGCTCGAGGAGCTCGGCATCGGCTTCGTGCCCTTCAGCCCACTCGGCAAAGGATTCCTGACGGGAAAGATCGACGAGTCAACGACGTTCGAGAGCTCGGACTTCCGCAACTCCGTCCCGCGCTTCGACGCGGAGGCGCGCAAGGCGAACCGTGCCTTCGTCGAACTGCTGGAGCAGATCGCGAAGCGAAAGGGCGCGACGCCGGCGCAGATGGCGCTCGCCTGGATCCTCGCCCAGAGCCCGTCGTTCGTGCCGATTCCCGGCACCACGAAGCTGCACCGACTCGAGGAGAACATCGCCGCGAGCGAGGTCGGCCTCACCGAGGACGACCTGCAAGAAATCGAGAATGGCGCAGCGCAGATCACGGCGGAAGGCGAGCGCTACGCCGAGGCCCAGCAGCGGATGATCGACCGCTGAGCTGCGGGGTAGAGGACAAACCACGTAGATGACCGACAAGAGACGAAGCGGGAGGTAGACCGGTGCGCGCAACCGTCATGTACGGCGCCAGAGACGTTCGGATCGAGAACGTCTCGGACCCCACGATCAAAGAGCCAACCGACGCGGTGGTCCGCGTGATGCGCGCCTGTATCTGCGGCAGCGACCTGTGGCCCTATAAGACGCTCCCCCACAGTGACACGGTCCGCGTGATGGGCCACGAGGCAATTGGGATCGTCGAAGCCGCCGGCGCCGACGTTCGCACGCTGAAGAAGGGCGACCTCGTCGTGATGCCATTCGCGTTCTCGGACGGCAGCTGCCTGTTCTGCGAAGACGGGCTCCAGACCTCGTGCGTCCACGGCGGCTTCTTCGGCACCCCGGACATGCCCGGCGCGCAGGCCGAGGCAGTTCGCGTTCCGCAGGCTGACGGCACGTTGTTCGTCCTGCTGGTCGGCGAGGACGACGCGCTGATGCCGTCGCTCCTCACGCTCTCCGACGTGATGGGGACGGGGCACCACGCAGCCGTCGCGGCGAAGGTCGCCCCCGGCAAGTCCGTCGCCGTCGTCGGTGACGGCGCCGTCGGACTCTGCGGTGTAATCGCGGCGAGGCGCCTCGGCGCCGAGCAGATCATCCTGCTCGGCCGGCACGCCGACCGCATCGCGCTCGCGCGCGAGTTCGGAGCCACCGACGTCGTCAGCGAACGCGGAGACGAGGCGGTCGAGCGCGTCCGTGAGCTGACCGACGGCTACGGCGCGCACTCGGTCCTCGAGTGCGTCGGCCTTGACCAGTCGACACAGACGTCGATCGAGATTGCGCGCCCTGGCGGAGCGGTCGGCCGCGTTGGTGTCCCGCAGGACGCTGCGATGCCGGCCTCGCAGCAGGCGTTCTACGACAACATCACCATCAGCGGTGGCCCGGCCCCCGTGCGCGCCTACATCGACGAGCTTCTGCCGGACGTCCTCGAAGGCAGGATCGAGCCCGGCCGCGTCTTCGACCGCGTGATCGGCTTGGACGAGGTGCCGGACGGCTACCGGGCGATGGATGATCGTGAAGCGATCAAGGTGATGATCAAGCCGTGAGCGCGTGGACGGCCGAGGAGCTGGACCGCATCGGCGGCGCAGAGGAGCTCGAGCTTGCGTCGGTGAGACGCGACGGCTCCTTGCGCAGGCCGGTGACGATGTGGGTCATCCGGGCTGGCGATCACCTCTACGTTCGTTCCGTCAACGGACGCCGATCGTCGTGGTTCAGCGGCGCGCAGACGCAGCATCAAGCGCACATCCGCGCGGGCGGCATCGAGAAGGACGTCGATCTCGTCGAGACCGACGACATCAACGATGACGTCGACGCCGCCTACCGCGAGAAGTACAGCCGTCGCTACGCAAGCATCGTTCCCTCGATCGTGGCTCCCGAGGCACGCGCGGCGACGCTCAAGCTCGTGCCGCGCTGAGAGCTCTCAGCTCGTCGAGTGACTCGCGGATGAGCTGCGGAAAGTCTCGCCGGTTGGTCTCGTCGATCCAACGTTCGAACGCGATTCTGAAGACCGCGATCCCCGCCTCGGCACTCAGACTCGCGGCTGGGTCTCTCACACCCCGGCGCCGCAAGACCTCTGCGAGCGCGGAGGCGAGTGTCGCGAGCTTGATCAGCTCCCGTTCTTGGAGCTCTGGGTTCGCGGTGATGATGGCCTGGCGCCGTATCGAGTAATCGCGGCCCTCCTGCAGGAGAGCGGCAGCGGCCTCGAGGCCGAGGGCTACCGCGTCGAGGGGCGCCAAGGAGTCAGGCGCGTCGGCAACGGTGCTCACGAGTAGCTCCTGCAGTGAGCCGGCACCCGCGAACAGAACCTCGCGCTTGTCGGCGAAGTGCCGGAAGAACGTTCGCTCCGTGAGCCCCGCCCGCTTGGCGATCTCCGCCACCGTGGTCTGTTCGAATCCGCGCTCGCCGTACAGCTCCATTGCCGCCTGCGCGAGCCGGCCCCGGCTGCCTGGTTCCCAACGCGCCATACGCCGATCGTAGTCGTCGTCAGTGACTGTCATCAACTGCTAGAGTGATGACAGTCACTGACATTGATCTACGGATGGAGGTCTCTCATGCGCGTTTTCGTCACCGGTGCGTCCGGCTTCATCGGTTCCGCCGTCGTTCCCGAGCTCATCGGCGCGGGCCATCAGGTCGTCGGGCTCGCTCGCTCCGATGCCTCGGCTGCGGCCCTCGCCGTCGCCGGCACAGAGGTCCATCGCGGCGATCTCGCCGACCTCGACGGACTCCGCGCAGCAGCAGCTGCGTCGGACGGCGTGATTCATCTCGCGTTCGACCACGACATCGCTTTCTCTGGAGACTTCCAGGGCGCTGCCGACGCGGATCGCCGCGCCATCGAGACATTCGGCGACGCCCTCGAGGGCTCCGATCGCCCCTTCGTCATTGCCTCCGGCACCCTCGGGCTCGCACCGGGCCGTCTGGGGACAGAACAGGACATGCCCGATCCCGACTCGGGCTCGCATGCGGCGCCTCGGATCGCCAATGCGCAGGCGGCGCTCTCGTTGGCCACGCGTGGCGTCCGCTCGTCGGTCGTGCGGCTCTCTCCGTCCGTCCACGGTGACGGTGATCACGGCTTCGTCGCGACCTTGGTCGACATCGCCCGCGAGAAGCGTGTCTCCGGCTACATCGGCGATGGGTCCGACCGCTGGCCAGCGGTGCACCGGCTCGATGCCGCCCACCTCTTCCGGCTCGCGCTGGAGTCGGCGCCGGCCGGATCCGTGCTCCACGGAGTCGGCGACGAGGGCGTGCCGATTCGCGACATCGCCGAGGTGCTCGGCCGCCATCTGAACCTGCCGGTGGTCTCGATCCCGCAGGAGGAAGCGGGCGAACACTTCGGCTTTCTGGCCGGCTTCCTCGGAGCCGACAGCCCCGCCTCGAGCGCGCTGACCCGCGAGCTGCTGGGTTGGCAGCCGACGCATCCCGGGCTGATCGACGATCTCGACCAGGGCCACTACTTCGACAACCGAGCTGCATGAAAAGTGCGACCGGCTGAAGCCGGTCGCGTGCGCTTACGCCCACTCTCGGCGCTCCGCGTCCCACATCCCAGCCGCACTCCCGTCGAGGAGTGGGTCGACAAACAGAGAGCAGACTGCGAGCGCCTCGTCGAGGGTGTGCGCGATGGGTAGAAGTGACCGCGCAGCCTCGGCCGCGTAACCCCGCTCCCATAGTTCGCGGTCTGGGACGGTGAAGCGCGCCGGCAGCTTTATGCTGCGGCGCTCGGCCTCCGACTGCAGCGCCGCCATTTGCGGCCCCGCTTCGACTGACGCCGCGATGGCGATGGCGACGAGGTCAACGAGGTCTCGGTAGCGCGTCGAGGGGCGACCCATTTCGCCGTGGACCTCGAACATGGCTGCCACCTTGTCGGCGATGTGGTCGACCAGGGGATATGCCCGGTAACCGTGCTGCTCGACGTCGGGCATCACGACGCGAGCAAGCGGTGGTACGTCTTCGGGTTGGCCGGTCATTCGGACGCCCGAACCGACGAGGTCAACGTGAAACTCGACCCATACAATCGCGCCGATATAAGCGGTAACAGGGATGCGGACGCCCATGGCAGCATCGGCGACCATCCGAGGTGCGCCGAGCTCGAAGCGGAACCAGTCGCCGATGTCCATGGCAGCGGCTTTTCGGAGTTCCGCATCGGCCACGTCGCGAGCGACCGCGCGGTAGACATCGATGTCGATGGTGGCGCGGACGCCGATGTCTCGGGCAAGCAGCGCTGCGGCGCCCTTCACGATCCACCCTTCATCGACGAGGTAGAGCCGTTCAAGGAGGCGGTCGTACGCCATCTGGCGCTGGAGCTGCTGCAGCGTCCAGCGGCTCGTCTCCGCCTTTGCTCTGAGCTTGTCCGTGAGAGCCGTGCGGAAAGCCGCGGGACTCCCATACGTCTGCTGCTCGTTCACGACACTGATCGTTCTAGGTCCGCGGTTCGGCCCGCGTGGGTGCGAGCCTCGTCCATCCATCGAGCGCTCTCCGGGTCGCCAACGAGATCGAGCAGCCAGCGCAGGAGCGCGAGACCATCGCCACGCCGGAGACCGAACTGCGCCGCGTAGGGTGCAAGCGCATCGGCGAACGTGCCCGGGTAGTCGTACACCGGGCGAATCGCGTCCGCTATGAGATGTGCGACCGCGGCGGGGTCCTCACGCTCGGCAAGAAGATCGGCTGCGATCCGCGACGGCCGAGTGACGGGGAGGCCGCGGAGCGAGGTCCACTCGGCTTCGCTGATTTGTCGGTGGTGTAGTCGCACGTCGGGGCGCCGAGTCTGCCGCCTTGCCGGCATGGTGAACTCGTGCCGGTCAGCCGGAAGATCGCCGAGGCCATAGAGCGCCGCCGCCGAGCGGTGCGAAATGACGCCCTGATCGGCGACCCGCTTCCAGGCAGGGATGTCGGGAGCAAGCTGGAGCCACGCGGCGCGTAGGTCGATGTGGTCCGGCTCGGGCGCACCCGGCAGCCGGTACACCCCACGCGCGACACGCTCCAGGACCTTGTTGTCGGCGAGCCTCTGGAGCGTGGCAGGAGAAACACCTGCCTCTTCGGCTTGGCGGCGGGTCACAAGCCCCCACTGCTCCTGGGCAAGTTCGGAGAGTCGAGTGAGTGTTGGCAGACGAGCCATTACTGCAATATAACTCATTTATGCGCTATATCGCAGTATCATAAGCCTAAATATGCTTCAAACTAGCTCGAATATGAGCTATTTAGCAGTATTAGTCTCAAGGAGTCACGCGATCGAATGACTCGACCGGAGGTCTGATGGCGCTCGGATTCGCCACCGCCATGTACCTGTTAGACGAGAAAAGGCCTGCATTTGCAGGCCTTTTCAGAGTAGCGGGGGCAGGATTTGAACCTGCGACCTCCGGGTTATGAGCCCGGCGAGCTACCTGACTGCTCCACCCCGCGACGCGGCGCGGATTGTAGCACCGTCCGCCCGCAAAGACCGTCGTTACGATGGTCGAAATGGCCCTTCTGACCTGGATTTCGCTGCTCTTTCTCCTCGTCGCGCTCCTCGGCTCGGTCGCCATCGCGGCCTACCGGGGGCTGCGTGTCTGGCGCTCGTTCCGCCGCTTATCGAAGACCATCTCGGCCGCCGTCCGGAAGGTGCTCGAGACGGCCGCCGAGGCGGAGCGGCACGCGGTCGCACTCTCGGAAGGCACGGAGCGGTTGAGCGCCGCGCTCGCGCGCCTGGAGGAGTCGCGCGCGGAGCTCGCCGTCATCGAGGCCGCGGCCGGCGAGGCCCGCTCTTCGCTGCTCTCATTCCGGGGAACGGTCCCGCGCAAGTGATCCGCGTCGGTTGATGCGCGTCGCCGCGATCGACCTCGGCACAAACGCCACCCGACTGCTCGTTGCCGACGTCGAGGACGGTCGCGTCGAGGAAGTTCAGCGCCGCACGACGATCACGAAGCTCGGCGAAGGCGTCGATGCCCGGCACCGCCTCCTCCCCGTTCCGATCGCACGCGTGCGCAACACGCTGACCGACTACCGCCGCGAGCTCGAGTCGCTCGGCGCCGAGCGCACGCTTGCCGTCGCGACGAGCGCGGTGCGCGACGCCGAGAATGGCGAGGCGTTCCTCGGCGAAGTCGAATGGTCCTACGGCTTCGTCACCCGGCTGCTCACCGGCGACGAGGAAGCGGCCATGACGCTGCGCGGGGTCGGCCCGCTCGAGCCCGGCACCGTCGTGATCGACGTCGGCGGCGGCTCGACGGAGCTGATCACCGAGAGCTTCCGCACGAGCATGGACATCGGCTCGGTGCGGCTGACCGAGCGCTTCGGCGTCCACCAGGGCGCGGCGGCTGCCTACATCCGCTCGCAGCTCCCATCGCTCCGGGCCGAACGTGCGCTCGGCGTCGACGGCACCACGGCCGAGCTGGCCGGCCTTGCCCGCGACAGGACCGTGACGCTCGCGACGATCCACGAGACGCTCGAGTGGCTGGCCGTGACGACGGAGGAAGAGCGCCGCGCTCGCCTGATCCTTCCGGATCGCAGCGAGGTCCTCGCGGCGGGGGCGCTGATCCTGCGCGAGACGCTCAGACACCTCGGCCTCGATTCGATCGACGCGAGCGACCGTGACCTGCTGAACGGCGCCGCGCTCGCGGCGGCCGAGCTCCCAGAGCCCGGCGAAGGCGATGCGCCACCCGGCGCCTACGCCTGCTGCTGAGCCAAAAAGCTTGGTACTTGCGCTCGCAAGGTTTCCTGCTATGATCTTTGAGTAATCAAGTATTGACCCATCAAGGATCGAAGGAGAAAACCCATCATGAGCACGATCGAGCAGACCAAGCAGGGCATACCGACCGGGACGTGGCAGGCCGATACCATCCATTCCCGCGTCGCGTTCGAAGTCCCGTACGCGGTCGCGACGTTCACCGGCGAGGTGCCCGACTTCGAGGCCAGCCTCGTTGACGGCAAGCTGAGCGGCTCGGCCAAGATCGCGAGCATCAAGGTCAAGGAAGAGAACCTCGAGGCCCACCTGCTCTCGCCCGAGTTCTTCGACGCGGAGCAGCACCCCGTGGTGAGCTTCTCCGGCAGCGACATCAAGCGCGACGGCGACAAGGTCGAGATCGATGGCGAGATCACGATCAAGGGCATTACGCGGCCGGCGAAGATCACCGGCACCGCCAACGGCCCGTCCGTCGACCACTTCGGCGCGAACCGCATCGGGTTCGAGCTGGAGACGAAGCTCGACCGCACCGAGTACGACATGAAGTGGCAGATGCCGCTTCCAAGCGGCGAGCCGGCACTCGGCAACACCGTCACCCTCAAGGCAGAGCTGACCCTGGTGGCACAGGACGCGTAATGCGCATCCTCGCGATCAGCGGCTCCCTCCGCGACGACTCGTACAACACGGCCCTCCTCCGCGCGCTGCGCGAGGAGGCGCCGGAGGGAGTCGAGGTGGACATCTGGCAGGGGTTGAAGGTGATCCCGCCGTACGACCAGGACGACGATGTCGTCCCGGGCCCGGAGGCCGTCGAGGCATTCCGCGAGCTCGTCCGCGAGTCGGACGCTGTGTTCTTCGCGACCCCGGAGTACAACTCGTCCATTCCGGGCGCGCTCAAGAACGCGCTCGACTGGGGCTCGCGCCCGGTCGCGACGAACGTGTTCCGCAACAAACCGGTCGCGGTGATCAGCGCCAGCGCCGGTGCCTTCGGCGGCGTCTGGGCCGGCGCGGAGCTGCGGAAGGTGCTCGGCGCGATGGGCGCCCGCGTGACCGAGGCCGAGCTGGCCGTCGGGCATGCGCACGAGAAGGTCGACGAGGACGGCAGCCTGTACGACGTCGTCGCGCACGGCGACGCCGGCCGAGCCGCCGGTGAGGTCCGCGAGGGCCTGCGCGACGCGCTGCAGACGCTCGTGACGGGCGTGCTCGACCGCGCGGCCGCCGCGTAGAGGCTTAGTCCTCGAGCGGTTCCGGCGGCTCGTCTTCCGCGAGCCGCCGCTGCACACCGGAGCGCGAGAGGATGCCGACGAGCTGGCCGTTCTCGACGACGGGCACGCGCTCGTAGTCGTGCTCCTCGAGAAAGGCGAACGCGTCGTCGAGACCCATCGCCGCGTCGAACGTCGCGTTCGGCTCCTCGGCGATCTCGCCGAGCGTCGTCGACTCCGGGTCCCGGCCGTTCGCGACGACCTCGCGCACGAGCGTCTTGCGTGTCACGACACCGACCAGCGCTCCGTCTTCGCAGACGAGCACCGAGCGCACCGCGTCGCGCGACAGCGCTTCGCCGGCCTCGCGCGCGCTCGACGACGTGCCGAGCGCGAGCGGGTCCGGCACCATCGCATCGCGGACGAGCTGGTCGGTCATCAGGGGTAGACGCCGCGCGCTTCCAGGGCGGCGGAGACTTCGCGGATCGCGGCCACAAGCGCAGCATCACGAAGCGAGATCCCTCGTTCCTGTGAGACGTTCCAGACGCGGTCGAAGGCGTCGGACAACTTGTCAGCGAGGCGGCGCCGGATCTCGTCGCGGTCCCAGAAGAGGCGACCGAGGTCCTGCACCCATTCGAAGTACGACACGGTGACACCGCCGGCGTTCGTGAGGATGTCGGGCAGGACGAGGATCCCGCGCTCGGCGAGGATGCGATCGCCTTCGATCGACGTCGGTCCGTTCGCCCCCTCCGCGACAAGCCTGCAGCGCAGCTTGCCTGCGTTCTCGGCGGTCACCTGATCCTCGCGCGCAGCGAGCACCAGGATGTCGCACTCGAGCTCGAGCAGCTCCTCGTTCGTGATCCGCTCGACGTTCCTCGCGTACCCCTCGAGCGAACCGTGCTGTGCGATGTATGCGTGCAGCGTCGGAATGTCGAGACCCGCGGGCGAGTAGACACCGCCGGAGAGGTCGGAGACGGCTACGACGAGCGCGCCCTGGTCGTGCAACTCGGTGGCGGCGATGCCGCCGACGTTGCCGAAGCCCTGCACGGCGCAGCGCTGCTCGGCGAGATCCCACCCGAGCCGCTCACAGGCGCGCTCGATCACGATCACGACCCCGGCACCGGTCGCTTCGTGACGAAAGACCGAGCCGCCGATCGAGATCGGCTTTCCGGTGACGATCTCCGGCACCGCGTAGCCCATCTGCATCGAGTAGGTGTCCATCATCCACGCCATCGTCTGCTCGTTGGTCGCCATGTCGGGCGCCGGGATGTCGAGCTGCGGGCCGATAAAGGGCGCCAGCTCGGCGGTGAACCGGCGCGTGATCCGGGTGACTTCGTTGATCGACAACTCCCGCACGTTGCAGCGCACTCCGCCCTTCGCGCCGCCGTAGGGCAGGCGCAGCAGCGCGCACTTCCACGTCATCCACATCGCGAGCGCCGCGCACTCGCCCAGGTCGACGCCTTCGTCGTAGCGGATCCCGCCCTTCGTCGGGCCGAGCACGGAGGAATGCTGCACCCGGTAGGCCGGGAACGACCGGTAGGAGCCGTCGTCCATCTCGATCGGCAGCGAGAAGATCACGCAGCGCTCGGGGTGACGGAGCCGCGTCGAGGTGAGGTCGGGAACCTCCGCGAGCTCGAGCGCATGCTCGAGCTGGGTCAGTGCCTGTTGGTAGAGCGGCGTGTCCCACTCGAGAGTGGGCGCCGGGTGCGCCACCTTGGCCACGGCGGGAGGGTACGTGAATTTCGCTGGGTCATCCGCGTTTCAAGGATGGGCCACTCGGCCTATTGCCGATCCGGCACCCTGTGTCGATGCTGTCCGGCATGAGGCACGCCGAGCTCCTCCCCGCGATCTGCGCCGCGATTGCGGTCGAGCTCGCCCATCTGCGCTGGATCCTGTTGACGCAGTGGAAGTGCCGCACCTGCACCGAGTCGCACCTGCACTGCGACTGCAAGCCGGCGTGGGTCAAGATGCTTCTTTAGTCGAGAAGCGATCTGACGAGCGCCACCTCGGCGGGCTCGAGCCCGAGATACGCGCCCCGGATCACCGTCCACGCTCGGATCTTGTAGTCGTCGAGCCCGACGGCGACGAAGGCAGCGATCCGCCGCTCCGTCCGTTCGCGATCGGTCAGGCGATAGGAGAGCGGGTTGCGCAGGAATGAGAAGAGGTCGAACTCGCGGTCGCCGAGGTACGGCTTCGGGTCGATCGCAACGCAGCGGTCGCCGTGACGGAGGATGTTGTGGTGGTGGAAGTCACCGTGCGTCAGCCATTCGCGGCCGATGTCGAGCGACGCGTAGAGCTCGCGCGCGAGTGACACCAACTCCGACCCCACCCGCGCTTCCCGCGCGGCGTTGTCCAGCCAGTGCGGCACGTGGTCACCGATCCAGCGAAACGGCTCGCCGGCCTGCACCCAGAGTCGCGTCGCGACGTCGACGGCGATTGCAGTCGCCTCGTCTTCCGGGAGGTTCGAGATGTCGTCGCCCGGGAGCGCGCGCTCCTCGAGCAGCACGCGGCGGCTCTTGTCAGCGCGCAGAAGACGCACGGCTCCGTTTCCCGCCCAGAGGTCGAGCGCGTCCTGCTCGTCCAGCGATTCGTGATCTCCGGCCCAGGCCGCCTTGAGTACGGCGTCTTTGAGCACGGTGCCGCCGCTGACCGGCGCGACGTACGAGTAACGCGAAAGCGTGAAGGGGTCTCCAAGCTCGAGATCCCATTCAGCGGCGACTTCTTCTGCGGTCGCCTTTGCCGCCGAGAGGTCGACGCCGTCCACGCCGAGAGAATATGTGGGGGCCGAGGCTGCGGCACCTCGACCCCCACCTTCTGGCGACCACTCAGAGGAGGGCAGCCAGAACGCTGTGCTTCCCGCCGCGGAAAGCAGGATGAAGATCTGCGGCGAGCGTACCGGGACCGACCAACTGGGTCTTCGGTTCCCCGGCGACGTCGTTGAACTTCCTCCCTCACTGGCGGAGCGGCGTTCGCGGGTCTAGGCTCTTGGCCGTGGCCGACGACAACTCGTTCCGCCGCGCGTGGCTTCGCGGCTACCGGCAGGGAGACGTGGAGCTCGCGATCGCGCGCGCGACGCTCGCCCAGGAGCAGCTCCAGCACGAGCTCGACGCAGCGCGCGCCCGGGCGAACGAGATGCAGACGGAGCTCAAGGAGCTCAATCGCCGTGTCGACTCGTTTCGCCAGCGCGAGACGGAGTTAACGGCCGCGCTGGACGAGGTGCGTGAGCGCCGGGAGCAACTCGAGCGCGAGTCCAAGGCCCGCGCCCAGGAGATCGTCGGCGAGGCCGAGCAACGTGCGGCCACGCTCCGCACCGAAGGTCTGCGGCAGGTCGGCGAGCTACAGCAACAAGTCGAGCAGCTGCTTGGTCTCCGCGCAGGCCTGAGCACGGCGTTGAAGCGCGTGACGCAGGACATCTCAGACTCGCTCGATCGGCTAGCGGCCGCCCCGGCACGCGCCGTCGAGCAGATCCAAACGCATCCGGCGCCGGAATCGTCAGACGACGTCGACGAGCGCTTCGCGCGCTGGTCGGACACAGAGAGCTAGTCCCTCGACGCCGAGCACGTCGTGCCAGCCGTCCGGCACGTGCGCGGTCGCGCCCGGACGAACCGCGGCGGCGACGAGCACCTCCCCGCCGCGCACGAACGCACACACGCCGTCACCCGCGTCGACCCGCTCGTACGCACCGGCGAACGCATCCGCGTGCTCCGCGCGCACGCCGAGCGTCTTCCATGTGACATAGAGCTTCGCATTCGAGTCGTCGACCGCGCCGCCTTCCTGCAAGCTGCGCAATGCATCTCGCCGCACCTGCCAGTCGACCTCGCGGCGGTTGTCGGGATCGACGAGCGAGAGGTCCTCGAGCTCGTCGCCGCGGTACACGTCAGGCAGACCCGGCGCGGCCAGCTTGAGCAGGAGCTGCGCGAGTGACAGACGGCGCCCGAGCGTGCGCACGCGCTCGAGGAACGGATCGCGCGCGATGAGCTCCGCCGCGCGCCACGCGTACTCCTGCACGGTCCGCTCGTGCTCCACGTTCGGCGAGAGCCAGTTCGTGTTCACCTTGCCTTCGCGCAGAGCCTTCTCCAGATACCCGTCGAGCCGCTCCCGCTCGATCGGCAGCGCACCGACGAGCGTCTGGTAGACGAGCAGCTCCTCGCGCGCGTCGGGGAGCCCGCCGAGCTCGGCCCGCCAGGCCCGCACCCGCTCCGCCCACTGATCGGGCAGCCAGCTGAGCGCGGCGATCCGCGAGCGGACGTCGGGCGAACGCTTCGTGTCGTGCGTGTACGTCGTCAGCAGGTGCCGCGGGAACCGCGCCGCGCGCTTCTCGTTCGCCTCGTGGAAATCGGCGATGCTCATCCCGAACCGGCCCGGGTTCCCGCCGACCTCGTTCAACGCAGCGAGACGGAAGTAGCGATAGAAGGCAGTGTCCTCCACGCCCTTCGCCATCACCGGCCCCGTCACTTGCTGAAAGCGCACGACGAAGTCTTCGTGATCCGGCTCCTGGAGGAAGAGCAGACGCCGCAGCTCCTCCGACACGCTCGCGCGGCCGATCTCGTAGCGGTCCGCCTCCTCGACGATTCCCTGGTACGGCCGGATGTAGGTGCGGTAGACGTGGAACGAGGCCAGCGCCAGCGATAGGTTCTCCGTCGCGACTTCTTCATGGAGCCGCCGCAGCTCCGGCTCGAAGATGTTCACCGCCACCTCGAGCTTCGAGAGAGAGACGATGTCCTCGTAGCGGCGCGTGTCACCGGTAAACGCCTCGTAGAGCTCCGTGAGCTGCTGCTCCGCGCCCCGGTTGACGCAGACGGCGAGCACGTCGTTCAGGAACTCGTATCCCGTCGTGCCCTCGATCGGCCAGTCGCGCAGCTCCTCGCCGGGCTCGAGGATCTTCTCCGCCCATACGTGCTCGACACCGGCCTCCGCCAGCCGTTCGAAGTACTCCGCCGGATCGGCGAGCCCGTCGGGATGGTCGACGCGCACGCCGTCGATCACGCTTTCGCGCGCGAGCTCGATCACCTTGGCATGCGTCGCCCAGAAGACCTCCCAGTCCTCCTGCTTCAGGCCACCGAGCTCGCCGACGTCGAAGAAGCGCCGGTGGAAACCGGTGCGCAGGTCGACGTCGAAGAACATCTGCCGCAACTCGAGGTCACGCCAGAACGGGCTCTCGTCGACGGCCGACATGTGGTTCGGAACGATGTCCAGGATCACACCGAGGCCCGCGCCCGCAAGCTTCCGGAACTCCTCCTCCCCACCGAGCGCGTCCGAGATCCGGCGCGGGTCGATCACGTCGTACCCGTGCTGCGAGCCGGCGCGCGCCTGCAACGACGGCGAGAGATACAGGTGCGAGATCCCGAGGTCGCGCAGGTAGGGAACGAGCTCGCGCGCGGCAGCGAACCCGAACTCGGGCGTCAGCTGCAGGCGGTACGTCGCTCGGAAGTCAGACACGTCTGAGCACAGCTACCGAACGCGTCTCGACCAGCACGTCCGCGCCGGGGACGAGGCGGTCGCCCTCGAAGCGACCGGTCGTCAGCACCTCGTCCCAGTGCGCTCCGAACCGCCGCGCCGGGAGACGAAACGTGATGTCCTCGAAGTGTGCGTTGAAGAGCAGCAGGAACGATTCGTCACGAACCTCCTCCCCGTCCTTCGTCTCCGCCTTCAGCTCCTCGCCGTTCAGGAAGACGCCGATCGCGCGCGACTCGGTGTTGTCCCAGTCGCGGCGTGTCATACGCCGGCCGTCCGGGCGCATCCACCACACGTCGGGCAGCTGTTCGCCCTTCCCTTCAAAGAACTTCGTGCGCCGGAACACGGGATGTGCTCGGCGGAGCGCTATCAGCTGCCGCGAGAATGCGAGCAGGTCCGGGTCGCACTGCTCCCAATCGAGCCACGAGATCTCGTTGTCCTGACACCACGCGTTGTTGTTGCCACCCTGAGTACGACCCCACTCGTCGCCACCGAGGAGCATCGGCACGCCTTGCGAGAGAAAGAGCGTCGCCAGGAAGTTCCGCTGCTGCCTCGCGCGCAAGACATTGATCTGCGGATCGTCGGTCGGTCCCTCGGCGCCGCAGTTCCACGAGCGGTTGTCGTCGGTGCCGTCCTTGCTGTTCTCGCCGTTCGCCTCGTTGTGCTTCTCGTTGTAGGAGACGAGGTCGCGCAGCGTGAAGCCGTCGTGCGCGGTGATGAAGTTGATCGAGGCGAATGGTCGGCGTCCATCGGTCTGATAGAGGTCGGCGGAGCCGCCGAAGCGAGACGCGAAGTCACGCAGCGGCGCTTGACCGCGCCAGAAGTCGCGCATCGTGTCGCGGTAGATCCCGTTCCACTCGGACCAGAGGATCGGGAAGTTGCCGACCTGGTAGCCGCCGGGCCCGACGTCCCACGGCTCGGCGATCAGCTTGACCTGGGAGAGGATCGGATCCTGGTGAATGATGTCGAAGAAGGCCGAGAGGCGGTCGACCTCGTAGAACTCGCGCGCGAGCGCCGAGGCAAGGTCGAAGCGGAAGCCGTCGACGTGGCACTCGACGACGAAGTAGCGCAGCGAGTCCATGATCAGCCGTAGCACCGTCGGGTGCACGGGGTTCAGCGTGTTGCCGGTGCCGGTGTAGTCCATGTAGAAGCGCGGCGTCTCCGGCACGAGGCGGTAGTAGCTCTCGTTGTCGACTCCGCGGAAGCTGAGCATCGGGCCCAGGTGGTTGCCCTCCGCGGTGTGGTTGTAGACGACGTCGAGGATCACCTCGATGCCCGCACGGTGCAGCGCCTTCACCATGCCCTTGAACTCGCGGACCTGCTGGCCGGTCGCCGAGTATTCGGAATGCGGCGCGAAGTAGCCGATCGTCGAGTAACCCCAGTAGTTCGTGAGCTCTCGCTCGTGGAGGAAGCCCTCGTCGATGATGTGGTGCACCGGCAGCAACTCGACCGCTGTCACGCCGAGATCCTTGAGGTAGGCGATCGAGTCCTCGGCCGCCAAGCCGGCGTAGGTCCCGCGGAGATCCTCGCGGACGCCGTCGCGCTCCTTCGTGAAGCCCTTCACGTGCGCCTCGTAGATCACCATCTGCTGCCACGGCGTGTTGGGATGGATGTCGTTCTCCCAGTCGAAGGTCGGATCGATCACGACCGACCGCGGAATCGCAGGCGCAGAATCGGTCTCGTCGATCTCCAGGTCGGCGTCGGCTCCGCCCGTGCCGGGCACGTACGGCAACACATTGGCCACGTCCCAGTCGACGCCGCCGTTGATTGCCTTCGCGTACGGATCGATCAGCAGCTTCGATGCGTTGAAGCGCGAGCCCTTTTCGGGGCGATACCGGCCGTGGACGCGGTAGCCGTACTGCGTGCCGGGGCCGACGCCCGGCAGGTAGCAGTGCCAGTTGAATGCGGTCCGCTCATGGACCTCGACGCGCTCCTCGTGGTCGCCGTCGAAGAGGCACAGCTCGACCCGTTCGGCGTTCTCGGAGAAGAGCGAGAAGTTCGTCCCCTCACCGTCCCAGAGAGATCCGAGCGGGAACGGCTCGCCCGGCCAGACCTGCCGGCTCACCGGCTGAGCTCCACGGTCTTCGCGTCGAAGTCAGCGACGAGCGTCGCGTTCCCTCGGCGCAGCGTCAGCACGCGTCCCTCGGTCGAGACGTCGAGCGCGCGGGGCAGCTCGCGGCGCAACTTGATCAGCTCGGCGTAGAACGGATCGGCGCCGGGCTGCGAGATGCGCGAGCGCACGAACGTCTCGAGCGCCTGCGGATCCGGCACCTCGTCACGCGAGAACGAGGTGAACGCCACGAACTCGCGCTTGCGTCCCTCGCGCGTTGCAGCCGCGATCCACGGATCGATGTGATCCGTGAAGAACTGGAACGGCGCCGCTTCGTCGTGCTCCTCGCCCATGAAGAGCAACGGCGTGTTCAACGAGAACAGCACGATCGCCAAGGCTACGCGGTGCGCGTCCTGCGGCAAGCGGTCGCCGCCTGCACGGTTTCCCACCTGGTCGTGATTCTGCGCGCACACGATCAGGCGCGCGGGCTCCGGCCGCGTCAGCTCGCGCACCAGGCCCTCCATTGACCCGTACGGCTCGTAGTAGCCCTCGTGCTCGCCGGTCAGGAGCACATGCAGCTCGTGATGGAGGTTGTCGAGCCACATCGCATCGTGCCCCCATTCCTCGAGCGGGCGGAAGTCGTCAGACCCCATCTCGCTCATGACGAGCCCGTTCACCCGCTCGCGCAGCTCTTTCAGCACGTGAACCGGTGAGTCGTCGTAGATCGCGTGCACCGCGTCGAGGCGCAGGCCGTCGACGCGGTAGTCGCGCGTCCACAGCTCGGCATTGCCGATCGCCCACTCGCGCACGCCGCGCTGCGAGTAGTCGATCGCATCGCCCCAGAACGTGTGATGTGCGTCGGTGAAGTACGGCCCGAAGGCGCCGATCGCGTCACCGCCGGGACCGATGTGGTTGTAGACGACGTCGAGCACGACGCCGAGCTCCGCACGGTGGGCGGCGTCGACGAACCGCGCGAGCCCTTCGGGACCGCCGTAGGAGGCATGCGGCGCCGAGATGTAGACACCGTCGTAGCCCCAGCCGCGCTCGCCGGGAAACGCCGCCACCGGCATCAGCTCGACCGCCGTCACCCCCAGCTCGCGCAGCCGCGGTAGCTGCGGGATCGCCGCCTCGAACGTCCCTTCGGTCGTGAACGTCCCGACGTGCAACTCGTAGAGCACGAGCTCCTCGAGCCGCAGGCTCGGGCCGGGAGCGATCTCGAAGCGCGACGTGTCGACAATGCGCGACGGGCCGAGGATGCCCTCGGGCTGGTAACGCGAGCACGGGTCGGGAAGAAGGCGTTCGCGGTCAAGGACGAAGAGGTAGTCGTCGCCCGGCGCCGCCGGGGCCTCCCCCTCGAAGACGCCTTCGCCGGCCGCCGCGAGCTCGTGCTCGCCGCCCCGCACCCGCACGGCGACGCTCTTCGCCGAGGGCGCCCAGACGCGGAACTCGGTGCGCTCGCCCGAGAGCGGAACGGCGCCGAAGCGCCGTTGCCAGACCTGTGCCGACATCGCGGCCACGGTACCCCGCGGCAACGGACCCAATCCTCGTGAACAATCGCCCTTGTGAGATTCATCAACTGGGAAAGAACGCCACCAGAGGCAGCTCAACCGAACCAGGGCTAGATCTAGGCCTGCGCAGCGGGCTGCAGCCACACGACCGCGAGCGGCGGCAGCGTCAGGAGGGCCGAGAACGGCTGGTCATGCCAGGGCGTTTCTTCGGCGACGACCTTTCCCAGGTTCCCGAGCCCGGCGCCCCCGTAGTACGCCGAGTCGGTGTTCAACAGCTCCGTCCACACACCGGCCAGCGGCAAACCGGCGCGGTAGCCCTCGCGCGGGACGGGCGCGAAGTTGGCGATGCACACCACTTGGCGCTCGCCGTCCTTCGAGACCCGCGCGAAGACCAGCACGTTGTTCATCGCGTCGTTGGGCTCGATCCAGCGGAATCCCTCGTGGGAGAAATCCACCTCCCAGAATGCCGGCTCCTCGCGATAGATGCGGTTCAGGTCGCGCACGAGGTCGCGCATCCCGGCGTGCTCGCCGTAGGCGAGCAGCTGCCACGGCACCTCGTCGGCGTGGTTCCACTCCCAAGGCGTTGCGATCTCCTGGCCCATGAACAGAAGCTTCTTGCCGGGGTGTGACCACATATACGCGTAGAGCGCACGCAGATTGGCAAGCTGCTGCCACCGGTCGCCGGGCATCTTCGAGAGGAGCGAGCCCTTGCCGTGCACGACCTCGTCGTGTGACAGCGGAAGGATGAAGTTCTCGTTCCACGCGTAGACGAGCGAGAAGGTGAGCTCATGGTGGTGAAAGCGGCGATGGATCGGGTCGTGCTGGAAGTAGCTCAGCGTGTCGTGCATCCACCCCATGTTCCACTTGAACCCGAAGCCGAGCCCGCCGACGTACGTCGGTCGCGACACGCCGGGCCACGCCGTCGATTCCTCCGCCGCCGAGATCACACCCGGCTCGCGCGCGTGCACGAGCTCGTTGAACTCCTTGAGGAAGGCGACCGCGTCGAGGTCCTCGCGCCCTCCGAACGCATTCGGCACCCACTCGCCTTGCTTGCGCGAGTAGTCGAGGTAGAGCATCGACGCGACCGCGTCCACGCGCAGCCCGTCCACGTGGTACTCGCGCAGCCAGAAGAGCGCGTTCGCGAGCAGGAAGTTCTGCACCTCGGCACGCCCGAGGTTGAAGACGTACGTGCCCCAGTCGGGATGCTCCCCGCGCCGCGGATCATCGTGCTCGTACAAGGCCGTGCCGTCGAAGCGCGCGAGCGCCCACGGGTCGGTCGCGAAGTGCGCCGGCACCCAGTCGAGCAGCACGCCGATCCCGTTCGCGTGCATGTGGTCGATGAAGTAGCGGAAGTCGTCCGGCGACCCCATCGTCGCCACCGTCGCGTAGAAGCCGGTGACCTGGTACCCCCACGACCCCGAGTACGGGTGGTGCATCACCGGCAGCAGCTCGACGTGCGTGAAGCCGAGATCGCGGACGTACGGCGCGAGCTGGTCGGCGAGCGCGCGCCAGCCGAGGCCCTTCCTCCACGACGGGGCATGCAGCTCGTAGATCGTCAGCGGCCGCTCGAGCTGCTCCTGCCCGTGGCGCGACTCGATCCATTCCGCGTCGAGCCATTCGTACTCCGACTCGAAGATCACGGAGGCCGTATTCGGCGGTACCTCCGCCTCGAACGCGACTGGGTCGGCCTTCTCCCGTCCGTCGAGGTGGTACTTGTAGCGCTGCCCGGCCGTCGCATCCTCGACGATGCCCTCCCAGATCCCGGTCGAGTCGACGGGCTGCAGCTGATCCTTGGCCGGGTCCCAGTCGTTGAAGTCGCCGACCACGCTCACGTAGCGCGCGTTCGGCGCCCACACCGCAAAGCGCACGCCGCCGTCGACGCGATGCGCACCGAGCTTCGCGTAGAGCTGCTCGTGCCGTCCGGCGCGCGCGAGCCAGATGTCCAGCTCGCCGAACGCGGATGCGCGCGCCTGCGTGCCACTGCCGCCGCCCGCGGCGACGGCCCGTTGCTCCGGCGGTCTTGCGGACGTCAGACGGGCACCTCCTCCTCGAGCATGCGGACGATGCCCGCGACCGGGATCTTCACCCAGTCGGGCCGGTTGTTGAGCTCGTAGCGCAGCTCGTACACCGCCTTCTCCAACTCGAACACTCTCAACAGCTTGTCCATCGAGGCCCCTGAGGGAACCAGGCGCTGGTCGACGGTCTGGCCGTAACCGTCCAGGAATTGTCCGCGGGCGCGCTCCTCCCAGTCCGCGGGCGGCTCGACGGAACGCTGAAGCGGCGAAGCCGACGCTGCGTAGGCGAACGAACGCAGCATTCCGGCGACGTCGCGCAGCGGGCTCCGCTTCCGGCGCCGTTCCGGCAGCGAGCGCGCGGGCTCGCCTTCGAAGTCGAGGATCACCCAGTCGTCGTCGGCCCAGAGCGTCTGGCCGAGGTGGAAATCGCCGTGGTGGCGGATCACGCGTCCCGCGCCGCCGAGGTTCGTCAGCATGCGCAGCCGCTCGCGCACCTCCTCGCCGCGGCCGCGGATCGGCTCGAGCTCGGAGTTGCCCTCCGGCAGGTCCATGAAGATCGACTCGATCTCCTCGTCGACCGTCGCCGTGAGCAGACCGAGCGA
This sequence comes from Gaiellaceae bacterium, assembly GCA_045805985.1. Taxonomy (GTDB): domain Bacteria; phylum Actinomycetota; class Thermoleophilia; order Gaiellales; family Gaiellaceae; genus PALSA-600. The sequence goes on along the minus strand of JBJMKA010000006.1, from coordinate 438,039 downwards.
CTCTCCCGAGGTTTCCTCTGGACAGAACGCGGGTTCGTCGAGGTCCGAGCCGAGCACTGCGTGCATGCGGCCGGTCACCTCGCCGAGGCGATGAAGGCTGTCGAGGAAGCGCTCGGTTTCGCCGTCCATCGTCGCGAGGGCGCGATCCCAGCCGTCTTCGCCCGCGACGAACTGTTGCAGGATCCCGAGCGTCGCGTCCATCTGCCGCCCCGCGTATGCGTACCAGCCTGCGAGCTGAGCGATGTTCTCGAAGCCCTGCTCCGTCAGGAAGCGGAGCAGCTCGAGCTCCGGGTTGATGCCGGCCTCGAGCCGGCGGAACACCTTCAGGATCAGCTCCTCGTCGAAGACGATCGAGGTGTTCGACTGCTCGGCTCCGACCGCGCGCGCCTCGCGGAGCTCGTGACCTACGCCGGCAAAGGGCTCGATGGACGCAAACTCCACGATCCCGTCGCCGGCGGGCAGCTTCGTGTTCGTGCGCATCATGTGAACGAGCTCGCGCACCTGCCGCGGGTCGGAGAGCGCGTCGAGCTCGTGGCCCTCGCCGGCGAGCAGCTGATACGTCTCGTGTGTGCCCGTGTCGAAGCGGGTCTCGACGAGCAGCAGCTCCAGCCGCGGGTCGTCGGCGCGGAGCGTCGCACTGTCGACGATCGTCGAGTGCGTCACCTCACGTGTCTTCGAGCCGAACCACCGTTGGCTCGTGACGAAATCGATCAACTCGCGCTCGCCGCTCACTCGGACTCGTCCTTCCTCAACTGGAACCAGAAGAACCCTCGCGGCGCCAGCGTCAGCAGATAGGGAAGCTCGCCGATGCGGGGAAAGCGCGTGCGGCCGAACATCTCCTCGGGCACGAGCCCTTCCCAGCGCGAGAGATCGAGCTCGACCGCCTGCGCCGACCGCGCAAGGTTGTGCACGCAGAGCACGATGTCGTCCTCGTAGGTGCGCACATGGGCGAAGATCCGCGGGTTCTCGGGACGCAGGGCCTCGTAGGTACCGAGGCCGAAGAGCGGGTGGTCCTTGCGGAGCGCGATCAGCCGGTGGATCCAGCGCAAGAGCGAGTTCGGCTGCCGCAGCTGAGCCTCGACGTTGACCGCCTGGAAGCCGTAGACCGGGTCCATGAGCGGCGGTAGATACAGCTGCTGGAAGTCCGCGCGCGAGAAACCGCCGTTGCGGTCGCCCGTCCATTGCATCGGCGTGCGCACGCCGTCACGATCCCCGAGGAAGAAGTTGTCGCCCATCCCGATCTCGTCTCCGTAGTAGAGGACCGGCGAGCCGGGCAGCGAGAAGAGGATGGCGTGCATCAGCTGGATCTCGTCGCGGCCGTTGTCGAGGAGCGGAGCGAGCCGGCGGCGAATGCCGAGGTTGAGCTTCATGCGCGGGTCCTTGGCGTACTCGTCGTACATGTAGTCGCGCTCGTCGTCCGTCACCATCTCGAGCGTCAGCTCGTCGTGGTTGCGCAAGAACAGGCCCCACTGCGCATGCGCGGGGATCGGCGGCGTCGACTCGAGGATCTCGACCATCGGCAGCGCGTCCTCGCGGCGGACCGCCATGAACATGCGCGGCATCACCGGGAAGTGGAACGCCATGTGGCACTCGTCGCCGTCGCCCGCGCCGAAGTACGCGACGACGTCGGCGGGCCACTGGTTCGCCTCCGCGAGCAACACGCGATCTTGATAGCGCGCGTCCACCTCGGCCCTGACTCTCTTCAAGAACGCGTGAGTCTCTGGCAAGTTCTCGCCGTTCGTCCCGTCGCGCTCGAAGAGGTACGGCACGGCGTCGAGCCGGAAGCCGTCGAGCCCGAGGTCGAGCCAGAAGCGCAGCACGTTCAGCATCTGCTCCTGCACTTCCGGGTTGTCGTAGTTCAGGTCCGGCTGGTGCGCGAAGAAGCGATGCCAGTAGTACTGCCCGCGAACCGGGTCCCACGCCCAGTTCGACGGCTCCGTGTCGAGGAAGATGACGCGCGCCTCGCTCCAGCGCGTGTCCTCGTCGCCCCAGACGTACCAGTCGCCGTACGGTCCCTTGGGGTCGTTGCGGCTCGCCTGGAACCAGGGGTGGTCGCTCGACGTGTGGTTCATGACGAGGTCGGCGATCACGCGCATCCCGCGCTGATGGGCCTGGTCGACGAAGTACTTGAAGTCCTCGATGTTTCCGTAGTCCGGATGGATCGTGAAGAAGTCTGCGATGTCGTACCCGCCGTCGCGCAACGGGCTCGGATAGAACGGCAGCAGCCAGAGGACGTCGACGCCGAGCCACTGGAGATAGTCGAGCTTGTCCGTCAGCCCGCGAAAGTCACCCGAGCCGTCGTCGTTCCCGTCGTTGAAGCCGCGCAGGTGGATCTCGTAGAAGACGGCCTTCTTGAACCAGTCGGGGTCCCGCTCGAACCAGTTCCCGGGGTCGCTCATATCCGCTCCGGCGCGGGCAAAGCCCGGGCCTCCGCTACCTGATCGGCTCCGTCAAGCCTACGCCTCATGCGAGGACTTTAAGGAGATGCGACTTTCCCGGCGCGAGCTTCACGTAGTTGCGGCCCGCGCGCCACGTGAAGCTCATACCGGTCAGCAGGTCACGGGCGTCGAAGGCGGGCGGGAAGCCGAGCGAGACCGGGATCACACACGAGCCTTCGTGCTCCATGAATGGATCGACGTTGACGACGCAGATCACGTCGTCCTTCGCGTACGCGATCAACTGGTCGTTCTCGGTCTCGAGCCAGCGGATGTTCTCGACGCGCTGCAGCGCAGGCTCCGCGCGCCGCGCCTCGTTCAGGCGCTGCACGAGCGGCAGCAGCGGGCCGTCGAGCGCGCGCTCCCGCACCTCGTACTTCTCCGAGTCGAGGTACTCCTCCGAGCCTGTCTGCACCGGCACGTTCTCGAACGACTCGTACCCCGAGTAGATGCCGTATGACGGAGACAGCGTCCCGGCGAGCACGAGCCGCGCTTCGAACGCGGGCGGACCGCCCAGCTGCAGATACTCGTGCAGGATGTCCGGCGTGTTCACGAACGCGTTGGGCCGGTAGAACTGGTGCCACGCGATCAACTGCTGCATGTACTCGACAAGCTCGGGCTTCGTGTTCTTCCACGTGAAGTATGTGTAGCTCTGGGCGAAGCCGATCTTCGCGAGCGTCGTCATCATCGACGGGCGCGTGAACGCCTCGGCAAGGAAGATCACATCGGGGTGCTCGCTCCGCACCTCGCGGATCAGCCATTCCCAGAACGGGACCGGCTTCGTATGCGGGTTGTCGACCCGGAACACCGCGATGCCGCGCCGGGCCCAGAAGAGCACGACGTCGAGCAGCGCCTGCCAGAGCCCCTGCCAGTCCTCCGACTCGAAGTTGACGTTGTAGATGTCCTGGTATTTCTTGGGTGGGTTCTCCGCGTATTTGAGCGTTCCGTCGGGACGCCGGTTGAACCATTCGGGGTGCTCTTTCAGCCACGGATGATCGGGTGAGCACTGGATCGCGAAGTCGAGCGCAAGCTCGATGCCAGCGGACTTCGCGGCACCGACCATCGCGTCGAAGTCGTCCCAGGTGCCGAGCGCCGGGCTGATCGCGTCGTGTCCGCCCTCCTCCGAGCCGATCGCCCACGGCGAGCCGACGTCGCCCCTGTCCGGCGTGAGCGTGTTGTTCTTGCCCTTGCGGTTCGTGTGGCCGATCGGGTGGACCGGCGGGAGGTACACGACGTCGAAGCCAAGGGCGGCGATCTCCGGCAGCACGTCGGCGACGCCGCGGAAGCCGCCCCACGAGCGTGGAAAGAGCTCGTACCACGACCCGAAGCGGGCAAGCACTCGGTCGACGTCGATCTCGAAGGTCTGCGACGCTGCCTCGCCGTGCCGGTCGCCCGCTTCTGCCGCGAGGCCCTCCTCCACGGTGACGGCGCGACCGAACAGCTGCGCCCCTTCCGAGAGCTCGCCTGCGAGATCCTCCTGGCCGGCGTCGACCTTGCGGCGCAGCTCGTCCTGCCACGTCGCGATCCGGTCGGTCCACGCCGCGACCTGGAACTGCCAGCGTCCGGGCCGGTCGGGCGTGAACGTTCCGCCCCAGCGGTCCTCGCCGAAGGGGTGCAGCGGCTCCTCCTGCCAGGACTTCGCGCCGGGCGGCTTGACGCGCACCGCGCCGGCGAGCGTGTCGTGCCCGTCCTTGAACACGGTCGCGTACACCTCGACGGTATCGCCGATCGTTCGCTTGACGGCATACCGGCCGCAATCGACGATCGGCTCGACGGCCTGGATCTGAATGCGCGGTTGGGGGCTTTTGGGAAGTGGCATCCTGCGTGAGATTCTCAGTCGTCGGCACGCCCTAAACGCATGGACCTCGAGCGCTCCTCCGGAATCCTGCTCCATCCGACCTCGTTGCCGAATGGGGTACTCGACGACCACGCCTACCGCTTCGTGGACTGGCTGGCCGACGCCGGACAGGCATGGTGGCAGGTCCTGCCCCTCGGGCCGCCTGAGGGGGTGACGGGGTCGCCCTACATGTCGCCCTCCGCGTTCGCGGGGTCACCGGGGCTGATCGCCGACCCGGACGCGCCTGTTTCGGCGCTCGAGGCACGCGACTTTCGCGAGCGCCACGCCTACTGGATCGACGACTGGGTGGCCTACGGCGGGTCGCTGGAGGATCAGGTGCGGTTCGGACGCGAGTGGCAAGCGCTGCGCGCGTACGCACGGGAGCGCGGCGTCCGCATCTTCGGCGACATGCCGATCTATGTCGCCGCAGGGAGCGCCGATCACCGCGCCCATCCCAGGTTGTTCCAGCAGGGAGCGGTCGCGGGCGTCCCGCCCGACTCGTTCACGGCGACCGGTCAGCTCTGGGGCAACCCGTTGTACGACTGGACGGCAATGCGGGCCGACGGGTATCGCTGGTGGATCGAGCGCTTCCGCCGCGCGCTCGACCTGGTCGACCTGACCCGCGTCGATCACTTCCGCGGCTTCGTCGCCTACTGGGCCGTGCCCGCGGAGAACACGACGGCGGTCGAGGGGACGTGGCGGCGCGGTCCCGGCGCAGATCTCTTCCGCGCCGCCGAGCACGAGCTTGGGCCGTTGCCCGTCGTGGCCGAGGATCTCGGAGTGATCACCGAGCCCGTCGTGCGCCTGCGGCGCGAGCTCGGCTATCCCGGGATGGTCGTCTTGCAGTTCGGCCTCGGCCGCGATGCGACGAACCCGCACTTGCCGGCAAACCACGACGAGCACTCGGTCGCCTATACCGGGACCCACGACAACGATACGACCCTCGGGTGGTGGACATCCTTGTCGGCGGAGGACCGCACCTGGTCGGAGCTCGACCCCGAGGATCCGGTGTGGTCGCTGCTCCGCGCTGCCTGGAGCTCGCGCGCCGCACTCGCGATCGCACCGCTGCAGGACGTGCTCGAGCTGGGCAACGAGGCGCGCATGAACTTGCCCGGCACCGAGGGCGGCAACTGGCGGTGGCGCTTCTCAGCCGACGATCTGACACGCGAGCGCGCCGAACGACTGCTCACGCTGACCGCATCGTCGCGGCGAACACGTACCTAGATTCTCGAGCTCAGACGTCGCAGTGCCGGGGGAGGGGATCGAACCCCCACGTCCCGAAGGGGACAACCGGTTTTAAGCCGGTCGCGTCTGCCAGTTCCGCCACCCCGGCAGGGATGGATCAGGGTAAGCGCCTCATTGGCCGGGGTTCAGATTGGCCTTCGACAAGAGCGGCGATTCGGGCGCGTGGTAGCGGAACGCCGACCTGAACTTGGAGAACGCGTTCTCGTTGAACGTCGTGCACTCGGCCCACCGCGTCCACGCCGTCAGCGCGATCTTGTTGCCGAGCTTCGGCAGAGGCGCGACGAGCATCGCGTTCGGGTCCGCTTGCCAGAAGTCGTTGATCTTCGTGACGTCGCTCTGCGGCACCTTGTCCCCGTACTGGATGATCACACCGCCGTGCTCGAGATTGTGCACCTCTTTGATCAGCGGCACGGGCTCGGTGTAGTCGCCCCAGAGCACCCACTGGACGTAGTGCCTGCCGCTCGTCGGCGGGAACGAGTTCCAGCTCGGCGGCGGGCTCGGGGTCAGGCTCGTGTAGTGGGGGGTGCGTGGCTGGGCGGGATACTGCCTGTACTGGCAACCGGCCGCTGCGAGGGCGTTCGCGGCCGCCTTGGCGTTGCCGCTGCCGCCGCCGAGCACGACGAGCGCGACCACGACGACGAGCGCGACGACGCCCGAACCGGCGATCGCATAGAGGATCGCGCGGTTCCGAGCCCCTGTCTCCCCCGGCGTCCGCGCAGCCCCGCGTACCTGCGGCGCCTGAACGCGGCGTGGCTGGTTGCCGCGAGGCGGTGTCGGAGTCTTCGGTTTCTTCTTCGGCGGCATGCGCCGGGCATTCAAGCGGAAACGGCCACGCTACTGCCGAAAAACGCGGCGACGGCGGCCGGATCCTCTGCGACCGGGCAGCGCGGCAGCGCTCCCAGAAAGGCTCGGCCGTACGGCTTCGTGCGCAAGCGTGGGTCGAGGATCGCGACGACGCCCCGGTCGGAGTGGCCGCGGATCAGCCGACCGAACCCCTGGCGCAGTTGCAGCATCGCCGTCGGCAACGCGTAGTCGCGGAACCAGTCTCCGCCCGCGGCCTCGACGGCCTCACACCGCGCCTCGTGCAGTGGGTCGCCCGGCGCGGAGAACGGCAGCTTGTCGATCACGAGGAGCGAGAGCGACTCGCCGGGAACGTCGACGCCCTGCCAGAACGTCGACGTCGCGATCAGCACCGAGTCGACCTCATCGCGAAAGCGCTCGAGCAGGCGCTCGCGCGGTGCCTCGCCCTGGACGAGCACCTCATAGGGGACGCGGTCGCGCACGCGCTCGCGATAGACGTCGAGCGCGCGGTAGCTCGAGGTGAGCACGAGCGCACGCCCTTCCGACAGCGCGAGCAGCGAGACGATCTCGTCCGCAGCCCGCTCGGTGAAGCCGTCACTGCGTGGGTCCGGCATCGCGCGGGGGACGTAGAGCAGCGCCTGCTCCGCGAAGTCGTACGGCGAGCCGACGACCGCCTCCCGCGCGTGCTCGAGCCCGAGCCTCCGGCGCACGAACCCGGCGTCCTCGCCCGTCGTGAGCGTCGCCGAGACAAGGATTGCCGTCGGCCCCTCGTCCCACAACCGCTCGCTGAGCTCATCCGAGACGTCGACCGGCGCCCACGCGACGGCGTCGGGCTCCGCCCAGACGACGCGCTCCGTCCCCTCCGTCTCGAGGCAGTTCGACACCTCGTCCGCGACGGCCAAGGTGCGCCGCGAGAGCGCGTCGAGATCCTCGCCCTGGCCCTGCAGCACGTCAGACAGATCGCCGAGCGCGTCGATGAGCACGAGCGCCGGCTCGGCAGGTACCTCGCGCAGCCGCTTGCGGCCGGCGGCCGGCGCCACCGCGCGCAGCAGCCGCTCACCGCTTCGCTCGACGCGCTCCGCCTGCCGCGCCGGGTATGGCCGCTGGGACTCGCGGCACGCGCGCTCGATGTCGGCCGTGAGCCGACGCAGTCCGGCGCGCGAGACCCGTCCACCGAGCCAGGAAGCGGCCGATTCCTCGAGCCGGTGCCCCTCGTCGAAGATCACCGCATCGTGCTCCGGCAGCACCCCGCCGCCGGAGGCGACGTGCGCGAAGTAGAGCGCGTGGTTGACGATCACGAGGTCGGCGTCGCCGGCGCGCGCGCGCGCCGCCTCCGAGAAGCACGCCGAGACGAACGGGCAACGGCGGCCCGAGCAGCGGTCGGGCCCGACGGCGATCTCGGCCCAGAGCGCCTCGGACGGCTCCAGGTCGAGCTCCGCCCGGTCGCCCGTCTCGGTCGTGTCGAGCCAGTCGTGCATCGCCTCCCAGGCGCGTGCGTCGCGGCCTTCCGCCATCAGGAACGGCTGGAAGCCCTGCAGCTGCCGGCGGCACAAGTAGTTCGCGCGCCCTTTCAGCACCTGGACGTTCACCTCGCGCCCGACGGCGGCCGCGGCAATAGGCACGTCCTTCGAGAGCAGCTGCTCCTGCAGTGCCTTCGTCGCGGTCGCGACTACGACACGCAGGCCTGACTCGAGCGCGGGCACGAGGTAGGCGAGGCTCTTCCCGACGCCCGTACCGGCCTCGGCCACGAGATGCTCGCCCGTCGTCAGCGCGTGCTCGACCGCGGCCGCCAGCGCGGCCTGCTCGCGGCGGGGCTCGTACTCGGGCAACGCGCGCTCGAGCGCCCCGCCGGGGGCAAAGACGTCGTCCATCGCGCATCAGCCTACGGGAGCGAACGGACGTTCCCCCAGGGCGCTTTCGGTAGAAAAGTTCGCTCTTTGCGAGATTCTGGGAGAAACGGTCTTGACGCTCTCGGAAGGCCCCGTTAGTTTGCGGCCGTCGGATCCGGTAGCTCTTCGGAGTCGCTGGATCCGGCACTCAGCTCCTGTAGGTCTTCGGACTCGCGGGAGCTGATTTTTTTGCCGTCCGACCGACTCTCTAGCGTTCAGCGGTCCATGGCAGCGATCCTCACCCTCCTCACCCTCCTCACCGGGCTCGCCGTTGGCGGCGCCGTCGCCTTTCTGCTGATGCGCGAGAAGGTGGGCCGCGCGAGCGACAAGCTCGCGCTCCTCGAGCAGAACCAGCAGGACCACACCGCCTGGGAGGACCGGCTGAAGGCGGCGACGGGCGACGTGCTCACGAAGAGCCAGACCTCGCTGCTCGAGCTGACCGAGGCCAAGCTCGCGCCGATCAAGGAGACGCTGACGAAGTTCGAGCTCCAGGCGCGGCAGCTCGAAGAGAAGCGCGCCCGCGAGGTGACGGCGATCGGAGAGCGACTGCGCGAGGTCGCGCAGGGACAGGAAAAGCTCCGGACCGAGACCGGCAGCCTCGTCACCGCGCTCCGCACGCCGCACGTGCGCGGCCGGTGGGGCGAGATGCAGCTGAAGCGGGTCGTCGAGCTCGCCGGCATGCTCGACTACTGCGACTTCCGCACCCAGGAGAGCACGCGTGACGACGAGGGCGGCCTACTGCGTCCTGACCTGGTCGTGAAGCTCCCCGGCGGCAAGACGATCGTCGTCGACTCGAAGGTGCCACTCGATGCGTACTTCGACGCCGTCAACTGCGACGACATCGACCTGAAGCGCGCTCACCTTGCGCGCCACGCCGCGCAGTTGCGTGACCACATCGCGAAGCTCGGACAGAAGCGCTACTGGCGCCAGTTTGACTCGTCGCCGGAGTTCGTCGTCATGTTCGTCGACGAAGGCCTCTACCGCGCCGCGCTCGACCAGGACGGTTCGCTCCTCGAAGCGGGCGCCGAGTCGGGTGTAATCGTTGCGTCCCCGGCAACCCTGATCGGCCTCCTCCGCAGCATCTCGTACGGGTGGCAACAGGAGACGGTGGCCGAGAGCGCGCGGGCGGTCTCCGCGCTCGGCCGTGAGCTCTACGACCGCCTTGGCGTGTTTGCGGGGCACTTTGCGAAGGCAGGACGCGGGCTCGACATGGCTGTCGGCGCGTACAACCAAGCCGTGAGCTCGTTCGAGCAACGCCTGCTCGTCACGGCGCGCAAGTTCCCGGAGCACGGCGTCACGAACGACGAGCTGCCGGACGTCGGCCAGATCGAGCGCACGCCGCGCGAGCTCACGGCTTTGCCACGCTCTGCTGCCGACCACCCTGCGGCAGACGCCGACGCCGCGTAGCGACTAAGAGCTGTAGCGGCTAAACGCGGCGCAGTTTAGAAGCGGAGGATCGCGCCGATCCCGTCAGCGTCCGCGAGCGCGCCCGCGCCGAAGCGGACGAACGTCCCGCCGTGGAGCACCGTGTGGTGGATGGCGAGATCGACGGCGTCGTCGCGCTCTTCCAGCTTCGTGCCGTCCAGGGGGCACTTGCCGCCGTCGGCCGACGCACGACCGCACTTCGGGCACGACCACGCCTGGTGGCGCGCGCCCTCGCCGACGAGCAGCACTTCGATGCGCGCGTCCGAGGCCGCGTCGAGCGTCTGCTTCCATCCCGCTGCAACCTTTCCGCCGCGGCCACGCTCCGTCTTCCAGCGCTCGAGCGTTGCTTCGTCGTCACGGGCGCTGGCTTCGTCCAGCAACGGACGCACGAGCTCGAGCAGATCGACCTCATTCGCGTGCGACTCGGCCGTCACCCAGCCGACGATCGACTCGCGGGCCTCGCGCGAGAGCTTCGACTCGAGCTCGCTACGCAGCTCCTCGGGCGCGACCACGACCAAGTGCGCCCGGCGGTTGTGCACGGTCCTGTCGATCCGATCGCCGACCGTCTTGAGATGCCTGAGAACGATGTTCTCGATGTGACGCTGGTAACGCGCCTGCGACCAGCCACCCTGGTCGTGCTGGCCGGGTACCTCCTCGCTCTCGTCCGCGATCTCCTCGAACCGACCCTCGTGCAACCGGTAGAGCGCGCCGCGCTCGCGCGAGACGACCGCCACCAGAGCCCCGTCACCGCGGCCAAGCTGGCCCGCGAGCGGAGCGATCCAGAGCTCGGGGCCGACCTCCCAGCCGTCGGCCACCGGCTCGACGAGCGGCACGATTCGGAAGAAGTCGTCCGCGGACGACGCGAACACCGCGAGGGAGCGGGCCCCGTCGCGGTCGAACTCGGTGTCGCCCCACTCCTTGATGCGCTGGAAGTCGGCCTCGAGGGCGTAGCGGCAGTCCCGGCCCCGCCCCCGGGCACGGGCGTCGGCCAGCTTCTTCGCCTGGTCCACTCGAGCGTGGAACTTCGTCTTCTCGGCGGGGACGGTCGGGGTCGCCGAGGGGTCGAAATCGATGTAGATGCTGATCGCACAGCCGTTGGCGGCGCGGAACGCCGCCAGGTCTCGAAGCAGCCCCTCGGTCACGACCGTGGCCATCAAGGGATTTCCTAACCGGCGGGGTTGGGAAGTATTCCTCGGGAACGTCCAGCCGCTCTCTGACGTTTACTACTACAGACAGAATTCCCGAGAGGAGCACCTTGAGCGACCAGAGCAACGTTCGTGAGCTGATCATCATCGGCGGCGGTCCCGCCGGGTACACGGCTGCGCTCTACGCGGCGCGCGCCGACCTGGAGCCCCTCGTCATCGAAGGCTTCCAGTGGGGCGGCCAGCTGATGATCACGAGCGACGTTGAGAACTACCCCGGCTACGCCGACGGCGTGATGGGGCCTGAGATGATGTCGGACTTCCGCCGCCAGGCGGAGCGCTTCGGCTCGGAGTTCATCACGGACGACGTGACAAAGGTCGACTTCTCGGAACGCCCGTTCCGCGTCTGGGTCGGGGATGACGAATACGCGGCGCGCGCGGTGATCGTCGCGACCGGGGCGAGCGCGCGCTGGCTCGGCATCGAGTCGGAGCAGCAGCATCGCGGCCGGGGCGTGTCCACCTGTGCGACTTGCGACGGGGCGTTCTTCCGCCAGAAGGAGGTCTATGTTGTGGGCGGCGGCGACTCCGCGTTCGAGGAAGCGCTCTTCCTGACGAAGTTCGCCTCGCGCGTGCACCTCGTGCACCGCCGCGACGAGTTCCGGGCGTCGAAGATCATGGTCGACCGCGCCGAGCAGAACGAGAAGCTCGACTTCGTGCTGAATGCCGTCGTCGACGAGATCGTCGGCGACGCCAAGGTCGAGGCTCTGCGCCTCCGCAGCACGGTCACCGGCGAGACATGGGAGGTACCGGCCGACGGTGTCTTCGTCGCGATCGGGCACGACCCGAACACGTCGCTCGTCGTCGACCAGCTGGATCACGACGCTGCCGGCTACCTGATCACGAAGCCGGGCACGACCGAGACGAACGTGCCGGGCATCTTCGCCGCGGGCGACGTCCAGGACCACACCTACCGGCAGGCGATCACTGCTGCCGGCTCGGGCTGCATGTCGGCCCTCGACGCGGAGCGCTATCTCGCCGCGATCGAAGGCCATCCGGGGACGGCGATGACCGCGCCGCGCCCGGAAGCCGCGGAGGTCTAATCTAAGTTGCGCGGCGTGGCCGAGCTCTCGCAGTGGATCGACCTGATCGATCCGTCGGAGGAAGAGCTGCGCAAGCACCTCCCACCGAGCATTCGCCCGACGGCGCTCGCGGCGTTGCTCGAGCCGCACGTCCACGACGACGAGCCCCGCCCGCGCGTCGAGTCGCACGGGGATTACATCTTCGGCGTCTTCCTCCTGCCGGTCGAGGTGCCCGAAGAGGACCGCCTGTACTACCAGGAGGTCGACTTCATCGCTACGCAAGAGACGCTCGTCTCGGTGTCGAAGACGCCTCCGGGCGAGCGGCCCTTCGACCCGCAGCCCGCCAAGGACGCCTGCCGCCCTGGCGACCCCGTCGGGATGTTCGTCTACCACCTGGTGGACGAGATCGCCGAGCGCTACCTCGACCTGATCGACACCCTCGACGACGAGATCGACGAGCTCGAGGACCTGGTCGCGCTCAAACCGGCGCCGGAGGTCGGTCGCCGCCTGCGCGAGCTGCGGGAGGACGTGCGCGGGATCCGCCGCACGCTGGCGCCGACGCGAGATGCGGTGCACAAGATCGTGGACGACAGGATCGAGCTGGACGAGGGTGAGCTCTTCCCGCGCGATGTCGAGATCGCCTTCGGCGACGCCTATGACAAGTTCATGCGGGCGAGCGAGGCGCTGGACTCGTCGCGAGACGCGCTCGCAAGCGTTCGCGATTACCTCCAGGGCAAGATCTCCGTCGACCAGAACGAGGTGATGAAGCGGCTAACGATGATCGCGTCGCTGCTGCTGGTGCCGACCTTCATCGTCGGCCTCTACGGCCAGAACTTCCACCACATCCCCGAGCTCGGCTGGTCGTTCGGCTACTGGTGGTCGTGGGGCTGGATCATCGCCACCACCATCGCCCAGATCGCGATCTTTCGCTGGCGGAAGTGGCTCTAGGCAAGCGCCGCGAGTCGCACGTCAGCCGAGGCGTCTGCTCAGATTTCAGTTGCATGGATCCGACGCAGCAGGGGACGCTCGCCGAAGAGGAAGTCGAGTCACGCTGGGAGGCGGCCCCGGCGGTTGTCGCCGTGATCGCGCTCCAGCTCGTGCTCGCGCTGGTCAGCATGGAGCGGCACTGGAAGCTCTGGGGGCTTCCGTGGTGGGTGTGGTTGATCGCCGTCGGCCCGGAGACGATCTTGCTTGGGTCGCTCGCCTGGGATTCCGCCCGCCTGTTCCTCGAGCGGATCGGGCACCGCCGGAACGTCGCAATAACACTGCTCGCCGTGATCAGCCTGGAGAACGCCGTCGCACTGTTGGCGCTGATCGCATCCCTGGTCAGCGGCCAAGAGAACAGCGGCGGCCAGCTCCTCCTCAAGGGCATGACGATCTGGGGAACGAACGTGATCGCCTTCGGGCTCTGGTTCTGGGCACTCGACCGCGGCGGTCCCGTGAGCCGCGCTGCTCCAAATCCGAGGCCGCCCGATTTCCAATTCCCGCAGATGGAGAATCCGGAGCTGGCAGAACCGGGCTGGTATCCGCGGCTCATGGATTACATCTACGTCTCCTTCACGAACTCGGTCGCGTTCAGCCCGACCGACTCGATGCCGCTGACCCGCTGGGCCAAGTCGCTGATGCTCTCAGAGTCCGCGATCTCAGCAGTCAGCATCCTGCTCGTGACTGCCCGAGCGGTCAACATCTTCAAATAACCGTCAACCCCGAACCTGATTCGCGCCGCCGTGGGCTGAGGCCTGTCGCCTGACGCAGGGCGCGCGAACCAGGTTCGCGAGTTTCCGGCGTGTCGCGCGTGAGCTCGTGAACCTGGTTCGGCCTGCACGTTGAAGGTGGGGGAAAGCGCCAGGCGCCGCCGAATCAGGTTCGGGCAAAGTTCCGAGCCATGACCGAGTCCCAGCGAGTCCTCAGGCGAGCGCGGCGAGCCGGCCGGTCGTGATCGGCCGGACGCACGGTGACTTCTCGCCAGGATTGGACAGGAACGTGGCGCCGCGCAGCTGGCGGTCCCCTTCCAGCGGACGACGGAGATGCAACCGCAGGACGTCGTCTCCCCGGATCACGAAGACCGTCCGGCACACGCGATCGAGCGGCCGGGACGCGTCGAGCAGGGGCCGGTGCGGCAGGTACCACTCGAGCGGAGCGCGGTAGGGATAGAAGTTGCCGAAGACCGCGACGGGCTGCGAGGGCGTCCAGCCCTCGGCGACGAGCGCACGGGCCATCGCGTCGTAGGGAGGTGTGCCCCCTCCGGCGCCTGCGAACGGCGTGAACGGCAGCAGGAGCAACGCCGCGGCGGCGATGCCGGTCGCCACAGCCATTTGGCGCGGCAGAGACACGAGCGCTGCAACCATCGCGACAGCGACGAACGGCGCGACACCGATCAGGTTGCGAAGCGCGAAGATCCGGACACCTCCCGCCCACGCGACTGCCGCCTCAGCGAGGGGAGCCACGGCGAGCACCGCGACGAGCCGGCCGGCGGCAGAGGCGCGGCCCAACCGCACGCAACCGAAGGCGACCAGCACGAGCCCGGTTGCCGACACGGCAAGGCCCGCGCTCGTGTTCGCGTAGGCGTAGGTGAAGAGACGCGCCGGCACCGCGATTACCGTGCGCAGGCGGAACGAGCCGATCCACCAGAAGCGGTTCTGGTGGAACTGCGTCAGCATCACCGGCGCCCACGCGGCGGCAACCGCGCCGCCGATCACGATCGCGGTAGTCGCGCCCCGGCGGACCGCTCGCACGTCGCGGTCGAGCCAGAGCCACGCGAGTGCTGCGATGACGGAAAAGGCGAAGAAGTAGTGCGTCAGCCCGCCGGCTGTGACGGTCGCCCCGAGTGCGAGCTCGCGCCGCCGTGACGGCGCCTCGACAGCCGCAAGCAGGCGGCGCGCGAAGACGATCGAGAGCAGCGCGAACAGCTCATAGGAGCGCAACTCGTGACCGTGAACGACGAGCTCGCCGCCGAGCGCAACGAGGAGACCGGCGAGCGCAGCGAGCGGCAGCGCTACGAACTTCCGCGCCAGCTCGACGACGAGCGCTGCGAGCAGCGCGCCCGACGCAACGGAGAGCAGGCGCACATCCTGCAGCGGTACGCCGGCCTCGCGCACGAGCCAGCCGAGCGCGTACCACAGGGGCGGCGTCGACTCGGTGCGCGCGACGTGCGCCAGCATGCCGTTGAACGTCGGTTCGTCGAGGATCCGTGCGGATGCGACCTCGTCCTGCCAGAACGACTGCGTGTACACCCCGGGCAGCCTGACCGCGGCCGCGATCAGCGCGACGGCCACCATCACCCGCCGGTTGACGTTCACGAGAGCACGCTACGGCGAGCGACCTTGCAACCGCCTTGTCGCCTCGGCTCGACGCCTTGACCCAAACGCGCCATTGCGCGATAACTGAAATCGGCACCGGCGTCGAACACGCATCCGGGACGTGCTCCCACCACGGCGGCGTCGCTCGGTGGATCAACCACCCGTAGCCGGAGCGCCAGACCGATTGTGGTTCCGCGTAGGAGGAACGCGGCCAGGTGGAAATAAGGAGGTGGGGCGCCCTTAGCGGGCAATCTCTCTCCCCACCCGCGGCGGGCGCCCCACCTCCTTATCGGCGCGGCAGGAGCAAGCCTGTAGGTGCCAGTTCCGCCCGCGCATGACGAAGACCCCTGCACCTCGCGAAACTTGCGCTCTACCCGCGCTTGTCGTGGACGCGCTTCTTCATGCCGACTCCGTCCGGCACACTGGTCGCCTCACTGGCCCTCGGCGATCGCTTCACAGACCGCGGACCACGACCGGGAGATCGAGGAAGACGAATTGCCGTACTACATCTGCCCCAAATGCAAGGAGCGCTCGCTCGACATCGACGCGCGGGAGGGCTTCTCGACGCAGGCGCCCGCGTGCCGCCATTGCGGCTTCGGGTTCCTGTTCGAACTGCTCGACGACTACTACCCAGCTCCCGACACGGGTCTCGTCGTGACCGACCAGAACCGCCGGGTGCTCGCGATCGGTCGCGGCGTCTTCGAGCTGACCGGTTTCCCCGAATCCGACCTGATGGGACGCGATCTCGTCGACGCGCTCCAGTTCTCGGACACGAAGCCCGTCGAGCTGGCGCGCGAATGGGGCGTGCGGCGGCTCGGCGAGCAGCTGTCGATCAAGACCCGCGCCGGTCACGCGAAGGGCGTGATCGCAGACGTCTTCCCCGCCTACGACGACGACGGTGGGCTGCTGATCGCGCTCACGCCGCTGCGCGGCTAAGCGCCCCCTCCACCCAGGCCTGCAGCAGCTCGAGCGCATCAAGCGACTCCTCGAGCTCCGCGATCGCGGCCACATCGGCGCGCGTCGCCAGCAAGCCCAGCTCCTCGAGGCGCTCGACCGCGAACGGCCTCAAAGCCGCGCGGGCCTCTCGCTCGATCGACGCCTGCCGCTGCTTGCCACGCTCCCGCTCGATGCGTGCCGCGAGCGACGCCGCCTCGCCGGCGAGTGCGTCTGCATAGAGCGCGAGGTCGACGCTGCGCACGCCTCGACCGTACGCGGACCGGTGTCACCTGTCTGTGCCAGGTTTGAGACAAATCAGTTAGACGCGGCTTGAGGGACATAAGTCGAGCGCGAGCGGACACTCCTCGCACCGAGGCTTACGTGCGTCGCAGATGCGCCGACCGTGCCAGATCAGCAGGTGCGGGAAGCGAGCCCAGTCCTCACGCGGCACGAGCCTCATCAGATCGCGCTCGATCTTCACCGGGTCGGACTGCTTCGTCAGCCCAAGCCGCTGTGAGAGCCGCCGCACGTGCGTGTCAACGACGATTCCCTGCGGATTGCCGCGCTCGGCCGACACGACGTTCGCCGTCTTGCGCGCGACGCCGGGAAGCTTCATCAGCTCCTCGAAGTCCTCGGGCACCTCCCCGCCGTGCACCTCGATGATGCGCTGCATCGCGCCGCGAAGCGATTTCGTCTTCTGCCGGTAGAAGCCGGTGGCGAAGATGTCCCGCTCGAGCTCGGCGACCGGGACGGCGAGATAGTCCTCGGGCCGCTTGTACTTCGCGAACAGCTTCTCGGTGACCCGGTTCACGTTCACGTCCGTCGTCTGCGCGGAGAGCATCACCGAGACCAACAGCTCGAGCGGATTCCTGAACGCGAGCGCGATCTTGGCGTCCGCGTGCTCCGCGGTCAAGCGATCGATGATCGGCCTGATCCGCTCCTTCTTCGGCGCGACCTTCTTGCGCCGCGCCTCGGCGAGGTAGCTCCGGGGCATCCGCTAAGCCACTGCAACGGGAGTGTTCGGCGGCGGCCAGGCGCCGCCACCGAGGCGCGGGCCGGCGCACACGAGGTCGAGGGCCGGGCAGCCCGAGCAGTTGAACTCGCTCGGCGTCGGAACGAACTCGCCGGCGTTGATCTGCGCGATCGCCGCCGAGAGCTCCGACTCCAGCGCGGGGAGCTCGAACCGCTCGAACGAGGTCGACACGACGGCGTCCGGGCGCTCGAGGAAGTGGTAGACGACCTCGACCTCGTCGGCGCCGGCGCGGAAGCACGCGAGCGCATAGACGAGCCGCTGCAACCGGTAGTCGGCCTCGACGATCTCCTCCGGCGTCCCTTCGGCGAGCGTGTTCGTCTTGTAGTCGAGCACGAGCGCGCGCGCGCCCTCCCGCCAGAGCACGTCGAGGCGCCCGCGCAGCAGCACGCCGTCGTGCTCGAAGGCGAACGGCCGCTCGGGCTCGGCGCCCGTCAGCGTCGCGATCCGCGCCGCGAGCTCGGAGTCGCAATACGAGACGACGAAGGCCGAGATTCGCGCGACCTCTTCGTCGGTGACCGCCGGATACCAGCTCCGGACGATCTCGACATCGGGCGGCGTCGGAGCGGCGAGGTCGACGATCTCGAGCAGGCGGTGGACCGCGTCGCCGATCTCCGTCGCCTTGAGGCCGTGCGCACCCGGGACCGTGCCGCGCTCCTCGCGCAGCCCGGCGACGCGTTCGATGTAGTAGCGGTACGAGCAGCGCTCGAAGAGCGCGAGGGCGGAGTAGGAGAGGCGGCGCACCTTGTGCAGCGGCGGCGCGGGCAGCGGGACGAGCTCCGGCAGGCGGTAGCCGCGCGGCGTGGGCTCGGTCGGGAGCTCGGCGAACAGCTCGAGCTGTCCGCCCTCCGTGATCACGAGCTCCGGCTCGGCGTCGGCGACGGGCGGCGCCCAGCGGTCGACGGTGAGCAGGAAACGCGCATCGCCGCGCTCGAGCTCGACAGGATCGCCCGACACGCTCTCGATTTCGTCTTCGGCGCCGAGGCGGCCGAGCACCCAGCCGATGGGCGTCTCGCGATCCTGCGAGCGCTCCGGGTCAATGGCGCCCGAGACGATCAGGCGGTCGATCGCGCGCGTCATCGCAACGTAGTAGAGACGCAGGCGCTCGGCCTTGTCCTCCTGCTTCTCGGCCACGCGCACCTCCTCATAGCTGAAGACACCGCGCTTCTTGCCCGACTTCGGATCGATCACGCGGAAGCCGAAGCTGCCGTCCGGGCGCACGAGGATCTCGTCCGCCGACGGCGCACCGATCGTGTCGCGTCCAGCGTCCGCGACGATGACGACCTTGAACTCGAGGCCCTTCGCCGCGTGGATCGTCAGGAGCCGGACCGCGTCGGCGCCTTCTTCCTCCGAAACAGCTTCGAGCTGCGATGCGCCGACCGCCTCCTGGTCGCGGATGAACTTCACGAAGCCCTCGATGTCAGGGCCGCGCAGCTCCTCATACGAGCGGGCGAGCCGCATCAGCTTGCGCAGGTTCGCGTAACGGCGCTTCCCGTCCCACTGCGCGAGCACCGCGAGGTCGTAGTCGTGCGCGGAGACGACCTCTTCGCAGAGCCGCTCGAGCGACTGGCGAACGGAGGCAGCCGCGAGCCGTTCGTAGCGCTGCTTGAACGCGCGCACGAGTCGCTCGTCGGTATCGGAGAGCGCCTCGGGCAGCGAACGCTCGATGCCGCTGTACAGCGGACGCTTTCCCGCATGCCGGCGGATCAGCACGAGGGCGTCGTTCGACAGGCCGACGAACGGCGAGGCGAGCACCGACACGAGCGCCTCGTCGTCGTAGCGGTTGTGGAGCAGCCGCAGGTAGCGCAGGAGGTCGACGACCTGCTGCTGGCCGAAGTACCCGCGGCCCGTCGCGCGGTAGGTCGGGAGCCCCGCGCCACGCAGGGCTGCCTCGTACCGCTCCGCGTCGGTCCCGGCGGCGAACAGAAGGACGATCTCGCCGGGCGTCGCTGCACCTGTGTCGACGAGCTCGCGCACCCGCCGCGCAATTGCCTGCGCCTCGCCCTCGCGCCAGTTCGCCGCGGCGTCGCGATAGCTGCGCTTGTCGCTGACGAGCAGCTCGACGGGATGGCCGAAGACCGGATCCGGGAACTCGCCCGAGGCCGCCAGCCGCTGGTAATCCTCGCCGAACTCGTCGCTGAAGAGGTGGTTGACCGCAGCGAGCACCTCGGGGCGCGAGCGGTAGTTGAACGTCAGCGGCAGGTTCTGCGCCGCGCGCTCGCGCCGCTCACGGAACACCGCCACGTCGGCGTGACGGAAGCCGTAGATCGACTGGAATTCATCCCCGACGAAAAACACCTCCGTGGGGCCCGCACCCGAGCGCAGCAGGTCGACGATGTCGCACTGCAAGCGATTGGTGTCCTGGAACTCGTCGACCATCAGCGCCCGGAAGCGCAACTGCTCGGCCTCCCGCACGGTGCCGTCCTCCCGCAGCAGGTCACGCGCGAGCAGCTGCAGATCCTCGAAGTCGAGCGCGGACTCGCGCTGCTTTGCCGCGGCGTACTCGGCGGCGAACAGGTCGAGCAGCTCCTGCAGGAGATCCTTGTCGCGCTCGGCGAGCTCGTCGAACGCAGCCTGCTCAAGGCGGTCGCGGGCGTCGCGGAATGCGGCGGCCCGGTCACCGGTCGCGGGGAGCACGTGTGCGAGGTCGAGCAGCTGCGCCGGATTCGAGCCGAGCGCGAGCGCGGCGTTCGCGGAAGCCAGCTGCTTCTCCGTCACGGCGGCATCCGCGGCGAGCGCTCGGGCCGCCTCGTGCAAGTCGGCGAGGCGATCGGCCACACCCGCCCGGGCACCGAGCTCCAGCTTCAGCTCGCGCCCGGCTGAGCGCAAGGTCTCGTAGACGCCGGTGAGCATCCGCCGGAGCCCCTGCGCGCCGTAGGTCGCCAGCAGCCGCAGCCGCTCAGAGTTTTGAAAATCAGCGTCGCGCGGCGCGCAGAACGTCGCGAGCGCTCGCTCGAACGACTCGCCGCGGATCACGGCGCCATGCTCGTCGTCCAGCTCCCGGAAGCGCGGGTCGATCCCGACGGCGAACGGATGCGTGCGCAGGAGGCGCGAGCAGAAGCCGTGGATCGTCGAGATCCATGCCCCGTCGAGCTTGCGCGCGAGATCGGCCCGGCCGCGTCCGTGCAGCGCGGCGCGGATGCGCGCGCGCAGCTCTCCGGCGGCCTTACGCGTGTAGGTGATGACGAGCACCGACTCGACGTCCAGGCCTTGCTCGCACACGGCGCGCACGAAGCGCTCGACGAGCACGCTCGTCTTGCCCGTCCCCGCGCCGGCGGAGACGAAGACCTCGCCCGTCGCCTCGACCGCTTTCGTCTGCTGCTCGTTCACGGCCTCGGCACCCGGCACATCGTCCAGAGGTCGCACCAGGTCGGGCACGCATCGCCCTTCGGGTCGTGCTTGACGTCGCCCGCGCGGATGCGTTGCGCGTAGCCATGCGCGCGGTCGCGTG
Source organism: Gaiellaceae bacterium (assembly GCA_045805985.1). Lineage (GTDB taxonomy): Bacteria > Actinomycetota > Thermoleophilia > Gaiellales > Gaiellaceae > PALSA-600. The sequence goes on along the minus strand of JBJMKA010000006.1, from coordinate 417,470 downwards.
ACGTCTCGACGAGCGCCCAGAACTCCTCACCAGGCAGGTAGTCGTTCTTCTGGAAGCCAGGCAGGTCCTCGGTCGCGTCGGCGTGCAGCAGGCCGCGCGTCATCCGCGCGCCTGCGAGCGCGCGGTAGACGCCGCCCAGCGGCTCGATCCCGACGAGGTCGCGAAGCACGAGCATGTAGAGCGGGATCTGCAGCTTCAGCTCATCGTCGATCTGCTTCGCGGAGTGCACCGTGCGGCCCGACTTGTAGTCCTGCACGATCCCGCGCGCGCTGTACGGGTCGACGTCGATTCGGTCGATCTTGCCGCTCAGGTAGAGGTTGTCGCCGAGATGCAGGCCGCGCTGCAGCTCGGGCGCGGATCGGTCGGAGCCGAACCCGACCTCGAAGCGGCGCGGCAGGAACTGGACCGGCGAGGCGGCCTCGTCCTCGAGGAAGCCCTGCAGGTCGCTCCACAGGCTCTGGTCGAGCTCCGCCTCCTGAAGGTCGGTCAGCTCGAGGCGCACGCCGCCGCGCATCGCGTCGTCGAGGCACTGGCGCAGGAAGCCACGCGCACGCTCGAGGTTCTCGGGCGTGACGCGGTCGTGCCCGACCTCCTTCGGCAGTCCGGCGTAGAACTTGTGCAGCGCGCTGTGCGCGACGGAGCCGCGCAGCATCGCGTCCGCCTCGGCGTCGATCGTCTTCGGCGAGACAATGCGCTCGAAGAGCCACGCCGACGAGCAGTCGGCGAAGCGCTCGAGCTCGGTCACCCCGAACGTCGTCTTGTTGCCGAACCAGTCGAGCAGAACCGGGCTCGTCAGCTTCGTCTGCCGCTGCAGCGCTTTGCGGGCGCGCGTCAAGCGGCGCTGCCAGTCATTCGCATCGGCAAGCGCGCGCGCACCTTCGGCGTCGCTGACCGAGAGCAGCGCGAGCGCGCGCAGCCGCTCCCGCTCGGACGGCGCCGCCTCCAGCCCCCACGTCAGCGACGAGAGTGCGCGGCGTTGCGTCGCACGCGCGACGTCGTCGTCCTCGAAGACTGCCGCGACCTCCTCCCAGAACGGGCTCGGCTCGCGCGGTGCGCCGTCGTCGGTCGCGGCTTCCCGCACGAGATAGAGACGGCGCGTCGCGCGCGTGCACGCGGTGTAGAAGAGGTAACGGTCGCGGCTGACCTGGTCGGGGCGCTCGAGGCGCGCGCCGAGCTCGCGGCGGGTGTCGTCGTCGAGGAACGGTGAGGTGCGCGTCCGGCGCGGCAGCGATCCCTCCTCGAGCCCAAGCACGAACACGACCTCGTAGCGCCGCGTCCGTGCACGGAGCAGGTCGACGACGGCAACGCGTCCCTGCTCGCCGGACGACGAGCGTACTTCCGCCCGCTCGAGCGCGGCGACGACGTCCTCGGCGGTCACCTGCTCCCCGACGAGCGAGCCAAACGCTTCGAGCTCGTCGAGCAAGCGGAGCGCAGCGTCGTAGGCGCGCAGGTCGAGCCGTGACGTCTCCCCGCCCGGTGGCGCTTCCATCCCGTACGCCGAGCGCAGCATCGAGCGGATCAGCGCACGGGTCCCGACCGTCGGGCTCGCCGCGGTACGCAGCTCGCCGAGCGCCGGGATCGGCGCCTCGCGCAGCTTCTCCGTCTCCTCCTCGACGCGACCGGGTGTGTGAATAGCGCGCCCGCGCAGCCTGCCCTCGACGTAGTCGACGGACGAGCGCGCGAGCCCCGAGTACGGCGAGCGCAAGAACGAGAAGAGTTCGCGGCGCGTCCCGTCGAGCCAGGCATAACGCAGGAAGTGCAAAAGGGCGTGGCCGAGCGGCGTCGCGGCGAGACGAACGCGCGACTCGACAGCGTACGGGACCTCGAGCCCGCCGAGCACCGTCTCGAGCGGCGCGCGCCACGATTCGGCCGATGGTGCGACGAGCGCGATCTGCTCCGCCGGGACGCCGCTGCGGATCAGGGCGGTCAACTCTTCGCCGACGAGCTCCAGCGTGCCGCGTGCGCCGGCACCTTCGAGGAAGCGGATGCCGTCGCCGATCTCCGCCGGCGGAGGCGGCGACTCCTCGAAGAGCGCGCGCTCGAGATGCGCGAGCGCGGGATGTGCGTACTCGGAGCCGCGTGGCCCGAGCTCCTCGATGCGACCGTCCGCGAGCGACGACAGATCTTCCGCGGTCCGGCCGAGCGACGCGAAGGCGACCCGGCCCGGCTCGTACGGCAGCGAGACCTCGACTTCCGTGCGCCCGGCGAGCGCGCTGAGCAGCGACCACTCGGCGCCCGTCAGGTCCTCGAAGCCATAGGCGAAGACGGGCTCCCCGTGCCACGCGCCCAGATCGGACTGCAGCCGCTCCGCGGCGCGGCGGCGCAGCAAGTCGCGGTCCCACAGCTTCAGCCGGTCGAGCTCGGCACGATAGCCCCCGTAGAGCTGCGCCAGGTCGCCTTGGAGATCGTCCGGATCGAGCATCCCCTGCTCGAGCTCTCCGAGCGTCGAGAGCAGAGTGTCGGCGAAACCGCCGGTACGCGCCGAGCGCGAGAGCCCATTGAGCGAAGCGGACGCCAGGGCGCGGCGCACAACGAGGGCGCGCTGCGCGTCCGTCGCGACCGGCCGTTGCTCGGGGTCGCTCCGGATCAGCCGCGCGAAGAGATCGTCGAACGTCCCGATCGAGCCGCTGAAGAGGCAACCCGAGCGGGCGAGCAGGTCGCGCTCGACCCGGTCGACGTCCGATGCGTTCGGCACGATCAGCGTCGGTTCGTCGTCCAGGCGCGCCAGATAGCGCTCCAGCAGGAGCGCGACTTTGCCGGCATTTGCAGGCCCTGCGAGGAGGGAGAGTCCCACCTTCCCATCGTAGAGCGGCCTCAGGACGGGTCCCTCGGCCGCTCGGAACCTCTTTCCGCTCTGTGCTGCTTTGTCCGCCTACGCGGATGCGGCCGCGGCGGTGTTCTTGGGCCTGCGGCCCCGCCGGGCGACGGCGCGGCCCGGCATCTTGCCGGCGCACTCGTCACAGAGATCCGCCGCCTTCGACCCGCGGCGGGCATCCGTATAGGTGACGCGGAGGACCGCGCCCTGCGACTCGTCGACCTCTTTGCCGCAGTTGTCGCAAACCAGAATGGTTTTCCGAGCCACGTAATCGCCTCCCGAGAATGGAAATTTCCCGAGGAGTTTACGCCGCGGCGCGCGCGAATGCGCCAGGAGCGGAGGAGGCTCAACGTGGCTTGCTCCTCGCGGTCCAATCCCGTGTCGCGCGCGCCGACGACACGCAAATGCCGCGGCCGGAAATTCTCGATCGTTCTTCCGTCCAGATACTGGTCGACGACCGCCGGGCTGACGTACGACGAGCGCGCCACGGCCGGCGTGTTCCCCAATCTTTCGCCCACCTTTCGCATCACCTGGGCGACGCGGCGCTTCGCCTCCGCCTCGGTCTCGGGCGGGCCGTGCTGGGCGAGCTCGACGGCGGCCGTCAGCGTTCCGCCCCACGTCCGGAAGTCCTTGGCTGTGAACTCCTGCCCCAGATAGGTGCGGATGTAGCTGTTCAGCCGGCGCTGGTCGAGATTGCAATAGGCGCCGTCCTGCTCGAACTTGAAGAGCCGCGCACCGGGCTGCACGATCAGCTCCTTCATCGCCGCTGCCAGGTCCGAATCGACGATCGCGCTGTGAATCATGACGCTGTGCTTGCCGCGATAGTGGAACGAGATCTGCGCGCCACGCACGGAGACATGGGACTTGCGAAGCGTCGTGATTCCGAATGTGCGCGAGGTCTTCGCATAGCGGTCGCCGCCGACTCGGAACCAACCGAGATTGATGAGACGGACCGCCACGGCGGCGACCTTCTCCTCAGGGAGGCCCGGGAGCTCCATGTGCTCGCTCATCGCCTCGCGCAACTCCGGCAGCTTCTCCGCGAACCGGATCAACTTGTCGTACTTCGCCTGCTCCTGTCTCGCGCGGTACTCCGGGTGGTAGAGGTACTGCTTCCGTCCGGCGGCGTCGATGCCGGTCGCCTGCAGCTTCGTGCGGGCGCTCGGCGCGATCCAGACGTCCTTCCACGCGGGTGGGATCGCGAGCGCTCGGATGCGCGCGAGCTGGTCCTCGTCCGTGATCCTGCGCCCGTCGGCGTCGACGTAGCGGAACCGCCGTTTCGACCCCTCGCGACGCCAGCCGATGCGCTGCGCCATGGTCGTCCCGGTTCCCGCCGGAAGGCCGTCGCTAATCTTCGCCGCCGATGAGGCTCAAAACGATCGTCGTGCTCGAGGGCGACCAGACCGGCCAGGAGCTGCTCGAGGAATCGCTCCGTCTGCTCACCCCAGACGTGATCGGGCTCGAGGTGGAGCTCCCGCGCTACGACCTCTCGCTGCAGAAGCGCCGCGCGACGAAGAACGAAATCGTCCATGAGGCCGCGCGCGCGATCCGCGAGCACGGGCTCGGCCTGAAGGCGGCGACCGTAACGCCGGAGACGCGTGACGGCGTCGGCTCGCCGAATCGCATTCTGCGCGAGGAGATCGGGGGCAAGGTGATCGTCCGCACCGGACGCCGGATTCCAGGCGTCGTGCCTTTTGGGGGAGTGCACGCGCCGATCTCCGTTGTGCGCATGGCGGTCGGCGACGCGTACGGCGCGAAGGAGTGGCGCGAGGGCGAGGGCGACTCGGAGGTCGCGTTCCGCACAGAGCGCATCGAGCGCACCGTCTGCCGCGCCGTCGCCGAGTTCGCGTTCCGCGAAGCAGAGCGCACGGGAGCCAAGGTCTTCGGCGGCCCGAAGTACACCGTCTCTCCCACGTACGAAGGAATGCTCAAGGAGGAGATGGACGCGTCGGCGGAGCGGCATCCCACCGTGCCCTACGAGCCTCAGCTGATCGACGCGACGTTCGCGCTGCTCATCGCGTCGACCGGCGATCCGCTCGTGATCCCGGCGCTGAACCGCGACGGCGACATCCTCTCGGACCTCGTGCTGCCCCTCTTCGGCTCGATAGCCGGCTCCGAGTCGATGCTGGTGGCCTTCGAAGGCGAGGACTTCGAGCCGACCGCGTTGATGGCGGAGGCCGCGCACGGCACGGCCCCGTCGCTCGAGGGCAAGAACGTCGCGAATCCGATGGCGATGATCCTCGCCGTGGCGGCGCTGCTCTCCCAGACGGACGAGGGGCAGACCGCCGGACGAGCGATTCGCGAGGCGGCCCTCGAGGCGGTGGCGCAGGGCGTGAAGACGGCGGACCTCGGCGGGCATTCGTCGACGACGGAGTACACCGACGAGGTGATCCGCCGCACGAAGACGAAGCTCGAGGTCTGGTCGAGCCTTTAGGTCGGCTCGATCCGCTTCTTCACGAGGCGCATGACGATGAAGACGATCGCAGCTCCGACGACGATCACGATGAGGGCGTAGATCCCGTAGGTCGCGACCGCGTCGGCGGCGGCCTTGCCGAAGTAGTAGGCGAGCAGGCTGACCCCGGTCGCCCAGACGATGCCCCCGGCGGCGTTCCAGAGGAAGAACCGCCACCACGACATGTGGGTGATGCCTGCGAGCCACGCCGCGGTGACGCGGAGGACCGCGACGAAGCGGCCGATGAAGACCGTCTTACCGCCGTGTTTCTTGAAGAACCGCTCGCCCGGCGGGAGCGCGCGCTCCGAGTACCGCCTGATCGGCCCCCAGCGCTCGAGCAGCGCCCGCCCGCCTGTGCGACCGATCCAGTAGCCGATGTTGTCACCGATGATCGCCGCGGCTGCGGCGACCACGATCACCGAGACGATCGAGTAGTCGCCACGCGCGGCGAGGATCGCGGCGGCGATCAGCGCGGTCTCGCCGGGCAGCGGCACGCCTGCGGACTCGGCGGCGATCAGCGCGAAGAGCAGCACGAGCCCGTACGAGATGAGCAGCTCCGTCACGCGGCGCAGTGTAGGGGTCGCCGTTTGCGATAGCGTCGCCCGCTGATGCGGTTGGGGATCCCCAAGGAGACGAGTCCTGGTGAGCGGCGTGTTGCGCTCGTGCCGGAGACGGTGGCAAGGTTGGGTGAGGGCGTCGAGGTGGTGGTCGAGGCGGGCGCGGGCGAGGCCGCGGGCTTCCCGGATGCGGCGTACAGCGAGGCGGGTGCGCAGATCGGCGACCCGTGGAGTGCGGAGTTGGTGGCGAAGGTTGCAGCGCCGTCGGTGGACGAGGTTGCGCGCTTGCGCAACGGCCAGGTGCTGATCGCCTTCCTGCAGCCGCTGACCGACGCGGCGGGCGTCGAACGGCTCGCCGCGGCGGGTGTAAACGGGTTTGCCCTCGAGTCGATTCCGCGCATCACACGTGCGCAGCCGATGGACGCGCTCTCCTCGCAGGCGACGGTTTCGGGCTACAAGGCGGTGCTGATCGCGGCGGATCGCTTACCGCGGTTTTTGCCGATGTTGATGACTGCGGCGGGGACGATTCCGCCGGCGAAGGTTTTGGTGTTGGGGGCGGGTGTTGCGGGGTTGCAGGCGCTCGCGACTGCGCGCCGACTAGGCGCCGTCGTGTCCGGGTTCGACGTGCGGCCGGCGGTGCGCGAGCAGGTCGAGTCGCTCGGTGCGGCGTTCCTCGATCTGGGCGTGAGCGGCGAGGAGACCGAGGGCGGCTACGCGCGCGAGCTGACGGCGGAGCAGCAGGCGGCGCAGCAGGTCGAGCTGCAGGCGCGGATCCCGGCGTTTGATGTGGTGGTGACGACGGCGGCGATCCCGGGACGGCCGGCGCCGCGGCTGATCACGGCGGAGGCGGTGCGGGCGATGCGGCCGGGCTCGGTGATCGTGGATTTGGCGGCGGAGTCGGGCGGCAACTGCGAGTTGACTGAGCCCGGCAGTGAGATCGTCGAGAGCGGGGTGACGATCGTCGGCCTCACCAACGTGCCGTCGATGATGCCGACGCATGCGAGCCAGTTGCTCTCGCGGAACGTCGCGTCGCTCGTCGGGTTGTTCGTGCGTGAGGGTGAGCTGGTGCTCGACTGGGCGGACGAGATCGTCGCCGGCTCCTGCGTGACGAAGCGAGAGGTGACCTCATGAGCCATACCGCGACGCTGGTCGCCGAGCTGACCGTCCTCGTGCTGGCGATCTTCCTCGGGATCGAGGTGATCTCGAAGGTGCCGACGATGCTGCATACGCCGCTGATGTCGGGCACGAACGCGATCCACGGGATCGTGATCGTCGCCGCTCTGATCGTGGCCGGCTCCGCAGAGCAGGACGGTTTGATCCGGGTGGTCGGGTTCGTCGCGGTCGCGCTCGCAGCAGCGAACGTCGTCGGCGGCTTCGTCGTCACCGACCGGATGCTCGAGATGTTCAAGAAGAAGCCGACGACGAAGCCCAAAGACTGATGGGCAGCAACGCCGTCAACCTGGTCTACCTCGTCACGATCGTCTGCTTCGTGCTCGCGCTCAAGTTCCTGTCGTCGCCTGCGACAGCACGCCGCGGCAACTGGATCGGCGCCTTCGGGATGACGGTCGCGATCATCGCGACCCTCGCCCGCTCCGGCGTGGAGATCACCTGGGAGATGCCGGTCGCGGCCGCGATCGGGAGCGCCTTCGGCCTCGTCGGCGCACGCCGCGTGAAGATGACGGCGATGCCGCAGATGGTCGCGCTCTTCAACGGCGTCGGCGGCGGCGCGGCCGCCTTGGTGGCGCTGGCGGAGTTCCACGAGCGCGCCCCCGCCCCCGGGCGGATCCAGGGAGACATCTCGGTCGCGATCCTGCTCTCGGCGCTGATCGGCTCGATCTCATTCGCCGGCTCGCTGATCGCCTTCGCCAAGCTGCAGGAGCTGATCAAAGGCCGCCCGATCACCTACCCCGGCCAGAAGCTCGTCAACGCTGCCGTCTTCTTCGGCTGCCTCGCAATCGGCGCGCTGATCCTCACCGGCACGGAGCACCAGTGGCTGCTCTGGCTGCTGCTCGCCGGCGCCCTCGTGTTCGGGGTGATGTTTGTGCTCCCGATCGGCGGCGCCGACATGCCCGTCGTCATCTCGTTGCTGAACGCGTTCACCGGTCTCGCCGCCGCCGCGACCGGCTTCGAGCTCTCGAACAACGTCCTGATCGTCAGCGGCATGCTCGTCGGCGCCTCCGGCACCATGCTCACCCTGCTGATGGGCCGCGCGATGAACCGCTCGATCAGCAACGTCCTCTTCGGCGCCTTCGGCCAAGTCCCCGCCGGCGCGGCGGCGACCGCGAACCCGGGCGGCGGCACGGTCCGCTCCGCGACGGTCGACGACGTCGCGGTCATGCTCGCCTACGCGAGCAAGGTCGTGATCGTCCCTGGGTACGGCATGGCCGTCGCACAGGCGCAGCACGATGTACATGCACTGGCCGACGCGCTCGAGGCCAAGGGCATCGAGGTGACGTACGCGATCCACCCGGTGGCCGGCCGCATGCCCGGGCACATGAACGTGCTCCTCGCCGAGGCCAACGTGCCGTACCCCCAGCTCAAGGAGCTGGACGAGGCAAACGCCGAGTTCTCGCGCACCGACGTCTCGCTCGTGATCGGCGCCAACGACGTCGTCAATCCCGACGCGCGCAACAATCCGGGCAGCCCGATCTACGGCATGCCGATCCTCAACGTCGACCAGTCGCAGGCGACCGTCGTGCTCAAGCGTTCGATGGCACCGGGCTTCGCAGGGATCGAGAACCCCCTCTTTGTCGACCCGAAGACGGTGATGCTGTTCGGCGATGCCAAAGAAACAGTTGCCAACCTCACGGCCGCTGTCAAAGCGCTTTGAGCGTAGGCTCGACGGAGCGGAAGAGATGACGGGTGTCCCGGTATTCACCGGCCGGCACGTCGAGCAGGCCGTGTCGCCGGATCGCGCGGTCGAGGCGGTGCGCGAGGCGTTCATCGCCTACGCGAAGGGCGAGTGGACGATGCCGCCGAAGGTGTACGTCACGAACTACCCGGCGGGCGACTTCCGCGCGATGCCGGCGCTCGGTGCCGGGCACGCGCTCTTGAAATGGGTGACCTCGTTCCCGGGCAACCCGCTGCAGGGTCTCCCAACGGTGACCGGCGTCGTCCTCGTCTCCGACGCCGAGAATGGCCAGCTGCGCGCAGTGCTCGACGCGGCGTCGGTGACGGCGCTGCGCACCGGCGCCGCCGCCGTGCTCGCTGCGGAGACGCTTGGCCGGGCGAATGCGGTGACGGCTGCGGTGATCGGCGCCGGAGTCAACGGACGCGCGGCCGCGCGCACGTTCCTCGCACGCGGCAGGCCTGTCAGCGTCTGGGATGTCAACGAAGGACGCGCGAAGCACGTCGCGCAGGAGCTCGGTGCGGAGCTCGCGACCTCGCTCGAGGAAGCGTTGGGCGCCGACCTGCTCGTCACGGTGACACCAGGCCACGAGGTGGTGATCGGCGAGGGCGTGCTGCGCGACGGCCAGCACGTCTCGCTGATGGGCGCCGACGGTCCCGGCAAGGCGGAGCTGGCGGGCGCGGAGCTCGCGCGGGCCCGGTTGTTCTGCGACGACTGGGAGCAAGCAAGCCACGGCGGCGAGCTCGCGCACGCGGTGGAGGCGGGCCTCGTCACCGAGCGGGACGTGACCGTGCTTGGGGCGGTGCTCACCGATTCGGCGGAAGGACGCAGAAACGACGCGGAGATCACGGCGTTCGACTCGACCGGCCTGGCGATCCAGGACCTCGCGATCGCGCTGGCCGCACTCGAAGCGGCGGGCGAGCTGCACGACCTCCCACGGCTCGACCTTTAGAGAGTACGCGCGACCGCAAACGCCTGAACCTGGTTCGGCCTGCGCGCCACCGGCGAGCCGACGTCGCGAGCACCGCCGAATCAGGTTCAACCCCAAACCGAACCTGATTCGCGCAACCACCAGGATTCGCGAGTCTCCGACCGGCCAACGCAAACTCCTGAACCTGGTTCGGCCTGCGCGCCACCGGCGAGCCGACGTCGCGAGCACCGCCGAATCAGGTTCAACCCCCGAACCTGATTCGCGCAACCACAGGCGGACCTCACCGCCGGACGCGACGCGCGCGAACCAGGTTCGCGAGCTTCTGATCGCCCAACGCCGCCCCTTGCTGCTGCGAGACTTGAGGCGATGCAGGCGCCCGAGCACATCGAGGTCCGTCGGCTGGCCGGGGCCGAGCTACGCGCGCAGCTCGACGCGCTGGCGAGCGTTCTCCTCGACTGCGTCGAAGGCGGAGCGTCTGTCAGCTACCTCGCACCGTTCTCGCACGAGCAAGCGAGCAGTGCATTCGAAGCTGTCGCCGCCGACGTCGAGCAAGGCCGCCGGCTGGTGCTCGCCGCGTTTGCGAACGGCGACCTGGTCGGCACCGTCCAGGTGATCCTCGCGCTGCCGGCGAACCAGCCCCACCGCGGCGAGATCGCGAAGCTCCTCGTCCATCGTTCCGCTCGCAGGCGCGGCATCGCGCAGCTGCTGATGGAGCAGGCAGAGCTCGAGGCTCAGGCGGAGGGCAAGACGCTGCTCGTGCTGGACACGGCGAGCGGCGATGCGGAACGTCTCTACGAGCGACTCGGGTGGACGAGGGTCGGCGTGATCCCGGATTACGCGCTCTACCCCGATGGGACGCCGTGCGACACGACATTCTTCTGGAAGGCGCTTTAGACGAGCGCTGCGCGCGATGGATCGAAGATCTCGAGCTCGTGCGGATGCTCGCCGACGATCGCGCGCGCGACGAGGTCTCCGCACGCGAGCCCGAGCGCATTGCCGTGCCCTGAGTAGCCACCGGCGACCCAGACGCCGTCGCGCACCTCGCCGACGAGCGGCACGAGATCGGGTGTCGTACCCCAGATGCCAGCCCAGCGGTCGGTCACCTCCGGTCGGTACCCGACAAGCTGCTCGACGAGTGCGTCGAGCCGGTCCTGGACGAGCGAAGTCGTTTCCTCGAGGTCGGTGTCCTCGGTCTCGAGCGACGTGTCGCGGTTGCCGCCGAGCACGAGGCGACCGTCCGGCAGCTGCTGCCAGTAGTCGTAGCCGCCACGCGCGTAGTGCGGCCGGTCGTAGGAGCGTTCGCGCAACGGTTCGGTCGCGAGCACCTGGCCACGCGTCGCGCGGATCGGAAGCTCGGGTAGCAGCCGCGGGATGAAGCCGTCGCCTGCGACGACGATCGCGTCGGCATCGAGCTCCTCGATCGTTACACGCTCCCCTTCGTGAATCTCGGCTCCTGCATGCGCAGCGTGTGCCGCGAGCCGGCGCACCCAGCGCGCCGGGTGAAGCGCGCCGTCGCCCGGGTGCAGGATCGCGCCACGATAGAGCCGGTCGAGCGGCGGCTCGAGCAGGTCGACCCACTCGACGGCGAAGCCGTGGTCGCGCAGCGCATCGTGCTCGCGCCGCAGCGCTTCGCGTTCGTCGGCGTCGAACGCAAGCCGCAGGCTCCCGACGCGCCGGAATGCATCGCCCGCCAGCTCCTCCATGCGGTCGAGCGCTCGCTCCGTCAGCTCCATCAAGAGCCGTGCCCGCTCGTCGCCGAGATCACGACGTGCCTCGTCGTACGGCGCCGTCGCACCCCGCAGCGCGAAGCCTCCGTTGCGACCACTGGCGCCGCCGGCGATCTCGCGTGCTTCATAGAGGCGAACGCGCACACCGCGTTCCGCGAGCGTCAACGCACACGAGCACCCGGTGACGCCGCCGCCGATCACGACGACGTCCGGCCGCCCTTCGAACCTGGACCTCGGCAGCGCGTCATCGGGCTCCCTCAGCCAGAGCGAGGTCATGCTCATGGTCACGATCCTATGGCCCGCGCGCGGATTTACGCCCTACTGCGGTAGACACCGTCCACCTCCTCGATGACGCCGAGCAACTCGAGCTCTGCCAGAGCGCCCGCGACTACGCGCGCGCTCCCGCCGGTCGCGTGCGCGACCTCATCCGCCGTCACAGCCGCGTCGGCGACGACAGCGCGCACGAGCTCGAGCCTCGGTTCGAGAGCAGGAGGCTCGCGCGCGGGCGGCGGATCGATCCCGAGCACGCGCAGCACGTCCGCCGCACACGTGACGGGAACGGCGCCGAGACGCAGCAAATGGTTCGTCCCGCGTGAGAGCTGCGACGTGATCTCCCCGGGCACCGCGAGCACTTCCCGTCCTTCGTCCAGCGCCAGATCGGCGGTGATCAGCGCGCCGCTCCGCTCGCGCGCTTCGACCACGAGCGTGGCGAGCGTGAGGCCCGCGACGATGCGGTTCCTCGCTGGAAACCGCCAGGGAGCAGGCTCTACGCCTGGCGCATACTCCGAGACGATCAGCCCTTCGCGCACGATCTCCGCCGCGAGCGACGCATGCGTGCGTGGGTAGTCGCGGTCGATGCCGCAACCGAGCACGGCGACGGTCGTTCCCGCCTGCAGCGCGCCGCGGTGCGCCGCGCCGTCGATGCCGCGCGCGAGACCGGAGACGACGAGCACGCCGGCCTGTGCCAGCTCGCGCGCGAGCGAGGCTGCAACTGAGCTGCCGTAGGGCGAGCAGGCCCGCGCGCCGACGACCGCGACCGAGGGCCGGTCGAGCAGCGCCACCGCGGCTGTGCCGCGGATGAAGAGCCCCGGCGGCGGATCGTGGATCGAGCGCACGCGCAGCGGGAACGCGGGATCGCTGCGCGCGACCCAGCGGTAGCCGCGCTCGCCCAATTGCCGGAGGAACGCCGCTTCGTCGAACGTCGCTCGAAACGACGCGAAGTGGGCGGAGCGCGGCGCGTCGAGGAGGTGCGCGTCGGTGTGAGCCGCGAAGACTGCGGTCGCGAGCTCGCTCATTCCGTCAGCTCCCTCGGCGCCCGGTAGGACAGCGCCTCACCGACGTGCTCGGGCTCGACCGCCTCGGCGTCCCCCAGCGCGGCGATCGTCACGGCGACCCGCGCGACGCGCGCACGCCCACGACCCGAGAGGGGCAGCCGCTCGACCGCCTGCGTCAGCAGGTCGTCCGCTGCCTTGCTCCGCAGGAGTTGCCGCTCGCGGAGCAGGCGGCGAGCCGCGAGCACGCGCTCCCGCACGGGCGCGGACGGCTCGGCGGGCGCGCCCGCCAGGGCGAGTGCCCGTGGCCGGGGCACGGCCAGCAAGAGGTCGAAGCGGTCGAGCAGCGCCCGCGACAGCTTCTCGCGGTACCGCTGCACCCGGTCCGGCGAGCACGAGCAATGCGCGGCTCCGTCACCTCGTGCACCACAAGGGCAGAGGTTCATGGCGCCGACCAGCTGGAAGCGCGCGGGGAAGACTGCCCGCCCGCCGATCCGCGCCACGTGGATGTACCCGTCCTCGAGCGGCTGGCGGAGCGCCTCGAGCGCCGCACGCTGGAACTCCGGCAGCTCGTCGAGGAAGAGCACGCCGTGGTGAGCGAGGCTAGCCTCGCCGGGCCTGATCCCGCCGTGGCCACCCCCGATCAGCCCGGCCACCGAGGCGGAGTGATGCGGCGCACGGAACGGCGGCACGCGCACGAGGCCGCCGCCGGGGGCGAGCACGCCGCTCACCGAGTGGATGCGTGTCACCTCGAGCGAAGCGTCGTCGCCGAGCAGGGGGAGAATCCCGGGGAGCCGCCGGGCCAGCATCGTCTTGCCGGTGCCGGGCGGCCCGGCCATGAGCAGGTTGTGCGCGCCCGCCGCGGCGATCTCGAGCGCACGCCGCGCCCGTTCCTGGCCGCGCACGTCCGCAAGGTCGGGCACGCCGGCCAGAGACTCAAAGTCGTCGTCGGGCTGCGGGACCTCGGGCGGGTCGCGCTCTCCCCGCAGGTAGGCGACGGCCTCCGCAAGATGACGCACGCCGATCGGCTCGATTCCCGCGAGCGCCACCTCCGGCCCAGACTCGGCCGCGCAGAGCAGCCTCGTGAGGCCGGCACGGCGTGCGCCTTCCGCAGCGACGAGTGCGCCCGGCACGGGCCTGAGTCGCCCATCGAGCGCCAGCTCGCCGAACGCTGCATGCCCCTCGAGCGCCTGCGCAGGGATTTGGTAGGAGGCTGCGAGCAACGCGAGGGCAATCGGCAGGTCGAAGCCCGATCCCTCCTTCCGCAGCGCCGCCGGCGCGAGGTTGATCGTGATCCGCTGGCTGACCGGCCACTGAAGCTCCGCCGAGGCGATCCCGGAGCGCACGCGCTCCTTCGCCTCCTGGCATGCCTTGTCCGCGAGTCCGACGATCGCGAAGGAGGTCAGGCCTTTCTGGATGTGCGCCTCGACTTCGACCCGGCGCGGATCGATGCCGACGAGAGCGTGGGTGACGGTGCGCGCCAGCACGTTGCCACGTTAGGCGACGAAACGTCGCGTGTCTGTGCCGACAGTGCGACGTTTCTGCGCCTCTCAACCGCGCTTGAAATGGCCTAGGCAAAGTCGTATCGTCGACTGATGGAACTGCTCTCGGACCGTGACGTCCGGGGTCTCCTCGAGTTCGTGCACCAGGCGAGCGAGGTCGACGGGCCAGATGCGTTCCCGGAACCCGTTGCGGAGGCGTTCTGGCAGCTGATCCCGTCCGACGCCGGCGTCGCCTGCGTCGTGTTCTCCGCGCTCGACTCTACGGTGGAGCCAGAAGCACGGTCGGTGCTTGCGTTTTCGCACGTCGACTGCGAGTGGTGTGTCGGCGTCACGGCCCCCTGGACCGACGAGCTGGACGCAGCTTGTCGCACGTACGTCGAGCGTGAGGATCCAGCTCCGCCCGTGCCTGCATTCATGAATCACCCCGTTCGTCAATCCGACCTGATCAGCCGCCGCGCGTTCCACCGGCATGGACTGTGGGGAGACGTGTGCCGCGTTACCGGCGTCCAGGAGACGCTGCAACTCTGGCTCGACGTTCCGGGCGAACCACTCTTGCGCCGGATCGGGTTCTCATCAGGCCGTCCGGACGGCATCGACGACCGCGATGTCCGCGTCCTCGAGCTCCTTGTTCCTCACCTGATCCGCCTTCACCGCCGTGCCGCCGAGCGGCGCACAGCGCCGTCGATCGCCGGGCTCACACCGCGCGAGCTCGAAGTGATCAGACTCGTCGCGCGCGGTAAGACCAATCGCGAGATCGCGCATTCCCTCTGGATCTCGCCCCACACGGTTCGTACCCATCTCGAGAACATGTTCGAGAAACTCGAGGTGACGAACCGTACGGCGGCAGCCGCGCGCGTCTTCGGGCCGTCATCGGTTCCGACCTGAGATCCCGGCAACGTCACGTGACGCGCGCGTGCGTGCTGGCGTGTGTCGTCGCGTTGGCCGGGGTGAAGACGATCGATGACGGAACGTCAAGCGTTGCAACGACCGAGGGACACCATCCGTGCCTTGTCGCGACGAGCGCTTCCGACACGACATTCGCGCGCAACTTCGACCCGTTCGTCAATCCCCTCGACTTCACCTGGGGTGGCATCTACGAACCACTGGTCGTGATCACGGGCGCCGGCGGCGGCCACGAGTACCCGTGGCTTGCGACCGCATTCATCTGGAGCAAGGACAAAAGAACGCTCATGCTGACCATCCGCCACGGCGTCAAATGGACAGACGGTGTCCCGCTGACGAACCGGGACGTCGCCTACACGCTGCTGGCGGGCAAGCGTCAGAAAGCGATGGACCAGATCGGGCTGACGCGCCGCGGCAACAATGTCGCCTCGATCTCCGTAGTCCGCCCCGACAAGGTTGCGATTCGTCTCAAGGAGCGCGACTCGACCTTTGTCTCTTCGGTGCTGGCGAACAACCTGCGCGTCGTACCGGAGCATGTGTTCGCAACCGTCCGCGATGTCGCGACGTGGACGAACCCGAACCCTGTCGGCTCCGGGCCGTTTGCCGTCGTCCAGCACTTCGACAACCAGGCGTACGTCCTCGGCCGCAACCCTCACTACTGGCTCAAGGGTGCACCTCATTTCGCCTGTCTCGAGCGCGTCGTCGCGACGTCGACCGAGTCGGCGGTGCTGCAGATGGTTCAGGGCGACATCGATGTGACCAACAACTACGTGCCGAACGTCCGCAAGACCTACGCCTCGCACGACCCGACGCACTACCACTTCTTCTATCCGGCCGCCTCTGTCCCGATCGGTCTCTTCGCAGACGACACGGAGTACCCGTACAGCCTGGTAGGGCTTCGCCGGGCGATCAGCATGGCGATCGATCGACCGACGATCGCACGCGAGGCCGAGTCGGGTTTCCCGGCGCCCGTCGACGCCGTTGGCATCAACCGAGTGTGGGGCTCTTGGATGGATCCGGCAGCTACGGCCGAAGCAAAGCGTCTCGCGACCTACGACCCGGCTGCCGCGAGACGCTCGCTCGTTGCCGCGGGCTTCAGCTACGACCAGCACCGCCTGCTGGATCCGCGGGGACATCGCGTCGTGCTCGAGGCCACGGTAATCGCGAGCTGGGCCGACTGGCTCGCCACCTGGCAGATCATCGCGCGGAACCTCGATGACATCGGCATCAGCGTTCATCTGAAGCTCGCGCCGACCTGGGGTGACTGGCAGCCCGCCGCCTTTGCAACCAAGGCGGCCACGCTGCTTTGGACCAACGCGGGCAACGGGTCGACGCCCTATGAATACTTCAGGGAGCACCTCGACCGATCGGCGTTTGTCGCCTCCGGCCGGGACGCCGGGATCACCGGCAATTGGGAGCATTTCCAGAGTCCCGAGGGAACGAGATTGCTGCACGAGTTCAGGAACACGTTCGACATCCGCGGGCAGCACAAGCTTGCAGCGAAGCTCGAACGGCTTTGGCTGAAGACTTTGCCGTTCGTCCCGCTGTTCACCGGCCCGCAATGGTCGACATACAGCACGAAGTACTTCGTCGGCTTTCCAAGCAAGGCGCACTACTACATCGAACCGTCGTTCCTGACCTCGGACTACGTCGTGGCGCTGACCCGTATCCGACGGGCCTGACCGAGTGAGGAAAGATCCGCTAAACGTCGGATAGGCACCTCCCGGTCCTCCGGGCAGCGTTGATGGATGCTGAACGGTCGCCACGGCTTTCCGTGCCTCGCCACCTTGCTCGTAGCCGCCGCTGGAGCAGGCTCGGCACCGGCCCGTAGCGTGACGCCCACTCCCTACGCCCTCACCGTGACGGAGATCTGCGGACACGCACTCCTCTTCGAGGGGCGACACGCGATCGGCACCCGGCAAGGAGCCCTCGACGTCGCACGCGACATCCGCGCCTCGACAGCGCGGCGGCTCGCGCAGATCGCAGCACTACCGACTCCTGCGACCCAAAGGCCTGTGGTGGCTCGCTGGCTCGTGCTCGAACAACGGCTCGCCGACACCTACGCGCACAGCTACGTCGCGATCTACGACGTCATCGATGCCGCGATGACCTCGGGCCGGTACATCCGCGCCCGGCGACTCATCGCGCAACTCCTCCATGCCCCCGACCCGCTTCGTCGCGCCGCGTCACGTCTCGAGCGGCAACTGCAGGTACCTGACTGCACCGGCGGATAGGCGATCGCCCCTCTCAGCCAACAAAGAAGGGATCATGAAATGCGCCTCTTCGGATTGATCGCGGTTCTCGCGGTGACCGCGACCATCGCGGCTGCTTCGGGCCGCACACAGCTCGCCAGCGGGCAGGCAGCCCCGCCCGACGTCGCCGTCACGCACTGGAGCTCGATCGCGGCAGCACCGCTGACCGCGTTGCCGGCCGCACCTGCCATCCTGGGGATGGCGATGGTTCACGGCGCGATCTATGACGCCGTCAACGCCATCGACGGCGGGCACCAGCCATACCTGCCGCAGCCTCCCGCGAGCCCGGCAGCGTCGCTGGCCGCGGCCGTCGCGGCGGCGGGATACAACGTCCTGCTCGGCCTCCCGGCCACTATCCCTCCACTCACGCTGCCGGCTTCCCTCGCCTCCGACTACGCAGCGGCCCTCGCGCTCGTCCCGGACGGCGCGGCGAAGACGGACGGGATCGCCGCGGGCGAGGCGGCTGCCGCAGCGATGCTGGCAGCGCGGGCAAGCGACGGCCGCTACGGCCCGTTCCGGTTCACCGCCGGGACATCGGTCGGGCAGTGGCGGCCGGAGCCGTCAACACAGGTCGGCGACCCGAACGCCTGGCTGAAGGACGTGACGCCGTTCGCGATCGGCGACCCGGCCCGCTACGGCACGCTGGGCCCGGACGACCTCACGAGCAAGAAGTACGCAGAGGACTTCAACGAGGTGAAGGCGCTCGGCCGCAAGGTCGACTCGAGCCGCACGACGGCTCAGACCGAGCTCGCGAACTTCTGGGCTGTCAACCCGCCCCGCCTGTGGAGCGGAATCATGCGGACGCTCGCGACGCAACAGGCACTTTCCACGGTGGATAGCGCCCGGTACTACGCGCTCTCGTTCATGGCGGCGTCGGATACGTTGATCTCGGTCTGGACCGACAAGGCGCGCTGGTCATCCTGGCGCCCGGTGACCGCAATTCGCGAAGCGGAGAACGACGGGAACCCGGCGACTACACTCGACCTCGACTGGCAGCCGTTCCTGGCGACGCCTCCGTACCCCGACCAACCGTCGGGCCATACGAGCCTCGCCACCGCGATCACGATGACAGCGCAGCGGTTCTTCAACACGGACAAGATCGCGTTCGACGCGACGAACCAGATGCTCTACGCACCCGGCACCACAACTCCCACGACCCTGACCTCGACGCGAACCTTCACGAGCCTCTCGCAGGCCAGGGACGAGGTCGTCGAAGCGCGGATCCTCCAGGGGATCCACTTCCGGCGCGCCGACGAAGGCGGGGTAGCGATCGGCAAGGACGTCACCAGCTTCGTCGACAGCCACCTCTTCAAGACGGTGGGCGACGAAGCCGGCAGCGACTGAATCGAACACCTGCGCCTCGGGCCGCGACCAGCGGCTCCGAGGCGCAAGGATTCGTCAGCCCAGCCGGGCGACCAGCACGTCCTCGAAGTACTCGCCCGCGCGGCGGCCGGTACGGCGATTGACGTGCCGCTGGTAGCGCTGCTCGAGCATGAGGCCCGACCGTTCGAGAATCTCGGGATAGAGCTCACGGCGATCGTTGACGACGATCACGAACCGGCCGCGCGGCTTCATCACCTCGCCGCAGGAGACGAGCACGCGGACTATGCCGTCGACGTATGACGCAATCGCCGCCTTCGACGTCCCCTGCTCCGCCGCGCCGATCTCACGTTCGCGCAGGTCGTCGAGGCCGAGCAGCTCGTAGGCGTAGCGATGCTGTTCGTGGTAGTCGATCAAGCCGGGGTACGGCGGCGACGTGACGACGGCGTCGAAGGCACCGGGAAGCTCGAGCTCGCCCGCGTCACCGTGCAGCACCTCGACGCTCCGCTTCGTCCGCACGCGCGCGAACTCCTTCAGGCGCGCCAGTGTGTCCAGCGTGTAACGGCGCACGAAGTGGTCGGCCTTCTCGATCGGCTTGCACTCGCGCTTGTGCTTGTAACAGTGGTATGGCCCGACTTGCGGAACCTTCGGAAAGTCGAGGTCGAAGTGCGTCGTCAAACGCGCCGACCGCGCTGCGCGCGCGAGCACGACCCGCAGCACGTCGGCGTGCTCGTAGTCGCGGATCAGCGAACGGAAGCGCAGCAAGTCTTCCCGCGCCTGCGGCGCGAACCACGCGCGCAGGTAGGCGCTCTTGTCGCTCGCCTTGCCCTCGCCACGCTCGAAGCGCGTGAGCGCGTCGCGTAGCTCGTGCTCGAGCACGAACGGCTTGTGCTCGCTCGTCTTCACCTGCATCAGCAGGCAGTTGAACGCGGCGATGTCGACGCCGACGGAGTGCAGCCCGCTCTCGAGCGCCTGCACGAGCGTCGTTCCCGAGCCCGCAAATGGATCGAGCACCCGGCCGCGCGCCGGAACGTGCCGCCGGAAGAGCTCCTCGACGAGCTGCGGGATGTACTTGCCGAGATACGGGTGGAGCCGGTGCACGTGCCTCGTCCGCTCCCGCTCGGGAAGCTGCTGCTCCGACCACGAGAGGTCGGCGTCCAGCCCTGCGTAGATCTGCTGCTGCGTGGCGGCCATGAAAACAACTTCGACGCGGCGGTGCGGGCTCCTAGAAGGCGTTGGGCAGGTGCTCGATCCTTCCTGCGCGCTCCGCGATCACGTCGCAGCGGACGTCGAGCCCGTTCAGCTCGGGATGGAGCCGCAACCACAGCTCCGCCGCACGACGGATCCGGGCGATCTTCACCGGTGTCACCATCTCGAACGGGTCGCCGTAGCCGTCGCCGCTCTTCGACTTCACCTCGACGAACGCCAGCACCCGGCCGCGGCGCACGACGAGATCGAGCTCCGCGCCGCCGAGCCAGCGGTTGTGATCGAGCACACGCCACAAGCGCCGGCGGTACCAGCGCGCGGCGCGGACCTCGGCCGCATTCCTAGGAAGCGGCTGCGAATTCTTCGTCGGTGAGGTACGCACGCGCGCGCCACGAACGGCGGTGGATCTCGCAGGGCCCTCGTTCACGAACCTCACGGGTGTGCGACGGCGTGATGTAGCCCACGTGCGAGGCGAAGCCGTAGCCGGGATACATCGCGTCGGCCATGCGCATGTAGCGATCGCGCGTCACCTTGGCGACGATCGACGCGGCCGCGATCGCCGCGCTCTTCGTGTCACCGTCGACGATCGCACGATGGGGCGGCGCGAGCGGGCCGAGCTTGAACCCGTCGACGAGCGAGACGTCGGCGGGCTGGCATGCCCAGAGCGTCTCGCGCAGACCGCGCAAGTTGCACTTGTGCAGCCCGTCGCGATCGATCACCGACGCCGGGAACACGCGCACGGACACCCGCTCGGCGCAGGAGAGCACCGCGCGGTAGAGCTCATCGCGCGTCTCGGAGTCGACCTGCTTCGAGTCGTTCAGCAGCGCGAGCGGCCGCACCCGGTGGTCGCGCAGGCAGTCGTAATCGAGGAGCACCCCGGCGACGACGAGCGGCCCGGCCAGCGGCCCCCGCCCTGCCTCGTCCGCCCCGGCCACGAGCCGCGCGCCGAGACCGCGGTCGTGGCGCAGGAGCTTCTGGCCCGTCTGGCGCCGCTTTTTGAACGCCTGCTTCTTCGGAGGCACGGACCGAGGATAGCCCCGCTCACGGCCGGCGAAGGCCGGACGGCCCGGAGTTTGCGAAGAAGTTACGCCTGAGGCTCTAAAACTGGCGCAGCTCGCGGACGCGAGCCTTCTTGCCGACCCGACCGCGCAGGTAGTACAGCTTGGCGCGGTTCACGTCGCCGATCTGCATGACCTCGAGCTTGTCGATCTTCGGCGAGTGCAGCGGGAACGTGCGCTCGACACCTACGCCGAAGGAGTTCTTGCGGACGGTGAAGGTCTCGCGAGCACCGGCGCCCTGGCGCTTGATCACGATCCCCTCGAACACCTGGATGCGCTGGCGTGCGCCCTCGATTACCTTGAAATGCACGCGCACTGTGTCGCCCGCCTTGAACCGCGGCACTTCGCGCAGCTGACGGCGCTCGATGTCCTGGATGATCGTGCTCATATCGAAAGGTGGCCGGAGCCGGGCGGAATGGTAGCGAATCTCAGCGAATGGTGATCCGGCCGGGGGGCCAGTACGTGGCGAAGACCTTGCCGATCAGGTTCTTGCGCGGCACGGTGCCCCACGCACGGGAGTCGCACGAGGAGACACGGTTGTCGCCCATCATGAAGTAGTGCCCCAGCGCAATCCGGATCGGCGCGATCGTGCGCGAATCGCGGCGTGCGGCCTTGATGTACGGCTCGTTCAGCAGCTTGCCGTTGATGTAGACGTAGCCGCCGCGTTCCTCCCATAGCTCGCCGGGAAGGCCGATCAGCCGCTTGACGAACGTCCCGCCGGCGCCGCAGCGGGTCGCGGCGAGCGGGGGCGTGTGGAAGACGATGATGTCGCCGCGCTTCGGGCTCCAGAACCGGTAACAGAAGCGGCAGGCGAGCACACGATCCGAGAAGCGGGCTTCGCACTCCGAGCCCGGCCTCGCGCAGTGCAGCGTCGGCTCCATGGAGCTGGACGGGATCCGGTACGGGTTCACGACCCACGCCTTGATCGCGAGGACGATCGCGATCGCGCCGACGATCGTGACGAGCCAGTCGATCGTCACGCGCCAGCCGTGCGGCAGTCCCTCGGTCAAATAATCGATCGGGTTCC
Source organism: Gaiellaceae bacterium (assembly GCA_045805985.1). Taxonomy (GTDB): domain Bacteria; phylum Actinomycetota; class Thermoleophilia; order Gaiellales; family Gaiellaceae; genus PALSA-600. The sequence goes on along the minus strand of JBJMKA010000006.1, from coordinate 395,604 downwards.
TCAGCGGACCTGCTCCCTTCGCCAGCCTTCGATTCGCGCATGGTCGCCCGAGAGCAGCACGTCGGGCACCCGCCAGCCGCGGTATTCCGCGGGCCGCGTGTAGTGAGGGTACTCAAGCCCACCACCAAGCTCGTCGGAGAACGATTCGATCTCGCCTGACCCCTCGGCCAGAGCCCCGGGAAGCCGCCGCGCGATCGCGTCGACGAGCACCATCGCGGGCAGGTCGCCGTTCGAGAGGACGTACGGCCCGATCGAGATCGCGTCTGTCGAGAGATGTTCGACGATCCGCTCGTCGAAGCCTTCGAAACGGGCCGAAAGCAGCGTGACGTGCTCGACTCGCGAGAGCTCCTCCACGACCTGCTGGGTGAGCTGGCGCCCCTTCGGGCTGAGCGCGATCACGGGATGAGCGGGCCGTTCGCCGTAGACGGCGTCGAGTGCCTCGGCGACCACGTCGACGCGCAGGACCATCCCCGCACCGCCCCCGTAGGGCTCGTCGTCGACCTGGCCGTTCTTCAGCGGCGTCAGGTCGCGATAGGAGAAGAGCCGCAGGTCGAGCTCATTGCCGAGCACCGTCGCGACGGGCCGCTGCTCCGTCAGCCACGCGAACGCGTGCGGCACGAGCGTGAAGACGTCGAGCTGCATCAGTCCGGCTCCGCGAAACCCGCCGCGACGACGATCCGGCCGCCGGCCAGGTCGACCTCACGCACGCAGTCTTCGATCATCGGAAGGAGCACGCCGCTGTCGAGCTCGAGGACGTCGTTGGCAATGCCCGTCGTCACGGCCTTGACGCTTCCGAGCTCGCGGCCGTTCTCCTCCACGACAGGGAGACCGATGAGCTCGAACGCGTAGTACTCGTCCTCGCCGGTCGCCGGCAGTGCATCACGCTCGATCTCGATCGGAGCGCCGCGCTCGACGGCGCGGTCGAGCTTGACGATCGGGCGCCCCGACGAGCGCCGCGCCGCGACCACCTCAGCCTCCACCCCGCCGGCCAGGAACCGCGAGCCGACCTTCCACCAGCGGTCGTCGGCGCTCGGCTGCTCGATGAAGAATGCGCCGTCGATACCGTGCGGCTTGCCGACCCTGCCGATCTGGACCCTCACCGGGCCGCCTCCAGCGCAGCGATCGCCTCGTCTCGCGTGATCGCGATCAGGAGGTTTTCGGCGATGAACTGCTCGGCATTCGGCCAGCCGCTCGCCCGAATCTCGTGGATCGCGCGCTCGACGTCGATCGGCGTGCGCATTGGCCGTGGCTCGCCATCTTCAACCAGCGTCCAGAACGCAGCCACCTCTCCTTCATAGGGCATGCCGATGGAGCCGGCGTTCACGACGCGCAGGTCGCCGACGCGGCGATCGAACTGATGGTGCGTGTGGCCGATCACGACGGTCCCCTTGACACCTGCGAACTGCTCCGCGATGACGTCATCGTCGGTCTCAGCGGTGGTCGGCGGCAGGTTGCTCGTGGGCGTCGCGTGGCAGTAGACGACGTCGTCCCGTTCGACACTCAGCGGTAGGCCTGCCGCCCATGCCAGTTCGTCCGCACTCAGGTGCTCGCGATCCCAGTCACTCGGCGTCTCTTCACAGTTGCCGCGAACGATCGCGGAACCGAGCCGCTTGACGAGCGCGAGCGTTTCCTTCGGATACGGCCCGTAGATGAAGTCGCCTCCGAAGACGATCTCGCAACGGTCGACCTCAGCGAGAACCGCTTCGAGCGCCCACGGCATCGCATGGACGTCGTACAGCGCCGCGACGCGCATCTATTCGGGATCGGCGATCTCGACCATCACGCGGCGGCCCTCGCGTGCCGCGCTCGCGCGCACGAGCGTGCGCAGGGCGCGGGCGATCCTGCCCTGCCGCCCGATCACCTTCCCGACGTCGTCGGCCGCAACGTGCAGCACGAGAACGAGAACGCCGTCGCGCTCTTCGGTCTCCACGCGCACGGCGTCAGGATCGTCGACGAGCTCGCGCGCGAGATACGCGAGCAGCTCCGCCACCAGTGCGCCTTACTTCTCGATGCCGGAGATCTTGATCAGCTTCGCGACCGCTTCGGTGGGCTGCGCGCCCTTGCCGAGCCAGTCCTTGACCCTCGCCGCGTCGAGCTCGATCGTCGACGGGTCGGTCTGCGGGTTGTAGCGCCCCACGATCTCGAGGAACCGCCCGTCACGCGGCGCCCGCGAGTCCGCGGCGACGACGCGATAGATCGGGTTCTTCTTCGAGCCAACGCGGGTGAGTCTGAGCTTGACAGCCATTCGTTTCCTTTACTTCCGTCCGGCCTTCTTCTTCTTGCGCTTGACGCCCGTCTTCCGCGCTGCGGAAAGAGGCGCCGGCGCTTGCTGGTTCGGGAGGGCCGGCATCTTCCCCCGTCCCATCTGCTTCATCATCTTCTCCATCTGCTTCCGTGCTTCGAGCAGTTGATTGACCTGCTCGACGGTCGCGCCGGAGCCGTTGGCGATACGAATCCGCCGCTTGCCGTCGATCACGATAGGCGAACTGCGCTCCTGTGGCGTCATCGAGAGCACGATCGCCTCGACGCGGCCCAGCTGGTTCTCGTCGACCTCGACGTCTCCGAGCTGGTCCTTCATGCCTGGAATCATCTTCAGAATTCCCTGCAACGGCCCCATCCGGCGCAGCATCTTGTAGGCCTTGAGGAAGTCGTCGAAGGTGAATTGGCCGGCGGTGAGGCGCTTCTCCATCTCCGCCTGCTCGTCCTCTTCGACCGCTGCTTCCGCGCGCTCGATCAGGGTGAGGACGTCGCCCATCCCGAGGATGCGCGAGGCCATCCGGTCGGGATGGAACACCTCGAGCGCGTCGAGCTTCTCGCCCGTCGATGCGAACTTGATCGGCTTGCCGGTGACGGCCTTGACGCTCAGCGCGGCACCGCCACGGGTGTCGCCGTCGAGCTTCGTCAGGATCACGCCGTCGAACGCGATGCGCTCGTCGAAGGCCTGCGCGACGTTCACGGCTTCCTGGCCGGTCATCGCGTCCAGCACGAGCAGGATGTTCGTCGGCTTGGCCTCGTTACGGACGCGGGCGAGCTCCTCCATCAGCTCCTCGTCGATCTGCAGGCGGCCGGCGGTGTCGACGATCACCGTGTCGAGCCCCTCGGTGCGCGCGCGCTCGAGACCGCTGCGCGTCGCCTCCACCGCGTCCTTCGTGTCGGTCCTGTAGACCGGCACCTGGATCTGCTTGCCGAGCTGCTCGAGCTGGTCGATCGCGGCCGGGCGCTGCAGGTCGGCTGCGATCAGCCCGGGCTTGCGGCCCTGCGTACGCAGCTGCAGCGCGAGCTTGGCGGCGGTGGTCGTCTTGCCCGAGCCCTGGAGGCCCGCAAGCAGGATGACCGTGAACTTGCCGAACGCAAGCCCCGACTCGCCCTCGCCCATCAACGCCGTCAGCTCGTCGTGGACGACCTTCACGACCTGCTGGCCGGGCGTGAGGCTCTTGAGGACGTCTTCGCCTAGTGCCTTTTCCCGAACTGCAGTGACGAAGTCGCGTACCACGGTGAAGTTGACGTCCGCCTCGAGCAGCGCCAAGCGGATCTCGCGCATCGCGCGCGAGATCGACTCTTCGTCGAGCTTGCCCTTCTTCCGGAGGTCGCCGAGCGCGCCCTGGAGCTTGTCTGCGAGGCTGTCGAACACGACCCCGGATGGTAGCCGGGGGTTACGGGGGATCGAGCGCGGCGTAGGCGATTGCGACCGCCAAGCCGTAGACCAGGTGATAGGAGAGGTCGAGCGCCAGCACCTTGGGCGGGTAGCTCCACGGTGGCTTGTAGATGCCGAGCGGGACGAGCTCCGCGTAGCCCGTGCCCCAGACCGCGCCGCCGAGAGCGAGACCGCCGGCGACTGGATCCGGCCTCGCCTTGCCCGCGGCAACGCCGTAGAGGGCACCCCACGAGCTGCCGTAGAGCCAGTGCATCGCATTCGTCAGCAGCGGGACGTCCTCACGCGTCAGGCGCGTGCCCTGCCCGAGCGCGTCGGCGATCTTCTTCGCGACCTGTGCGGGAGCCGGTGCGTCCGCCCACCGGTGAGGGACCGGTGTCGAGAGCGGCCGGCCCTGAAGCTTCGCGACTGCGAGCTGGTATGCGGTCATCGCCCCGGTGCCCGCGACGCCGGCGATCACTCCACGGAACAGCGAACGCATGCGCCCGAACGTATCCGGCAAGAGCTAAGCGGAAACGAGAGCGCGCGCGAAGTCGTCCGGGTCGAACGGACGGAGATCCTCGAGCCCCTCGCCCACGCCGACGAGCTTCACCGGCAGCCCGAGCTCGTACGCGATCGCGACGGCGATCCCGCCCTTGGCCGAGCCGTCGAGCTTCGTCAGCGCGACACCCGTCACGCCGACGGCTTCGCCGAAGATGCGCGCCTGCTGGAGGCCGTTCTGCCCTGTGGTCGCATCGACGACGAGGAGCACTTCGTGCGGCGCCCCTTCGAGCCGGCCGGCGATCACGCGACGCACTTTCGAGAGCTCGTCCATCAGGTTCGACTGCGTGTGCAGCCGGCCGGCGGTGTCGACGATCACGACGTCGGTGTCGGAGCCGACCGCGTCGTAGGCGACCGCCGCCGGGTCGCCACCGCGGTCACCGCCGACGAAGCGCGCGTTTGCGCGCTGTGCCCAGATCTCGAGCTGCTCCTCCGCGGCGGCACGGAACGTGTCGGCAGCGCCGAGCGTCACCGAGCGCCCGTGCTCGCGCAGCTTGTTGGCGAGCTTGCCGATCGTCGTCGTCTTGCCTGTCCCGTTCACGCCCACGACGAGGATCACGGCCGGTTCGTGCCGCACGTCGAGTGTCGGCGGCTCGCCGAACAGCGCCGCGATCTCCTCGGCGAGCGCGCTGTTCAGCTCGGTGAGGTCCTGGCGCGCTTCGAGCCGGCGGATCAGCTCTGCGGTCGCGCGCACGCCGACGTCGGCGTAGATCAATGCTTCCTCGAGCCGCTCCCAGGACGCGTCGTCGGCGGGGTCGAACGCCGCGACCTGCAGCTGCTCCGTCAGCGCGCGACGTGACTTACCGAGCGACTCGCGGAGGCGTCCGAGGAAGCCCCGCTGCTCCGCCTCGCTCTCGGCGGGCGCGTCGGAGTCCCCCAGCAGTTGCCCCCAGCTTCTCGCCATGACCGCGCCACGTTAGCGGCGGACGAACTCTTGAACCTGGTTCGGCCTGTGCGTCGACGGTAGGAGCAAGCGCCGGGCACCGCCGAATCAGGTTCAGCCGAAGCGGCGACTCACGCCACGTCGCGCGCGTCGATGCGGTACGAGTGCCGGTAGCCGGCGAGAGCCGCGGTGCTTGCGACCGGTATGCGACCCGTGCCCGCGAAGACCTTGGTGGGCCAGTTGTGACGCCGCCGCTCGAGCTGCGTGTACCAGCCACGCTCGTCGTGCTGGACGAGGAACAGCTCGACCAGGACTCCTTCGAGCCTGAACGCGCGCTTCCAGTCGAAGCGCTTCTCGTCGATCCAGTCGAGATAGAGGTTGTCGACGATGCTCCAGTCCTCAGCGGGGTGGAGCAGGTCGAGGTCGACGTGCTCGCGCGGTGTGATCAGCCCGCGCAACTCCTCGCCCCAGCCTCCGAAGACCCAGGCGTCGACGCCCTTCGACGCAAGGAGCGAGATCGCCCGTTCGACGAAGGCGAGGTCGTTCATGCAGTCGCGGCGACCTCTTCGTCGCGCGGCAGGCGACGCGAGACGATTTGCGAGACGCCATCGTTGCCCATCGTCACGCCGTAGAGGACGTCGGCCGCCTCCATCGTCCGCTTCTGGTGGGTGATCACGATGAACTGCGCGCGGTCCGCATAGGTGCGCAGCAGCTCGGTGAAGCGCCCGATGTTCGTGTCGTCGAGCGCAGCCTCGACCTCGTCGAGGAGATAGAACGGGCTGGGTCGCGCGAGGAAGAGCGAGAACAGGAACGCGATCGCGCCGAGCGCCTTCTCGCCGCCGGAGAGGAGCGACAGGCGCGTGACGCGCTTGCCGGCCGGGCGCAGCTCGACCTCGATGCCGGGCTCCTCGCCTTCCTCTTCGGCCTCGGTCAGCCGCAGCCGGCCCTCGCCGCCGGGGAAGAGCGTCGCGGCGACTTCGTGGAAGTGCTTCTCGACCGCCTCGAACGTCTCGGCGAACCGTGTCTCGACCGTCTTCGTCAGATCGTCGCGGAGCTTCTCCAGCTCAGCGAGGCTCTTCTCGAGGTCGGCGCGCTGCACGGAGAGCTCCTCGAGCCGCACCTTCTCCGCGTCGTACTCCTCCTTCGCAAGTGGGTTGACCTGGCCGAGCTGCTCGCGGCGCTTCTCGTAGCGCGCCAGCTTCAACGCAAGCTCGTCGCGGCTCTCGCCCGCCGTGTCCTCAACAGCGGCCGGCTCGGAGTCGGAGGCATCGAGTCGCCGCTGCGCTTCCTCACGCTCGGCGTCGGTGCGCGCAAGCTCGACGTCGATCGCAGAGAGCTTCTCGCCCGCGATGCTCGCGTGCTGGCGCAGCTCGACCTCCGCCGCGCCGAGCTGACGGAGCGACGCGCCAAGCTCGGTGGTGCGCGTTGCTTGCGCCTCTGCGCGCTCGCGCACCGGGGCTTCGAAGCGGTCGACGTCGACGGCGAGCGCGATCTCCAGCCTGTTTGCCCCCGCGAGAAGGCTTTCGAGCACGAGCTCGCTCGGACGTCGCGCACGCCCGGGATCTGCGTCCGCAAGTGCGCGCGCCGCCATGCGTGCGCGCTCAGCGGCGTCGTCGGCCGACTTCGCCGCCTCGGAGGCGCGTGACGACAGATCCTCGGCCTCCAGCCGTAGCTCGGCGACTGCGCCGGTCGCCTCCGCGCTGTATCCATTCGCGCGACGTCCGTTCGCGCGACGCTCCGCGGCGAGCGCGCGGGCGTCCGCATCGGAGACGGCACGCCGCAGCTCCGCCTCGCTCGTCGCGATCTCGCGCAGCTCCCCGGCCAGGCGCCCCGTCCGCTCGGCAAGCGGCGCTTCGAGGCGGCCCGCGGCCGCAGCCGCAACCCTCAAGGTCTCGTCGAGGCTTTCGGCTCCCGCAACCAGGCGCTCGAGCCGCGCCGGGTCGGCGCGGCGCACGTTGCGCAGGTGCGCGACGGGCGCGAACGCCTCGGCCGCAGCACGCGCCCGCTCGGCGGCTTCCTCGACACTCCGGGCCGCCAGGTCTGCGCGCTCGGCGAGCTGCGCAACCTCAGCGACGAGCTCGCGGCGCCGCGCGTCCAGCTCGAGCAGGACAGCCTCTGCCGTCTCGCCCGCGAACCAGAGCTCGCCGCGCTGCGGATCCCAGCCGATCCCCTCGGGCGTAACGGCGGGCACCGTGGAGGCGAGAAGCGCATCGCGCTCGACGACCGGCAGCTTCACGAGCTCGCGCGGGTCGCGGCCGACGAGGACGAGCACGGAGCCGAGCCCCGAGGCCTGGGCCTTCTCCACGAGCTCCAGACCGCGCTCGGGGCTCGCTGCGAGCACCGCCGCCGCAAGATGGCCGAGCGCGGCGACGGTCGAACGCTCGGCGCCCGCAGCGACCTCCAGCATCTGCAGCGCCAGCCGCTCGCCCTCTTCGGCGAGCGCACGTGCCGCCGGCGGAAGTCCTTCGCGCTCGGCGAGCGACTGCTCGAGGGTGACGAGGCGCTCGCGCGCGAGGCGTGCCCGAGCTTCGAGATCCTCCCGCTCGCGCGCGGCGGCCCGCGTCGCGGCGTCGGCCTCGTCGGCTGCCCAGCCGAGCTCGGCCGGGGACGGGCCCGCGGGCGCCTGCCGCGTTTCCTCCAATTCGTGCCGCAGTTCGACGAGGAGCCGTTGCGCCGACTCGTGCCGGACCCCGAGGCGCTGCGTTGCGCCGCGCAAGGCAAGCAGGGCGTCGCGACTGCCACCGGTGAGGTACGACTCCGTCTCCGAACGACGCTCGAGCACCGCGTCGAGCTCGGCCGCGAGCGAGGACTGGGCGCCGCGCTCGATCGCCGCTACACGCGCCCAGCGCTCCTCGGCCTCGACCTGCAGACGGGCGCGCTCCGCGGCCGCCGCCTGGGCAGCCGTCGCTGCGTCGCGCGCCGCGGACTCCATCTCGACGGACGCGCTCGGGTCGTACGCGCGCGCAGCCTCGAGCTCCGAGCGAATCGATGCGGTCAGCGACGCCGCCGACTCGCGGCGCAACACGATGCGCTCGCCGCCGCTGCGCAGCCGGTAGAGCGCGGCCGTCGCCTGCTCGCGTGCGCCGGCGGAGTCGGTGAGCTCTTCCTCGGCACGCTCGCGCTCGGCGACCAGGGCATTGATCTTCTCGTCGAGCACGCGGCGCTCTTCGGCCGTCGTCGCGCGGCGCGCGGCCGCTTCCAGACGGCGCTCGCCCAGGCGGGCGAGGTCGAGCGTCGCGATCGCTGCCTGCAACCGCCCGATCTCGACGCCGAGCTTCTCGGCGCGCTCGGCGGCCGTCGCCTGCAGCGCAAGCGGGCGCAAGCGCTTCTTCACCTCGTCTTCGAGGTCGCGCGCCCGTTCGACTTGAATGCCGACGCGCGCGAGCTTCAGCTCGGCGCGGTGACGGCGGCGCTTGAAGCGGCCGAGACCGGCCGCCTCCTCGATCAGCTCGCGCCGCTCCGACGGCTTCGAGTTGAGCACCGTCTCGACGCGGCCCTGCGAGATCACCGAACGCAGGCCACCGCCGAGGCCAACATCGGAAAGAAGCTCGACGAGATCGATGCGCCGCACCGGCGTCTTGTTGACGAGGTACTGACCCTCGCCGCCGCGGGTCAGCCGCCGCGACACCGAGACCTCGCTGTAGGGGAGGTCCGGCCAGGCGCTGTCCGAGTTGTCGAACAGCAGGTCGACCTCGCAGAAGTCCGTCGGTTGCCTGCCCACCGAGCCCGAGAAGAGGACGTCGTCCGGCTTCTCGGCCCGCAGCTCGCCCGGGCTCATCGAACCGGTGGCCCAGAGGATCGAGTCGGAGACGTTCGACTTCCCCGAACCGTTGGGCCCGACCACGACGGCGACGCCGGATTCGAGCTGGATCTCGACCGGGTCGACGAACGATTTGAACCCGCGCAGCTTGATCGCTTTGAGATGCACGCGAAAGGGAGGCTACCGAGCGACTAGGACGCCGCTCGGCAGCCCGCGTCCGAGCTCAGATCGTCCCTGCACCCACCAACAATTCGCACGGACCGGTGAAGCCGGCCGAGCCCTCGAACTCGCGCAGCGCGACCTCGATCTCCGCCCAGGTCGCCTCCTGCTCGGCGTCGGTCAGGCCCGCGAGCATCTGGTGCAACGCCCCGAACGACTCGCGTTCCAGCCGGGCGCACTCCGCCGCGTCGGCGAGTTCGAGCGGCGCCTCGAGCCGATGCACCTCGACCTGGCGGAAGCCCGCCGACTCGAGCAGGTCATCCAATCCGACCGCGGAGAACGGGCCCGGCATTCCCGGTCCCGGCGGCGGCAACTGCGCGTTCGTCCGGATGATCGAGATCGGCACCGAAAAGAAGCGGTTGCGCTCGGGCTCGGCGAACACGAGCGCGGCGTAGCGCCCGCCCGGGCGCAGTGCGGCGGCGGCCTGGGCAAGCGCCGCCCGCTTGTCGGGCAGGTACATCAGGCCGAGTCGCGAGATTGCCGCGTCGAAGGAGCCGGGCTCGACGTCGAGCGACTCGCCGTCCATCACGCGCGTGGCGACATTCGGGACACCGGCCGCGCGTGCCGCTGCCGCAGCCTCGTCGAGGATGTTCGACGAGATGTCCGTCGCGAGGACGGTTGCGCCGCGCCGCGCGGCCGCGATCGACTGTCCGCCCGACCCCGCAGCGATATCGAGCACGCGCAACTCCTCGCGCACGCCGGCGAGGTCGAGCATCAGCTCGGTTGCCTGACCGAGCCAGCGGTCGAACACGGGATCCCAGCGGTGCCACGCCTGGGCCGCGTCCTGCCACTGGACGCGGGTCGCCTCCTTGTACGCGACAGGATCGAAGGTCGTCGTCGCCATCTCAGACCTCCTCGATCCAGCCCTGGAGGTCGGTGTCCGAGACCTTGTCGAGCAGCTCGGGATGGTCGGCCCGCATGTGGTCGCGCGCGCTGCTCTTCACCTCATCGTCGGTCTCGCCGCGAAGCACGGCTCCGCATTCACACGTGATCTGCTTCGCCATCGGAAACTCCCTTCGTCGTGGATACGTCCGTTGTACGAGCCGGGCGTTGGGTCTATGTTGGCGCGACGTTGGCGCATGGAAAAGTGCAGCTCTGCGGACGTCTCGTCGTCGAGCTCGACGGACGTCGCGTGGAGGATGAGCTACCGGGCCGTCAGGGCCGGATCTTGCTCGCCTTTCTCGTTACCCACCGCCTGCGCACAGTGAGGCGCGACGAGCTCGTCGACGCCCTCTGGGCCTCGGGACGGGATGGCGGGCTGGCCCCGCTCCTCTCGAAGCTCCGGCGCGTCGTGCCGCTCGACGGCTTGAGACCCGTCGCCCGCGACCTCTGGGTGGACATCGAAGCTGCGGCGGCCGCGCTCCACCGGGCCGAAAGCGCGCTCGTGCTCGGCAAACCGGATCAGGCGTGGGCGCCCTCGCAGGTCGCGATGTTCGTGTGCGGGCGCCCCTTCCTCCCGGGTGAGGAGGCGCCGTGGATCGACGAGGAACGCCGGCGGCTCGGCGAGCTCCAGCTGCGCGCGCTCGAGGCGTATGCGGGCGCGACGCTGGGCGTCGGCGGGACGGAGCTCGCAGCGGCGGTGCGCGTGGGGCGAAAGCTCGTGCAGCTCGAGCCGTACCGCGAGTCCGGCTACCGGATCCTCATGGACGCCCTCGACCGCGAGGGCAACTGCGCCGAGGCGCTGCTCGTCTACGAGTCTTTGCGCGAGAAGCTGCGCGAAGACCTCGGCATCACGCCTTCGGAGCCGACGCAGGCTCTTCATCGTCGCCTGTTGCGGTAACGAGCGCCTGCTCCGCGGCGGCCTGCTCGGCGTCCTTCTTCGAGCGGCCGAAGCCCGTCCCGGCGACCTCGCCGTCGATGATCGCGGCGGCGGTGAACGAGCGGTCGTGCGGCGGCCCCTGGACGTCGAGCACCGTGTAGGAGACAGAGCGGCCGAGGCGGGCAAGCTGCTCCTGGAGCTCCGTCTTGTGGTCGACGTGCGTCGTCAGGGCGTATTCGATCCGCGGGCCGAATGCCTCGACGATCGCCGGCTCCACCTGCTCGAAGCCGTGCTCGAGGTAGACGGCGGCGATCGCCGCCTCGAGCAACGCGGCGAGCACGTTCCGGTTGCGCGAAAGGCGGTCGACCTCATCGACCTGCGGTCCGGTCGCCTCGTCCCGCATCCGGTCGCCGAGCCCGAGCTCGCGCGCGAGGACCGCGCAACTCGCCCGCGAGACGACGTGCGAGCGGACCTTCGCCATCCGCCCCTCGCTGAATTCCGGGAAGCGGTCGTAGAGCATCCGTGCGATCGCAAGCTCGAGCACCGAGTCGCCGAGGAACTCGAGCCGTTCATAGGACTCAGTGCGGTCGGCGGCCCACGACGAATGCGTGAAGACCGCCGCCGCGCGCTCGGCCGGGAGCTCGTCGATCAGCCCCCGAAGCGTTCGGGCCTTACTGATGCGAGGTGACGTAGTCGACGGCCTGCCCGACGGTCGTGATCTTCTGGGCATCCTCGTCAGAGATCTTGATCCCGAACTGATCCTCGAGCTCCATGATGAGCTCGACGAGATCGAGCGAGTCGGCGTCCAGGTCGTCCTGGAACGACGCCTCTTCGGTGATCTGATCCTCTTCCACTCCGAGCTGTTCCGTCAGAACTTCCTTGACACGCTCGAAGACTTCTTCACGCGACGCTGCCATGTCACCTCATCGTTTCGGGGGGCCGGAAAATGACGTTGCCTTAAAACCGCGCGATCATACACTGACGCGCTCGGGCAACCGCTCTGAAAGCCGCTCCACCACATGGTGGTCGGACCCGCGCGCGGCCAGCCGGATCGCATTCGCGATCGCCGTGCGACCCGCGTTGCCATGCGCGATCACGGCCAGCCCGCGCAGGCCGAGCAGGTAGGCGCCGCCGTAGGTGTCCGGATCGAGCCTCGCGCGGAGGCGGCGCGCAGCCGGGCGGATCAGGAAGCCACCGAGCTTGCCGTAGGCGGTCGTGGTCAGCTCGTCCCGCAAGGCGTCGAGCAGCTCGCGGATCGTCCCCTCGAGAAGCTTGAGCGCGACGTTTCCGGTGAAGCCATCCGTGACGACCACGTCCGCGGCGCCGCGCAGCAGATCGCGGGACTCCGCGTTGCCGCGGAAGTTCAGGCGGCTGTCGTCGCTGAGCAGCCTGTGCACCTCCACGGTCAGGTGGTTCCCCTTCTCCTCCTCTTCGCCGATCGAGAGGAGGCGTACTTCGGGATTGGGCACGTCGAGCAGCTCCTCGCCGAAGACGGCCCCCATGTGTGCGAACTGATGCAGGTGCTCCGGGCGGTTGTCCGCGTTCGCGCCGGCGTCGATCAAGACGGAAGGCCCGCGGCGCGTGGGAATCGGCACAGCGATGGCAGGCCGCATCACACCCGGCAGGCGCCGCAAGTGCAGCAAGCCGGCGGCGAGCATCGCGCCGGTGTTCCCCGCCGAGACGACCGCGTCGGCGCCGCCGTCAGCCACGCCACGCACCGCGGCGACGAGGCTCGAGTCCGGTTTGGCGCGCACCGCCTCGGCCGGCTTGTCGGCCATCTCGATCACCTCGGTCGTCTCGACCAGCGGCAAGCCGCGGGTGTCGAGGCCCGCGGGGCCGTACAGCACGACCTCGATGCCCTCGGCAGCGGCGTCGAGCGCGCCGAGGATCACCTCGCCGGGCGCGTTGTCTCCACCGATTGCGTCGACCGCGACGCGCGTCACTTAGGGCGCGTCGAAGCGGAGCGGCTCGACTTCGCGGCCCTTATAGGTGCCGCAGGTCGGGCAGACACGGTGCGCGCGCTTCGGTGACCCACACTGGGGGCACGTGTTGACGCGCGGAGCCTCGACCTTGTGCGTGGCGCGGCGCTGATCGCGGCGCGCTTTGGAGGTTTTCCTCTTGGGGACAGCCATGAGCGGCCGCCAGTCTAGCCGACGTTCGCGACCGGGAGCAGGATGCGGAAGGTCGTGCCGGCGCCCGGAACGCTCGACACCTCGATCGCGCCGCCGCATTGGCGGATCACGCTACACGCCAGGGAAAGGCCGAGCCCCGTGCCGCCGTCACGGTGCTTCGTCGTGAAGAACGGGTCGAAGACGCGCGCTTGGGTCTCCTCGTCCATCCCGGAGCCGGTGTCCGAAACGACGAGGGCGACGTACTCCCCCGCCGCAACGCCCAGTCGCCGGCTCTCGGATCCACGCCGGATCGTCGCCGTGGTCGTGCGGATCGCGATCCGCGCCGCACCGGCGTCCCGCGCGTTCGCGACGAGGTTCATCAGCACCTGCTCGAGCTGGCCCGGGTCGGCCGTGACCTTCGGCGTCTGGGCGAGCTCCAGGTCGACCTGAACGGTCTTCCCTGCCACGTGCAGCACCATCGACTCGGTGTTGCGGACGAGCTCCGTGAGACAGACCGGTTGCACCTCGACCTCAGCCCTGCGGCTGAAGGAGAGAAGCTGCCGCGTCAGCCTCGCCGCCCGCTCCACCGTGGCGATGATCTCCTGCACGTGCGGGCGAGCAGGTGCATCCGGCGACAGCGAGCGCCTCGCGAACTCGGCGAAGCCGCCGATCGCGGTCAGCAGATTGTTGAAATCGTGCGCGACCCCAGCCGCCATGCGACCGAGCGCTTCGGTCTTCTGCGCCTGCAGCAGGTGCCGCTCGAGCTCTTTCCGCTCCGTGATGTCGATGAAGTAGCCCTGGATGAACTCGGGCCGGCCGTCGTCGGCGACGATCGGGACCGACTCGTCGTGGATCCAGACGACCTGCCCATCGCGGGCGCGCATGCGGTAGTCACGCGAAAAAGGGCGCAGCTCGTCACGGCTCGCCCGCATCTCCGCCAGGACCGGGCCGCGGTCGTCGGGGTGCAACACGACTTGTTCGAAGAAGCCGGGGTTCCCGACCCACTCGTCGACCCGGTACCCGAAGAGCCGCTCCACCTGGGGGCTCATCCAGACCGTCTCGGCGGTCTCCCGGAACGCGTTCGTGTACGTCACGATCGGCAGGCGCTCGGAGAGCGGCGGCTGCGCCTCTGCGAATGAACGTGACATTTAATGCCATTTTACAGGAAGCGGCAAATGTCATAGAATGTCACTTATGGATAGTCTGCGTGAGAGAAAGAAGCACGAAACGCGGCGCGAATTGATGCACGCCGCGCTCCAGCTCTTTTCCGAGCATGGCTTCGACCGCGTCACCGTCGAGCACATCGCGGCGGCCGCGAACGTCTCCACACGCACGTTCTTTCGCTACTTCGACACCAAGGCTGCGGCGTGCTTCGGCCTGGCGCGGGCGGCGCTCGAGGAGCTGCAGGCATCCGAAGACGTCCTCACGACGACGGAAGAGCAGGTGCGCGACTATGCCGCCCGCGTGATCGCCGAGCCCGAGTTCTACGCCACCCAGGCGCGGCTCACGCTCGACCATCCCCAAGTGCGCGTCCGCCGCCTCGAGGTCCTGCAGGAGTTCGACGACGCCGTCGCCGCGTGCTTCCTCCGCGAGACGCCGGGCCTCGAGCCGGTGACGGCGAAGATCGCCGCCTACCTCCCGACCCACCTCGTGCCCGCGACGATGGAGACGTGGGTGCTCGAGGGCGCTCCCCGGGAAGGACCGGAGTGGGAGCCCGGCCTCGCCACCGTCCGCCGAGCCGTCGAGAACCTACTCGGCCGCACCGTCAGCTAGTCTCGCCCTCGAGTCCCCAGGGCCACGACTCTTACAGCGACGCTGCCTCGTACGATCACGCTGTGAGAATCGACGCGCTCCTTCCGTCTGATTGGCCCGCCGTCCGGACGATCTTCGAGGAAGGCCTCGATCTCGGCACGTTCGAAGAGCTCGTCCCGACGTGGGACGAATGGAACCGTGGCCACCTGCTCTGGCCCCGCCTCGTCGCGCGCGACGACGGCGAGGTCCTTGGCTGGGCGGCGCTGGCGCCGTACTCCGAGCGCTCTTGCTACCGCGGCGTCGCCGAGAACTCGATCTACGTCGCGCAGAGCGTGCGCGGGCACGGTGTCGGACGGGCGCTGCTGGAGCGGCTCTGCCAGGAGGCGGACGCCGCCCAGATCTGGACGATCCAGGCCGGAATCCTCGCCGCGAACGAAGCCTCGATCGCATTGCACACGGCGTGCGGGTTCCGGCTCGTCGGCATCCGGGAGAAGCTCGCGCGGAAGCGCGGCAGATGGAGTGACGTCGTCCTGATGGAGCGGCGCTCAGCCCTGATCGCGTAGCGCTTCGAGGGCGGCCCAGCGCGGGTCGCCGTGCTCCTCTTCGTGCGTGTGCGGCTCGTCGTTCAGGTTCTTGCCGCACTGACCGCAGAGACCGGCGCAGTCGGGCCGGCAGAGGATCTTCTCCGGGAGCGCAAGCGCGAGCGCGTCGCGCGCCCAGCCCGACACGTCGAGCATGTTTCCCTCGACGTAGGGCGTCGTCATCTCCTCGTCCTCGGGGTTCTCGTCCTGGTATTCGCGCGCATGGATCGGCAGCTCGAGGACGGCGTCCCCGAGACAGCGATAGCAGGGCCCGAAGAGCCGGGCCGTGAACGCCAGCGTGAAGACCGTCCCGGTGTTCGCACGCGTGATCTCGAATGCCGCCGGCACCTTTTCCGGCACCGGGAGATACCGCTGTCCGCCGTACTCGAGCGGGGACAACTCGACCTCGAGCTCGTCGCGGTACTGCTCGCCCGGACGGAGCTTCACCTGACGCAGGCTGAAGCTCGTCATGTGACGAGGGTAGCGAACGCTCGTCGCGAGAGGCGTAGAGGCTTAGTAGCTCGAGCCGTTGTCGGAGAGGTCGACCGGGCCGATCCCGGCGACGACCGACTCCTGGGAGCGCTCGTGCAGGCGCTCCCGCCCGCGGCGCACCGCGACGAGGAACTTGTCGAGATTCGTCTCGAGCGTTGCGAGCATCCCGTCGGCCCAGTCCTCCATCTCGAGGCGCATCTCGCGCGCACTGCGCCGGGCCTCATCGATGATCTCCTGCGCCTGGCGCTCGGCCAGCTTGACGATCTCGGTCTGCGACGCCTCCCGTACGGCCTGCTCGCGTGCCTCCTGGAGAAGGCGGTCCTGCTCGCGCTTCGCCTCGGCCAGCATCTCCTGCCGCTCCTTGACGATCCACCGGGCCTGCTTGATCTCTTCCGGGATCGTGGCCCGCATCTGATCGAGGATGTCGTAGATCTCCTCGCGGTCGATGCGCACCTGGTCGGTCAGAGGCACGGCCTTCGCGTTGTGTACGAGGTCGTCGAGCTTGTCGATCAGAACTAGGACGTCCATACAGTGTCCAGTCTACTCCTGGTCGGATAGTGGAGCGCCGCCACGGCCGTTCGGGAACATCTCCTTCAGGCGCGCCGCAACGCCCTTTGGCACAAGCTCTTGGACATTTCCGCCGAACGAGGCAATCTCCTTCACCCCGCTCGAGGAAACGAAGCTCACCTGCGGACTCGCCATCACATAGACGGTCTCGATCTCCGGCGCCAGGTGGCGGTTCAGCTGGTTCATCTGGAACTCCCACTCGAAGTCCGAGAGCACCCGTAGACCCTTGACGATCACCTTCGCGTCCCAGCGGCGGGCGAACTCGACAACGAGCTCGCTGAAGATGTCGATCTCGACGTTATCGACCACTCCGCCGAGCGCGTCTTCCAGGAAGGCGACTCGTTCCTCGACGGTGAAGAGCGGCGACTTGTGCTGCGGGTTTCCGACCACGCCGACGACCACCCGGTCGAAGATCTTCGCGGCGCGGGCGATCACGTCGACGTGCCCGTTGGTCACGGGGTCGTAGGTACCGGGGTAGATGGCGGTGATCATTTGTCGAATAGCGTAAGCCGTGCGGAGCCGTACTTGCGGGAGGTTCGTTCCCGAAGGCCGGGGACCTCCGGCGGATCCTCACGACCGGAGGACTCGTAGACCAGCAAGCCGTCGGCATTGAGGAGCCGCGCGAGATGGGGCGTGACCTTCGCGTGGTCGTAGCCGTAGGGCGGGTCGCACAGGATCAGGTCGAAGGTGCGCCGCTCGCTGGTCACTGCGCGGACAGCGTCCTGCTGGAGGACGGTCCCGCGGAAGCCGAGCGAGTCGAGGTTGGCGTCGATCACCTTGCACGCGGACCGATCGAGCTCGACGAACGTCGCCGTCGAGGCGCCACGGCTGAGCGCCTCGATCCCAAGTGCGCCCGAACCGGCGAACAGGTCGAGCACGTCGGCGTCGTCGACCGGCCCGATCAGGTTGAACGCGTTCTCGCGCACCCGGTCGGACGTCGGCCGCGTTTCTTCACCCTTCGGCGCGGCGATCCGGCGGCCGCGGTGCGTTCCGGCGATGACTCTCACGCGCCGGGGCTCCAGACGTCCATTCCATACGTCGCTGCCGCCGAAGCGAGGCGATTGTCGTAGACGATGATCTCGCGCGCCCCGGTCTCAAGGGCTGTCGCAAGATGGATCGCATCGAGCGTCCGTAGGTGTACAGGGTCGAGCAACCGCGCACGCGCGCGGATCGAGGGAGTGACGTCGACAAGGACAACCGCGCGGAGCGCTTCGGCCATCGCATTCGCGGCCGACCCGCCCGCTGCGCGCGCCACTCGCGTCGCTTCGACGTCGAGCAGCGTGCTCGCCGTCAACCGCCTCGGCGACTGGGTGAGGAACAGTCGAAGCGCGTCCGATTCCGGCTCCGCCACAACGAGTTTCATAAACGCCGATGAGTCGACGTACGTCGGCGCATCAGCTGCGGTCGGCGCGCTGCTCATCGAGGATCTCCGAGAGCGGACGTCCCGATGTATTTGGATGGAGCGGGCGCGACAAATCCAGCGGCTGGGTGGCGGGGGTCGCCTCGCCCCGGGCGATCAGCTCATCCAGGCGGTTACGGCCGACCGGCGCGAGCACCGCGACGGGCTCGCCGTCATGGGTGACCTCGAACGCCTCCCCCGCGCGGACGCGACGGATCGTCGAGGTGAGGTTGTCCCGAAGTTCCCTGATCCCTATGCGCACCATGTGACCACATGATGCCACACGTCAGGCGGCTGCACATCACCCTGTCGGCCTCGTCCTGCCAGGTGCCGTCCTCGTCACGCAACTCCGCGGCGAGCGCGCGCGCCCGCTCGATCAGCGCGTGGTCGACACGGAGCTTCGTGAACTGGAGGTCGCTCCAACCGCACGCGGTCGGACGTCGGCCGCGTCTCCTCGCCTTTCGGAGCTGCGATCCGACGGCCGCGGTGACTGCCGGCGATGACCCGCATGCGGGCAGCGTAGTCAGGCGTCCGTGTTCAATGGAATGCGCCGAAGACGCCCTCGCCGCCGACGTACAGCGACGATCCGTCCGCCGCGTACGCAAGCGCGGCCCCGTTGAAGGGTGCGTCCGGATCCCAGGCGGTGAGAAGGCCGGTTACGAGGTCGAACTCGCCGACGTCGCGGCGGCCGCCTGCGATTCGCGTGAACTGTCCGGCCGCGACCAAGCGCGTCCCGTCCGGGGAGACTGCAAGCGCGGTGACGGAGTCGTCCGGCGTCGGATCCCACCTCGCCGCTGCCCCGGATCCTGCATCGAGTGCTGCGAGCCCCTTCCTCGACCTCCCGCCGATCGTCGTGAAGTCGCCGGCGGCGTAGAGCGTGTCTCCGACGAGCGCGATCGCATTGACGTTGGCGTCGGGCGCCGCGTCCCAACCCGTCGCCTTGCCGCTGATGGCGTCGAGGGCCGTGACTCCGCGGTGCGCCTCGCCGCCGATCGAGCTGAACTGACCCGCGACGTACACGAGATCCGCCGCGGGGACGATCGTGCGCACGATCCCGTTCGCGCCGGGATTGAAGGGCGCCAGGAGACCGTTCGCGTCGGCGGCACCAATGCGCCTGCGCGCCTTGCCGTCGAGGGTCGCGAACGCGCCGCCGATGAAGACGCTTCCGCCGTCGGCGCTCGGCGCGATCGACCAGACACCGGAATTGGCTATCGGCCCCCACGCCGCTACAGCGCCGGTTGCAGCGTCGATCGTTGCGAGGCTGCGTTGCGCCTTTTCTCCCGGCAACGTGAAGCGCCCGCCGAGATAGACGCGGCCGTGAGCGGAGTCGGGGGTCAGCACGCGGATGATTCCGGACAGCTGCGGGCTCCACGGCAGCACAGCCGTACCGTCGGGCGAGAGCTCGGCCACTCCCGCCCGCGCGACAGCGCCCACGGACGCAAACTCGCCACCGACCAGCACGCCGCCACGGCCGTCCGGACGCACGATGTGCACCTCACCTTCGGCCTTCGGGTCCCACGCCGTCGGAGCACCGCCGGCGAGGTCGACGGCGCCGAGGTTCGAGCGGTCGGCCGCTCCGACGGTGTCGAACAGACCGCCGAAGTAGGCGACATGTGCTTTCGCATTGACGAAGAAGTCGTCGACCGAGCCGCCCACGTTCGGGTCCCAGGGCGTGGCCGCTCCCGCCTTGGCGTCGACCGCTGCCAGGCCCCGCCGCGACTTCCCGCCGATGGCGGCGAACTCGCCGCCGACGTACACCGGCGAGCCGGCCGGCGAGACGTGGATCGCGTACACCGTGCCGTCGCAGTCGGGGTTCCACTTCGTCAATCGTCCAGTAGTCGGATTCGCGGCAGCGAGTCCCGAACGGGTCGTCCCGTCCACCGTCTCGAAGGACCCGCCGAGATACACAGCACGGCCGCGGGGGTCGAGCGCAAGCGACGCGATGTCCGAGTTCGGATGAGGGTTGAAGGGAAGCACGCGCCCGCGGTCGTCAACGGCGCCCACGGACGCACGACGCTTGCCGCCGAGCCGCTCGAACGAGCCGCCGACGTAGATGCGGCTCCCGTCGGCGGTGCTCGCGATCGCATCGACGGTAGCCGGGCCCGCATCCTTGTGGACATAACGCACGCTTGGAGCCCATGAGAGGAGTGTCGATGTCTTTATGTCGAGGGCCGCCACCGAGTCTCGGGCTTGGCCGTTGATGGCGGTGAACTCCCCACCGACGTAGAGACGGCCGCGCGAGACAGCGAGCGTGGAGACGCTCCCGTTCGAAACCAGGCGGAAGGCGGGATCGAGCCGTCCGTTCGCACGCAAGTGCACAACACCTCGGCGCACGGTGCCAGCGACGGACGAGATGTCACCGCGCAGGAACCAGCCGCCTGCTCCGTCGGGCGCCGCGACGTCGATCGACCCGTCGACGTAGGCGCGCACCGGGCGCACCGCTCCGGAGGCGTCGATGGCCGCCCATCCGCCCGTCGGGCGCCCGATCATCGAGAAGTCGCCTCCGATGAACACTCCGCTCTTCGTCGCGGCGATCGCCGAAACCGTGCCGTCTGCGAACCAGACGTTCCTCGGCTCGCTTGCGAACGTCGCATGCGCGTGGGAGGCGACCGCGCAGATCGCCAAAGCCGCGACAGCTGCGGCGAGCAATGCAAAAAGGCGACCCCACCCCCTCATGCGCGGATCATCACATGGCGGGGGACGAGCGTCTAGGCATCGATGGGAGTGCCGAGGCGATCGGCCTCGTCCTGCCATGGCCCGTCCTCGTCACGCAACTCCGCGGCGAGCACTCGCGCCTGCTCGATCAGCGCGTGGTCGACACGGAGCTTCGTGAACTGCAGGTCGCTCCAGCCGGACTGCCGTGTTCCGAGCAGCTGCCCTTCGCGGCGCAGATCGAGGTCGACCTGCGCCAGCTCAAAGCCGTCGGTCGTGTCGACGAGCGCCTGCAGCCGCTTGTCCGCCGTCTCGGAGAGCTCCTCCACCGGCCGCGAGACGAGCAGGCAGTAGCTTTGCTCGGACCCGCGGCCCACGCGGCCGCGGAGCTGATGGAGCTGCGCGAGCCCGAAGCGATCGGCCTCCTGCACGATCATGATCGTCGCGTTCGGGACGTCGACGCCGACCTCGATCACCGTCGTCGCGACGAGCACGTCGAGCTCGCCTTCCTTGAACTGGCGCATCACCTCGCGGCGCTCCGCGGTCCTGAGCTTGCCGTGCAACAAGCCGACGTGGTAGCCCTTCAGCTCCGCGCGGCGCAGGCGCTCGGCCTCGGCCTCGGCAGCGCGGGCGAGCCGCGTCTCGGAGAGCTCGATGAGGGGGCACACCACGTAGGCCTGGCGGCCGGTGTCGAGATGCGCGCGCAGGCGCTGGTAGGCCTCACCGGCGCGCTCGGCGCCGACGCGACCCGTGATGATCGGCTTGCGGTCGGCCGGCGGCTTCGCGATCTCACTTACGGAGAGGTCGCCGTAGATCGTCAGCGCGAGCGTGCGCGGGATGGGTGTCGCCGTCATGTGCAGGACGTGCGGGCTTCGCCCTTCGGCGAGCGCCGAGCGTTGCTCGACACCGAAGCGGTGCTGCTCGTCGACGACGGCAACGGCGAGGTCGGAAAACTCGACGTCGCGCTGGATGAGCGCGTGCGTGCCGACCGCGATCTGCGCGACGCCATTCGCGATCTCGTCGCGGATCTTCTTCGAGCCGACCGAGCCGGTCAGCAGGACGCAGCGCACCCCGAGCTGGGCGCACAGCGGCTCGAGCGTCAGGAAGTGCTGCTCGGCGAGCGTCTCGGTCGGCGCCATCAGCGCACCCTGCCGGTCGTTCTCGACCGCCCGCAGCAACGCGTACAGCGCGACCACGGTCTTCCCTGAGCCGACGTCGCCCTGCAGCAGTCGCTGCATCGGCGTCGTCCGCGCCAGCTCGGCGTCGATCTCGGCGATCGCCGACTCCTGGTGCTCGGTGAGCCGGAACGGCAGCACGTCGCGGTATCTCGCGATCAGCGCGCCCGGCTGCGAGAGCGAGGGCGCAACCGCTTCGGTGTCGCGCAGGCGCGCGACGACGAGCTGCAGCGCCACGAGCTCATCGAGCGCGAGCCGCTGTCTCGCTTGCTCCGCGTGAGCCTCGTCTGCGGGGAAGTGAATAGCGGCGAGCGCATCGCGGCGCAAAGGGAGCTCTTCCTCGGCCGGTAACGGATCGGCAAAGCTGCCGCCGTGCTGCGCGAGCGCCGTGCGCACGAGCTCGCGCAGGCGCGTCGACGGGATCTGCTCGCTCGCGGGATACACGGGCGCATGGTCGGCGGTCCGCCGCGCCTCCCCGATGTCGTAGCTCTTCACGTCGAACCCGAACTTGCCGAGCTTGCCGCGCAGGCGCATTGACGTGCCCGGCGTCAGTTTCTCGAGCAGCCAGGGCTGGTTGAAGAAAGAGGCGCTGATCTGGCCGTGATCGTCACGAACAATCGCGGTCACAAGCGTCCGCCGCCCCGGAAGCGGCCGCGAACGTGCGCTTACTATTCGACCCTCGATCGCCACCTCTCCCTCGGCCTGACCGAGCTTCGCGATCGGAACGGTGTCGACCGCGTTCTCGTAGCGGCGCGGTGCATGGAAGAGCAAGTCGCGCACCGACTGGATGCCGAAGGTCTTCAGCCGCTTCGCCAGGGTCACGCCCACGCCCGGCAGCGTCGAGACGTCGAGCGCGTCGAGCCGGTGCGGCGGCACCCAGCCGCGTGGACGTGGCCAGTCGTTCTGGACCACACCTGTGAAACCCGGGTGCATGCGGGTCATTGTTGCCATCCGGACCGAGCATAGGACCCGGTCCGGACGACATGGCGTCTACTCCTCGTCCAGGAACCAGAAGAAGCCGACCGTGCCCGGCCCCGCGTGCGTGCCGACGACGGCGCCGAGCGTCGTCGCGATCTCGATCTGCGCATGCGGGCGCTCATGCTCCACGAGCTCGCGCAGCGCCTGCAAGCGTTCGGGCGCGGCGGCGTGCGCGATGCCGACCTTCAGGTTCGGCGAGTCGGTCGTCGTCGAGACGAACTGCTCGCGAAACTCGGCAAAGGCCTTGTGATTGCCGCGCACCCTCTTCAGGGGGATTACCTCACCGTCGCGGATCGCGAGGATCGGCTTCACGTTCAGCAGGTTGCCGGCGAATGCGGCCGCCCGCCCGATGCGCCCGCCCTTCGCGAGGTACTCGAGGGTGTTGACCGTGAAGAGGAGATGGTGCTCGCGCTGGTAGTAGTCGACGAACGCATCGATCTCCTCGTCCGTCGTGCCACGCTCCAGGCGGTGCTGCACGCCGATCGCAAGCAGTCCGAGCGACGCGGACACGGTGCGCGAGTCGATCACCCGCACCTTGTCGTCGCCGAGCATCTCGGCCGCAGCCTGCGCGCTGCCATAGGTGCCCGAGAGCGTCGAGGAGATGGTCAGCGCGATGATCCGCTCGTACCGCGGCGCAAGTTCCTCGAATGTCGCAAGAAAGTCACCGGGCGTCGGTTGCGAGGTCGTCGGCAGCTGCGCCGCGGTTTGCAGCCGTTCGTAGAACCGGTCCGGCGTGATCTCGACGTAGTCCTTGAAGCTCTCCTCGCCGAACAGCACGTAGAGCGGCACGACACGGAAGTTCGGGTACCGCTGCGGCGCTTCCGGCAAGTCCGCCGTCGAGTCGAGCACGATCGCCGTGTTCTCGGAGGTGAGCTTCATGCGGCCGCCGCCGCCTGCACGGCCGCGACGAGGCGGTCGAAGTCCTCGTCCTTCGTGAGGCACGCGACAGCGCCCGCCTCGAGCACCTCTTGCACTTCCCGGGCCGTGACCGATGCGCTCAGGCACACGACCTTCGTGGCCGGGTACGCGTCGAGCACCGCGCGCGTCGCCTCGGCGCCGTTCAGCCCCGGCATGCGGTAGTCCATCAGCACGACGTCGGGCTTCAGCTCTGCCACCAGCATCGGAGCGTTATTGCCCATGCTCACACTCGCGACCACGTCGATCTCCTCGCGGAGGCCGAAGAGCAGCTCCAGCGTCTCGCGAAACATGTCGTTGTCCTCGACGAGGATGACGCGAACGGGGGTCACTGTGTCCGCTTCCGGCGCCCGGCAGGCCGGGGCTTACGCTCGTTGGTGAGCTCCGGCAAGCCTGCGCTCACTCCGCCGCCAGCAGAAGCGGGTAGTTCGGCTGGCCGCCCTGGTGCACGTCGAGTTCGAGCTCCGGATGCTGCGCCTCCAGCGCTGACAGGACCGCCTCGAGCGACGGCGGATCTTCTCCGGTGAGCAGGGTCAGGATCCCGCGCGGCTCTGCGAGCAATTGCTCGAGCACCGCCCGCACGACCTCATCGAACGTTTCGCCGCCGGCCACGGGCTCGCCATTCGCGAGCCCGAGCCACTTGCCCTTGCGCACCGAGACGCCGTTCAACTCGACGTCGCGAGACGCGATCGTGACCGCGCCGGTTGCAACCGCGTCGACCGCTTCGGCCATCGGCTCGACATTCTCCTCGGCTCCCCGCGCTGGGTCGAACGCGATCAGGGCGGCCAGGCCTGCTTGCAGCGACCGTGTTGGCACAACGCGCACCTTCTTCGACGAATGATCCGCGGCCTGCTCGGCACTCATGATCACGTTGCCGTTGTTCGGGAGCACGATCACCTCAGGCGCGGTCGCAGCCTCGATCGCGGCGACCAAGTCGGCGGTGGACGGGTTCATGGTGCGGCCGCCATCGACGACGCGTGCGCCGCCGCTCTCGAAGAGCGCGCGGTTGCCGTCACCCGCAGTGACCGCGACGACCGCACAGGTCGTCGTATCCGCATCGGGGACCGCGTGCAACAGACGCGCCTCGCGCTCCTGGGTCTGTGCGTGCATGTTCGCGATCTCCACGCCCTCGACAACGCCGCGCGCGACCCCGAGCGTCAGCGCGCGTCCCGGATCGTCCGTGTGCACATGGATCTTCAGCGCTGTGTTGTCGCCGACGATAAGCAACGAGTCTCCGAACTCCTCGAGATCCTCTTCGAGCGCGTCGACATCGAGGCCTTCTCCCTCGATCACGAACACGGTGCAGTAGCGGAAGCGCGAGAGCTCCTGGTGGATCGCGTCGAGCCCGAGCTGCTCCGGGAGCTCGGGCGGCTCCGGCAGCACGTCGCCCGTCAGCGCAGCGTGCACGCCACGCACGATCTCGACGAGCCCCGCCGCGCCCGCGTCCACGACACCCGCCTCCTTGAGCACCGGCAGCATGTCGCGCGTCTTCCGGACGATCTCGTCGCCCGCGGCGATGATCGCGGGGAGGTCGGCCTTCCGCTCGGCGGCGTCCGCCATCGCGCGGATCGCGGTGAGCATCGTCCCTTCGACCGGCTTCTTCACCGCGCGGTAGGCGGCGTCGCTCGCGGAGCGAAACGCCTTGGCAAGGTCGTCACTCTGGGCAAGCGAGTCGGTCGCGCCGCGGATGATCTGCGAGAGGATCACGCCCGAGTTGCCGCGCGCGCCCATCAGCGCCGCACGCGAGACTTCGCGGGCGAGGCCTGCGCGATCGTCTGGACCGTCCTTGTGCAACGCCTCGTCGATCGCGCGCACGGTCAGCGTCAGGTTCGTGCCGGTGTCGCCGTCGGGCACGGGATAGACGTTCAAGTCGTCGATGCGTCTGCGGTGCGCCTCGATCGCGCTGCGCGCACCCTCCACGAGCACCCGGATGCGCATGCGCATGTTGGGCGGCTCCGTCGAGCCTACGCCGCTCATGCGCTCGCCCGCACCCGTTGGATGACGACCTCGACCGCCACGACGTGCAAGCCTGTGAGCCGCTCGACGTCATAGGCGACCTGCGAGCGCACCGTCGACGCGACCTCCGCCAAGTTCAGACCGTGCTCGACGACGACGTGCAGTTCGATCCGCAGCGCTTTCGCATCACCCTCGACACTGATCCCCTCGCGGCGCAGGATGCGGCCGACGCGGGTCCCGGCGGAGAGGCCGACGACGCCGTAACAGGCGAGAGCCGTCGCGGCGACGATCTCGGCGACGGCGTCGCGGGAGATCGTCAGGCGACCGTGCTCGAGGTCCAGACTGAGGTCATCCGCCACGGCGCGGATTAGACCTGAAATGCGTTCGAGAGGTTGCTTGTTGTACGCTCGCCCGACCTGGAGCGAGAGGAGCGCCGATGTCCGCGTTCATCATCACCCGGATCCAAGTGGGCGACTACGACACCTGGAGGCCGATGTTCGATCAAGACCGCCCCGGCGCGCGCGAGAAGGCCAAGGCACAGCGGATCTTCCGTGCAATCGACGACCCGAACCACGTGTTCATCCAACTCGAGTTCGAGTCGCTCGAGGATGCAAACGAGGCGCAGCGCCGCCTGGTCGAGTCACGTGTACTCGACCGCTTTGAAGACAAGCACGGCCCCAATGTCGTGCAAGAGTCAGCCGACTAACGCCGTACGAATGGGCCGGGGGCGGCAGACCGCCGCTCCGGCCGCTAGACGGCCTTGACGACTTTGTTGCCTTTGAGGCAACGCGTGCACACATACGCGCGCTGCGGAGAGCCCTTGAGCAGCACGCGGACGCGCTGCAGGTTTGGGTCCCAGCGCCGCTTCGAGGCGACCATCGAGTGCGAGCGGTGGTTGCCGAACGACGGCTTCTTCCCGCAGATTGCGCAGATCTTCGACATTGCGGGCGGCAGTGTAGCCGATCGTGCCTCTCCTATTGCTTGGCGCTGGCCCTGAGCCGGGCGAAGAGGTCCGCCATCTCGAGCGCGGAGCGGACCGCGTCGGCCGCCTTGGGGATCCGGGCCTCCGCCTGTTCGACCGTATCGACCGTGAGCACGCCGAACGACACGGGGACACCCGTCTCGATCCCCGCGAGCTGGAGCCCGGAGGCGCACTCCTGGGCGACGTAGTCGAAGTGCGGCGTTTCGCCGCGCACGACGGCGCCGAGTGCGACGATGCACGCGTAGCGGCGCGTCTTCGCCAGCGCCATCGCGGCGAGCGGCAGCTCGAACGCGCCGGGCACGGGCATGACGGTGATCGCATCCTGGGAGACGCCGGCCTCGAGGAGCGTGTCGAGGGCGAGCTGCAGCATCCGGTTCGTCACGCCGCCGTTGAAGCGCGAGACGACGACGCCGACGGAGCGACGATTGCCGAGCGGAGTGCCCTCGAGCACGGTGAAGCCGGCCGGAACGTCGACCTCGCCGCGTACGTGCTCGACGCTCGAGCCGTCGGGCGGGCTTTCCTCGATCACGGCGGACGATTCCGACGCGGGCCAGCCTTCGAACGGATCGCCGAGGCTCTCGTCGGTGTCCTCCGTCACCTGTGGAGGCTCAGGCGGAGCCACGGGGCCGCTCACCGGCGGCATCGGCTGCGGGTCGTCGGTCTCGGTCACTCGGCCTCCGGTTCGTATTCGAGGTTCTTCAGGTCTTGGTGGTGCAGACGGTGTCCGAGCTTATCCCGCTTGGTGGCGAGGTACCGCGAGTTCTCTTCGTTCGGCGGCACCTCGATCGGCACTTGCTCGACCACGGTCAGCCCGAACCCGTCGATGCCGGTCAGCTTCTTCGGGTTGTTCGTGAGGATCCGCAGTGTCGTCAGACCGAGGTCGGAGAGGATCTGGTTGCCGATCCCGTAGTCGCGCGCGTCGGCCGGGAAGCCGAGCTCGAGATTCGCTTCGACGGTGTCCATCCCCTGCTCCTGCAGCTCATAGGCGCGCAGCTTGTTGATGAGGCCGATCCCGCGGCCCTCCTGCGCCATGTAGAGCAGCACACCGCTGCCTTCCGCTTCGATCTGTGCGAGCGCCTGTTCGAGCTGCTCGCCGCAATCGCAACGCAGCGAATGGAAGACGTCGCCCGTGAGGCACTCGGAGTGGACGCGGACGAGCACCTTCTCCGCTCCGTCGACCTCGCCCTTCACGAGTGCGACGTGCGTCTTGCCGTTCAGCTTCTCGCGGAACGCGACGGCCGTGAACTCGCCGTACTCGGTCGGGAGGCGAACGGATGCACCGCGCTCGACGAGCTTCTCGTGCCGGCGCCGGTACTCGACAAGGTCGGCGACGGTGATCATCTTCAGCCCATGCTGCTCGCAGTACGGCACGAGATCGTCGACACGCGCCATCGTCCCGTCGTCGTTCATGATCTCGCAGATCACGCCGGACGGGTTCAGGCCGGCGAGCCGTGCGAGATCGACCGCCGCTTCCGTCTGTCCGATGCGCTCGAGCACGCCGCCCGGCTTCGCGCGCAGCGGGAACACGTGACCGGGTTGCACGAGATCGCGCGGCGTCGAGTCCGCATGGATAGCGACCTGAATCGTGCGGCTGCGGTCAGCGGCGGAGATGCCGGTCGTGACGCCTTCGCGCGCTTCGACCGAGACGGTGAACGCGGTGCCGAGCGGCGCCTCGTTGTGATCGGTCATCGGACGCAGCGCAAGCTCGTCGGCGCGCTCCTCGGTGAGACAGAGGCAAATCAGCCCGCGCGCATGCGTCGCCATGAAGTTGATCGCCTCCGGCGTCGCGAACTGAGCGGCGATCGTCAGGTCGCCTTCATTCTCGCGATCCTCGTCGTCCACCACGACGACCATCCGCCCTTCGCGGATCTCGTCGATCGCCTCTTCGACCGTGGCGAACCGTGTGGTCACAGCCATCCGTGAACGTTAGCGATGCAGCAGCTTCTCGACGTATTTCGCAAGCACGTCGGTTTCCAGGTTCACGCGCTGATCAGGAGCGAGCTCGCCGAGCGTCGTCTCCTGCAGCGTGTGCGGGATCAGCGCGACCTCGAAGCCGGTCTCGTCGATGGCTGCGACCGTGAGGCTCGTGCCCTGAACAGCGATCGAGCCCTTCTCGACGATGTACTTCAAGAGCTCCGCGGGCGCCTCGAAGCTCATTCGCGTTCCCTCGCCTTCGGGCTGGACGCTGCGAACCGTGCCGACACCGTCGACGTGGCCCTGGACGTAGTGGCCCCCGAGCGGGTCGCCGGCCCGCAGAGCGGACTCCAGGTTCACCCTCGACCCCTGGTCGAGGGTTCCGAGCGCCGTGCGGCTCAGCGTCTCCGGCACGGCGTCGAAGCTCAGTGTTGAGTCATCGCACGCGACGACGGTGAGACAGACGCCGTCAACCGCGACCGAATCGCCCAGCTGCACACCGGGGGCCGTCTCCGGCGCGTCGATCGTGAGGCGGCCGTCGAGCATCGAGGCGACGATGCCGACTTCGCGGACGAGGCCTGTGAACATGCGTGCATTGAAGCGGTTTGGGGCTCGCTCCCGGACTCCATGACCGAACCTGATTCGGCGGTGCCTGTCACAGCCGGGTCGCCCGTGGCGCGCAGGCCGAACCAGGTTCGAGAGTTTCGCACCAGATCTAGTCACCGTAGACGAGCGTCTCGACCGTCTCGCGGACGAGCACCTCGAGCTGGCCGCGCTCCCCGGGGACCGCCGTGCCGAGCTCCGCGACCAGCTCGTTGACCGCCCGGCGGCAGCCGGGGGCGAGCTCGTCGGTCCCGACCCTCTGCACCTCGCGCAGCAGCTCGTCGTTACCGAGCTGGCGGGTCAGCCAGTGGCTGAGGTGCGTGACGAGCTGGTCGTCGGCGCGCTGGGAGGCATCAGGGCTCGTGGACATAGGCTTCGAGAAGCACGTCGTCGCCTACCTGCCGGGATGCCAGATGGGTCAGCGCGCGCGGGG
Organism: Gaiellaceae bacterium; assembly: GCA_045805985.1. Classification (GTDB taxonomy): domain Bacteria; phylum Actinomycetota; class Thermoleophilia; order Gaiellales; family Gaiellaceae; genus PALSA-600. The sequence continues at coordinate 366,281 of JBJMKA010000006.1, read as the reverse complement.
AGGGTAGCGCAGGGAGGAACGTCGGCCCTTCGCCGCCGAGCACGGGTGCGACGAAGAGCAGCACCTTGTCCACGAGATCGGCTGCCAGGAACGCCGCCGCGAGCGTCGGCCCGCCCTCGAGCAGCAGCGACTGGACGCCCTCGGCTGCGAGAGCCCGCAGCTCGTCCTCGAGCGGTCCAGCTCTCAGCTCGAGATCGACGCCCTCGGGAAGCGGACCGCGCGCGAAGGCGAGCCGCCTCGGCTGCCCGCGCGGCAGCTCGACGTCGCGCGCGTCGAGCCGCGGCCGGTCGGCGCGCGCCGTGCCGCCACCGACCGCGACCGCGTCGACGTCCGCGCGCAACTCGTGCACGAGCCGCCGGCTCTCCTCACCGCTGATCCAGCGGCGGTCGGCGAGCGTGACGTGGCCGTCGAGCGTGATCGCTGCCTTGTAGATCACGAACGGCCGCTGCTCGGTCACCCACGTACGCCAAGCCTCGTTGAGCGCGCGTGCCTCGAACCAATCGACGAACTCGACGTCGACGCCGGCCGCGCGCAGCCGTTCCTCCCCACCCGCCGCTTCCGGGTTCGGGTCGCGCGCACCGAACACGACGCGCTCGACGCCCGCGGCGACGATGGCGTCCGTGCACGGCGGCGTCGTGCCATGGTGCGCGCACGGCTCGAGCGTGACGTAGAGCGTCGCCCCGCGCGCGCGGTCACCCGCAGCCTCGAGCGCGACCACCTCTCCGTGGCGCCCATTTGGCTCTGTCGCCCCTTCTCCGACGATCTCGCCGTCGCGCACGACGACCGCTCCGACGGTCGGCTTCGGGTAGGCGCGCCCGCGCGCGGCGCGCGCCAGCTCGAGCGCACGCGAGATGGTCACGCGAGCGCGTGCACCAGCTGGCGATATGCGCGTGGCAGGTCCTCGCGCCCGAAGATCGCCGACGCGGCGACGAAGAGCGTTGCGCCCCGCTCGTACAACGCTCTGATGTTGTCCTGATTCACTCCGCCGTCGACCTGGATGTGAATTCCCTCCGGCAGCGCCCTGCGCAATCCCGCGACGCGATCGTAGGTCTCCTCGAGAAACGGCTGACCGGAGTAACCCGGGTGGATCGCCATGCAGAGGACGATGTCCGCTTCACCCGCCACGGCGGCGACGTCCTCGGGCTTCGTCTCGGGATTGAACGCTATGCCGACCTGGAGCTCCTGCGCGCGCGCGGCGCGGATCGTCGCCGGTACATCTTCGACCGCTTCGAAGTGGAAGGTGACGCTGTCCCCGCCCGCTGCCGCGAATTGAGCGAAGTGCTTGGCCGGGTTGTCGACCATCAGGTGGCAGTCGATCGCCCCGCCGTAGCGGTGGATGATCGGCGCGATCGACTGCAGCACGATCGGCCCGATCGTGATCGGCTCGACGAAATGCCCGTCACCGACATCGAAGTGGAAGACCCGGCACTCGGAACGCAGCAGCGCCTCGAGCTGGTCGCCGAGATGCGCGAAGTCGGCGCCATAGATCGATGGCTCGACTTCGATCGTGCGGATCCAGTCACGCCACGGCATTCCGCAGGGATCCTACGAAACTCGCAGGCGTGCGATGAAAAAGCCCGAGGTGCGGTCGCGGTGCGGCATGGTGAGCAAGAACTCCGGCCGGGTCGGGTGCGCGTACTGCGGCCACTCGTCGGTGAGCGGCACCAGCCCGAGCCCGGACGCGTCCACGACCGCTTCGTTCTCGTCCGCGTTCAGCGTGCAGACCGAGTAGACGATCGTCCCGCCGGAGTTCGTCCGCTCGGCCGCGGCCTGCAACAGCTCGAGCTGAAGCTCCGGCAGGGGCCGGGCCCGCCAGCGCAGGTCAGGGCGCCGGGCAAGCACGCCGAGCCCGGAGCACGGCGCATCGACGAGCGCGCGGTCGAAACCACTCTCGGCGAGCTCGCGCAGATCGGCGGTCACGACTCGGACGTTCGGCCCCACGTTCTTCGCCAGCGCTTGCGCGCGGCCGGGATGCAGCTCGACCGCGGTGATCTCGCCCGCGAGCATCGTCGTCTTGCCGCCGGGCGCCGCGCAGGCATCGAGCACGCGCTCGCCATCTTGCGACCCGAGAACAAGCGCGGAAAGCTGTGAGGCGCGGCTCATCGGCCGCATCCGCTCGATGTCGACGTGCTCGACAACGTACGCGCCCGGCACGTCGGTCGCTTCGCCCACCGGCTCCGCGGCACGCACCTCGAGCGCAGGTGGCTCGTTCTGCGCGCGCATCAGCGCGACGGCGGTCTCGTTGCCGAAGTCGCGTGTCCACGTCTCTGCGATCCAGTCGGGATACGACTCCTTCACCGGCCCCTCGGGCAGCGACGCGACGAGCCCGTTGAAGCCTTGCGCCAGGCGGCGCATGACGGCGTTCGTGAACGGCACCGCGCGCTCGAGACGAGCGCTGCGCACGAGCTCGACCGTGTCGTTCACGACCGCGTGCTCGACCTGGTCGGTGAACGCGAGCTGGTACGCGCCGAGACGCAGTGCCGCCTTCACCGGCCCGTCGAGCTTACGCACCGGACGCTTGCCGAGCTGCTCGATACCGAAGTCCAGCGTGCGCGCGCGCTGCACCGTGCCGTAGGCGAGGCGCTGCGCGAGTGCACGATCACGGGCGTCGAGCCCTTCGACGGCCGACGCGAGCGCGCGGTCCGCGTACGCCTCCTCCTCGAACACGCGGCGGACGACGTCGTAGGCAGCGCGACGTGCGGGCGCGATCACCGCAGTCCGCGCAAGAACTCGTCGTAGCTCATCTGGTTGCGCCCGTCGGGTTGCACGATCTCGGGAACGAAGCGGCCGTCCTCGAGTCGCGCCTTCCAGACCGTCACGCGCTTGCCGTTCAGCTCGCCGCGCGCGCCGATGTGCGGCGACAGTGCGCGCACGCGGCGCCACGAGTCGAGCGCGTCATCGAGCTTCAGCTCGCGGTCGGCCGCAGTGATCTTCTCGGCGTAGATCGCGCCCTCTTCGGTCTGCGGCTCGAAGGTTGGTGCTTCGATCACCTCGTTCAACAGCCGGGCGGCGACCTCCGCCGAGCGCGCGAACACCTGCCCTGCGTCCAAGTCGCCGACCGCGAACGGCTCCTGAGCCGCGATCGGACCGGCGTCGAGCGCCTCGACCGTCTCGTGGATCGTTACCCCCGTCTGCTCGTCGCCCGCGAGGATCGCGCGCTCGACCGGCGCCGCCCCGCGCCAGCGCGGCAGCAGCGAGGGGTGGACATTGAGCCAGAGCGAGCGTTCGAGCAGCCGCGGCGGGATGTACAGGCCGTACGCGCAAACGACGACGCGGTCGACGTCTGCCGGGAGGTCCGGCTTCTCCGGCTGCTGCACCGGGATGCCGAGCTGCTCCGCGACGAGCTTCGCAGGCGGTGGCCCGAGCTTGCGGCCGCGACCTTGAGCCGCGTCGGGGCGCGTCAGCAGCCACGCGATCTCGTGCTCCTCGGCGAGCCGCTCGAGGACGTCGGCGCCGAGCGGCGCCGTCGCCGCGACGCCGATCTTCATCAGCGTAGGACGGCGCGGGGCCGCAACGTCGCGAGCGCTTCCCTGCGGTGCTCGTCGTCAGTGCGGTCGATGATCAGCACGCCGTCGAGATGGTCGAGCTCGTGTTGCACGATGCGCGATCCGTACGGGTCGAGCTCGACGCGCAGGTCCTCGCCGTTCGGATCCTTGCCTTCGAGCACCACCGTGGTCGAGCGCTCCACCGGCACCCGCACGCCCTGCAGCGACAGGCAGCCCTCCTCGTCGGTGAGCATCTCCTCACCGCGCTCGACGACGACCGGGTTGACGATCGCGCGCGGGCCGTCTTCGTCCGGCTCGAACACGAAGAGACGGCGCAGGACGCCGACCTGTGTCGCGGCGAGTCCCACACCCTGGGCCTCGTGCATCAGCACCGTCATCCGGTCGACGAGCCGCCTGAGGTCGTCGTCGAAGTCCACGACCTCGTGCGCGGGCAGCCGCAGCGCGGGGTCGCCGTACTGGCGGATCTGCGCAAGGGCGAGGCGCCGCCGAGCCTCGGCCTCGGCCTGCTCGCGCGCGTCCTCGTCGGCCTCGTGCTCATGGTCGTGCTCGTGGTCGTGCTCGTGATCGTGATGTTCGTCGTGGGCCACGGCGAGCCAGTGTAGAGATTCGACCTAGGGAAACTGACCGAGGATCCAGTCGGCGTCGAGCCGCTCCCGCCGGTAGGGACGCCCGCCGACCTCGACGTAGTCCCTCGTCCGCGGGTTCATCGGGAGCTGAGCCTCGACCGGGTACCACGCGTTGTGGCGCTCGATCAGCTCGTTGACCTCGCTGAAGTTCCACCGTTCGGCGACCCGGCGCCACGCGACAGGATCGTCGCGGTAGAGCTCGTGTGCCTCGACGAGGCGAGCCCGGTGGCGTGCGATCTCCTCGTCGATCAGCCGCGCTCGCTGCATGTAAGGCAGCGGCCCGCCGCGGGACGCAAGGTAGGTATGCGCCTCCGCGGCGAAGCGGCGAATGCGCCGCGGCAGCGGCTGCCCGACGAGCGGGTTCAGCTCGTGCTCGCCCGCGAGGCGTTCGCGCTCGGCGGCCGACGGCGGCGTGACATCGCGGATCCCCCACTCGCCCATGATGTCCTCGGGCCGGCGCCCCTCCGTGCGGCGTTTCTGCACCCCACCATCGTGCCTAACTCGTCTTGGTTTGGGCGTATGCCCTAAAGGCTCTGCGGGTCGACGTCGACGACGGCGGTCAGCTTCGCTTTGCGCATCGCCGGGGCGGCGGCCGAGAGCAGGCGCGCGGCCTGGGAGGCGATCCGGCGTGGGTGCTCCGTCTTCGCGACGAGCTGCGCCCGATGCTTTCCGCGCAGGCGCAGCAGCGCGGCGGGGCCGAGCAGCTCGGCGCCTGCGATCCCGGCCTTCAGCTCCTCGAGCGCACGCACGACCGGCTCGAGCTCGGGGCCGCTGACGACGATCCGCACGAGGTGCGCGTACGGCGGATAGTCGAGCGCCTTGCGGCGCTCCAGCTCCTCGGTGAGGAACCGGCCGACGTCATGTCGCGCGGCATGCGCGATCGGGCGCGCGTCCGGCTGGAACGTCTGTACGAGCACGCGGCCCGGCGCGTCGCGGCCGCTGCGCCCGGCGAGCTGCGTGATCAGCTGGAACGTCCGCTCTTCGGCGCGGAAGTCCGGCATCGCGAGACCAGTGTCTGCGTCGATCACCGCCGCAAGCTCGACGCCGCTGAAGTGGTGCCCCTTCGCGACCATCTGCGTCCCGAGCAGCACGACGCCCTCCGTCTCCCGGAAGCGCTGTAACGCCAGGGCAAGCTGTTCGGGCTTCGAAACCGCGTCCGCGTCGAGACGGATCCGCTCGAGCTCGGGGAGCTCGCGCTCCAGCTCGCGCTCGAGCTTCTGTGTGCCGGCGCCGAGCCGGGCGAGATCGGGCGAGCCACACGCGGGGCAGTTCGACGGCGACTCTGTCGTGTAACCACAGTGGTGACAGCGCAGCGATATGTCCCCGTGCAAGACGAGCGCGACGTCGCAATTCGGGCAGCGAATCGTCGTCCCGCACGCGCGGCAGTGCAGCGCCGGTGCGACGCCGCGCCGGTTGAGGAGCAGAATCGCCTTGCCGCGATGCTCGGCGACCTTGCGCAGCTCGCTGAGGAGCGGCGCGGAGAGCGGGTAGCCCGCCTCGCGGCGCAGGTCGATCACGCGCACCGGCGGCAGGTCGGCGCCGAGGCGTCCGCCGAGGTCGAGCCGCTCGAGGGCAGCCCAGGTCTCGGGCCGCGGCGTCGCCGATCCGTAGACCGCGACCGCACCTTCGAGCGCCGCGCGCTTGGCGGCGACGGTGCGCGCGTCGTAGCGCGGATCCGAGTCCTGCTTGTACGAAGGGTCGTGCTCCTCGTCGACGACGATCAGGCCGAGGCCGCGCACGGGCGCGAAGATCGCCGACCGCGCGCCGACGACGATGCGCGCCTCGCCGCGCGCGATGCGCTCGCGCTCGTCGCGGCGCTCCGCGTCGGTCAAACCGGAATGGAGGATGGCGACGCGCTCGCCGAATCGCGCACGCACCCGCCCGACGGTCTGCGGGGCGAGCGCGATCTCGGGCACGAGCACGATCGCGCCGAAACCGCGTTCGAGCATCGAGGCGATCGCCTGGAGGTACACCTCCGTCTTGCCGGAGCCGGTCGCGCCGTAGAGAAGGTAGTTGCCGTGGCCGTTGAGGATCCGCTCGACGGCCGCGATCTGCGGCGGCGACAACTCGAGCGGCTCGGCCTCGCCGGACAGCGACTGCCGCTCCGCCGGCGGCGCCTGCTCCTTGCGCCGTTTGGGCGTCTCCGGAGCGACGAGGGCGAGCGCACGCGCCGGCGTCGAGCCGTAGTAGTCGGCGAGCCACAAGGCGAGCTCGACGAGTGTCGGTGGGATCTCTCCGATCACCGCTTCGATCGGGCGCGCGTCGACCCCGGGCGGTGCCGAATCGACGATCGCGGTGACGATGCCGCGTGCGCGCGAACGGCCGAACGGCACGCGCACGATCGCACCCACTCCCACGCCCTCCTCCACCTCGTAGGTGAACTCCCGCGCGACCGCACGCGCCGTCACGAGCGGGTAGACCGATGCGAACGGCATTAGACCGTTTGCTCTTCGACGTTCTGCGAGCGTTGCCGCAGCTGCTTGAACGACAGCGTCCTCGCCATCAGCCCGATCGCGATCAGCCCCATCAGCAGGTTGACGACGACGATCGCGATGTTCATGCCGACGCTGAACGCGAGCAGCAGCGTGTGCGAGACGCCACGGCCGCGGAACAGGAACTCCGTCAGGCCCTGCTTGGTGCCCGCGCCGCCCGGCGTGGCCGGGAACAGCGTCGCGAGCGAGTCGACGACCTGCGCCAGCAGCGCGTTGTGAATGTTCGCGTTCACCCCGAACGCCTTCAGGAAGAAATAGAGCGAGGCGATCCGAAAGACCCACGAGATCGCCTGCGGCGCGATCACGCGGCGCAGGAAGCGCGGCCGGTCTTGGAGAATCGCAAACCCCTGCCGCACGTGCGCGCGGAACTCGTCGACCTGCTGCCGCACCCAGAAGAACGCGATCACCCCGAGGAAGAGCAGGACGATGAGCGCGATTGCCGTGAAGTGCTCGTGCCGCAGGAAGAACTTCCAGTCGACCGTCGGGATGCGCGAGTAGAGCTGATGCGTCGGCAGCACACCGGACGTCAGGGCCCACAGGATAAGCAAGCCCGCGGTGACGAAATCGAACAGCGTCTCGACGATCAGCGTCGGCGTGAGCGTCGCGTAGCTCGAGCCGGGAATGCGGTGCCGGACGAGATAGAGCTTGACGACGTCACCGCCGCGCGCCGGCACGATCGAGTTGACGCCGACGCCCGCGATGTACGCGCCGAACGCCGAGCGGAACTTCAGCCGAGCCTCGGGATACGCGGCGTTGATGATCGCGCGCCACGCGCCGGCGCGGAAGAGCAGCTTCACGACATGGCAGGCGACCGCGTAGCCGAGGAACTGCCACTGCACCGCCGCGAGGTGGTGGAAGAAGACGCCGACTGCGTGGAAGAAGTGGCCCAAACCCAGGGCCAGAATGCCCTACGACTCGGTCATGGGGCTACGCCCCGGCGGCGACGAGCACGAAGTCCGTGGCGAAGCCGAGCACGATCCCAGCCAGGATCCACCAGGCGACGACGACCGGCAGGGCATAGCGGCGGCAGACCTCGAGCAGCTGAATCACGACGTAGAGGATCGAGCCGGCGGCGACGGCGAAGAACGCGACCTGCAGCGCCTCGCTGACCCACGCCTGGCCGATCACCGTGCCGACGAAGGTCGGCCCGCCGCCGATCAGGCCCATCAGGCCGAGGAAGCCCCAGCTCGGGCGCTCGGACTCGCCCGACATCGGGCCCACGATCCCGAAGCCCTCGGTGGCGTTGTGCAGCGCGAACCCGATGATCAGGACGAGCGCGAGCGACACCTCGTTGGCCGCCGCTGCCTGACCGATCGCAAGGCCCTCGCCGAAGTTGTGCAAGCCGATGCCCGTCGCGATCAGGAGCGCAAGCCGGCGACCCGGAGTGAGACGCTCGACCCACGAACGCGCATCGAACTCGTCGATCGCCGCGGCGCCCGGGCCGACCAGCGGCGTCGAGCGCTTGTTCATCATCCAGCGGTCGTAGTAGACGAGGCTCATCAGGCCGACGACCAAGCCGCCGGCGAGGAGCGGGCCGAGCTCGGCCAGGCGTCCCCAGTGGTGCTCCTCGACCGCCACCTCGACCGGGTCGACGCCGTGACCGAGCACGTCCCAGAGCAGGAAGATAAGAATGCCCGCCGCGAAGGCGGTCAAGCCGGCGCGCAGGCCCTTGGACGCCGCGCCGACGCGGCCCATCGGCAGGCCGAGGAAGATCGTCGCCCCCGCGATCGCGCCGAGGATCAGCGTCTGCGTCGTGCTCATGTAAGGGTCACCTTACAGAAGATGTCAGGAGTACGATCCATCGATGGCAACGAGCCACGGCATCGACGATTACCTGGAGACGATCTACTTCCTGGCGTTCCCAATCGGGGAGTACCAGCCGTCGCCGGGCACGTCGCAGGCGATCGCGGCGCGGGTCGGCGAGATGCTCGGCGTCTCGCGCGCGTCCGCCGGGGAGATGCTGAAGCGGCTCGAGGCGGAGGGCCTCGTCGAGCGCGGCGAGCACAAAGAGGCGATCCTCACCCCCACCGGCACCGAGCGCGCGCGCAAGGTCGTCCGCAAGCACCGGATCATCGAGCGGCTGCTCACCGACTTCATGGGCTACACGGCCGGCGAGGCGCACGTGCACGCCGACGAGCTCGGCGGGACGTTCACCGACGACATGGTCGAGCGAATCGACGAGAGGCTCGGGCACCCGGAGCGCTGCCCGCACGGCTGGCCGGTCGATCCGGACTTCGAGCAAGCGGAGAACCGCGAGCTGCAGCCGTTGTCGGATCTCGAACCGGGCCAGCGGGCGACGATCGTGCGCCTGGCCGAGCACGACGGCGACCTCCTGCACTGGTTCTACGCAGAGGGCCTCGTCCCCGGCACGTCGGTGGAGCTGCGCGCCGCGGAACCGGCCGCCGGGCAGTTCCGCGTCACGATCAACGGCGGCGAGAAGGCGATCGGCGAGAAAGCCGCCGCCGGGCTCTTCGTCAAGCGGTCCGTCTAAACGCGGAAGGGCGGCGCGTGCCGCCCCTCCGCTTCTTCCCCCAGACGGGAAGCCGAATCTCTCGATCGTTGACGATCTACGTGCTTGCCGCCGCGCGCTGATGGCGCAACACCCGCAAGATCGCGATCGTCAGTCCTGCGAGCGCTACGGCGAGCGCGATGCCCATCGCGGCCTTCGCCCAACCGAAACCGTCTGAGGAGATCGCAACCGAGCTCTGACTCGACGCGGAGCGATCCACCGGGCCTGAACCGACTCCTAGCGCGCCGGCCCGGTCGTTCGGCCGAACGGCGGCGACCTGCACGGAGCTCGGCTGCGCACCCCTGAGCCCGGCCCGGTCGTCCGGCCGCACGGCGGTCTGTGCACTTGCAGGCTGCGCGCCGCGGAGCCCGGCGCGGTCATCGGGCCGCGAACCGGCCTGAGCGATCGGCGGGACGAGCAGCGCCGCCGTGAAGACGATCAAAGACAGCTTCCTGATCGACTGAGACTCCATCTTCCTCCTCCTTCGTTGCGGCCGCCCTGCGCGGTCGATGAGGGGAGGGTGCGCCCGGCCGGTTGCAAGACCGCTGCAGCGCGGTTGCAAGCCGGTGGTTGCAGTCCAGCGACAACGCGAGTAGCGTCGCAGCGGGAGATGGAATTCCGCATCCTCGGTCGACTCGACGTACTCGACCAGGGTCGGGTTATCGAGGTCGGCTCTGGCAAGCAGCGGGCGCTGCTCGCCGTCCTGCTCATCCATCCGAACCAGCTGCTTCAGATCGATCAGCTGAGCGAGGAGCTTTGGGGCGTAGACCCGCCCGACTCGGCCGTCAAGACGATTCAGGTGCTGGTCTCCCGACTGCGGAAGGCACTTGGCGAGCCCGGCCGGATCGAGACCGGCGGCAGCGGCTACCGGCTGCGCGTCGAGCCGGGCGAGCTCGACGCCGATCGCGCGCAGTCGCTGCTCGACGAGGGGCGCGCTCGGGAAGCCCTGGATCTTTGGCGTGGCGACTCGCTCGAGGAGTTCCGGTACGAGGCGTTCGCGGCCAACGAGGCGGCTCGGCTGGACGAGCTCCGCCAAGCGGCGACCGAAGCGCGCATCGATGCAGACCTGGAGCTCGGGCGCCACAGCGAGCTCGTCGCGGAGCTGGAGGCGCTGGTCGCCGTGCATCCGTTGCGGGAGCGGCTGTGGGCGCAGCGGATGACCGCGCTCTATCGCTCGGGACGACAAGCCGACGCGCTCGCCGCCTACGAAGAGCTCCGCCGCTCGCTCGACCAGGAGCTGGGGCTCACGCCCGGTCCGGCGCTGCAGAAGCTGCAGCAGTCAATCCTGCGCCAGGACTCCGGGCTCGCGCCGCTCCGGCCCGCGGGCGGAGCCAACTCATTTGTCGGGCGCGAACGCGAGTTCGGAGAGCTCCGGGCGGCATTCGCGGCCACCCGCGCGGGCAGCGGGGGGCTCGTCCTCGTCGAGGGGGAGGCCGGAATCGGCAAGACCCGCCTGACCGACGAGTTCGCACGCGCAATCACGCACCACGGAGCGCGCGTCGTCTGGGGACGCTGCTGGGAGGCGGGCGGGGCGCCTGCGTACTGGCCCTGGGTGCAGGCCTTCCGTACGCTGCTCCGCAACGCGGATGAGACAACGATCCAGGGCTGGCTCGGCGCCGGGGGTCCCGAGCTCGCGAATCTGCTCCCCGAGCTACGTGAGCTCTTTCCCGCTCTGCCTGAGCCGTCAGCGCTCGACTCGGAGGGCGCCCGCTTCCGGCTCTTCGACCGCACCGCATCATTCCTCGGCAACGCGACGAACGGCGAACCTCTCGTCTTCGTGCTCGACGATCTGTGTGTGGCCGACGTCCCGTCCGTGCTGCTGCTCGAGTTCCTCGCCGCGAACCTAGCCGACAAGCCAATCCTCTTCGTCGCCGCCTACCGCAACGACAATCCCAGCGCCGCCCTGGTCGCGCTGGGGCGTCTCGCGTCGAGTCGGATCGCGCTGCGCGGGCTGACCCGGCCCGAGGTCGCATCGTTCATCAGGCTCAGCGCGGCGATTCAACCAGACGATCGCGTGGTGTCGGCGATCACGGCGGCGAGCGAGGGCAACCCGCTGTTCGTGAGCGAGCTCGTGCGGCTCGTCGACATCCGGGGAAGCGACGTTTCCTGGCGCCACGCCCTCCCGCACGGCATCAGAAACGTGATCGACCGACGGCTCGACGCGCTCTCGTCGGACTGCGTCGCTCTCCTCGAGCAGGCGTCGATCTTCGGCCGCGAGCTGCCGCTGGCCGCGTTGGCAAAGCTGACGGGAGCCCCGTCCGGGGAGCTGCAGGACACGCTGATCGAAGCGGAACGTGCACGCGTGCTGGCCGAGGCGCCCGAGGGCCCAGCGTCGCTGCGCTTCTCGCACACGCTTGTTCGAGACGCGCTCTACGAACGGATACCGCCAAGCAGGCGCGCGGAACGTCATCGCGCCGCCGGCGGCGCACTCGCGGAGCTTTACGTCGACGACCCGGAGCCGCACCTGACAGAGCTTGCTCACCACTTCTCCCTGGGCGCGGCGGCGGGCGACACCGATCACGCCGTCACCTACGGACGCTTGGCGGCGGCGCGCGCAACGCGGCTGCTGGCCCACGAAGAGTCCGCCCGCCTCTACGAGCGGACGATCCAGGTGCTCGACTCCTTCCCGCCGGTTGACCAGGCCCTGCGGTCGGAGATCCTGCTCGAGCTTGGCGAGTCACACAGCCGCGCAGGGGACGTGCCGGCTGCGAAGGCGACGTTCCTGGAGGCCGCGCGCATCGCTGACCGGGCCGAGTTGACCGAGACGTTTGCGCGGGCTGCGATCGGCTACGGGGGGCCGTTCATGCTGCTCAAAACCGGAGACGACGCCGATCTCAAGCCGCTGCTCGAGCGGGCCCTCGACCGGCTGCCGCCGGGTAACGACGTGCTCAGGTCGCGACTGCTGGCTCGGCTGGCAGGAGCATTGCGGGCTCACCCGACCCCGCCGCGGGCGGTCTCGCTCAGCAATGAGGCAGTGGCGCTCGCGCGTGCAACCGGCGACCGTGCGGCAATCGCCTGCGCCCTCGAGGCGAACTTCACGGCGTTGTGGACGTCGCTCGACAGCATCGACGACTGGCTGGCGGCGGCGGACGAGGTCGTGACCCTCGCCGAGGCGGCCGGGGATGCCGAGTGCGCGTTCAACGGCCGGAATCATCGCTTCGGCACGTTGATGCATCTCGGCGACGTCGCGGGCGCCGATCGGGAGCTCGCCGCGATGGTCGCCACCGCGGAGGAGCTTCGGCAGCCGGCTCAGCTCTGGTTCGCGGCGGTGGCCCAGGCCATGCGGGCCACGTTCGGCGGAGACTATGCGAGGGCGGAGGATCGCATCTTCGCGGCGCGCGCCCAGGCGAAGCTCAAAGGGATCTGGGACGCCACGAGCATGTACGTGATCCAGCTCTACACCTTGCGGAAGGAGCAGGGTCGACTCACGGAGGTCGCGGCTGAACTCGAGGCGTACCTGCGAAGAGAACCGGGTCGCGCGCTTTACCGCTCGATGCTCGTCGATCTCTATGTCGGGCTCGGCCGCGTGGCGGAGGCGCGCACGCTGCTGGCCGAGCACGCCGCGCCCGGGCTCGCGAATATCGAAAGGGACAACGAGTGGATTTTCGGAGCGGCGCTCCTGAGCGAGGACTGCCGCGCGCTCGCAGATGCGGAAACGGCCGGCGAACTGTACGAGCTACTGCTCCCCCATGAAGGCCAGAACGTGACGAGCTACCCGGAGGTCACGACCGGCGCCGTCTCGCGCTATCTGGCGCTGCTCGCCGAGACCTGTGGACGCCCGGACGAGGCTGCGCGGCACTACGAGAACGCGCTGCAACAGAACGAACGCATGGGCGCGTGGCCGGCACTGGCGCATACGCAGCACGACTACGGCTCGTTCCTGCTCACCCGTGGCGAATCATCCGCACAGGAACTGCTCGCAAGCGCTGTGACAAGTGCCCGCGCGCTCGGGGTCGCCGCTCTTTAGAGAACGCCGGCGGCCGGTCGCTCTGCGAGCCCTGCGGCCGCGCGCAGGGCGTCGGCCTTGTCGGTGCGCTCCCACGTGAAGTCGTGGTCGTCGCGGCCGAAGTGGCCATACGCGGCGGTCTTCTGGTAGATCGGCCGGCACAGATCGAGATCGCGGAGGATCGCGGCCGGGCGCAGGTCGAAGTGCTCTTTCACGAGCTCCTCGATGCGTGTCACCGGCAGGTTCTCCGTGCCGAACGTCTCGACGAGGATCGAGAACGGATGCGCGACGCCGATCGCGTAGGCGACCTGAACCTGGCAGCGATCGGCGAGGCCGGCGGCGACGACGTTCTTGGCGACGTAGCGCGCCGCATACGCGGCGGAACGATCGACCTTCGTCGGGTCCTTGCCCGAGAACGCGCCTCCGCCATGCGGCGCTGCGCCCCCGTACGTGTCGACGATGATCTTGCGGCCGGTGAGCCCCGTGTCGCCCATTGGACCCCCGATCACGAACTTGCCGGTCGGGTTGACGTAGACGAAGCTCGGATCGTCGAGGCTCTTCTCGTCGTAGAAGTCCTTCGGGAGGATCGGCCGCAGCACCTGCTCGATCAGGTCGGGCTTGATCATCGCCTCGGGATCGAGGCCTTCGCGATGCTGCGTCGAGATGAGCACGCGCTCGATCTCGATCGGGCGCTGGCGGCCGTCGGCGTCGACCTCGTAGCGCACCGAGACCTGCGCCTTGCCGTCCGGCCGCAGGTACGGGAGCACGTCGGCTTTGCGCACCTCGGAAAGCCGCTTCGTGATGCGATGCGCCAGCATGATCGGCAGCGGCATCAGCTCGCGCGTCTCGTTCGAGGCGTAACCGAACATCATCCCCTGATCGCCGGCGCCGACCTTGTCCAGCGGGTCGTCGTCGCCCGGATCGTGTTGAACCTCGTACGCGTTGTCGACGCCCTGCGCAATGTCGGGCGACTGCTCGTCGATCGCCACGATGACGCCGCAGGTTTCGGCGTCGAAGCCGTACTTGGCGCGCGTGTAACCGATTCCCTTCACCGTCTCGCGCACGAGGCGCGGGATGTCGATGTACTCCTTCGTCGTCATCTCGCCGGCGACGACGACGAGGCCCGTCGTGATCAGCGTCTCGCACGCGACCCGGCTCTGCGGATCGTTGGCCAGCGCGGCGTCGAGCACGGCGTCCGAGATCTGGTCGGCGATCTTGTCGGGGTGCCCCTCGGTGACGGACTCCGAGGTGAACAGGAAGCTGCGCTCAGCCATGGCGGATCAGGTTACCGAAGTTGCAGAAGAGCCACGATGCTCTGGACATCGGCATCGCGCGTGCCGTAGACGACGAGCGTCTTCAGCGGCTTCAGGTTCGGATCGACCTGTGCCGGGACCTGCTGATTCGCGAGCTTCGCGAACGCACGGAGCGCGGGCAGCGCGTGCTCGACATCGAGATAGAGGAATCCGTTCGGCTGGTCGGGCAGCCCGGGCACCTTCAGCTTGTTCCCGCTCGAGCGAAGCGCGCTGACGGAATCCGTGCTGTCGCTGACAACGAGCAGGCCGTCGAACGTTCCGTAGTAGATGTCGACCGCGCCGAGCGCGACGTCGTACAAGGCGACGCCGTCGACGGTCGTCGTCAAAGGCGGCTTCGCCGTCTGCGAGAGCTTCGCGATCAACTGCCCGACGTCGCGGACCGCCTTGGCCGGATCCTTCGGCTTCGAGGCGATCGTCACCTCCGGGAACGGCAACCCCGCGCGCACGTACACAATCGCGTTAGCGCCGAGGGCGTCGGCGATCGCTTGCGCGTCGACCCCGCCCACTTTCAGATTCCCTGGGACCTGGCCGATCTCCCCGAGGCCGGCCGCCAGCACCGATCCGGCGGGAATTCGCGACGCGAGGTCGATACTCGATTGCGACGCCGGACCGGTCGCGCCCTTCGTGTGCACCTCGAGCTTCAGCCCGTTGCCGCTCGAGGTGAGTGCCGCCGCGGTCCACTTCGCCTGCTTGACGTTGAGGGTCGGTGCGGCCGCGGCAATCGAGCCGTAGGGCACGAGTCCCGAGGCGCCCGACGGAAGCGCATACGCCCGCACGACCGCGTGCGCCGGCAACCGGCCGAACGCGTCGGTGTAGGCGGGCAGCTCGGACAGCTTTCCCTTGTGGTGCTGCACGAGATCGAGCAACGGTGCGCTGTCTGTGAACACCGTCCAGCCGCGGATCCGCGCCTGCAGCTGCTTCGGCCCGAGCGCCGCTTCGAAGGCCTTCACGTCCTTCGGCTGGGTGAAGCTCACGGTCCCCGCCTTGAAGATCGCGAGGTCGAGCTCCGGGCCGATCGAACGCTTCAGCTGCAGGCTCTGCCGGACCGCGTTCAGCGCTGCCGGGCCGAACGGGAACCGGTTCAACACCTGCGGCAGCGAGTCGAGGTCGGTCTGCAGCGAGACGAACGCGACCGCACTCGGAGGGACGAGCTCCGCCGCATCGCCGGCGGTCTTCGAGCCGCCGCAGCCGGCGAGCAGCGCCGCCACGGCCAGCAGCGCGAGGCGTTTCACTCCGCGGTGGCCTTCCGTCCCATCAGGGAGCCCGCGAGCTCGTGCAGCGGCGAGCCCCCGAGCACCGCGCAGACACCTTCGGTGATCGGCAGCTCCACGCCGACACGATGCGAGAGATCGCGCAGCACGGGCGCGGTCGTGAGCCCTTCGACGACCTGTCCGATCGCCGCCTTCGCCGCTTCGGGCGTCGCGCCGCGCGCGATCATCTCGCCGGCGCGGCGGTTGCGGCCGGTCGGGTGGAAGCACGTGACCATCAGGTCGCCCATCCCGGCAAGCCCGGAGAACGTCTCGGGCTCCGCGCCGCACGCTTCACCGAGCCGCGCCATCTCCACGAGCCCGCGCGTGATCAGCGCGGCCTTGGCGTTGTCGCCGAGCGAGAGCCCGTCGACGCCGCCCGCTGCGAGCGCGATCACGTTCTTCGCGGCCCCGCAGAGCTCGACGCCGATCAGATCCGGCTGCACGTAGACGCGGAAGACGGGCGAGGTGATCGCCTCCTGCAGCGTCGCGGCCAGCGCATCGTCCTCCGACGCGATGACGGCGACGCTCGGCAGGCCCTCCGCGACCTCCTCCGCCATGTTGGGGCCGGAGAGCACGGCGACCGGCCGGCCGTGCACGAGTGTCGAGAGTCGTTCGCCCGCATCGGGATCGAGCCCCTTGACAAGGCTGAGGATGGGCGCGCTGCCGCGTACGTGTCCCAGCGCCTCGCGGAACGCGTGGCTCGGCACCGCGAGCACGACGAGGTCGGCTTCGTCGTAAGGCGCGACGTCGAGCGTCGCGCGCACCGCGATGAACACGTCGTGGCCGCGCGCGCGCAGCACGCTCGTAAACGCGGTGCCCCAGGTACCGGCGCCGACCACGACGATCCTCATGCGCGCTTCCTGAAGTCGATCGAGACCGGCACCCCTTCGAGATTGAACCGCTCGCGCAGCTGATTCTCCACCCAGTACGCGTAATCCCGCGTGACGAGGCCGGGGTCGTTCACGGTGAAGCGGAAGCGTGGCGGACGCGACGAGACCTGCGCGCCGTAGAGCAGGTTGAGCCTGCGCGCGCCCTTCGACGGCGGCTGGCGCGCCTCCTTGAGCTCGCCGAGGAAGCGATTCAGCTCGCCGGTCGGCACCCGGCTCGCGTACCGGTCGTACAGCTCCGTGACCTTTTCGAGGAGGCGCGAGACACCTCGGCCAGTCGTTGACGAGATCGTGATGAAGTCGGGGCGCTGGCGCAGCCGGCGCTGCAGCTCCGGCCGAACCTCTTCGATCGTGATGTTCGAGATGTCCCACTTCGAGAGCACGATCAGCGTTGCCGAGTGCGACTTGCGCGCGACCTCGACCGCCGTGATGTCGCCTTCGACGATTCCCTCGCTGGCGTCGATCAGGACGAGCGCGACGTCGGCGCGCTCCGCCGCTTCGAGCGCGCGCAGCTCGGTGTAGTAGTCGATGCCCTGCCGCTGCCTGCGCTTGCGGCGGAGGCCGGCCGTGTCGACGAGCACGAACGTGCGCCCCCCTTCCACGAGCACCGTGTCGATCGTGTCGCGCGTCGTGCCCGGTACGTCGTCTACGATCGTGCGCTCCTCGCCGACGAGCTTGTTGTAGAGCGACGACTTGCCGACATTCGGGCGTCCGAGGATCGCGACGCGAATCGCGTCAGGGGGCACCGAGCGCTCGGAGGAGCCGGGGAGCCGCGCGACGACCTCGTCGAGCAGGTCGCCCGTGTTCGAGCCGTGCAGGCCCGAAATCGGGAACGGGTCGCCGAACCCGAAGCTGTGAAACTCGTGCGCGAGCGTGTTCTGCGCCGGGTCGTCGACCTTGTTCGCGACGACGAGCACGTCCTTCTTCGACTCGCGCAAGATCTGCGCCAGCTCTTCGTCGCCGGGCGTGATCCCCTGTCGCGCGTCGACGATGAACAGCACCAGGTCGGCCTCGCCGATTGCCGCGCGTGCCTGCTCGGCGATCTGGCGCGTGATCGGATGCGGGTCGGCGATGTCGACGCCGCCGGTGTCGATCGCCATGAACTGCTGCCCGAGCCACTCGACGATCAGCTCCTTGCGGTCGCGCGTCGTGCCGCGCGTGTCGTGCACCACCGCGGCGCGCGTCGATGTCAACCGGTTGATGAGCGTCGACTTGCCGACGTTCGGGAAGCCGACGATCGCGACCGTGCCGATCAGATCGACGGACTCGGGCTCGTTCTCCTCGCTGGGATGGTCGTCGTCGGTCACAGCGGCGGCACTAATCCTTTGGGACGACCTTGCCGGTGGACATCCGCCAACCAGTCGAAGAGCACGTTGATGCGCCGCTCGATCTCGACCGTCGCCTCCTTGTACCCGCGGCCGTTCTTCGGCAGGTCGTCGAAGCGCAGCGGCTCGCCGAACGCGAGCGAGCAGGGCGCGAAGTTGCCCGGCTTCCAGAACTGCGTTCCGTAGATCGCCATCGGGATCACAGGCACGCCCGCCTGAATCGCGACCATCGCGGCGCCCGGCTGCGCGGTGCCGGGCCGGCCGGTCTTCAAGCGGGTGCCCTCCACGAAGAGGCCGACGACGCGCCCGCTGCGGGCGGACTCGAGCATCTTGCGGACCGCGACGCGGTCGGATTCGCCACGCCGCACCGCGATTGTGCCGTGCCACTCGAGGAAGCGGCCGATTCCCGGTACGCGCACCGCTTCGACCTTCGCGACGAAGTCGATGTTGCGCGGCGAGAGGGCGCCGACGAGCGGGATGTCGATCCAGTGCATGTGGTTGATTGCGTACACGAGGCCGCCCGTCTCCGGCACGCGGTCCCGCCCGTACGCGCGTGGGCGCGTCGCGAGCAGCGTGGGCCAGCCCATGTAGCGGCGGCCGAGCCCCCACGCGACACTGCTGGCGCTCACGACGTCGCGAGCGAGCGGGCCCGGATCAGCTCTTCGATCCGCGTGACGACGTCGTCGACCTCGAGGTCCGTCGTGTCGATCAGCTCGGCATCATCTGCGGGCTGCATGCGAACGCGGTCGGACTCGTCGCGCGTACGCAAGTCGGTGGCGAGCGCGTCGGCACCGATATCTGGCCGCTCTGCCTGGCGGCGCGCGGCACGGATGTCCGGGTTGGCCTGGAGATACACCTTCACTTCGGCGCCTGGGGCGACGACGGTCCCGATGTCGCGGCCCTCGATCACGGCGTTGCCCTGAGCGGCGAGCTCGCGCTGGCGCTCGCGCATCACCTCGCGCACGTCGTGATGGCGGGCGACCACGGGCACCATCCGGTCGATGCGCGACTGCCGGATCGCGGAGCTGACGTCGCAACCGGCGATGAACACGCGACCGATCTCGTCGAACACCACAGGATTCTTCTTCGCGAGCTCGCCAAGCGGCTCACCGTCGCCGAGCGGCAGCGACTCGCGCATCGCGAGCCACGTCAGCGCTCGGTACATCGCCCCCGTATCGAGGTAGCGAAAACCGAGCCGCTCCGCGAGCTTGCGGGCGACGGTGCTCTTGCCGGCGCCGGCAGGGCCGTCGATAGCCACAATCATTGCCTTTTCGCCTTTGGCGAAACGGCTAGTGGACCTGGTAAGCGCCTGCATTCGGCGGCGTCGACGCTGGCTCTGGTTTTCCGATCCAGTGTCCTCACTGGCCTCCACGAAGAGGGCAATGGGCCGGAAGACTGGACGAAACATGGTGGGAAAGTGAGCGTCATTGTCAAACCAGGTCCAGCTAGCCGAACTGGCGCGGGGTTTGCGCCAGTTGGGCAAGTAAGTCGTAGAAGCCGGGGAAGGATACTCCGACACTCTCCGCGTCCAGCAGCTCCACGCCTTCGCGCGACGCCAGCCCTGCGACAGCGCCGAGCATCGCGATCCGGTGGTCGCCGCGGGAGTTCACCTTGCCGCCCTTCGGCCGCGCCGGGACGCCGGTGACGGAGAAGCCCTCCTCGTGCGCCTTCGCACGCACGCCGATCGCGCGTAGCGCGTCGACGAGCGCTTCGATCCGGTCGGTTTCCTTGTGCCGCAGCTCGCCGGCGCCGTAGACCCAGCTCTCGCCGCGCGCGTGGGCCGCGAGCAGCCCGAAGAGCGGCAGCTCGTCGACGAGCAGCGGCACCTCGTCGCTCTTGATCGTCGTCGCGGTCAACTCTGCCGCGCGGACCTCGATGTCGCCCACCTGCTCGGCGCCGATGCGGCGGCGGGTGAGGATGCCGACGCGACCGCCCATGCGCTCGAGCACGTCGAGCAGACCGGTGCGGCGCGGGTTGAGATTGACGTCGTGGATCGTGATCCGCGACTCTGGGATCAGCGTCGCCGCCACGATGAAGGGCGCGGCCGAGGAGAAGTCGCCGGGCACGTCGACCGAACCGAGAGTCAGGTGCTCCGGCGGATCGATGCTCACCGACTGCGGCCTCGTGGTGACGCGGACGCCGGCCGCCCGCAGCATCAGCTCAGTGTGGTCGCGCGTCGGCTGCGGCTCGATCACGGTTGTCCGCCCGTTCGCGCCGAGCCCGGCGAGCAGAACGGCCGACTTGATCTGCGCGCTCGCGACCGGCAGCTCGTAGTCGATCGCCTCGAGCTTCCCGCCGCTGATCGTCAGCGGCAGGTGGCCGTCCGTCGTCTCGACCTGCGCACCCATGCGCCGAAGCGGCTCGGCGACGCGCTCCATCGGTCGCGCCGACAGCGACTCGTCGCCGGTCAGCGTGAACGTCCCGTGTTGGAACGCCAGCAGTCCGACGATCAGGCGCGCGAGCGTTCCGGCGTTGTTGCACTCGATCGTCGCCGACCGGAGGCCGTGCAGGCCGACGCCGTGCACGATCAGCTCGTCGGCGCCGAGCTCTTCCACCTCGGCGCCGAGCGCGCGCACGGCGCCAAGCGTCGACTCCGTGTCGCCGGAGCGGCCCCAGCCACGGACGTGCGTTTCGCCGTCGGAGATCGCGCCGAAGAGGAGCGCGCGGTGGGAGATCGACTTGTCGCCGGGAACCGCGAAGTGGCCCTCGAGCCTGACTGCAGGCTCGATCTTCATTCTTCGTCCAGGACCGGTGAGACGACGACGCTGTAGCCCTGGCCCTCGAGCAGTCTGGCGGCGCGCTGCGCCTCGCCCTCGCCTTCAACCAGCACCTGCAACGTCCCGCCGCGCTCGGGCGACATGTGGTGCAGTTCGAAGTCCTCGATGTTGATCCGCTCGGCGCCCAGCGCCTGTGTGATCGCCGCGAGCACGCCCGGGCGGTCGGAGACGTGCACGCGCAGGCGCTGCAGCGCGCCGGGATCGGGGTACTCGCGCTCGAGCATCCGCCGGCGGTTGGAAGAGGCCTCGCCGATCCAGCGGGCGAGGAACCCCGCATCGCCTTGCTCGAGCGCAGATTCGACCTGCTCGATGCGCCGGCGATGCTCGGTGAGCGCGCCTCGGATCGCCTGCGCGTTGTCGAGGAAGATGTCGACCCAGATGCGCGGGTTCGCGCCCGCGATGCGCGTCATGTCGCGCAGCGAACCGCCGGCGTGCGCGAGCGGTTCGTGGCCCTCGACCCGTGCCTCGCCGGTCTGATTCGCGACGATGTTCGCGAGCACGTGCGGCACGTGGCTCGTCATCGCGACGAGGCGGTCGTGGGCGTCGGCATCGATCGCGACGGGTGTCGCGCCGACGTCGGAGATGAAGCCGTGGACGAGGCGGTGACGCTCGGCCTCCGTGTGCGCCACCGGCGTGATGAACCAGGTTGCGCCCTCGAACAGCCCGGCGCTTGCGTTTTCGGCGCCGCGCGACTCGGAGCCGCAGATCGGATGACCGCCGACGAAGCGCGGCGAACCGGCCGCCGCGGCGACGACGCTCGCCTTCGTCGATCCGACATCTGTGACCGTCGCGTCACCGGGAGCGGCGAGGACGGCCGCGACCTGTGCGGGCAACGCCGCGATCGGGGCCGCGACCACAACGAGGTCAGCGTCGCGCACCGCGTCCTCGAGCGAAGCTGCCGCCTCGAGCGCGCCACGCGTGACCGCGGCCGCGAGCGCGTCGGGCTCGACGTCCCAACCGACAACAGTGTCACCGCGACGGCGAGCAGCGAGCGCAACGGACGCGCCCATGAGGCCTGTTCCTATGACTGCGACGCGCACGCTTCCACTTTACGGACCGCCCGAACCTGATTCGGCGGTGCCCGACGCTCGCTCCCGCTGACGGCACGCAGGCCGAACCAGGTTCACGAGCTTGCTCGCGGCCGCCGGAAACTCTCGAACCTGGTTCGCGCACACCGCGTCCCGCGGCGGCGCGAGCGAAAACCGGCGCGAATCAGGTTCGGATCCGCTGGTTGAACCTGATTCGGCGGCGCCCGACGCTCGCTCCCGCCGACCGCACGCAGGCCGAACCAGGTTCACGAGTTCGCTCGCGGCCGGCCGAAACTCTCGAACCTGGTTCACGCGCACCGCGTCCGGCAGCGGCGCGAGCGACAACCGGCGCGAATCAGGTTCGGATCCGCTGGTTGAACCCGATTCGGCGGCGCCCGACGCTCGCTCCCACCGACCGCACCCAGGCCGAACCAGGTTCACGAGCTTGCTCGCGGCCGGCCGAAACTCTCGAACCTGGTTCGCGCGCAGCGCGTCCGGCAGCGGCGCGAGTGACAACCGGCGCGAATCAGGTTCCTGACCAAACCGCGTTCGAGCTACCGCGGGGCGCGTTGCATCAGTTCGGCCAGGCGGAACGCGAGGTCGAGTGACTGCCGTGCGTTCAAGCGCGGGTCGAGGAGCGTCTGGTAGCGCGACGAAAGGTGTTCCTCGAGCACGTCGTCGGCGCCGCCGAGGCACTCGGTGACGTCCTCGCCGGTGAACTCGAGGTGCACGCCGCCGGGCCACACGCCGACCTCCCAGCACGCGTTGAAGAAGCCTTCGAGCTCGTCCATGATCGCGTCGAAGCGGCGCGTCTTGACGCCGTCGGCGGTCTTGATGCCGTTGCCGTGCATCGGATCGGACGCCCAGAGGATCGGGTGGCCCTCTTCCTTGACCGCGCGCAAAAGCGGCGGCAGCAGCTCGCGGACGTTCTCGGCGCCCATGCGCGCGTAGAACGTCAGACGCCCAGGGATCCGCAGCGGATTGAGCCGTTCGGCGAGCTCGATCAGCTCGGCCGGCGTCGCGGCCGGCCCGACCTTCACACCGATCGGGTTGTGCACCCCCGAGAAGAACTCGACGTGCGCGCCGTCGGGCTGACGCGTTCGCTCGCCGATCCAGAGCAGGTGCGCGGAGCAGTCGTACCAGTCGCCCGTCAGCGAATCCTTGCGCGTCAGACCTTCCTCGTAGTCGAGCAGCAGGCCCTCGTGACTGGTGTAGACGTCGACTTCGTGCAGGCGCCGCTCTGCAGTCAGATCGATGCCGCAGGCCGCCATGAACGCGAGCGCGCGCTCGATGTCGCCGGCGAGCTGGTCGTAGCGCTGCCCTTCGGGCGACGAGGCGACGAAGTCCTTGTTCCAGAGGTGCACCTGCGTCAGGTCGGCGTAGCCGCCCTTGGTGAACGCGCGCAGCAGGTTGAGCGTCGCCGCAGACTGGTTGTAACCCTCGACCATGCGCCCCGGGTCCGGGATCCGCGCCTCGGCGGTGCGTGCGTCGTCGTGCACCATGTGACCGCGGAAGCTCGGGATCTCCTCGTCGCCGACGCGCTCGAACGGCTCGGAGCGCGGCTTCGTGAACTGGCCGGCAATCCGTCCCAGCTTCACGACCGGCAGCGTCGCGCCGTAGGTGAGCACGGCGGACATCTGGAGCATGATCTTCAGCTTTTCGCGGATCCGCATCGTCGAGAGCTCGTTGAAGGACTCGACGCAGTCGCCCGCCTGGAGCAGGAAGGCACGGCCCTCGATCACCTTCGCGAGGTGGTTGCGCAGGTCGCGCGCCTCGCCGGCGAAGACGAGCGGCGGGCTTCCCTTCAGGCGCTCGAGTGCCGCGCGGGCGGCGGCGGCGTCCGGCCATTCGGGCTGCTGGAGCGCGGTGAGGTCGCGCCAGGAGGAGGGCGACCAGGTTGAGGAGGTGACTGTCACTGCAATCAGTGTAGTGACAGCGTTTCTCGTCTACTTTTCACGCGTGGACTCAATGCGCGTCTTCTCCGGAATCAGAGCCTCGGGCGACAAGACCCTTGGCAATTACTCGGGCGGCTACCGCCAGTACCGCGCCACACAGGAGCAGGGCGAAGCCTTCTTCTGCATCGTCGACCTGCACTCGATCACGACCCCGTTCGAGCCCGAGCAGCTGTACGAGTCGACGCTGGCCGGCGCCGCGATGCTCTTCGCGACCGGCCTCGACCCCGACCGCTCGACCGTCTTCGTCCAGAGCCACGTCACGGCGCACCCCGAAGGCGCGTGGCTCCTCAGCTCGGTCACGAGCTTCGGCGAGTTGCGCCGGATGACCCAGTTCAAGGACCGCTCGAACGAGCAGGACTTCGTCTCCGCCGGTCTCTTCACCTACCCGGTGCTGATGGCGGCCGACATCCTCCTCTACCAGACCGACATCGTCCCGATCGGGGACGACCAGCGCCAGCATCTCGAGCTGACACGCGACGTCGCCGAGCGCTTCAACCAGCGCTTCGGCGAGACATTCGTCATCCCGAAGGGCGTGTATCCGGAGGAGGGCGCACGCGTCAAGAACCTGCAAGAGCCTGAGCGCCTGATGTCGACGACGCGCGGTGCGCCACAGGGCGTCGTGCGCATGATCGACCCGCCCGACGTCGTGCGGAAGAAGTTCAAGACCGCCGTCACCGACTCCGGCAAGGACGTGCGCCACGATCCCGACGGGAAGCCGGGCGTGTCGAATCTGATCGAGATCTTCGCCGTCGCAACCGGGTCGTCGATACCGGAGATCGAGTCACGCTACGACGGCTCGGGTTATGGACAGTTCAAGGAGGACGTTGCCGAGGCGGTCGTCGAGCTGCTCGCTCCGATCCAGGAGCGCTACAACGCGCTGCGCTCCGACGAAGGCGAGTTGCGGCGCCTGCTCGCGATCGGCGCGGACAAGGCGCGCGCCGCGTCGGCTCCGACGCTCGAGACGATGTACGAGCGCATGGGCTTCGTCCGTCCCTGAGCGCGATTTCGTTCGCCAATTCCTCGTCACGGCGTAGCGCCTAGAGTAGGCCCACAGTCACTCCCGACCCAGGGGGGTCTCGTTTGGGGACACGGAAGGCGACTGCGGCAGGAACGGCGCACCACCTTGTCACCGGGTTAACCGGGACCGCTCACCCCTGTGTCGGCGTGCGCGGCGTAGCTTCGCCGCAGACCGTCAATCGATCAAGGGGGAACGATGAAAAGGGCCAGACGGGCGGCAGTTCTTGCCGTCCTCGCAGCCGCGTGCCTGACGGCTGCACTGATCTCCGGCGTCGCTTCGCGCGGCGTGCCCGCGGCGAGCGCTGCGGGACCGTGCGACCTCGGCAACAAGGATGGTGCGATCAAGCACGTGATCTACCTGCAGTTCGACAATACGCACTACACGCGCGACAACCAGAGCGTCGCGTCGGATCTCGAGCAGATGCCGCATCTCCTGAGCTTTCTCACCGGGAACGGCACGCTTCTCACCAAGCACCACACGGTGCTCATCTCGCACACCGCGGGCGGGATCCTGTCGTCCCTGACGGGGCTCTATCCGGACCGGCACGGGCAGACGGTCTCCAACAGCTACGACTGGTTCCAGGGGAACGGCGTTCCGACGTTCACGTCGTCGTTCAAGTATTGGACCGACACCGCGTCCGGCACGGCGAACCCGCTGCCGAACATGATCGGTGACGGCGGCCAGACCGCACCGGCGCCGTGGCAGACCTACACGCAGGCCGGCTGCAACGTCGGCGCCGTCTCGACCGCGAACATCGTGCTCGAGAACAACAACGCGATCGTGCAGTCGTCGCTCGCGGCCGCATCGGCCGCAGGCGCCACGAACATCAAGGTCGCAAGCGTCTCGCCGTTCTTCGTCGGCCAGACGATCACGGTCGAGAACGAGCAGTCGACGGTGTCGGCGGTCGGTACCGCCGGCGCAACCGGCACTGGGCTGACTCTGAGCACGGCGCTTGCGAACGCCCACGCGTCCGGAGCGAAGGTCTACGCCACCGATCCAGGCGGCGACATGACCCGCGTCTTCGGCGCCGGCTCACCGCAGTGGAACGAGGCCCGCGACGCGCAGCTCGCTCCGAGCGGCACGGCCGCGCGCACGCTGGCGCTGACCGACTTCGTCGGCATCGCCGTCCATTGCGCGCAAGGGGCCGCCCTCTGCAACAACCCGGATGCGCGGCCCGACGACACAACGATCTATCCGGGCTCGGACAACGGGTTCAAGGGCCTCTTCGGCGCCAAGACCGTCAACCCGGCGATCACGGGCGGGAACCCATGCGTCCAGGCAACGGACGGCTCGAACATCACCGACCAGTTCAACCAGTGCGGCTTCCCCGGCTTCGACGGGGCGCTCGCAAAGAACACCCTGGGCGAGGTCGCCCAGATGCAGGAGAACGGCATCCCGGTGACGTTCGCGTACATCTCGGATGCGCACGACAACCACACGCTCTTCCGCGCCTCCGGCCCGGGCGAGGCCGACTACCAGGCACAGCTGAAGGCCTACGACGACGCGTTCGCTGCGTTCTTTGCCAGGCTGGCGGCACATGGAATCGACAAGAGCAACACGCTCTTCGTCGTGACCGCCGACGAAGGCGATCACTTCGCAGGCGGCGTGGGGACGCCCGACCCGGCCAATCCGGGCGCGCTGACCTACACGCACGCGAACTGCTCCGTGCTGACCGCCTGCCCGTCGAACCAGATCGGCGAGGTCAACGGCAACATCAAGGCCCTCGCACCCGGCACGTACGACATCCACTTCGACGACGCTCCGACGTTCTACGTCAACGGGCAGCCGAATCGCACCGACGCGACTCTCCGTGCATTGGAACGGACGGTCGGCGGCGCAACAGCACAGGATCCGTACATCTCGAACGGGGCAACGGTGCCGATCGCCGAGCGCCTCGCCGACGTAGTCGAAGAGAAGACGCTGCACATGGTGAACAACGACCCGAAGCGGACGCCGAGCTTCACGATGTTCGGTAACCCCGACTTCTACTGGCAGACATCGACGCCGTCGTGCGGCGCCACGATCTGCGTGAACCCGGGCTTTGCCTGGAACCACGGTGACGTCCAGGAGGAGATCGGAACGACGTGGCTCGGCGTCGTTGGCCCGGGCGTCGACACACGCGGGCTCGACACGACCACGTGGTCCGACCACCCGGACATCCGGCCGACGATCAACGCGCTGGTCGGCCTGAGTGACGCGTATCAGGACGACGGACGCGTGATCACCGAGCTGATCGACAAGCGCGCGCTCGGCAAGAGCCTCGACAGCAATTCCGTCGCGGAGCTAGGCGCGTCGTACAAGCAGGTAAACGCACCGTTCGGCGCGTTCGCGCTCGACACGCTGACGGCGTCAACCGCGGCGTTGAAGGCAACCGACGAGCTGAAATACGAGTCGATCGAGACGCAGATCGCGAATCTGACGACCGAGCGTGACCAGCTCGCCGGCAACATCCGGGCGGCGCTGAACGACGCCGCGGCCGGGAAATCGAAGATCGACAACAGTCAGGCGAATGCCTGGATCACCCAGGCGCAGAGCCTGCTCGATCGCGCCCACGCCCTCGCGGCGGCGAATCCCGCATAACGCTGCGAAGACGCTCCACTTCGGAGGGCTCGAGCTCGCGCCACTGGCCGGGCTCGAGCCCTTTGAGCGTCAAGTGCGCATAGCGGGAGCGGTGCAGCGCCTTCACGCGGTAGCCGACGGCCTCGAACATGCGCTTGACCTGACGGTTGCGCCCTTCGTGGATCGTCAGCTCGATCGTCGAGCCGGCGAGGCGCCGCACCTCCGCCGGAGCGGTCCTGCCGTCCTCGAGGTTGACGCCCTCGGCGAGCTTCCGCAGCGTGCCGTCGGTCGGCTGTTTCCACAGCTGGACGACGTAGACCTTGTCGATCTGGTACTTCGGGTGGGCGAGCTGGTGGGCGAGGTCGCCGTCGTTCGTCAGCAGCAGTGCACCGGTCGTGTCGATGTCGAGACGGCCGACGGGAACGACGCGGGTCGGTAGATCGATCAGGTCGACGACGGTGCTTCTCCCCTGCGGATCGCTCGCGGTCGTGACGACGCCGGCCGGCTTGTGCAGCAGCACGTAGGCGAGTTGTTGCTTCGCGAGTGGCTGTCCGTCGAGGAGGACGTCATCGGTGCGCTGCACGAAGGTGTTCAGCTGGCCCGGCTCGCCGTTCACGGTCACGCGGCCATCCTTGATCAGCTCGTCTGCCTTGCGGCGGGAGGCGACGCCTGCACGAGCGAGCCACGCGTTCAGGCGCATCAGAAGAGCGCGGCCGCGAGCTTCTTGCGGTAGGTGCTGGCCAGGGGATGCTCCTGGCCGAGCTCCTGGAAGATCTGCACCATCAGCCCGCGCGCGGCGTTGCGCTCCTCGGGCGTCTTCACCGTCTCGACGCGATCGAGCAGCGTTTGAAGCGCGCGCTCGTAGTCCTTGGCCGCGAGCGCCGCGGCGATCTCGGGATCGTCGATCGTGTCGGCGAGCGACGGCTTCGTGAGCTCGTCGAGGAACGACTTGACGCGCGCCGGCGGCAACGCGCCGACGAACTCGGCGACAACCTGCCCATTGCGAAACGCCTTGACCGCCGGGATGCCACTGATCCCGTAGGTGCGGGCGACCTCCTGGTTTGCGTCGACATCGACCTTCGCGAGCGTGACGCCCTGTTCGCTCGTCTCCTGCTCGAGCACAGGCGTGAGCATCTTGCACGGGCCACACCAGTCGGCCCAGAAGTCGACGACGACCGGCTCGCGCTGCGAGCGCTCGATCACTTCGGTCTGAAAACTCTGGTCGGTGACGTCCACGATTGTCAAGACACCGAGCTCACAGGTCGCGAAGCTTCGGCAGCACCTGTTCAGCGTAGACGCGGATAGCACCCTCAGGGTCGGCGCCCGAGCAGTTCATCACCCCGATCGACGTCGCACCGAGCTCCTTGAGCGCGCTCAGCCGCTTCACGTGCTCGCCTGGGTCGGCGGAGATCACTGCCTTCTGCTTGTACTCGTCGTCGGAGATCGTCTCCTCGGCGTGCTCGTACATCTGCTGGGGGTCGTGCCAGTCGTCGACGTAGTACTCGGGCGGCTGCGCCCCTTTCCACTTGCGCGCGCCTTCGAGTGCGGCCTCGTCGGTCTCGGCCCACGAGACGAGCGCCTGCAGGACGATCTCGCCCTTGCCGGCGGCGCTCTTGTACGTCTCGATCACCGTTGGTGCCATCTCCGGGTCGCCGAGCGTCCAGAGGCCGTCGCCGTACTTCGCCGCGACCTTCGCGGCGCCCTCGTGGAACGCAGAGATGTAGAGCGGCGGCGGCTTCGGAGGCCGCGTGTGCAGCTTCGCGTTCTTCGTCCTGAAGTGCTTGCTGCCGGTCGCGATCTTCTCGCCGTCCCAGAGGCGCCTGATCATGTCGAGCGCCTCGTCCATCATCTCGAGCTGCTCCGCGCCGCTCGGCCAGTCGTACCCGAGCGGGCTCTCGTTGAGCGACTCGCCGGAGCCGTAGCCAAGGAACACGCGGCCGGGGAACATCAGCTCGAGCGTCGCCCAGCACTGCGCAATGAGCGCCGGGTGGTAGCGCTTGACAGCGGGGGTGACAGCCGTGCCGATCATGGCGCCGTCGGTCGTCGCGCAGAGCGCACCGAGCCAGGGCCAGGCGTGCCCGGACTCGCCGGGCTCCCACCAGGGCTGAAAGTGGTCGCTGCAGTAGACGCCGTCGAACCCGGCCTGCACCGCGAGCTGCGAGTGCCGCAGCGCCGCATCTGGCGGGAACTGCTCGTGGGCGGCTCCGTAGAAGACGCGCATGCCACGTCGGTACCGCCCCCGCCGGGGCGAAAACACGGCTTGACTCGCGCCTCCGATCGTCCTAGCTTCGTGCTACCTGCAACGAAGGGGGATTTGCCATGACGGACACCGTCGCCCGCAGCGGAGTGCTCGAGGCCTCCGCGCTCGACGAGCTGCGTGAAGGATTTCGCGGCGAGGTGATCGAGCCCGGCACCGCGGCGTACGACGAGTCGCGCACTGTTTTCAACGGCATGTTCGAGCGCCGGCCGGCGACGATCCTGCGGCCTGCCGGCACGGCAGACGTGATTCGCGCGATCGGTCTCGCACGCCTCAGCGGCCTGCCGCTCGCGATCCGCGGCGGCGCGCACTCGGTGGCGGGGTTCTCGATGTGCGACGGCGGGATCGTGATCGACACGCGCGGCCTGAAGGGCATTCGCGTCGACCCGAAGAAGCGGACCGCGCGGGCGCAAGCGGGCATCAACTGGGGCGAGTTCGACCGCGAGACGCAGGCGTTCGGGCTCGCGACCACCGGCGGCCGCGTGACGACGACCGGCGTGCCCGGCTTCACGCTCGGCAGCGGCAGCGGCTGGCTCGAGCGCAAGCTCGGGTTCGCGGGCGACAACCTGATCTCCGCGGACGTCGTCACAGCCGACGGCGACGTCGTGACGGCGACCGAGGACGAGAACAGCGCGCTGCTGTGGGGTCTGCGCGGCGGGGGCGGCAACTTCGGTGTCGTTACTGAGATGGAGTTCCAGCTACAGGAGGTCGCGCCGATCGTCTACGGCGGGCTTGCGGCGTTCGCGCCGGAGCAGAGCCACGACGTGATCCGTACGTGGCGCGACCTGTGCGCCGATGCGCCGGAGGCCCTCGGGTGGGCGGTCGCGTCGATCACCGCGCCCCCCGAGCCGTTCGTACCGCAGGAATGGCAGGGACGCCGCGTGATTGCGGTCGCGGGTCAGTTCGCGGGTGACCTCGAGGAGGGCGAACGGCTGCTGAAGCCGCTCCGCGACCTGAAGCCGCTGGTCGACCTCTGGCAGCCGATGCCGTACCTGGTGGTGCAAGGACTGCTCGACCCGGGGAATCCCTACGGACGCCGGAACTACTGGCGGGCATTCAACACGGGCGACTTCGACGAGACCGCGATCGACCTGTTCATCGAGCGGGCGGCGGCGATTCCGTCACCGTTCACCGCGTTCGTCCTACTCAACAGCGGCGGCGCCATCTCGCGCGTCGGCGAGAACGACACGGCGTTGAGCGGTCGCAACGCGCCGTTCAACGTGCACCTGAACGGCATGTGGGAAGGCGACGCCGACGAGGAGAACATCGCCTGGGTCAGGGAGACGACGACGGCCTTCGAGCCGCACATCATCCCCGGCATGGCGTTGAACTTCGTCACCGAGATCAGCAACGCCGACATCGCGGACAGCTACGGCGACAAGCTGACGCGCCTCCGCAAGCTGAAGAGCACGTATGACCCGACGAACCTCTTCCGGCTGAACCAGAACATCCCGCCGGCTTGAGCCGGCACCGCGAGGCGCCCGGCCGGGCGCCTCGCGGGCCCGGATCTGAACCTGATTCGGCGGCGCCCGGCACTCCCTCCCTGCCGACGACGAGCAGGCCGAACCAGGTTCACGAGTTTCGACCGTGTTTACGCGGGGCGCTTCTCGGCGACCGCTTCGAGCCGCTC
The DNA here is from genome assembly GCA_045805985.1 of Gaiellaceae bacterium. Taxonomy (GTDB): domain Bacteria; phylum Actinomycetota; class Thermoleophilia; order Gaiellales; family Gaiellaceae; genus PALSA-600. Next base: position 335,203 of record JBJMKA010000006.1, on the reverse strand, counting down.
GCGGATCTCGGTCACATCGGCGCCGAGATCGTCGGCGCGCGGCAGTGACGCGAGTGACTCGAGCCCGAAGATGCGCTCGAAGAGTGGCGTCGTGCGGTAGCGGATCGCACCGAACTCATTCTCGCGCCCGCCTTCGGCGATCAGGCCGCGCTCGACGAGGCCGGCGATCACGCCGTCCACGTTGACGCCGCGAATGCGTGCCACCTCGGGGCGCGTCATCGGGCCGAGGTAGGCGACGATCGCCAACGTCTCGAGTGCAGCTTGAGACAGGCCCTTCTCGACCGGCTTCTCGAACAGTCGCGCGCACGCCTCGGACGCGGCGGCCGAGGCGCGGAAGGCCCAGCCGCCGGCGACGAGCTCGAGCACGATCCCGCTCGATTCCTCGGAGTAGCGCTCGGACAGGATCTCCAGCGCCTCCCCGATGTGGAGGACGTCGACCTCGGCTGCGGCCGCCAGGTCTTCCACCGGCAGCGGCTGCGAGGCCACGACGAGCAGAGCCTCGACGGTTTTGGCCAGCTCGGTAGCGGGCGTGACCTCTAGCGTGATCAGGCGGAGCGGGCTGGCGGCGTTCCTGTACTGCTCCATGAGAGACTCCTTTCAGCATCGGCACGGGAAATCCTTATCGGCGCGAAGGGCCCGGCCTGGGCGATCGCGATCTCGTTCTGCTTGCGCAGCTCGAGCAGTGCCAGGAAGGCGACGGCGATCTCCACGCGCGAGAGGCCGGCCACCTCCTGGTCGAAGTCGAAGCGGGTGCGACGGCGCAGCAGGGCGCGCCAACGGTCGAGGAACTGCGAGGTCGGCGGGAAGCGCAGCGCCATGTGTGAGACCGAGGGCTCGGGCGGCTCGACGGCCAACCCGCGCAGGGCTTCGACGAGCTTGAGCGGTGACTGCGGCGCAAGCTTGCGCTCGATCTTCGGCGCGAGCGGCGCGGGCCCAAGCCGGAAGAAGTAATCGCGGCGCTCATCCAGCCGGCCGCGCAGCCAGTTGGCGGCTTCCTTCGCGCGCCGGTACTCGGCGAGCCGCCGGGCGAGCTCTTCGGCGGCCTCCTCGGGCTCGAGCTCGGCGAGCTCAGCCTCTTCCTCGGGGAACATCGCGCGTGCCTTCAGCTCGAGCAGCGCGGAGATCAGGATCAGGAACTCGCCGCAGGCGTCCAGGTCGAGCTCGCCCTTTGCGTGCAGGTGCTCGATGAACGAGATCACGATCTCGGCGAGGTCGACCTCCCGCAGCGGGAGCTCCTCGCGGAGGACGAGCGACAGCAGCAGATCGAAGGGACCCTCGAACGCGTCGAGGTCCAGCTCCAGCTCACGGACGGCTACCGGCGTCACCACAACAAGGTACTGGCGCTACCGGACGCGGCGGCCCTTCGGGATCGCCATCGCCGGGCCCTTCGGCGGCGCGCGCCGCGGCTCTCGCACGCCCGGCCCGTTTGCACGTCGCTGATGCCAGACGAAGTAGACGACGGAGGCCACGAAGAGGATCGCCGCGACCCAGGCGTTCAGCCGCAGCCCGGCGATGTGGTGGGCCGGATCGACGCGCAAAAGCTCCTCGAAGAAGCGCCCGAAGCAGTACCAGGCGACGTAGAGCGCGAAGAGCCCCGGCGGCCGGATCGTGAACCGACGCGCGATCCAGAGCAGGACGAGCACGCCGACGAGATCCCAGATCAGCTCGTAGAGGAAGGTCGGCTGGAAGGTCTTGTCGAGGATGTACGCAGGCAGCCGGTGGTCGGCGGAGATCTCGAGCCCCCAGGGAAGCTTGGTCGGCTTGCCGTAGAGCTCCTGGTTCCACCAGTTGCCGATGCGGCCGATGCCCTGCGCGAGCAACAGGCCGGGCGCGGCCGCATCGAGGAACTTCGGGACGCTGGCTCCCGAGCGGCGGATGACGACGGCGCCCGCGATCGTGCCGAAGAGGATCCCGCCCCAGATCCCGAGACCGCCCTTCCAGACCTCCCACATCCCCTGCCACTTCGGGGTCGGAACTTCGCTCCAGGAGGTGGCGTCGTGGTAGAGCCGCGCGCCGAGCACGCCGAAGCACACGCCCCAAACGGCGACGCGAGTGACGAGGTCCCAGTCGCCGCCCATGGCCGTCCAGCGGCGCCCGGTCAGCCAGATGCACGCGAGGATCGCGACGAGCAGCGTGAGCCCGTACATATGCAGCTGCAGCGGCCCGACGTGAACGACGCCGGTGTGCGGCGAGGGAATGAAGAGGAGCAGCACGACGCGAACCTATCGAACTCGCAACCGAGCCTGGTTCCTAAGCTCGCGCGCGACGGCCAGAAACTCTCGAACCTGGTTCGCGCGCGCTGCGTCAAGCGACGGGCCGCAGCCCTTAACGGCGCGAATCAGGTTCGGCCGGACCTCATCCGAACCTGATTCGGCGGCGCGCGGCGCTTTGCCCCCGCCGCCGACATGCAGGCCGAACCAGATTCGAGAGTTTCAGCCCTCTAGAGCAGGATCTGCAGCGCGAGCTCGGGCGTACAGCCGTTCTTGATCAGCTCGGCCGCGCGGTGCAGGTCGACGTCGGCGCGGGCTGCGATCTCGACCGCGGCCAGCGGCGGATAGCCGGCCCGCTCGAGCTCTTCCGCGCGCCACTGCTCCACGAGCTCTTGCTCGGTGAGGCGGACGGGTGTCTCGGTGGTCGGCATCTAAGTGGTGATCTCCCTGGCCATGTGTTCGGTAAAACGCGCGAACCATCTCTCCCCATGCTGGGGGATCTTCACATTTAACGAAATCCGAACGTCGGACGCTACGGTCCTATACGGACGTGCCACTTCGCAGTAAGTTCCGACGTGATGCGTCGGCGCCTTGCTCTTCTCTGCGCGCTTCTCACCACGGTAGCCGGGGCGGGGTCGCTGGCGTCGGCGTCTGCCGCCCCCGCTCCCCTCGCGGCGACGAAGACCTGCAGCGCGAGCTACGTCCTCGCTCACCTCTCGTGGGGCGACAAGTGCCTGCGCGCGGGCGAGTTCTGCAAGGTCAGGAACAGGGAGTACCTGCGCTACGGCTTCTATTGCCCGGCGACCGGTCACTTGCGGCGCCGTTAGTAGACGCGCAATCCAGGATTGTTACCCGATAGCGGATTCGCCGAGCAGCATCTTCACCTCGGCGTAGAAGTCCGGTGCGGGCGCGACCTTGTAGTTCGGTCCGAACGCGAGGACCTTCTGCCCGTCAGACATCTTCAGGTCGGCGTAGACCAACGATTCGCCCGGGAAGTCCTCGATCAGCCGCCTGAGCTCGCGAATCGTGCCGGCGGCGGCCCTCGTCGCATCGATCTTCAGCCGTACCTCACCCTTCTCCGGCACCGCTTCGAACGCGGCGAGCTCGAGCGCGACGAGCTTCGTCTCGCCTTCCTTGCGGTCGATGCGTCCCTTCACGATCAGGATGCGGTCGGTGACGCACAGCTCGCGCGCCTTGTCGTAGATCGTGTTGAAGACGACTGTTTCGATGCCGCCGGTGACGTCCTCGATGCGCAGGAACACCATCGCGTCGCCGCGCTTCGTCGTCATGTGGCGCAGCGATGAGACGATGCCGCCGATCGTGATCACCTCGCCGTCACGTCGGCGCTCGAGCTCGCCGACCGTGCAGTCGGCCTTGCGGCGCAGCTGGTCACGGATGCCCTGCAGTGGATGCTCGCTGACGTAGAGGCCGAGCACCTCCTTCTCCATCTTCAGCAGATCGTTCTTCTCGAACTCATCTGACGGAACCGGCGGGTGGTGCTTCGGCTTCTCGTCCTCCACTGGGCCGAGGTCGAAGATCGACCCTTGGCCGGCGAGCCGGTCGGCCTGCTGCTTCTGTCCCCAGCCGACGGCCTGCTCGAGCACCTGCAGCATCCCCATGCGCGAGCCCGGTAGCGCACCGCACTTGACGAGCGCTTCGAGCACGCGCTTGTTCGAGGCGGACTGGTCGACGCGCTCGGCGAGGTCCCAGATCGATTCGTAGGGGCCGTTCGCGCGCTCGGCAATGATCGCGTTCGCCGCGCCCTCCCCCACGCCCTTCACGGCGTTGAGCCCGAAGCGGATCTTGCCACCGACGACGGCAAAGTCGGTCATCGATTCGTTCACGTCGGGCGGGAGCACCTCGATGCCGAGCTCGTGGCACGCGTTGACGTAGATCGGCACGCGGTCCTTCGTCGACATCACCGAGCTGATCAGCGCCGCCATGTACTCGCACGGATGGTGCCGGCGCAACCACGCGGTCTGATACGCGATCAGTGCGTAACACGCGGCGTGCGCCTTGGGGAAGGAGTAGTCGGCGGCCTTCTCGACGTCTTCCCACAGCTGCTTGGCGGCGCCGGGCGTGACCCCATGCTCGGCGGTGCCCTCCATGAATCGGTCCTTGAGCGAGTCCATCAGCGCGCGGATCTTCTTGCCGATCGCCTTGCGCAGGTCGTCCGCCTCGGTGATCGAGAAGCCGGCGAGCTCACGCGCGATGCGCATGTATTGCTCCTGGTACACGCAAATTCCGTGCGTCTCGCGCAGGATCGGCTCCAGCCGCCTGTCGACGTAGGTCACGCCTTCCTGGCCTGCCTTGCGCTTGCCGTAGGTCGGGATGTAGCTCATCGGGCCCGGCCGGTAGAGCGCGACGAGGGCGATCAGGTCCTCGAACACGGTGGGCTTCACTTGGCGCAGCGACTCACGCATGCCCGACGACTCGAACTGGAAGACGCCGGCCGCGTCGCCCTTCGCGAGCATCGCGTAGGTCTTCTTGTCGTCCAACGGGATCTTCGAGATGTCGAGGTCGCCGACGAGCTTGCACGCCTTGTCGATCACGTCGAGGTTGCGCAGGCCGAGGAAGTCCATCTTCAGCAGTCCGAGCGCTTCGATGTCCTTCATCGAGAACTGCGTCACGAGCTCCTGGTCGGCGCCCTTCTGCTGCAACGGCACGACGTTGATCAGCGGCTCAGCCCCGATCACGACGCCGGCGGCGTGGATCGAGTCGGCGCGCGTCAGTCCTTCGAGCGGCTGCGCAAGGTCGATGATCTCGCGTGCGATCGGATCGGAGTCGACCATCTTCCGGAGCTCGCCGCCCGGCTTCAGGCAGTCGTCGAGCGTCTGGCCGGGACCTTCCGGGATCAGCTTCGCGATCTTGTCGACGACGCCGTAGGGAACCTCGAGCACACGACCTGCGTCGCGCACCGCGGCGCGCGCGGCCATGGTCGAGAACGTGATGATCTGCGCGACGCGGTCGTTGCCGTACTTCTCGCGCACGTAGTTGATGACACGCTCGCGGCCTTCGACGGCGAAGTCGATGTCGATGTCGGGCATCGACTTGCGGCCGGGGTTGAGGAAGCGCTCGAACATCAGGTCGTAGCGGATCGGGTCGATGTCGGTGATCGCGAGCGTGTACGCGACGAGCGAGCCGGCGGACGAGCCGCGCCCGGGGCCGACGGAGACGCCGTTCGTCTTCGCGAAACGGATGAAGTCCCAGACGATCAGGAAGTAGTCGGTGAAGCCTATCTCCTTGATCGTCTTCAGCTCGTACTTGAGGCGCTCCTGAAGCTCGGAGGTGATCTTGTCGTAGCGCTTCTCGAGCCCCCGCTCGCACTGCTCGACGAGATAGTCGAACGAGTCGCGGCCTTCCGGCACGTCGAAGCGCGGCAGGTGGATCTGGCTGAGGTCGATCTCGACGTTGCAGCGCTCGGCGACCTCGAGGGTGCGCCGCATCGCCTCCGCGTCGTTCGGGAAGTCGAGCGCCATCTCGGCCGGCGACTTGAAGTAGAAGTGGTCGGTCTCGAACTTCCAGTGGTTCGGGTTCTTGAGCGAGTCGCCGGACTGGATGCAGAGCAGCGCTTCGTGTGCGCGCGCGTCGGTGTCGCGCAGGTAGTGCACGTCGCCGGTCGCAACCGTTGGGATGCTTGCGGCCGTCGCGAGTTGCGCGAGCTGCGGCAGGAGCCGCGCCTGCACGTCGAGGTGCGCGTTCTGCAGCTCGACGTAGACGTTGTCCTTGCCGAACACGCTGCTCAGGCGGTCGAGCTCGGCGCTCGCGTCGCTGACGCGGTTCTCTTCGAGCGCCTTGCAGACTCTTCCGCTCAGGCAGCCCGAGAGCGCGATCAGCCCCGAGGAGTGGCTCTCGAGAAGCTCCCAGTCGACGCGCGGCTTGTAGTAGTAGCCCTCGAGATAGCCGAGCGAGGAGAGCTTGATCAGATTCCCGTAGCCGACATTGTCGGCCGCGAGCAATGTGAGGTGCGCGTTGCCCTTCTCGTGCGCCTTGCGGTCGTTCGCGACGTAGACCTCGCAGCCGATGACGGGCTTGACGCCCGTGTTGCGGGTCTTCTGCCAGAGCTGCACAGCCCCAGCCATGGAGCCGTGGTCGGTGAGGCTGACCGCCGGCATTTCGAGCTCCGTAGCCCGCGAGACGAGGTCGGGAATCCGGCACGCCCCGTCGAGGATCGAGTACTCGGAGTGGACGTGGAGGTGGACGAAATCTGACTGGGCCATCGCGGAGGGGTCATAGTACGCCCGCTTCCGGAGGGCACCCCAAACCGCTCAGAGCAGGCCGAGAAGGAGCCTCAAGGCTTCGTCCACCTCGCGCAGATCGGCCGCGGCAAGGTGCCCGCCCGAACGCCCGAGACGCTCCCGGTCTACGCTCGTCATCTGATCGAGAAGGGCCCGCGTCACACGCCCACGGACCGTGATTTCGGGGCGGTACTCCGCCGGCTGAGCGCTCGTCGAGGTCGGGACGACGACAACAGTTCGAAGCCACCAAGCGCTATCCGACTGCACGACGACGGCCGGTCTCGTCCCCTTCTGTTCGTGACCACTCGCCCCGCGCGACGCGCGGAGGCTCACTACTTCGCCGCGGCGGACGTTAGGGCTCGTCAAAGAAGTCGCGGATCTCCGCGATGAGCGCACGGTCTTGAGGGTCGTTCGCGAGCCGCTTCGCATCCGCCGCCATCCGCTCGTAGCGTGCCGCGCGCGACGCCGCGAGCAGAGCGGACCGGATCGCCTCGGATTGTGAGGTTCCGTCACGGACCAGAATCTCGAGGGCACGCTGAGCCTCGGCGTCGAGCCGGACGGAAATCGCCTTCTCGGCCATCGCCTCAGAACGTATCACGTTTGTCATACGCGCTCAGTTCAATTCGGGCCTCCCCACCTCGGCCAGAAGGTGTACGCACGCCTCCTGCCACACGTCGTCATCCACTGCCCGTTCCGGCAGTCCCTCGGCGGCGAGCGCCTTCAACTGAACCGCGAGATCGGGCATCGATTCGGTCGCGAGCTCGCCCAGTCGCCCGAGACGGGTGCGAAGTGCTCTGCGTCGCTCGACCGTTCCGAGTCGCTCCGCCGGCGGACAGGCAGCCGCACCCGCGAGTGCCTCCTGGATCTCGGCGGTCGGAACCCCGGCATTTCGGGTTGCGACGATCGCGACCCGAACCGCGTGTGCGCGCCGCTCGGCCGGCTCTGCACGGACGACCGCCTCTTCGACACAGCAGAGGCAGAAGAACACCGGATGGTCGGCGCTCCCGAGTTGCATCGCCAGATGCCGCACCACCTCCCGCGCGACCTCGGAACGAGGTGGGTCGCGATCGAACTCTGCGAGCGCCGCCGCGGCGCCCCGTTCCCAACCGTCCTGCCCCGCGAGGCGCACGAGGCCATCCCTGATCATGCCTTCGAGCTCGCCTTCCCACAGGCGTTCGATCGCTTCGTCGGTCAGCCGCTCGAGCTCGCGCCCCTGGGCCCAGACGAGCATCGCGTCGGCCAGCTCGTCGAGCGCCGGCCGATCTGTCTCGGGATCGACTCCGATCCACATGTCGGTCGCGAGGTCCCATGCGTTTGGCTCGAAGACGAAGTCGTCGAGCAGGAGATCGAGGTCTGCACCGTCCATTCCACGATCGAAGCACGCCGCGTGGCCGCTGTCATCGGCTGTTTTGGACAGTCAGATGTGACAATTCGCGCGCCGGGGTATTGTCGTGCCGATGGCGCGCGACGCGGTCAGCTTCCGAGCAAGTCTCGAGGGCTTCCGAGGCGTCGAGCGCGACGTTGCAGTCCGGAGCGACCAGACGCTCATCGATCTTCACCGGGTTCTGCAAGACGCGTTCGGCTGGGGCGACGATCACCTCTACTCGTTCTGGCTTGACGGCGAGTTCTGGGGAAGCGCCGAGTCCGAGTACTCGGCTCCGTTCGAACTCGAGCCGGGTCAGAAAAGTGCCGACGTGAAGCTCGCGGACCTCGAACTGCTTCCCGGCGCGACGATCGCCTACGTCTTCGACTTCGGCGACTGCTGGTCCGTGCTCCTGACCGTGCTCGCGACGGGCCCGGCCGACGAAGAGTCCTACCCGAGAGTTGTCGCAAGCAAAGGCGAGGCGCCGCCGCAGTACGAGGAAGAAGAGGACGAGCCGGACGCCGAGTAGACGGTCAGACCGCGAGACGGAAATCGGGGACTACAACTCGCGTGACCTTCCGCGTGCAACCGAGTCGGCGATCGCGACAGCGGCCGCCAGGGTGAGACCGGAGCCCGACCCACGGAGCGCGGCCGTGCGTGTGGCGCCGAGAGCCGAAGCGATCCCGGCGAGCGTCTGGTCTCGCAGCCTGCCCTCGACCGGCGGCGGCAATCCCTGCGTGCGTGACCGTGCAGACTCCGCCGCACCGCTGAGCACGCCGGCGGTTCGCGGATCGTCCCGCGCGAGCGCGAGCGCGGCGGCGGCATCGAGGCAATAGGAGATGCCGTCCGCGTGCTCGAGCTCGGCGTAGCGGGTGAGGCTGCGGATGAGCGCGTCGCCTGCGTCGTCCGCGCGCTGCAAGAGGAGGCAGGCAGCGGCGACGTTCAACCATGAGCCCGCCGACTGGTCGTCGACCTGCAACTCCTCGAAGAGTGCCGCAGCCTCACGGCTCGTCTCCAGAGCCGCAGAGGCATCGCCCTCGAGCAGTGAGAGGTAACCGAGATTGCTCATCACGCTCGCAAGGACGGGACGTGCGCCCGCACGCCGTGCGTGCGTCGCGGCCTGTTCGTAGAGCTCCGCGGCAGCGGTGGTATCGCCCGCCGCGGCGGTCACGTTCGCGAGGGTCGAGAGGGCGCTCGCGATGTCTGCCTCGACGCCCGTCGACCGGCACACCGCGAGCCGGTCGGCCGCGAACGAGCGCGCCGCCTCGAGGTCACCGGCGACAGCGGCAAGGGTCGAGGCGCCGAAGAGCGCCCCGGCAAGCGCAGCAGGCTCGGCACCTTCCCGGCGCTCGACCGCGCGCGTGAGCCAGGCGCGTCCCTCGGTCAAGTGTCCGCGGATGAACCAGAAGCGCCAGAGCGCGCTCGCGAGCCGAAGCAACATCGCGTCCTCGCCCACGTCGGCCTCCCACGTGAGAGCGGCACGAAGGTTCTCGTGTTCGAGCGCGAGCCGTTGCAGCCAGGCGGCCTGGTCGGCTCCCTGGAGCTCGGGCTCGGCGCGCGCCGCCAGCTCGAGCAGATAGTCGGCGTGCAGTCGGCGCAGCTCGGCCTCGCGACCTGCCTCGCGCAGCTGCTCGAGGACGTACTCGCGGATCGTCTCGAGCATCGTGAATCGGGGCGCGCCGTCGTCGGCCGTGCGGGCGACGAGAAGGCTCTTGTCGCAGAGCGAGGTCAGCACCTCGAGTGCGCCGGCGGAAGGGGACGCGACGCGCTCCGCCGCCTCGAGCGATGCACCGCCGACAAAGATCGCAAGTGCCGCGAGCATCGCGCGCTCCTCGTCTGTCAGCAGGAGGTAACTCCACTCGATCGTCGCCGCGAGCGTTTGGTGTCGAGCCGGGAGATCGCGCGCGCCGCCGGTCAGGAACCCGAGGCGATGCTCGAGCCGTTCCAGGATCGAGGACAGCGGCAGCACGCGGGCACGCGCGGCGGCGAGCTCGAGCGCGAGCGGCAGGCCCTCGAGCCGGCGGCAGATCTCCGTGACGACACCGCGTTGGCCAGGATCGAGCGCGGCCTCCGAGCGTGACGCCGCGGCCCGGTCGGCGAACAGCTCTTCCGCGGCGCGCGCCGGGAGCGGCTTCAGCCGGAACTCCCGCTCGTCGCGCAGATGCAGGCGCTCGCGGCTCGTCGAGAGCACCTTCAGCTTCGGGCAGCGCCCGACGAGCTCGGAGACGAACGGCGCCGCACTCACGGCCGACTCGAAGTTGTCGAGCACGAGCAGGGCCTCGCTGTCGCGAAGGCGGCCGGCGAGCGTTTCCAGCAGCGGTTCTCCAGCCTGCTCGTCGATGTCGAGCGCCCCGCCGATCGCGGAAGCAACGCCGGCTTCGGTCACCGTGGAGGCGAGGCCGATGAAGAACGTCCCGTCGCGAAACGAGTCGCGGAGGAAGCCGGCGCTCTCGAGCGCGAGCCGCGTCTTGCCGACGCCGCCGCTCCCGGTCAGCGTCACCATCTGCCCACCGCCCCTGAGCAGGCGGCCGATCTCCTCGAGCTCGCGATCGCGTCCGACGAACAGCGAGCGGATCCGCGGCAGGTTGCCGGGCACGTGCGCTCTCGGTGGCGGGAACGTGCTCCTCAGGCCGGGGCCGAGCAGCTGATAGAGGCGTTCGGGCTCGTCGATGTCCTTGAGCAGATGCTCGCCGAGGTCACGGGTCTCGAAAGCGTCGAGCACGAGGTCGCGCGTGACGCGCGACAGCAGTACCTGCTCGCCGTGGGCCGCCGCACAAACTCGTGCGGCACGCGTGAGGTCGACACCGACGTAGTAGCCGTCGGCGGAGAGCGCGGGCTCGCCCGTGTGGATCCCGATCCGCACGCGCACGGCGTCCGCGGTTGCCTCCTTGGCCAACGAACGCTGCAGGTCAGCGGCCGCGGCGACGCCGCCGTGTGCTCCTTGGAAGACGGCGAAGAACGCATCGCCCTGCGTGTCGACCTCAGCGCCCCCGTGCGACACGATCGTGTCGCGCAACAGACGCCGGTGCGCGGCGAGCAGGTCGTGGTAGCGGGGCCCGAGCTTCCGCGCGAGCTGCGTCGACCCTTCGATGTCGGTGAAGAGGAGTGTGACGGTTCCGGAGGGCAGACCCGTCATGTCGGGTATCGGCCGCCGCCGCTCGTCAGGTTGCCGACGGGCCGCTCCTCGTCAGGTCGTCGACTTCCTGCGGCGTGAGCAGGTCGATCACCTCATCGCCTTCGAGGTCGAAGAGGATGCGCGCCTTTTGCTCCTGCGTTTCCCAGTAGAAGCGCACGCGGGCGTACCTCCCGTTCTGCTCGAACCAGATCTCCTCGACGCGCCCCCCGTCTTCGGCCACGATCGAGCGGACACATTCCTCGAACTTCCGTTTCGACGGATCGCTGCCCGTGCACTCTCGGACCTTGGGACTCGTCCCGCTCGAGATCCGCACCCAGGAAAACGGCATCGCCCACCCCCATGCTCGGTTGAGTCGATCTTCGACAACGCGCTGGCGAAACGCAAGGTGGGGAACCGCCGTCGGCGCAGCCCGGTGCCCGTCTGGCATGGTCTCTCTACGAGCACGCCACCGCCACCGCCGCCTTCCACCCCCGCCAAGCCGCCGCGCTTTCGTCCTCCGGGGTGGCGCTGGCTTGCGTTCTTCGCGGTGCTGCTCGCGATCAACTACTGGACGGCGAGCCGGGCGACGCAACCGGCGACGCGCATCCGGGTTCCCTACAGCCCCTTCTTCCTGCAGGAGGTCACCGACGGCCACGTGACGTCGATCACGACCAAGGGCACGGCGGTCCAGGGAACGTTTACCAAGGCGGAGAGCTACGCCGGCTCGAAGAAGACGAAGCTGTTCTCGACGGAGATCCCCTCGTTCGCCGACACGAACTCGCTGTCGCAGCTGCTGCAGAAGAAGAAGGTCGTCGTCAACGCGCAGCCGATCACGACCGGCTTGCCGTGGTGGGAGAACCTGCTCGTCGGCTTCGGCCCGACGATCCTCTTCGTCGGGCTCCTCTTCTGGCTGATGCGACGCGCGGGCAACGTGCAAGGAATGCTCGGCGCGTTCGGCCGCTCGCGCGCCCGTCGCTACGAGCCGTCAGGCGACCGGGTCACGTTCGCCGACGTTGCCGGAATCGAGGAGGCGAAGGCGGAGCTGGCGGAGGTCGTCGACTTCCTGCGCAACCCCGAGCGTTACCAGAAGCTCGGCGGTCGCATCCCGCACGGTGTCCTGCTGAGCGGGCCGCCCGGCACCGGCAAGACCCTGCTCGCCCGCGCGGTCGCGGGCGAGGCGAACGTGCCGTTCTTCTCGATGGCGGCGTCGGAGTTCGTCGAGGCGATCGTCGGCGTCGGCGCCTCGCGCGTGCGCGACCTGTTCGCGCAGGCGAAGGAAGCGGCGCCCGCGATCGTCTTCATCGACGAGCTCGACGCGATCGGGCGCTCGCGCACCTCGGGCGTCGCCGGCTTCAGCGGCGGCAACGACGAGCGCGAGCAGACGCTGAATCAGATCCTGACGGAGATGGACGGCTTCGAGTCGGCGACGAAGGTGATCGTGATCGGCGCGACCAACCGTCCCGACGTGCTCGACGCCGCGCTCCTGCGGCCCGGCCGCTTCGACCGCCGCATCGCCGTGCAGCCGCCGGACCGGAACGGCCGGGAGAAGATTCTCGAGGTGCACACCCGCAAGGTGCCGCTCGCGCCTGACGTCGACCTCGGCCGGATCGCGGCGACGACCCCCGGCATGGTCGGCGCCGATCTCGCGAACCTCGTCAACGAGGCGGCGCTGCTCGCAGCGCGCCGCAATCACGACCAGGTGAGCGAGGCCGACTTCACCGACGCGCTCGAGAAGATCGTGCTCGGCGCCGAGCGGCAGGTGCTGATGAGCCCGGAGGACAAGCGCCGCACCGCCTACCACGAGGGAGGCCACGCGCTCGTCGGCATGCTCACCCCGGGCGCAGACCCGGTGCGCAAGATCTCGATCATCCCCCGCGGCGTGTCGCTCGGCGTCACCTTCTCGGCCCCCGACGCCGACCGCTTCAACTACGAGCGGCCGGAGCTGCTGGCGAAGATCAAGGTCGCCCTCGGCGGCCGCGCGGCCGAGGAGATCATCTACGGCGAGCCAAGCACCGGCGCCGAGTCGGACATCCAGCAGCTGACCGGCATCGCCCGCCAGATGGTCGGCCGCTGGGGAATGAGCGACAAGATCGGCCCGCTCGCAGTGCTCCCCGCCGAAGGCACCGGCCCGCTGCTCCCCGGCGCAGCGGAGAGCTCGCCGCGCACACAGGAGATCATCGACGAAGAGGTGCGCCGAATCGTCGAGGCCGCGCACAAGGAGGTCGTCGCGCTGCTGACCGACAAGCGCCCTCAACTCGACAAGCTCGCGCAGGCACTGCTCGAGCACGAGACGCTGGACGAGGACGACGCGTACGCCGCCGCCGGCGTCGAGCATGAGCCGTCGGGGACTGCGCGCGACCTCGCGGCGGCCGCGAAGGTCACCACGACCTGACGCTTGTCAGTTCCAGTGGACGACGATCCGCCCACCGGCGTCGGGCAGCGGCAACGATTCGGCCTCCGCGACGACTGCCTCACGGGCCGAGCGGGAGAGCCGCCGCCAGGCTTGGATCGTCACCTTCCGCTCGGCGCGGCGCCACGTGCCGACGATCTCCCCTGCCACGAGGAGCGCGCCGGGCCACACACGCGGCGTCCACAGTTCGCGACGTTGGCCGACGTCCGGCACCAGGAGCGCACGATCCTCGCTCGTCGCCCGCAACGTGTAGGCATCCCCGCTCGGTAGCAGTCGCGCAGCGGCCGCAGGCGCCGGAGCCTCGCGGATCGTGGGCTCATCGCGGGCGAGCATCCACGCGTCGCCCGACGGCGTCAGCACCGGGACCAGCTCCGTGCCGAGATCGTCGAACGCGCGAGCGGCCGTCTGGACGCCGATGCCCGCCCACTTGCCAAACGCCTCCGGGCCTGCCGGGCCGAAGATGTGCAGGTACCGGCGCGCCAGCTCAAGGGTGGCCTCCGCGGGAGCGATCTCCGGCGGAGGAACGGTCCACACAGTGGGACGCCGGGCGCCCTCCCACCGGATCGCGAGCCTGCCCGTCAAGGCGGCATAGCGGAGCGTGTTCCCGTGCACGCCCAGCGCCTGCCCAGCGTCGTCGTACCTCATTCGGTCTCCGCCGAGAAAGACGTGCAGGCGTTCGGCCAGGTCCTCCGCCTTCTGTCGGGTCTTGCCGGCGTCGGGGAGCCTGCCGAGCGTGAACACGGCGAGGTCGGGGACGGCGACGACGTAGAGCTGGTACCTCGGGCCCCACACTTGCACGAAGGAGGGGTGATCCCACGCGGTCGGCCCGGCGCCTTCCACGCGGGCGTGGATGGACAGGAGCGCGGCACGGGGCATGCTGTCCTGGAGGCCGGCCCACGCCGCACGCCGCAGCGAGCGCCGTCCCGCCGGGAGTCGCTGATCCAGCGCTCCGACGCGCCGTCGAAACGCAAGGATCTGCGTCCGTGTAACCCTCAGCCGCGCCGTCGTCACCCCCGGGATCGTAGGTCGCAACTCGATAACGTGCGGCACAGTCCGTACCGACGCATGGAAGGCGACAACATGACCACTTCTCTCCCCGGTGCCGTGCCGACGATCGAGCTGAACGACGGCCGTCCAATTCCGCAACTCGGCTTCGGCGTCTTCCAGATCCCTCCGAACGAGACGGAACGGGCAGTCGCCGTCGCCCTGGAGACGGGGTATCGGCATATCGACACCGCGGAGATGTACGGCAACGAGAAAGGCGTCGGCGACGCGGTCAGCGCGTCGGGCATCGACCGGGCCGACGTCTTCATCACGAGCAAGCTCAACAACGGCTTCCATGAGCCGGACGTGGCTCGCAAGGCGTTCGCGAAGTCGCTGACCGAGCTCGGGTCCGACTATGTCGATCTGTTCCTGATTCATTGGCCCCTGCCTACGCTCTACGACGGAGACTTCGTCTCGACGTGGAAGACGCTCGAGGAGTTCCAGGCAGACGGTCGCGCGCGTTCGATCGGCGTCTCGAACTTCCAGGTCGCGCATCTGCAACGCCTCGCAGCTGAGACCGACGTGGTGCCGGCGGTCAACCAGATCGAGCTTCATCCCTACTTCCAGAACAGCGAAGTCGACGCCTACGACCGGGCGCACGGGATCGCCACGGAAGCGTGGGCGCCGATCGCGCAGGGCAAGGTCATGGACGACCCGGCGCTGACGGCGATTGCGGAAAGACTCGGCAAGTCAGTGGCGCAGGTCGTCCTGCGCTGGCACATCGAGCGCGGCAACATCGTCTTCCCCAAGTCGACCACGCCGGCGCGGATCAAGGAGAACTTCCAGTTGTTCGACTTCGAGCTCGCGCCCGGCGACGCCGAGAAGATCGACGCGCTCGACCAGGGCGAAGCGGGACGCGATGGCCCGAACCCGAGCACCTTCGACTACGTCCCGAGCTGAGCGGCGGATCAGTCGGCGAGCGGCGCGACAGCTCGTGAGGGTCGCGCCGCTTTCGTGCCGCGCGTGGCGGGTGCGGGCAAGCGCAGACAGATGACGACGCCGAGCGCGGGCGCGAACGCGCAGATCGTGAGCGCCGTCTTCAAGTCGACGGCGTCGGCCACGGCGCCAAGGATGACGGCCGCGACGCCGCCGATGCCCATCGCGAGCCCGACGGAAAGGCCGGAGGCCATCCCGACGTGCCGCGGCAGGTAGAGCTGGCTGAGAACCATCGTCACGCCGAAGGTGCCGACGACACAGATGCCGACGAACATCAGCGCGATCGCGCCGGGGATGCCGCCGATGTACACGAAGACGAGTACGAGCGGCGTCACGAGCGCCTGGGTGATTGAGAGCGTCGTGCGCAGCCCGATGCGGTCGGCGACAGGGCCGAGGATGAGCGTGCCGACGGCGCCCGCGAGGAGCATCAGGAAGAGGAGGCGGTTGCCGTCTGCTTTCGAGTGGCCGAGGTGCACGAGCCAGAGCGGCACGAAGGCGAGCAGGGTGAACCACGCGATGCTGCGCAGTGAGATGACAATGCCGAGGAGTGCCATCGCGCGCCGGCGGTCGTCCCCGCGGACGTAAGCGGTCTCCGTCGTCTGCAACTGGAGCTTCGAGAAGTACGGCGCCATGCGCGCGAGACCGAGCGAGGCGAGCAGGACGGGGATCATCGCCACGACCCCGCCGACGAGTCCGAGCCAGACGACCAGCTGTCCGGTCGCGAATGCGCCGAGTGCGTAGCCCGCGTTGCCGCCGCTGTTGAAGTAGGACATCCCCGTCGCACGCTTGTCACCGCTCGCGTACGCGGCGAACTTGGACCCTTCGGGGTGAAAGGCAGCAACGCCGAGCCCGCCTGCGAAGACGAGCAGCAAGACGAGCGGGTACACGGGCGAGACAGCGGCCCCCGCGACGCCGACCGCCGCGAGCAACGCTCCACCTGGGATCAACCAGAGCGCCCCACGCCGGTCGGACAGAAGCCCGAACAGCGGCTGCACAAGCGAAGAAGAGGCGGTCGCCGCGAGCAAGAGCATCGCCGAGAGCGCGTAACCGAGGTGGAACTTGTCGGTCATGAACGGGATCAGCGCCGGCACGCTCCCCGACGCGAAATCGACCGCGAGATGCCCACCGGAGAGCGCTCCCATGGCGCGCCTGTCGATCCCGGGCCTCATACGGCGATGCTAGCCAGGGAGCCGCATCTGAGCGCGCAACGCCCTCAAGTTCTGATTCTCAATTGTCGATCGAGGGATCTGTGAATCGGCCCTGGCGTAAACAACTGGAATCGGGAAAGAGCGCGGAGGCCTATTACCTACGAGCTCGCCATGCGTGGCGGCGCAGAATACGTACTTCGCTCGCCGTAGTGGTCGGATTCGGATTCTCGCTCGGAATCCTGGCGTGGCTGTACTACCCGCGCTTCGGACATCTACTTGGCCCCTACTTCGCGGGCGCAGCAACCGGAGTCGCGGCTTGGATCTGGGATGACCCACCTGAATACATCGCAAAATGGAAACGTGGCGCGGACGGCGAGCATCAGACCGAGAAGGCGCTCAAGGGCCTTGTCACGCTGGGTTGGCACGCATTTCACGACCGCCAAGGCAAGCGCGGCAACCTCGACCACATCGTTGTCGGCCCAGGCGGTGTATTCCTACTGGATTCGAAGAATCTCTCGGGTTCCATCACGCTCGAGTCAGGCGGCCTCACCCGTCAACTCAAAGACGCGGAACTCGATGCGTTCACCTACACACGCCTCGAGAGCAAGGTGCTCAGTGCAGCCGCGCATCTCAAGGAACAGCTTGAGATGCAGACCTCGTTGAGCTTGTGGGTTCAAGCATTGGTGGTTGTCTGGGGCGAGTTCGCAGCTGAACCAACTGAACAGAATCGGGTCGTCTACGTCCGCGGCGACGAGCTGCGGGCTTGGCTCGCTCGCCGCCCAAACCGACTCTCACTGCGCGACCAGCGCCTCATCGAGCTCGCGGTTCAGGCGGAGCTCGTTGCTCCGCCGTTCGTGGCGCCCGAACCGGCCGTCTAAACAGACATCTTGGCCCCGGCCGAATGACTACGTCCGCTCGCGCGCCTCGATCTCGCGACGAACCTTCTCGACTTGCTCCTTCGGATCCCTGCCGGCTTCTTCACGGCCGTACTGCGAGCGCTCTGGTTTCTGCCACCACTCCGCCCAGTATCTGAGTGTCGCCATATCGACGCCGTCGAATTCGCGATCTGTGATGCCCGACACGTCGCTCGCGCCGTGTCCGAACATCTTCGGGTCGTTCGGAGGCTTTGCGGGGTCCACGTGGGCCAGATCGTCCCTGGCGCCATCCAGCCAGTGACGAATCAGTTCGATTGACCGGCTGTTTAGTTCAGGGTCGTCCGTCTTCGACAAAGCGCCCCATTCAGATTGGATCTCGAGCGGGATCTTCATAACGGGATGATTGCAACGACGGCGATCGTTGCCCGCCCAACGCCAAGCATGGGTGCCAATGAAGCAAACTCCGCGCATGTACCTCCTTTTCCTCGACGAGAGCGGCCAGATCGACCAGGGCGGCCTCTTCGCGCTCGGTGGCATCGCGATCCGCGACACCGACTGGCCGGAGCTCCGGCGCTCCTGGCACGCGACGCTCACGAACGAAGACTGGCCGCTCGACAAGGAGATCAAGTGGCACGGCATTCGCAAGGGTGAGGTGCCGCCCGCGGTCGCCGACGCGATCTTCGGGATGCTCGCTCGCGCGCGCGCGCCGTTCACCGCGTACGTGACGCTGCTGGACATCGAGCTCGGCAAAGAGCGCGAGCCTGACTTCTTCCGTACGCCGGAAGACACGTACGCGACTGGCCTGATGTTTCTCGCGGAGCGCTTCCACCACCTGCTCGACGCCGAGGATGACTTTGGCCTGATCGTCGTCGACAGCCGCTTCCGCGAGAACGACCAGCGCCTGCGGCGGTTCTTCTCCGACCTGACGAAGGACGGGACGCCATACATGCAGCTGCCGAGGATCATCGAGTGTCTCCTGCTCGGCCCGAGCCAGTATTCGATCGGCCTCCAGTGCGCTGACGTGGTCGTCGCGATGACCGCCAATGCGGAACGCGGGCCGGGCCAGGGTCGTGGCTATCTGAAGAAGCTTCTACCGCAGTTCGCGACGCATCCCGCAACCGGCGAGCACGAGGGTGTCGGTCTGAAGCGCTTCCCCGAGCGGGTGCCGCGGCCGCACGGCGGGAATCGCCTCTTCTAACGCTGCGCGTCATCCACGAACCGGCAAAGCGCGTTCACCATGCGCATCTGCTCGATCGTGCGACAACGGATCTCGAGCAGCTTGGGACTCGCAACCAGCACGGCCAGCGCCTGTGCGCGCGAGATCGCCACGTTCAACCGATTGCGCGAGAACAGAAACTCCAGGTTGCGCGGCAGGTCGTCGCCACTCGAGGTTGCCATCGAGAAGAACACAACCGCCGCCTCCTGTCCCTGGAACTTGTCGACCGTACCTATCCGCGCATGTGGACCAAGTCGCGCGCGCAGGCAACGCACCTGCGCGTTGTACGGCGTGACGACCAGCACATCGTCGTAACGGATCCGACGCTCGCGTCCGTCGCGGTCGGTGAACGTGCCGGCGATCAGCAGCTCGAGCTCGGCGGCGATCCGGTCCGCCTCCTCGATGGACGAGCCGCGATTAGCCTCGTGTTCGACCGACAGCCAGCGCAATCCGGTCCCCGCCAAGCCCTCTGAGTCGATTCGCTGGCGTTCCGTCTCCGGCACCGCGTGCAGACGTCCCTCGTACGACGTCTCCGAGATGAAGCGACAGACGTCCGGGTGCATCCGCCACGTGCGCGAGAGGAAGAGCCCGCGGTCGGGTGGCACCGTGTCCTCACCGCCGAGCAGATGCTCGAGCACGGACACCGCCGCACCCTCGGGATGAATGCCCTGCGACACCTGACCGAGCTGCTGCGGGTCACCGAGCAGCACGATGTTCTTCGCGCTGGTTCCGAGCGCGAGCGCGTCGGCGAGCGACACCTGCCCGGCCTCGTCGACGAACAGCGTGTCGACAACACCCTCCATGTCTTCGCGCGCGAAGAGCCACGCCGTGCCGGCAAGGAGCAACACGTCGTCTTCCGGGTTGGAGAAATGGGCTTGGCTTCCCGAGGTCGTGACCGAGGCGGTCTCGTACGAGTCGCCCTTCTTGAGGCCGCGGAACTGCACGCCCGTCTTCTCGACCTCGGCGATCAGGTTGTGGATTGCCTTGTGGCTCGTCGAGGTCACGCCGACGCGCCGGCCGAGCCCGATCAGGTGCGCGATCAGCCGCGCGCCGGTGTACGTCTTGCCGGAACCCGGCGGGCCCTGGATCACGAGATGCCGGCCGTCGAGGCCTTCGACGAGCGCCTTCGCGGCGTCGAGGTCGTCCTGCTGCAACGGCTCGTTAAAAGGCTCCCGGACGAGTATCGACTTCGACGCTGGGTACGTGGCGTCGCCAGCGAGCGCTGACCGGGCGAAGCGGCGCAGCGCTTTCTGCTGGACCTTCGTGTCGAACGGCCCGCCCGGGATCAGCGCCTTGGGAATTAGCACCTCCTCGAGTGACGGGCCGCGCCGCAACGTGAGTGTGCCCGCCTCCTCATCGAGCGCCTCGATCTTCCCGGCCGGTCCTCCCGTCGCTGGGTCATAGACCCCACTGCCGGGGCCGAGGTGATGCTGCTGCGCGGGGAAGGTGAACGGCCAGACGAGTGAGTCTGCGGACGGGACTGGCGGCCCGGCTTGCTCGAGCCCGCCGATCGCTTCGGAGTCGCGCTCCTGAAGCTCTTCGCTCGTGCGCCCGATCTTGTTGAAGAACGCCCACCAGACCGGCTTCTCCTCCCGCCGGTGGTAGAGCAGGAGCTGCGCGAGCAGCCAACGTGGCCGATCGGCGTCGGCTACCTCGTACGGGTCGTCGGGGAGCCCGGCGAGCAGCGCCTGACGGAGTTCCTCCGTCTCGACGGCTCCGTCTCGCGGCTCGCGCGGTTCGGACTCCTCGGGCTGCGGTGCCGCGCCGGGGCGCTTCGGCAGCAGCCAGTCGCGCAGCTCCAGTGTCGAGACGCAGTCCTCTGCGTTGTACGCGGCGATGTCGTCGAGGATCTGTGGGTCGCCCCGGTCGAGCCAGTCCTCGTACATCACGATCGAGTCGTCGCCGGCCCGCAAATCGGCGTGGCGCGCCAAGTAGAACGTCTCGACCTGCTTGAGCCCGTAGCGCGGGTGCGAGATGCGCAGCCCCTGCGAGACGACCTTGTAGAGATCGACGAAGACCTCGTCGCGCAACAGGTCGTCGAGCTCGTCCTCGCGCGTCCCGTACTCGCACGTCAGCCGCTTCAGGGCGGTGACCTCGTACGCGGCGTAGTGGTAGACGTGCATCGTCGGGTCCGCCGCACGGTGCTCGCGGATCAGATCGATCACACCTTCGACCGCACGACGTTCTTGCGCGCGGTCGTGCGCCCAGAATGGACGGAACGTCCCCGCAGTGTCGACGATCCCCCAGAGGTACTCGAGGCCGCGGCCCGGCTCCCAGAACGGGTCGCCTTCGATGTCGAAGAAGAGGTCGCCGTTGCTTGGTTCCGGCAGTAGCTCGAACCCGCGCGAGGGCTCCGGCTCGAGCACCTTCCACGCGTGTCCGTTGGCGCGGGCGGCGACTTGCATCGCAGCCTGGTCGCGCAACGTTGCGTACGTGCGCGGAGCCATCACGGGCGGCCGCGCGTCGTCGGCTGCGCGTGCGAAGTCCTCGACCCGCGCAATGCCCGCTGCTTCGAGCCGCCGCACCTGATCCCCGCGCATCCGCGCGACGAGGCTCAGGTGGTCGTCCTCGAGCCAACGCGTCTCGCAGCGCTGCTTGAAGTCGCAGCGGTCGCAGAACGAGACTGGCAGTGGATACACATCGATCCCGGCGGCGACCTTGCGAACGAACCGCTCCCTGACGCGGTGGTAGTAGGCGAGAAAATCGGCGACGCGCAGGCTCTCCCGCTCGTGCGTCCCGAGCACGACGTACATCCGCTCGGGCATCGAGCCCTGGATGCGAGCGACCTGCTCGGAGTAGAAGCAGAGCTGCAGCACATACGTGGGCTTCGAATGGCGCGCGAGCTTCGTGTCGACGACCTCGTAGCGGCCGTCAGGCTGCCGCTCGACGAAGTCAGCGAACCCACGCCAGTCGCCGTCGACGAAGCACGCCTGGTAAATGACGTCGGCGCCTGCGCGCAACGCCTCCTCGGTCGCGCGGGCAGCGTCGTCGAGATCCCAATCGTTCGGGATCGTGACGACGTCGCGACCCTCGGCGATGAAGCGCGCAAGGTAAGCCGCCTCGTGCTCGTCTCCCTTGCGCTTGACGAGGTCGGCCTGGGGATTCTCGTCGGCCGGCCGCACGAGCTCATGCAGCGCAACCGCGAGCTCAAGCTGGGTCAGGTGCTCGCATTCGAGAAACGCATTCAGGTCCGAGGGCGAGAAGAGGAGCTTGCCGTTGCGCTGCTGCTGCTGCACCGTTGAAGTATCCGCGCTCGAGAGTTGCCGCTTATGCCAGGAGGGGCTCGAATCTGGCTATGCGGCCACTAACCATCGATGGCGGTTCTATCGGCCGTCCTAGGCGGAGTAGTAGCGCTATGCCTTAAGCCAGGAGGCAATGACGCCGTCGAGAGCAGCCTCCGCTTCGGCCCGTTCTGCTTCCGGTTCCACGGCGACGAGTGACAGATGGCCATCTTCAGGCCCCGTCAGCTCCGTGACTCGACTTTTTGATCCTGGGAAGAGCAGCAGTCCTTCGAAGCCTGTCGCCGTCGCTGTCTCACGGAAGTTTTCTGCATAGCCGAGCATCTTGTATGTCTCCTCTGAGCGGGTGTCGGTCCTCATCGATCTGTACTTCGCGTCGACAACCAATGGGGAACGCTCTTCCATGGTTACCACTAGGTCGGGGATACCGGTCAGGGGGCCGCCTCCCAAATAGCGCCATCGAGGGTCGCCAACCGGTTTCTGCCGCTGGAACCAGATCTCGGCCACGGCGGACCCGCATGTCATGACGTAAATCGGCCCCTTCCCTCGTTCGCGCAAAGATCGAGGGCCCTCGGCGCTAGTGAATCCTCGACGGCCTAGCGCAGCAGCGATCTCGCGCAGACACCAGATTTCGAAGACACGCTCCCAGAAGGCCTCACTCGGCGGAAAGGCGAGCAGCCCATCGGCAACTTGAGCAACCTCGCTTTCCCCTAACCGGGAGGGATGTACAAGCCACTCGTCGTACCAAGCGATCAGTGCCTGGTACGCGTTGTCGTTTCCTGTCTGCCTGCGCGCGACGCGACTCTCAACCTCACGTATGAGACGCTCCGGAGAATCTCGCCGACGTACCGCAGTCCAAGGCTTCCGTCTCAGACCGGAGCGCAGTAACGCGAATCCCGACGCGGCCGCCGCTCCCTCGGCGGTTCGTATGGGGAAAGGCGCAAACGCAAGTTGGCGGGTAACTCCTTCGATCGCCAAAATGGCTAGGGCGTTTTCCGGTGTTTCGGGGATCCGCCTGAGCGTCTGCACGGGATAGCTCCGCGGCAGACTCACATTACGCGTCCGGCGAGCGAGATAACGAGGAACGTCTAGCTGCCCTCTAATCGCGCTCAGGCTTTCTTCCCGCTGGTGAACTGTGGTGGACGAGACATGCGCTTCGATGGCGGTGATAACGGAACTCAGACGGGAACCGCAGGCGATGGCGTGCCTCGCTTCTAACTCCGCCAAGAAGGCGCTGAGCCCAGGGTCCGACCTCTCATCGGATGCCCCGACTGGCACCTCGCCCAGCGCGACCGATTCACCGTGGAGGTATGTGCCAATCAAGTCGAGCGCATCAAGGAGAAAGCGCCTCGCTCGGCTATCACTCAACGTAATAGCTTCCCGCGGCCACAAGTTGGCGCAGTTCTCGGCTAAACCGTCCAGAAAATGGGGCTGGCAGCGACTCAGCGAACTGAATCAGCTGCGCGTGGTTGACCGTCGCTGTATCAAATAAGGGCGCGAGTTTGATCGCCGCCGCCCAGTCGAGCAGATCGGGTATGGCGCTCGTATCGGCGTCTGTCTGGCGCGCGCGCGCCAACAACAGCTCCGCGGTATCGATGAGCTGCGCAGTGCCAATCGGCAAATGCGGGACATTGGATTCGCGTTCCGCGTAACGAACCTGCTCAACGAGATTAAACAGCCCCTCGAGCGCGGTGGTCGCTGCGCTGGCCAGCTCAGCGGATAGCACGGCCACCTCACCCATAGACACGATCCGCCGCTGCACGCGAGCCGCCGCTCGTTCGACAACGGCGCGAAACTCGCGGATTGCGAGCTCCTCTGATAGCTGATCGGACCAACTGGACCCCTGTGATCTCTTCGCGGGTATGTCCACATTGATAAACGTGAACCGGCGCCGAAGAGCCTCGCTTAGCTCGTTGACGAACTGGCGATCGAAGTTGTTGAGCGTTGCGATGATCCTGAACCGGCGAGGCGTCACCATGACGCGGTTCCCGTCGCGTTGGTGCGGGAGAACGATCTCCACTGGCTCGTCCGACCCAAGGACGGTGAACAGTTCTCCGAACGCGCGATCAATGTGAGCGCGGTTTAGCTCGTCAATCAAGAGCCATACCGCCTGCGGTTCGGAGGGATCATCAAAGTGCTTTACGACTGCGCCGGCGCACGCAATCGACGCGTCGGTGAAGAACCCGTTGACGGGAATGATCTCTTCAAGTCCTTCTGGATCGACACGCAGTTCTTGTCGCCCGATCACATCGAACACCGACCAATCCTCGTGAGCGGTCACGGGCAAAAACCCGCAGGAGAATGCGTGACACAGCGCGCGGGCGAGGCTGCTCTTGCCGGTGCCAGGCGGCCCTTGCAAGATCAGATGTCCTACAGACAACGCAGCTGCTGCCTCCTCCGCGACGGTCGGTGCGAGGAGCAGTTGCGCAGTACTTGTTGAGACTCGCTCGGCGAGATCGGCAGGCGTCTCTAGGTCGTAATCCGCGATCTCGACGATGCGCTCGATGTCATACGAGAAGT
The DNA here is from genome assembly GCA_045805985.1 of Gaiellaceae bacterium. Taxonomy (GTDB): domain Bacteria; phylum Actinomycetota; class Thermoleophilia; order Gaiellales; family Gaiellaceae; genus PALSA-600. Next base: position 310,889 of record JBJMKA010000006.1, on the reverse strand, counting down.
CATCGGGTGGTAGGGCTCCTTCATTCACCAGAGTGCCCTCTTCGATGTCGCTCAAGCTACGCCCCCAAGGAGAGATTGGATCGGTCCAGGATTCGTGATCGGCCTTGCGCGCCGTACGGTTACTTCAACCGCATCGCCCGACGACCGCTGCTTATCTACAACGATGTACGTAAACAAGAGATCGCCGGAGAGGATGACTCGTTGGCCCGCCGCGAGCTTGCATAACGACAAAATCGGACCGCGGATGCTCGTCGGGGTGACGGTGTCGTAGTTCACGCCTTCGGCCAGAACAGCGACGGTACCACCCTCAAAGACGATCTCACGGAGCTGCGCGCCTGAACTTGATTGGGTCGGGATCGGCGGCACGCTAGAGCCGAGATAGTCGAAGTACCCCGCCTCGTCGCCACCCAAATCTGGCGGAGACGGAAGGCGGTCGAGAAGTGTTCTTCGTTCAAGGCAATCCTCATCCGGCCCGATGCCACCCAGCGCGAGGTCGACGATGGGTAGCCAGTCTTGGAGAATCCAATGATGGCGTTCCGGGTTGTCGCGGTAGAAGGCTTCGTCGTTCGCCTTCCCTAGGAGAAGGTGATTGAGACTCGCATGCACGACGACCTGGTTGAGGGAGTTGTAGAACGCGCCAGATGTTCGTTCGACCGGCAAGGCAATGGATTCAATATCGACATCTCCACCCCGCAGCTGCTTGATCAGCTCAACAGCCTCTATCCCCCGCGCCCGAGTAAAGACGGTCGAGAGAACCCTCTCCAACTCACTCCACCACAAGTGGTTTCCTAACTCGCGGAGGGCGGCGAAAAAGAACCAATACAGAAGCAGGTCTGAGTTTTCATATGCGGGACTCCGTGCAGTCCGGCCGCCCCGAAGCGGATACCTCAGTAGCGCGTTCAAACCAACCCATCCGAACTGCAGGCGGTCTCCGTCAGAACCCGCGGTGATGAGCTGATGGCCGGCTGGGGTGATGACGATGCAATCCGACCCGGAAAGCACATAAAGGAGCCCAAACTCCTCAAACGTAGCCTTCCAGCTCTCCACCGTGTGCGGGTCGATACGCCGCCCGTCGCGCCCGCCATTCCACATGGCCTTGAGTCCGTCATAGCTCTTAAACTCAGCGAACGACAGGAAGGTGTTCCACGCAATAACTGCTTTCCCCGATCCGAATGGACTGGGGTACCCGTAACTGTTGACGAGCCAGTAGTCGGCGCCGGAGGGCATGAGCGCTCAGTTTGCCACCGCAGCGGGGTGGAGCGTCAACCAGGGCAGCGGGAGCGACCCCGGGGAAGGGGATGACGGATCATCCGTTCGCCGAAGGGTGACCACCCAGTCGAGAAGGATGATCCCGCCGCGACCTTTGCGGGGAAACTTCATGTAGTGCCGTCGTACTCGGTATCCAAACGCATGGCTCAGCTCGAAGCCAGACGCGTGGGCGAGACGAATGAGGCAGTCGTGAACCGGGATCACACCGTCGACAGTCTGGCTGTTGCCGATCACCAGAACGTACCGACCGCCTTCGCGTGTGACCCGCGCCGCCTCGGCGAAATGCGCACCCATCAAATCGAAGTAGGTGATTGCAGCGGCTCTCCGACCTGGCCCCATCCAGTCGAGAGACACGAGGTCATCGAGCTCCCGCGTTAGGACATGGGACTTGGCGCTCGGGTTCTTCGCACCAACAACGGCGCGGCGCATCTCGTTGAAATCCTGCCTTGTCTCGACACCGAGGCGCGGCCCGAGCCAAAAGTATTCGAGCATGAAATTGTACATGTAGTCCACGGAGTCCAGGTAGGGAGGACTCGTAACGACAAGATCTATTGAGCCATCGTCCAGGTTTGACTGAAGTGCGTCACCCTTCACAACTTCCGCGCGCACGTTCCCGTCGAGCGCCTCGAACTGCAAGACACCTCGACGCGCGCGGTCGAGGGCGCGGAAGAACGTATCGCGTACTGGGGGCGGCGACTTCGGATTCGTGCCCGACACGTAGGTCTTCTGCGACTGGTCGTCGGCGTTCGAAACTCGGCGAAGGATCGAGCTAAACACGGCCAAGAGGAAATCGTGCAAACGCGGTTCACTGCCAACCTCGTCGATGGCACCCAACAATCCGTCCAGTTCACACCAGACGTCTCGTGTGAACCAATGTTCGAAGCTCTCGATGTCAGGCATTGGAAGCGTCGGCTCCAGACTCGATCTCCACTTCCTCGCGATCGCACGCGCTGCCTTCTCCAACGAATCGGCAGAAGGAGGAGTCACCTTGGCTCGTGTGATCAACTGGGCGAGCGGATCAATATCTGTTCCGAATCCTTCTCGGTTCGCTGCCACCGCTTCGAGCAGACTCGTGCCCGACCCCATGAAGGGATCCCAGAGCGTGTCCGAAGGACCTGTGAATTCGTGGATGGCCCAGGCGGGGATCTGCGGAATGAACTTCGCAGGGAAACGGTGAAGACCATGCGTCAGCCGGGTCGTATTGTTCGAAAGCCGAAGGGCGTAGAGCATGGAGGGATCGAGCTGATCGGCGCTCGGGAAAGTGTCGACCTCGTGAAAGTCGGCTTGGTCAACAAAGCCGGGGATCATTTTTCGAGGACAACGACCGTCTCGCGCATGTAACGCTGCAGACGATCGAGCACCTTTCGCTGCTGAGGTGCGACCGTAAGATGTCGAACATGCAACAAGCGCGCTCGGCGGTAGCCACAAGCGAGACCCAGCCGCGCGAGGAGCGCATCGGTGGGAATGATCACACCCGCGTATGCGGAGTTCCCCACGACGACGCAGCATCGTCCTCCGTCTGCAAGAGATTGGTGGATAAGTTCGAGCACTTGGCGCATGTCGTCGAAGTAGCCCCGCAGAGCGTCTGGGACTCCCATTCGGGAACTACTGGCGTCCGGATCCATTAGGTCGATCAACGGTTCGAGCCCCGGGGTCTCTTGGAAGTCCTGCTTCAAATCGGCGCCGAGGTGCGATCGCAGCGAGCTCTTTCGAAGGTGCAGCATGTCCTGGTACGTCTGGACGAAGCCTCCGAACCACAGCTCGACTTTCATCGACTCGAAGTAGTCGAATCGATTTGCGTAGGGCGGGCTGAATACGACCGATTCGAACTGCCTGGTGTCTAGGATCCCATTGAGATTGAGAGCGCTCGCCTCAATGATTTCCTGCTCATCCCACTGACCAGCGGGTCTACTGGCCTCGTCTCGGATCATGGTTTCCAGCTGGCTGGCATAGGCACGGATCACGAACGCGGTTTGATCCAGCCCGAAGCGTTCGCGCTGCCACTCGCCTTCTTTCCGCCTGACGTATCCCGTCTTCAAGCGCTTCTTGTTTCTGTACTTGATCCCGTTGCCTTCTTTGAAATAGCTGCCGACGGACTCGAAGATCGACAACCAACCTAGAAGAAGAAATTCACGCGTCCTGTCCGGGGGTACGCGCGCGATGAGCGCTCTGATTGTTAGGAGGGTTTCCATGATCTCTGGCTCAAAGACCTTGTTAGCGATGCCAAGGCCCGGAACCTCAGCCTGTTCGACGGCAGCCAGGCTTGTCGGGAAGGATTTAGCGAATTCGCACGCCCCGGCCAGCTCTAATGGACTCAAAGGATGCAACTTGACGCGGGCAACAAACACAGCCAACGGGTTGACGTCAATCCCAACGGCGCGTTGGCGACGTTGAGCCGCCCCGACCATGATGGATCCGCAGCCGCAGAATGGATCCAGAAGGTCTCCTGTCAGGCCGAGCGCTTCGATCAGCCCCGGCGAGAAACCCTCTCGGTAGCGATACCACCGGTGGATCGGAGTCTCATCTTGCGCCCGCCAATGGACGTGGGGAGCAAGCTCACGGCGCGCATCGAACGCCAATCCGTCGTCGAGCTTTCTGACCAGGCGACGGACGTCGGCCTCCCTGCTGCTATGCACAAATGTAGGCCCGACGGTCGCGGGCGCGGAAGAACTCTGCATCTTTCCCCTAACTAAGCCGACAACCGAAGTCGCACGATCCCCATATGAACGTACCGTCGGGTCCGGACGGAGAGTGTCGTGACCATCCCCGCCTGACACTCTCGTCACAATCTCCGTCGTTGGAGCAATGGCCCTCTATCTCCACCGACTCCGCGAAACCTTGTGACGCCTGTACTGGGTCCGGTTCTCTACATGGCCCGACTCGGTCGATCGTAGGATCGTCACGTGCGCGACGACAATGTCCGGAGCTCCTGTTTCGCCTCACTCGACGTGCTTTGCGCACGCTTCGGAGAGGAGCTCCCATACCCGGGCGGACTTGCCTCGGGTTTCGCCTTCCGCGGGCAGCGCGTTCCCTTCCTCTCGACACAGAAGGGTATCTTCCGCGCCGCCGCGCAAACAGGGCCGGCCGCGCTTTCGATTCAGACCTCCTGGAAGTCGCCGTACGGTGACGCCGAGGTCGAAACGGGATACCTCTACGCCTACCGGGATGGTTCCATCGATCAGCCCGATAACCGCGCGCTGCGAGCTGCCTTCACGCTCCAGGTGCCGATCATCCACTTCGTCTCGACCCGGCCAAATTTCTATAAGCCGATCTATCCCTGCTTCATCGCCGACGACGACCCGGTCAATCGCCGTGTCCTCGTTTCACCAGGGAAGATGGTCGGCCCGGTCGATGAGCGCGAGCCGATGGCGGTCGAGGATCCGATCGAGCGTGCGTACGTGTTCCGTGCAACGCGCGTCCGCGTTCACCAGGCGCGGTTCCGCGCGCGCGTTGTTCCCGCTTACGGCGAGCTCTGCGCGATCTGCCGGCTGAAGGAGGGGCAATTGCTTGACGCCGCCCACATCGTCGGCGACCTTGAGGAGCAAGGAGACCCCACGGTCAGCAACGGGCTGAGCCTCTGCTCAATCCACCACCGGGCGTTCGATCACGATCTCGTCGGGATCACACCCGACTACGAAGTGCGTATCGCGAAGCGTCTCCTCGAAGAGGAAGACGGTCCAATGCTCGAGCTCCTTAAGGGCTTCCATCGAGAAGCGATCGTCGTCCCAAAGCGGGCCTCTTGGCGTCCCGACAGAAACAGGCTCGAGCAGCGGTACACGCGCTTCGTCGCTGCCGACTAGATCCCGCCGGGCGCTACTCCTTGCCGAGAGCCTCGTGGGCGATCCGAAGCGCGTTTGCGAGAGCCGAGCCGCTTCAGGACTGCATACATCGGCATTCATGCGCGCTCCAGCGCCGACAGGTACTCCTGCGCACGGCGCGTGATCGCGTCGTAGTCGGTGCGCTCGAGCGCATCCGGCGGGCAAAGATCGGTTCCGGCGCCGACGGCAAAGGCTCCGGCCGCGAACCATTCCGCCAGGTTCTCGGCGGCGACACCACCGGTCGGCATGAACTGCACCTCGGGGAACGGGCCCCGCAACGCCTGCAGCAGCTTTGGGCCACCGAGCCCGGCCGGGAACAGCTTGAGCAGCGGCGCGAAGCCGAGAGCGCGCTGGACCTCCGTCGGTGTCAAGACGCCGGGAATCGCCAACACCGGCGCGCGCCTCGCGGCATCCAGGACCTCGGGCGCGAGGCCCGGGCTGACGACGAACGCGGCGCCCGCCTCGACGGACACCGTGACGTCGATCGAGCTGAGCACCGTTCCCGCGCCGACCAGCAACTCCGGATGTGCAGTTCGGATCTTCCGGATCGCCGTCGCCGCGTCGGGCGTCGTCAACGCAACCTCCACGGCGCTGATCCCACCGGCCGCGAGTGCACCTGCCGCGCCGACGGCCTGCTCTCCGGAGGCGGTACGAATGACGGCGACGATGCGGCTCGCAGCGATCGCTTTGAGTACGCCGTCCGGTGTCATGCGTCCTGGTAGACGGTGACAACGTCCGTGTAGAACTCGAGCGCGGCGCGCCCCTGCTCGTGCGGCCCCCAGCCCGAGCCTTTGATCCCGCCGAACGGCACGTGCACCTCGGCGCCGGCGGTCTGCGAGTTGACGTGCAGGATGCCCGCGTTCAGCTCGCGCGAGAACCGGTCGGCGGCCGCGACGTCGGACGTGAAGATCGACGCGCAAAGACCCATCGGCACGGCGTTCGCACGCGCAAGCGCCTCGTCAAGCGTCTCGAACGAGTAGAGCGAGGTCACCGGACCGAAGACCTCCTCGCAGGAGAGCATCGCCGAGTCGGCAACCCCCTCGAAGACGGTCGGAGGGACCAGGTAGCCGGGGCCCGGCTCGGACGACGTGATGACGGTGCCGCCTTCGCGCTTGCCCTGCTCGATCGCCTCGGTCACGCCGCGGTACTGCGTGTCGCTGACGAGCGGGCCGACCTCGGTCGCGGGGTCAGCCGGGTCGCCGACGACACCGCGTTCGATGCGCTCGAGGAGGAGACGGCGGAACTCGTCGTAGGCGGGCGCTTGGACGTAGATCCGTCGCGTCGCAGTGCACTTCTGGCCGGCCGACCAGAACGCTCCAGCGTAGGAGGCTTCCGCGGCCCGCCCGAGATCCGCGTCCGCCATCACGATCAGCGGGTTCTGGCCACCGAGCTCGCATTGCACGCGCTTGCCCGCGGCTGTGGCCGCGTTGCGCACGGCGGTCCCGGTGGGGATCGAGCCCGTGAACGAGATCGCCGCGACCCGGTCGTCTGCGACGAGCGCGGCGCCTGCCGACGAGCCGGGCCCGAGGATGACGTTCAGCACGCCGTCCGGCAGGCCGGCGTCGACGAGGCACTCGCCCAGGTGCAGGGCCGTCAGCGGTGCCTCGCGCGCCGCCTTCAGAACGACGGTGTTGCCGTAGGCGAGCGCGGGCGCCGCCTTCCAGATCGGGATCGCCGCAGGGAAGTTCCAGGGCGTGATCAGCCCGACGACGCCGACGGGGCGCCGGGTCGTGAAGACACGGCCGCCGCCCGCCTGCTGGAACAGCTCGCCCTCGGGACGCAGCGCTTCGCCCGCGAAGTACCGGAGGATGGCCGCGGCTCGTGCGACCTCGCCGCGGCTCTCGCGCACCGGCTTGCCCATCTCGCGGGTCATGTCGGCGGCGATCGTCTCCGCACGCTCGTCGACGAGCGCTGCCGCGGCGTTCAGCACCGCGGCGCGAGCCTGGAACGGCATGCGCGACCACGACTCGAAGGCACGCGCGGCTGCAGTGACGGCCGCGGCGACGTCCGTCGCGTCCGAGAGGGGAAAGTGGCCGACGATCTCGCCTGTCGACCACGGGTTGCACTTCTCGTACGTCTCCCCGCTCGCGGGAGCCACATGTTTCCCGTCGACGAGATTGGCGTAGGTCGCCGCGTCAGCCAACGCGAGTTGCCCGCGCGGGGCGCGTGTCGATCGCGTGACGAGTGATCGCGACGGTTTCCCCACGCTCCGCTTCGGTGAGCGCCAGACGCGGCGGGCGCGAGTGCCACTCGCCCTGTCCGACGAGCTCCTGCACCAGCTTGATCAGCTGCACGAGCTTCGGGAGCGTGTCGAGGCGCAAGAGCGGGAGGAACCACTCGTACAGTTCACGTGCTTCGTCGGCACGTCCCGCGCGGGCGAGCTCGTACAGATCGACCGATTCCTCCGGGAAGGCGTTGACGAGGCCCGCCACCCAGCCGCTTGCGCCAGCAGCGACGCCCTCGACGATCAGGTCGTCGACTCCGACGAGCACCTGGAGCCGGTCGCCGGCGATGCGCCCGAGCTCCGTGATCCGCCGCACGTCGGTGCTGGACTCCTTCACCGCTTCCAGATTCGCGTGCTCGCGTGCGAGCTCAACGATCTGCTCCGGTCGGAAGTCCGTGCCGTAGGCGACCGGGTTGTTGTAGAGCATGCAGGGAAGCGGTGTCGCGGCGATCACGGTCGCGACGTGCTCTTTCATCTCGTGCCAGTCGGTCGAGTAGGCGTACGGGGGAAGGACCATGAGCCCGTCGGCACCCGCATCCTGCGCACGGCGGGCGAGGTCGACCGCGGAGGCCGTCGACAGCGACGCGACGCCGGCAACCACCGAGCCGCCTCCACTCACAGCGTCTACGCAACGCCCCACGAGCTCGACCTTCTCGTCGTTGGACAGCGTCGCGCTCTCGCCGAGAGATCCGCAAGTGATGACACCGACACAACCGGCGGCGAGCATCCGCTGACAGTGCTCTTGCAACCGCACCCCGTCGATCTCGAGCTCGGCGGTGAAGGGAGTCGTGATCGCCGGGAGTACGCCTTGCCAGTTCACGCTCATCGAGTCCTGCCTCCTGTCGTTGTACAGCCGGCGTGCACGTCGGCCTTGGATGGGTAGCTCGCGGCACAGCCGAACGAACGGCACGAAAGGGCGCCTGCCACGACGCCTTCGAGCAGGGCCATCGCCTCGGACTCACCGCGGACGCGAGCGGCGAGATAGGCGCCGGCCAGTGCGTCGCCGGCACCGGCGGCATCGACCACGTCCACCGTCGGCGGCGAATGGTGCACGGTCCCGCTACGTGAGTACAGCGTTGCGCCGTGGCTGCCGTCGGTCACCACGAGCTCCTGTGCGGTCTTGGCGAGTGCGTCGACGGCCGCGTCGAGGTTTCCGTAGACGAGCGCGGCATCCTCTGTCGAGGCGAAGACCACGTCGGCCGCAGCCGCCGCATCCCGAAGCACGGTGAGCGAGGGAGCGAGGCGCGGTCGTACATTCAGCGCGAAGGAGATCCGTCCCCCCGCGCCTCGGGCGCGCTTGACGAGCGCCGCGCACGCGCCCGCACTTGACGGCGAAACCGCGATCCCGATGCCGGTGAAGTGGACGCAGGCGACGTCGTCGAGCGAGACGCGCTCGACATCGGCCTCGTTCAGCGCGCTGCCCGCGGAGCCGGTGCGGTGGTAGTCGAAGCGATGGTGGCCGTCGTCACCGCGGCGATTGACATAGATGCCCGTGGCGCGCGACGGGTCGAGCGTCAGATACGTGGTCCCGACACCGCGCAGCTTCCAGAAGGCAAGGAGCCGACGGCCAACTGCATCGTCACCGACGCGGCCGACGAGCTGCGTCCGCGCGCCCATCGTCGCGGCCATGACCGCCGTGTTGGCTGCATCTCCGCCGAAGCCCTCGCGAAGCTCCCCGCCGGCGTCGTCGAGTCCCAGCTCGTAGAGTCCTTCACCAAGCGTCACGATCGTTTCACCCATGGCGAAGAAGCTCGCCCCAGAGCTCGGCCGGCAGCGGAGTGTGGAACGCTGCAACGTTCTCGTCCAGCTCGGCGACGCTGCGTACGCCGACGACGACCGACGCGACCACGGGATCGCGCAGCGGAAACTGCACGGCCGCCGCTGCGAGCGGGACTCCGTATTGCTCGCAGATGCGCTCGAGCGCGAGGGCGCGGTCGCGAACGTCGTCGGGCGCCGGTGCGTACTCGTACGTCGGCGATGCCCGTGGGCTTGCGAGCACGCCGCTGTTGAACACGCCGCCTGCGATCACCGCGACGTTCCTCTCCGCACACAGGGGTAGCGCTTCGGCTTCGCCGGAACGATCGAGCAGCGTGAGCCGATTCGCGAGCAGCACGCAGTCGACGTCGGTCTCCCGGACGAAGCGGACGACCGTGTCGACGCTGTTTGTGCCGACGCCGATCCCGGCGACGAGGCCTTCGTCTCGCAGGCGCACCAGCTCGGGCAGCGCCTCGCGCAGCGCCTGATCGAGGTGCTCCTCCGGGTCGTGGAGGTAGACGACGTCGACGCGGTCGAGCCCTAGTCGCTCGAGACTCTCCTCGAACGAGCGGCGCACGCCGGCGGCGCTGAAGTCGAAGACGGGGCCAACGCCCTCCGTCTCGGCGAAGTCCGAGGGCGCACCTGCCGCCTCGGCGCGCAGCAGCCGGCCGACCTTCGTCGAAACCACGAACTCGTCACGCGGCTTCGTCTGCAGCACGCGGCCGACGAAGCGTTCCGTCCGTCCATGCCCATAGAGCGGAGCGACGTCGAAGAGGCGAACGCCGTGCTCCCACGCGCGTTCGATCACGGCCTCGACAGTTTCCGAGCTCACCGGTGAGAACAACCCGCCGAGCGGACCGCCACCGACCCCGAGCCTCGTCGCCACGGATCGGAACGTCGGGATCACGGCGCTAACGGTGCTCGACGAGATAGGTCATCCCCTGCCGCGTCGCGAAGGCCAACCCGTCGTCGCGGTGTTCGACCGCAAGCTCCGGATCGTCGGCAGACACGGAGACGTCGCCGCGCACGTAGCAAGGCCGGCCGTGCGTGGAGAGGATCGCGGCCTGCTGCAGCCGGCCGCCCGTCCACGTCAAAGACACCTCGAACCCGCCTCGCGCCCGGAGGCCGCGGACCGAGCCCTCCGGCCACGCCTCGGGCAACGCCGGCAACAGCTCGAGGCCGTCGTGCGACTGGAGAAGCATCTCGCAGACCGCGGCGGTGCCACCGAGGTTGCCGTCGATCTGGAAGACCGTCAGCGGGTTCGTCCCCTGAGGCGGGTGCGTGTCGAAGAGGTTCTCGACCGTGCTCGAGCGCAGGAGCGTGAGCAGATGCTCGTGCGCGAGCGCTGCCTCGTGGAAGCGAGCCCAGATCAGGACGACCCACGCGCGGCCCCACCCGGTCCCTCCACCGCCGTTTGCGAGACGACGCTCGAGTGACGTGCGCGCCGCGGCGGCAAGCGCCGGTTGCGACCGCCGGGTGATCGCGCAATCCGGATAGACCGCGAACAGGTGTGAGAGATGGCGATGACCCGGTTCCCACTCTTCGTAGTCCTCGAGCCACTCCTGGAGCTGACCGTGGCGTCCGACGCGCATCGCCGGCAACCGGTCGCGTGCGGCGCGCAGCTCGTCGCCGATCCCGTCGTCGATGCCGAGGATCTCCTCCGCCTCGATCACGCGGCGGAAGAGCCCGTCGACGACCTGGGTGTCGCTCGTCGGCGCCATGCAGAGACCGGAGCGCAGGCCCTGCGCGTCGAGGTACTGGTTCTCGGGACTGAGTGAGGGGCCGAACAGGAGCTCGCCCGTCTCGGGATGCGGCGTGAGGTAGTCGAGGCAGAACTCCGCGGCTTCGCGCAGAGCCGGGTAGGCCCGGTCGCGGAGGAACGCCTGGTCGGGGGCGAACTCGTAGTGCTCCCAGAGGTGGTAAGTGAGCCAGGCCGCACCCGCGGGCCAGAGCCCGCAGAACACGTTGTCGAGCGGCACCGTGTCCGCCCAGAGGTCGGTGTTGTGGTGGGCGACGAACCCGCGGCAGCCGTAATGCACCCGTGCCGTCTCCGCACCGGTGACGCGCAGACGGTCGATCAGGTCGAACAGCGGGAGGTGCGCCGCCGGAAGGCCTGCGGTCTCCGCGGGCCAGTAGTTCATCTCCGTGTTGATGTTGATCGTGAACTTGCTGTCCCAAGCGGGCATGAAGCTCTCGTTCCAGATGCCCTGCAGGTTCGCGGGCAGCGTTCCCGGACGGCTACTCCCGAGCAGCAGGTAGCGGCCGAACTGGCAGTACTGCGCGATCAGGCCCGGGTCGTCGGCGCCGCCTTGCAAGCGCGCGAGGCGCTCGTCGGTCGCCAGCTCATCGAGTGCAGGATCGCTCTTCAGCTGGAGCTCGAACCCAGCGAACGCGCGGCGATGGTCAGCGACGTGACGCTCGCGCAGCTCGCCGTAGGGACGCGCGGCTGCGGCTTCGACCACGCGCGCCGCTTCCGCCGCATAGTCCTCGTGGCGGAAGTCGGAGGCAACGGCAATCAGGACCGTCGCGGCGTCAGCGTCCGAGAGGGAGAGATGATCGCCGATGCTGCGCAGCGATCCTCCGTCCGGCACGATGCGCAGACGCGCTTCGAACGACGATCCGCGCGCGCCGCACTTCCCACGCAGCACGAGATCCCCAGTCGCGCCGTCGGGATCGGCGCGGCCGTCGAACTTCCGGTGCAGGTGCGCGCCGAGCTGGAGCTCACCCGCCCCCACTCTCTCGATCCGCATCACGAGCACGTCGTCCACGGCGCTCGCGAAGAACTCGCGCCTGACGCGTTCCCCCTTCCGCGTATAGGAGACAGTGACGATCCCGGACTCCATGTCGAGGTCGCGCCGGTAGTCCTCCACGTGCTCCTCGTGCTGGCCCCCGAAGAGCAGCGTCACGTTCGCGAGCTGTTGGTAGGCCGACTGGCTGTTCGGCATCCCGAAGAGCGCCAGCTCGGCGAGCGTGTGCGCCTCCTCCGTCCGCCCCGCGAGCAGGAGCTCCCGCACCTCGTCGAGGTGCGCACGAGCGTCGGGGTTCGTCCGGTCGGGCAGGCGCGACCAGAGCGTCTCCTCGTTGATCTGGAACGTCTCCTTGTAGATCCGCCCGAAGACCATGCCGCCGAGCCGGCCGTTGCCTATAGGCGTCGCGCCGAACCAGCGCGAGGCCGGTGTGCGCCACCAGAGGCGGGTGGCGAGTGACGGGGAGGGTTGATCGGTCACGGGGGCTTTGGCTGAGAACCGATTCGAGCATATAGTACGCTTAACTCTGAAAGAGATTTCAATCGATGAGAAGAATCTGAAAGTCCTTCCCCAGTGATCCTGACAGGCAGCGACGTGCGTCCCAAGGCCGACGAGCTGCGGGCGCGGCGTTCCCGCATCGGCGACGCGGTCGGAGCCGGAGGAATCGCCCTGCTCGCCTCGGCCCCGGCACCCCGGCGCTCGACGCGGTTTCGCCAGACGAACGAGTTCTTCTACGCAACCGGCCTCGAAGTGGCCGGCGCGTACGTCGTGATCGACGGCGCGACGGGCCTGACCACGGCCTATCTCCCCCACCGCGACGAGCACCGTGAGCGAAGCGAAGGGCCCGGCCTGTGGGCCGAGGACGTCGAGCTCGTCCAGGACCTGTCGGGCGCAGATGCCGTCGCGCCGGTCGAGGACCTCCCCATCGAGCTGGCGCGGCGGCTCTTCCGGGGCCGGCTCGCGGTTCACATCCCCTTCGCTCCGGCGGAAGGGGAGCGCGAGACACGCGACGTCCTGCTCGGAGGGACGGCTGCCCGCCTCGCCGATCCGTTTGGGCGCCCAGACACGGACGGAGGGCTGCGGGCCGCGCTTGGATCGCACTTTCCCAGCGCGGAGGTCCACGACCTGACGCCGGTGCTGGACGAGCTCCGGCTCGTCAAGAGCTCGTCGGAGCTCGCCGCGATGCGTGAAGCGGGCCGTCTGACCGGCCTTGCCGTGATCGAGGCGATGCGCTCGACCGAACCGGGGCTCTTCGAGTACGAGCTGAGCGCGGTGGCCGACTTCGTCTTCCAGCAGGGCGGAGCGCGCGGCGGTTCCTACGAGGCGATCGTTGCGACGGGAACAAATGCGTGGCACGGCCACTACGCGCGAAAGTCCTCCGTGCTGACGGACGGAGAGCTGGTGCTGATGGACTACGCGCCCGACCTCAACTACTACACGAGCGACATCGGTCGCATGTGGCCGGTCTCGGGCGAGTGGGAGCCGTGGCAGCTCGAGCTCTACGGTTTCATCGTCCAGTATCACCGCGCGCTTCTCTCGCGCATCCGCGTCGGTGTGTCCGCCGACGATGTGCTGGACGCAGCCGCTGCCGAGATGGGCGAGGTGGTCGCGGAGACTGCGTGGTCGGCGCCCGAGTTCGAGCGGGCCGCGCGCGGCGCGCTCGACTTTCGCGGACACCTGTCGCATCCGGTCGGAATGGCGGTGCACGACGTCGGGAGCTACCGCGATCGTCCGCTTCACGAAGGACTCGTGTTCTCGGTCGATCCCATGCTCTGGGTGCCCGAGCGGAGCCTTTACGTTCGCTGCGAAGACACAGTCGCGCTGACCTCCGAGGGGCTCGAGAACCTCACGGGCCTCGTACCGCTGGACCCGCAGGACATCGAAGCGACGATGGCGGAACCCGGGCTCTTGCAGCTCTGGAGGCAGCGATGACCGACGGCCGGTACGCGATGCTCGTCGCGCCGTCCGAGTTCTCGCTCGACCGGCGCCCTGCCGAGGCGCCGGCCCGCGGCGAGACGAGGCTGCGTGTCCGCGATTGCGGCGTGTGCGGATCCGATCTGAAGATGTGGGCGGGGACGCACGCGTTTCTCCGACCCCCGCTGCTGCTCGGCCACGAGATCTATGGGCGCGTCGAAGCTGTCGGCCAGGACGCCGAGATCTTCGATGTGGGCGCCGACGTCGTGGTCTTTCCCCCGGTCGGGTGCGGCACGTGCTTCCACTGTCTCCGGGACCAGCCACAGCTCTGCGCGGACATGCGCTTTCACGGCGGCCAGCTTCCCGGAGGGCTTGCGGAGCATCTCGTCGTCTCCGAGCAGAATCTGCTGCCCGTGCCTGAGGGAATCCCCGATCTTCAGCGCGTGCTGATCGAGCCGCTCGCCGTCGGCGTGCACGCGGTTACGCGCGCGCAGGGCGAGGCCGGCGAAACGGCCGTCGTCCTCGGCTCCGGCGCGATCGGGCTCTTCACGGCGCTCGTCGCACAGGCACGCGGGCTCGACGTCCTCGTCATCGAGCCGTCCGCGCCCCGGCGGGCGCGCGCCGCGCTGCTCGGCCTGCCGGCGGTCGACATCGGCTCGAGCTCGGTCGAGCAGATCGTGGCGGAGCTCGTCCGCCCGGAAGGAGCGGACGTCGTGTTCGAGTGCGTGGGCAGCGCAGAGACGATCTCGAGCGCGCTCGCCTCGACGCGAAAAGGCGGTCGCGCGGTCGTTGTCGGCAACGCCCCGCCCACGCTGGAGATCGACGGCCTGGCGCTGCAGCGCGGAGATCGTTCGCTTGTCGGCATCCTGATGTACGAGCGAGGTGATTTCATCGAGGCCATGGATTTGCTCGCCGGAGGACTTCTCACCGCCTTGCCCGACAGCTCGCTCGTACAGCGCTTTTCGCTCGACGATGTCGGCAACGCGTTCGCGATCTCCAAGGATGGCACGCTCAGCGCGTTGCGCGCGGTCGTCCAACCGTGAGCTCGCTCGCCGACGCGCTTCGATCGGCGACGTTCCACGACGTCTCAGCTGTGATCGATGACCGGCTGCCGGTCTTCCCCGGGCACCCGGTGGTCGCGGTGGACGCCGAAGCGCGCACCCATGAGCGCGACGGCTACTTCGTGCAGCAGCTGTCGTTCGGCGAGCACACCGGCTCCCACGTCGACGCTCCCGCACATGCGGTCGCATCGATGGACGACCACACGATCGATCGGTATCCGGCCGACCGGTTCATCGTGCCGTATGTGAAATACGACGTCAGCCGGCATGCACCCGGGCCGGGCGACCTCGTCACGCGGGCCGTGCTCGAAGAGATCGAGGCGCGCGACGGTCTGGAGCTTCACGCGGGCGACATCGCGATCATCCAGTTCGGCTGGGACCGGCACTTCAAGCCCGAGGATGACGATGCAGACGCGCGTCTCTGGTGGATTCGCAACGCCCCCGGCCTCGCGGCCGACGCGTGTGAGTACCTCGCAGAGCGTGGCGTCAGCGCAGTCGGCTCGGACACCGCGACCTGCGACACGGCGGTCGTCGACGGCGCGATCACCTCGGCGGTCGGCCACACGCGCGTGTTCCTGCCGGCCGACATCCTGATCTTCGAGACGCTGATCGGGCTCGCTGCGGCCCCGCCACACGGGATCTTCGTGGGGCTGCCGCTCCGCATCCGGGGTGGGTCCGGCTCGCCGATCCGCGCCGTCCTGATCGAGGATGGAGCACGGCCGTGAAGATCGTCGAGGCGCGCGTGATCGTCTGCTCGCCGGACCGGAACTTCGTCACGCTGAAGCTGCGCACGTCGTCGGGCCTGACCGGTGTCGGCGACGCCACGCTCAACGGACGCGAGCTCTCCGTCGCGAGCTATCTCCAGGACCACGTGTGCCCGCTCCTGATCGGCCGTGACGCATCGCGGATCGAGGACATCTGGCAGTACCTCTACAAGGGCGCATACTGGCGCGGCGGGCCTGTCGGCATGACCGCGATCGCGGCCGTCGACATGGCGCTCTGGGACATCAAGGGCAAGGCTGCCGGCCTGCCCGTGTTCGACCTGCTCGGCGGCAAGTCACGGGAGGCGGTGCTCGTCTATGGCCATGCGAACGGCGAGACCGAGTCCGAGGTGCTGGACTGGGTCGGCCGCTACCTGGACGACGGGTACCGCGCCGTTCGGGTGCAGTGCGGGATTCCGGGCCTGCAGAGCACCTACGGCGTCAGCCCGGACAAGCGCTACTACGAGCCGGCCGACGCGGACATGCCGACCGAGAACGTCTGGTCGAGCGAGCGCTACCTCGCGTTCATTCCCGGCGTGATCGCGTCCGTGCGCGAGCGCTACGGGTTCGATTTCCACCTCCTGCACGACGTCCACCACCGCCTGCGGCCGATCGAAGCGGCAGAGCTCGGCAAGCGACTCGAGCCCTACCGGTTGTTCTGGCTCGAAGACGCCGTGCCGGGCGAGCTGCAGGAAGGGTTCAGGCTGATCAGGCAGCACACGACGACGCCGCTCGCGGTCGGCGAGGTCTTGCCGACCATCTGGGACTTCCGCACGCTGATCACGGAGCAGTTGATCGACTACGTGCGGACGAGCGTGCAGCGCGCGGGTGGCATCAGCCACCTGCGCAAGATCGCGGCACTCGCGGAGCTGCACCACGTGCGCATGGGCTGCCATGGCGCAACGGATCTCTCGCCGGTCACTATGGCAGCCGCGCTCCACGTCGACGTGTCGATCCCGAACTTCGGCATCCAGGAGTACATGCCCCACACCGAGGCGACGTACGAGGTCTTCCCGCGTTCCTATGCGTTCCGCGACGGCTCGCTGCATCTCGGCGACGAGCCGGGGCTCGGTGTCGATATCGACGAGGCGGCCGCGGCGCGCTATCCGTACCGTCGCGCGTATCTCCCGGTCAACCGTCTGGAAGACGGAACGATGCACTCTTGGTAGGCGCGACCGTCGACGCCGGTGCAGTGCAGCTCGTCTCCATTGGAGGACGAACGATGCTTGCGGTGCCGAGCGATGTCGAAGGGTTCGACGGCGAGCCGGTCCAGGTCGACGGCAGGACCGTTCGCCTCGTGCCGAAGACGCCGGCGTCGGCAGCGGCGGTCCGAGAGCTGGTGCCGCACCTCCGCCCGCGCGCGCTGGGAGCCGCGCCGTCGTTCGGCTTCGGCGACCGCGTCGGGCTAGCGACGCTCGGCCACATCCGCTCGCTGCAATCGACCGGCAGCAAGCTCGCACCTGTGCTCGCACAGCAATCGGCACGGGAGCTCGAACGGACCGGGCGTTCGTTCGGCAGTGTCCTCGACGCCGCGACCTGGGGAGCGTTGGCGGCCGGCTGGACCTCGGGCTACGGCGCGGACGCGGATCACCTGCGGACGAGCGACGAGGTCGAGAGCGCCCTCGCGGCGGGGTTCACGATGTTCACGCTCGATCCGAGCGCGCACGTCCACGAGTCGGCACGGCAATCGTCGTCGGCGGAGCTGGAGCGCGCTCTCGGGGCCCTGCCCTGGGACGCGCTCGAGGACGACTGGACGGCGATGAAGTCACGCCATCGCGCAGCAACGGACGACGTTGCGATCGCTCGTGCGGCCGCCGTCTTCGGCCACGGGCTCGCGCACGTCGTGCAGCTGGCGCGTCTCCTCGACGGAGCGACGCCGGACATCGAGATCTCCGTGGACGAGACCGGCGCGGCGACGACGCCGTTCGAGCACCTGTTCCTCGCCGTCGAGCTGCGCCGCCTCGGCGTTCCGTTCACGAGCCTGGCGCCGCGGTTTCCGGGCCGGTGGGAGAAGGCGCTCGAGGTGGACGGCGACTTCGAGGCAATCGCGCGCGCCGTCCGCGCGCACGCGGCGGTCGCGGCAGCTCACGGGCCGTACAAGCTGAGCGTGCACTCCGGCTCCGACAAGTTCTCCGTGTACGCGCTGCTCGCCGAAGAGAGCGGCGGAATCCTGCACGTAAAGACGTCCGGCACGTCGTACCTCGAAGCGCTTCGCGTCGTCGCCGCAGCCGAACCCGACCTCTTCCGCGAGATCCTCGCGGTCGCGCGGGAGCGCTTCGAGCTCGACCGCGCTTCCTACGAGCTGTCGGAGGAGGCGCACGTGCCGCCCGGCGATCGTGACCTCACCGCGCTGCTGGACGATCCCGGCGCGCGACAGGGCCTGCACGTGACCTACGGCGCGGTGCTGTCGCACTCGCAGGTCGGGCCCGCTCTGATCGCTGCGCTGAACGATGCGGCCGACGAATATGCGCGCGTGCTCGAAGTCCATCTCGGGCGTCATCTCTCACTCCTGCAATGAGCTCCGGCCCCTTCTCGCTCGACGAACGCGTTGCCGTGGTCACCGGGGGCACCGGCGCGATCGGCGCGGCGCTCGCGCAGAGCCTGGCCCAGGCCGGCGCGAGAGTCGCGGTGCTCGCACGCGGTGAGGCGGCGCTCGAGCACACAGTCCGGAAGCTCACCGACGACGGTCACGATGCAATCGGGGTCCGCGCCGACGTGCTCGACGCCTCGGCCCTCGAGGAGGGCCGCGACCGCATCCTCGACCGGTTCGGCGCGATCGACATCCTCGTCAATTGCGCAGGCGGGAACGTCGACGGCGCGACGCTCAAGGACGACGCCTCGCCGTTCACGCTGCCGATCGAGGCGTACCGGCAGGTGCTCGACCTGAACCTGATCGGCACGCTGCTCCCGATCCAGGTCTTCGGTGGCGCGATGCGCAGCTCCGCGGGCTGCTCGATCGTCAACGTCTCCTCGATGGCCGCGACGCGCGCGCTGACGCGCGTCGGAGGCTACGCCGCCGCAAAGGCGGCGATCGAGAGCGTCACGCGCTCACTCGCCGTCGAGCTTGCACGCCGCGGCACCGGGATCCGGGTCAACGCCATCGCGCCGGGATTCGTGATCGGCGAGCAGAACCGGGCGCTGCTCATGGACGAAGACGGTTCCTTGACGGAGCGTGGAGCGAAGATCGTTGCCCAGACGCCCCTCGCCCGCTTCGGCGAGCCCGAGGACCTCGTGTCGACCGTCGTCTGGCTGTCCTCGGAAGGCGCCCGGTTCGTGACCGGAATCGTCGTCCCGGTGGACGGCGGCTTCAGCGCCTTCTCGGGCGTCTGACGCTCACGCCGCCGAGAAGAGCGGCGTGCCGAGCGCCTCGACGTCGACGTCGATCCCGAGGCCGGGCCCCGCCGGTGCAGAGCCAAACCCGGCCTCCGACCGTGGCTGGTGGCCGGCGATGTGCTCGTTCGTCCAGTCGTTCATGAACGACACCGTGAACAGCGTGTCCGGCGGCGTGCTCGCCGCCACATGCGAGACCGCCGCAGTGACGAGGTCGCCTCCCCACGCATCTTCGATCGTGACGCGCAAGCCGAGCTCTACAGCGAGGTCGCGCATCAGCTTCGCTTTCGTGAGGCCGCCCACCTTCGAGATCTTCAGGTTGAAAGCTTCGAGCGCCATCGCCTCGTGTGCCCGCAGCAGCGAGTGGACGTCGCGGATGCACTCGTCGAGGACCATCGGCAGCGTCGTGCGCTGCCGGACGATCAGGCACTCCTCGAAGGTCGGGCACGGCTGCTCGAAGAAGACACGTTCGAGATCCTCCATCGCGCGCGCCGCGACCACAGCGTCCTGCACGCCCCACCCCCCGTTGGCGTCCGCGACCACGACGTCCTCGGCGCTCGTCGCCTCGACGACGCTGCGCGTCCGCGCGGCGTCCTCGTACGGATCGGCGCCGATCTTCAACTGAAACCGGTGGATCCCTTCGGCTCGCCGCGCCTGGACGTACGCCGTCATCTCTTCGGCAGACGCGAGCGGAACCGCAAAGTAGAGCGGGAACGATTCGCTCAGGCGCCCGCCGAGCAGGTCGCAGACCGGCCGGCCCACCGAGCGCCCAAGCGCGTCCCAGCACGCGGTATCGATCGCGCTCTTCGCGTACCCGTGTCCCATCAGCGCGCGATCCATCGCCGCGTTGACGGCTCCGAGATTGCCGGCATCCACCCCGACCACGGCCGGCGCCAGCTCCTGCAGCGCTGCGCGAGCTCCGCCCGCGTGCGCGGGAAGATACGCAGGGCCGAGCGGGCAGACCTCGCCAAAGCCCTCAACGCCGTCGCTTGTTGTCACCCGGACAACCGTGCTGGGGAGGGTCTCGATCACACGCCCGCCCGACATCACATAGCGCCCGTGAACGTACGTCAGGTCATAGCCGAAGACATCGACGCGCGTGATCGTCATTCGTCCGCGGGCGCTTCGGACTCGTCGTTCGGCGCAAGCAGATAGTCCCAGTGATGGAGATGCTCGTGCAGTGCCGCTTGCGCGGCGACCGCATCTCGATTCTCGATCGCGTCGACGATGCGCGTGTGCTCGACGAGAATGTCCCGCAGGTGCTCGGGCGGCTGCGTGCGACCCAGGCGCATGATCCGCGCGAAGCCGCGCATTTGCTCGAGGAGCCTCGCGACGATCGGAAGGTTCGCGCTCTTGGCGATCAAGATGTGAAACTCCTCATCGAGGACGAGGAAGTCGTTTTCGTTGTACGCATCTGCGGCACGACCCTGGCGCAGCAAGAGCAGGCGGAGCATGTCGATGTCATCCAGGGTGATGACGCGGCATGCGGTCTCGGCCGCGATCTCCTCGAGTGCTTCGCGGACGCGCAGGACTTCGTTGCGGTGCGCCGCCGAGAAGCCCCGCACGACGAGTTGCCGCCGGGGCCCGAGCTCGAGCAGGCCCTCGGTACGGAGCAACTGCAACGCCTGCCGGACGGGTGTCTTCGAGATGCCGAGGTCCTCGGCGACCTTCGTCTCCGCGATGACCGTCCCGACGGGAAGCTCACCCCCCAGGATGGCCTGGCGCAGGTAGTCGTATGCCTTGTCGTTCAGGCTCCGGCGCGGCGATTCACGAGACGAGGTGGGCGGCATAACCGTCACGTCCTTCGGTTTACGAGCGGCTGAAGCATCGGGAGAAACATAACGGGCCGTCTTCGGAACGCTGGTACGCCAGGAAACTCCCGGTCATGCGGCGGCCCGCGGAATCGAGGCGATCAGCCGTTTTGTGTAGGGGTGCTCGGGTTGGTCGAGCACCCGGCCGACCGGCCCTTGTTCCACGACCTTCCCCTGGTAGAGGACGTACACCCGATCGACGACCTGCCTGACCACTGCGAGATCGTGCGTGATGAAGAGGTAGCTGAGGCCGAACTCCTCGCGCAGCTCGCGGAACAGGCTGAGAATCTGCGCCTGCACCGAGACGTCGAGCGCAGACACAGGCTCGTCGCAGACGATCAGCTTCGGCTCGAGCGCCAGCGTGCGCGCGATCACGACGCGTTGCCGCTCTCCGCCGGAGAGGGCGGCGGGCCGGCGCTTTGCGTATCCCAGTGGAAGACCGACGCGCTCGAGCAGCTCGTCCACGCGAACGTTCATCCGCTGCGACGGGAACTTGTTCACGACGAGCACCTCGCGTAGTGCGGCGCCGACCGTCTCCGTCCGGTCGAGCGACGAGTACGGATCCTGGAAGACGATCTGCACCGTACGTCGCAACCGCGCGCGGTCTGCACGTGCCAGCTTCGAATAGTCGGTGGCGTCGATCCCGTCGATGTCGATCAAACCTGCACTCGGGTTCTCGAGCCCGACGAGGCATCTGCCAAGCGTCGTCTTTCCCGAGCCGGACTCGCCGACGATCCCGACGCTCTCGTTGACGCCGACGGTGATCGACACGCCGTCGAGCGCTCGCACGACACCGCCGCGCTGACCGGCGAAGACCTTCTGCAGGTCGCGGACGGCGAGGAACGGGTCGATCTCGGTGGCGGGTGCCTCGGGGACGGGCGCGCGCACCTCGCGGCGGACGCCCATCATCTCAGCGCGTATCTCCTCGAGCCGCACACAGGCCGAGTACCTGCCGGGCTCGACCTCCCGGAGCGGCGGCGCCCCGGCGACGCAGCGCTCCTGCATCCAGCGGCACCGCGACGCAAAGCTGCACTGATCCGTGACGTCGTCCGGGGCGGGCACGGAACCGTCGATCGCCAGGAGCTGCGCCTGGCGAAACTCGGTCGCCGGCTCGGACAGCAGCAGCCCGAGCGAATAGGGGTGGAGCGGCTCCTGCTCCAGCGCCGTCGCCTTGCTCACCTCGACCAGCGCCCCCGCGTAGAGGACGTAGACGCGTTCGGCAACGGAGAACGCAACTCTGAGGTCGTGGGTGATCAGGATCAGGCCCATGCCGCGCGCTCGCTGCACCGACTTCAGGAGCTCGAGGATCTCGGCCTGTGTCGTCACGTCCAGGGCGGTCGAAGGCTCGTCGGCGATCAGGAGCTCGGGATCGCCGGCGAGTGCCGCAGCCAGACCGACGCGCTGCCGCATCCCGCCCGAGAGCTGAAACGGATACCGGTCCGCGGCGCTGGGATCGAGAATGCCGACCTCCGCGAGCCGCGTGAGCGCTTCCGCCCGCGCCTCTCTTTTGGGAATCGGCTTCGCCCGGTTGCGAAGAACCTCCTCGAGGTGGCCGCGGCACCGCAGGACCGGGTTCAGCATTGTGAACGGGTCCTGGAAGATCATCGAGATCTGGTTCCCGCGGATCCGGGCTGCCTCGCGGTCGCTCATGCGCAGGACGTCGCGGCCGGCAAGGGAGATCTCCCCTGCGGTCGCCTGGACGCCCGTCGGGAGCAGGCGGATCATGGCGCGGGCGGTGAGCGTCTTGCCGCTGCCCGACTCGCCGACGATCGCGATCGTCTCGCCCCGGTCGACGTGCAGGTCGACACCGGAGACGAGCGTCCGCCGGGTATTGCCCGCGACGTACTCGACACGCAGGCCGTTGATCTCGAGCAGACGGTCGCTCGCCATCGGGTCAGCGTCCCGTTCTGCCACTGAACGAGAACCGGTCGTAGAACCAGTCGCCGATGACGGTCACGGCAGTTGCGAAGAGCACGATCGCGAGGCCGGGCGCCAGGACGCCGAGCGGATTGCCGAAGAGGAGCGGCTGGTTCTCGGCGAGCATCCGGCCCCACTCCGCCTCTCCGGGTGAGGTGCCGAGCCCGAGGTACGAGAGGCTCGAGAGCGCGACGAGCGCGAGCGCGAAGTCGAGCGCCGCGTTCGCAAAGACGATCGGCGAGATGTTCCGCCAGATGTGGCGGTACATGATGCGGAGGCGCGGGACCCCGAGCGTGCGCGCCGCCTCGACGTAGGGCAGCGCGCGCTGCTCGAGCGCGGCGCCGCGGAGGATGCGAACGCCGCCCGAGAAGTTGAGCAGGCTGAGCACCATCACCGCGAGCCAGTAGCCGCCGCCGACGACGCCGACGATCACGATCGCGATAAGCAGGCCCGGGAGCGCGAACATGAAGTCGACGAAGCGCTGGATCACCATGTCGATCACCCCGCCCATGTAGCCCGAGAGAATTCCGAGAGCACTCGCCGCCAGCAGCCCGGTGAACGCGACGACGAGCGGACCGGTGATCGCCGCGCCGGCGCCCGCGATCATGCGCGAGAAGATGTCGCGGCCAAGGCCGTCGGTCCCGAGCCAGTGTCCGGACGACGGCCCGGCACTCGTGTGGAAGAGATCCTGCGCTGCCGGATCGTGCGGCTCGATGAGAGATCCGAAGATGGCGAGGATCACGATCACGGCGACGATGCACACCGAAACGCTCGTGAATGCCGACGGGAGCCGGCGCAGACGACTGCGGCCGAGCACCGAGGTGCGAAACGACGTCGGTGCCGCGATCGCCATCTAGCTCACCGCGCTTCCGAAGCCGACACGAGGGTCGATGAACGCGTAGGCGACGTCGACCACGATGTTGATCACGATGATCCATGCGGCGATGAACAGGAGCAGCCCCTGGATCATCGGAAAGTCTCCGGCGATCACGGAGTTGACGAGCAGGGTGCCGAGGCCGGGGAGCGCGAAGACGGTCTCGACGAGCACGGAGCCCGTGAACAGACCGGTCAGGAGCAGCCCCGCTGCGGTGGTGACGGGGATCAGCGCGTTGCGCAAGGCGTAGCGCACCGTGACGTGGAACCCGCCCAGACCGCGAGCCTTGGCGAATGCGATGTAGTCCTGCTCGAACTGCTCCAGCATCGCAGCTCGCGTGAGGCGCATCACGAAGCCCATGCCGTGCAGCCCGAGCACGAGCGCGGGCAGCAGGAGGTGGTGCAGGCGGTCGATCACCCACGTCCCGGGCCCGTAGAGCGGAAAGAGGCCCGCCTTGAAGCCGAGGAAATAGAGCATGAACAGCCCAAGGGCAAAGGCGGGCGTGCTCATGAACAGCACGCTGATCGTGACGAGCAGCCGGTCGAGCAGCCGGCCCCGGCGTAAGGCGGCCAACACGCCGAGCGGGATGCCCAGGAGGATCGCGATTGCGATTCCGGCGGCGTTCAGCGTGAGGCTCACGCTCAGGCGTCGCGAGATCTCGTTCGTCACCTTGTCGTTGGTGACAATCGAACGCCCTAGATCGCCGTGCACGACACCGCCGATCCAGTGGCCGTACTGCACGACCAGCGAGTCGTTCAGCTTGTAGCGCTCCTTGATTGCCGCGATCGTCGACGGTGACGACGGGATGTCCTGGAGCAGCGCCGCAACCGGGCCACCCGGAGCAATGTGCGTCATCCCGAACGCGGCGACGCTCACGACGAAGGTGAGCGGGATGAGCATCAGCAGCCGTCGCCGGACGTAGCGCGACAACCACCTGCGCCGGCTTTCCAGCACGAAGACCTCCGGAGTCGCCCCCACCGGGGGCGACTCCGTGAGCCGAACGTCTGAACCGGCGACCACTACCGGTTTACTTGGCGACGAGGAACTGCAGCCAGTTTTGGTTGTAGTAGAACGGCCCGAGCGACGATTTGAACTCCCACCCGTCCTTCACACCCCAGGCACCCGGGAACATGAAGACCGGGATGTAGGGGACGTCCTTCGCGACAATCTGCATGACCTTGAGCGCATTGCGCGCAGCAAGCTTCATATCGGACGTGGCCAGTCCTTGCGCGATCAGCTTGTCCACTTGCGGGTTCTTGTAGTTCGCCGAGTTCTCATAACCAGGCGCCGCATGCGCACTCGTGTAGAGCAGGTCGAGGTACTGCATCGGGTGCGGTGAGTCCGGAGCTTGGCCGAGCACCTGGATCCCCAGGTGAGGCTTGTGATCGAGGATCACCTGGAACCGCTGCGGCCCCGGCATCATGTTCAGGTTGACGTTGATGCCGATCTTGCCGGCGCCCTGCGACAGCGTCTGCGAGAGGAGGAGGCACGCGGCGCAGCCGGTGGGCACGTTCAGCGTCGTGCTGAACCCGTTCGGATACGCCGACTTCGCCAGCTCGGCTTTCGCGTTCGCCACGCTGTAGTCGTACGACGGCACAGCCTTCAGGGCCTTGTTGATCTCGGCCGCGGGGAGCAGCGCCTTGAGGAAGATCAGCGGCGGAAGCCCCGCCAGAACCTTGCCGCGGCTGGAAGCGAGAGCCTCGTTGATGCCGGGCTTGTCGAGCGAATAGGCAATCGCCCGCCGCACGTGCACGTCCTGGAACGGTCCGTCTTCGACGTCGAGCGAGAATCCACGCCAACCGCCTGAGACGTAGGTGCCGACCTTGACGCCCGACGCCTTCACCCAGGTGGAGATGTTGTTGTTGGGGACGGCGAACGTGCCGTCGATCTGACCGCTCTGAAGCGCGAGCAGCCGCGCCTGCTCGTCAGGGATGAGCGGGAAGACGATCTTGTCCCAGGGGTACTTCTTGCCCTTGTAGTTCGGGTTGCGCACCAGGATAACGCGCGAGTTGGGCGAGAACTCCGAGAACATGTACGGCCCTGTGCCGATCGGCATGCCGTTCGGCGTGCCGAAGTTCGCACCCTTCTTGAGGTAGTCGGCCTGTGAGTAGACGAGCCCCGGGCTCGCGGCCGGCGTGTACTGCCAGTTCGAGTCCGGCTTGAGCAGGCGGACCGTGACGGTGTTGCCCTTGGCCGCTATCGACCGAACGTTGCCGAAGAAGTCGGCCATCTTCGAGCCGGTCTTCTTGTCACGATGGATGTTCATCGAGAAGGCGACGTCCTTCGCGGTGAGCGGGGAGCCGTTCGAGAACTTGATGCCGTTCTTGACCGTGTAGACGTAGGTCGTCGGGTTGGCCGCCTTCCAGCTCGAGACGACAGACCCGTCGCCGGTCGTCGGCTGGCCGAAGGTGCCGGGAGCGAGGATGTGATCCTGCACCAGTGAGAAGATCTCCGAGCCTTCCGCCGAGAAGTAGTACGCGTCGAAGAGGCTCGCCGGGTTGCTCTGGATAGCCCAGGTGAGCGTCCCACCGGCCTCTGCCTTCTTGGGTGTTGCCGTTGCAGCGCCTGAGACGCCAACGCCGATCGCCAGGACGAGCGTCGAGACGAGTGCGACGGCCGGCGCGAGCGTCAACCGCCTGCGGCCCGGGGCATTGCGCCCATCGATGATCTCCATCTGCCTCCCTTTCCAAAACCGTCGGGACTCGTGCACGGAACGCCACCCACCCGTTGCGAGTTGCGTCTCTTACGACTCGGTAGATTCCCCCGCCTACTAAGAAATATTTATGACGGAGTTGTATACTCTTTCGCGATGCTAACGCGGGACCGCAAGAGCGTCAAGACCGCGGGCTGATTGGGATGACGACAGGGACAGACGCGGCCGTTCGCATTGCCGGCGGGACCTACCTGATCGGGACCGACAGGCCGTCCGCCCCCGCCGAGGGAGAGGGCCCGCCGCGCGCCGTCGACCTGGCGTCGTTCCAGATCGCTCCGTATGCGGTCACCGTCGTCGACTTCGCGGCGTTCGTCGAGGCCACGGGATTCGTGACTGACGCAGAACGGACAGGCTGGTCGTTCGTCTTTGCCGGGGAGGTCGGCGAGGATGCCAGGGTCGCAGGCCGGGCTGCGGGCGCCCCCTGGTGGCTCGGGGTCGAGGGCGCATCCTGGCGCGACGCGTTGGAGACGGAACCAAACCATCCGGTCGTCCACGTCTCCTGGACCGACGCGGATGCGTACTGCCAATGGCTCGGGGCACGGCTCCCGACCGAGGCCGAGTGGGAGGTCGCAGCCTCGGGCGGTGTGCCCGGACGAACCTTTCCGTGGGGCGAGGAGCTCACGCCCGACGGCGTCCACCGGTGCAACGTCTGGCAAGGATCCTTCCCCGCCGAAGACACCGGCGAGGATGGGTATCGCGGCCGCGCGCCGGTCGATGCGTTTCAGCCGAACGACTTCGGCCTCTTCAACATGATCGGCAACGTCTGGGAGTGGTGCGCCGACACCCTCCGGAGAACGCAGACCCCGTCGAATTGCTGCTCTCCCACAGCCGGGGCGGGTGAAAAGGTGCAGAAAGGCGGCTCGTATCTCTGCCACCACTCGTACTGCGCGCGCTACCGCATCCAAGCGCGGATTGGAAGCTCGCGCGACAGCTCAACCGGCAACGCAGGCTTCCGGGTTGCGAGGTGAACCGGAAAGCCCAAGCAAACGTGATCGTCATCGTCGCCGACGACATGGGCTACGGCGACCTCAGCCGCTTCAACGACGGCCGGTGCCGCTCGCCGCATCTCGACGCGCTTGCCGAAGCCGGCATCTGTCTGACCCAGCACTACTCAGGCTCTCCGGTCTGCGCGCCCGCGCGAGCCTCGCTGCTCACCGGCCGCTATCCCCACCGCACGGGCGCAATCGACACGCTGCACGGACGCGGGCTCGACCGCATCGCGCTGTCCGAGGTGACGATCGCCGATTGCTTCCGGTCCTCCGGCTACTGCACCGGCCTCGTCGGCAAGTGGCACAACGGTGCGCTCGATCCTCGCTACCACCCGAACGCACGCGGCTTCGACGAGTTCGCAGGCTTCTCGGGCGGCTTCTCCGACTACTACTCCTACCGGCTCGACCTGAACGGCAGTGAAGTCGAGGGAGACGGGCGATATCTGACGGACGTGCTCACCGAGCATGCCGTCTCGTTCGTCCGCAGGCACAGCCGCCGGCCCTTCTTCCTCGTCGTCGCCTACAACGCTCCCCACTTTCCGATGCAGGCTCCGCAGGAGCTCGTCGACGGCTACCTCGAGCGGGGCGAGACGCTCGGGGCGGCCCTCACCTACTCGATGATCGAGGCGATGGACGCAGGCATCGGGCACATCGACGAGACGCTTGCGGATCTGGCGCTGGCAGACGACACGATCATCGTCTTCACGAGCGACAACGGTCCATACCTCGGCGAGGTCGCCGGGGTGAGCCTCGACCGCTTCAACTTCGGCCTCCGCGGCGCCAAGCACTACGTCTACGAAGGCGGCATTCGCGTTCCCGCGATCGTGCGCTGGCCCAGTCGCCTCAAAGCCGGCAGGTTCGTCCAGGAGTTCGTCCACTTCACCGACTGGCTGCCGACGCTCGCGCGTGCCGTCGGGGTCGACACACCGGAGCAATCGTGGCTGGACGGCGAGGACGTCCTCGCCGTGCTGGAGGGGCAACGCCGCGACGCCGACCCTGTGCGGTTCTGGCAGAGCAACAGGTACACGCCGCGGATCGAAGGCAATGCGGCAATGCGCGACGGGGATTGGAAGCTCGTACGCCCCGCGATCCCGGCGACGATGCAGGTCACCGACACCGACCGCGCGGTCGACCGGGCGCTGAACAACAGATGGCCCGACCGAATCACGTCGGTCGACACCTCACCCTTGCCCGAGTTCGACATCGGCGTCCCGCCGAAGCCGCTGCTGTTCGACCTCTCCGGTGATCCATTCGAGGAGCACGATGTCGCAGCGGCTCATCCGGAGCGCACGGCGCGAATGAACGCCGCGCTCGAGGCTTGGTTCGAGGAAGTCGAGGCAGAGCGAGCCGCGATCCACGACGGTTAGAGGCTAGGTCAGGTCGCGTTCTCAGAGACGAGGGCCTCGTAGGCGGGCCGAAGCGCGTCGGCGAGATCCTCGTCACCTCCGAGCAACGTGCCGCTGGGCCCGAGGCGTTTCAGGACTGCATGCGTCGGCATCGGACGCGCTTCTGCCATCGTGGTCAGCTGCTTGCCCTGCCACGGGTCGCCGGGAACTGCGGACTCGGTCTCGGTGACGTCGGCGACGCCGCGCCAGCGGAGGAGGACTCGAGGGGCACGTTCGATTTCGTCCGCGAACGCATACGCGACGGCGGCGGCGTGCTCGCAGCCTTCGGCTTCGTCGCACGTGCACGCTTGCGCGATCTGGCTCGAGCGCGGGATCAGGAGCTCGCCCCAGTCTTCTTGCAGCAGATGTTCCAGGTGCACCGACTGGATCCGGCCCTCCACCGCTTGCTCCAGCTGCCCCATGCCTTGCGCAAAGCGCGTCATCGACGTCCAGATCCGCGCTGGGATCACGTGCGCCGTCAGCGTGACCTCGCAGCCTTCGACGACGGCCCAGATCGTGCCCGGGTCTACGCGCAGGGCGCCCACTTCTAGATCAGGGCGCTCTACGTTGCCCGCTACTGCCGCGACGAACGACCTGCTCCACGGGCCCATCAGGCTGCCGCCTCCATCACGTCTGGCGACAGCGCGACTGCTTGACGGATCGCGCCCAGGTCCAGATCGCCCAGCCAGTCTTCGGAGCGGCCGGCCATTACCTTCTCGACCAGCTCTCGCTTCGAGTCGAGGAGCTGGTCGATCCGTTCTTCGAGCGTGCCCGTGCAGATCAGCGAATGCACATAGACCGGCTTGTGCTGCCCCAGGCGATGCGCACGGTCTGTTGCCTGCTGCTCGACGGCGGGGTTCCACCAGCGATCGAAGTGGAAGACGTGGTTCGCCGCCGGCAGGTTCAGGCCGCGGCCGCCCGCGCGGATCGAGATGACCAGGATCGTCGGGCCGTCGCCGTTCTCGCTCGCGAACGCCGTCAGGAGCTCGTCGCGTTGCTTCGCGTTCAGCTTGCCGTGGAAGAAGCCCACCTTCCGGCCCAGCCGCTCCGCGAGATGCGGCACCAACCGGTCGAAGCTCGGGTACTGCGTGAACACGAGCGACTTGTCATCAGCCGGCACAGCCTGCAACAGATCGACGAGGCGCTCCAGCTTTCCCGACCGTCCCTCGAGGGGCAGGCCCGTGTGCATCAGCATCTCCGGGTGGTTGCACACCTGCTTCAGGTGGCCGAGCATCGCGAGCACCGCGCCGCGGCGGCCGAAGCGGTCCTCGTGCGACTCGATCCGCGGGAACCACCGGTCGACCGTCACCTGGTAGAGGCTCGCCTGCTCGATCGTCAGCTTGCAGTAGTCCTTCTCGACTCTGATCGGCGGCAGGTCGAGCTCCACCTCCGGCTCGTCCTTCGCGCGCCGCAGGATGAACGGCCGCACCACCGCACGCAGCCGCTCCAGCGCCTGCTCGTCCTTCTCCACCTCGATCGGCTGCGCGAAGATCCGGTTGAACCACTCGCGCGAGCCGAGCAGTCCCGGGTTGAGGATGTCCATGATCGCCCACAGCTCGCTCAGCCGGTTCTCGATCGGCGTGCCCGTCATCGCCACGCGGCGCCGCGCGGGAAGCGTCCGGAGAGCGCGAGCCCGCTTCGTCGCCGGGTTCTTCACATCCTGCGCCTCGTCCAGCAGCAGCCGGTCCCACTGCACCTCCGCGAGCACCTCGACGTCGCGCGTCGCGATGTCGTACGACGTCACGACCACATCGACCTCGCGCACCTTCCGCTGCAGCTCCTCGTTCGCGAGCCGGTCGCTCCCGTGATGCAGGTGCACGCGCAGGCCCGGCGCGAAGCGCTCGACCTCCGCCACCCACTGCCGCGCCACGCTCATCGGGCACACCACGAGCGTCGGCCCGAACGCGTCGCGACCATGCTCCTCCCGCTCCGACACGAGCATCGCGATCGCCTGCACGGTCTTCCCGAGCCCCATGTCGTCGGCCAGGATCGCGCCGATCCCGAGATCGCCCAGCATCCGCAGCCAGCCGTGGCCTTTCTCCTGGAACGGGAAGAGCTCATGCCGCATCCCCGCCGGCGTCCCGCGCGGACGGAACCGCGCGTCCTTGCCGGAGAGCAGCTCGTCCAGCGACCGGTCGAGGTGCACCGAACCCAGCTCGAGCCCCGCCTCGTCCGTTTCGAGGCCGGAGACCGCGCGCACGAGGTCGACGAAGCCGACGCCCTGGCGGCGACGCTCGAGGAAGCGCAGCGCACGCCTCACATCCGCGGGTCGCACTGCCTGCCAGCGGCCGTCGACCTGCACGACCGGGCTCTTCGCCGCAGCGAGCGCGCGCAGTTCCTCGTCGCTCAGCTCCGTGTCGCCGACCGCGAGCCGCCAGTCGAACGAGGCGAGCACCGATGTCGAGAGCAGGCCGCTCGACGTGCGTTCGCTGGTCGCGGTCATGTTCGCGCGCAGGCGCGTGGGCGCCCGCAGCCAGGCCGAAGGCAGCAGCACCGGCATGTTGCGCTGCTCGAGCTGCGGCATCAGCTCGCGCAGGAAGTACGACGCCGTCTCCGCGTCGAGCTCCGCGTCGACCGGCTCCTCCTCGTCGAAGTCGATCCCTTCCGTCGCGAGCAGCGGGCGCAGCTCCGTCAGCTGCTCCTCGAGATCGCCGACCGGGTCGCCGCCACGTACGAACGCGAAGCCGTCTTCCCCGCCTTCCCACAGCATCGACACCGGCAAGTTGAGCGTTGGGTCGTCGTCTGCGTGCAGCCACAGCTCGAGCGCGAGGCCGTTGCGCGGCCGCTCGTCCAGATGGAGCGCGACCCGCCAGGTCGTGTCCTTCACCTCCGCGAGCCCGTCGTCGACCCACCGTGAGAGGCGCCGCTCGAGCGTCGCGTAGCTCGCGTTCGCCGGCAGCTCCGGATCCTCGGAGCTGAGTCCTTGTAGGAACGACTCGATCGCAGTCCGGCGGCGCGCCGGATCGCCGAGGCGCACGCCCGCCGCGACGAGCCGGTCGCGTGCAATCTGGTCGACGAGCTGCGGATAGAGATCGCCGACGGTCGCTTCGCGGTCGCCGTGGAAGCCCTCCGCGCCGACGAGCGGCAAGGCTGCGGCGAGGTCGTCGAGCGAGGCCTGGATGTGGTCGGCGAGCGTCGAGCCCCAGAACGCGTACCAGCTGCCGCCGCCCCGCGTCAGCTGCGGATGCACCATCCCCTCGCTCACCGAGCGCTGCGCAAGCTCGACCAGCGCGAAGAGCACGCGCGCGCTGTCGCCGAGCTCGAACTCCTCCAGCGGCTCGGCCGCAAATTCGATCAGCTCCGGGACCGAGAGGCGCCGGGCTTCGATCTCGAAGTCGAGCACGTGGACGACGCCGGGCTCACCGACCCGAAGGTCGCCGTCCGTGAACGCGTCGCCGTCGCCCCGCACGAATGCGTAGGCGCTGCCCGCCCGCCAGATGACCTCGAGAGAAAACATCGACCTGACAGCGTAGGGACAAATGGTCGAGTGCCGCTTGATTTGGCGGCTCGAGAGTCTCGAATCTGGTTCGGCTGACACCGAATCAGGTTCGGGGCGCGGGCTCGAAACTCTCGAACCTGGTTGAAAGGCGAACCAGGTTCGGGGACCTAGGCGCGGGCTAGGACGTCCGCGAAGCGCTGCTCGGCCAGGGCGCCGAAGAGCTTGTGCCGGGAGAGCTTCGCCTTCGTCGTGGCGGGGCTCGAGAGGCCGCAGAGGAAGCGCGCTCGCTGGCGCGGCGTTGCCAGCGCGGCCGGGTGCTCCGCGACGAGATCTTCGAGCGCTGCCTGGTCGAGCTCGATCTTCGGCACTGAACCAGGCTTCGGGAGCTGCTGCGCGGAGCCGGTCAGGCAGAACGCGCAGTGGCCGCACGGCTCGGTGCGCAGCTCGCCGAAATAGCCGACGAGCGCCTGCACCTGGCAGCCGTCGTGCTCGACGAGGGCGACCACCCGCTCGATGCGCTCCGCCTCGGACTGCTCGCGCCGGTCGAAGCGATCGGCCAGACGGTCGCGCAGCTCATCGAGAGACGGCGGCTGCTGGAGCAGCGTGAAGCGCTGGCGCACGTCGGCGACCTTCAACTCGACGAGCCCCTGCTGTTCGAGGTAACCGAGCGCCTTGACGACGCGCTCGCGCTCCTCACCCGGCACCGCTTCCGGGTCGATGCCGGTCCAGATGCGTCCCGCCTTGCCACTCGCGAGCACGCGGCGCAGGAAGTCGGCGCGGTCGGCGTCGAAGGTCGCGAAGACGTCGTCCCACTCGCCGCTCGCCGGGCGCACGCTGTAGCCCGCATAGAACGGCGTTCCCTGTTCGAGGAAGCCGTCGAGCTCGAGGTAGGTGAGGATCGTCTTCAACACCAGCGGCCGTACGTCGTGACGCGCGGAGAGCTCGTACTCCGAGACCGCGAACTGGTGGCCCGCCGAGTGCGCGAACACGTCGTCGAGCAGCGCTGCGATTGCTTCTGCCGTCGGCGTGTCCCCGTACGCGAAATTCTCGAGCGCCGGGACGTCGTCGCGGCACGCGAAGAGCTCGCAGATCGACGGCTCGCCGTCGCGCCCGGCGCGGCCGATCTCCTGCGAGTACGACTCGAGGCCCTTCGGAAGATTCAAGTGGTAGACGTAGCGCACATCGGCCTTGTCGATCCCCATGCCGAACGCGATCGTCGCGACGACGATGTTCGCATTCGAATGTGTCCACCACTCTTGCACCTCGACGCGGTCGTCGGCGTTCATGCCCGCGTGATACGCGCGCGCCAGCAGGCCGGCTGCGGCGAGCAGTGCGGCGACGCGCTCGGCGGTGCGCTGCAGCGTGACGTAGACGATCGTCGACCCAGGCGGACGCTCGCGCAGGCGGTCGATCAGCGCCTGGTCGCGCTCCTGTGCGGTGACCGGACTCGTGAGCAGCGTCAGGTTCGGGCGGTAGAAGCCGGTGACGACGGAGTCCCGCTCCTCGATCCCGAACCCCGCGCGGATGTCGGCGACAACCGCGGGCGTTGCAGTTGCGGTCAGCGCAAGCACCCGCTCGGCTCCGAGCTCGCGGGCGCGCGCGGCGAGCTTCAGATAGTCCGGGCGGAAGTTGTGGCCCCACTCGGAGATGCAGTGCGCCTCGTCGACCGCGAAAAGCGCAATCTTCGTCTCGCCGAGCTGCGCGAGGAAGCGCTCGTTGTTGAAGCGCTCCGGCGCAACATAGAGCAGCTTGAGGCTGCCGTCGCGCAGGCGGTCGGAGACGGCGCGCACCTCGCCAGCGTCGAGGCTCGAATCGAGCCGCGCGGCATCGACGCCCTGGCGCGCGAGCAGATCGATCTGATCCTTCATCAGCGCGATCAGCGGCGAGACGACGACCGTCACCCCGTCCAGCATCAGCGCCGGCAGTTGGTAGCAGAGGCTCTTGCCCGCGCCGGTGGGGAAGACGGCGAGCGCAGAGCGGCCGGCGAGCAGGGAGTCGACGACTTGCTCCTGGCCCGGACGGAACTCAGCGAAGCCGAAGCGGCTCTTGAGTGTTTCGGCGGCGGTGGTCACCCTTCGACGGTAGCGGCGAACCGACACGCGGCGGCATAGGCTGAAGGGGTGACGCCGATCGATTTGATCGAGTTTCCGGCCGACGATCTCGAGCGGGCTCAGCGGTTTTGGGAAGGGCTGCTCGGGTTGGCTCTCGACGCACGCAGTGCCGCTGAGGGCCAGGGTTTGCAGAGCCATGGCGAGGGGCCGGCGTTCGGGTTGCACTCGCGCGGCGCTGGGCCGGGCGATCGGTTTTCGCTCCCGTACTTCCGCGTTGCTGATTTGCCTGCGGCCCTCGAGCATGTGGTCGAGCTCGGCGGGGACGTTGTGCACCCCGGGGAGCGCTGGGCGATCTGCAGGGACTCCGAGGGGAGCCCGTTCGGGCTCGCCGGGCAAGGCGAAACTCTCGAACCTGGTTAAAAAGCGAACCAGGTTCGGGCTAGGGCTGAACCTGATTCGGTGTCAGCCGAACCAGATTCATGAGTTCCCGGGCGTCACCAGTCCGTGGGCTTGTAGTCCTTGAAGAACTGGCCCCAGGCGTGCTCGCCGGTGTTGAAGCCGACGATGATCGGGTCGACGATGCGGGCGGCGCCGTCGACGATGTCGAGCGGCGGCGCGAAGCGGTGCTCCGTCGTCTTGCGTTCTGCGATGTGCACCGGGTCTTCGTCCGTTACCCAGCCGGTGTCGACGCTGTTCATGTGGATGCCGTCGTTGTAGTAATCGGCCGCTGAGGTACGCGTCATCATGTTCAGCGCCGCCTTCGCCATGTTCGTGTGCGGATGCCGCGTTGTCTTGAACTTGCGGTAGAACTGGCCCTCGACCGCCGAGACGTTGACGATGTGCTTGTCGCGCTCCGGCGTCGCGAGCATCAACGGCTTCAGCCTCGCATTGAGGACGAACGGGGCGACAGCGTTCACGAGCTGCGTCTCGAGCAACTCGACGGTCGAGACCTCGTCGAGGAGGAGCCGCCACGAGTTGCGCTCGCGCAAGTCGACCTGCTGCAGGTCCTGGTCGAGCAGCCCTGCCGGGAAGAGGCCGCTCTGCAGCATTGCGTCCTCGGGCAGCAGCGGGATCTGCGTCATCTCAGCCGATGGGATCAGGTCTTGCACGCGGGCAGGGAGCGAATCGAGCGACGCTTCGCCCTTCATCATGTGGCGGTAGAACTCCGGCGGTCTTCGCACCGTCTGGCACGCGTTCGAGATGATGAAGTCGAGCCGGTCGCGCGTCGTCAGCAGGTGGTGGCAGAACGCCTCGACGCTCGGCGTGTGACGCAGGTCGAGCCCGAAGATCTCCAGGCGGCTGCCCCACTCCGCAAAGTCCGCCTCCTGCGCATAGCGCTGCGCGGCGTCGCGCGGGAACCGTGTCGTGACGATCAGCGAGGCGCCGGCGCGCAGCAGCTTGATCCCGGCCTGGTAACCGATCTTCACGCGACCGCCGGTGAGGAGCGCGACGCGCCCGCTCAGGTCGGCGGTCTCCGTGCGCTTCGCGAAGTTGAAGTCGCCGCACGCCTTGCACATCTGGTCGTAGAAGGGATGCACGGTCGAGTAGAGCTGCTTGCAGACGTAGCAGTGCTGCTTGTCGAGCGTCTCGCGCTCGTCGTCGACCTCCTGCGGCAGCTCATAGTTCGGCGTCGTGAACACGGGCTTCGAGCGCAGGACGCGAATGCCGGTCTCGGCGAGTGTCGCCTCATCCTCCGCGAGCTTGGCGTTCTTCTTGCGGCGGCGCACCTCCTTGGCCGCGCGGCGCCGCGCAACGACGTCTGGGTCGAAGACGTCGCCCGCCGCGGAGAGCAGGCGCGTCCGCTCTTCGACGGTCAACTCCTGCAGCAGCGTGCGGTCGCGCGCGATCGCCTCGAGCATCTCGAGCGCGGCCTTCAGCCGCTCCGCCAGGAACTGTTCCTGCTCGCTGATCGCCACGGGCGGAGGGTAGCGGGGAGGGCGCAAATGCGCCCCTCCCCGCTTCATGCTCCTACCGCTTCGAGACGCGGAAGTTCTGCGAGCTCGTCGCGGAACCGTTCGGCCCGGAGACCGTGATCGCGCCGTTCCTGGCCCCCGACGGCACCGTGGCGTCGACGCGCGTGTCGCTCGCGACCGTGAAGGCCGCCGCGACCCCGCCGCCGAACGTCACGGACGTGATCCCGGAGAGCCCGGTGCCCGTGATCGCGACGGAGGTGCCCACGGTGCCGAACGTCGGCGAGATCGACGTGATCGTCGGCCCCGCCACGACCGCGGTGACGGTGAAGCTGCCGCCGCTCGTGCCGGTGCCGGCCGAGTTCGTGACCGCGATCGGTCCGCTCGTCGAACCAACAGCCACCGTCGCGGTCAGCTGCGTGTCCGAGCCGACCGTGAAGGACGACGCGGCGGTCCCGTTGAACGTGACCGACGTGGCGCCGGTGAATCCGGTGCCGGTGACCGTCACCGGCGTCCCGGGCGAGCCCGACGTCGGCGAGAAGTCGCTGACCGTCGGCGCCGTCGCGACTGTCCCCGAGCAGCCCGGCAGCTGGAAGGACCCGATCCGGGTCTGCCAGTTGTCCTCGGCCTTCGTCGTCGGGTGGGCGTCGTAGTACTCACCCGTGTACCAGAACGTGCAGCCATCCGGATCGATCGTCATCGCGCTGTAGTCGCCCCAGCGGGTGTTGAGGCTGCCGTCGCTGAACGTGCAGCACTGGAAGCCGAGCCCCTGCACGAGCGTCTGCTCCGCCTGCGTGAGCTGGTTGAGCGGATCGCCGGCCAGCCGCCCCGCGTAACGGATCGCGGGATACATGCTCGCGTTCGACACGCTGTAGCCGAGTGCCATGTCGCCCTTCTTGTCGACGGCGAGGCTCGGCATGAAGCGATTGAGCAGATCCGGCGCCCACGTCGACTGCTGACGCACCGACCCGATCGCGCCGCCCGTGACGGGCAGCTCGTACCAGCGCACCTGCGCGACGCTCGAGCCGTTGCCCACCGTGTGGGTCAGCCAGAGCGACTCGCGGCCGTTCAGGTTCGTGTACTGGTTCTGCATCATCAGCCGGTAGCTCAGCGTGTCGAGGTTGTTGCCGTCCTTCTCCGGCACCGTGCTCGGCCCGACGTTGAACGTCGAGATCGACGTGTTCGTCGGCCCGATGAACGTCGAGTTCGCCAGGGTCGTCCAGTCGACGTGGAACTTCCACGTACGAATCGCGTACGCGCCCCAGATGGACGAGAAGTAGTTCGGCGAGCCCGAGGGCGGCGCGCCCGTCACCGAGCGGGCGTTCGACGGCAGCAGGCTGAAGATCGACACGCCGCCGACCGTGCGGGGGAGCGTGAACGTCACGCCCTGCGCGTTCGGGTTGCCGGCCTCCATCTGCGTCCGGTTGAAGGCCCAGACCTGCGCGTTCTGGAACGACTGGGAGCCCGTGGTCGCGAACACGTTCGCGGACATGTAGATCCCGTCAGGCCAGACGCCGAGCTTTGGATAGTCGGGAAGGCTCGCGCCCGTCTCGGTCTTCCAGGCGTAGAAGTACCAGCCGTCCGCGGGATTCTCGGATTTCGAGACGGCCATGCACTGGTAGTACGGCCCGGTCGAGTACTGCGCGTTATTCCAGGCGAAGTCGGTGACGATGTAGCGGTCGCCGAACGGGTCGTATAGCGCGACTGGGTCGCCCTGGTTCGAGTTGTCGCACGGCGTGCCGGTGGCCGCCTGCGAGAAGAGACTGTTGAACGTGAACGCGGCCTCGGGTGTGCCGTTCTTGGCCCAGATCCCCACGGAGGTGTTGACGGTCTGGACGTAGTGGTTCGGGCCGACGTCGCCGTTCGGATCCGGCGGCCAGCCGGCGCCCCAGTTCGTGTGGTCGAGGCCGACGAAGCTCGAGGAGCCGGTCGAAACGGCGGAGGTGGCCGGAGCGGTCTGCAACGCGCCGTCCGGCTGGCTCGCTCCCGGGAGGACGTCCGTGGGCGACTTCGGCTCGGGACGAGCCTCGCTCCGGATCAGGTTGCCGCGCGGGATGTGGCGCACGTCACCGCGGAAGTGGCCGAACCCCGCCGGTGAAATCGCCCGCGGCTGCGGGCTCTGGCCCGACGGATCGGCCGCCTGAGCGGGCGGCGTGGCGCCTCCCCCGGCAAGTGTGACCGCGGCGAGCAGCGCGGCGATCATGGTTGCCGTGATGGCAAGCCGAATAATTCTTCCCTTCACCTCAGACCCCCTGTCACGACGGACATAACTAACCGACCGACAGTAGCGTCGAATTCACCGCTTTGGAAGGGCCGAAAGGCCTAGGGAGCAGGAACGTCGGGCGGGCTGCCATCGCCCGAGCGCTTGCGCCAGAAGGTCAGCGCGCCCGCGGCGCCTGCGACGAGGAGCGCGATCGCGCTCTTGTTCGGCTTCTTCGACTGCGGGTCGATCGACGGTACCGCGTCCTTCGCCTTCTTCTTCAGGACACGCTTGCCGACGACCCAGGTGAGCCAGCCCACCGCGGCGTTTCTGCGATTGAAGATGCCCACGAGTTCACCCTACCCCTCGTTGCACGCACCGCAAACGAAAAGAAGGGCCCCGCTCTCTCTGCGGTAAGAGCGGGGCCCTTGGGAGAGTTGCCGGGAACCTGCGGGCGGGCGAGGCTCCCGGCGGGACGAGGGCACGTCCACCGATACAGACGCCGGGGCGGCCGAAAACTTGCGCGGCCGATCCGCGTTTACGGAAGGCTTACTTTTGGCGTCTCGAGCGGGACGGTCGCCGTGGGCGGCTCGAGCGGCGGCAGGGCGACGGTCGGCGCCTCAGGTAGAGGCGGGAGCACGGTTTCCGGAACGGTGAGCACCGGCTCCGGATCCGTCACGGGTGGGGCAACCGGGACGATCTTCGTCGGCGAGGGGAGGGGCGGGGGCTGGGGCGTCTCGGGCTCCGGCGTCGTCGGCGCCGGCTCCTCGGGGCCGGGAAGGACTGCCGGCGGCACCACCGCTGGGCTAGTCGCGGCCGGCGCGGAAGCGCTCGTGGGGCTGACGCTCTTGAACCTGGTTTCGCTGCCCGGCGCAACGACCTTCGGACGTGGGCTGGGCGGAACCAGGTTCAGGTGGTACGGCGACTGCGCCGTGCGCGGAATCGGGTTCAGCTGGTTGGCGGGTTCGCTCGGGCGGGCGGCGTCGTGCGGCACGAGCGCGACGGCGACCGCTCCCGTGGTGAGGGCTACGCCCGCGAGCTTGGCGCCCCACCACGGCAGGCCGAACGCCGAGGCGATCCGCTTCAGCGCGCTCTTGCGGCCGCGGTACTGGTGGTCGAGCGTGGCGCAGCCCGGGCAGACGCGCGCATGTGCACGCACGCGGGAACGGGCGGACGGATCGTCCAGCAGCTCCACGAACTCGTCGCAGCTCATCGCGCCGTCGAGCTGCTCACGCAGCGCACGGCGCGCACGAAAGATCAGCGTCTCGACGGCGGAGACCGACAGGTCGAGCGACGCTGCGATCTCGCCGTAGGACCGGCCTTCGAGCTCGCGCAGAACGAGCGCCTGGCGCTGATGAGCCGGCAGCGCCCCCATCGCGCGCCGCAACTCGTCGGCCTGCCCCCTCTCCACCGGCTCGACCGCGATCTCGTCCGGCAGCTCCAGGTGCAGCTTGCGGTTCGCCATCAGCCTGCGGCACTCGTTGTGGGCGATCTTGATCAGCCAGTTGCGCGGAGCTCGCACCTGCTCACCGCGCTCGATCGCGCGGAGCGCCCGCAGGAACACGGTCTGCGTGACGTCCTCCGCATCGCTGCGCGACCGGAGCACGAGCAGCGTGTAGCGGAGCACGTCCTCCGAGTGCCTGCGGTAGAGCCGATCGATCTCAGCGCCGGCTTCCCGACGCAGAAACCTCGGCAGCCGGACTTCCCCCGACGCAACCACCATTCCTAGGCGGAAACGATATTGCCGATCCGGGAGATACGCCTAGGCTTTGGCGGCGGCTCGCTTCCTGTTCGGGATGTGGATCGCGCGGCCGAGGGCCGCGAGGCCCGCTTCCTTGATCGCCTCGCTGAGGGTCGGGTGCGGCGCCATGCTGTCGCCGACCGTCTCGACGGTCGATTCCGAGTCGATCGCCACGACGCCGACCTCGATCATGTCGGTCACGTGCGGGCCGACCATCACGAGGCCGAGCAGCTCGCCGTACTTCGTCTCGTGGATCGACTTGACCCAGCCCGTCGTCTCCGCCTGCATCACGGCGCGCGCGTTCGCGACCCACGGGAACGTGCCGACCGCGACGTCGTCGCCGTACTGCTCGCGCGCCTGCGCCTCGGTCAGGCCGACGCCGGCGATCTCCGGATCGGTGTAGATCGGGCGCGGGACCGCGCCCTCGACGATCGCGTCGTGGCCCAACGCGTTCTCCGCGGCGACCTCGCCTTCACGGAACGCCGTGTGCGCGAGCTGCCAGTAGCCGGCGCAGTCGCCGACCGCGTAGATGTGCGGCACCGACGTGCGCCGGTGCTCCTCGGCTGAGATCCCCGTGCGCTTGTCGAACCGCACGCCCGCCGCCTCGAGGCCGATGTTCTCGACGAGCGGCCCGCGGCCAACCGAAACGAGCATCAGGTCGCACTCGACCGTCTCGCCGTCGCCGAAATAGACCGTGAGTGAGTTGCCATTCTGCTCGACCTTCGTGCACTGCTTGCCGAGCTGTAGCGTGATGCCGCGCTTGCCGAACGCCTTCGCGAGCTCCTTCGCCGCGTCCGCGTCCTCCTGCGGGATCAGCGTGTCGAGCATCTCGACGATCGTCACCTCGGAGCCGAAGCGCCTGAGGATCGACGCGAACTCGGAGCCGATGATGCCGCCGCCGAGGATCACCAGGCGCTTCGGGACCTCGGTCTGCGCGAGCAGGCCCGTCGAGTCGACGCACAGGTCGGACTCGAGCCCCGGGATCGGCGGGCGCAGCGGGAACGAACCGGTCGCGATGATCGCCGAGCGGAAGCTGATGTCCTCGCCGCCTTCGACGGCGATCGTGTTCGCGTCCTTGAACTTGCCGTAGCCCTTCACCCACTCGACGCCGTTCGCTTTGAAGAGGCCGGCGACACCCGTCGTCATCTGCTTGACGACGCCCGCCTTCCACTCGTTGGCGGCGCCAAAGTCGAGCGTCGCGCCGTCGACCTTCACGCCGAGCTTCGCGAACGTGTCGTTCCCCTGGTGCAGGAAGTGCGCGGTCTGCACCCACGCCTTCGTCGGGATGCACCCCACCCGCAGGCACGTGCCGCCCAGCTCGGGCTCCTTCTCGATGCACGCGACCTTCGCGCCCAGCTGCGCGGCACGAATCGCTGCGGTGTAGCCCCCGGGACCTCCGCCCAGGACGGCGACGTCGACTTCCATGTGTCAGCTCCTCAATTCTTCGGTTTCCGGGCCGAAGCGTACCGAGCGCTCAGTCGGCGGCGCGCGCGGTGACGATCCAGACTGAGGAGTTCGCGATCACGCCGTCGGGAGTCTCGAACTCCGCGAGCGCATTGCGAAGCAACTCGGAGAGGTGCCCGCGCATCGCTTCGCCCTCCGCTCCGGCCAGCCGGACGGCCTCGGCCGCCGGGCCGAGCGCAAGATTGAACTCGATTGCTTCAGCGAGCGTCGCGCCGAGCCTGTATGGAAGGTCGCGCCGGCGAAAATCGATCTCATCGAACCCGGAGCTGAGGAGGATCTGGCTGACTGTGTCGGCGTTCGCCATCGAGAACGGTCCCGGCCCGCAGCGCGCCTCGTCGGTTTCCTCGGGCACCTCGATGAGCGGCGTCACGACTTCTTCGGCGCGATGCATCCACGGGTTGTCGAGCTTGCGGCGCCAGACGACCATGCAGAGCCGCCCGCCGGGCGGGAGCGCGGCACGCACGTTCCGCAGGGCCGCGACGGGACTCGCGAAGAACATCGTTCCGAACCGCGAGAACACGTAGTCGAACGTCTCGTCGAAGCGCGACGCCTGGACGTCCATCACCTCGAACCGAGTCTTCGCATCGCCGTATGCCTTCGCGTCGGTTTGCGCAGCCTCGATGAAGCGGGGCGCAACATCGACGCCGACCACCGAGCCGCTCGGGCCGACCAGTTCCGCGAGCTGCAGAGCCGTGTCGCCGAAGCCGCAGCCGACATCGAGCACCCGGTCTCCTCGGTGCGGTGGGAAGGTGCGGATCGCAGCCGCACCGTGGGCGGCGAGCCCGCTCACGATCAGATGGCGGTACTTGACGAAGCGATCGAACAGCACGCCGTCCCACGCGCGCTGCGCCTCCGCGTTCTCAGGGAGGACGTTAGTGGTCATGTCACCGATGCTATGCCCCTGCCCGCTCGGGTCAAGGAAGCAGCACGATCTTCCCGAACTTGCCGCCCGCGGCGAACGCGTCATAGGCCTCCTGCGCCTGCTCGAGCGGGTACGTCGCGTGGACCGGCACGACGATGCGGCCCTCCTCGAAGAGCGGCAGGACGTCCTCGCGGAGACGCCGGATCACGTCGGCCTTCTCGACGCGCGTGCGCGAGCGGAGCGTCGAGCCGTGGATGCGACCTCGCGCACGCATCAGGAGATGGAAGTTCACCTCGGCGGTCCCGCCCGCGCCGAGCCCGATCACCGCGATGCGCCCCTTCAAGTCCAGCCGCTCGAGATTCGTGCGCAGGTTGTCGCCACCGACGAGCTCGAGGATCACGCCGTACCTCCCCGAGCCGTGCGTGTCGACCGCGCCGAGCTCGAGAATCTCTTCGAGGTGATGGCGCGCGGTGCCCGAGACGGTCGCACCTGCCTCCACACCGAGTTGCACGGCAGCAACGCCGACGCCGCCCGCGGCGCCGTTCACGAGCAGGCGCTCGCCGGGCATCAGCCCCGCCTGCGTAAAGAGCGCGTCGTGCGCGGTCGCGAACACCTCGACGAAGCCGCCCGCTTGCGGCCAGGCGACCGAGTCCGGGACCGGCAGCACGTGCGACTCGTGCACGGCGACGAGCTCGGCATGGCCTCCGCCCGGGAGCAGCGCCATCACGTGCTCGCCGCGCTCCGTCTCGCCCGCGCACTCGAGGCCGGGGATGTCCGGCGGCGCGCCGTGCGGCGGCGGGTAGTTCCCGGCCCGCTGCATCACGTCGGCGCCGTTGATCCCGGCGGCCCGTACGCGGATCAGGATCTCTCCGTCGCCGGGCACCGGATCGGGCCGCTCCTGGATCTCGAGACGACTGTCGACGATTACTGCTGCGCGCATGCGGCATGCTATGCGCGTGAAGCTCGAGGGCGTCCATCACGTCACGTGCATCACCGGCGACGCGCCGGCCAACGTCGAGTTCTACGGCGGGGAGCTCGGGCTGCGAGTGGTCAAGAAGACCGTCAACCAGGATGACCCCACCGTCTACCACCTCTTCTATGCGGACGAGAAGGGCTCGGCGGGCGCCGACATCACCTTCTTCGAGTA
This sequence comes from Gaiellaceae bacterium, assembly GCA_045805985.1. Classification (GTDB taxonomy): domain Bacteria; phylum Actinomycetota; class Thermoleophilia; order Gaiellales; family Gaiellaceae; genus PALSA-600. The sequence continues at coordinate 267,507 of JBJMKA010000006.1, read as the reverse complement.
CCCCGGTGCGCCCAAGGGTCGGGCGGGCGACGGGATGGTGCACCTCGTCTCGTTCCGCGTCGGCTCCGCGGAGTCGCTCGACTTCTGGCAGAAGCGCGTCGGCGGTGAGCTCGGCGAGCGGTCGCTCGTCTTCCACGATCCGGAAGGGCTCGCACTCGAGCTCTTGATCGACGACACCGGCGAGGAGCCACTGACCGCGAATGCGCCCGACATCCCGGAGGAGCACCGCATCCGCGGCTTTGCCGGCGTGCGCGCATACTCCGCGGAGCCGGAGCGCAGCGACCGGCTGCTCCGCTCGCTCGGCTTCGACGACAACCCACCGTGGGTCGCGCGCGGCGAGAAGCGCAGCGGCTTCTACCTCTTCGATCCACCGCCGGCCGGCCGCGGCCTGCAGGCCGCGGGCACCGTGCACCACGTCGCGTGGGCCTCGAAGATCGAGGAGCACGAAGCGTGGCGCGACAAGGTGATCGAAGGCGGCGGTCAGCCGACGCCGGTGATCGACCGCTTCTACTTCAAGTCGATCTACTTCCGCGAGCCGAGCGGCGTGCTCTTTGAGATCGCGACGATTGGCCCGGGATTCACGGCCGACGAGCCGTTCGAGACGCTGGGCGAGTCGCTCTCGCTGCCGCCAAACTATGAGCAGTACCGCGCGCAGGTGGAGCAGATCCTCGCGCCGCTGCCGAACCCACGCCTGGCGCGATCGGCGCGTTGATCGTCCGCGAGCGTCCGGCGGACGGGAAGGCCGAGGGCGCGCTCGTCCTCTTCCACGGGCGCGGCGCCGACGAGAACGATCTCTTTCCGCTGCTCGACCTGCTCGACCCGGAACGCAAGCGCCACGGCTATTGCCCCCGCGGCCCGCTTTCGCTGCCGCCGGGAGGCGCGCACTGGTACGCGGTTTATCAGGTGGGCCATCCGGATCCAGTGACATTCGCGCCGAGCTACACGGCCGCTGCGACGTGGCTCGACTCGCTGCCGTACAGCAGCATCATCCTCGGCGGCTTCTCGCAGGGGGCGGTCATGTCGTACGCACTCGGGCTCGGCGCCGACCGGCCGCGGCCGGACGCGATCGTCGCGATGTCGGGCTTCATTCCGCAGACCGAAGCTTGGGAAGCCGACTTGTCGCCGCCCCTCCCGCCGGTTGCAATCGCACACGGGATCTACGACCCGGTCATCTCCGTCGAGTACGCGCGCACTGCGAAGCGCGTTCTCGGCGACGCGGGCGCAGAGCTGCTCTATCGCGAGTATCCCGTCGACCACACGATCGACCCGAGCTTCATCGTCGAGGTTCGCGACTGGCTCGCCCGCGCCTGAACCTGGTTCGCGACAGCGAACCAGATTCAAGAGTTTCAAACTTGTTGCAAACGCGGCCGCCGAATTAGGCACGCTCGGTGAATGCGTCCGAGTCACGCCGGAACTTTCCACGTCACTGCCCGCTCAATCGCGGAAGAGCACATCTTCCGGGACGATCGCGACTACCACGCAGGCGTTCAGATCATCGCGGAGCTCACGACGGAGGGGTTCCTCGTCTGTCACGACTTCTGTCTCATGCCGACGCATTACCACCTGATCGGATCGTTCGACGAGGAGATGCTCAAAGTGGCGATCCACCGGCTGAACCGTCGCTACGCGATTGGCTTCAACCGGCGACATGGAAGACGCGGGCACGTCTTCGATTCGCCGTACACCTCAGTCGAGATCGTGACCGAGAGACACGCGTTCCGGCTCCCGGACTACCTCGCGGAGAATCCGCCGCGAAGACCGTGGCCGTGGAGCAGCCAAGACGCGGACTTCTCGTTCGTCGAGCGTCTCCCGTGGCTCGAAACTCACGAACCTGGTTAAAAGGCGAACCAGGTTCGGACCAGGGCTGAACCAGGTTCAAGCGAGCTGCCGCACCATCACAAGCCCACCCTCGGACTCGCCGGTGGCGGTGAAGCCGTTGCGCTCGTAGAAGGCGACTGCGGGGGAGTCCTTCTCCACCGACAGCGACACCTGTCCGTGGCCCTCGACGCGCGCTTGCTCGAGCAGCGCGTCCAGCAGCTCCTGCCCCACGCCGTGCTTGCGCCGTGAGGGGACGACCGAGATCGAGAGCTCGGGCGTCTGCTCATCGACAAACCCGTAGCCGGGCTCCGATTCGCGGAACAGCCGGAACCAGGCGGCACCGACGCGGTTGCCCGTTTCGTGCGCGATCAGCGCCACGTCTCCCTCGCGGCCCCAGTTGTCGACGTAGCGCGTCAGCGGGATGTCTGCGTCGAGCGCGTTGACGCGCCAGCCGTAGGCGTGCGCGAGCATCGAGCGCATGAACGGCACGTCGGCGTGCGAGCCCTTGCGGATCATCAGTCGCCGATCGGCTGCGCCAGCTGGACGCGATTTCCGTCTGGATCGAAGACGTCCACGATCCTCATCTGCCCTGCAAGCTCGACAACGACGCCTACTTCGATGCCTTCTTCGCGGAGCCTGTCGGCATCGGCCTTGACGTCGCTGACGTCAACGGTCGCCACGCCGCACTCGACCGGCTCGCCTTCGGCAAGCGCGATGCGCATCTCGCCGTTCTCCAGCTTCGACCACTTGTCGTCCCAGTCGACGTACGTCTCGTCGAAGCCGAGCATCCGTTTGTAGAAGTCGCGCCCACGATCGAAGTCGCGGACCAAGTACCACACGCGCGGTGGCGTCACAGCGCCAGTGCGGGCTCTTCTACGAACTGCTTCACCGTGCGCAGGAAGTCGGCGCCGGCGGCGCCGTCGACCGCGCGGTGATCGACGGTCAGGGTCATCGTCAGCATCGGCCTGATCTCGACGGCGCCCTTGCGGGCAACCGGCGTGTCGAGCGTCGCACCGACTGCAAGGATCGCCGCCTGCGGCGGGTTGATCACGGCGACGAACTGCTCGATGCCGTACATGCCGAGGTTCGAGATCGTGAAGGTCCCGTCCTCGAGGTCCTGCGCCGTGAGCTTGTTGTCGCGGGCGCGGCCCACGATGTCGGCGCGCGCGGCACCGACCTCTGCCAGCGACAGCCGCTCGACCGAGCGGATGACCGGGACGATCAACCCCTGCGGCGCGGCGACGGCAATGCCGACGTTCGCGGTCGGGAACTTCAACAGCGCGTCCTCTGTGTACTGCACGTTGACATCGCGATGCCGCATCAGCGCCTGCGCGCAGACCTTCGCCAGCAGGTCGGTGACGGTGACGCGCACGTCTGGGTTCAGCTCGCGATTGCGCGCCACGAGCTCGTTCGCGCGTGCCATGTCCGCGCTCACCGTCAGCTGGAAGACAGGCGCTTGCCAAGCGGCCGTCAGGCGACGCGCGATCGTCTTGCGGATGTTCGTCAGCGGCACCGACTCGATCTCACCCGTCGGGAGGGCGACCGGCGCGGACGGCCGTGCCACCTCGCCCTGCTCAACGTCCTCAGCGACGATGCGCCCGTCGGGCCCTGTGCCCTGCAGCGAACGCAAGTCGATGCCGCGCTCGCGCGCGATGCGCCTGGCGAGTGGTGAAGCCTTGATCCGGCCGCCATTGCTCGCACTGGTGTCTGACACCTTGGTCTCGGCAACCGCGGCGCGGGGCGCAGCAGTGTCAGACACCTTTTCGGGCGCCGGCGACTCCTGTGCAGGCGCGGGCGCGGCGGCCTCGGCCACCTCCTCGCCTTCCTTGCCGATGTACGCAATCGTCTGCCCGACCGGCGCCTCGCCGGCCTCGAGCGTGATCTTCAGTAGCACGCCGGCGTAGTCCGACTCGACCTCCTGCGTCACCTTGTCGGTGTCGATCTCGAACAGCGGCTCGCCCTTCTCGACCTTGTCGCCGGGTGACTTGAGCCACTTCGTGATCGTTCCGGCTTCCATGCCTTGACCCAGGCGCGGGAGCTTGACCTCGTTGGCCATGGCTACTTCCCGACCGTGCGCTTGATCGCCGCGAGCACGTCCTCGGCGTGCGGGATGATGAATTGCTCCATCACCGGCGCGAACGCGAGGGGCGCGAACTTTGCTCCGACGCGCTCGATCGGCGCGTCGAGATAGTCGAAGGCCTTGTACTGCAGCACCGACGTGACCTCCGCGCCGAAGCCCATGCGCGTCACTGCCTCGTGCGCGACGACGGCGCGGTTCGTCTTCTTGACCGAGGCGACGAGCGCGTCCTCGTCGAGCGGCTGCAGCGTGCGCGGGTCGACGACCTCGACGGAGATGCCCTCCTCCTCCGCCTGCTGCGCCGCTTCGAGCGCACGGTGCACGAGCGGGCCGATCGCAATGACGGTGACGTCACTTCCCTCGCGGATCGTCCTTGCCTTGCCGAGCGGGATCGGCTCGAGCTCCTCCGGGACCTCACCCTTGACCGGGTAGAGGAGCCGGTGCTCGAAGAAGATGACGGGGTTGTCGTCGTAGATCGACGTCCAGAGCAGCCCGCGCACGTCTTCCGGGGTGGACGGGTAGGCGACCTTCAGCCCCGGCACGTGGACCAGCCAGGCCTCGAGTTGCTGCGCGTGCTGCGCGCCCGGCGACCAGCCGGCGCCGCCCTGCGTGCGGATCGTCAGCGGCACCTTCAGCTGGCCACCTGACATGTAGCGGTGCTTCGCGGCCTGGTTGACGATCTGCTCGAGCGAGAGCGTCAGGAAGTCCTCGTACATGATCTCGACCACTGGGCGCATGCCCGCCATCGCGGCGCCGATGCCCGCGCCGACGATCGCCATCTCGGAGATCGGCGTGTTGCGCACGCGCTCCGGGCCGAACTCCTCGAGCAACCCCTGCGTCACCGCCATCGAGCCGCCCATCTCGGCGATGTCCTCGCCCATGATGAAGATGTCGCCGTCCTTGCGCATCGCCGTGCCGAGCGCATCGCGAACGGCTTCGCGGTAGGTGATCTCAGGCATAGACGTTCTTGAGTGCGTCTTCGGGCTGTGGGTCGGTGCCGTTCTTTGCGAACTCGAGCGCGGCGTCGACGATCTCATGGGCTTGTGCGTCGAACGTCTCGAACTCGTCATCGCCGAGCGCCAGGCGCTCGCGCAGCCGCACGATCGGATCGTTGCGTGCGGCCTCGTCGCGGTCTTCCTTCGTCCGGTAGACCTGTGGGTCGCCGATGAAGTGACCATGCATGCGGTAGGTCTCGACGTCGAGGAACACGGGGCCTTCACCCGAACGTGCGAACTCGAGCGCCTCGTGCGCCGCGTCGTGCACGGCCTGCACGTCCTGGCCGTCGACCTTGATCGCGCGCATGTCGTACGCGAGCGCGCGCTTCGACATGTCGTCCCATACCGGCGAGTGCTGCCAGCCCGGCGTCGACTCGGCCCAGTGGTTGTTCTCGCAGACGAAGACGGTCTTCGTCTTCCAAAGCTGTGCAAGGTTGAGCGACTCGTGGAACGTGCCGATGTTCGTCGCGCCGTCGCCGAAGAAGGCAACCGCGACGCGTGGCTCATCGCGCAGCTTGAATGCGAGGCCCGCACCCGTGACGTGCGGGAGCCCTCCGCCGATCACGGCGTTTGCACCGAAGTTGCCGCGCTCGACGTCGTAGAGGTGCATCGAGCCGCCGTAGCCGTGCGAGCAGCCCTCCATCTTCCCGTAGAGCTCGGCCATGACCGCGTTCGGATGCGTGCCGCGCGCGAGCGTGTGTCCGTGAGCGCGGTGCGTGGAGGCGAAGACATCGCCTTCTTCCATCGCCTGACAGACGCCGACGGCGACCGCTTCCTGGCCGATCGCGACGTGCAGGAAGCCCGGCAACTCGCCCGCGCGGAACTGCTCTTCGACCTTCTCCTCGAAGCGCCGGATGAGGAGCATCTCGCGCAGAAAGTCGCGCAGCGTCTCCTCGTTCAGGGCGCGTTTCTTCTCGACCTTGGCCATGACGCCCGGCAGTGTACGTTTTGCACCATGAGCGTCGTCGCCCAATGGCGTGAGCTGGAAATCGGTCTTCCGGACGGCTGGGTGCGCGTTTCCCTGCAGCTCGAAATCCGGGATCCAGGAGTGGCCGCGCAGGCGTCCGCGCTGCTCGGACCGGCAGGTCCCTACCGCACCGGAACGACACTGCGTTTCTCCTCTGCACGCGACGGCAGCGCGCAGGGGCCCGACGGAATCGCACGCCTGCTACGCCGGCTGGACGACGCGCGCATCGGTGGCACGCTCACCGCTCTTGGATCCGAAAAGGCTGTCGCACGCGCGGAGCGCGAGGTGACCTCGCTCGTCGAATCGTGGGACGCAATGCTCGCCGAGCTGCCCGATGACTGGAGCGATCTCGTCGCCGAGGTGCGTTTGCTCTCGACCGACTACGTCGAGCGCGCGGCCGTGCTCTGCATTCAGATCAACCCGCGCCGCGTCGGCGACAGCGCGGTCTTCCGCTTCCGCGCGGCGCACCACGCGGGATACGGGGTCGCGCCGCAGATGGCACGCCGCTGCTTCGAACGCTGTGACGAGGAGAACATCCGCGGCTCGCTCGCGCTCCTGCGCGTGCTCAGCGACACGCACCTCGTCTCCACGCAGGGACCCGTCTGGATCCTCGACGGGCAGACGGTCTGATGGCAGATCCCGTCTCCTGGCTGATGATCGAGCCCGGCTGGGGCGTCGAAGCCGCGGACGGTCAAGAAGTCGGGCGCGTGCTCGAGGTGACCGGCGACTCGGGGGCTGACATCTTCGACGGCCTGGCGATCGCGTCCTCGATGTTCAAACAGCCTCGGTACGTGCCGTCCGAACAAGTCGGAGAGATCGTCGAAGGTCGCGTTCGGCTGAAGCTCGACCGCGCAGCGATTCAAGGGCTGACGGAGTTTAAGCAGCCACCCGTCGAAGAAGAGATCGAGCCTGAGAAGGCCTCGCCGGTCGCACGCATCGAAAGCGCGGTCGGCGAACCCGGGACGCGTCCGACGTCGATTCCGCTCCTCAGGCGCATTTTGCTCTGGTTCGGAATCGCAGGACGCCGCTGACCGACGCGCTCGACCTCGCCGCGCAGGTGCGCGCGGGTGACGTGACTGCGCGCGAGCTGACCGAAGCCGCGATCGCGCGCATCGAGGCGACGAACCCCGAGCTCAACTACCTCGTCACCGATTGCTTCGAGCAGGCGCTCGCGACGGAGCCGAGCGACGGCCCGTTCTCCGGGGTGCCGATGCTCGTCAAGGACCTGAACGAGACCGCCGGCGTGCGCACCACGTTCTCGTCGCGCGCGTTCGCCGACTACGTGCCGGCGTCCGACGCCGCGGTCGTGCGCCGCATGAAGGATGCGGGCTTCGTCGTGCTCGGCAAGTCGAACACGCCGGAGTTCGGCAGCACGTGCGTGACGGAGTCCGCGCTCAACGGTGCCTGCCGGAATCCGTGGGACACGTCACGCACGCCGGGCGGTTCGTCCGGCGGTGCGGGCGCCGCCGTCGCCGCAGGTGCGCTGCCGCTCGCGCACGGATCCGACGGCGGCGGCTCGATCCGCATCCCCGCTTCGTGCTGCGGCCTCTTCGGGATCAAGCCGTCGCGCGGACGTGTCTCCCCCGCGCCGTACGTCAGCGGCTCGCTCGAGCTGTCGCAGAGCGGCCCGCTGTCCGTGAGCGTGCGCGACGGGGCCGCGTTCCTGGACGCGATCGCCGGCTACGAGCCGGGCGACGCGCACTGGGCGCCGCCGCCGCAGCGTCCGTTCCTCGACGAGGTCGGCGCCGACCCCGGCCGGCTGCGGATTGCGTTCACCGTCGAGCCGCCGATCCCGTATCCGGTCGACGACGGTGTCGTCCGCGTCGCGCGCGACGCCGCCGAAGCACTCGCTGCGCTGGGGCACGAGATCGTCGAGCAGACGCCGCCTTGGGTCGACGAAGGGTTGCTCGATACGTTCGCGAAGCTCTGGCAGGTCGGCCCCGCGATGTATCCGGTCCCCGACCCGGATCTGCTCGAGCCGCTGAACCGCGCACTCGCCGCAGCGGCGCACGAGGCGTCGAGCGTCGTCTTTGCGCAGAGCGTCGCCGGACTGCAACGGTTCGCGCGGCGCATCGTCGCGTTCTGGGATGACGTCGACGTCGTGCTGACGCCGGGGCTCGCGAAGCTTCCGGTTCCGATCGGCTGGGTGTTCGAGCCCGAGGACCCGTGGGAGCAGTTCGACCGCGGCGGCGAGTTCACGCCGTTCACGCCGATCGTCAACGTGACCGGACAGCCGGCCGCATCGGTGCCGTTCGGCATGGTCGACGGTTTGCCGGTCGGCGTGCAGCTGATCGGCCGCCCGGCGGACGAGGCGACGCTCTTTCGGCTCGCCGCACAGATCGAGCAGGCTTACCCGTGGCGTCAACGTTTAGAGCGTTAACCGGGTAGGCACATCACAAGCGCATGCTGCGGAAGGCACTCTGGACAGGGTTGTACGCCGGGATCGGCGCCGCCTCGACGATCGCTGCGCGCCGCGTGGCGTCGAAGATCTGGCACGTCGCCACCGGCGAGGAACCGCCGACCAAGAAATGACGAAGGCGGACCAGACCGTCGAATCGGCGGCAGACAAGCTCGAGGCGCTCGTCCGCGAGGCGCAGCGCAGCGGCGGCGTCAAGGCGAAGGTCGGCGCGGCGTTCGCCGAGGACCCGGAGTTCCTGCGGAAGCTGAAGCCGAGCCTGATCGCGGCGCGCGCCAAGGGCGAGGCGCCAATCGACGAGCCGGCACGCAACGCACCGTCCGGCCCGCAACTCGCGCGGCCGAAGCCGAAGAAGAGCGGCGGCGTCAGCCCGTGGCTCGTCGTCGGCGCAGCGCTGGTCGGTGGTTACGTGCTCGCGAAGGTTCTCGACTGGAGGGGTCATGCCCATCCCAGTGTCTGAGCACCAGGCGAACGGCGGAGTCGGCGGCGCGGCGAAGTCGGTCGCCGAGCACGCCTCTGCAATCGCGCGCCTCGAGATCGAGCTGGCCGTCTTCGAGCTGAAGAAGAAGGTGATCGCGCTCGCGGTCGGCATCGGAATGGCGGTCGGCGCCGCGATCTTCGGGCTCTTCGGGCTGGCCTTCGTGTTCGCGACGATCGCCGCCGCGCTGGCGACGTTCCTCTCGACCTGGCTCGCGCTGCTGATCGTCACGCTCGGGCTCTTCGTGCTCGCCGGGATGCTCGGTGTGCTCGCACTCGCCGCGATCAAGAAGGGAACGCCGCCGGTGCCCGAGCAGGCGATCCGCGAAGCGAAGCTGACGACCGAGGCGCTGAAGCACTGATGCCCGCCGCACGCACGCCAGAGCAGATTCGCACCGAACTCGACGCCGAACGCGCTGAGCTGACCGACGCCGTCAAGCAGCTCCGAGGCGAGCTCGGCGAGGCCGCGAACATCAGCGGCAAGCTGAAGTCGAAGCTTCCGGTCGTCGCGGGTGCGGCGGCCTCGGTTGGCTTCGTGCTGGCCGGCGGCGTCGGCGCGACCATGCGCTACTTCGCGCGTCGTGGCCGCGAGAGCGACGAGAAGCTCCGCGTCGGCCGCTGGTCGATTCGCAACCGCGGTTGAGCACCGCCGACGAGCCGCAAAAGCTCTCGCGCGGGGAGTGGCTCGCCGGTGCGAAACGTGCGGGGTCGGCGTTCCTCGCCGACGATTGCATGGGCCTCGCCCAGCAGGTCGCCTATAGCTGGATGCTCGCGTTCTTCCCTGCAGTCGCCTTCTTCCTCGGACTGTTCGGCGTGCTGCATCTCTACGACCAGCTGCAGTCCTTCCTTGCGCCGATCTCGCCGCGCGGCGTGATCCGCTTCATCGAGGGACTGCAGAAAGACTCGAAGGGCGGCGCGAGCATCACCGCGCTCGTGGTCGGCGGCGGCGGAGCGGTGTGGGCGGCTAGCGGTGCGATGGCTTCGGTGATCAAAGCCGTGAATCGCGCGTACGACCGCATGGAAACGCGACCGTTCTGGCGGACGCGCCTCACCGCGATTGTGCTCGTGCTGCTTTCGTCGGCGACGATCCTCGTGCTTGCCGTGCTGATCGTCTTCGGCGGGCCGCTCGGGAACGCGATCGCCGACAAGGCGGGCCTCGGCGGCGCGTTCACGCTGCTCTGGAGCATCGCGCGGTGGCCGATCGCGTTCGTCGCAGTGCTGCTGCTCTTCGGGCTCATCTATTACTACGCGCCCAACGTCGATCATCGGCATTGGCAGTGGGTGACGCCCGGCTCGTTCATCGGCGCCCTGCTCTGGCTCGCGCTCTCCGGGCTCTTCACGTTGTACGTGACGTTCGCGGGGAGCTACTCGAAGACGTACGGGTCGCTCGCCGCCGGTGTGATCCTCATGCTGTGGCTGAACTACTCAGCGTGGGCGATCCTCTTCGGCGCCGAGTTGAACTCTGAACTCGAGCGGCAGGCAGACATCCGCGCCGCAGGCGGCGAGAACGCGGGGTTGACCAAGCCTTCGCGCCGCACCGCGTAGAGGCTTGAACGGGCGAGGGCGGCTTGGTGGCCGCCCTCGCTGGTGCCCGCTTGCCGGTCTCCGCCTTACTGGATGCGATCGAGCGATGCGCGGCGGAACGCGAAGCCGATGCCGATCAGCCCCAGTGCTACACCGGTGAAGATCCACAGCGGCAGCCCCGTGAATGGGAGCCGCGTGGCGGCGGCCGTGCCACCGAGTCGGGTGGTCGCGCCGAGCACGCCGCCCGAGGGCTTTGGCTTCGTCGGCTTCAGCGCGACGACTGCACCCTGCACGCCACCCGCGGCAGCCGGAGCTGTAACGGTGGCCGGCGTCGTTACGGCAGCCGAAGTCACGATCGCGGAAGCGGCAGGCGCTGCGGAGGTCTCGGTCGATCGCAACACGACCTGCGTCGAAACGACCGTGGGCTGGGCCGACCCGCACTTGCTCGCCTTGTTCTTCAGAGCGTGCACGTCGACCTCATGCTTGCTGCCGGGGCACGGCGCGGTCTTGTGCGGCTGGCTGTTGCCGGGACCGTGCAGCACCGCATTGCCGTAGCCGGCCTGCGTGGCGATCTGGCCTGCGGTCTTGCCGTTGCCGTACTGCTTCGTCTGGTCCGACGAGGCCGTCGCGTAGGTGTCGTGGTACGTCGTGTTCGACGGCTTGACACCGTGCGAGTTGTCGCCCCCCGTCGCCGGATTCGTCGCCGACGTCGGGCTCTGCTTCGACTGCTGCGACTTCGACTCGTGCTTCGAGGGCTGCTGCGTCGCAAGCTGGGCCGAGGCTGCTGCGACGGCCGCGGGAGCCGGAGCTTGCGTCGTCTGGTGGCCCGGAGCGTTCGCCGAATTGCCGTTGTCGCCACCGCTGCCGTTCCCCTGACCGTCGCCCGCGAGGGCAGAGCCGGTGAACGTAACCAGGGCGAGCACCAGCACGGCAACGAACGGGGCCGTGAAGCGGTGCTTCATCGTGATCTTCTCCTGAGTCAAAAGGCTGGACATATGACTTCCAGCCCTGCAACGCACTATTTGTAGGAAGCGATACGCTGATTTACAACTAGTTTTCGTTCAGGCGCGCAGATCGGCCCCGAAACGGGCCGCCAGCGTCTCCACGATCAGCCCCCGCAGACGGATCGCGTCCTCGTCCGTGAGCGTCCGCTCCGCCGACTGGAAGGCGACGGCGATCGCAACCGACTTCTTTCCCTCCGGGATTGGGTCGCCGCGATAGTCGCTGAGGAACCGCACCTCGCGCAGCTCCTCCCCCGCGGCCGCGCGGGCGGCAGCCATCAGCTCGCCGGCCGGCACCTCCTCATCGACGACCAAGGCCAGATCGAGCCGAAGCGGCGGGTAGGTGATCACGTCGCGGTAGAGGATCCGCTCGGGCACCGCCGCGAAGAGGTCCGCGAGGTCGAGCTCGAACGCGCTCCAGAGACCGTCGAGCTCGAGCGGGCCGTACGTCCCGACCCAACCCGACTGCACGGTCGCGCCGACGACGAATTCCTTGCGCAGCTTGACGCGCTCGAACGTGGGCTCGACATGCAGCGCCTCGAACACCGCTTCGACGATCCCTTTCGCCTTGAAGAAGTCGCCCTCGACGATCCCGCCGAGGCGCCACCGCTCCTCGGGCACCGGGCCCGGAGGCAGGTAGACGTGCGCGACTTCAAAGAGCGCGATGTCCGCGTTCCCCATGTCGACGTTGTGCTGCGCCGCGCCCAGCAGACCGACAGCGAGCGTCGTGCGCAGGACTCGCTGCTGCGAGCTGAGCGGCTCCGGCAGCTCGATCGCGTTCGGATCCGGATCGGTTGCCTGCAGCGAGTAGGTGTAGGCCTCGTACAGGCCTGCGCCGACGAGCACATCCTCGGCCCGGCGGCGAAGATGCTGCTCATGCTTCAGCTGGCCGAACATCTCCTGCCGGACGGGGAGCGTCGCCGGGACGTGCTCGAACCGGAAGCGCGCGACCTCCTCGACCACGTCGATGTCGCGACGCACGTCGCGGCGACGCCACGTCGGCGTGTGCACGATCCAGTCCTGGCCGACACCGAAGCCGAGCCGCCCGAGCCGGTCGCGCTGCTCGGCCTCCGGCACCTCCATCCCGAGCACGTCGTTCGTATAGCCGGGCCGGAAGGCGATCACCGGCGGCGGCGGGATCTCACCGCGCACCTCACCCTCGCCCGTCCAGCGCGCACCCGCGAGTTCGACGATGAGCTGTGATGCGTATGTCGCCGCAGGCCCTGCGAGCTCCGGATCGACGCCCTTCTCCCAGCGCGTCTGGCCCTCGGTGCGCATGCGGTGGCGCTCGCCGGTGCGCAGCACGGTGAGCGGCTCGAAGTTCGCCGCCTCGAGCAACACGTTCGTGGTGCCGTCCGCGATCTCCGTGTCGGCCCCACCCATCACGCCGCCGATCGCGATCGGCTTTTCGGCGTCGGCGATCACGAGATCCTCCGGATCGAGCTCGCGCATCGTGCCATCGAGCATCTCCAGCTTCTCGCCGGGCCGCGCGCGGCGGACGACAATTCGGCTGCCGGCGAGCTTGTCGTAGTCGAACGCGTGCAGCGGGTTGCCCAGGGCGAGCATCACGTAGTTGGTGACATCGACGACGTTCGAGATCGGCCGCATGCCGGCGCCCGTCAGCCGCGCCTTGAGCCAGGCGGGCGACTCGCCGAGCTGCACCTCGCAGAAGAGTCGGCCGATGTAACGCGGGCAGCGTTCGAGATCCTCCACCGAGATCTCGACCGGTTCGTCCCCGTCGCGCGTCGGCTCGGTGCCCGGCATCGGGCGCAGGTCGGTCTCGAGCAGCGCGGCGACCTCACGCGCGATCCCGTAGATCGAGGTCAGGTCGGGCCGGTTGTAGAGCGTCTCGATCTCGAGGATGTCGTCGCCGAGCGGCAGCACCTCGGCGAGCGGCGTGCCCGGTGCGAGTTCGTCCGACAGGACAATGATCCCGCCGTGATCACGGCCTTTGAAAACACTGTCGAGCTCGAGCTCGCGCTGGGAGAGGATCATCCCCTCCGAGACCTCGCCGCGCAGCTTGCGCTTCTCGATCGTGAACTCGCCGCCCGGCATCACACCACCGGGGAGCACGACCGCGACGGTCGCGCCCGCGCCGAAGTTCCACGCGCCGCACACGATCGAGCGCGGCGCACCGCTCCCGACGTCCACCTTCGTCAGCTGGAGCTTGTCCGCGTTCGGGTGCTTGCCGGCCTCCAGCACCTTGCCGACGACGAAGTGCTCGAGGTTCGCGCCGCCCGGCGCGCCTTGCCGCACGACACGGTCGACCTCGCAGCTCGTGAAGACGAGCCGGCGCGCCAGCTCCTCGACCGGCAGATCGAAGTCGACGTACTCGCGCAGCCAGGAGACGGGCACCTTCATCAGAATTGCCCCAGCACTCGGAGGTCGTTCTCCCAGAACGCGCGCAGGTCGGGCAGGCCGTGCCGGAGCATGGCGATGCGCTCGATCCCGAAGCCGAACGCGAAGCCCTGGTACTCGTCGGGATCGATGCCAACGTTGCGGAACACATCGGGGTCGACCCAACCGGCGCCGCCCATCTCGATCCAGCCGGAGTGCTTGCACGTCGCGCAGCCCTTGCCGCCGCAGATGAAGCACGTGACATCGAACTCGACCGACGGCTCGGTGAACGGGAAGAAGCTCGTCCGCATACGCACTTCGCGCTCCTCGCCGAACAGCGCCCGGAAGAACTTCAGCACGGTGCCCTGCAAATCGGCGAGCGTGATCCCGCGGTCGACGGCAAGGCACTCGACCTGAAGGAAGATCGGCGAGTGAGTCGCGTCGGGCGTGTCGCGGCGATAGCAGCGACCGGGCGAGACCAGGTAGATCGGCGGCTTGCGCTGTTGCATCGCGCGGATCTGGTCCGGCGAGGTGTGCGTGCGCAACACCGTGTTCGCGTCGATGTAGAACGTGTCGAACTGCGAGCGCGACGGATGACCGGGGTCGCTCGTGAGGGCGTCGAAGTTCTCCCACACCGTCGCGACCTCGTCGCCGTCCCAGACCTCGTAGCCCATGCCGAGGAAGATGTCCTCGATCTCCCGGCGAATCTGCGTCAGCAGGTGGAGACGCCCACGCCTGACCGGCGTGCCCGGGATCGTGACGTCGACGCCGGCCTCGGCGGCCAGCTCGTAGGCGAGGCGCACGAGCTCCGCCTCCCGCTCCGCCACCGCCTCCTCGAGCTTCGCGCGGACGCCGTTCAGCAGCATTCCACTCTCGCGGTCGCGAACGCCGCGCAGCGCCTGGGCGAGCCCGGACTTCCGCCCGAGAAACCTCACGCGCGCATCGTCCAGCTCTTGTTCGGAGAGGGCCGCGTGAATCGCGGCGAGTGCCTCCGTCTCGTACGCGTTCCAATCGGTGCCGTTTAACTGCATCGCGGCGAGACTATCCAAGGTTCCTCCTTCGTTTCGCAGGGGCATTGCCGCGCGTAGGCTTGACGGAGCGCGCGGTCGCGGAGCGCCGGCTTGCCGGCGCGGAGCAGAACAGCCCCGGTGCGTCGGAAGGCGCGCTAGCGAATGCTGCGGCCCGAGCACCGGGGCCGCATAAAGAACGTCATCGCCAACGCCTGCATGGGTAAAAGGATACCCACGTGTCCGCGTATGACAACATCGCGCGCCTCTACGACCCCTGGTCGCGCAGCGTCGTCGAGGATGTCTCCTTCTACGTCGAGGAGGCGGTGCGCTCCGGCGGGCCTGTGCTGGAGCTCGGCGTCGGCACCGGACGGATCGCCGTTCCGGTCGCAGCGGCGGGGATCGGTGTGGTCGGCGTCGACACGTCGGCCGGGATGCTCGAGGTCGCACGCGAGCGGGCAGCGCTGGCAGGAGTCGAGGTCGATCTCCGGCACGGCGACATGCGCGACCCGCCGGTCGAAGGTGTGTTTCCGCTGGTCGCCATCCCCTTCCGCTCGCTGCTCCACATGGAGACCGACGACGACCGTCGCGCGGCGTTTCGCGCCGTCGCCAAGCACCTCGCCCCCACCGGACGGCTCGTGTTCGACGTGTTCACTCCGGGCGCCGACGACATCGCCGACACGCATGGCCGGTGGGTCGAGCGCGAGCCGGGAATCTGGGAGCGCGCCGACTGGAACGAGGAGACGCGCACCCTGATCCTGCGCGTCCGCGGCGAGCTGGACGAGTCGAAGATGTCGCTCGCGTGGCTCTCCGTGGCGGAGTGGAAGGAACTGCTGCGCGACGAGGGCTTCGTCGTCGACGCCGTCTACGGCTGGTTCGACCGCTCACCGTGGCGCGGCGGCGAGGACTCGGTCTGGGTCTGCCGCCACGAACGAGACGCTTGAACCTGGTTCGGCCTGTGCGTCACGGGCGATCCGCTGTGCCGGGCACCGCCGAATCAGGTTCGGTCCTTGAGTGCGAACCTGATTCGCGCATCCAGCGATCGACCTCACCGCCGAACGCGGTGCGCGCGAACCAGGTTCGGGAGTTTTCAGCCTTGTTGCCGCCGCCACTCGTAGAGCGCGATCGCGCCCGAGGCGGCGACGTTCAAGGACTCGGCGCCGGCGATCGGGATCCATGCCTCGACATCGCGCTCGACCTCGGCGGGCAGCCCTTCTCGCTCCGCGCCGAGCAGGAACGCGATCCGGCCGGTGAGGTCGAGCGAGCCGAGCGGCTCTCCCGCGTGCGCCTCGAGCGCGATCCGCGTGCCGCCGACGTCTTTCCAAGAACCGAAGGGCACGCGCCAGATCGAGCCCGCGCTTGCGCGGAGGGCTTTCGGCGAGGTCGGATCGGCGCAGCCCTCCGAAAGGGCGACCGCGGCGCCGAAGGCGTCGGCGGTCCGGATCAGCGTCCCCACGTTGCCGGGATCGGCGAGCTTCCAGAGCGCGAGCGTCGCCGGACGCTCCTCCCACTCCGGGAGGTCCTCGCGCCGGTAGACGCCGATCACGCGCGGCGGATGAGGCGCCGAGGCCACTTCCGCGAGCAGCTTCGGCTCGACGTCCTCGCCGGCGCGCAGCAGTTCGACCGGCGCCGCCGTCGCGGCGTCGACCGCGTCCTCGCCCTCGACGAAGAAGAGCCCGAGCTTGTCGCGCCAGTTCTTGTCGTGCAGCCTGCGGAGCGTACGAGCGATGCAGTGCTTCGACTGGCAGGGTTCGCCTATCCGACCGCACTTGCCGTCAGGTAGAGAGCAGGTCGCCAGCTAGCGGTTGGCTAGCTCGTACGCTGACGGCAGGCTCACATTCCACTCGTCGAGCATCCTCACCAGCTGGTCGGCCGTGATCGTCACAACTGACTGTGGCTCCTGGCGCTGCGTGCCGACGAAGTCCTGGATGCTGAGTGCCCAGCCGAGTTGCGTGCCCTCGGCATCGACCAGGTGTACCTCCACCTGCTGGCCATCGAGGTGAGCTACTTGCGGTGAGAAGGAGACATCTTCGCTCATGCGGTCTCCCACGTTAGCACTGGGCGATGCAAGATCCCGGCATGCCCGAGAAGGATCCCACCAAGTTGCAGGACATGGAGGCTCGCCGAGCTGAGAACGCCGCACGCTTGGTTGAAATCTTCGAGGCGACGGCGACCCAGAGGTCAAGGCGCTGCTCGATGAATTGCAGGGGCCGTACACACCGCCTATCCCTGGGAGCAATTGGCAGTGGGCCTGGGGTCGCCCGAAGCGGCTGAAGATGAGAGCCGAGTTCTACCGCCATCAGCCGACCGTGGCTGATGGCGATGCGGCCAAGATAGTGGAGGCTGCCAAGCATGAGAGGTCAGGTGCCGGGATTGCCGAGTGGTTGGGATCGAGCC
Organism: Gaiellaceae bacterium; assembly: GCA_045805985.1. Classification (GTDB taxonomy): domain Bacteria; phylum Actinomycetota; class Thermoleophilia; order Gaiellales; family Gaiellaceae; genus PALSA-600. The sequence continues at coordinate 250,491 of JBJMKA010000006.1, read as the reverse complement.
TGGACGAACTCGATCGCCTCTACGGCAGAGCCGGCCGACTGACCGCTGTCGATAAAGCTCGCCGGGCCGAACTCGACTTCGGCCTACTCAACTTGGTCGAGAACGGCGACTTCACACAGCTAGAGATAGGCGAGGCGTTGGGGTGGCCCATCAAGCGCCGACCGAACGGCTCTGAGTGCCGGAAGTTGGCTGCTGCTCTCCGTCGCGCTTCCAATTAGGGGTGTAGCGCGCCTCCCAGCGTATAAGTAGGGAGACCGTGCCTACGCACGCGGCCTCCCGGTGTGGGAGGGACTTCCTCCACGCCATCGACGGTGGGAGGTAACCGCATGTCAGAGCGCTACGTGGTGACAGTGCAGGGACGCGTCGGCAAGGACGCCGTTCTGCTCGCAGGGCCGTTCCAGGATGAGGCATCGGCACAGGAGTTCGTGCAGGTCGAAGGTGTTCACGGTGCGGCCGGGCACGACTACATCGTGGAGCTATCGCATCCTTCGGCCTCGCCGGTGCAGGCACCGGGGCGGTGGGAGTACGGGATGGTCGCCTGAGTCACGGCCCACAGCCCATGGGACCCGAGGCGAACCCCGACCTCGGGTCCCCTCCGAGAATGGCCGGGCTGAAGCCCGTCCGACCCACAGGTAGCGGCGGTCGTCGCCCTGGTGCGCTCAAGGTCGAGGCGCGTCGCCAACGGTCGTCAGTCGTCGTCTGGTCGAGCGCAGCGAGCGGGGGTGTTGCGTGATTTTCGAGCCTGCCTCGGGTGTCCGGGCTGGCCCTGGAAGAGGCCCACCCGCCGTTGATCGAGCCCTGGCTACTTAATGCGGGCCTCGCGCCCGCATCGACAGCCCAGTCACCGATACGGCCTGGGTGTTCGCACGGTCCACTTCCCATAGAGATTCACTGGCGAGCCTGTCACCTGGACCGTGCGCGCTCGCCGAGTGATGGCCGTCCACATCGTGGACCGCCGAGGGTTGGTCGCCCTCCCGCTCTCACCGAGCGTTCTCGCCTGCTGCCCTGGTCGCGCCCTGACGCCGACCGGGGCGGTGGGCAATTATCCAATGCCATCAGGGAGGCATCGTGAGCAGCAAGCCGCAGTACACGAAGGCCGGGGCGATGAACTTCGCCGAGGTTGGCCGCAAGATCCGAGTGTCCCGTCAACGTCTCACCGACAGTGATGAGCTTGGCGACAGCGTTCGCGCCTGGAAGATCTGGGCCGCATGTTCCGAGCTAACGGCCAGCTGGTCGAAGGGTTCGGATCGCGTCCACGTCCGCACCATCGCGAACCTCGCAGGCCTCCGCGCCGACAAGGTGTCGCCCATCCTCTACAAGTTCGCCGAGCAGGGCATCTTCGGCTGGGTCAAGGATCAGGGCAAGCGCTCGCCGGGCATCCTCTCGCTGCCGTCGCTCGCCGAGCCTGAACCTGAGTCTGTCGGTGCGCCGAAGGTGAAGCTCGCGCCCAAGGCCGCGACCGTCTGCACCCGGTGCGATGAGCCGAATTCCAACGTCGTTCCAGGCACGGCTCTCTGTGAGGTGCACTACGCCGAATGGAGCGGCCACCGATCCTGATGATCTGCCGGAGTGGTCCTCCGGTTACGAGGTTGCGCACGCCCACGTCGTCTGGGCTGAGCGCATACGGATCGGCTGCGCTCACAGCCGGTCCGTCCCATGTGGCGCTCGCCGTCTGATCCATCCGTCCTCACAGGGCGGCGGATGGCTGAGCGCCTACCGAGGGACAGCCCGCTTCCATGCTCACGGCTACGGAGGCGGCTGTCCCTCCGCACCTAGCAGGGAGGCTCGATGGAGTCCTACGCCGACAGGCAGGCCCGCATCGCTCGCACCCGTCACACACGGTTCACGCCTAACGACGACTTCTACAGAGATCTGAAGCTGCCGCACGGCATCACGACTGAGAGGGCCAAGTCGGTCACGGCGCATGTCGATGACACGCCGGCTCTCGAAGATGACCTGATCAGACGGATCAGGCAGCGCCAGGCATGACCTGGCCACCCCGTCACGCCTGTGACGGGAGACCTCCATCAAGGAGAGCACCATGAGGAAGATGGGATACGTCGTCGAGCACTTCGACGTGCCGCCTTCGGCACCTGAGCCGGTGGCCAAGGCCAGTGAGAACTTCGACCGGTTGAGCGAGGAGTACCAGGCGACACGCGCTGCCCTGCACGAAGCTGTGACCAATCGGTCGCAGGCTCTCGGTGATGCGAAGAGGGCGGCAGCCGAGGCACGTGTGAATCGCACGGCGCCACCGCCGTCACTTGCCAAGGCGACGGCAGCCTACGATCAGAAGTTGGCGAAGCTCAACGGTGACGTCGAGGAGTTGAAGCAGGCGCTGGACGTTGCCGGAGACACCCTGGTCGAGCTCATCGTGGCTCATCGCGACGAGTGGCTCCTGGGACTCGATGAGGCCGAGGCAGCGAACACCGAGAGGTTGCGTGTCGCTCTGGCTGAGGCTCGCTCGGCAGCCAGTGACCTCGGCGCGGTTCGGTCAGCACCAGAATGGTTGCGCGCCGTCAACCTACGAGACGCCGCGCTCGGCGACCAGAGCCAGTACCACGGTGGCCGCGAGGTCACGGTAGACCCTGGCATCCACAAGCTGGATAGCTTCACGCCAGCCTCCAAGCTGCTCGACATGTGCGACCTCATCGTTGCCCCGGAGCCGAAGCTCATCGGGTACACCGATGGTGAGCCGGTGTGGGCATGAGCGCCGAGACCTTCACCACCGAGACCGACCTCGATGGCCTGTCACCTGAGGAGATCCAGGGGTTGCTACGTGCCGGGAAGCTCGACCGCCTGCTCGGAGGAACCGAGTCGGTGAGTCAGGGCGACGCGAAGGATGCCGACTGGCTCTCCAAGGCAACGCCCGACCAGATCAGCAAGGCCCTGGCGGACGGGGAACTGACGGACCTGCTCGGGTAGCGAAGCAGCCGCTGCTGCTCGGGTGACGAAGCACAGTCCGCACGACGGACAGGGGGCTGAGGGCAGAGGTCGATGTCGATACCTCTGCTCCCCTCCTGCCCAGCCACGGCCCGAGCGTCGCCGTTCTCGACCTCCACCCAAGCTCTGGGATGGGGACGAAGGACCGCGTATGCGCCACTGCGGGTCCGCCTGGGTCAGACGGCGCGGGGTTGCCCGAGATGCAGGTCTCTCGGGATGTTGCGCAGACCGGCAGTTACACAGATTGGAGCAAGGTATGTCCAGCTTGGAGGAATGGCGTGCAGAGCGCGAGTATCGGCTCGCTGCACGTGCCGCACGTGAGCGCGGCGACTACAGAGAGGCAGCCAGGATCGTCCTGGCGAGGGACGAGCACACACGCGCGCTCGACTTGGAGAAGGAGGCCGTGGAGCTGACCGAGAGGAATCGGCAGCTGGTCAGACGGCTCCGGGAGTACGAGAAGGTGGAGGAGGAATCTCATGGCCGGTCCAGCACCGAAGCTCCAGCGGCAACGTAGGGGAGCACCGGTAGGTGGGGAGTGGCGGATCTTGGATGACCTCGACGCACCTGTCCTGCCGACCCTGGAAGAGATCGACCCGCATCTCGAGTGGAGCTTCCTGGCGCGGCTGTATTGGTCCGCCTGGATGGAAGATCCGGTGACCGGCACCTGGAACAAGGCCGATGTTGCGATGGCCGCCGACACCATCTACCTAGTCCACAAGTCGCCGAGTTCCCAGGCGACAGAGATCAGGCAACGACTGACGGCCCTCGGCCTCACTCCGTTCGGGAGGCAGCAAGCTCGCCTCATCCTCCCTGACGATCCGAGGGTGAAGGTCGTGCGAGGTTCGCCGAGCGACGAGCGTCCCTCGACGTCCCCGGCCAGCCAACTTCCGGAGGCCGTATGAAGACCTACCTGCCCATGATCATCGGCTACGTCGCAGCCGCGATCCTGTTGAGTTGGACGTTCCTGGTGCGGCTGGCCCGATGGATCACTCGGAGGCGTTGATGGAGCGCCGGCTCTCCGGGACGCCTCGCCTGATAGCTATCCGCAACTCGCAAGTTGGCCGTGTCGAGGTCTGGCTAATGCCCGATGGTGAGCTACGTCGGGTCAAGGGTCGCCTCCGGGTCGATCCAGATGGCGAGATCATCACGACCACGCCTCGGGCACCGAGTCGTCAGTCTCCTAAGACGTCGGAGCCCTTGCAGCGACGACAGTCCAGGGCTTGTGCCAGGTGCGCGGAACCGTTCCTACCGACCGCCAATCCTGGACAGCTTGCGTGCAGCCGACGTTGCGCCAATGCACTGAACCGTGCTCGACGGAAGGCCCAGAGTGCAGCGCCCAATCTGCGGTGACCCATGGTGCGGCAAGTGCAGGGCCATCAACCGTGCCCTGCTGTGGCTGCACCCACCGACTCCCGTCCCGCCACCGCCCAGGGAGACGAGCACGGCGGCCTAACCCCGGAGACACTGCGCGTTCCGCTGCGGTACAGATCCGCCGCTGTCCTCCCTCGCGCCAAGATCCGTATCGGCCGGCTGTGTGTCTGCTGGTCGCCGCATCACCTAGCGCCTCCCTGGTTCGCCAGCGGAGGCGCTTGTCAATTACGCGTTGCGCTAGATCGGGTCGACGAGCTTGCGGCGCTCGACGTCCTGCTGCCCGGTGCGCGTGATCGTGTAACGGTCGCCGGTCTGATGCGCGAACGCCTTGCCGTGCACGATCGCGTGCAGCGTGCGGCGCAGATTCTTGCGCGACTTCGGGCTCACCCACTGCTCCAGCTCGCTGAACTCGGCACCGATCGCTCCGCGCTGGTAGAGCAGCACAAGTGCTTGGTCGGTCGCGCCGAGCTTCGGGTTGAGCAGCTTCAGGAAGCCGCCGAAGTCCTGCACGACCGGCGCGACTCGCGTCACCAGTTCCTCGACCAGCGTCTGGGCTTGGTTCGCGCTCACGCTGTGGTGCAGGCGGATGAACTCGGCGAGGATCCAGTCGAGCGTGCCCACGACGAGCGTCGCATCCTGCAGGTTCGGGTCGATGCCGTCAGCGAGGTGCGCGGCGTCGCGCTTGTTCCTGATGTCGTAGACGACGCGGAGCGCCCTCGGGATGTGGATGCGCACCGACTCCGGATGCGCGCTGCTTGGCAGCTTCTCCAAGTCCTCGATCAACTTGTCGGTGCGCGTCAGGGTCTTGCCGAGCGGTGTGAACTTGCCGGTCGTCTCCTGCTGCAGCATCCGGAACGCAGCTTCCGCGAAGCGCCCGCCCTCGACCGCGCTCAACCGGAGTCCGCCGAGGTAGTAGTTGGTCTTCGCCTCCTCGTACGCTGCGAGCAGCTCGTCAATGACGGCTGCGTCATAGGCAGCAATGAGGCTCGCCCGGATCGCGGATTGTTGCAAGGCGTGCTACTCCGAGGCGCGAGTGTAAGTCCCAGCGACCATGCCCTCGACGCGATCCGTCCCGGCCTTGGTCAGCTTGTGCACCTTGCGCGCCTGCGCCGTCTTCCCGCTCTTACGCACTTGCACCATGAGCTGCGGACGGGTCGCGACGAGTTCAGCGAACACGTCGTTAATCCGCTTCAGGCCGTGACCGAGGTTCTTCAACTCCGTGTTCACCGGCTGCGACGAGACGTCCGCCTGCCCCTTGGTGACCTGGAACCAATACGAGACGACGAGCACGCGCTCGTCGTCGCTCTGTGCACCAGCTGCGGACACGAGATCGGCGACCTCCTGATAGTCGGACGCCTTGTTGCCCGACCTGCCCTTCCCGTCGCCGGAGCCCGACGACTCCCCGGTGTCCGAGTCCTGGCTCGGCAGCTCCACGTCGAATCGCTGCGAGGCCCAGCGCAGCACATGGCCGCGCGTGTCCGGGTCGAGCGGATCGAGGGCTGCCTTGATCGCCGCCATCGCGTCAAGTTCGGGATCTTTCGCCATTGCAGCAGACCCTACAAGCGCATCCGGACGCCGCCGCCCGCTACGCCAGCACCCGACGTATGAATGTCTCGCGGGACTCGCCAGACTCACGCTCCGGCAAGCCATGCTCCTCCCGATACGCCCTCCACATCGAATCGCTGATCGTCACGGTCTCCAGCAACTTCTTGCGGAGCGCCGTCTTGCTCAGGCTCGCCAGGGACGACTTGCCCTTGGTGGGCTTCTTGGGACTTGCCACTGTCATCTCGCCTCCTTGTCTGGGCACGGCCTCATGCCGAACCTCTGCGAGAGGCGATGACTCAACCCGAGGATGGGGAGTCGCCGTATCGCGCACAAGTTCGCCTAGGTGGTGATCCATGGGCACCGTCCCGACCTCCATCAGCCGTAGCTGCTGGGACGCGTTGAAGAAACCGTCGCGGTTGTTGCCGAGCCACAGGTCGTTGAGGTTGGCAAGCTCGCCACGGACGACGTTCTCCGGCCACTCCATTTGGAAGCGACGGTGTCCTCCCAGGGCTCGCACCTGAATGCGATACCACCCAGGGAACAGACGAGAGACGGCAATGACCTCGCACCGGCCATGCCTCTCGTGCCACCAGGACTTCCCGACCAGGGCGTCCTGCTCCAGGGAGAGCTGTGTCACGCCTGCGGCTCCCGGTAGTACACCGTCACCGGCGACCACTTGACAGTCGGTCCCTGGTAGCTCCTCCGGTGCGACTTACCGCGGCGCTTCGGACTGGACATCAGCCCGCCGAAGAAGTGCTCCGCCTGCTCTGCGCGAACCTGGACGGCGGCTTCCCGCACGTCCATTACCGGCTCTCCTTCCAGGCGGCGACGACCGCATCGAAGCGAAGGGCCGCGTCGTCGTTCTCCTCCATGACGAGGTTGGCGCCATCGGTCTCGGCGGCAAGCTGTTGAAGCTCCCCGACCAACGCCGTCAATGTCGGGCCGTGCTTGTGGGCGCGAAGCTCCTGCTCCGCGAGCAACAGGACGGAGAGGAAGCGCCTGCCGTCGCGATGGGCCTGCTCGCGGTAAGCCGCTTCACCTTCGGCGGCGACAGAGTGCATCGAGAGCGCGTTGTCGTCCATGGAACACCTCCGAGTTGTCTGACAGGGCAACATCGGAAATATTCTGCGTACGCGCTTCCCGCCGCGCATCAAGCGACGAGTTACACGTTCATAGCGCTGCCGCTATTGAGAGCGGCGCTGTGGAGAGCGACCGAGTGTCGCCTTCAGGAAGCCGTTGCCCTTGTCGCTCCGGTCGATGATGCCGCTGTCGAACTTGGCGGCCAGGCGCTCAGCTAGCTCTAGGGCAGTCTTGTAGTCGGTCGTCCGCTCGTACTTCGTTTCGCCGAACGTCGTCTGGTACCAGACCTGCGGGTCCGGTGAGACGGGATCGTCCGTCCATGACCAGATCTCGACGGGCGGCGGGCGCTCGTTCGCGAGCCACCACTCCTCGACGTCCTTCCACGCCCAGATGTGGGCCGTGCCGAGGCGACCGAGCGGCTTGGGAAAGTCCGGGCGCTCCGCAAGCTGTCGGCCCCTCTCTCTTGTGACGCCGAGTCCACGTGCAATCTCTGCGCCTGTTATCAACTCGACTTCCCGCTCGTCCACGGCTAACCTCCTGACTTGACGATCGTCAAGGTACCGTGGCTCTTGACGATTGTCAAGGCCCGCCGAGAACGCTAGGGCCGCTGCTCGATCTCGGCAGGTGCCATCTCTATGAGCCGCCACGGATGTGGCTCGCGTGGAATGAAGGTAAGAGCCGGCGTCTCGCTCGTAACGGTGGTGCCGTCCTTGAGCGCGACGGGCACTCGTTCGCCGTTGCCCTTGGCCACGCGAACTTCGGCGTAGACCTCCTGAAGTGCCAACCGCTGCTGGTCAGGCGCCAAGTCGTCCCAGATCCAGCCGAGGTTGAGGACGGTGCCGCCGAGTCCGGGCACGCCACTCAATGCCCGCGCTTCACCGAGAGCGGCGGCGGCAGCGTCCCGCTCCTCCCGGCGAGCCTTGGCGGTCGCGGCCCATGCGTCACCGAGTGCATCTTGCGACTCGGGCGCGAGCATCTGCTCCAGCCGACGCTCGGCAATCACAAGGTCCTGCTCCAGTGCCGTCAGGTCAACGGTGGCGGCTGGCCTCTCGACCAAGGTCTGCGCCTCGGCGAACGCCGCCTCAACCACCATCGTCTCCAGCACTTCGCGGTGCACGCTGACGCGCCGACAGCCATCGCCGTTGCACCTGTACCGACCACGCGTGCCCTTGGCCCTCTCCTTGGCCGATGGCTTCCACGGCGACAGACGACGCCCGCATGCCTCGCACCGGACTAGGCCTGTCAGGAGCCAGCGACCCTTGGCGGTCCGCTCGTCGTGGATGTGCTTCGGACGTTGGGCAGCCGCGAAGGTTGCCGAGTCCACGATCGCGCCAGCCTCGAACTCCGACACGAACTCGCCGTCCGTGATGCGGCCGACGTGATAGATGGGATTGGCGAGCATGTACGGAACGGCCTGCCGCGCCCACTGTCTGCCGGTGCGCTCCGTCAGGAATCGAGCCAGAGCCGTGTCGCTCGCTCCGGCAATCCGGCGTTCGAAGAGCTCGGCCACGATGGGTGCAGTCTCCGGATCGAGCACCATGCGACGGTCGGCGTCTCTGGTGTACCCGAGTGGGATCGTGCGAGCGACCTTGACGCCACTCCGCGTGGCACGCTCGCGAGCGGACTGGAAGCGAGCACCTGCCGTGCGTCGGTAGAGGCGAGCAACGCCAAGCAACATGCCGAAGGTGAACTCGCCGGTCGGCGTTGTGATGTCCTCGGGCATGTCGGGTGCCGCGACAACGCCGCCGTGCGACGTGACCTCCCGGACGAGCCAGTCGCCGTGCGATGGGTCTCGCGACAGGCGGTCGAGTGAGTAGGAGACGAGGCCACCGGCTTCGCCAGCCCGGATTCGGTCGAGCGCGTAGGACATTCCGGGCCGCTCGTTCGGGTGCGTGCCACCCGAGACGTCCAGATCGGTGACTACCTCGCCGACCGTCCAGCCCTTGGAGGCGGCGTGCCCTCTGGCACGGTCCTCCTGCTCCTTCGGCGAGTGGAACCTGCCCGACTCTTCGCGGTCACCGACTCGCGAGACTCGGACGTAAGCGATCAGAGGCAGTGTCATAGTCATATTCTGCGCTCGCGGCTTCCGGCGCGCATCGTAGCGTCCGCTGGCTACCGTCGTGCAGCTTGCGGACGAGCTTCAGCCGCTCGTTGTCCTTCGAAGAGATCAACGTCCCCAGTCCAGCCACTCGCCGTGGAAGTCGACGACCGCGAGGCGCTTGCTCTGCCCGTCGGGATAGCGCTCGACTTCGAGCGCGAAGCCGTCGTCGTCGGGCGCGCGGGCTGTGGTGAGGAAGACGAGCGGCTCCTCGCGCGCGGCTTCGTGGAGCGCGGAGCGCAGCTTGCCCATCGCACTCTGGTCGAGGTACATCGTCGATGCAGTTTGGAAGACGACGAGCTGGGCTCCGGCAATCCGGTCGGTGAGCAGCGCGGGCAGCGACTCGACGTAATCCCCCCGCATCAGCTCCGGTGGATCTTGGCGCACCGTCTCGATCGCGCGGCGCAGCCGCTCGAGGCGGTCGGTCTGGTCGGCCCAGACGAACGCCTGGAGCAGGCGCGCGCCGTGCTCGGTCGTCACATCCACCGGGTTGAGATCGATGCCTCGCCGGCGCTCGACCGTCACGCGACGCGAGAAGAGCTCCGCCGGTGGCGGGGTGCGATCGTCACCCGTCAGCTCGAGTGCACCCGACCCCCACTCGCCCGTCTTGTAGCGGTACCGATAGCGGTCCCACATCAAGTTCAACCCGGCCGACGGGCCGAGCTCGAGCAAGTCGAACGGGCGTCCATCGGCGATCGAGAGGAAGCCGGGCAGAAGCGCCGCCCATGCGCGCTGCGTTTCGTTTGTCTGCACGTCGTGCTCCTCGCACCAGCGGGTGAGGAAGTCGCCATGCCGTTCGAGTGCCCCGCCGACATCGTCCCACGACGCCTGGCCCGCAAGCACGAGGTAATGCAGGCCGCCGAGCAACCGCAAAGGGAGGTCCCAGACAAGGTCGGGAGCGACGTCGCCGACCCGCGGATCCTCCGCGAGCCGACGACACAGTTCCGCGTACAGGGGCGAACGGCCGTCGCAATAGGCGGCCTGTCGGCGGAAGATCTCCGCCTGCCGCGTTATCTCGCCGTGGCGAGCGCCGACTTGGCCTGCTCGACGATCTCGCCGAACTTCGCCGGATCGGTAGTCGCGAGATCCGCGAGCACCTTCCGGTCGAGCTCGATCTCCGCCGCCTTCAGACCTGCGATGAACTGGTTGTACGAGAGGCCGTTGGCGCGGGCGCCGGCGTTGATGCGCATGATCCAGAGCTTCCGGAACTCGCGCTTCCGCACCTTGCGGTCGCGATACGCGTACGCCAGCGAGCGCTCGACCTGCTCCTTCGCGTACGTGTAGTTCGAGTTCTTGAGGCCCCAGTAGCCGGAAGCCTGCTCGATGACCTTGCGCCGCTTCTTGCGCGCGTGAAGGGAACGCTTTACGCGTGGCATCGGTTACCTCCGTCCCAGCATGCGCGCGACGGTCTTCTCGTTCGCGGGATCGACCGGCTGGTCCTTACTGAACTGGCGCTTCTGCTTCGGCGACTTGTTCATGAGCTTGCCCGACATCTGGCTGCGTCGCAGCAGCTTCCCCGTCCCTGTCACCTTGAACTTGTTCTTCGCTCCTGAGTGTGTTTTCTGTTTCGGCATCTCGTTTGACTCCTGCGTTCTTCGTTGGGCCGAGCACCATCGTCATGTTCCGCCCTTCGAGGAGCGGCTGTGTCTCGATCACGCCGATGTCCTTGACGTCGTCCGCGAGGCGCATCAGCAAGTCGCGCCCGCGATCCGGATGCTCGCGCTCGCGGCCCCGGAACATGATCGTCACCTTGACCTTCGCGCGCTGGTTCAAGAAGCGCGCGACGTGGCCTTTCTTGGTGTCGTAGTCGTGAATTCCGATCTTGGGCCTGAGCTTGATCTCCTTGACGTTGATCTGTGTCTGGTGCTTGCGGGCGACCTTCGCCTTCTGCTCCAGCTCGTACCGGTACTTCCCGTAGTCCATCACCCGGGCAACCGGCGGGTCAGCCTGGGCCGCGACTTCGACCAGATCGAGGTTCTTGCCGTATGCGTACTCGCGCGCCTCGTCCGTCGTCTTGACTCCGAGTTGCTCGCCGTCCTCGCCGATCAGCCTCACCTTGGGCACGCGGATCGCGTCGTTGATCCGTGTCTGCGGTTCGGGACGGCGCGGCGGTTCGAACCCGGAACGCCGACGCGGCCTCAAATGATCTTCACCAAGCTCGTGGTTTCCTCCTCGTTAAATGAAAAATCCGCTGGTATGCAGCGGCGGAGGATCTCATCAACCTGAGCGGTCAAGAACACAGATTGAACCTCCGAAGCGTGAGCTAGGAGGTGAGAGACGGTTCCGCCCCTGCTTGCCAGGGATCCAGAGTAGCAAGTTTTGCCCGCAAATCAGCCAAGGAGAGGGTGGTCTGCTCCCCGCCATGCTCCCGGATCGCCAGGGATTCGTCCGACTCCTTGTCCCCGTAGACGACCACGAAGGGGATCTTCGCCACCTCAGCGTTGCGGATCCGCTTGCCGACGGTGTCGTCGGAGTCGTCCACCTCGATCCGGTAGGGGGCGAGCTTCGTCGCGAGAGCCCGAGCCGCTTGGCGGTGCCCCTCCCCCACGGGGATGACTCGGATCTGCACCGGGGCGATCCAGAAAGGGAATGCGCCGGCGTAGTGCTCGGTCAGGATGCCGATGAAGCGCTCGAACGAGCCCATCAGGGCGCGATGCACGACGTAGGGGACGTGCTCGGTGTTGTCGGCGCCGACGTAGCGGCAGTTCAGCCGGGCGGGCTGCTGGCTGTCGAGCTGGATCGTCCCCATCTGCCACGAACGACCGAGCGAGTCCTTCATGTGCAGGTCGATCTTCGGCCCGTAGAACGCCCCGTCACCCTCGTTGATCGAGTACTCGAGCCCGCGGCGGTCGAGCGCGGCCTGCAGCGCGCCCTCGGTGAAGTCCCACTCCTCGTCCGTTCCGAGCTTGTTCTCGGGGCGGGTCGAGAGCTCGAAGCCGGCCTCCAGGTCGAAGAGGTCGTAGATGAACTTCGCGTAGTCGAGGCAACCGAAGATCTCCTCCTCGATCTGCTCGCGGGTGCAGAAGATGTGCGCGTCGTCCTGGGTGACATGGCGGACGCGGGTGAGGCCGTGCAGGCTCCCCGACGGCTCGTTGCGATGGAGCGGCGCGGCCTCCGCGTAGCGCAACGGCAGCTCACGGTAGCTGCGGAGGGTGTTCGCGAACAGTGTCATGTGACCCGGGCAGTTCATGGGCTTGATCGCGAAGAGATGGTCGCCCTCCGGGATCAGGAACATGTTCTCGCGGAACTTCTCCCAGTGGCCTGACCGCTCCCAGAGCACCTTGTCGTAGATGAGCGGGGTCTTGACTTCGACGTAGCCGCGGCGCGCGTCTTCGCGCCGGCGCATGTCCTCGAGCTCGTTCCAGATCACCATCCCCTTCGGGTGCCAGAACGGCGAGCCCGGCGAGATCTCCTCGAGGTGGAAGAGGTCGAGCTGCACGCCGAGCTTGCGGTGGTCGCGCTTACGCGCTTCCTCGAGCCGCTCGAGATACGCGTCGAGGTCGGCCTGCGAGTAGAACGCGGTGCCGTAGATGCGGGTCAGCTGTGTGTTCTTCTCGTCGCCGCGCCAGTACGCGCCGGCGAGCCCGGTCAGCTTGAACGCCTTGATCGGCTTCGCGTTCTGCAGATGCGGACCCCGGCACAGGTCGGTGAAGTCGCCTTGTGTGTACAGCGAGATGTCGCCCGTTGCGGTGTCGACGAGCTCGACCTTGTACGGCTCGCCCTCGCCTTCGAAGCGGCGCTTGGCCTCGTCGCGTGAGATCTCCTCGCGCCGCCACTCCCGCCCCTCCTTGATCTCGCGGCGAACCTCGTCCTCGATCTTTGCGAGGTCGGCGTCGGTGATCGGCTCCGGGAACTCGAAGTCGTAGTAGAAGCCGTTCTCGATCGGCGGCCCGATCGCGATCTTCACGCCCGGGTAGAGACGGCGCACGGCTTCGGCCAGCAGGTGTGCCGCCGAGTGGCGCAGCACGTAGAGCGCGTCGGGGTCGGCGGTGTCGCGCGTCGTGAGAAAGCGGATCTGCTGGCCATCGTGCAGCGGCAGCCGGAGATCCTGGACAGCGCCGTTCGAGCGCACGAGCACGGCCTGCTCGGCGAGCTTCGCGCCGATCGCGCGTGCCGCGTCGAGACCCGTTGCGCCCTCGGGCAGCTCGAGCTCGGACGTGTCTGGGAGGACGACTTTCATCGCGGACAACGGTAACGCACCCCCTGCGGGTCGAATGGACAGGTCAGGAGGTCGCCTGGTGCTGCGCTATGCCGCGCGCGATCCGGCGACCGAAGGCCGCGCGCGGCGCAGCGTCGTCGTCGTCCGGTTCGCGTTCATGCAGCAAGGGTAGCGAGCCGGTGAGCTGCGCGCCGCGAACGAGAGGAGCACACCATGGAAGAGCGAGACCCGAACCCGGGCGGCGATCCGCCGGAGGACGACCGCAACGACGAGACCGACCGCTCGCCCGTGCCCGACCCGGCCGAGGAAGAGTCGGACGCGGAAGACGTCCCGGAAGCGGACTAGCAGGTCGAAACTCCCGAACCTGGTTGAAGTGCGAACCAGGTTCGGACTCCTGGACCTGAACCTGGTTCGGCGGCGCCCGGCGCATGCTTCCACCGCCGACACACAGGCCGAACCAGGTTCACGAGTTTCTCGTCAGCCGGCCGCGTACCGGTAGTCCCACAGCGCCGCGTCGCTCCGCCGGCCGCCGAGCGATTCGTAGAGGGTGTTCGCCGCCGCGTTGCCGGGCTCGGTGAGGACGAAGCCCTCAGTGATCCCTCGCGACCGCGCGATCCGCTCGAGCTCGGTCATCAGCCGGGTCGCGATGCCTTGCCGTCGGCATGCTGCGTTCCCTTCGAGCTCGTAGACGAAGAGGATCGACCGTACCGTCGTTTGCTGGGGCTGGGTCATGGGGAAAGCCTACGAGAACGGAAAGGAGGGCCAGATGCCCGGAAAGAGCGCACACGTCAAGAACGAGAAGCAGTACGAGGCCCTGAAGGACAAGGGAATGTCGAAGGAGCGCGCGGCGAAGATCGCGAACTCCCCCGGCGCCTCGAGCCGTGGCGGCCAGAAGTCGCACTCCTCGTCCTCCAAGAGCAACGCATCCCAGGGCGGCACGCACGCCCAGAAAGTCGCGGCCGGCCGCAAGGGCGGCAAGGCGACCGCCAACAAGAGCTAGGAGGTGGCCATGACGCAAGTCCGTGAAGCGATGACGTCCAACCCGCACACGGTTACGGCCGACTCGTCGATCGCCGAGGCAGCCCGGCTGATGCGCGACGAGGACACCGGCATCGCGCCGATCACCGAGGGCCAGCACCTGGTCGGCGTGGTCACCGATCGCGACGTCGCGATCAAGGTCGTCGCGGAGGGCAAGGATCCGCAGACGACGAAGGTGACCCAGATCGCCTCGAGCAACCTCGTGACGGTCGACCCGGAGCAGGACCTCGACGAGGCGCTGCGGCTGATGGCGGAGCATCAGGTACGCCGCCTGCCCGTCGTCGAGGAGGACGGCAAGCTCGTCGGCATCCTCGCGCAGGCCGACGTCGCGCATCACGCCGACGCAGCCCGGACCGGCGAGGTTGTCGAGGAAATTTCGAAATAGCGGACTTTTCGTGCGCGCGCCCCTTGCGCGGGGGTGCGCGCTCGGCATACATTGCGGATCCCGCCGAGCGCGGAGCGCGAGTAGGTCGAAGCCTCGCCGAGTGACTGTTGAAGGGCGCAAGCCCCAAGCGGCCGGTCGGTGAGGTGGACGAAAGCGTCACCGGCTCAGCGGGATTTTTTGTGGTCCCGTGCGGCTGACTAGGATCGCGCGGTGGACTTCACGCTCTCCGACGAGCAGCAGCTGATCCGCGAGACCGCGCGTGACTTCTGCGCCGCCGAGATCGCGCCCTACGCGGCCGAGTGGGATCGCAACGAGACGATCGACCGCTCGATCGTGAGCAAGCTCGCGGAGCTCGGCTTCCTCGCCGCCGCGCTTCCCGAGGAGCACGGCGGGATGGGGCTCGACATGGTCTCCTACACACTCCTCGTCGAGGAGCTGGGCCGCGCCGACTCGAACGTCCGCGGGATCGTCTCCGTCTCGAACGGCCTCTACGGCAAGTCCGTCGCCAGGTGGGGCAGCGGCGAGCAGAAGGCGCAGCTGCTGCCGTCGCTCGCCTCCGGAGAGGCGCTCGGCTGCTACGCGCTGACGGAGCCGGGAGCCGGGTCCGACCCGGGCGGCCTGGAGACGCGCGCGGAGCGCGACGGCGGCGACTGGGTGCTCAGCGGCCAGAAGATCTTCATCACCCTCGGCTCGTGGGCGGCGAACGCCCTCGTCTTCGCGCGCACCGGGGAGCCCGGGTCGCGCGGCATTACGTGCTTCATCGTGCCGACGGATGCGAAGGGCTTCGAGGCACGGCCGATCAAGGGGAAGCTCGGCCTGCGCGCGCAGGACACGGCCGAGCTGTTCCTCGACGGCGTGCGCGTCCCGGACGAGAACCGCCTCGGAGAGCTCGACTCGGGCTTCAAGGTCGCGATGTCGGCGCTCGACCACGGGCGCATCTCACTCGGAGCCGGCTGCGTCGGGATCGCGCAGGGCTGCCTCGACGCGTCGATCGCCTACACGAAGGAGCGCAAGCAGTTCGGGCGCAGCGTCGCGAGCTTCCAGCTCGTGCAGGAGCTGCTCGCCGACATCGCCGTCGAGACCGAGGCGGCTCGCCTGCTCGTGTGGCGCGCGGCGGCGACCGCAGACCGTGGCGAGCGTCATACGGTCGAAGCGTCGTACGCGAAGTACTTCGCGAGCGAGGTCGCCGTGCGCGCCGCGAACGCCGCCGTGCAGGCGCACGGCGGTTACGGCTACATCGATGAGTACCCGGTCGGGAAGTATCTGCGCGACGCGCGCGTCACGACGTTGTACGAGGGCACGAGCCAGATCCAGAAGCTGCTGATCGGCCGCGCGCTGACGGGCGAGAACGCCTTCACGTGAGCGAGATCACCGCCCGCGACGAGGCCGAGTGGGCCGCGTGGCTCGAGGCAAACCACGAGACGGAGGCCGAGGTGTGGCTCGTCTACTGGAAGAAGACGAGCGGCAAGGAGTCGATCAAGTGGGCCGACGCCGTCGAGGTCGCCCTCAAGTACGGCTGGATCGACGGAGTGATCGGAACGATCGACGAGCAGCGCTACGCGCAGCGTTGGACCCCGCGGCGGCCAAAGAGCAAGTGGTCGCTGGTGAACAAGAACATCGTGCTTCAGCACATCGCGAACGGCGAGATGCGACCGATGGGGCTCGCCGCGGTCGAGGCCGCGAAGGCGTGCGGCGAATGGGACCGCGCCTACACCGTGCAGCCGCCGACGCCGGTTCCCGACGACCTCAAGGCGCGACTGAAAGCAAGCCTCGCAGCGAAGGAGAATCAGCGACGGGTGAGCCGCACGCGCTGGGACCGCTGGCTCGCGTGGCTCGAAAGCAGCGAAGGGCGAACGCGCACGCGGCGGCTGAACATGATCATCCGCGCACTCGAGGCGCGCGAGTACGGCCCCGTCGACGCGGCCGCTCAGCCCAAGCGGTAGACGGCGCCGAGTTGCTTCAGCACCTGCTGCGCGACCAAGTCGCCGGCAGCCGCCGTGTAGTGCACGCCGTCGGAAAGCCGCATCAGCGTCAGCCTTCCGTGCACGCGCAGGTACGGCGCGTAGCGGCCGTGCGCGTCGTCGAGCAGGTGCCACGTGTCGACGTACGTTGCGGCCTTTGGATGCGCGGCGGCGACCGACTCGAGGATCCTGTTGACGATCGGGAAGCTCTTCTTGAAGCCGGGCCCATCGGGAATCGGCAGACCGAGCCAGACGACGTGGACGCCCTGCGCGTTCAGCTCGCGCGTGACGCCGTCGACCCGGCGCTTGTACTCGGCATTCCACGACGGACTGCCGAGCGCACCGACCGTCTTGCCCCCAGGGACGCCGGCCATGAAGTCATGCGCGTCGTCGGCGCCGAAGGAGAACACGGCCACGTTCGGCCTCAGCTGCCGGGGGGCGGCCTGGATGCGGGTGAACCAGTTGTAGAGGTCCGGCCGCGCCAGGCCCGTAGAGAGCCTGCTCTCGACGCCCACGACCCTCACGACCGGGTTCGCGACGCGCTCGAGCGCCTGGCCCGGGACCTCGGCGAGCGAGTCGCCGGCGACCCAGATCCGCAACGGCTTCGCCGCCGTGAACTGCGGCCTTCGCGGCACATGTGTACCTGTCGGCCGCGGGTTCGGCAGCGGTCCGGCAGGCGGCGGCAGGGTCAGGTGAACCTGGGTGTCGATCTCGTCCTCGTGCGCGCGGCCGATCGCGACCTGCAGCTCGTGCCGTGGCGTCGTGAGGTGCAAGACGCGACTGACCCGCACGAGGGGACGTGTCACCTGCAGCGCCAGGTCACGTTGGACACCGGCAGGCTGGATCTCGGCCTGCTTGCGCAGCCCCTCCGCCTGCAGCAGCGCAGCGAGGAGCAGCCCCACGAAGAGGACGACGATGCCGCGACCAGCCGCTGTGCGCAGGAGCGTCATCAGAAGCGGAAGTAGATGAAGGGCGCGACGCCTTCGGGGCCAAGGGTGTTGATCAGCATCAGCGAAACCGCGAAGCACGTCGCCTGCGCGGGCACCGGCAGCCGCTGGAAGCCGCGCATGGCGGCCCCGATTGCGCCGGGACGGACGTACTGCCCGAGGATCCCGACGAGGATCGCCAGCACGACCGATGTCGTGACGAGCGGCGAAGCCTGCCCCCACGCCGTGAAGAGGCGGGCGATCACATCACCGGCGCGACCGAACGAATCGGCGCGGAAGAAGACCCAGCCGAAGCACACCACGTGGAAGGTGAGGAGGCGGCCAAACCACTTCGCCGCCTCCGACGTCGGGCGCCAGCCTGTCGCACGCTCGATCGACAAGCCGAGCCCGTGGACGCCGCCCCAGACGACGAACGTCCACGCAGCACCGTGCCAGAGCCCGCCGAGCAGCATGGTCAGCATCAGGTTGCGATACGTGAGCAGCCGACCCTTGCGGTTTCCGCCGAGCGGGATGTAGAGGTAGTCGCGCAGCCAGCGCGACAGCGTCATGTGCCAGCGCCGCCAGAAGTCCTGGAGCGACACCGCTGCGTACGGCGATGCGAAGTTCTGCGGAAACTCGAACCCGAGCAGCAACGCCACGCCGATCGCAATGTTCGTGTAGCCGCAGAAGTCCGCAAAGATCTGCACCGCGTAGCCGTAGATCGCGACGAGCACTTCGAGCGACGAGTGCCGGTTCGGCGCGGCGAACACGTCATCGACGATGTGCGTCGCGAGGTGGTTTGCGATCACCACCTTCAAGAAGAGGCCGCTGACGATGAGAAAGAAGGCACGCGACACGTCGACCTTGCGCGGATCGCGCTCTTTCTCCAGTTGCGGAAGGAGCTCGCTCGCACGCACGATCGGCCCCGCCACGAGGTGCGGGAAGAACGCCTGAAAGACTGCGAACCGGGCGAACGATGCCGGAACGAGCTCGCCGCGATACGTGTCGACGACGTACGAGATCGCCATGAACGTGTAGAACGAGATCCCGACCGGCAGCACCACTTGAGCGATCCACGACGTTCCCGCGACGTTGTCCGCTGTGCTGAGGAAGAAGTTCACGTACTTGAAGTAGCCCAGCAATCCCAGGTCGAAGGCGACCGCGAGCGCAAGGAACGTCTTGCGCGCACCGACAGCACGCGAGCGGTGGATCGCGACTGCAAGAACGTGATTGACGATCGTCGACGCGAGGAGCAGGAAGATGAAGCGCCAGTCCCACCACGCGTAGAAGACGTAGCTCGCGAGGAGGATCCAGATGCGCCACGCACGCTGATACCGCATCAGCGCCCACGACACGGGCAGCACGATCATGAAGAAGACCGCGAACGTGACGGTCGGGAAGAGCACGCGCTACGCCTCTACAGCTTGATACGCAGCGTGATCCGGCGGACGTCGAACGAGCCCGCGGAATCCTTCACGCGAACGTTGAGCACGTACGCGCCCGGCTTCGCGAGCGGCCTGCCGATGATCCTGCCGTCGGCCTCGAGGTGGACCCCTCTCGGCGCACGCGCAAGGAGCGACCAACGGTACGGGGCCAGACCATCACTCGCTTGCAGCTTCGCGGCGTAGGGCTGGCCGCGACGACCGGACGGCAGGGCCGCCGTCACCAGATGCACCGGCTTCAGCGCGATGCCATCGTCCAGCAGCGTCTTGTGGATCAGGTTCGCCATCCCTTCCGACCCGGGCCCGAGCAGGTGCAGCCCGTCGGCCTGGAACCAGTCGGGATGGCTACGCGAGTAGACGTTCCAGTCGATCACGTTCAGCTCGGGGTGCGTCTTCGCTGCCGCTTCGATGTTGGCATTCATGTTGATGTACGGATGATGCGCGGCCCGCAGCGTGAGCCACCAGACACGCTTGACGCCGGCTGCCTTGAAGGCGTCGAGCGCGGTCTCGATGTTCTGCGCGTACTGATCCTCGAAATCGTTGTAACCGACTGAGACGACCACGTACGGGCCGAGCTTCGAGCCCATCGACTTCGTCAGCTGAACAACGTTCGGTGGCCGAACCCCCGCGTCGTTCGGGCAGCTGTCCTGGTCGACCCGGCGGCAAGCCGCCACCTCGAGGTCGAGATCGATGCCCTGGCGCAGGATCGCAACCGCGCTCGAGTCGCCCGGGATCGCATCCGCGACGGAATCGCCGATCAGCGTCACGTGCGGGAGGTTGCGCGTGCCCGCGTGCGCCGTTGCGCCGGTGAGCGCAAGTGCGGCGACGAGGAGGGGGAGCACCACCCTCACGGCGCCGATCCTACCGAGGCGGGAGAAAGAACGCACCGCCCCGCTACGCCTTGACGCGATACGGCGCAGCGCGCCACGCGGCCCAATGCCAGTACCAGGCGGGCGGCTTGCGCGGCGCGGTGGCGGGACGTGAGCCCTTGTGATGCTGGAAGTCGTAGAGGCCCCACGCCCAGCGCGGAAGCACGCGGGGCACGTCGGCCGGCCGCTTCGTCGGCACGATCACAATCGCGCGCGACGAAACGCTCGCGTTCCCCGCGACGTCGACCGCGCGGACGCGATAGACCGTCTGCGCGTCCGGATGGAACGCGCGCACGATCACGCGACGGACGTTGCCGGCGACGTGCGCTGACGGAACGCCGTCGAGCAGCACGTCGTAGCGGGCGATCGGGCCCGCATTGTCGGTCGCGCCGCTCCACGTGAGCCTGAGCGCGCCGTTGACGAAGCGGCCGGTAAACGCGTCGGGGCGGCTCGGCGGAACCGTGTCGGCGAGCAGGCCGAAGTAGCCGGGCACGAGCGTGTCGATCTGGACCGTGCCGTCGGCGAGCAATGTGTACCCGGCGTCGACGCCCGCCGTCAGCTTGGGCAGCGGCCTCCACGTCGTTCCATCCGTGGAGAAGGACGGCGCGAGACCGTTTGCCGGGACGGCGAGGTGCAGGCTGACGGGCGCGCCGAAGCGCGGGATCGGCGTCGAGGTTGTCGAGTCGGTGACCGTCAACTGCACCGCGTAGCCGTTCGGCGACGGAGCCTGCGCCGTCGGCGTCAGCGTCACGACAGCCGTCGACGGGAACGAGCCGCTCGTCCAGGTCGCGGTCGCCTTGCCGTCACCCGAGCCGACCGAGCCGGCGGGCGGCTCCGGCGGCGGAGGCGGCGGCGGGCCGGCGTTGCCGACGACCGCGCCGTCGACGTAGTTGCTGTCGATGTTGATCGTGACGCCGCCCCACGTCTCGTTGTGACCGCCCTTGTACTGGTGAACGCGCTGGTGGTTCGGCCAGAGGCTGTCGCTGACGTACGGGTCGCCGAACACGCCCTCGACGCCGTTCCAGTTCGCGATCCAGATCACGTCGGGCATCGACGAGCCGAGCATCGAGACGTCGCGGATCGTGGAGGCCGCGCTGCCGTAGACACCGGGCACATATGCGTTCACGCGCAGCTCCGTCACCCAGCCGGTCACGAACGACTGCACCGCCTTCGTGCACAAGGTGTTGTTGGCGCTGTAGCCCTCCATGTCGAAGTAGATGGGACTCCCGGCCGGGAGACCGAAGTTCGCCGCGAGCCCAGCCGCGTCGTCCGCCGCGGCGCGGCCTTGCGATGCCGCTGTCGCTTGTGTCGTCGAGATGCGCTGCAGCCGCGTCTGCCCGACACACGGCGCCTGGAGCCCGACGTACAGCGGCAGGAGGTTCCAGCCGCTCGAGACGGTGGTCGCAACCCACGAGGCGGCGAGGTTGCCGTCCTTGCAGGCGCGGTTCACGCCGCCGAGATAGATCCCAACCGCGCGATAGGGCGACGCAACCCACGCCTTGAGCGCGTTCGTCGACGGCGCCGTGCAGGCGTCGAAGCCGAAACCGGTGAAGACGGTGGCGCGCGCCTGCTGCGTCGCGGCCGAGCCTCCGGCGGTGGCGACGAGGAACACGGCCAGGACCGCGCAGATGAGAGACCCCCCTCTCAAGCCGCCGAGTCTGACAAGGCGATGTGAAGAAAGCGCAAAGACCGGCTCGCCGATGCTGAAAGCACGCGCCGCGCTGTTCCTCGATCCGCCCGACCACGCCTGGTTCGATGTCGATCTGACGGCGCTCAGTAGCTCGGGTGAACCGGCGAGCCGGGTTCGCGGCGTGACCGACACCGCGGAAGCTCCGCGCCGGGGACGGCCTCGGAGCGAGAAGGCGAAGCAGGCGATTCTCACTGCCGCGGACGAGCTACTCCTCGAGCAGGGGCTCCACGCGATGAGCATGGACGACGTCGCCGCACGCGCCGGGGTCAGCAAGGCAACGATCTACCGGTGGTGGGGATCCAAGGAGCTGCTCGCGCTCGATGCGCTTGCCACCGCCTGGGCGGCCCCCGTGCCGACGGCCCAGCGCGACACGGGCAGCCTGCGCGGCGACCTGCTCGCGCGATTTCGCCCCTGGTTGCGGCAGTTGAACGAGCAGCCGTTCGGACGCGTGATCGCGGGCCTCGTCGCGGAGGCGCAGACCGATCCGGAGTTCGCGAAGCTCTACCTCGCGCATTTCGTCCAGCCCCGAAGGGACGCCACGCGCGCGCTCCTACTGCGGGCGATCGAGCGGGGCGAGACGCAGCCGACGCCGACATCGAGGTCGCCCTCGACCTCCTGTATGGCCCCGTGTACCACCGCCTGCTGCACCGGCACGCACCGCTCACCGACCGCTTCGTTCAGCAGGTCGTGGACTCGGTGATCAAGGCGCTCTCTCCGTAAGCGTCAGCGCGCCGTGATGTAGTCGGTCAGGTACTGGATCTTGAAGTCCTGCTGCTGCGACTGGAACTTGACGAGGTCGCCGATCGAGACCAAGGCGACGACTTCGCCGTCTTCGACGACCGGCATGTGACGGATGCGGCGGTCGGTCATGATCGCCATGCACTCGTCAACCGGCGTCTCCGGCGTGACGACGATCAGCGGCGACGTCATGATCTCGCTCACCGGCGTGTCCTTGTCCGTTCGGCCTTCGAGCGTGACCCGGCGCAAGTAGTCGCGCTCGGTAACGATCCCCTCGATGCGCCCGTCGACGGTCACGAGCAGCGAACCGACGTTCGCGTCGACCATCTGCTTGACCATGTCGAACACGGATGCGTCCGACGCGATGGTCAGCAGTCCACCATCCTTGCCCTTCAGGACGTCCGACACGTGCTCCATGCCGCCTCCTCTCGTTCAGCTCGAGTCTACGACAGGAGACTGCCAGACGAACGGAAATCCCGGCGAGATCAGGAGGGGCTCGCGGAAGGGCGGCTAGTGCACATGCCCGCTACATAGACACTGGCCCCGCTGAACCCCCGGCGGGACCAGTGTCTCTTTTGGCGTGCGCTAACGCTGAGCGCCCACCAACGCGCCCGTCTTGTTGTGTGCACGCCCGCCACCCCGCATCGCCATGACGAACGCGACGATGAACACCGCGAGCACCACGATGATCGCGAAGGCGACGGCTCGGCGATTCACGACGATCGCACCCAGGAGCAATTGCCCCACGTATTGCACGACCAGTCCTGCCAGCGATCTGTGTGAATCGTGATCCACGGGATGTCGGTCGGGCATGCGAACGAGCCGCCCGTCCGAATGACGGACCACGTGTTCCCATTGCCACCGGAGATCAGTTCCTGCCACTCGCCGCTGTGCGAGCACAGGGTAGTGCCGAGATGCACGGTCGACGTGCGGTAATACTGCGCCCCGCCAACCGAGTTCGCGCACCAGTAACGGTCTTCGGTCACTCGCTGCTGATAGGGCCAAATGCCCCATTCGGTCCAGAGGCCGGTGATGCTCCAGCACGGGTCTGCCGCCTTCGCACCACTCTTTGCGAGCGCCGCTTCGCCAAGGCCTCCGAGCCCTGGTACCTGTGCAGGCTGCACTACGGTGCCTTGGACGTCACCGCTATGTGTTGCGGTCGCGTCAACTGCTTGCTGCGCGGCCGTCGGAGGCAGCGGCTTTGGATTGTCTGCTGAACCGCCGGATGCCCCGACGCCCACAAACGCGAGCGTCGCGATGAGGATGATGAGCTTCTTCACTACATTCTCCTTCTGCCACAGCGTTATGGCGCATGTACCGGGTCCATGTCCGGCTCAGAGCAGACCTTTCGCCGGCGCACGCTCGACCAAGTTCCGTGTCCTGCGGTTCACGTCGCTTAGCCGCAGGTGACCTCACCTGCTCCGCTTGGGCATCGGGACAAGAATGACAACGCGGCGCTCTTCGTCGAAGGCGAGACTCGCGCAAGGTCGGAGGCGCGTGAACTGCCCGTCAACCTCCACTCCCCAGTCTATGAGTCGCAGCCTCTGCGGCTCGGCCCGGACAACCGCCGTTGCTGTGCCTTCGTCCTTACAGCCGCGGCCGAGAAAGGACTGGACGAGAGCGTTCTTCAACGCGACCAGGGAAGCAACCGGCGCCGGCTTCGTAGCGACTCCTGAGCTCGCGACTAGGAGAGGAGCAAGCTGTAGCCGCTCGCAAGCTCGCCCGTCTGGGCTCGGGAAGACACCAATCGCGCCCGAAGCGAGCACGCACGCCTGAAGGCGAGGCGATGCGGACGCTCCAAAGTTGCCGCGCCGCCAGACATCGCGGCACGCCCGCATCGGAGAACCGCCTGCTCCAGAAACCACGATCGTGTCCGCCTCCAAGCTGGCGGTCGCGTAGCACCCGACGCCGAGCTGCGTCGTCGCACCTCGCGTGAGCGCCCAGGCAACAGCCGCGAAGCCGACCGCCGTAAGAACGAGCACGAGCAGAAGCACATGGCGCCGTAGCCACTGCATCCTCGTGTGGCGACTGCGCCGCGGCGCGTCCCTGCTAACAAGAATCTGCTCGAGGGCGTCCCGTGCTCGCGCGGACAACGCCTCGTCGCGCAAATCGCCCGCCTGGATCGGGTTCAGTCGCCGCAGATGATCGAAGTGGTCCACTGACTCAGTCGTCCTTGCGCTGCTGATCAGGAGGTCGCCGCAGCCGCAGCCTTGCATCAGGTATATGGCCGCTTCGCGCGTTTTCTTTCTCGTAAACTTCGGTCAACCTTTTGCGCGCACGGTGGAGCCTGATTGACGCCGCGTTCTCGGAGCAGCCGAGGACGGCCGCGACCTCGAGCGTCGAAAGGCCTTCCCAGGCGGCGAGCAGCAACACTTCGCGCTGCGTTTCTGTCAGCTCGAGCAGAGCGTCGAGTAACCGGCGCGCATCAAGGCGGTTCGCAGCCAATTCCTCCGTGTCGTGCGGGTCGGGCACGATCTGCGCGAATCGCATTGCGAGACGATCCCTCCGTTGGCGAGCGCGATCCCGATTGGAGAGCACCTTACGAACGACGCCGTAAAGCCAGAGCAAGATCTCCTCGTCGGCAGCCGGTGCGACGTCGAAGCGACGCCAAAGCACCAGGAACGTGTCCGCGACGACGTCATGCGCATCGCTCAGGTCGAGCGAGCGGCGTGCTGCGTACTCGAGCAGTGCCTCGTAGTGTTGGTGATAGAGGCGTCGGAAGCGAGTCTCGAGAGCGTCGCTACTCATGTCGGCTCAAGCCCGCCGCCCCGGGCCTCGACGCAACGACCTCGACACGCGCCCGGCACCTGGCGAACACAGGCGCCGGGCAAGGCGCGACTTCACTGAATGTAGATCGAGGACACGCGGTCGTTCCAGCCCGACAACATCCCTGGTTCGTGATGACCCGCGCTCGTGTTCCCCGGATACCAGGAACCGCCCCCGTTCGAGAAGTCGGCCAGGTAGACCCCACACGCGCCGACCATGTACGACGAGAGTTGGTTGTCGAAGCCCCACGTGCTCAAGTTCTGCCAGTAACCACGGTCATAGAAGTCGAGCTCGCGACCGCCATAGTTGGCATCGGCGAACAGCCGCAACGGCGTTGAGCAACTCGTGGCCAACCCCGCTGACTGCGTTGCGGCCCGACCACTCTCGAGTTGCGACTCACGCGCATACAAGCTAACTCGGTCGCGGAAGCACTCAATGCGGTCACCGCTGCCATCGACGAGACACGCCCGCGCATCGCCCCACCCCTGCGCGAGATCGATCTGTCTTCCATCGAACGACGCCAGAGATCCAGGACCGCCGGGCGATGCCGAACCTCCCCCTGCGTACCCAGAGCCAGGAAGTACAGCAAGCACGATTGCGGCCAACGTGGCGATGACGACGCTGCGGTGCATTCGTTCCCTCCATTCTCCGTGCAACTTGCGCGGATATCGGTGATGACCCGGGAGCGAGCGGCCGCAAGACCTCGCCCGATTACTTATGTCCGCTCAGGGCGAAACCTTTCTGCGACGTCAGTCAGCCGTTCATCGAGCCCGCAGGGTAGGACGCTCAGGCCGCGCGCCGCTCGATCGCGGCGCCGCCGACCGTGAGCACGACGACGATATTGCCACGCGTCGCCCGTGAGTACGGGCACGTCTCGTGTGCACGGGTCATCAGGTCGGCGGCTTGGTCGCGGTCGAGCTGCGGCGCGTCGAGGTCGAGCGCTGCCGTGAGACCGAAGCCGCCGCTTTTGAGCGGTCCGATGCCGACGTGCGCGGTGATGCGCGAACCGGCCACGTCGAGCTTGCGCCCGGACGCGACCCGCAGCAACGCCGACTGGAAGCAGGCTGCGTAGCCCAGCGCGAAGAGTTGCTCGGGATTCGTCCCGCGCCCACCCGCGCCGCCCATCTCGGACGGCACGTCGAGGTCGACATCGAGACGGCCGTCGTTCGTTCGACCGTGACCTTCGCGACCGCCGGTGACGGTCGCCTCTGCGGTGTAGAGAACCTGTGGTTGGTTCATCGTGCTTCTCCTTTGACTAGAGATTTGAAGTAGGTGCTGCGAGCAGTGCAACGTTTGGTTCGCCTGCCGCGCCGAGGAGCTCCTCGGCAACGAGCTCGCTCTCTGCGAGGGTCTCGACGCGGGCGCCGAGAGCATCCAGGAAGGCACTTGGCGGATCGAGGAAGTTGACGGCGTCGGTGCGGTAGTGCATCGGTACGACCAGTCGCGGGCGCAGTGCGCGCACGATCGCAGCGGCCGGCTCGCCGCCCACGGTCGGGCCGTCGCCGACGGGAAGGAAGAGCACGTCGACCTCACCGACCGCGCGCTGCTGCTCGGCGCGCAGCTCGGCCTGGCCGAAGTCACCGAAGTGACACACGCGGAGCCCGTCGAGCGCGAAGCAGAAGATCGTGTTCGGGCCGCGCACGGTGCCGGCGGCGTCATCGTGCTCGGAGGCGATCCCGACAACCTCACCGAGCGGCGATTCGAAGGTACCGGCCGTCGAGCGCAGGATCTGCGGCGAGCCGCCGACCACCTCGACAGCATTGTGGTCGGCGTGCTCGTGCGTCACGAGCAACAGGTCCGCATTGACGCCCGCGATCGGTGGGTAGTCGAACTGCAGCCCGCGTTCGGTGAGCCCTCGCATCTCGCCGAAGGGGTCGATGAAGACGGTTCGCTCTCCCTGGATCAGAAACGCAGACCGGCCGTACCACCGGATGCGCATCACGTCCCTCCTCGTGTTTGCTCGAGCTCGGCCTCGCGCTCGTGGAGGGAAACGAGCTTCTCTGCGAGGTCGTCGGCGAACTCGGAGAGCCGCTGCTGGCGTGCGCGAACGAGCTCGAGCTGCCGGTCGGTGAGCGAGATCGCTGCCTTGACGATCCGCGCGCGCTCGCTGTCGCTTGCACTCTCGGCCCATTGGTTGCGCAGGGCGGCGCGAGCTTCTTCGGCTTCAGCGAGCTCGACGAGCTCGTCGAGCGTCAGCCCGAGCAGGTCGCGAAGGCGGATCAGCTCCTGCAGACGCGTGACGTCGGCGTCGGTGTAGAGCCGGTGTGCGCCCTTCGTGCGCGCGGCGGCTCTTTCGAGCAGTCCGAGCTCTTCGTAGTAGCGGATCGTGCGTGTCGTGACACCGGCGCGCTCGGCCACCTCACCGATCCGGTAGCGGCGCTCTTCCGTCTGGATGCTCATCCCGTCTCCTCAGCTGTTCGATGTGCGCGAACACGCGACGTCTCGGGCTCGACCGGCTCGAGTCCGATCAGTGCCGGCGACGTCGCCTCCACGTAGTGGTACTTGCCGCCGCGCAGCAACGATGCGACCGCGGCGATGAGGCAGGCGGCGATCGCGAAGACGAACGCGTAGACGAGCGCCGTGTGGAAGGGGCCGGAGATCAGGTGCGGGAAGAAGCTGCGCCCGGTCAGCGCGTGTGCTTGTCCCGGCGGAAGCTGGCCGAGCACGTGAGGGCCGAGCAGCGTCTTGACCGGGTTGTAGCCGAGGAACGATGCGAAGAGCGTCGCGACAGGCGGTAGGTTCGAGATGCGGTCTGCGTCCGCCGCGGGCACCCCGTGCGCGAGCAGTCCGTTTTGGAGCGTGTGTGGCAGACCAGACGAGAGTCCGACGATCATCAAGGTGAAGAAGACCCCGATCGAGAGCACGCTCGCGCTGTTCATGAACGTGGCGAGCATCCCTGCACCTGCGCCTCTCTGAGCAGGAGGCAGTGCGTTCATCACGCCGGCGCTGTTGGGAGAAGAAAACAGGCCCATCCCGATGCCGTTGAGGGCGAGGATGAAGGCGAACCAGATGTAGGAGAAGTCGACGGGAAGCACGATCAAAAGCAGGAAGCTCAGGGCGGCGAGGAGCATCCCGCCGGTCGCGAATGGGCGCGCGCCGAAATGGTCGGACAGATAGCCGGAGGCGGGACCGGCGACGAGGAAGCCGGCGATCAGGGGCAGCATGTAGATGCCGGCCCAGAGTGGCGTCTGGGAGAACGCGTAGCCGTGCTCGGGGAGCCAGATTCCCTGCAACCAGATGATCAGGATGAACTGGAGCCCGCCTCGGCCCATCGCGGCGAGCAACGCGGCCAGGTTGCCGGCCGTGAAGGCACGGATCCGGAACAGCTCGAGGTGGAACATCGGCTCGGCAACGCGCGTCTCGATCACGCAGAAGAGCGCGAGCAGCAGCAAGCCGCCGAGGAGCGAGGAGAGCACGAGCGGTGCGGTCCACCCCATCGTGTGGCCGCCGTAGGGCTGGATGCCATACGTGATCCCGACCATCACGCCGACAAGGCCGAGCGCGAAGGTGGCGTTGCCCCACCAGTCGATGCGCGCCGGCCGGCGCACGCTGAGCTCGCGCAGGGAGCGGTAGGCCCAGACGGTCCCGAGCAGACCGATCGGCACCGAGACAACAAAGACGAGCCGCCAGTTGATCGGCGCAAGCACGCCGCCGAGCACGAGGCCGATGAACGAGCCCGCGATCGCGGCGATGCTGTTGACGCCGAGCGCGAGGCCGCGCTGGTGCTGCGGGAAAGCGTCGGTGAGGATCGCGCTCGAGTTCGCGAAGAGCAGCGCACCGCCGACGCCCTGACCGACGCGCATCAGGATCAGCCAGAGCGCACCCGCGCTGCCGTGCATCCAGGTGATCGAGAGCAGGATCGAGAAGAACGTGAAGACGGCGAGGCCGAGATTGAACATCCGCACCCGCCCGTACATGTCGCCGAGGCGGCCGAGGCTGACCACCAACACGGCCATCACGACCAGGAAGCCGAGGATCAGCCAGAGCAGGTAGCTGGTGTTGCCGGGTGCGAGCGGATCGATCCGGATGCCGCGAAAGATGTCCGGCAGCGCGATCAGAAGGATCGAGGCGTTGATCGTCGCGATCAGCATCCCGAGCGTCGTGTTCGACAGAGCCACCCACTTGTAGTCCAGCTTCCGCACCCGCACCCCCAGATGTCTACAATTGACGTAAACGTCAAGTTAGCTGACCGAGGTGGGCTCGCGATGGCGGTGTGGACGATTTCGGCGCAAGAGGGGACGGGCGGCACCCGCGTCGCCGCCGCGCTCGCGGCTGCCGCCGACGTGCCGCTGCTCGACCGGGAGGCGCTCTCGCTGCTGGCGCACGAGGTCGACCCGGCACTCCCCCAGCTCGACGAGCTCGAAGCGCGCTTCGGCCGGTTCACGATGCTCTCGCTGAGCGCGGCGCTCTCGGTCGGAGCGGCCGAGGCCTTCCAGGAGGTCGAGCTGCGGCACAAGCTTCCCGATCTCGGACGCGCCGTCCTCGGCGAGGCGGCTCGCTCGCCGTGCGTGATCTACGTACCGGCTGCGTTCGCCGCGTTGCCGGACCATCCCTCGGCGATTCACGTGCGCCTCTGCGCGCCGCTCGAGTGCCGGATCGCCTCGTACCAGCGCGAGCACCTGGTAGACCGGCGTTGCGCGGAGAAGGCGCTCAAGCGCGACGACCACCGCAGGCAGGCCTGGGTGAAATCCCTCTACCGCGTGGACATCGACGACGCACGGCACTTCTCGCTCGTCCTCGACACGAGCCGCTTCTCCGCCGAACGGCTCGTTGAGATCCTGCTCGCGGCCGCGGGCGTTCAACCGGCGCTCGTAGCGCCTTGAGCCCGGCGCGCGGCAGTACCATCGACCACGTGACACCGGCCGGCGCGATCGGGGTCTGGAGCCCGCAGCTGCGCGAAGGCGACGCGCGCGATGTCGCCGGAGCCGCCACCGAGCTCGAGGAGATCGGCTTCGCAACGATCTGGGTCCCGGGTCGCGAGCCCGGCGACCTCGAGGAGCGCCTGCACCTCTTGCTCTCAGCGACGAAGCGGATCACGGTTGCGACGGGGATCGTGAGCATCTGGACGCATCCGGCGGGCGCGACGGCGGCGCTGCATGCACGGCTCACTGCTGAGTTCCCGGGCCGGTTCCTGCTTGGTCTCGGTGTCAGCCACGCGCCGGCCGTGGGAGGCAGGTACCGGAAACCGCTGACGGAGATGGCGCGTTATCTCGACTCGCTTGATGCAGCCGATCCGCCCGTGCCGCGGACCGAACGCGTGCTCGCGGCGCTCGCGCCGCGGATGCTCGCCCTTGCACGGGAGCGCGCATTCGGCTCGCACCCGTATCTCGTGACCCCGGAGCACACGCGCACCGCGCGCGAGGCGCTTGGCCCCGATGCGCTGCTCGCGCCCGAGCAGACGGTCGTGCTCGAAGAAGATCCAGACACTGCGCGTACCGTGGCTCGTGCGTGGCTCGCGCGGTACCTGGAGCTACCGAACTACGCGGAGAACTGGGTGCGGATCGGCTTCGACCGTGCCGACATCGAAAACGGCGGCAGCGACAGGCTGGTGGACAGGCTCGTCGCCTGGGGCGGCGTCGATGCGATCCGTGCGAAGGTAGACGCGCAACGCGCCGCCGGCGCCGATCACGTTGCGCTCCAGGTCGTCACGTCCGATCCGGCACAGCTCCCGCGCGAAGAGTGGCGCCGCCTCGCAGCTGCATTCCGTTGAAGCGCTGGTCCCGCCGCCTCAGCGAGCGACAGGACCAGCGCCGAGCGGTCAGACCGTGGCAGTCTGTGCGCCCCCGATCATCGTGGCGCTCGCCTCTGAGGCAAGGAAGTCCAGGAGACCCCGGTTGACCTCCTCTGCGTGCGTCCAGAGCAGCCCATGCGGCGCGCCCTCGACGACGAGGTAGCGGCTTCCCGCGATCGCCTCGTGCGTGCGTGCCCCGGTCGCTTCGATCGGCAGGATCCGGTCGGCGTCGCCGTGCATGACGAGCGTCGGCACGTCGATCTGCATCAGGTCGTCGCGGAAGTCGGTGTGCCAGGTCGGCGGGCATGACCACGTGCCGACCGGAGAGGCTCCGGCGGCGATGTTCCAGCTGTCCCGTACGACTTCGTCGCTCACGCGCTTGCCCAGCAGCTCGTCCGTGTTGAAGAACGCTGCGAGAAAATCGGTGAGGTACGCGAGCCGGTCCTTGGCGATTGCACCCTGGATGTCGTCGAAGACGCTCTGATCGAGCCCGTTCGGTGTCCCGGCCGTCTTGAGCAAAAACGGCGGGACACCAGAGATGATCGCCGCCGCGCTGACGCGGTCGGACCCGTAGGTGCCGAGGTACCGCGCAACCTCGCCGCCGCCCATCGACATTCCGCAGAGCACGACGTCGCGCAGGTCTAGCTCGATGATCACCTGATGCAGATCCTGCGCGAACGTGTCGTAGTCGTAGCCAAACGACGGCTGGCTCGAGTAGCCGAAACCTCGTCGGTCGTAGGTGACGACCCGGTAGCCGGCCTGCAGCAGGGCGGGAACCTGCTTCTCCCACGAGCGGCCACTCAGTGGGAAACCGTGAACGAGCACGATCGGCCTGCCCGAGCCGACGTCCTCGTAGTGGAGCTTGATCGGCGCGGAGTTCTCCTGGCCGACAATGACGTAGGGCATAACGCCCTCCTCCCTTGTTGTTTGTGCGCTGCTAGGCGCGGGCGCCATCGCTGTGGCGTCGGTTTCGATGCGCCGCGCGGTCAAGACTGGAGGCGCGCGGTCCCGTGCAAGCAACAGGGAAACCACGGCGCCCAGCAACGAAAACGAGCCTCCTCAGAACCGTCGCGCGCGTTGAGCACGACACGTCGACTCTTCGTCCCCTGCCCTCGAACGATCTCCAGCAAACGCGGCCGTGCGTCTCGGGCAACAAGCGTGTCGACGATCGTCTCAGCCACCGATCGTTCGGTCACCGAGCCAGTAACGCGGGCCTGCGCCGCTGCGCCCCGCGCGGTCAGCTGGGTTCGCGAGCGCGCAACGGTCGAGCGAAAGGCAGCCGCACCCGATGCACTCGGTCAGGCCGAGTCTGAGCCGCTCGAGCTCGGCGATCCGCTCGTCGATGCGCTCCCGCCAGCCCTGCGACAGGCGCGACCAGTCACGCCGCGTCGGAGCACGGTCCGCCGGAAGCGTCGCCAACTCCGCCCCGATCTCGTCCAGCGACAGGCCCACGCGCTGAGCGAAGACGATGAAGGCAATTCGCCGCAGGACCGGCCGCGGATAGCGGCGATGACCCATGCCGACACGGTCCGAGGCGATCAGCCCGCGCTCCTCGTAGAAGCGCAGCGCCGAGGACGCAACGCCGCTGCGCCGTGCAACCTCACCGATCGTCAGCGTTTCCGACACGCCTGTAGGCAAGCACATATCGGATTTGACTTCAAGTTAACTTGAACTTGTATCTTGCGTGAGACCCGAAGGAATTTGAGGAGGCGTGTGTGAGCGAAGGACAGACAGCAAGCGAGCAGATCACCGAGGAAGTCACCTCCTGGCCCGGTGTGACGGCAGGGCCTGGTCGACGCGGCGAGTTCGCCTTCAAAGTCGACGGGCGCGAGATCGGCCATCTGCACGGCGATCACGCCGCACACTTCGGCTTCCCGAAGGACGTATGGACCGAGCTCTTCGAGCAGGGCAGGATCGCCGAGCATCCGGTCTTCCCCGGGAAGATCGGACCGGCTGCCCGGCGGATCGCCGGCCAGGCGGATGTCGACGACGTGATTGCACTCCTCCGGCTCAACTACGACCGCCTGGTCACCCGCCGCTCGCTTTCGTCGCAGAGAGAGGCATGAGTCAGTGGAGATAGACGCTCACACGGTCGTGCCCGACGCCGATGCCGCCGCGGCTTGGTACGCGCGCGCGTTCGGCGCGGAGGAGGAGAGCCGCATACCGCTTCCAGACGGAAGCGTGCTGAGCGTCGTGCTTCGCTTCGGCAGCTCACGCGTCCACGTCGCAAGCGAGTTCCCCGACTTCGGCGTCGTCTCGCCGCTGACGATCGGCGGGACGGCGACCGTACTTCAGATCAACACCGCCGACGCCGACTCCTTGTGGGCGCGCGCGCTCGACGCGGGCGCGGAGGTCGATCACGAGCTCGCCGATCAGTTTTGGGGTGAACGCCACGGACAACTCACCGATCCCTTCGGCCACCGCTGGAACATCGCACAACACCTGCGCGACGTGCCCGCCGATGAGATCGCGGCTGAGGCTGGGCGCATGTTCGCCGCGACCTGACGCAGCCTGTGGTTGGCTCGCTACGGCGCTGCGAGAATGTCGGTGGGCTCCGAAGCGGTTCGACGTGAAGCGGTGATCGCCCCGCGCTGCGCGTCGATTCGAAGCAACTGTCCTTCGCGCGCCGGATCGGGCACGGGAAGTACCGTCTTGCCGACGATCACGACATCGCCGCCCGCGAACGCCAGCGTCTCGCCGCAGATCGACCGCGACCGGTTCAGCAGCTGCCGGACGCCCATGCTGTAGCCCACGACGGCGAAGCCGGGCACGTATCCGCACGAGCCGACGGCAAAGAGACGGTCACCGGCACGGTCGAGTGCAAACTCCATCAAGTGGTTGTTCTCCAAGCCCGTGTCGAGGGAACGAATCAGCGTTCCGCTGGTGTCGTACACCTCGATCGTCTGGGAGCCGGTCGAGGCGACGACATCGTCCTCACCCGCAAGACCCAGCCCGTGCGGGTGCGTCCAACACCCGCCGCCACGCGAGTCTCCTGCGGTACGACAGTTGTGGATCGTCGCGCCGTCGACCGTCGCGACATCGAGCCCGGTCGTGTCCGAGCCGTGGTAGGTGATGTACGCGCGCCGCTCGGCGGGATCGAGGGACAGCGACCAGATCAGCCAGGAGCGGCCGCCGTTCGAACGTAACAACGTGTCCGCGACTGGCCGGCTGCCG
The DNA here is from genome assembly GCA_045805985.1 of Gaiellaceae bacterium. Classification (GTDB taxonomy): domain Bacteria; phylum Actinomycetota; class Thermoleophilia; order Gaiellales; family Gaiellaceae; genus PALSA-600. The sequence continues at coordinate 216,578 of JBJMKA010000006.1, read as the reverse complement.
TCCGACGCGAAGACGGCGAGATGGGCCGATCGCAACGGGTCGCGGCGCCCACGCTTCAACGTCTCGATGTTGTAGGCGATGTAGAGACGACCGGTCTTCGCGCCGATGCTGACCGCGCGAGCCGACCACCTCTTCGGAAGGCGAATCACCTTCTGCGTTCCGAGATCGGGGGTCAGAGCAACGAGTGTGCTCTCGGATCGAACCAGCGCCCACACGATCCGGTGATCGCGCGAACGCGCCAGCAGGCCACCGGTGCTGATGATCTCTGGCGGCGGCTTTCCGAGGCGGGTCACTTTCGACGTTCCGAATACCGCGTCGGTGCGAACGATGGTGTTGTCGGCGAGGTAGGCGTAAACGGACGCCGGCTTGGAGGCTGTCTCTCGTCCGCTGCTCGTCGCAGCTGCTCGCACGCAGCTCGCGGCAAGAACGATCAAGACAATCTTCGTGGCGATCACCCGCGTTCTTCCATGATCGCGAACGTATCGCTGCCGCCGCGGCCCCGAACGGGCAGCCGTACCGTGCGAACTGCGAGCTGCTTCTGGCCTGGCCGCCAGACGGCGACCGCGTCGTGACCCGCAGAGGTTTCGGCATCGCGGAACCGACCGAAGGAGCACCTTGTCGCACACAAGCGATCACTGCGACCATTGCGAGGCCGACGAACCCAGCTGAGACAAGCGCGCGCAGACCCACGTCAGTTTGGGTTACGTCCGCCGAGTTGCTGAAGGTCCCGGCGCAGATGCCCGCCTTCGCGCGCAAGCGACGATGCGCTCGCCATACTCGCTCGATGCTTCTAGCTGTATTGGCAGTCGCGCTGGTGCTGACCGCCGTGGTGGTCGAGGCGCGCGTCTTTGCGCGAGGTCGTCAACCGCGTCCGCGCGAGTCGCTGGTGTGGGCCGCGGGCTGGCTCTCGCTTGCCGTCGCCGTCGGCGCCGGACTGTTCGTGACCGGCGACCGTGGCTCGGAGTACGCCACCGTCTATGCACTCGAGCGGGCGCTCTCGCTCGACAACCTCTTCTTGTTTCTGCTCCTGCTCGGCTACTTCGGCGTCCCGCAGGCGCAGCGGGCACGGGTGCTGGCGTTCGGGATCCTCGCCGCAATCGTGCTCCGCGGGCTCGCGATCGTGGCCGGCGTGGCGCTCTTGGACGCACTCGAACAGTTGATCTACGTCTTTGGCGCCGGCCTCCTCTTTGTCGCCTATCGATCGCTTGTCAGCGACGGGACAAAGGCGAACGCCGCACAGGGCCGCCTGACGCGTGCTCTGGCGCGCGTCGTCCCGATCAGCGACGGGTTTCGGGGCAGCCGGCTGCTTGTCCGCGAGCGTGGCCGCCTATACGCAACGCCGCTCCTCCTGTCCGTGGTGGCGATCCTCGCTGCCGACATCGCGTTCGCGGTCGACTCGATCCCGGCCGCCTTTGCCGTGACGCGCGACTGGACGTCGATCTGGCTCGCGAACGCATTCGCCCTCCTCGGCATGCGATCGCTGATCGCGCTCGTCGAGGATCTCGTGCGCCGGTTTCGCTACATCGAGAAGACGATCGCCTGCGTGATCGCATTCGCCGGCGCGAAGATCCTGCTCGCGCCCGTAATCGAGCTGAGCGACAAAGTCACAGTCGCCATCATCGCGGCGGTGTTCGTCGCCGGTGTCGGGGCGTCGCTCGTCGCGGACCGCCTCGACCCTCCCTCGCCGCGCGAGCGCGGTCAACGTCGTCCGCCGCGCTGCCCGCCCTCAACCGAAGTCGGTCAGCTGGCGCCGTAGCGCCGCCGGATGCGGCTCGCGACGTAGAGCACGACGACGATTGCGACCGCGGCGAAGCCGATCGAGCCGAGCGCGCCGGACGCGCTCTTGCCGAGCAGGTAGGCGGCCACGCCAATCGTGCTTGCCCAGCTGACCCCGCCGAGTGCGTTCCAAACCAGGAACCGCGGCCAGCGCATCCCATTGGCACCCGCAAGCCAGGAGGCGACGACCCGCAGGCCGGGCAACCAGCGCCCGAAGAAGACCGCAGCCGATCCATGCCGCAGGAAGAACACCTCGCCGCGCTCGACCAGCCTCCTCCTGCCTGCCGCCCAGCGACCCGGCCGGTCGAGCAGGCGGCGCAGCCCGCGGCGGCCGATCAGAAAGCCGATGTTGTCGCCGACGATCGCCGCTCCCGCCGCGACCGCGATCACGACGGGAAGCGAGAGCCGGCCATCGGCGGCGAGCGCAGCCGCGACAATCAGCGCCGTTTCCCCGGGCACGAGCGCCCCGGCCGACTCGGCACCGACCAGGAGGAAGAGCAGCGGGTAACCGACGTTCGCCGGGACATTGAGGAGCGCCGCAAGCATCAGGTGGCCGTCTAGAGCTGCGGGACGGTGGCCACGTCCCCGGGCAGCGCGGCGTCAAGCTGGGTGCGCGAGTGGATGTCGAGCTTGAGGAAGACCTTGCGCAGGTGGTACTGGACGGTGCGCGGGCTGATGAACAAGCGAGTGCCGATCTCCGGATTCGAGAGTCCCTCGCGCGCGAGCCGAGCGATCTGCGCCTCTTGCGCCGTGAGCTCGCCGCGCGTTTCCACGCTGCGCTTGCGCACAGTCTCGCCCGTCGCACGCAGCTCGCGGCGCGCGCGGTCGGCGAAGGCTTCTGCGCCCATCGAAGCGAACATCTCGTGTGCGATGCGTAGCTGCCCGCGCGCATCGACGCGCCTGTTCGTGCGACGCAGCCACTCGCCGTAGAGCAGATGGGTCCGGGGAAGCTCCATGCGCACCGGGGTGTGACCGAGGCGCTCGATCGCCTCGCGGTAGAGATTGTCGGCGATCTCCCCCGTGCTGAGCAGGGCGCGGACGCGGGCCTCCACTCCCAGCGCCCACTCCGTTGGCGTCGCGCGCGTGCGTTCGGACAGCCAGTCGAGCGCGGCCTCAGCGAGCGCTCTGTCACCGGTCCTGGACGCCGCCTCGGCGAGCTCAGGCACGACAAAGGGCCCCATCCCCACCAGGTCTCGCTCGAACGCCCGCGAGGCGGCGTCGCGTGCGACGTCATGGCGACCGAGCCCGTTGTAGAGCACCGAGCGCGCGTAGCTCGTGAGGAGAACGAACCTGCCCAGACCGCGTGCGGCCGCCTCGCGCGAGGTTGCGTCGATCAACTCCAAGGCCGTGGCCTCCTCGCCGCGCCAGGCCGCGAGCATCATCTGGCCGTACGCGATCGGCGCGTTCCCGGTCGCCTCCGCGATCAGGCGATCTTCTTCGATCATCAACGCCGCCGTGGTCAACTCACCCGCGAGCATGTGCGTTCCGACGGAGAAGTTGAGCGCGAGACGCAATTGCACGAGCGCGCCCGCATCGCGCGCGACCTGTGCTTGGCGGGCGGTGAGGAAATACCACGACTCGGCGTCCCACAGCTCGAGGGCGACCGTGGCGCTGGGCCGGGAACCGGCGAGCCCGAGCCAGCGGCCGACCTCGTCGGTCTCGCCCTCGGGAGCGAGGACGAGCTCGAGTGCCCGCGTCAGCGTCGGAGCGGCCGCCGCGTATCCCTCGGTCAACCGCAGCGCGAGCCCATCGAGCAAGACGTCGACCGCACGCGGCGGTTCGGAGCCGGCAGGCGCAGAACGCCCCGCCTCGGCAGCGGCGAGCACACCGCCGGCGCTGTCCACATCGGCGGCCCACATCGCCGCCACCAGCGCCTCGAGGTGGGTCTCGCGCGCCAAGTCGGCGTCGAGCGGCTCGAGGCGTCTCGCCGCGCTGAGGAGCAGCCGAGTTGCGTCGCCGCCGCGTTGCTGCTCGAGCGCGATCTGTCCGCGCATGCGCTCCACCTCGGCGGCCCGCAGAGCGTCGAGCGGGCCGGCCTCGACTGCGACCAGCAGTCCGAGCGCCGCGTCGAGGCCGCCGGCGTCGCGCTTCGTCCTCGCAGCCGCCAGCAGGCGCTGCGCCCGGAGCGCCGGTTCGGGCGTGAGCATCGCCGAGCGCTCGAGGAACGCCGCCGCCGCCGCGAGACCTCCGCGCGCCTGCGCTCGCCCGGCCGAGCGCTCCAGCTCGGCCGCGACCTCCTCGTCGGGCCCGGGCGCAGCTTGGGCACGGTGCCAGGCATGGCGCTCGGGATCGAGCTCCGGATCGGTCGCCTCGGCCAGGGCCCGGTGCGCGTCTCGTCTCTCGGCGGGTGAGGCCGACCGGTAGGCGGCCGAGCGCACAAGCGGATGGCGGAACTGAACGCGGGCGCCGAACTCGATCAGGCCGGCTTCGACTGCCGGACCCGCAGCCTCCGCTCCGATCCCGAGCTGCTCGGCTGCGCGGCAAAGCAGTGCCGGCTCGCCGACCGGATCGGCCGCCGCGAGCTGCAGCAGCTGACGGCTCTCGGCCGGGAGCGCGTCGAGGCGCCGCAGGAAGCTCTCCTCGATCCGCCCCGAGAGCGGCACCGCACTTGGGAGTGCGAACCCACCTGCCAGCTCGGCGGGCGTGACGCTCCGCGGCAGCTCCAGCAGCGCCAAGGGATTACCGCGCGCCTCGATCACGATCTGGTCGCGGACTCGGGCGTCCAAGGGGCCGGTCAGCACCGAGTCCAGCAGCGCGCGCGCATCGTCCTCGCCCAACCCGTCGACCACGAGCTCCGGCAATCCCGCGAGCGCTTCGCCGATTTCGCGAGCCGCGAAGACCAAGCCCACCGACTCTGCCTCCAGCCGCCGCGCGACGAACGCGAGAACCTGTGCGGAGGCGCGGTCGAGCCATTGCTCGTCGTCGACGAGACAGATCAGCGGCCGTTCTTCGGCCGACTCGGAGAGCAGGCTCAGAACCGCGAGCCCGATGAAGAAGCGATCGGGCGCCGAACCCGAGCTGACGCCGAACGCAGTCCGCAGTGCATCGCCCTGCGGCGCCGGCAGGTGCTCGAGGTGATCCAGCATCGGCCCGAGCAGCTGGTGCAGCCCCGCAAACGCGAGCTCCATCTCCGATTGGACACCAGCGGCGCGGAGCACGCGGCAGCCCGACGCTTGCTCGGCGACATACTCCAAGAGCGCCGTCTTTCCCATTCCCGGTTCGCCGCGCACCACCAGCGTGCGGCTCTCACCCGTGCGAACAGCTTCGACGAGATCGTCGAGCGCGTCGGTCTCGCTGCGCCGGCCCGTTAGCCCTGTCGCGCGTCCTTGGACGAGGGAGAGTTCGGCCATCTGCCCGGCACCGACGTTACACCCCTGCCGACAGGCTGCGACGACTGGCCACTGGCGGATGCGACCTGCGCCCCGCGGCCCGACACTGACTCGCATGACACGCGCAGCCGTGCAGTTCCCACTCGTCCTCGGCCTCGACACCTTCGGCGATCTCACCCACGACGAGAACGACCGCCCGAGCTCACAGGCCCAAGTGATCCGCGACCTCGTCGAGCACGGTGTCCTGGCCGACCAGGTCGGCGTCGACTTCTTCGGGATCGGCGAGCACCACACCGATGACTTCCCCTTGTCCGCCGCCGATGTGGTACTCGCCGCGATCGCCGCGCGCACGACCCGCATCCACGTCGGGTCGGCGGTCACCGTCTTGAGCTCGGACGATCCCGTGCGCGTGTTTCAGCGCTACTCGACACTCCATGCACTCTCCGCCGGTCGCGCGGAAGTCATCCTCGGACGCGGCTCCAGCATCGACTCGTTCCCGCTCTTCGGTTACGACCTTGCCGACTACGAGGAGCTCTTCGAAGAGAAGACGAACCTCTTCGCCGAGCTGCTCGAAGGCGGACCGGTGACGTGGCAAGGCAAGACCGCCCTGCGCTCGTCGACCAAAACGTCGTGCCGCACATCGAGTCGGAGCCCTTCCGGGTCTGGATCGGTGTCGGGGGCAGCCCACAGTCGGTGATCCGCGCCGCGCGTTACGGCTTCTCGCTGATGCTCGCGATCATCGGCGGTCCGCCGGCGCGCTTCGCGCCGTTCTCGGAGCTCTACCACCAGGCCCTCGAGAGCTTCGGGCGGGACCCGCTACCGATCGGAGTGCACGCGCCCGGCCACGTCGCCGCCACCGACGAAGAGGCCCGCGAAGAGTTCTGGCCGCGCTACATGGAGGTCATCCGCCGGATGAGCAAGATCCGCGGCTTCGCGATCCCGACCAAGGAATCGTTCATGGCCGAGGTCGGGCCACGGGGAGCGCTCTACGTCGGCTCGCCGGAAACCGTGGCGCACAAGATCGCGCACAACCTCACCGCGCTCGGCGCGAACCGCTTCGAGCTGAAGTACGGCATGGTCGGTCTCACCAATCGATCCCTGATCACCAACATCGAGCTCTACGGGACACAGGTCATCCCACGCGTCCGCGAGCTACTGGCCTGAGCGACTGGCCACTGGCGGATGCGACACGCGTCCGCTCTGGCCCACCCTTGGAGGAAACCAAGGAGGACCGACAGGTGACCACATCCCACACGGCTGACCGCTTCACCCTTCTTCCTGACGACCAGGCGCTCGCGACGACCGTCGTTGCCCTCGAGGAGCACGGATACAGCGTCGAGGTCGTCGACGATCTCGACGCGGCGCGCGAAGCCGTCATCGCCCGAATCCCCACCGGGTCTTCGGTGATGACCAACACGTCGGTGACGCTGGAGGAGACCGGCCTCGCCGCGGCGATCAACAACGGCGGGCCTTACGAATCGATGCGCAACAAGCTGCTGGCGCTCGACTTCGCCACTCAGTTGCAGGAGATGAAGGCGATCGGCGGCCAGCCCGACTACTCCGTCGGCAGCGTCCACGCGGTTACGCGTCAGGGAACGCTCGTCATCGCGTCGGCATCCGGCAGCCAACTCGCCTCCTATGCCTGGGGCGCCGCCAACGTCATCTTCGTCATCGGCGCACAGAAGCTCGTGCCGACGTTGCAGGAGGCGCACGAGCGGATCTACGAGCACAGCCTCAAGCTCGAGGACGCGCGCGCGCTCGCCGCCTATGGACAGAACAGCTCCGTCGGCAAGATTCTCGAGATCCACCAAGAGCTGCCCGGCCGCATTCACATCGTGCTCATCCGGCAGGTGGTCGGGTTTTGATGGCGACGATCCCGGAACGACAACAGCAATGATGGAGCCGCTCGACGACACCGTCGATCATGTCCGCGGGACGACGGGCGCGCGTCTCATCCTCGAGTACGGCGATTACGAGTGCCCGTTCTCCCGGATGGCGTTTCGAGAGATCGAGCGCGTCGAGCGGGAACTGAGCGGTGGTGTCCGCTTCGCGTTCCGTCACTTCCCGCTCGTCGAGATACACCCGCATGCGCTCGCGGCGGCGGCGGCAGCCGAGACAGCTGCGCTCCAAGGCCGGTTTTGGGAGATGCACGAGTTGCTCTTCCATCGTCAGAAGGCCCTTGAAGACGACGATCTGCGGCGCTACGCGACCGAGCTTGGGCTCGATGTCGGACGCTTCGAACAGGATCGATTCAGCCGTCCAGTCCTGCAGCGCATTCGTCGTGACAGCGAGAGCGGAGTTGCGTCGGGTGAAGTGGACGGAACCCCCACGCTGTTCATCGACGGTGTCGTGTACCGCGGCGGCTATGACGCGGCGACGTTCCTGGAAGCGTTGGCCGGGTAAGCGCACGTGAAGCGGACGACAAGAAGGGAGCGATCGTGAACGAGCCCGTGAGCTTCGAGACCGACGTCAAGCCCCTGTTTCGCGAACGCGACCGCAAATCGATGCAGTTCGCATTTGACCTCTGGTCACACGACGACGTCAGCCAACACGCCGACGCGATTCTCGCCCGCCTCCGCAACGGCACGATGCCGTGCGACGGCGCGTGGCCCAAAGCACAGGTCGACCTCTTCCAACGTTGGGCCGAGAGCGACAAACCGCGCTGACAGTCATCAACGCGCGGCTCACAGCACAACGGCGACGGGCGAGGGACGTCCCAGCCCGTCGCCGTTGAAGCGTCAGTGCGTCGGCGTCTTGGCGACGGTCGCGGTGAAGGTAAACGTGCCATCAGGGCTCGTCTGCGAGCCTGTGCACGTGTACCGCTGACCGAAGCCGGACTTGTTGCCGTACGTCTTCGAGAACGAGAACGGCGTTCCGACCGTCGGCGTGAACGTGCCGCTGAACGCGACGGTGACGTAGTGCGTGTTGCCAACCCACGCTGATTGACCGCTACTGACATGGACCGTGACGGTTCCGAGAACCGTGCATGTCGCGGTGATGACGTCATGGCCCTTTCCGTTCGAGCCGCCTGCGAGCGCTGAAGTCACCGGGAATACCGCAAGTCCGCAGGCTGTGGCGAGGACGCAAATGAACTTCTTCATCGTCGTCTCTCCTTTCGGTCGGTGCGTGCACCTATCACGTGCCCGCGCCACATCGCCCTCCAACGGGGTTTCTCGCTGTTTTACGGCTGTCTTACATCAAAGAACGCGAAGTTCGTGCCGCGACCCCTTCGACCGCGGCGTACTCACGCCGGAGCCACCGCAATCTCTGCATCCGAATTGAGCCACCCCAGGTTTCGCGGAGACTGTCTTGATTGGTTTCCTACTTTGTTCGAGGGGCTCGTTTCGGAACCTATCGTCACGTGTGGTGTCGTTCGAACTCGGTTGGCGAGATACCTCCGAGTGAGTGTGGAGGGGCTCGTTGTTGATCCAGGCGACGCGCTCGACAAACGGCGAGCTCGAGCTGTGATCGGTTGCGCCAGAGTTACTTTCTCGCTCTCGGCAGACAGACCTCTGCTTCCAACCGGGCCTGGCAGGTGTGCTTCTCTGGCCGGTGGGTCTACCTCGATTGTTCGACGGCCAATATCAACCGCGCTCCGAGCGGGCTCAGATATCGGCGTAGGGCGGAGTAGGGAACCGTCGTATCTGTGCGATTGCAGATCCCCGGAGCGACTTGGTAGATCGGAAAGCCAACTACAAGTCCACGTTTTGTCAGGGCGAAGTGGCGATAGTTGGCGAAGGTGGGCTTGAATCCCTTTTCGTAGCTTCGCGTCTGTCTTATGCCGTTGCGTACGCAGCTGTCTTGAGAAAGCACTCCCCTCCGCGCAGCTGCCGCCAGAGTTCCTAGGCCATCACTCTGATTTGCGAAGAGCTCACGCAACACAACGCGCGAACCCGACGGTACGCGAGCAGTGACCGATATCCAGTATCCCGACTCATGCCCACCCGGGAAAATCTCGTCGACCGGAATCAGCGCGCTGCTCACTACTGTGTTAGCCGAGAGTAGGCGGGTAACAGTCGCGGTTGCGAACAACCCTCGGTAACCAAGGCGGATAGGGTCCGGTGACCGGGCCTCCTGTTTGAGTGCGATTGGGACGTATCTGCGCTCCTCGGCAAGAACGGTCGCACGAAGTGCGTCGTTCACCAACCGAAGGTCGAGACCCTGTCGGACGACCTGCGGATACGTTCCCTTCGTTTGATAGTGCGGTACGTTCAGGCGTGGAGTCGGTCGCGGTATCACTGTCAACGACGAGACGAGATCGATGCTCTCCTCTCTAGTGGAGCCATCCGCTTCTGAGCCATCCCACACGCCGACTCCCAGCGCAAAGAGCGCTAGGAGCCAGAGCGATCTACTTGCGATATGTGTCACCCGAAGTTGAGGTTCCCCCGCGTGCCATTATGCGGCGGGGAGGAAGCTAAAGCCCGGTGAAGTTGTCGTACGCCGAATACCGCGACCGTCGATACTTCCCAGCGCTCGACGGCTTACGCGCGGTCAGCATCTTTCTGGTGCTCGTCCTGCACACCAACTCGGCGCTCTGGGCTCACCTCAACGGGGGCATGGGGGTCTTCGCGTTTTTCGTGATCAGCGGATATCTGATCACGACGCTTTCGCTGCGCGAAGAGGCGCGCCGCGGCGCTGTGTCCCTGCGAGCGTTCTACATCAGGCGTAGCTGTCGCATCTTCCCTCTCTACTACGCCGTGCTGGTCTTCTACATCGTGCTGGTGATCGGTACGAACTATCACGGCCACAGGCACCTCTTGACTACCGCGCTTCCGTATTTCCTCACCTACATGAATGACTTCGCGCCGCACCTCGACGTGACGCCGTTTGCTCACAGTTGGAGCCTCGGCGTCGAAGAAAAGTTCTATCTCGTCTGGCCGCTACTTGGATTTCTGTTTCTGAGGCGCAACACCCGTGCTCGAATCGGCCTCCTGCTCACGCTGATCTTCGTGCCTTTCGCGCTGCACGTAGCGGGGCTCCTCCCGTCCGACATCAGGCCGTTTGGATCTGTGCCTCTCGTGTACGCGTACACGTCCATTCTCGTTGGTTGCTTGTTGGCGATGTTCCTCCACGAACCGCGCAGCTATCGCGTCTTCTCACACTTGGGGACCCCGGCGGGCGCGGCGCTCACGTTGGCCGTGTTCGTACTGGCGCAGGCCTTGGCCGGCTCCGCAGAGTGGGTGCCGTTTGCCTATTCCTTCGCGGTCGCACTCGCGATCGTCACGATCGTGATCGGTAATTCTTGGTGGGTTCGTATGCTCGCGAGTAGACCCTTCGTCTTCGTCGGCGTACGGTCGTACGGGATTTACCTCGTGCATGTGATGTGCCTCTCGGTCGTCGTGGCCGCGATGAGGCACGTGCCAGGCACAACATTCGATCTGTTCGACAGGCCGACCGGAGGCTCCCGCTGGCTGACGAGCTCGGCCATCCTGGCGAGTGCCTTCTCGGCGTCCTTGCTCGTTGCGGCGTTGCTGAACATCACCATTGAGCGGAGAGCGATCGCTGCGGGCCGAGCCTGGACGCGGAGGTTGACCGGATCCGATCCGGTCGCGCCGTCCGTTGAAGACAGGACCGGGGACGGCGAAATCGTCTTGGCGGACGCCGTCGGAGTGACGCAGCCCCCGTAGTGAAACTGCGCTGTCAAGAGTCATGACACTTACGTCGTGACCAGCGTCCGTTTCTCTTTCAGGTAGGTGCGGCAGAGGTCATTTTCGCAGGCTGCGATCGCGTCGATGACGAACGGGTCGAATTGCCTTCCGCGTTCGTTGGTCAGCTCGGTGAGCGCGTCGTCCCAGGAGAGCGGGGGCCGGTAGGGCCGTTGGTTGGTCATCGCATCGAGCGCGTCTGCGACGGCGAAGATTCTCGCTGCGATCGGCGTTTTTTCGGCGGCCGTGCCGTCGGGGTAGCCGGCGCCGTTCCAGTGTTCATGGTGGGAGCGGATCACGTCGAGGCCTGCGCCCCGGAGAAGAGGCACGTGTCCGACCAACTGCGCGCCGATCAGGGTGTGTGTTTGCATACACAGCCGCTCCGGCTTGGTGAGCGAGCCCTGCTTGAGGAGCACGCGATCGGGGATGCCGATCTTTCCGACGTCATGGAGCAGGAAGCCCCATTCGAGCGTCGGGTCGTCAAGCAGGGACGGCGCAACTTCGAGCGTGAGGCGGGTGGCGTAGCTCGTCACGCGATGGGAGTGCGCGCTTGTTCCAAAGTCGCGCGACTCCAACGCGTCGGAAAGCGCCTCGAGGGTCTGGCGATACGCATCAGTCAGAAGATCGTGCTGGCGTTGCCCGATATCGATCAGCCTGCGCAACTCGCCCGCCACCGCAACCTCGTGATTTTCAAGCGGGGCAAGTCCGGCTAGGCGCTGCACGGTCGCAAGCAGATTCATCGGATCAAGCGGCTTGTGGAGGAACGCGTTCGCACCGGCCGCGATTGCCTGCTGTCCGGCATCCTTGGAGCCACTGATCGCGACGATCGGGATCTTCTTCGTCCGCGGACTCTCGCGCAGCCGTTCGCAGTAGAAAACACCGTCGATCCCAGGCAGCCCGATGTCGAGCACAATCGCATCCGGCACGGCCTCCGCGGCCAGAAGCCGTTCGGCCTGGATCACATGATGGGCTTCACCAACCTCGATCCCCTCCAGCTCGAGGCATCGGCGGAGCATCTCGCACAACAACCGGTCGTCGTCGATGACCAAAACCCGGATCGACCGATGCTGCGGCATCACCTGATCCCCCTCATTGATGTTCACGCTCAGTGTGTCGTTCCCTGTGGACGTCTTCGGCTGGGGTTCACCGCGGCTTGAATGACAACAGTGCCGACCCTTCAGAAGAAAACACCACCTCAACCCCCCGAAATCTGATGCGCGGCACAGCCTCGCGATCCCTCGAATGGGTTAGATCAAGCACGCGCAGGTAGCGAATAACTGCTGCAAATACGGGTTTACGCCGTGCGAGCCGGTTAGGCTGTAGCTCATGCGGCAGGCAACGCATGAGCCGGTCTCGCACGATCTCGGTCTCTGGGGTGCGGCCGATCGTCTCCTGGCCACGATGAGTCCAGAGGCGATTCGGATCAACCGCGTGCTTCCACTCGCCGCGCGCCGACTGAGACGCCTCGGCAACGAGATCCCGCGCGATTTTGCGCATGAGGAGCGGGCGACCCGGACCGCGATGATGATCCTGCCCGCGCTCCTCGGTCGCATCCGCGACGCGTTCGACGGCCCGATGCTCATCATCAAGGGACCAGAGGTCGCGGCGCGGTATCCCGACGCGGCGCGCAGCTTCGACGACCTGGATCTTCTCGTCGCGGACGCCCCGGCGGCGCAAGCGGCTCTGATCGCCGCTGGCTTTGTCGAGCTGCCCGATCCAACGGATCACTTCCTCGGCATTCACCATCTCCCGCCGCTCGTCTGGCGGGAGCTGCCGCTCAAGATCGAGGTCCACGAGAGGCCAAAGTGGCCACGCGAGCTCCCTGCACCCCCCGCACAGAGCCTGTTCGACGAAGCTGTCCCGTCGTTCTGTGAGATCGACGGCGTCGAGGCCCCCGCGCCTCACCACCACGCGCTGATCGTCGCCGCGCACGCGTGGGCGCATACGCCGCTTCGCGACCTGCGGGATCTGCTCGACGTCGCGGCAACGGCCGGCGAAGCCGACGAATCCGCACTCATGCAGACGGCGCAGGACTGGCGCATCGAGCGGATCTGGAACACGACCCGTGCCACGATCAGGTGGCGGCTCTACGGCGGCACCCCTCCGCTCGCCGTCTCGGCATGGGCGCGGCACCTGATCGGGCTCCGCGAGGCGACGGTGCTCGAGGGGCACGTCGTGCGCTGGGCATCTCCGTTTTGGCTTCTACCTCCCGTTCGGGCGCTCCCGGTCGCGCTACGGCAGGTCATCAAGGACGTCACGCCGGGAGAGGAGATGTCGTGGTCGATGAAGGCTCGGCGGGTCGTGCGCGCGCTGCGCAATGCGCTGCGCTCGAAATCCGAGCACGGCTGGAAGAACGAAGATTCGCCTCCGCCGACGCCGCTTCCCGGCAGGGCGCCCGACTGACCCGCTTGGACCGGGCGCGACCGGCGTCCCCAGATCGGTCAGTTCCACATCAAGCCTCTAACGGCAACGACCTCCTGCGCCGAAGGATGTGGCGAAGCTCGACGACGAGCTCGCGCTGCTTCCAGCCGATGACCCCGACATACAGCGCGCTGCCGACGATCACGGCGACGATCAGGCGCGCGAGAGGAGTCGCATCGACGCGAAGGAGCGCGAGGCGTGCTAGCAGCGCGCCGGCACCGACGACAAGGGACACGAGCCCGACACGCGCGAACTCAGCGAGGATTTCCGCCAGCGACAGACGCGTTACGCGAGCCATCAGCCACGTGAAGGCGGTCAGTTGGATCGCGCGTGCAAGCGCGAACAGCGCCGCGACTCCGACGACTCCCCATACGAGCCCGAGTGCGAATGCGCCGACGACCAGGACCGTCGACACCGTCATGAAGCGCAGGAGCAGTCCGGCGCGTCCCAGCCCTTGGAGGACGGCCGGATTCAGGGATTGGAAGCTCTGGGCGAATCCCGCGAGGCTCAGGAACTGGAGGACCGGGACGGCCGCGTCCCAGCGGTGGCCGAGCACGATCGGGACGAAGTCGGGAGCGACGACGGCCATCCCGATGAACGCGGGCGCGCCGACCGTGGCCACCACGCGGGTCCCGCGCAACCAGGCGCGGCCGAGGCGCAACGGTTCCTTCTGCAGCTGCGCGAACGCCGGAAAGAGAACCTGCTGGATCGGCTGGGCCATTCGCGCGATCGGGATGAACATGACGTTGTAGGCGACGCTGTACGTACCAAGCTGTGAGGCGCCGAGGTAGCGACCGACGAGCACGTTGTCGGCGTTCAGGTTGAGGTAGCTGAGGAGCCGCGACGCCAGCACCTTCGCACCAAAGGGCCCGAGGTCGCGCAAGCTCTGGCCGTTGAAGACGAACCGCGGCCGCCACCGCGACAGTCGCCAGAGCAGGATGGTCGATGTCGTCGCAAAGGCGATCGCCTGGCCGACGATCGCCCACGAGCCGAACCCGAACAACGCGAGGCCGAGCCCGGTCATCGCGGCGACGAGGGTCGCTGCGATCTCACGGAGCTCGAGGCTCCGAAATTCCATCTCGCGGAGAAGGAGCGCGGTCTGGGTCGACCCAAACGAGGAGATCAGCGCGATCGAGGCGGTCGCGGCGAAGTACGGGGCGACGTCCGGCGTCGAGAAGAACGACGCGGCCGCAGGGGCGAGCAGTACGCCGGCGGTGGTCATCGCGACACCGAGCGCAACCTGCGTCCAGAAGACGGTCGACCGATCTTCCTCCGTGATCCTGTCACGCTGGATCAGCGCCGCGCCCAGCGCGACATCGCTGAGCAGCGTTGCGATGCCGCTGAAGACCAGAGCCATCGCCGCGAGCCCGAAGTCTTCGGGGGTGAGAAGATGCGCGACGACGATTGCGACTCCGGAGCGCGACCCCTGCTGCAGAACCTGGCTGAAGATTTTCCATCGCAGGCCCCTGAAGACCCTCTCGCCGAGGGCTGTGCGGTGCTTCGTCTCGGTTGCCATCATCGAGACAAGCGCAGCATCGGATGAATGTCCTGATCACGGGAGCGGCAGGTCTCGTCGGCACGCTCCTTCGCGAGCATCTGGACGACGAGTTCGACATCCGGTCGCTCGACGTTCGCCGGAGTCGCGGGATGCGCCGTGTCGACACCACGCGTCTCGATGCCGTGTCCAAGGAGATCGAAGGCGTCTACGCCGTTATCCACCTGGCAGGGATCGCCGATGCGGGCGCCTCCTGGGATGCAGTGACCTCCAACAATCTCCGCGGCACCGCGACCGTGCTCGAAGCGGCCCGCCGTCATGGGGTTCGCCGCGTGATCTTCGCAAGCTCGAACCGCGTGACGGGCCTGTATGAGCAAGACGAACCGTACGCGTCGATCGTCAGCGGCGACTGTGGGGACCTGGACCCCGCCAGCATCCCGCTCATCGGCCCGGACTGGCCGCTTCGCCCCGACAGCCCGTACGGGATGTCGAAGGCGCTGGGCGAAGCAGCCTGCCGAACCTACTCCGCGTGTTACGGGACCTCGACGATCTGTCTGCGGCTCGGCACCGTCAACCACAGCGACCGGCCGACGCGGGCGCGGGACTTCGCAACCCTCCTGAGCCACGCCGATCTCGTCCGGCTGTTCACCGCCGCGCTCCGCGCGGACGACGCAGTGCGGCACGGGACCTACTACGGCGTCTCGTCGAACACCTGGCGGATCTGGGACATCGCGAATGCGACCACCGAGCTCGGATTCGTACCGCTCGACGACGCCGAGCGCTTCAGGACGGGCCACGGCGCCACCGAGTAGTCGTCCGGCTCATCGCCTTCCGGGCAGCAAGCCGGGCGACCTCGCCCGGTCGCACGCCCCACTCCTCCGCGAGGTGGGCGGGGAAGCCGGCCACGACGCTCCTCGCTGATTCCAGCCGCATGAGCCGCAAGTAGCTCCCCAGGATGTAGCGGGCGGACGACGTCGGTTCCGGGAGCGGCCCGCACAACCGGTATGCGACGCGGTCGCGTCGCCGGATGGGAGCGGCAAGGAGCGCCGCCGGGAGCAACGCGACCTCGAGTGTGGGATCGAGCTCGGTCAGGTACGTGACGGCGTCTCGCAGCTGCAGCCCAATCCCGAAGGCCGCTGCATCGGCGGCGACACGAGTCGGATCGGTGACGCGACCGGAGCGAAGGATCTGCCACACATCGAGCAGCCATTGAAGGGGCGGCGCAGGCACGCGGGCGACACCGCTCGCGCACGCGAGCAAGAGCTCATCGCCGGCCTCGAGCATCGCAACGGTCTCGGAGCCGATACGACGTTCTTCCTTCCGCCCCTCGAACGCGTGATACAGCGCCACGCGGCGGGTCGGGCCGGCCAGGTGCCGCGGAGCGCCGTGATGGACGATCTGATCGGAACCGACATTCGGAGGCGCGGCCGCGGACATGAACTCGAGCCGCGTGATCAGGCGCAGGCCCGAATCCGCGTAGTACCGCGTGGCGACGGCGAGGTCGCCGAACACGATCGCGCCGTGTCCTGCACGCTCGAGCGCCTGCGGCAGACGGTGCAGCTGAAGCTGATTCCGGTACCAGACGTTTCGGTACGCGCCCCTCAGGCGTGGCAGCAGCGGGTCGTCGATCCCTGCGACTCTCAACCGCTCGTACAGCAGCAGGAGGAAAGGCATCGACCCGTTCTCGATCCGGTCGAGATCCAGCGGCTGAAGGTCGCGCCATCGCTGCTCGAGGTCGTCGGCTGAGGCTGCAATCACCCGCAATAGCGCCTCGTGCGTGGAAGACGGGCGCAATCCCGTCGTCGGCGGCTTGCTCACGCGCTCCCGGAAGCCGCCTCATCTGCGTCGCGCGCGGCTTGCTCGGCCCGGCGACGGTCGATAGAGGCTTTGAGGACGTGCAGGTACTGCGATCGCGAGGCCTGTTCGCGGATGCCGTTGTTCTGCGTGTGGAGCCGCCGTTCGAGGACGACGTCGTCGATCATCTCCTGTTTGAGCCCGAGCTCGAGCGCACGCGCGTACCAGTCGACGCCGATCCCGACACGCAGCGTTGTCGAGAACGGCCCGACCCGTTCGAATGCCTCCCTCGTGACGAGCATCAGGTTCGGCGTCGGCCAGGGCGCGTCGTCGACGGGACGTCTCAGCCGAGCCGCCGCGTCGGGGTCGAGATCCGGGCTGATGAACTCGGTCATGCGACCGAACACGACGTCGAGCTGCGGATCGCGGGCGAACGCCTGGAGCTGCTTCTCGATCTTCGTCGGCCGGAAGCGATCGTCGGCGTCGAGGAAGGCGAGGTACTTCCCGCTTGCGAGCGACACGGCGTGATTGCGCCCGGCACCCATCCCACCGCGTTCCTGGTAGACGTAGCGCAACTGCGGAACGTACGACTGCGCAACCTGCGCCGTACCGTCGGTCGAGCCGTCGTCCACGACGATCAGCTCGATCGGGCTGTAGGTCTGCGCGAGGACGCTTTCGATTGCCTCGCCGAGATAGTCGGCACAGTTGTAGACGCCGATCATCACGCTGACGAGGTCGTTCACGAGGCTCCCTCCCGCTCGCGATCCAGCTTGGACTTCAACGATGCGAGCAGCATGCTGCTCGGTTGCTGCACGGTCAGGTTGGAGCCGGTGAAGCGGCGGCGGATGACTACTTGCGGGAGGACCTCGATGCCGACTCCCGCCGCGCGAAGCCGCACCATCAGATCCCGATCCTCGCTTCCCTGTAGGCGTCGATCGGGATCGAAGCCGCCGACCGCCTCGAACGCCTCGCGCCGGATCATCGCCGTCGTGAAGCCGATGCCGGCCAGATCGCCGAACACGGCGTCGCGCTTCATCCACGCCGGCTGGTCCATCCCGACGAACTCGACGTCCTGACGGCCGAGGACACATCCGACCGCCGGGTTGCGCTGCAGGTAGTCGGCCTGAACGCTGAGCTTGTGCGGAACGGCTTCATCGTCTGCGTCCAGAAAGGCAAGAAGCGTCCCGCGCGCCCGAGCGACGCCGGCGTTGCGGGCCGCGCCCGGCCCGCGGTTTTCCTGTCGAACGTAATCCACCACGTCGAACTCGCGAATGATCTCCGCCGTTCCGTCGGTGCTCCCGTCGTCCACGACGACGACGTCGAACGGCTCGTAGTCCTGCGCGAACAGGCTCGCGAGAGCCGCCCGAATCGTGTCCTCGCTGTTGTAGACAGCGACGACGACGCTGACCAGCGGCGCGCTCATCTCCAGCCCTCGAGAAATGCCTCGATCACGCCCGGGATCGAGGCAAGATCGGACCCAAGCTCGAGCGACAGCGTCGGCACGCTGCGGACGAGCTCGGCCATGGCAGGGAGCGCGTTCGGTTGCGGCGGGTGGTGCTGGAGCAACGTCGTGGGGGCGAGCGCGGCAAGCGCCGCGGCGGGAGAGATCTCGAGCAGTCGTGCCGTCGTCGCCTCGGTGACCCGCGGCACGATCACGGCTCGAAGCGGGAAGTCACGGATCACCCGATCGGGATAGAGCTCGTCGGCGAAGATGACTGCCTTCTCGTCCGCGAGGTCGTCCTCACGGGGCAACTTCGTCAGCACGTCGCGAAACCGACCGAGATGATGGCGCTCGAGCTTCCCCGAGTTGTAGAGGCTGTACAACCATGGCGGCGCTCCCGGCTCGACGACGACGTAGTCGTCGCCCGCGTACCGGACTTCTGACGCGAGGCAGGCGAGTGCGGCCGTCGATTTGCCGGACCCGTTCCTGCCGGTGATCAGGACGCCGCCGTGCGGCAGTCCGACGCCGCCGCCGTGAAGGAGCTGCAGGCGGTGGTCGCCGAGCCACCAGTGGAAGATCTGGCGCAGCGGCTCAGCGGCATCGAGGAATGGAAGCGCCGCGGCGTCCTCGGCCCAGTACCACGCCTCCCGTTGCGCAGAGTCGAGGACGCTGAGCATGCCGTTACCGGGCTGGTACGAAGCCCGGACCGCATCGTGCTCGACGTAGTACCGCGGCCGCCGGCCGCCGGAGGCAGGCTCGACGCCAGGAAACTCGGGCACGGGCGAGCCCGTGGAGCGCGCGTCCCAGACATGCAGCAGCAGCGAGGGGCTCTCGGACGACGCCGCTTCGAGATGTCCGATCGCCGGTCCGACGCGCTCGAACATCGCTTGTCCGGCGAAGCGAGCCCTAACCGGGAGGCCTCCGACGACGTAGTCGCGTTCGATCACCATGGCGTCGGCTGCGTCGTGGAGCAACCGAAGCTGGTCGGGATCGGCCCAGGCAGGCGTGGCGCGGGTCGAACCGGACGTCCGCTGTTCAGTTGCCCGCGGAGGCACCGACGTCCTGCGCCTGATGCGGCCAACCGCGTCCGTCCACCTCGTGCACGGGATCGAGCAGGATGATGTCCTGCATGTCGGTGAACTTCGCGAGCTTCGGCGCGGCGAATGGGCGCCGTTCGCCCGCCTCGGCCGGTGGCGGAGTCGCGGACCGCGCTTCTCTCGGCGGCGACTCCACGAGGATCTGCTCGGCCTGCAGCTCGTCCACGAGGCGGCCGACCGCGGCCTCGATCTCCGCCGCCTCACCGATAAAGCGGGCGGCAAGCTCCTCGGCGATCTGACGCTGTGTCGCGCCGTCCATGAGCCGCGACCACACTTCAGCACCCGAGCCTTCGAGGTTGTAATACGAGCCGGTTGCGAGGTTGACGAGCATCGTCTCCCCGTCGATCGTCTCGGCGATCACGTCCGGCACGTTGATCGAATACGTCCTCTCCCCCACCGGCTCCCCCTTGCTTGTCCCCGTTATGTCCAGTTGGATACAAAAATATGTACTGCGGGGAAACATCCTGTTCGCACGCCGGAAGGACTATCGGCCGCTATACGATCGGTTAGTGGAGAGCCTTCGACCGCTCCAGCACCGGTGGGAGTCGGCGGAAGGCGTGGTCGCGCTCACCTTTGACGACGGCCCCTCCGAGTGGACGATCCCCATTCTCGAACTGCTCTCCCGGCACGACAGCAGGGGCACGTTCTTCGTCGTCGGCCGGCACATCACGAAACAGCATGAGGCGACGCTCCGGCGAGTCGTCGCCGCCGGAGGCGAGCTCGGGAATCACAGCTTCACCCACCCCGCGAACATCGGCGAGCTACCTGTCGCCGAGTTGAGGGAGGAGCTTCACGCCACGTCGGAACGCATCGGGGCGGTCATCGAGTCGCGGCCGCGGTTCTGGCGAGCCCCTCACTTTCGGTCGAACCTGAAAGCGCGGACGGTGGCGGCCGGACTCGGGTTGCGTGAGGCCGGCGCATCCGTGATCCCTGCCGACTATCAATGGTCGGCGGAGCAAACGGCCGCGTTCGTCCTCGACGCGCTTCGCTCCGGCGACGTGGTCGACCTGCATGACGGAAGGCCTATCGACGAGCCGGTCGAGGCGTCCGCAACGAGTCGGGAGGCGACCGTGCAGGCGCTGGCGATCATCCTCGAGGGAATGGAGGAGCGCGGCCTTCGAAGCGTCGCCCTCTCGGAGCTACTAGAGGCTCCTACGCTGCCGGACGCCACGCCGTGAGCGCGTGAAGCTCCCAGCCTGAGAACGAATGGTAGGCCTCGGTTACGTGGCCGGGGTCCCAGAACACGAATCCCTGAACGTCGATTCTCGTGCCCATCGCGGGAAGCAGCGGAGGAGCAACTCCTGCGGCGATCCACACGGTGTCCTCCTCGACGTGAATCGTCTTCAACGGGTCCGCGGTGCCGCCTCGGCTGCTGGTCAGGTTCACAACCCAGTCTCCGTCCGAGCTGTGCTCCGGTGGCTCCGCGACGGTCACGCCGTGCAGCTCGACGAGCGTCGGAACGCGCCCCAGTGCGCACGGTGGATCGAGCAGTCTCCTATTTGCTTCGCCGGCGAGGTGCGGCTGGAACCCTCCGCCCTGCTCGGTCGCACCACCGAGAGCCGACCGGTCGCCGCCGAGGATGGTCTCGATGGTGGTCCGCACCGCTCGACACGTCACGTGCGGGTTCCACGAGGGCAATGTCGCCGCCGACCGGAAGTCGCCGGCGACGGTTCTGCCGGATGCGCGAGCAATGGTGCACGACGTGCGGATCCCGATGCACGCGCCCGACCAGCGGAAGAAGCGTGACCACGCGCGCGGCCGTGCGAACAAACGAATCGCCCGCGGCCCGCCTGGAACGCGCCACGTGCACGTCGATCGACAGGCGTGACCGCTAGCGCGGATCTCGCCGTCTCCACGGACGACGACGCGAAGAGACGCACCCGCGGACGGCTGGCCGATCGCAACGGAGCTCCATCCGGCCGCGATCAGAGGCAGCGCGACGGCCAACGCCAGCCACGATCTCACCCCGGCAGTTTCCCTCACCCACCCGGGCCTTGTCGCGGTCACACGTTGTTCTCTCCCACCCCGCACCCGGTGAGTTGCTACCGAACTACCCCTATGCCTGCGTGAGGACGAGATGCGCGTCGATCTCTAGCAACCCGCTCGTCGGGGTAAGCGTGACGGTGTGCCGGCCTCCGCTGGGCCAGTACCAACTCAACACGAGCCGACCCGGTTGCGTGATCAGCGAATCGAAGCTAATCGGACGCACACGGATGCCGTCGATCGAGACATCGGCCGCTCCGCCGCCTGGATACACCGGAGCGACGACCGCCATCGCGAAGCCCGTCACGGTGTAAGTGACCGAACCGGTCCTCGTATAGCTAAGCGTTCCGCCGTACGCGTTCTTGCCTGAAACGTTCGACCAGCCGTTGGTCGACAGGTTGTCATCGACTACGACTGGCTTGAACGCCGCAGAGCGAGCCCAGGTGGTCGTGTTGTTCTGCCCGTAGTAACCCCGAACGAAGAACTGATAAGTGCTCCCCGGTCGAACCGGCCGATAGACGTTGTTTGGTTGAGCCCTGCTGATGTCCACTGGCTGGTCAAAGCTGCCGTCGGCGCGAGTCTGCTCCTGATAACGGTCAACTCCTACTCCGAACCAACCGACAAATGCTGTAGCGGTGCCCGTTGCGAGATCCATCGTGTTCGTTGAAAGCAACGCGGGAGCAGGCGGATACACCTTTGGTGCCAACGCCGGGGGCTGAGTCTTCTCGACAAAGGCCTGTCCAACTTTCACCGCGACCCTCGCCCAAAACGGGCAACTCGTCACAGCCGCACCCGTAAGGATCTTGAGAGTCCTTGACGGCTGCCACCGTTGCGGCAAGAGGGCCGACAGGGCCGTAACCGCGACGGCAAGTGTCTTATTCTGAACTGCAGCACAGATTTGCTTCGGCGTGTAACCGGCCTTCTCGGCCCGCGCGCCGGCGGGAGTCGCGCGACCTAGCGATGCCACAAGGACCACGAGCAGCAACGCTGAGATCGCTCTGACCATAGTTGATGAGTGTTCCACTTTGCGTGGAAAGACACAAGCCCGTCAGGCGCCAGATGCACGTTTGAGGAATGCGTCGACGAGCGCCGCTGCCTTCCTCTTCATTGTCCGCATGAGACGAAGCCAAGGCCTTGGGGAAAGCAGGCGATCGCTGTCCAGATACCTCGGTCATGCGACAGCAGACGCGTTCAGACGTCAGTCGCCCGGGCCGTGAGATGTCGCATCTCCCGGAGGCGGGCCACCACGCTGATAAGGCTGAACATGCCTAAGAGCCACCACGGCCAACCGCGCGGATCATCGGCGATTGCCTCGAAGCCAACAGCGAGCGCGACTATCGGCGCGAAGAGAAATAACGCCGCAATCGTGAACCAAAACTCTCGTTCCGCACGTTCCCGGCGGCTGCCAGCTTCCGGCTTGCCTTCCATTCGCAGCCATTCCTCCCAGCCCAGGACGGGCGCACCCGCCGCAAGATCGACAGCTAGCGCGCGCAGGTGGTCGTTGACGTATCTGGCGAAGCGCCCGATCCACTCGTGTTGGTCAATCCATAGCCGTCCGAGCGCGGGGATAAGGAGCGCGACGAGGAGCACGTATCTTTCGTCGACTCTCCCCGAGAAGACGAGGCCGAAGATCCCGGCAGTTGTGGTCACGTTCAGCGCGAGGATGCTGAAGCCTCGTCGGGCCCGATCGTTCATGTCTGTACGAAGGGCGCCAAACTCCGCGAGGACGGCATCCATAGCCGCCTCCTTTGCGCGTAGGTGATCGTCGACGAAATCCGAGCTCGAGTCTTGACCTCGGACTTCGCGGTGTTCGCAGTGGCGCAAAAACGACAACAGCACCACCATTGCTGCCGCGACGGGAATACGGCGCCCCATATGTGCATCATGCCTTGCCCGTGCATGACTCGGCCCTCCGGCGGAAGTTGAAAGACATTCCGGGCGAGTCAACGAGATCCCGCCCTCGTCACCTGCGCTGACCGGGTGGTCATCGGTGTCTGGTGGGAGGAAATCGACCCGTGGGAGCCGGAAGACCGTTGACCGAGCGGCACTACACGACGACGCCGGAGCTCGCCCAACTGCTATCGGTGAACCGCGAGACTGTGCGTCGCGCGGCAGGGTCGGGCGCAGGTCGGTCGGTTCGCGTTGGTCGCGTGCGTCGCTACCCGCATAGCGCAATCGTCGAGTGGCCGGCCGTCCAAACGGAAGGAAGGGCCGCGCGAGCATCCGCAAACGTGGGCCGCGCTCATACCAAGTGAGAGTCGCACCCTTCGCGGCGCGGACAGCGCCAACGTCGGAGGCGGCCAAGAAGCTCGAGCTTGATCTGATGACGCAGAAGGCGCTCGGTGACCCCGTAGGCGACGAAGCCGATTAGCGTCGACGAGGCGATCGACGGGCACGCTGGCGCGGATCAAGGCCACGCGGAACACAAGCGAGAAGACGACGATCTACAATGAGCGCTCGGCGGGGTTCTGGCAACCGATCCGCGCTACCCGCGTTCCGTCGTTGCGACGTGCAACCGTAGAGGATGATCCAAGCTCGCGCATCCGATGTCCGCCAAGAACGAGCTTGAGTTCGTGAGGCGTGTCCGGCACGACGCGAAGGGACGGAGCCAACGGGTCGACGCTGCGCTCTTTGAAATCACGCCGGCGAAGCATCGCCCACGCCGCGGCCGCGGGCTAACGGTGAGCGAGCTCTACGAGTTGGCGTTGTGGGCACCGGAACACGCTTCGCGGTTGATTCTTCTCGCCGGACAAGTCGGCTGCCGACAGAACGTCTGGTTCAACCTGACCGACGACATGATCGACCTTAAGGAATCGACGATCACGATTCCGGCGTGGCTGGCGAAGCGTCGTGGCGAGCACCGCGTCTACCTAACCGAACTTGAAGCGTCACTGCTGCGTGAGCAGCTGCTCGCGCGCGCTGTTGGTATGTCGCTGGTGTTCCCTATCGTCGAGGGCAAGAAATGGACTGCGAGTCGTTTCCGTGATCGAGTATGGGTTCGCACGGTCGAGGCCGCAGTCAAGAACGGCCTAGACAGGCGCGAGGACGCGCCGTCGATCTTTGAGGGCTTCACCTTCCACATGCTGCGGCACACGGCCGCGTCACTGATGGCACATGCAGGCATGGACGCGACCGCGGCTGCCGAGCGGGTCGAACACAGCGACGGCGGCGCGCTGTTCCACAAGATCTATCGCCATCTCTACGAAGGCGAGAAGCGCACGCAGGCGAACCGGCTGCAGACTCTCGTTCAGGACGCCTTGGACGAGGAAGGGACAGCGGAGGATCGAGAAGCACAAAACCCCCGGGCTAGCGAGGGTTTTGTGGATGGGCGGTACTGGGCTCGAACCAGTGACCCCCAGCTTGTCGATCATGTCCCGAGGATCGTCATACGTCGCCATACGTCGCAATCGGAGGAGCGAAGCGTTGCCGGCGTCGCAACCGTGTCGACAGTACGCCGTGGTTAGCCACCTGATCTTTCCGCCAGCTTTCCATGCACGCGCAGCGGCAAAAGCTGACCCGGCGACTGGCGACGGTTGAGGGGGCGGAGCAGAACTGGCGGTCGTTTGGCTGCGTATCTCTCTGCAGATCCTCGAACTGACCAAGGCGGTGCACGCCTACGCGGAAGGTCGTTCAGGAGCCGCCGAGGCCGTCTCCGTCGATGAAGGCTCGCAGCAGTGAGCCCCGGTGACGCCACGCTGCAGACCTTCCGCAGCTGCTCGGTGCTCGTCACGCTCGACTCGGCGGTCGCGGCGTCGTCTCTGGATCACGCGCATTCGAGCGACGCCAAGCCGCGCAGGTCGACGCACGTCGTTGTCCGCACGGTGACGAGCACCATCATCACACTCGAGCAGGTGCGGCAGCGGACCACGGTGCCGGGCGCACGCACGTAGACCACCGTCTCTGCGAGCGCTCCGCTCGCACCGCACGACGCGCACACGCCCGTCGCCGTCGTCTGCTCGGAGCCGAACACGTCGTAGAGCAGGCCCGCGATCGCATTGCCGTCCAGTTCAACCTCCACGGAGCTCCTTCGACGCGGGTTGGCTCGGGCACCAGCACGACCGTGAGCTCGTCGACGCCCCAGCCAAGGCCACGGCACCGCCGAGGTAGTCGTTCAGTGGCTCCTTCGTGCGCTCCCACGACGCGAGCGGCTGCGGCGAAAGCAGTTCAGCCACCGGTCGGCCCGAAGCGCTCGGTCTTGATCCGTGCAGGCTCGTGTCCGAGACCGACGAGCTCGTTCGCCGCAACCTCGACGAAGGCTGTCGGCCCGCAGATGTACACGAGCGGCCGCTCATCCCGCCCCCAAGAGATCTCCTCGAGCATCTCGCGGTCGATCCTCCGACGATACCCGCGCCAGCCGTCCGGCCAGGCGCGAGTCAGCGTGAAGCGGATGTCGACCTCGTCGAACGCCGCGAGTCGTGCGAGCTCCTCCTGATACAGGACGTCGTCCTCTGTGCGCGTCGAATACAGCAGGCGCACCGGGACCGTGCTCTCTCTCGCGGCACGATGGCGCAGCATCGCGCGCAACGGAACCATCCCCGACCCGCCGGCCAGCAGCAGCAACGGGCCACCGAGCGATTCCTCCCAGATGAAGTAGCCGCCGATCGGACCCCGAAGCTCGAGCTCGTCTCCGACACGGAGCTCATCGACGAGGTATGGGGAGACCTCGCCCTCCGCGATCCGCTCGACGGTGAGCGCGAGGTAGCCGTCTTCCGCCGCGGACGCGATCGAGTAGCTCCGCTCGGTCCGGTAGCCGTCGGGCGTCGACAATCGAACGTCGACATGCTGGCCTGCGCGGTGCCCGGGCCAGTCGGCGAGCTCGACCACGATGCTGCGCGCATCCGATGTCTCGTCGCTCACCTCCACGACGTTGCCCAGTTGCCAGCTCAGTCGCCCTGGTAGCGCTGCTCGAGCCACGGGTCTCCGTAGTTGTGGTAGCCGTATCCCTCCCAGAAGCCGGGCTCGTCCTCGGTGCGCAGGTTCAGCCCGCGCACCCATTTTGCGCTCTTCCAGAAGTAGAGGTGCGGCACGAGCAGTCGAGCCGGCCCGCCGTGCTCGGCCTCCAGCGGCTCGTCGTCGAACGCGTACGCGACCCACGCCTTGCCGCCCGTGACGTCCTCGAGCGGAAGGTTCGTCGTATATCCGCCGTCGCTGAACGCGACGACGTACTCCGCGCTGGTATCGACGTGGTCGAGGAGCACGTCGAGCGAGACGCCCGTCCACACCGTGTCGAGCTTCGACCACTTCGTCACGCAGTGGATGTCGACGGTGACGGTCTCGCTCGGAAGCGCTTGCAGTTCCTCCCAGGTCCACGTGCGTGGCTCGTCGACCGCGCCCTGGATCGTGAACGTCCACGTGTCGAGCTGAGGGTGCGGCGTCGGCCCGGCGGAGAGGACCGGGAAGTCATCGGTCACGTACTGGCCGGGGGGAACGCGAGTCGGATCGGCCGACTCGCGCCTCCGCCCGGTGAATCCGCGTGAGAACCGCGCCATCGGCCCCACTCCTTACACGAACCGCAGCACGAATGCGAGTGCGGTGTCCGCGATGTCGCGCCAGCGGCTATCGATCACGAGCGCGTGGCCGCGCCCGTTGATCTTGACGATCTCCGTGATGCTCTCGTTGTGCCTCTGCCGCTTGTATGACGCGTTGGCGACCGCCCACGGGACCGTGTTGTCCTTCTCACCGGAGATGATCAACAGCGGGCCTCGGTCGGGATTCTTCGTGTCGACCTTGTCCTCGGTCCACGGATTGAGGTTCGCGAACGCCGCCTGGAAGACGGGCTCGCCGGAGCCTGGGACGGCGTATGTCTCGTAGAGCTCCCTCGCCTCGACCTCCTCGACGGCGTTGGCGAACCCGAAGCGGAACTGCTCGAACGTGAGCGGGACGGCGCGGTTTCGGTTCGCCGGGTTCTTGAGCACCGGCGCCGAGGAGCGGAGCGCCGCAATCGGAAGCGGGAGCACGCCGCGGAATGGCGCTGGATCGATCGCCACCGACACGGACGCGAGCCCGCGCCCGGCGAGAATCTGCGTGAGGAGGCCGCCGAACGAATGGCCGATCACGACCGGCTGCTTGTCCAGCCCGGCGATCACCGCGCTGACGTGGTCTGCGATGTCGCCGATGCCCTTGTGCGCGAACACCTCGGGGTTGGCGTTTCCATCGGCGACAGTTTCGGGATCGTCGGGCCAGTGCGGGGCGACCGCGACAAAGCCGGCCTCCTCGAACATGGCGGCCCAGCGATCCCAGCTCGAAGCAAGAAGCCAGAGGCCGTGAACGAATACGACCGGGGTGAGTCCTGACTCGTTCGCGCGCGCGACCTGCGCGGCCTCGTGCTCGTTGATCTCGGAAATGCCCGGTGCTGTGACGGTCATGCCTTGGTCCCTCCTCGGGTATCCGTGCACTCTCTCGCAGGGACGCGAGCGCTCGCTTGCGTCAAGTACTGATGTCCGAGACGAGGCCCTCTTACATGCGTGGCGTCGCTGACGCGCTACGTGATTTCCACAGATTCTTCGATCGCCGCTCGAAGCTGGCCGCGGGCGGTGACACCGAGCCTGGGAAAGATGCGATAGAGGTGAGAGCCGACGGTTCTGTGCGAGAGGTACAGCTTCTGGCCGATCTCACGGTTGGTGAGACCGTCGGCGGCCATGCGCGCGATCTGCAGCTCCTGCGGCGTCAGCTGCGCGCGCGTCTCGACGGTCCGGCGACGCGCCGTCTCGCCGGTCGCGCGGAGCTCCTGTTGCGCGCGCTGCGCGAGCACGGGGATTCCGAGCGCGCGAAACGCTTCAAGGGCACCGCGAAGCGGCGAACGCGCTTCCGCGAGACGCTGCCGTCTGCGGAGCCAGGTGCCGTACGCCAGCAACATCCGGGCTCTGAGCCCCGGCCAGTGGGGAAGCGCATCGGCGAGCGCGGCCTGGAATAGGCGCTCGACGTCGTCGCCGGTGGCGAGCACAGCGCGCGCGTAGCCGATCTGGGCCTGCAACATCGTTGCTCCCGTCTGCTCGGCCATCGAAGTCAGCTCGACGAGAAAACCGCGGGCCTCGTCGGCATGCGCGGCATCCGGGTACGCGGCGTCGACCAGGTCACACAACACCCAACCTCTGACGAATGGGTGGAACGCGATGTCGTTGCGATCGAAGATCCGCCGAAGGTTCGCGTATGCGTCGCTGAAACGGCCATCGACGAGCGCCACGTGGCCGCGCGTAATTTGAACGAGCGAGAGCAGGGGATTCGCCCTCATCGGGAGAAAGACCTCCTCGGCCCGATCGGCGAGCTCGAGCGCGGTCGTGGGATCGCCGTTGTCGGCGGCGAGGAGCGCGCGGACCATCGACACCGATGTGGCCCAGAGCGCTTGGCCCGTCTCGATGCCAAGGCGCTCGGCCTCTTCCCCAGCCGTCGCGGCGAGCGCCGTGTCCGACACGAGAAAGGCGGACCACGCCTGGTAGTTGAGCGCCTGGGAGAGCGCCCCCACCTGCCCTGAAGTGCGAAACCCCTCGACCGCAGCGGCCAGATATTCGAGCGAACGATCCTGCGCCCACACCGCGGCCAGCGCCGCGCCCATCAAGTACGAGGTCACCGGGTCCGCGGAATCCGCCGTATGCGCCGTCGCCCGCTCGAGCACGGTGGCGCCACACGCGAGCGGATCGGCGAGTGCGAGCGTGGAGATCAGGAGCGGGTCGTCCGCCGGCACCGGCAGGCTCTCGGCCGCCGCAACGACTTCCTCTCGAGTCGACTGATCCGGGTTGCTCCACCAGCAGCGCAACGAGACCGTGGACAGCGCATGCAGCGCGCCGCCCACGTCGCCCGCGTCGGCCGACTGCTGGGCGATCTGCACGAAGGCCGGGACCCTGTCTGCCCCCGACCAGCGCTGCCGGTCCCCGACTTCGAGGATGAAGGCAGTTCTCGTGCGCTCGAGCGGGTCGAGATCCAAGAGCTGCGCCTCGCGAAGGAGCCGAACGGTGACCTCGGCGTCGCCGAACATGAAGTGCAGCTCGCCCGCGCGAATGAGGAGGTCGCCCCGCTTGCTCGCATCGGCCACCAAGTCGGCAGCGCGCGTGAGGCCCCAAGCGGCGACGCCGGGCGCGCCGCGCCGTAGCGCTCTCTGAGCTGCCTCCTCGAGGCGGACGGCTACTTCGTCGTCGGGCGCCTCGACAGCGGCCGCGCGATGCCACACGCTCCGGTCCGGGTCATCGGCGTAGGCGACCGCGAGCGCCGCATGCGCCGCGCGGCGGTCGGCGACCGACGCCCGCTGATAGATCGCCGAGCGAACGAGCGGATGGTGAAAGCGCAATCCGGCGCTGTCGAGCGCGACGAGCCGGCGGACCTCCGCGCTCGAGAATTCTTCGACGGTCACGTCGTGGCCTACGAGAGCCGACATTGCGCGGAACACTTCTCGAACCCCGCCCCCGTCATCGAGCGCGGCGACGAGCACGAGCTGCTGCGTCTCCATCGGGAGCTCGGCGCTGCGCACCGCGAACGCCTTCTCGAGGCGGGCGGTGAGGGGAAGCGGTGCGGTGGGCGAACGCACGAAGTCTCGGGCGATTGCATTCGGCAGCTCGGCGAGCGCCAGCGGATTGCCCCCAGCTTCATCGAGGACCCGCTGACGGAGGTCGGGCGAAAGGTTCGGCGCGTTGGCGTCGAGCAACGCGGCGGCGGTCGGTTTATCCAAGCCGCCGACGACCAGCGTCGGCACGTCGACCGGCTCGATGCGCTCGTCCACCCCGCTTCGTACCGCGAACAACAGGGCGATCGGTTCCAGCTGGATGCGGCGCGCCACGAAGGCGAGCACGTCAAACGTTGCCGGGTCGAGCCACTGCGCATCGTCGACGACGAGCAGCAACGGTGAGGAGAGGGCGGCTTCCGAGAGCAGCTCCAGTGCGCCGAGGGCGATCCGGAAGAAGTCCGATGCCCCGTCGTTGCTCAAGCCGAAGGCGGCTTCCACGGCGGCTCGCTGCGGCGCCGGCAGGCGATCGAGCTGCGCGAGGGTCGGGCCCAGCAATCGATGGAGACCGGCAAACGGAAGGTGCGCCTCCGACTCCACACCGGTCATGGAGAGCGTTCGCATGCCGCGTGCAGCAGCGAGATCGCGTGCGGCATCGAGGAGGGCCGACTTGCCGATACCGGCCTCGCCGAGGAGCATGAGGGCACCGCCGCGCTCGCCGACGCCCGCGATCAGATCTTCGATCGCGTCGAGCTCGCGACTCCGACCGCGCAGTACCGGCTCCAGGTGGGCCACCTCCACTTGCTGGATCGAACGAACGGCGGCCTGTCGATGTTCCGCCGTCACGCCCGCCAAGTCCAGCCGCCGTTCGACGAGCGTGGTTTAGGGTCTGATGGTGAGCACGCCGCAGATGGGAATCTTCGCCCTCGGGACCGCCTCGCACGCGTACCTCGAGTTCGACGCACGGCAGCCCGCGAAGGGACGCGAGCTCGTGAACGCGATTGCGTCGCTGCGCGAACCGCGGACGACGATGGGCGGAGTCAACCTGGTTGCCGGCTTTCGACCGGAGCTGTGGCGTGAGGTCGCCCCGGACGACACCCCTGCCGGCCTCCAGGGGTTCGACGCCGACCTGCTCGGGCCCCATGGTTACTCGATGCCCGCCACCCAGCACGATGCGGTGCTCTGGCTCTCCGGCAGCGCGTACGACGTGATCTTCGACACTGCACGCGCGGCGATCGAGGTGCTCGAGCGGGTCGCCTCGGTCGCGGACGAGACCTCGAGCTGGTCGTATCGCCAGGACCGCGATCTCACCGGATTCATCGACGGCAGCGAGAATCCGACGCTGATCGAGGCCGCCGAGCTCGTCACGGTCCCGGACGGACGCCCGGGCGCCGGCGGCACCGTTCTCCTCTTGCAGAAGTGGAAGCATGAGGCGCCCGCCTGGGAAGCATTGCCGCCCGAAGGTCAGGAGCAAGTGATCGGGCGCACGAAGGCCGAGAGCGTCGAGCTCGACGACAAGCCCGAGGACTCGCACGTCGCCCGCACCGACCAAGACGAGTTCGGAAAGATCTTCCGCCGCAATATGCCGTACGGCACCGTCATGGACCATGGGACGATGTTCGTCGGGTTCAGCGCGGAACAGCGCCCGCTCGTCGCGATGCTCGAGAGCATGGCGGGGATCACAAACGGCGTGCGCGACGCGCTCACGCGCTACACGCAGCCGCTGACCGGCGCGTACTACTTCGTCCCGTCGATCCAGGCACTGCGAAGCGTCACGGTGCCTGCTTCGGGCTAAGCGCGGGCGAGCTCAGCGTCTTTCCGCAGGCGATCAGCGCGATGGCCGATGCCGCGCGGCACCCATCGCGCGAGGCTTTCACAACGATGCAGCCCAACTCGCAGTCGTCGCCGTCCAGATGACGTTCGAGCAGGCGACGGTCTTCATCTCGGCGGCCGCGGCCGCCTGGATGATGGTCAGGACCGGCACCGGCAAGAAGATGCTGGTCGTTAAGGAGCCGTCCCGGTGCGCGTCCTGCGGCAGGCCGCGCACGAAGCGCCCATGCCCCTGCATCGAGAGCTGACGGCATGAGCATCACACGTGTTCTCGTCGTCGACGACGACTTGCGGATGCGAGAGTTGATCGCGACGGTACTCGGCGCAGCCGGATTCGAGGTCTGCGGCGAAGCCGGCGACGGCGAGACCGCCGTGCGCTCCGCGAGGGCATTGCAACCCGACGTGGTCACCATGGACGTCGAGATGCCGATCCTCGACGGGTTGAGCGCGACGCGGCGCATCGTCGCTCTGAACCTCGCCCCTGTCGTCATCGTCAGTGGTTCGCGCGCCGGCAGTGAGTCAGACGCGGCGGTCGCCGCCGGGGCGTCTTGTCACCTGCCGAAGACGAGCGTCGCCTGGGCGCTCCCACTTGCGGTGCGCTTCACCGCCGAGCTCGCGCGAGAGCGGCGCGAACTCCACACTCGGACAAGGAGAGCCTCATGAATCCGTTCGAGTTCACGGTCCACACCAGCCTCCTTGGGTCGATGTGCCGATGATTCCCGCCGGGCCGACCCACTGCATCCGTCGAGGCTCCGACGTGCTGCGTGATTCCCGCGGCGGATCCCAATGACCGCCGATGCACACGCTCGGAAGGGCGGCGACGATGCGGCGATGGATCGCTTCTGGGGGCCCTATCTGGCCGAGCGCGCGTGGGGGACCGTGCGCGAGGACTACAGCGCCGACGGCGACGCCTGGCAGTACGTCACCCACGATCGCGCACGCTCCCATGCCTATCGCTGGAGTGAGGATGGACTTGCCGGCATCTGCGACATCGGACAGCGCCTCTGCTTCGCGTTCGCGTTCTGGAACGGTCGCGACCCCATCCTGAAGGAGCGGATCTTCGGGCTCGACGGGACGGAGGGCAACCATGGCGAGGACGCGAAAGAGCTGTGGTGGTACCTCGACGCGCTGCCCGATGCGAGTTGGCTCAGGTGGCGCTACATCTATCCGCAGGGGGAGTTCCCGTACGCGCAACTGGTCGCCGAGAACGGCCGCCGCTCACGCAACGAACCCGAGTTCGAGCTCCTCGACACCGGGGCGATCGAGGCGGGCGCCTGGGTGATCGACGTCAGCTACGCGAAGGACGCGGCCGACGACATCTGCATCCACCTCGCCGCGCACAATCACTCTGCGTCCGAGTCGACGCTGACGGTTGTGCCGACGCTCTGGTTTCGAAACACATGGTCGTGGAGCACCGCGGCGCGGAAGCCCGAGCTCAACTTCGAGGACGGCGCGATCGTCGCGTCGCACGACGAGCTCGGCTCCTACGTGCTGACGGCGGACGACGGCGCCGAAGCGCTCTTCTGCGACAACGAGACGAGCTCGCGGTTTCCCAAGGACGGCATCGGCGACCATGTCGTGCACAGCGCAGCGACGGTCAACCCTGAGCAGATCGGGACCAAGGCCGCGTTCGTTCATCGTCTCACCGTGGCGGCCGGCCAACGCGCCGAGCTCGGCCTGCGACTCGCCCCCGACGGCCGAGCCTTCGACCGGCAGACAGTCGTTGCGCGCCGGGCCGATGCCGACGCGTTCTACGCGCAGTTCGACGCAGAGGCCGACTCGGCCGTCGTGCTGCGCCAAGCGCTCGCGGGAATGGTCTGGTCGCAGCAGTTCTTCAACTACGACGTCGAGCGCTGGCTCGAGGGTGACGACGAAGCGGCACCCCCACCTCCCGCCCGCAAAGGCGGGCGCAACGCAAGCTGGCGGCACATCGACAGCGCGGACGTCATCTCGATGCCGGACACGTGGGAGTACCCGTGGTTCGCCGCCTGGGATCTCGCGTTCCACACCCTTCCGCTCGCTCTGGTCGACCCCGGGCTCGCGAAGCAGCAGCTGCTGCTCCTGTTCGGCGAACGCTTCCTGCACCCGAGCGGGCAGGTGCCCGCATACGAGTGGAACTTCTCCGACGCGAACCCGCCGGTCCACGCGGCGGCGGCGCTGCGCGTCTTCGAGCTCGACGGATCGCGCGACGTCGAGTTCCTCGAGCGCATGCTGCACAAGCTGCTGCTGAACTTCGCCTGGTGGGTCGACCGGAAGGACCGCAACGGCAACGACATCTTTGCCGGCGGGTTTCTCGGGCTCGACAACATCAGCCCGATCGACCGGTCGATGCTCCCGCCGGGAGAGACGCTCGAGCAAGCGGACGCGACCGGCTGGATGGCCCGCTACTGCCTCGACCTCCTTCGAATCTCGCTCGTGCTGGCCGAGCACGACCCGGTGTACGAGGATCTCGCGATCGCGTTCGCAGAGCATTTCGCGACGATTGCCGGCGCGATCGACGAGCTGTGGAACGAGGACGACGGGTTCTACTACGACCGGCTGCTCCTGCCCGACGGCAGTTCGACGTCGCTGCGGGTGCATTCGGCAGTCGGGCTGATCCCGCTGCTCGCAATCTCCACGATCGAGCTCGACCAACTGGAGCGCTTTCCGCGCCTTGCGCAATCGCTCGAGCGCTTCGAACGCGTGCACCCGCACCTTTCGGGGCCGATCGCGCGGGACGAAACGGGCCGGCGCGTGCTGTCGCTGCTGCCGCGGGATCGCCTGGAGCGCGTCGCGGATCGCATCTTCGCCGAGACCGAGTTCCTGTCGCCGTTCGGGCTGCGTTCCTTGTCGCGCCTCCACGAACGCGAGCCGCTCGAGATCGTCGTCGCGGATGTTTCCCTGCGCGTCGACTACGAGCCCGCGGAGTCGGCGACCGCGTTGTACGGCGGGAACTCGAACTGGCGCGGGCCGATCTGGTTCCCACTCAACTACCTCGCGATCGACGGGTTGCGCGCTTACGGGCACGCGCTCGGCGACGGCCTCACGGTCGAGCTCCCGACCGGCTCGGGAAACCGTGTCACGCTGAGCGAGGCGGCGGACGACCTCACGCGGCGCCTCGTCTCCATCTTCACCGGCGACGCGTCGGGGCACCGCCCGGTGCACGGCTCGTACCAGGGCCTGCCCGAGCATCCACTGTTCCGCGAGGGCGTCCCGTTCCACGAGTACTTCCACGCGGACACGGGCGCGGGCCTCGGCGCGTCGCACCAGACTGGCTGGACCGGTCTCGTCGCGCTCCTCCTGGCGGGGCGCTAGGTCGCTAGGTCGGCTCGGCGACGTGGGGAGCGAGTCGCCCCCGCGTCGCGGCGGCGATCAGCCCGATGACGAGCGTCGGGACGATCGTCAGGGGCGGAGCGGGATCAGGAACAGCACGAACACGGAGAGTTGCGCCGCGAGCGTCGCAATGGTCAGCAGGCGCCAGCGGCGGCTGAGCGATTATGAAACGAGGATCACAGCACTGCGAGCGGCGGCGAGATAGCGCGTGCCGTCGGCAAGCTGCCGCTCGTCTCCGTCGTCTGCCGCATCGTCGGGTGAGGGCAATGCCGTGTCGAACGCCGTGCGCCAACCTCCGCCGGCGGGCAGCGGCGGCAGCTCGAAGCCGTTCTCGCGGTCGTCCATGTTCAGGATCACGTGGACGTCGCCACCGAAGGTGAAGGCGAGCACGCGCGACGACGGATCGGACCAGCCCGGCGCATCGAGCTCGCAGCCGTGCCAGCGGAGGTCGATCTCGCCGAATGAGCCCGTCCGCAACGCCGGATGGCGCTTGCGGAACCCGATCAGCAGCCGCCAGAAGCGTCTCAGCTCTTCATTCGCCGCGACGAGGTCCCAGTCGAGCCATGAGATCTCGTTCGCCTGGTTGTAGGCGTTGTTGTTCCCGTGCTGCGTGCGGCGCGCCTCGTCGCCCGCGAGGATCATCGGCACGCCCTGCGAGACCAGCAGCATGACGGCAAAGTTCTTGATCTGCTGCACGCGCGCGCGATCGATCGAAGGGTCGCCGGTCTCGCCCTCGAAGCCGCAGTTCCAGCTCAAGTTGTCGTTCGAACCGTCGCGATTGTTCTCGCCGTTCGCTTCGTTGTGCTTGACGTTGTACGAGACGAGGTCGTTCAGCGTGAAGCCGTCATGGCACGTCACGAAGTTGACGCTCGAGAGCGGCGAGCGGCGCGACCACTGGTAGAGGTCGGAGCTTCCGGCGACTCGCGTGGCGATGGCGCCGACGAGCCCCCGCTCGTTCCGAACGAACCGGCGCACGTCGTCGCGGAAACGCCCGTTCCATTCCGACCAGCGGCGGCCCGGGAACGCGCCGACCTGGTACAGCCCGCCGGCGTCCCACGCCTCGGCGATCAACTTCGTGCCGGCGAGCTCGTCCGCCAGCTCCGCCAGCTCGACGATCGGCGGGTACTGCATCACTGAGCCGTCCGGCGCGCGCGTGAGCACGGAGCCGAGATCGAAGCGAAAGCCGTCGACATGGAGCTCTTCGACCCAGTAGCGCAGGCAGTCGAAGACGAGCTTCGCCGTCAGCGGCTCGTTCACGTTCATCGTGTTGCCGGTGCCCGAGAAGTCGACGAGAGCTGCCGGGTCGGACGGCGAGTGCATGTAGTACGTCTCGTTGCCGAGACCGCGCAAACTGATCGTCGGCCCGCCGACTCCGCCTTCACCGGTGTGGTTGAAGACGACGTCGAGGATGATCTCGAGACCCGCGCGGTGCAGGGCCTTGACGAGGTCACGGAGCTCGTCGGGCGTGCCATATCGGTCGTGCGGCGCGAAGTGGGCGATCGGGTTGTACCCCCAGTAGTCGCCGACCGACGGGTCGAACTGGAAGACTGGCAGCAGCTCGACGGCCGTGACGCCGAGATCGACGAGGTACGGGATCTTTTCCTGGAGCCCCGCGAACGTCCACGGCCGCGCGACGCCCGACGTCGGCGACGCCGTGAAGCCGCCGACGTGCAGCTCGTAGACGACCGTGTCCGCAAGGGGACGTCGAAGAGGCGTGTCTCCCTGCCAGTCGTAGCTTGGGCCGTCGACGACCTCCGCGCGCAGCGAGCACGCTGCGTTGTCTCCCGGCCCCACCGCGGCGTCGCGGCGCCAGCGTGCCGTCACGACACGCCGCGCATACGGGTCGAGCAGCGCCTTCTCGTGATCGAAACCGAACGGCGCTCCGCTCGGCCCGCTCGCACGGAACGCGTACACCGTTCCGGCACCGGCGCCCGGGACGAACGCGTGCCAGAAGTGGAAGTCGGAGACGAGCGGTACGACGCGTGCCGGCGCCGGCGCATCAGCCGCGTCAAACAGCAGGAGCTCGACCGCCGTCGCGTTCTCGGCGCACACGGAGAAGTTGACCCCACCGTCGACGAGGTGGGCGCCGACGGGATGCGAGTGTCCCTTGCCGGTCACTTGCCCGCCGTCGCGGCGACGTAGTGGGCGACCGCAGCGATCTGCGTCTGTGTGAGCCTGCCGCCGAACGCGGGCATGCCGCCGCCCCCGTTGGTGACCTGCCGCGCCACGACCGACTCCGGCGGCCGAAGCTGATCCAGGTTCGGGCCGGCTGCTCCGGTCGCGTGGGCCGCCTTCAGCGTGTGGCACGACGCGCAGTTCGCGGCGAAGACC
This sequence comes from Gaiellaceae bacterium, assembly GCA_045805985.1. Lineage (GTDB taxonomy): Bacteria > Actinomycetota > Thermoleophilia > Gaiellales > Gaiellaceae > PALSA-600. The sequence goes on along the minus strand of JBJMKA010000006.1, from coordinate 179,693 downwards.
GCGGCGCCGTTCGCGGTGCCGCCGGTCGCCATCTTGGTCCCGCCCCCGTCCGAGAAGCTCCCGTGCGCGCCGAGCCGGAACGCGACGACTTGTGTCGTCTGGCCCTTGCCGCCGGGGAAGCTCGCGGCGGTGATCAGCGTGTCGCCGACGACCGCGATCGGAGCATTCGTGAATGCGGGCAGCTTCTGCTTCCAGACGATTGCACCAGTGGAGCGGTTGAAGGCGAGGACGAAGCCGTCAAACGTCGTCGTGAGCACGAGGTCGTTGACGACGGTCGCGTCACCGTCGGGCATCTGCGGAAGCTTCGTGTCCCAGAGCACGCGACCCGTGCCGAGCGCGAGCGCCACGAGCTCGCCCTTGCCCTCGCCGAAGTTCGCGCCCCCGAGGCCCGTCGTCGGCTTGTCCCACACGGAGGCGAGGTTCGCGACGGGCACGTACACCACGCCGTCGGCGACCGCCATGTTCGTCTCGACGCCGCCGACGATCCCGGGCTCCACCGTCAGAGGGAACTTCAGCTTCAGCTGGTGATGGAGCGATCGCAGGCCGTCCTCGTCGTGACCGTTGTGCACGCCGACCTTGGTCTTCCAGACGAGCCGGCCGGTGCCGGCATCCATCGCGTAGACGTAGCCCATCTTCCCCGCGTCGACGATCAGGTTGCGTTTCCCGTCCGTCGCGTAGATCGGCGACAGCTGCATGTCCCAGTCGTGGAAGTCGTTCGGGACGCCCTGGTAGTACCAGTGCAGCTTTCCGGTCTTGCCGTCGAGCGCCACCGTGCTGTCGGTGTAGAGGCGCTTGCCGGGATGCGCAAGTCCGACAGCAGCCGGCTGGTACATGTTCCCGGTCCCGAAGTAGACCGTTCCGTCGGGAGCGACCGCAGGCGCGTTCCAGGCGCCCCCGCCGATGATCGAGCCTTGCTCGGGTCCGGTGACGGTGTCGAACAACCAGCGCTGCTTTCCGGTCGCGGCATCGAGTGCGTAGGCGAAGCCGCCGCCGAGGAGCGCCGCCGACGCGAGGTACACCGTCCCATTCGCGACCTGCGGCTGGATGTCGATGCCGAAACCGCTCGCGAGCTCACCGCCGCCGTGCTGGAGGAGGCGCGGGACGAGCTGCGCGTTCCGCCAGATCTCCTTGCCGGTCGTCGCGTCGAGCGCGAACGCGAACTTCGCCGTCGCCCCATACAGCTTCCCCGCGTCGTACGTGACGCCGTTCGGGCCGATGTCCTTCGAGTCGTACTTGTGCGTCCAGAGCACGCGCCCGGACTTTCCATCCACGGCGAAGACGTTGGACTCGAGATCCTGGAGGTAGACGTTCCCGCTCTCGTCGACCACCGGGTTGGCCGCGAAGGAGCCGTAGACGCTGCTCGCGGTCAGCGGCATCGTCCACGCGACCCCGAGGCTGCCGATGTTCGCCGACGTGATCGACGAGCCGGCAGCCCGGCGCGTGTTGAACAGATCGCCGTTCGGAAGCTGCCACGTCGACGCCGCGGCCGGCTCCCCGAGAACGGTCGTCGTCGTACCGTGCGCGGACGACCGGCCGATCGCCCAGCCGACGACGCCCGCGGGCACGAGGAGCGCGAAGAAGAGGATCCAGATGCCGGCCTCGAGGAAGAGCGTGCGGCGGTTCATGCTCACGATGCTGCCGCCCAACCCCCGCTCGGGCATCGGCGTCTCAGCCGATCGGCTGCGTGAACCGCGAACGACCGAGCTGATGCGGCGGCGCGGACCCCCTCGTCCGCACCGCCGCCACCGGCCTCGCCGTCAGTACGCGACGAGAATGCGATCGTCACCTTCCCGTCCTTGGAGTCGACGGAGAGGCTCTCCGCGTCGAGCTTCGCGTTGCGCTGGTCCACACCGCCGAGCTCATCGAACGCCAGCTGCCGGCGTCTTGACCGGCGACTCGACGCGACGATCACGCCGCACGCTCGAGGCCGTACGCCCGCGCCTCGTGCGCGACTCCCGCCGCGGCGTATGCGTCCGCCTCGTCGAGCGTCTCGTGCTCGAGAAGTGCCTGAGCGAGCGCGTCGAGCTTCGCGCGGTTCTCGCTCAGCAGCGTGCTCACCTCGCCGTGGGCGCGGTCGATGATCCGACGCACTTCCGCGTCGATGATTTCCTGGGTAGCCGGCGAGGATTCCGGCGTCGCGAACGGCGACCGCCCGTCCGCACCCTCGACGGCGATCGGCCCGACAACGTCGCTCATTCCCCACCGCGTGACCATGTGGCGGGCGAGATCGGTCAACTGCTGGATGTCCGACTCCGCGCCCGTCGTCGGCTCGGCGAAGACCACCTCCTCCGCGGCGCGCCCGCCGAGCGCGACCTTGATCTTCGCGAGCAGCTCCTGCTCGCGATAGCTGTAGCGGTCGGCGTCCGGCGCCGAGAACGTGACGCCGAGCGCGAGACCTCGCGGGATGATCGAGATCTTCCGAACGGGATCGGCGCCCGCGGTGAGCATCCCGGCGAGCGCATGCCCGGCCTCGTGGTACGCCGTCCGCCGCCGATCGTCGGCGCTCATCATGATGCGCCGCTCGGCGCCGAGGATGATGCGCTCGAGCGCGTCGGTGAAGTCGGCTTCCGCGACAGCCGGATGACTGCGCCGCGCCGCGAGCAGCGCCGCTTCGTTCGCCAGGTTCGCGAGATCCGCGCCCACCATGCCGGGCGTGGTGGCCGCGAGGCGCCCGAGGGCGACGTCCGGTGCGAGCGGCAAGCCGCGCACGTGTACCCGCAGGATCTTCTCGCGGCCGTCGCGATCCGGCGGCTGCACCGCGACGCGCCGGTCGAAACGTCCCGGGCGCAACAGCGCCTGATCGAGAACATCTTGCCGGTTGGTCGCGCCGATCACGATCACGCTCGTCGACGAATCGAAGCCGTCCATCTCCGTGAGGATCTGGTTCAGCGTCTGCTCGCGCTCGTCATTACCCCCGCTGTAGCCCCCGACGCCGGACGAGCGAGAGCGGCCGATCGCGTCAAGCTCGTCGATGAAGACAATCGCGGGTGCTGCTTCCTTTGCCTGTTTGAAGAGATCGCGGACGCGCGATGCGCCGACGCCGACGATCGCCTCGACGAACTCCGACGCGGACATCGAGAAGAACGGCACGTCTGCCTCGCCCGCCACCGCGCGCGCCAGCAGGGTCTTGCCCGTGCCCGGCGGCCCTGCGAGCAGGACACCGTGAGGAATGCGCGCCCCGAGCTTGCGGTACTTCTCGGGCCGGCGGAGGAAGTCGACGATCTCCGACAACTCGTCCTTCGCCTCGTCGATCCCCGCGACATCGGCGAACGTGACGCGGTCGGCCGACCGCTGGTAGCGCCGAGCGCTCGAGCGTCCGAATGAGCCGAGGAGGTTTTGGACGTTGCCGGCACGCCGCATGAGCCAGAACAGCAGACCCAGGAAGAGCAGCGTGGGCCCGAAGCTCACGAGGATGTTCTCCCACCACGGCAGCGCGGTCTGGAGCGGGACTGCATTGACGACCACGCGCTCGCGCTGCAGCAGTTGCGAGAGCGCCTTCGTGTCCGCGAACGTGGGGATCTCCGTCTGGAATCGCGTCGTCGCCTTCCTGCCGGAATACGACTCGGGCTTCCGGAACGTCCCCTGGACGGCCGTGCCCTTCGACGTGATCTGAGCGACATTTCCTCTCCCGACCTGCTGCACGAAGAAGGGGCTGTACGGGATGCGCACGCGCGACGGCGTCTGTGTTGCGCGTGCGCCCGCGTAGTAGTTGAGCGCGAAGAGCCCGATGATGAAGAGCGTCAGCCTCCAGCCGGGCCGCCGCCGGCGTCGCGTCGCCGGCGGCGGCGGACTGGCGACAGGCTGCGTCACGATCCGGGCGCCGTGCCGAGCGCGCTGCAGAGGAAGGACGTCGATTGCGCTTCCGGTTCGAGCACGACCCTTTGTGTGGAAGTAGCCATGTGCCGACTGTCACGGTCGCGGCCGCCTCGCGAATCGGATCGGTCGCCGATTCACTGCGAGAACTCCGCAAAGGCCCCGCGCGCGTGCGGGATTCCCGCACGCATTCAGGACACTCGCCGATTCGCTCTCATGGCTTTGGAACGAAATTGACCGCGTCAACGAAACATGGAGGTCGCTCGATGAGCAACATGTTCCAACAGGCCGAGCAGATGGTGGGAACGCAAGTCACGAAGCTGCGGTGGGCGCTCGGTCTGAGCGGCGCCCTCTCGATCGCCCTTGGCGTCGTGATCATCGTCTGGCCCGGGATCAGCCTCTTCTCGCTGGTGCTCGTGTTCGGAGCCTTCGCCTTTGCGCGGGGGATCCTGCAGCTCGGCGCCGCGATCGGCGGCGGAGTCTCCTACGGACGCGGCTGGCTCGCGCTGTACGGAGTCGCCGGCATCGCCGTCGGCGTGATCGTCTTCCTCGACACCGGCATGTCGGCGCTCGCACTGCTCTACGTCATCGGCGCGTACGCGATCGTGCTTGGCCTGATTGCATTCGGTGGCGCGTTCGTGCTCCCGCTCGACGGCGGCGACAGCCTGCTGCTCGCCTTCACGGGCGTTATCTCGGTTCTCTTCGGCGTCGTCGTCTTCGCGAAGCCCGGTGACGGCGCGCTCGTCCTGCTCGCCCTGATCGCGGCGTACGCCCTGATCGTCGGTGTCTCCGAGCTCGGCGTGGCGATCGGCGGCAAGCGCCTGTTCGCCTCCGCCGCGAAGCGTGCGTTCGTTCCCACGAAGGCGCAGACGTCGCACTCATGATGCTTGCTCGTCTCGCTGATCTGGGAGCAACGGACCCTTGGACAGCGCCGTCGTCATCGCCGCCGGGCCGCACATGTAGACCCAGGTGTCCATGCTCCGCCGCTCTCCGCCGACGATCTTCCCGGCGGAGAGCACACGTTCTCGGTCGGTAACTCGAAAAGGCGTCGATGGCAACACGGCTTCGGCGCCGAGCAGCTCCCCGACCTAACGAGCGGTCGCTTGGTGCCGCGGCCGCGCGAGCAGCCACAACACGACATTTCCTGCCACGACGAGCCCTGGCAGCACCGTCCCGCGGCTAGGGACCACTCAGCTCGGGCCGATCAGGCCGTTGGCGAGCGCGTAGAGGACGAGCTCCGCCCGCGTGGCCAGATTCAGCTTCTGCATGATGTGAGCGCGGTGGGTGTCGACGGTCCGCGCGGAGATGTAGAGCATCCCGGCAATCTGTTGGTTGGTGTACCCGAACGCGAGCAGAGAGAGGACGTCGCGCTCCCGCTCCGAGATAGCCTGCGTGAGCGCCGCCGCGTCGGAGACCACGAGCTCGCCCCCGAGCTCCGGATCGACGTAGCGCGACCCTGAAGCGACGCGCCGGATCGCATCGAGCAGGTCGGTCCCGGAGGCGTGCTTGGAGACGTAGCCTGCCGCTCCGGAGTTCAGCGCTTGTCTGATCGCGCTCGTGCTCGTCTGCATGGTGAGCATGATCACGCGCGCTTCGGGCGCGACCTTGCGCAACTCGGGCAACGCGTCGAAGCCGCTCTTCCGCGGCATAAGGACGTCGAGCAGGATCACGTCCGGTTGCAGCGCGCGCGCCTTGTTCACGCCCTGGTCCGCGGTCCCGGCTTCGCCGACGGCGGTCATGTCGTTCTCGCGCTCGAGCAGCGCGGCGACGCTCGTCCGGACGACGGCGTGATCGTCGGTGACGAGAACGCGGATCATCGGACGCGGAACGCGAAGGTCGACGGGGGCTCGAGCCAGATGTCGCCGCCGCGGCAGCGGAGGATCTCGCGGCAGAGGGTCAGGCCGAGGCCCGCCCCGCCGAACTTGCCCGAGTACACGCCGAAGATCCACCTCGCCTTCTCCGCGGGCACGCCGGGCCCGTCGTCGCGAACACAGATCGCGCCGTCGGCCCGCCCGAAGAGCTCGACGGTCGTTGCGCCCGCCTCGAGTGCGTTCACGACGAGGTTCCGGAGCACGGTCTCGAGCAGTCCCTGTGGAAGAGCAACAGGCGGCAGCTCGCCCGCGACGATCTCTGCGCGCCCAAGCTCGACCTCTTTGTTGACATCCTCCAGCACGTTACGGACAGCGGCGCTCGGATCGGCCGCAGCGCCGACCTGTCCTCGGGCAAGCTCGAGCAGGGTCTCGGCGAGGTCCTGCACGGTCCGCGTGGACTCGCGGGCGACGTCGAGGTCGTCCTCGCCAGCTGACAAGAGCGCGCGCTCGGTTGTCTTCAGCCGAGTACGAAGCTCGTGCGCGAGCAACCAGACAAAGGCCTGTGACTCCGCGTAGGCGCGCGCCAGTTCGCCGAGCTCGCCGACAAGGAGATCCTCGTTCCGAAGCGCGGCAATCATCGGCGCAGCGCGGAATCGTGGTACGCGGCAGTGCCGCAGACGTCGACGTGGAGACAGGACATGAACGCTCCTTCGAGTCTCTGAGTGTGAACCGCCCGAGGCGGGCTTGCGTAGAGCAGATGTGGCACGAAGCTACAGCGCAGGAGGTCGCATGGCATCCGTCGAGTGACCGGGTTCGACAGCCCGAAGCTGCAACTGCAGTCGTCTCTGCGCTGGCAGAGACACTGCCGCGCAGGCAGTATCGATCACATCGCAAGCGCGTTGGGAGCTGGATGAGCACGCGCCAGAACGCAGGTACATCGGAATCCGCTGAGCTGTACGGGCGCTCGGCCGAGCTCGAGCTGATCGAGGGCCTGCTCGACGGCGTGCGCGACAACGACGCCGTCCTGCTGGTACGCGGAGCGCCCGGCATCGGGAAATCGGCGGTCCTCGCAGCCGCAGCCGCGCACGCGCGCCGCCACGGGCTCCAGGTGCTGTCCGCGGTCGGGGTCCAGTCGGAAGCGCACCTCCCGTTCGGCGGTCTGCATCAGCTGCTGCGCCCCATCCTCGGGTTGGCCGAAGGGCTCCCTGCTCGTCAGCGCGACGCGTTGCTGACCGTGTTCGGGATGTCCGCCGACGGGGCTGCGGAGCTGTTCCTGGTCGGGCTCGCAACGCTCGAGCTGATCGGCGACGCAGCGGCACGATCGCCGGTTCTCTTGACCCTCGACGACGCGCAGTGGCTCGACGATGCGAGCTCCTCGGTACTGGCGTTTGTCGCCCGCCGGTTGCAAGGGGAACGTGCCGTCTTGCTGGCGGCCATCCGCGACGGGTATGAGACGCCGTTTGACGGTGCCGGTCTGCCCGAGCTGCGGCTGCCCGCGCTCGACGCGGCTGCTGCGGCAGCGCTCCTCGATGCGCACGCGCCCGGGCTCGAGGCGGGCCTACGGCAACGCGTCCTCGCGGAGGCGGAAGGCAATCCGCTCGCGCTGGTCGAGTTGCCGGCCGGCTTTCGGCCCGGGGAGAGCGAGACTGCATTGCTCGGTTCCCCGCTGCCGCTGACCGCCAAGCTCGAACGAGCATTCGCGACGCAAGCGTCCGGACTGCCCCCGGCCACGCAGACGCTCTTGCGTGTTGCGGCTATCGACGACGCGGGCGTCCTGGACGAGATCCTGGCCGCCGCCAGCACCGTCGAAGGCACACGACTCTCGATCGAGGCCGCGGCGCCGGCCGTCGCCGCCCAGCTCGTCGAGCTCGACGGGACGGGCATCCGGTTTCGCCATCCTCTCGTCCGCTCGTCGATCTACCACGCCGCGAGCGTGTCGCAACGGCAGGCCGCACATGAGGCGTTGTCGAGCGTGCTCGCCGGCCAGTCCGATCGCCAGGTGTGGCACCGAGCCGCCGCGGCGCTCGGCCCGAACGAAGAAGTAGCGGCCGAGCTGGACGCCGCGGCGGAACGCGCGGCCTCTCGCGGAGCAGCGGCCGTCGCGATCGCGGCGCTCGAGCGCGCGGTGGAGCTCAGCGATTGCCCGGATCTTCGTGGCAGCCGGCTCGTGCGCGCGGCGGGACTCGCCTTCGAGCTCGGCCGCCCTCCGGTCGCGATGCGGCTCCTACGAGCGGCCGAGCTCCTCGATCTGACGTCTGACGACTCGTTACGACTGTCGTGGCTACGCGACAGCTACGACGACACGCGCTGGGTGGGGCCCCTCGGGCCGAAGATCGACTCCTACGTCGAATCCGCCGACCGGCTGAGACGCGAGGGGCGCATCGACGTGGCGCTGACATCGCTCGTGACGATCGCACTCGGCATGTACTGGTCGAAGCAGGATGACCAGAAGCGGGAGATCGTCGTCGCTGCTGCCGAGCGACTTGCGGTCGCGAGCGAGAGCCCAGCGGTGACGGCGGTGCTCGCGCTCGCGGCCCCGGTGGAGAGGGCGAGCGTCGTACTCGAGAGCATCCGGCGTTTCCACGTCGACAGATCCGGCGATCCGGTCGCCACGCTCCTGATCGGCCAGGCAGCGTCGGCCGTCGGAGAATTCGCGCGTTCAACCGAATGTGCCTCGGCGGCGGCGGGAGGGTTCCGATCCCAAGGCCGGCTGGGACTCGTGACCCGCGCGCTCGCGACGACCGCATTCAATTCGTTCTATCTCGGAAGCTGGCAGCACGGCTACACGGCGGCCGACGAAGCCGCCAGGCTCGCGCGTGAGACCGGCCAGTCGGGCTGGGCGACCTCGGCGGAGCTCGCCCGGGCAACGCTCGACGCGGCACGCGGGAACGACGAATCGGCGGAAGCGCTTGCGGCGAAGGCCGAAGCGGCGATGACGCAGTTCGTCGAGCTCAGCCCGATCCTGTCGCTCGTGCAGCAAGCGCGTGGCGTCGCCGACCTTGCCGCCGGGCGCCATGCCGAGGCATACGCGGCGCTTCGGCGCATCTTCGATCCGGCCGACGTCGCCCACCATCCGATCATCCGGTGCTGGCTCGTCGGCGAGCTCGCCGAGGCAGCCGCCAACTCGGATCAGGGAGCTGACGCGCTCGCGTTCGTCGAGGAGCTCGAGGGGCTGGCCGTCGAGACCGGGTTTCCGTATCTCATTGCGGGACTCGCGTATGCGCGACCGCTGCTCGCCAAGGAGAACGACGCCGAGGAGCTGTTCCGCGCAGGCCTCACGCGCGACCTGAGTACCTGGCCCTTTCTGCGCGCGCGCCTGCTCCTTGCCTACGGCTCATGGCTTCGCCGTCGCCGGCGGGTTGCCGAGTCGCGCGTCCCGCTGCGCAGCGCGCGCGAGACATTCGACGCACTTGGGGCCGGACCCTGGGGCGACCGTGCTCGCCAAGAGCTCCGCGCCTCGGGCGTGACGAGCCGGCGCAGGGCGCCCGAAACCCGTGACCAGCTGACGCCGCAGGAGCTGCACATCGCGGGCTTGGCGGCCGACGGGTTGTCGAACCGCGAGATCGGCCAGCAGCTCTACATCTCGCACAGGACTGTGGGCTACCACCTACGTCAGATCTTTCCGAAGCTCGGAATCACCTCACGGAGCCAACTCCACGCGGCCATGCTCGGGTTGAGCGCGAGCGGCTAGAGGCTTGATGTGGATTGGGTGCTGGTCTCGCTGCGCCGCTCGAGTCTCGCATCGGTCGAGACGCCGAGTGTCTGCGCGAGTCCGCGGATGACGAGCTCGACTCCTAAGACGAGGTGATCGCGCGGCACGCGTACGGCGGCGCGGGCCCTTCCCCGCGCCGCCGCGCGCTTCTGGTCGGTCTAGTACTCGACGAGGATGCGGTCGTCGACGTCGGTGACGCCGGGCGCGGCCCAGGCGGCTGCGACCGCGTCGTCGTGCTCGGACCATGAGCTGACGACTCCCTTGATCGTGACCTTGCCTTGCTTCGTGTCGACGGACAGGCTCTCTGCGTCGAGCTTCGCGCTCCGCTTGAGCGCCCGCTTGATGTCGGACTCAATGTCCCCTGCCTCGGGCCCTGGCCCAGTCAACTCGATCTCGTCCCAGACGTCGAGGACACCAAGGATGTTCGCAGCGACGAACTCGGCCTCGTCGCGCTGGAACTGCCACTCGGCGGTCCCCGTGAGGGTGACCGAGCCGTCTTGCACCTTCGCGTCGATCGTGGTGGGCACAAGTGAGTCGAGCATGAGCGCCTGGAGCACGTCCCCACGGAGATCAGCGTCATCGCGCTTCGTGCCGTTCATGAGCCGCACCTGCAACTCGTTCTCGACACCCTTGACTCCGTAGACACGCTCGGCGGCAGACTTGGCTTCGCGCTTCTCTCTGAAGCTTCCGACCGTCCCTCGAAGGGTCATGATGCCGTCGTCAGCCGATACGGCGATGGCGACGTTGTCGACCTTCGGGTCCCAGAAGAGCTCATCGGTGACATAACGCCCCAACTCCTCGTTTGACATCTCTCACTCCTTTCGTGCTGTTCCCGGCTCGCGCCGCAACACCGCCACGCGAAATCACCGGCTGCACCGATCATCTGCGCCGCCGGCGGCGGTGCCATCGGAGGGAGCACGGATGCGATGCGGAAATACCGCGACACCGATACCCGCACGTCTTCGCCCGGCACGAAATGCGGAGTCTCCGCAAGTGTTCAGCGCGTCTGCCGATTCCCCCGAGCGCACGAGGCGTGAGGCTGATCGCGATGGGCGGGTCAGCAACGGTCATCCATCTCACGGTGGCGGAGAGAGTCGACCGCGGCCGGTCCGCACGCACCGAAACCTCCCGCGCGAGCCACGCATCGCTCGAGGTCCGACAGGATCGCGATCCGATTGCTTGGCTCCAGGCGCAGGCGCCGACGCGGGTTGCGGAGCTACTCCCAATTCGCTACGGCCGCATGGCGAGCTCGCCTCTGGCGTTCTTCCGCGGAGCCGCGACGGTGATGGCAAACGACCTGGCGCGGACACCGAGAGCCGGACTCCAGGTTCAGCTCTGCGGCGACGCACACCTGTTGAACTTCGGCGGCTACGCGTCACCCGAACGCGATCTTGTGTTCGATCTCAATGACTTCGACGAGACGCTGCCTGGGCCGTTCGAGTGGGATGTCAAGCGACTGGCCGCAAGCGTCGAGATCGCGGCCCGCGGACGTCAACTCTCCGACGCTGACCGAAACGCGGCAGTGCTCAGCGCGGTCCGCGGATACCGAGAAACGATCCGGCGGCTCGCTGCACTGCGCAACCTCGATGTCTGGTACGCGCAGGTCGACGTTGGCGATCTGGTCGCGGAACTTCGGAGCCAGGAAGAGCACGAGGACGCGAAGACGATGGAACGCGCCGCGACACGAGTGCGCGCAGACGACGACCAGCGTGCACTCGGCAAGCTGACGCACCTCGTGGACGGCATGCCGCGGATCGTCTCGGATCCGCCGTTGATCGTGCCTGTCGAGCTCGACGGCCAAACTCACGACCGCGAAACGGAGCTTCGCGACATGTTCCGGCGCTACCGGCGCTCGCTGCAACCCGACCGGCGCACGCTGCTCGAGGACTTCAGGTACGGCGATCTTGCCCGGAAGGTCGTCGGCGTCGGCAGCGTAGGCACCCGCTGCTGGATCCTGCTCCTGCTCGGGAGAGACGAAGAGGATCTGCTCTTCCTGCAGCTCAAGGAAGCGCAGGCCTCGGTGCTCGAGCCGCACCTCGGCCGGAGCGGCTTCATGAGTCATGCCGAGCGGGTGGTCGAGGGGCAGCGCCTGTCACAGGCGTCCAGCGACATCTTTCTCGGCTGGACGCGCGCGGACGACGTGGGCGGGCAGCCGCCGCGCGACTTCTACGTCCGCCAGCTTCGAGATTGGAAGATGTCGGTCGACCTTGGCCGAATGCCGACGCGTGGGCTCGCAACATACGCGCGCTGGTGCGGCGCGACGCTCGCGCGGGCCCACGCACGATCGGGCGATCGCGTCGCGATCGCCGCCTACCTCGGGAAGAGCGACGAGTTCGATCGGGCTCTCGCGGACTTTGCAGTCGCTTCTGCGGATCTCAACGAGCAAGACCACGCAGCCCTCGCTCGCGCGATTCGCGAAGGTCGAGTGACCGCGGCCGACGGACTGTAGCCGGAGGGCCGGCCGGCCCCTGGTCACGCGACCGAGTCGTTACGCAGATCCGCCCTGCTCATCAACTGAGCCTGCGCCGTCCGCGGAAGCTCGCCTCTGGCCGGCTGCAAACGGCGCCACGTGGCGTCGGCTCGCAGTTCCCAAGCGAGAGCGTTGTCCGCGAGGAGCGCCTCGAACGCAGTGTCCAGCTCGGCCCGAAGCGTCGGCGCGTCGATCGGCGTCACGACCTCGATGCGGTGGTCGAGATTGCGCGTCAGGAGGTCGGCGCTCCCGACGAAGTACGAGCTCTCCTCGCCGCGTCGGAAGATAAAGAAGCGGCTGTGTTCCAGGAAACGGCCGAGCACGCTTCTGACGGTCACGTTCTCGCTCAGACCGACTACTCCAGGTCGGAGCCCGCAGATGCTCCGCGTGACGATCTCGATCTTCACGCCCGACTGAGATGCGCGATATAGCTCCTCGATCATCTGTTCGTCGTGCAGCGCGTTGACCTTGAGCCGGATCGCAGCGGTCAGTCCAGCTGCGGCCGCGGCCGCAGTGACACGGATCTCATCGACGAGGCGGTCGCGGAGGTTGAACGGCCCAACGAGCAACTTGCGAAACGCCTGCGGCTTCCCGAACCCCGTCAGATAGTTGAAGAGATCGGCGACGTCCGCGGTGATGTCCTCATCCGCGGTAAAGAGACCGAGGTCCTCGTACAGCCGCGCGGTGACCGCGTGGTAGTTGCCGGTGCCGATATGTGCGTAGCGACGCAGGCCGTCGGGGTCGCGCCGAACGACAAGCGTCGTCTTGGCGTGGATCTTCACGCGCGGGAAGCCGTGCACGACATGGACACCTGCGTGCTCGAGCCGCTGCGACCACTCGATGTTGCGTTGCTCGTCGAACCGGGCTTTCAACTCGACTAGGCAGACCGCCTGCTTGCCGCTCTCCGCAGCGGCGATCAGCGCCGGCGCAAGCGCCGACTCGTCACTTGTTCGGTAGACGGTCGTCTTCAACGCGCTTACCTGCGGGTCTTCGGCGGCTGCGGCGACGAAGGCCTCGACGCTTGCTGAAAACGAGTCGTACGGGAGCTGGACGAGGGCGTCCTCCGCGCGCAATGCAGCGAAGAGGCAGCTCGGGTCAGGTGTGTTGAACGGGCGTCGCGTCGCCCCGCGCCACGGCTGGTACTTGAGCTCCGGATGGTCGAGCGCCGCGATCTGACTCAGCTCCGACAAGTCGAGCAGACCGCGCACCGGGTAGATCTCGTCATCGCCGATGCCGAGGCCTTGTTTTAACTGGGCGAGCATCGCATCAGACATCGAATCCGAGATTTCGAGTCGCACGACGTCGCCGAAGCGGCGCCGACGGAGCTCGCTCTGCAGCGCTTCGAGCAGGTCGTTCGCCTCGTCCGACACCGCGAAATCCGCATCGCGGGTGACGCGGAAGAACGCACGCTCCTCGATCTGCATCCCGGGGAAGAGCTGCGGGAGGAAGTGCGCGATCACACTCTCGAGCGGCAGCAAGGCGCCGCCCGGCGCCCCGCGCATGAACCGCGGAAGGCTCTCCGGCACCTTCACCCGGGCGAAACGCCTCTCCTTGGTCTCCGGATCGCGGACGAGCACACCAAGGCTGAGCGAGAGAGGCGAGATGAAAGGAAACGGCTGCCCCGAGCTGACCGCGAGCGGCGTCAGCACCGGAAAGATCTCGTGCTCGAAGCGCCGCCCGAGCGCCGCAAGCTGGAGTCTCGACAGCGACTCCACCGAGCCGATCTCGATCCCCTTGGCTGCAAGTGCCGGGAAGAGCTCGCCCGCCCAGAGCTTCGACTGGACGCGAGTAACGCCGAGGATGCGATCACGTATGGCGGCGAGCGTCTGGGCCGGTGAGCACCCATCGGCCGAGCGAACGTCGATATCCCCCGCGACCTGCTCCAAGAGCCCCGCGACGCGAATCATGAAGAACTGATCGAGGTTGCCCGCGACAATCGCCGAAAAGTTCACGCGCTCGAGAAGGGGCTCCTTCGAATCGCCTGCGAGCTCGAGAACCCGCTCGCTCAGGCTCAGCTCCGAGAGCTCTCGATTCAGGATTCGAACAGCTGACGGAGAGGGGACTGCGGCCGTCGCGCGGTCTGCGGCCGGCGTGGCCATCTCTCACATCCTTCCTGAGCGAAGATCAGGTGCGACTCACTCCTCTTCAGGCCGGTCCGTGCCGAGAGCGGCACGCAGGAATGACGTGGCCTGGGCAATCGCAGCGCCCGCCGCGTTCGTCTCACGAAGCGCGTTGAGCATGACGAAGTCATGGACGATGCCCTCGTAGCGAACGGCGAGGACATCGACGCCGGCGGCGCGGAGCTTGGCTGCGTACGCCTCGCCTTCGTCCCGGAGTACGTCTGCCTCACCGGTGATCACCAGCGCCTTCGGCAATCCCGCCAGCTGCTCGACCGTGGCCCGCAGCGGCGACGCCGTGATCTCGTCGCGCTGGCTCTCGTCGGTCGTGTACTGATCCCAGAACCACTGCATACCGTCGCGACGGAGGAAGTAGCCCTCCGCAAACTCGTGGTATGACGGCGTGTCGAAGGACGCATCCGTCACTGGGTAGAAGAGGACTTGTGCTGCGAACTCGACGCCTGCACGCTCCTTTGCGAGCAGGGTGAGGGCCGCCGACATGTTCCCGCCGACACTGTCACCCGCGACGGCAATGCGCGAGGTGTCGAGGCCGTGCGCCGCGCCGTGCTCGACGACCCAGCGCGCGACGGTCCAGCACTCCTCGATGTGCGAGGGATACCGAACCTCCGGCGACCTGTGGTAGTCGGGGAAGACAACGGCCGCATCCACGCCGACTGCAAGCTCGCGAATCAGGCGATCGTGCGTGGCCTTGTCGCCAAACACCCAACCGGCGCCGTGGATGTAGAGGATGACCGGCAGCTCACGATCCCCCTCTGGGCGCACGATGCGCACGGGCACCTCACTGTTCGGCCCTCCCGGCACAACAAGATCGGCCGCAACGGCATACGGCGCGTAGACGTCGCCGCCCTGGACGTGGTCGAGCACCTTGCGCCCTTCCTCAGGCCCCAGTTCGAACAAGTACGGGGGCTTTCCATTTGCATCTGCGACAGCCTGCGCGGCCGGCTCGAGAACGACGCGCCTTGTGGACGTAGCCATGTCTGACCTCCAATTGGGTTGTAATGGCACTCTCGTCAAAGGTTGTGGGCACGCAATCGGCTCGATCGCCGATCGGTTGCGATAACGGCGCAATGCCGAATCGAGTCGGCGCCTTCGAGCACCAGCGAAAGGATCAAGCGTGCCGCGTCGTCATCGTCGACGATCAGCACCCGAGCGCCAAGGCACGGAAGCGGCGTGGCCACGCTCAACGCGGATCCGCGGCGCCGGCGGCGCCCCCACTCGTGCGGGAGGATGCGGACGCGTACTCATGCACCGCTTTGGTCAGTTCGAGGATCTGTTGCGAGAGTTTCAGCAGCTCTTGGTTCTGTTGATCCTCGTCTTTGACCATGGCAAATTGCTGGTTCGCGATTACCTCGCGTTTCGCGTCCGCCCGGTTCTGGCTGATCATCACGAACGTGGAGAGGAAGATCGCCTCGAGCGAGACGATCATCGTCAAGAGCCCGTACGGGTACGGCTCCACGCCGAACCCGATCCAGCAGGCGAACCAGATTGCGTGGATGTAGACGAAGCGCATCGAGCCGCTGAAGGCGGTGATGCGATCGGCGACGCGGTTCTCGACGCTCAGCGCACGCTCGCGCGCATGCTCGAGCAGAGCGGGATTCGCGACTCCCTTCGGGCTCGTCTTGGTCGTGACGTCGGATGCGCTCATGGGGTGATGTCGCCTACTCGGGCGTGCTGCAGGGGCAGCCACGTCTCGTGCGGCGCCTGCCGCACGACGCGCAACGGGCCGGTGTTCGCACAACGAGCATCTTCTTCGCCGTGCCGGCGCGGATCATCAGCCACGCGGCAGCTGCCGCTGAGATCGCGGAGAACGACTGTTCCAAGGTCATGCGCATCACGCCGCCGCTGGCGCATAGAAGAGAGGGTGGTTGAACACATCAAGGGCGTTGACCGGCGTCGCGTCGATTCTCGCCACTCGACCGCTGCACCTGTGAGTCACGTTGACCCACAGGCGGCCGGACTCTCTACCCCACATGAGCACGACATCGAGGTCGTTCGAGTGGCGCTCCGCAAGGTCGATGATTTGCGGGTTCGTTGACATCATGGCTGAGAGTTTCGTGAGCTCAACACGTTTCCGCATCAGCGGGAGCGCTGACCGGTTGCGGAAAGCTCGCCGTGGGGCACGTCGTCCGGGTCAGCCCGCGGATGCGGGGTTCCCGCACGCGGTCGGCGGTCTCGCCGATTCAGCAACGACCCCTCATCACGACAGTCCAACCGTCCACTCGAGACCCGGAGGGTCGTCCATGAACGCGCCACCTGCGCCGGGCCTGCACGACCACTCGGGGCTCGCTGCCCGGCGAGCCACCGTCGGATTGACGGCGGGGGCGGCCGCCTCGCTCGCAGCCCTCGGCGGCGGCGCGCTGCCATCGGTCGCAATCCTCGCCGGATGGGATACGGCCGCTGCGGTGTTCCTCGTCTGGGTGTGGTCGACGGTGGCTGGCAAAGACGCGGCTGCAACGGCGCTCTCGGCCCAGGCCGAAGATGCGTCGCGAGCCGCAAGCGAGGCGGCGCTGATCGGCGCCTGCATCGCCAGCCTTGTCACGGTGGCGTTCACTCTCGTTGAAGCCGGGGACACAACAGGAGCCGGCCGCGCCCTGTTGATCGTGCTCGCCGTGGGAAGCGTCGTGCTCGCGTGGGCGTCCGTGCACACGGTGTATGCACTTCGCTACGCACGGCTCTACTACAGCGAGCCGGTCGGTGGCATCGACTTCAACGAGAGCGACCCGCCGCGCTACCTCGACTTCGCCTACGTGGCCCTGACGGTGGGCATGACGAGCCAGGTCTCCGACACGGCGCTGACTGCCCGGCGACTGCGTCGTGCGGCGATCCACCACGCGCTTCTGTCATACGTCTTCGGGACGACCATCGTCGCGTTGACGATCAACATCGTGGCGAGCCTTCTCGGTCGGTGACTGGAAATCGAACTGTGACCCGGGACCGGTTGATTCGCCGAGCGGATGACCAGGACAGAAGCAACGACGTTGCCGATCCTCGAGGTCGCGCTCGCGGCACGTTTGAGCCGGCGCCGCGAGCCCGACCGAGGCGACTACCTAGCCGAGAAGTGCTGGAACATGATCGACTCGTGCGGGGCGCAGTACGCCTTGTATGCACCTGCGGCGAGCTTGAGCGTGAACGTCTTCGTTCCCATGAACGGCACAGAAGTGAATGTCCATGACTTGCCGTGAGGACCATTCAGCTCGTAGTTGTGGATCGACGAATCGTCGTGGATCACCACCGTGTACGTCCCTGCCGCAAGGCTCTTGACGACGTGCGCGGTCGATGTCGTCAGCGCGATCTTGTAGGCGTCGTTCTTGCCCACGGTCCCGATCAGTTTCGGGTGTGCATTGGATCGAGCGGTGGCCACCGCGACGACGAGGGCTCCCGTGAGGGCGACCGTTGTCGCGACAGCAGCGAGGCGAACCAGCTTCATGACACTCCTTCGTCCGTTTGCATTTTGGATCCGCCGATCAGTGCGACGTCTGCACTTTGGCGGGAGCGGACACACGCTTGGCCGCGGAAGCGAAGAGACGCTTTCCGCCGATCGCGACTCCGAGCTCGGAGACTCCGATGATCAGCGCGTACGCCGCAATGAGGGAGAGCAAGACAACCGCACCGTCGCCGGGCTTCGCGAAGATCACGACCCCGAAGAGGATCGAGATGAGCCCCGTAAAGGCGAGCAGCAGGCTGTCGCCGCCGTCGAGCGGGAGGACGAAGGCACTACCGAATGCGATCGCTCCGAGCACGATTGCGTACGCACCGATCACGTAGAGCAGAGCGAGCGCCGACATGCCCGTGTCGAGGAAGACGAGCACACCCACCGCGATGCCGGCAAGGCCCGAGAACGCGAGCCAGCCGCGCCCAGTCGGGATCCCGCCGCTGATCGCAATGCCCAACTGCACAATGCCCCGGGCGAAGGCAAACGCACCAAAAACGATCACGAGCGAAAACAAGCTGATGCCGGGCCAGACGATGATCACAACGCCCAGGGCAACGGAAAGAGCGCCGCTCAGACCGAGCGCCCACCTCACCTTGGTCAGTTGTGTCTCCGCCATCTGCTCGGCTTGCTGGAACAAGCTGCTCATCGAACGACCTCCGTCTTGCGATTGACAGCTCCTAATCTCACCGCGCGAGCATCAAGCTGAATCGGCGAGTGCTCTGAACACGTGCGGGAATCCCGCACCGTTTCAAGCCGATCGAACCGCACGTTGGGCCATCTCGGCAGCCGACCCGCGAGCACGATCCCCTACCCACAGCGCCTGCCTGACGGCTTTTCCGCAGCCGCTCAGTTGAGGCGCCGATGCCGGCCTGCAGGACGACGGTTAATCATGCGGTGATGTCGACGATCGCATCCTCACCGGGCCGGTCGCATCCGGTCGGCGCCCATGTTGTCGACGGTGGCGTCAACTTCTCGGTCTGCGCAGAGAACGCGACCTCGGTCGACCGGCTGCTGTTCGACCGCCCGGACGCGCCGGCTCCAGCGCGCGTCGTGCGGCTCGCCGCCGACTTCCACTTCTGGCACGCCTTCGTCCCCGGCGTTGCGGCCGGAACCGCATCTGCGTTCCGCGCCGTCGTGCTCAGCTCGGCGCCGATCTAGGGGGAGGCCACCGTCTCGAACATCGTCAGCCCGATCGGTGACGACTCTCGGCTGCACCGAATCGCGAAGGTGGCGGGCTGGATCCTCGGTGCAGCCGCCGCGGTCGTGCTGCTCGACCGGCTCGGCGTCGACGTCGGCGGCTGGATCGCCGGGTTGTGGGGCACGCTCGGGTCGGTCCCGCCCGCCTACTTGATCGCCGCCCTTGCGATCCAGGTGCTGCAAACGACGCTGACCGCGACGACCTGGCTTTTCGTGTTGCGAGCCGCCTACCACGAGGTCCATGTTCCGTTCGCCCCCGTGCTCACGGCATATGCGGTGGGCGTTGCCCTCAACGGCGTCCTTCCCGCCGGCCTCGGCACCGTCGTGATGCTCTACCTCTTCGTCGCCGTGATCCCGACCGCCACCTTCGCCGGCGTCCTCGCGGGCATGGTCGTCCAGAAAGCGGCGTTCACAGTCTTCGGAGCCCTCGTCTACGGCTACCTCTTCCTTTCCGTTCCGGGGTCGTTTTCGCGCGGCCTCAGCGGTCGCTCCTCCCACCCCGTCCTGATCGCCGCGCTGGTCGCCGCAATCGTCCTGGTCGCCGTGCTCGTCGTGCGGGCGTTCTGGCCGAAGCTCCGGCGACAGTGGGAAGAGGCGAAGCAAGGCGGAGCGATCCTCCAGTCGCGGCGTGCCTACCTCCTGGGCGTTCTCCTTCCGAGCCTGGGCGGCTACTCCGCCAAGCTCGCAGGGACTGCCGTCTTCCTGGTCGCGTTCACGATTCCGGTGACGTTCGACTCGATCATGCACGTGATCGGCGGTAACTCGATCGCAAGCGGCACGGCGGTCACTCCGGGCGGTGCAGGGCTGAACGAGGCGATGAGCGTGGTTGCGCTCGCGCACTACGCCGACGCCCAAACCGCGGCGGCGTTCGCGGTCGGTCAGCATTTCTTCGGCACCGCGTGCAACTTTCTCGTCGCCTTGATCCTCGTACCGGCCGTGTTCGGCTGGAAGAACGGCGAAGCGCTTCTCAAGTCGGCGTCGGCCCAGGCGAAGAAACGGCGGGCCGCCGCGAAGTCTGCTTCGCAGACGGCCTGAGCCGCATCCGTACTTACGGGGTCGGCGGGACGACGAGCACGGGCCGGCTCGCGTGCTCCGTGAGTGCGCGCGAAAAGCCGTGCTCGATCAACTCCTTGGCGCCCTTGAACCGCGTGACCCGACGACGATCACCGAGGCGTCAACATCGTCAGCGACCTCCAAAATGCCTTCCCAGGCAGGGTCGGCAAGCATCTGGCGGGCGGTTGCGTCGAAGCCGAACCGCCGCGCGTAGGCCACCCCGTCCTCGGCGCGTTCGAGCGCCGCATCCCGGTTCAGCTGCTCCAACGTGGGCACGTCGACGCCCGGCGAGAGCGCAGCGAGGCTCTCTGCTCCCGTGAGGAACGATCCGACGTCGACGACGACGGCGTCACGCGTGTTGAGCAGGTCGGCTGCGCTCTCCATCGAGCGCTTCGCCTCGGCGGAGCCGTCGTAGCAGAACAGAATCACGTCGCGTTTCATCAGTGCCACCTATCGGTTGTGAACTCGCTAGGTCGTTTCCGCTTCGCCCTGCCGCCAGGCGGCGAACTCGCCGAACACGACCTTGAGCGCTCCGGCGGCCGGGATGCCAAGCAGTGCTCCGAGAACTCCGCCGAGCTCGGCCCCGGCAGCAACGCTGACCGAGATCGCGAGCGCGGACAACTGGACGGTGTGGTGGTACACCAGCTGTTGCAGCGTGTTGTTCTCGATCTGCTGGTAGACGATCATCGCGCCGACCACGATCGCCGCGGTGGTGATCCCCTGTGTCAACGCGACCGACCCGACGATCACGGTGGCGATCGTCGCGCCGACGAGCGGCAACAGGTCGAAGACCGCGACGAGCAGGCCGAGCGGCACCGGATACGGGACGTGTGTCGCAAGGAGGACAAGGGTTGCGACTGTTCCCGCGACGACGCTGATCAGCACATTGCCCGTTACGTAACCGCCGACCGCGCGCGACACACCGGACCCCATCCGCCGGACCCGTTCGCGGTGTGCCCCAGGCACGAAACCCACAAGGCTGTCGAACCATTGCCGTCCGCCAAGCTGGACGAACAGCGTCAAGAACGCAATGAAGACGATCGCTCCGCCGGTCTGCACCAGGTTTGTCGCGAAGCCCAGCGTCTGACCGGTGGCGCCTGTGACACCGTGCTCCTTGACCGCGGCGCGCACCCGCTCGACGACGTGGTAGCGCGCCTCGAGGAACCCGAGCCGGCCGCGCCCGTGCGTCAGCTCGCGCAGGAGCCGCGGCAGATCGTTCGCGAACCCTTCGAGCTCGGTGACCAGCGGCTGGAACAAGAGATACGCAAAGACAAGCAGCGCAGCCGCCACGAGTCCGAACGTGATCCCGACAGCAGCGCCGCGACGAACACCCCGCCGCTCGAAGGTCCTGACAAGCGGCTCGAGCGCCATCGCAAGCACGATCGCAACCACGAGCTGAATGAGGACCGAGCGGACCGCGATGACCAGCGAACCGAGCGCAAGCGCACCGGCGCTGAGCAGAATGAAGGTAATCAGCGTACGCGGCGCGATCGACACCGGCGACTGCGTCACGGGCGCGGGCGAAACGCGGCGGCGCGCGTGTTCCTCGGGTACAGCAGCCACGCTGACACTGTCGTTGCACAGAGGGCGCCCGGCATCGGTGAGATCACCGAGCCGCTGCGGGGAAACGTCTGCGTGCCTGGTCGCGAGTTCTCCGCAACGGCTCAGCGGGACTGCCGATTCGCTCCTCGTCCGTCCAACCGAAACTTGTGCCGTGTCGATTCTCCGACATCGGGGCGAGGCAGTGCTTCCGGATCGGACATTCGTGTTCGTCTCCGCCACCGAGCCGCTCGCGGCAGCGCAAGCAGCGTGGTCGTCACCGCGGCCGATCGATCTATGTGTCACCGCCCCTTCCTCGGCGGCGCGTGAGACTGGGGTGTTCGCGTGCGCCGGGAGGCCGGTACGAATCGTTGAAGAGCCGCTGCTCAGCGCCCGATGGCCCGGCGAGGACGAGCTCGGCCAGACCGCGCGCCGCGCCGACGCGCTCCGCGCGGTGTATGCGCTCGATACGCGATGTGCGCTCGTGGTCTGGGACACGCTGGTTGTGTGGGCGGCGCTGTCCCCCGGAGGCACTGATCCGGTTGTCCTCGAGGAGAGCTGGCTACTCCACACCGCCGAGCAGATCGAGCGCCACCTGCCGTTTCCCTGAGAGGAAGACGGTTCGCCGGGGAGCCGAAGCCCCCCGCGAAACCGTTCGATCAGCGACGGTGGCTGCGCTTTCGCTGCTCGTCGATGTACCCCGTCGCGGCGAGCAGCAGCAGCTTGCGGCCACGGCGCAAGCCGATGCGCCGGGCGACCGACAGCAACGCCAGCGTCTGCAGTGCCTTCGACACGGATATGCGCGTCCGATTCCTTTGGGACATCTCGACTCCCTTTTTCGGTTGCCGTCCAGCATCCCGGCGGGGCGTCCACTCCGCATCCGCGGAACGGCCGACCGCACACGGAGTTCTCGCAATCCGCCCACGCCAACGCTCGCTACGGTTGCGTGCAGGAACAGGTCGTTCCAGAGAGCCGCCGTCCGCATGACGCGCAACGTGGGCGCGTGCGGACTTCGAGCCGCTTCTTCGCGGTGCCGGCGCGCACCATCAGCCACGCTGCGCACGAGATCACAACCATCGACCGCCCGGCGGTGAGCTGCATCATGCGGCGCCCCGCGCGTCATCGGACGTCACGGAAGAACCCTGACGAGCGCCGGGCCGTTTGGCAGCGGGAAAAACGCTGATCAGCCAGGGCAGGCGTCCGGCCCGGCGACGTCGGGGTGTCGTTTTGACGATCGGCTTGAGCAGGCGTGCGAGGTCCCACGGACTGATCACCATCGGTGCTTCCTGGCCTTCGCATCCCGCTCTGCAAGCCGTTTCATCACTCCATACATGGTGGTGCAGACACGGCGAAGGGACATCCGGAGAACGACGGATCGCTTGCGTCAACTCTGCGCACACGTTCCGTCGTCGAACGTGCGCTGACCCGCCGGGGAAAAGCGGGTCATGACATCTCGAAGAACCGGCCGCGGCCGCCAGGCCGATTACGCCCCGTGCGAACGCGAACGCGCCGCAGTCACCGAACCGCCGCTGCCACAGGCTTCGGGGCGCCGACCAGTTGTCCGCCTGGGCAGTCTGAAGCGTTGACGGCGCGCCGTGGGTCGACGATTCCGATCGCTCCCACGACCCCTCCCGCAGCCACGAGCACCGCACAGACGACCATCGCCATGTGGAAGGCACGGACGGACGCTTCGTTGACCGCGAAGGTCCCGCCGACGAGCGTGCCTGCGACGACGACTCCGATCACCGACACACCGATGAGCCCTGCGACACGCGCGACCTGGTTGTTGATCGCCGACGCGATGCCTGCATCGCTCTCGTCGACGTCGGCCAGTACCGTCGCCGTGAGCGGTGAGACCGTCATCGAGAGACCGACCGTGAAGACGAGCAGCGCCGGCAACAAGTCCGTTGCGTACGAGACGTGCCTGCCGACGCGCGCGAGGAGCAAGATGCCTGCTGCTGCGATCATCGGACCGGCGCCCATGAAGAGACGTGGCCCGTATCGGTCGGCGAGTGCGCCGAACCAGCGGGAGAGCATGAACATCACCAACGTCACCGGCAGCGTGGTCAGGCCGCTCTTCAGCGCGCTGTAGCCGGCAACTTCCTGCAGGTAGATCGTCAGGAAGAAGAAGAGGATCGAGAGCCCGGCGTACATGCACAGCGTCTCGACGTTGCCGACCGCAAAATTCCGATGCGTGAAGAGCTCGAGCTTGAGCATCGGCTCCGGCGCGTAACGCTCGTACACCAGGAACGAGGCGAACGAGACGATGCCGCCGAGCAGTGCGATGACGATCACGGGACTGCGCCAACCGCGA
The DNA here is from genome assembly GCA_045805985.1 of Gaiellaceae bacterium. Taxonomy (GTDB): domain Bacteria; phylum Actinomycetota; class Thermoleophilia; order Gaiellales; family Gaiellaceae; genus PALSA-600. The sequence goes on along the minus strand of JBJMKA010000006.1, from coordinate 156,213 downwards.
TGTGGCTCCTCGATCAGCGCGAACACGACGCCTCCGAGGCCGACCGCGCACAGGCCGGCGCCGACGAAATCGACACGCCGCTTGACCGTCGCCGTGCCTGCAGGCACTGCCGCGCGAATCAACACCAGTGTGCAGGCGACGAGCGGGACGTTGACGACGAAGATCCACCGCCAGGAGACCTGGTCGACGATCAGGCCGCCGGCGAGCGGACCGATGATCGCCGCGATCGAGCCCCACGCGGTCCACGATCCGATGGCGCCCCCGCGCTCCTTCGGGGCAAACGCGCCGACGATGATCGCCAGCGACGACGGCGTGACGAGCGCACCGGCTGCACCTTGGAGCGCGCGAGCCGCAATCAGAACGCCGATCGTCGGTGCGAGCGCGCAGGCGATCGAGATGACGCCGAACGCTGCGACACCGATCTCGAATACACGGCGTTCGCCGTAGATGTCACCGAGCGATCCTCCGATCAGGATCAGCGAACCGAGCGACAGCAGATAGACGTTCGATACCCACTGCTGCGCCGACAGCCCGCCGCCGAGGTCGCGCGCGATCGCCGGCAACGCGACGTTGATCACGGAGCTGTCGATCGTCACGACTGCCGAGCCAAGGATCGCGGTGAACAATGTCAACCGCTGCCGGCCCGTCATCGTCGCAGTTCGATCTCCGCGAGACCTCGCAGATCGACGCATGTGCAGCCACGGATCTCGACGAGCACGGCCACGATGCTCTCGCAGCTCTTGCAGCGCACGACAGTTCCCGGACCGCGCAGATACACGCGTTGCTCACCGAGCTGATGCCTCGCGCCGCAGGAGGCGCAGACGCCTGCGACCGTCGTCATTTCCCCGCCGAAGACGGCGTACAGCTGCCCGGCGATCGCGTTGCCGTCGAGCACGGTCATCACGTCGGCCCAAACCGTTCGGTCTTGATGCGGCTCGGATCGTGTCCGAGCTCCACGAGCGCGGACGCGACCGCCTCGACGAGCCCGGTCGGGCCGCACACGTAGGTGAGGGGCCTCTCGGACGGCCCCCACGCGACCTCCTCGAGCAAGGAGCGATCGATCCGCCGCGTGTAGCCGTGCCAGTTGTTCGGCTGCTCTCGGGTCAGCGTGATCCGGATGTCGGCGCCCTGGTGGTCGGCCTCGACTCCGATGAGCTCCTCCCGGTAGATCACGTCTGCGAGCGTTCGGGCCGAGTACAGCAGCCGGACCGGAACCGCGCTGCGCAGCGCGGCTCGGTGGAACAGCATCGCCCGCAGCGGCACGACGCCCGAGCCACCGCCGACGAGCAGCAGCGGGCCGCCGAGGGAGACGTCCCACACGAAGTAGCCGCCGATCGGCCCGCGGAGCTCGAGCTCGTCGCCCACGCGGAGCTCGCCCACGAGGTACGGGGAGACCTCGCCGTCCGCGAGGCGTTCGACAGTGAGCACGAGGTGGTTGTCCTCGGGCGCCGATGCGATCGAATAGCTCCGCTGAGCCTGGTAGCCGTCCTCGGCGGTCAGCCGCACGTCGACGTGCTGGCCGGCCTGATGTCCGGGCCAGTCAGGCGGGTCCAGCACGATGCTCCGTACGTCGGCCGTCTCGTCGATCAGCTCCACGACGCGAGCGTGGCGCCACGTCAGTCGCCCGCGTACCGCTGTTCTGTCCACGGGTCACCGTAGTTGTGGTAGCCGTAGCCCTCCCAGAAGCCCGGCTCGTCGTCGGCCCGCAGCTCGAGGCCGCGCACCCACTTCGCGGCAGCGGAGAACTTGAACACGCGCACGACGTTCGAGCCTATATCGGCTTCTGCGGTCTGGTGGAGAATCGTGATGCTCCTTTTGTTCGGTCGGTGCGCGACTGCTACGCCGGCGCACGCAAGCCGGTGTCGACGCTTTGAGGTGCAACTCGTCCCACGCTGGTCAGCGCCGACGCGACGATGACACCGAAGATGAAGCCGCCCACGTGCGCGAAGAATGCGACGCCGCCGCCATTCGCCCGGGCCCCGAAAAGCCCGAAGTTCGCCTCGAAGAGCTGGTAGAGGAACCAGAATCCGAGGAAGAACCAGGCGGAAAGCTGCACGGGGAAGATTACGACGAGCCCCCGCACAGTCGACTTGGGATAGAGCACGAAATACGCGCCGAGCACGGCTGCGATCGCGCCACTTGCGCCGAGATTCGGAACACGGCCGTCTGCAGCCGACCCGAACAGCAGCGTTATCGCGGTCTGCGTCATTGTCGCGACGAAGCCGCCGGCGAAGTAGAACGCCAGGTACCTGACATGGCCGAACGCGTCTTCGACGTTCTTCCCGAAGACGAGCAGGAAGATCATGTTGCCAAGGATGTGATCCCAGCTTCCGTGCATGAACATCGAGGTGATCCAGCTGACGCCCCACGGCTCAGGTCCATGGCAGGCACCGCTGACGGTGCAGGGGTAGAACGACGCGTGAAAGATCGACGAGTTCAGGTGCGGTAGCTCGTAGAAGATCCAGACGGCGAAGTTCGCCACGATGAGCGCGACGTTCACGATCGGGAATCGCAGCGCGCGCAATCCATCGGAGAGCGGAATCATGCTCCGCACTCTGCGCGCAGGCCGGAGATGTGGCATCGGCAAGATCGCTGACGTGCTGCGGAAAGACGACAGCGTCTGCGGAATCCGACCGATGCGTCGGCGGACGGGTTGGGCGAGACTTGCAGCATGTGGAGGCGTAACGCGCGTTCGGGAGCTCTCGTCGGAATCGCCGGCGTGTCGCTCTATTTCCTGCTCCCGAGCGTGCTCGCGGTGTTCGCGTCGTGGCGGTCCCTCTCGCATCTCGACTGGCCCTTCGCGGTCCTTGTCATCGTGTGCGAGACCGCGAGCTTCGTCTGCCTGTGGGAGGTCGATCGAATCGCCCTCCACGTCCGTGCGTGGTTCCCGGTGGCGACAGCGCAGCTGAGCGGGAACGCCGTCGGCCGAATCCTGCCCGGCGGCGGTGCGGTGTCCACCGCCTTCTCCGCGGCGATGCTGCGTCGAGCCGGTGTCGACACCGGCGATGCCGCTGCGGCGTTCGCAGCCTCGACGGGATTGCAGATCGGGACCAGGCTCGCGCTGCCGGTGCTCGCGCTCCCGGCGATCCTCGGCGGCGCGCCGATCGATCGCGGCCTCGTTATGGCTGCCTATCTCGGGCTCGGCGTCCTCGTGCTGCTGGTCGGCGCCGGTGTCGCCGCGTTTGTGACCGACCCTCCGCTCGAGATTGCCGGCCGGGGTCTCGAGTGGCTGCTCAATTCGACCGTCCGGCGACGCCGGCCCGTGCGCGACCTCCCACAGGAGCTCATCGGCGCTCGCGACTTCATCCGCACGACCGTCGGCGGGCAATGGCAGCGGGCCGTGCTGGCCGCCGCCGCAAACACGGGATTCGACTACCTCGCCCTGCTCTGCGCGCTGCGCGCGGTCGGCGCCGATCCGACGCCGTCCCTCGTACTGTTCGCGTACGCCGCAGCTGGGCTGCTCGCTTTGATCCCGCTCACACCGGGCGGCGTCGGCTTCGTCGAAGCGGGGCTCGTCGGCACGCTGACGCTGGCCGGTGTCTCCGGGTCGGATGCGGTCGCCGCCACACTGGTGTATCGCCTGGCCTCCTACTGGCTGCCGCTTCCCGCCGGTGGGATCGCCTACGTGCTGTTCCGCCGCAGGTATGGATCCGTGCGAAGTCTCCGCACAGCCTCAGTGACCTCGCCGATTTCAACCGACCCGCCGGAGGGCGAAGGTACGGCAGGCACCTGATGAGCTCCAACATCCTCTTGTTCCTCACCACGTTCGTCGCCAGCGCCGTCGAGGCAGTCGAGGCGCTGACGATCGTGCTCGCCGTCGGAGTCGTGCGCGGCTGGCGCTCCACCCTCATCGGGGTCGGCGCGGCGTCGATCGTGCTGGCGGCGATCGTGGCCGTGCTCGGTCCGGCCCTGCGCCTGATCCCGATCGGAACGCTCCGCTTCGTGGTCGGCGCGCTGTTGCTGGCGTTCGGCCTGCAGTGGCTCCGCAAGGCGATTCTGCGCGCGAGCGGCTACAAGCCGCTGCACGATGAAGGCGCCGCATTCACGCGCGAACGTAAGGAGGCAGGAACTGCATCGCCCGCGGCTCCGAAACGCCTCGACTGGTACTCGTTCACCGTTGCGTTCAAGGGCGTTCTGCTGGAAGGGCTGGAGGTGACCTTCATCGTCATCACCTTCGGCAGCACGCAGGGACGCCTCGGGCTCGCAGCGGCGGCCGGCGCCGCGGCCGTCGTGGTCGTCGTCGCCGTCGGATTGGTCGTGCGCGGCCCGCTCGAGCGCGTCCCCGAGAACACCCTCAAGTTCGTCGTGGGCGTGCTGCTCACGAGCTTTGGCATCTTCTGGGGCGGCGAGGGAGCCGGGGTCGAGTGGCCCGGCGGCGATGTCGCGATCCTCGGCCTCATCGCGTTCCTCGGACTACTCTCGATCGCGCTCACACGCCGGCTACGCCGCCGGCGGACTGCACTGAGGCCTGCGACGGCCCGCGCATGAGATACATCGGCGCGTTCTTCCGCTTCTGGTGGGACTTCATCGTCGGCGACGACTGGCGCGTCGCCGCGGGCCTGGCCGCCGCGCTCGGCCTGACGTGGCTGCTCGCCCACCACGGCGGCTCGGCGTGGTGGCTGCTGCCGCTCGCCGTCGGACTCTTGCTCGCAGAGTCGGTCCAGCGCGAAGCCCGGAGCAGCAGTTAGGCCACTCCTCCTCGGCGGCGGCGTCAGGTCGCGAGCCCGTAGGCAATCGCCGAGAGGATGAGAACCCCGAGCACCAGGATCGACGTGATGACCCACGTCTGGCCGAGCAGGATCCAGGGCGTCTTCTCGCTCTCACCCACGGCGGCGGTGTGCTCGAGCTCGCGCAACTGCTCGCGAGGGCTCTCATGCTTCGGCTTCGCCATACCCGCAGGTTCCTCGCAACAGCCGCGCCGGGCGTCCGAGGAGCGTCCGATCAGCTGCGGAGACTGCGCAGAGGCTCCGGCGTTCGGCTGATGCCGGTTCGACACGGCTGCGCCACGATCGGTGGAAAACGATCAGGAGGCCTGATGTCAGACAACCCGATTCTCATCTGCTACGACGGCTCGGACGAGGCTGACCGCGCGATCGAGGCGGCAGGCGCGTTGTTCTCGCCACGCCGCGCCGTTGTGCTCGATGTGGGGCCGGTCTTGACCGAAACGGAGAGCATCGCCGCGTTCTCCCCGGTCGTGGCGGGGCAAGCGTTCGAAGACGAGAACTTGGACGACGCGCTCCGCACTGCTCGCGTAGGCGCTCGGCGGGCCGAGAAAGCGGGCTTCGCAGCAACACCACGCGCCGGCGTCGCAGCGCCGACGTGGGAGGCCATCGTCGAGGTCGCGAACGACCTCGATGCAGCGGTGATCGTGCTCGGCTCACGCGGGCTGCACGGAGTCCGAGAGCTCTTCGAGGGAAGCGTCTCGAACGCGGTCGCTCAGCACGCGCGGCGCCCGGTCCTGATCGTGCCACCCAACCCGCAACCGGCTCCCGCCCGGCCCCGGCGAGTGAGCATCGAATCGTGAGCCAGGGCCCGATCCTCATCTGTTACGACGGCTCCGCCAGCGCGAGGCACGCGGTCATCATCGCTGGGAGCTTGCTCGCAGGCCGCCGAGCGGTCGTCGTGGACGTCGGCCCGTTGGACGTGGTCGCCGAGACCTACGCCGCAGCCGGCTCGGGCGCCGCCGATGTCAGTCGCGCCGTCTTCGAGGGGACGCTCGCGCAAGCGGAGGCCGGAGCCGCGCTCGCACGTCAGGCCGGCTTCGAATCCGAGGCCCGGGCCGAGGTCGACACACCACCGTGGCGGGGAATCGTCAAAGTCGCGGACGAGATCGACGCCGAGGTGATCGTGCTCGGCTCCGAGGGACGCCTTGGGCTCAGCGAGCTGGTGCAGGGAAGCGTCTCCCACGACGTCGCCGAGCACGCCCGTCGGCCGGTGCTCGTTGTACCGTCGCCGGCGACGTGAACGGTCCCGATGGCCCGTGCCTTCTGGAACCTCGTCGGCGGACATTCGCCTTACGACCGATGTGCCTGACCCGCGCGCAGTCGTGGCGGCCCAGGTGCGCCGCTACGACGAAGCTCAGATCGTGCGGCTGGAGCTGAGCAGCCGTTCCGTCTTCGCTGTCGGTGCACTTTCGGTGCGTTCGCCATCCTCGCCATTCCGGCACGTCCGCCGTTGCCACGCTGATCGACCTGCTCGTGCTCGACCACGAGCCCACCACCGAACGGGCGCTGCGCAGCCTCGCCAAGTCCCGCGATTGATGCTGGCGAACGAAACTTGGCTACGCTGCCGAAGAGCCGCTGGTACGGCTCGGCGTGGGGGTCATCCGCCGGGAGGGCCGTGATCCGACACTCGAGCAAGGCGCGATCCCGCCGCAACCTGAAAGAGCGTCGTGAAAGCACGTTCGAGCAGGCTGCGCTGCGCCGCATTGCCACGCTCGTCGCCCAGGGCGTCCAGCCTCACGAGCTCTTTGCCGTCGTCGCGGAGGAGGTCGGCCGCGTCGTCGACGCGCCATCCGTCGCTGTCGCCCGGTACGAGTCCGACGACACCGCGACGGTGTGCGGCACGTTCCCCAAGCAAGGGCCACTTTCCCGCACCGGCGTGCGTGTGCCGCTCGAGGGCGCCAAGGTACTCAGCCTGATACGCGATCACGCCGAACCGGCACGTGTCGACGACTACGCCGAGTTCGAAGGCGAAATTGGCGACGCCGTCCGAAGCAGCGGCATGCGCTCCAGCGTCGGCGTCCCAATCACGGTGGCCGGACGCGTTTGGGGAGCGATCGTCATGTCGAACACGGAGCAGCTACCCGAGGACACCGCAGCTCGTCTCGCCGAGTTCACGGAGCTGCTCGCGGCGGCGATCGCAAACACGGAGGCGCGCGAAGCGCTCGCACGGCTCGCCGACGAGCAGGCCGCGCTGCGGCGCGTCGCGACGCTCGTGGCCGAGGGCGCGCCCCCCGGCGCGTTGTGCCGCGCCGTCACCGACGAAGTCGCGCGGGTCGTCGGCCTTCCAACGGTGACGTTGAGTCACCACCACGCGGACGGCTCGTTCACCGTCGTCGCGGCGACGAACAATCCCGGCTTTCCGGTCGGCAGCCGCTGGCCGTTGGACGGCCCGAGCCTCGCCGCGAAGATCCACGAGACCGGTCGCCTGGCGCGCATCGACGACTACTCCAACCTCGGCGGCGCCGTCGCGGTGGCCATGCACGACTCGTCGATCCGTGCGGCCGCGGGCTCGCCGATCGTGGTCGACGGCAAGGTCTGGGGCCACATCTCCGTCGCGACGAAGGGCGCGGAGCTGCTACCGGCCGGGACGGAGCAGCGGCTGCTCGACTTCACCGAGCTCCTCGCGACGGCGATTTCGAACGCTGAGTCGGGCGACGCTCTCGCACGGCTCGCCGACGAGCAGGCTGCGCTGCGGCGCGTCGCCACGCTGGTCGCCAAAGGTGCCGCACCGGGCGAAGTGTTCAATGCGGTCGCGTGGGAGGTAGGGCAGCAGTTCGACTTCGCGGCGGTGACGCTCAACCGCTACGAGGATGACGCCGTCGTAGTGTTGGCGGACCCGTTCGACAGCGGCTTTCCCGTGGGGAGCCGCTGGCCGTTCGATGGCGACAGCCTCGCAGTCCGCGTTCACGCAGCCCGGCGAATGGCGCGGATCGACGACTACTCCGACATCGAGAGCTCGGCCGCGGTGCGGATGCGAGAGCGTGCGTCACGCTCGGCGATCGGTGTCCCCATCTTCGTCGAGGGCGATCTCTGGGGGCTCCTCTGCGTGGGTGCGGCGGCGAGCGAGCTCTTGCCGGCCGACACCGGAGACCGCATTGCCGGTTTCGTGGAGCTCGTCGGAACGGCAATTGCGAACGGTCAAGCCCGCGACCGCCTCCGCCTGCTGGCGGAGGAACAGACTGCGCTGAGGCGCGTCGCGACGCTCGTTGCTCGCGACGCTCCGCCCGGCGAGGTCTTCGATGCCGTCGCGATGGAGGTCGGCAAGCTGCTCGACACGGACATCACGGTCGTCGGTAGGTATGACGGTGACGGAGCGGCGACGGCGATCGGAAGCTGGAGCGCATCGCCGGGCGGGGTGCCGGTGGGAACCCGTTCGGTCCTCGGCGGCCGCAACGTCTTGACGCTCGTTGCGGAGACGGAAAAGCCGGCGCGGGTCGAGGGGTATGACGACGCCTCAGGCGAGGCCTCGGAGATCGCGCGCCGCCATGGCTGGCGCTCGTCGATCGCGGCCCCAATCATCGTCGAGGGTCGACTCTGGGGTGTCATGCTGGTCGCCACGCAGCGCGCGGAGCCATTTCCTGCCGGCGCCGAGGACCGTCTTGCCGCGTTCACCGATCTGGTCGCGACGGCGCTCGCGAACGCGCAGGCGCACGACGAGGTCCGGCGGTTCGGCGAAGAGCAGGCTGCTCTCGGACGAGTCGCGACCCTCGTCGCGGGCGGCGCAACGCCCGAGCATGTCTTCAAGTCCGTCGTCGACGAGGTATCGAGCCTCCTGGGGTTGGAGCTGGTCGCCTTCGGGCGGTTCGACGGTGACGACACCGCGACCATCATCGCCGCGTCGGCCAAGTACCCGGTCGCGCCCGGAACCACGTGGTCGCTGAAGGACCCGAGCGTGATTGCGACGGTGGCCCGTACGAAGCGGGCTGCGCGCCTCGACGACTACGGCGGCCTGAAAGGCGAGACTGCCCGCGTGGCGCGTAGCCAAGCCTTTCGATCGGCGATCGGTGCGCCGTTGACCGTCGAGGGCCGGGTCTGGGGCGCGATCATCGCCTACTCGACCGATCCGGATCCGATTCCCGAACGGTCGGAAACCCGTCTCGGCCAATTCACCGAGCTTGTCGCGACCGCAGTCGCAAACGCCGAGGCGCGCGCAGAGGTCCACCGACTCGCGGACGAGCAGTCGGCGCTACGGCGGGTGGCGGTACTTGTCGCCCAGCAACCGTCCCCGAGCGAGGTCTTCACGGCTGTTACTCAGGCGGTCGGGCAGCTCATTGGTGCAGACGTTGCGGCGTTGCATGTCTTCCAAGACGACGGCGCTGGGACAACGATTGCCGGCTGGAGCGGCGACGGCGGACCTATTCCTCCGATCGGATCACGGTTTCCACTGGTTGGCGACAGCGTCGCCGCCCGCATCTTCGAGACCGGCACTCCCGCGCGGATAGACAGCTACGCCGAGGCGGAGGGTGAAGGAGCGGATCTCGCACGGCGTTTGCGCCTGCGCTCGACCGTCGGGGCGCCGATCCTCGTTGAGGGGAAGCTCTGGGGCGCGTTGCTGGCCGCGACTCGCGGTGTCGAACCATGGGCTGAGAACGCCGAGACCCGTATCGCCGCCTTCACAGAGCTGGTGGCGACAGCGATCGCCAATGCCGAGTCGCGCAACGCTCTTGCGCGGCTCGCCGACGAGCAGGCTGCGCTGCGGCGTGTCGCGACGCTGGTCGCCCAAGGTGTGCGACCCGAGGCGATCTTCTCAGCGGTGGGCGAGGAGATCGGTCGACTCTTCGGCTCGTCGATCACCACGGTGGGCCGGTTCGAGCCCGACGGGCAGGCGCTCGTCGCAGTCGGTCTCGGGAGGGCGAACGAAGGGATCCCGATCGGGTCTCGCTGGGAGCTCGACGACCTCCTGGCCTCAGCCCGGGTCTTCCGCACTGGTCACTCCGTTCGTGTCGACGAGGTGGACTGGTCGGCAGTACGGGGGCCGCTCGCCGCGATCGGAAGTCGTCTCGGCGTCGCCTCGACGGTTGCGAGTCCGATCTTCGTCGAGGGGCGTCTGTGGGGCGTGGTGAGCGTTTCGGATGACGAGCAACTGCCCCCGGAGGCCGAGGAACGCCTTGAGAGGTTCAGCGAACTGATTGCAACCGCAATCGGGAACGCGGAAAGCTCGGCAGAGCTGGCCGCGTCGCGCCGGAGGATCGTCGCCGCCGCCGACGATGCACGTCGCCGGATCGAGCGAGATCTCCACGACGGAATCCAGCAGCGGCTGATCGCGCTCACCTTCCGCGCACGCGCGATGACACGAAAGTCACCTGACGAACTGCCAGACCTCGCCGGAGAGCTCGCGGAAGGGTTGAAGGACACGTCCGACGAGTTGCGCGAGGTCTCCCGCGGCATCCACCCGACGATTCTCACCGAGGCCGGCCTCGGGCCGGCACTCAGAGCACTCGCACGACGTTCCGCCATTCCGATCGACGTCGACGTGAGCCTCGACGAGCGGCTGCCGCCGATGATCGAAGCGGCCGCCTACTACATCGCCTCCGAGGCAGTCACCAACGTCACGAAGCACGCGCACGCAAACGTCATCCAGCTGATCGCCGCGCACAACCACGGGAGCCTGATGCTCGAGGTCCGCGACGACGGCATCGGCGGCGTCGACGCGAGCCGCGGCTCCGGCATCCTCGGCCTCACCGACCGTGTTGAGGCCCTCGGCGGAACGATCTCGATCGCGAGCCCACCGCGCGGCGGCACCACACTCTCCGTCCACCTGCCCACCGCGACCTACTTCGAGCCGAGAAACGCGATCACGGCCAAAACGCGCCGGTGATCGTCCGACGCGCCCCGAAGCTGCAGCTTCTGGAAGATGCTCCTCACGTGCTTCTCGACAGTGCCCTCGGCGAGCCAGAGGCTCCTCGCGATGCCGGCATTCGAGCGGCCCTCGGCCATCAGGGCCAGGACGTCACGCTCCCGCGCCGTCAGCCCTTCGAGCGGGTCACGTGCCCGCCGCGCCCGCACAAGCTCCTCGACGAGCGAAGGATCGACGACGGACCCGCCCGAACTGATCCGTTCGAGCGTGTCGCATAGCTCATCGACGTCTGCTAGCCGCGACTTCAGCACATAGCCGATACCGCGGCCCGCACCGAGCAGATCCATCGCGTGCTCGACCTCGATGTGCGCGGACAGCACGAGGATCGCGACCTGCGGCAGCTCTTCGCGGATCGTTCGCGCCGCCTTGAGCCCCTCGGTCGTGTGGGTCGGGGGCATGCGGATGTCGACGATCGCAACGTCCGGTTGCTCCCTCCGGACGAGCTCGATCAGACCGGCTGCATCGCTCGCCTGACCGACGACGTCGTAGCCCCCCTCGCGCAGGAGGGCAGCGAGACCTTGACGAAGGAGCACGTCGTCGTCGGCGATCGCTACCCGTTGCGCGCGCTCCTCTTCGGGCATACCACGAGGTCTACGCGGTCCGGGCGTCGTTGGCAAACCGCGCCGCCGAGCGTCTACCGGCTAGCCGGTAGTGCTAGTAGCGAAACGGTGGGGCCAAACTCGGCCGTTGTCCGTCTGGCGCGGGAGGGGCGGTGTCGGCGACTCTTGGTGGTGCGATGACGCCGCTCACCTGCTTGATCGTGGACGACAGCCTCGAGTTCCTCGAGGCTGTCAGGCAGCTCCTCACTGGGGACGGGGTCACGGTCGTCGGCTCCGCTGCCACATCGGACGAAGCACTCGAGGAGGCGTTGGCCCTCCGACCCGACGTCGCGCTGGTCGACATCGACCTCGGCGCCGAGAGCGGTATTGAAGTTGCGCGTCGGCTCGCGGGGCTTCCGGGCGGCGGGCCGCCGGTTGTCCTGATCTCGGCGGAATCCGGTAGCGAGCTCGCAGAACTTGTGGATGCGAGCGGCGCGAGCGGCTTCATCTCGAAGACCGACCTCTCCGGCGACGCGATCCGAAAGCTCCTCGCTCAAGGCGACTTTGGACGCTAGAGCAGATGCAAGCGATCGCAACACCAATGTCGACAGAAGAGCAACTCGCGGAGCACGTCGTCCGACTTGCTCGCAAGACCGAGGCACTCGACGACTTCGCGGGCCTCGTCGCCCACGACGTGAAGTCGTCGCTCTTAGCCGCTCTCCGCGGCGAGGATCCACGCGCAGGCCTGACGCGCGCACTCGAACTCGTCGACTCGATCCTCGAGGCGGTGCGCGTGGATCAGGCCGCCACCGGTGTGGCGCGACTCGCCGACTGCGTGCAGCGGGCGATCGCCGACCTCGGAGACAGTCACATCGAGATCGTGGCCAGCGTCACGGGCGAGTTCCCGATCCCACCGGACGCCCTTCGGCTCGTCCTCCGGAACCTGCTTGCAAACGCAGTCGCGGCCGGCGCGGAGCGGATTCACGTCTCAGCACTCGCCGAGGGAGATCAACGCATGCTCGTCGTCGACGACGACGGTGTCGGGCTCGCCTCGGGAGATCAATACGCCACGGGGGCGCAACTCGGGTTCCGCCTCTGCCGCCGTCTCGTCGAGCGCTGCGGCGGCAAACTCGAGCTCCGGCGTCGAGCCGCCCGCGGAACACGCGCCGTGATCGTCGCAGCCGGGGACGGAACATGATCCGCGTCCTCCTCGTCGACGACCACGCGGTCTTCCGCTCCTCGCTTCGCCTGCGGCTCGAGCAAGAAGCCGGCATCGCGCCGGTGGGCGAAGCCGGCACCGCCGAGCAAGCGGTCGCGAGAGCGCGAGTCCTCAAGCCCGACGTCGTCTTGATCGACCTGCTCCTGCCGCGGAAGAGCGGCTACCAAGCGATCCCCGAGGTCTTGAGCGCTTCCCCGGAGAGCCGAGTGCTCGTCGTGTCGTCTCAGACCGGGCCCACACCGGTGCGGCAAGCGATCTCCGCGGGCGCGCATGGCTACGTTCCCAAGCGAGCATCCGACACCGAGGTGATCGAAGCGATCCGCCGCGTCGCGGTCGGCGAGCGCTACGTCGACCCCGACCTCGGCGCGCAACTTGTCGTCGCCGACGGCGTGCCGGCGCTCGAGCCGTTATCTGCTCGGGAGCGCGACGTCCTCCATCTGCTCGCACTCGGACACACCAACCAGGAGATCGGCAAGAACCTCTTCATCTCGGTACGAACCGTCGACACACACCGCGCACACATCATGCGCAAGCTGCAGCTCAACACGCGCGCCCAGCTCGTACTCTTTGCGTTGGCAAACGGACTGATCGGGGCTACATGACGCCCACGCCTTCGTCCCGGAGAAACGAACTTCAGCCCCCGTAAGTCCACTACTCTCCCGACGCAACTCACGCCCCCTCGCCGAGCTTGGCAAGCAGAGTCTCGGCGCCGCCGCCTCGAAAGGCATCCGCCGTCCTGATTGTCCGGCGTCGATGTGCTTGAGCCCACATCGACGGCGTGTCTAGCTCGATGGCAATGCGGGCGAAAGTATCGTCGCCTGCCGCACGTCTCGAATGGCGGCCACAACTGCGATCAGCGGCTCGTTCCGCTCAGCGTCGAGTACGCCGACTTAACTTTTCCAAGTTCTTTCCGCAGACGGGCCGAGGCTCCCAACTAGTCCGAGCAAGAAAAGAACGTGTCGAGCTAGCACTATGCTCTACTCGCGTTTGCGATTCTTAGCGTATTTTCGACGATTTGCAGGCGTTTCCGCCTTCGCCCCGACGCTCGGTTGGCACTCGTTTGCACCCCTCGCGCACCCTCGTGGTAGCACGGTCCACCGGTCTCGACGCTTCAAGCAGGCACCCCGTCGCGCGCGCCCGTGTTAGTGCGGCCGCTCTGGCGACAGTACGCTCGCCCAGGCGACGAGACCTCCTACCAAGGTGCTCGCCCGCAAGTGCCTAGGCAGCGCCGACAAGCCGCAGCCCGGCCCGTCGCCGAGTGACAGGCAGGGCTGGCTCGGCTATCCGTCACTAACCACGAAGTTCCCGCTCTCGATCGGCACACCCCCGAAGACGTCGAGGAGAGTGACGGCCGCGGGGGTGCAGAAAAACGCCAGGTTCGGCGGGCTGAGGACGAAGTCGATCATCCTGTCGACGGGCTGTCCGCCGACCGGCTCGCCGTTGTCCTCGATGACGGCTGCGCCGTACGGGAAGGTATTCGATGTGTTTGCGACTGAAAAACGCAACCGCCACACGATGACCGCCCGATTGCCGACGACGTTTAGGCAGAGAACCTGTCCGCCGTCGTTGTACTGCGCGTCGCCAACCGAGAACTGGCCCTCGGCGTAGCCGCTCGGAGTCGCACCACCGACGTCGCTCCGCGCGGCGAGTTCTAGGTGATCGCCGGCGACGTTTCCGGCACCGACGCCAGAGCCCGTCACCGACCATTGACCCGCCGTCGCGCCTGCGACAGGTGCCAGTACAAGCATTCCAGCGACGGCGACCGCAATCGCTAACCGTCTTGCCATAACCCCTCCCCTTGTAGCGGAGTCCGGGTCATAACCTGCGTGGAGAGCGTGTGTCAAGCCGTGCCACGAACCAGAAGGCGCTCAAGAGCTTGTATCCCGCTGCCGTTACTGCTGCCTGGCGCGTTGGCTTCGAGCGTGGGATCTACCGGCAGACGAACGGCAGATACGCCGCCTGCGTGAGGGTCAACGGACGGGCGCGCTTCCGCACGCTCGAAGCGGCAACACGTCGAGGCACTGAGGCAGCGCGAACTGCTCCAGCGCCTCGCACATGTCAGCGAGCTGCCGCTCTCACCCCGCCTCACATTCGGCGAGGTCGCAGCTCGCTGGCTCGCCGAGTTCGAGACGAAGATGATCGCGGGTGAGCGGCGTGACCGAACCTTCGATCTCTATCGCTCACAACTGCATCGTCATCTGCTACCCCGGCTGGGCCGACGCCGCTTGGTGCTGATCACAACCGACGACGTCGTCGCCGTTGGGCGCGAGTTGCAGGCGGACGGTCTTTTGCCCTGGACGGTCAAGCGGATCCTCGGCGCGCTCAGCTGGGTCTTCACGTTCGCGCTTCGGCGCGGCTACATCAACACACATCCCTTCCACCGGCTCGAGCGCGACGAGCGGCCGCACCCGCTGCGCTCGGACCACCGTGTCCTCACCCGCGCAGAGCTCATTCGTCTCTTTGCCGCCTGCCCGCGCCGCCGCCGGCCACTGCTCCTCACAGGCGCATACACCGGCTTGCGGCTCTCCGAAGTGCTCGGCCTCGCCTGGGACGACGTCGACTTCGCCGCAGGTGTGGTTCACGTCCGTAATCAGCTCGCGCCCGGGCGGCGTGGCGTCCCGCCCCACCGCATCCTCCCGAAGACGCGCGCCTCTATCCGCGAAGTCCCGCTCCTTCCCCAGCTCGCCGCCGTTCTCCGCGAGCACAAACGCAGCTCCCACTTCACCAGCGGCTCCGATTACGCGTTCGCGACCAGCAACGGCACCCCGTTTCTCCATCACAACATCTCCAAGCGGGTGCTCCATCTCCAAGCGGGTGCTCCGCCGCGCCGCCGCCGGTGCTGCACTCGACCGGCCGGATCGGCGGATACGCTTCCACGACCTCCGCCACACCTACGCCAGCCACCTGATCATCGACATCCGCCTCGACGTCGTGCAGGTCAGCCGCATCCTCGGCCACGCCCGCACGAGCATGACCCTCGACACCTACACGCACCTCTTCGAGGAAGCGCGCCACGGCGCCGATGTCCGTGCCGAGCTCGCGAAGAGCGAGTTCGCCAACCTACTCACGCGAACGCTCGAGCCGCGCCTGGCTCGCCGGCAAGCACCTCCGCTCCACGCGCGCCCTTACCCCAATACGGCTACCGAACGTCTCCGGAAAGCGCCCCCGCTGCGCCCTGCGCACCCCTTCGGGTCGGCGCGACTACGCGACCAAAAGCGTGACCAAAACGTGACTGACCGTTCTCGTCAGCAGAACGGACAACGCAAGTAACCGCTGTGCAGGGGAAAATATGGGCGGTACTGGGCTCGAACCAGTGACCCCCAACTTGTCGACTTGGAGCAGCCGTTCGCGCCGGTTCGCTCAGGTGCGCTCACAAGCATCGTTGAGCGAAAGGTGACCTTC
Source organism: Gaiellaceae bacterium (assembly GCA_045805985.1). GTDB lineage: Bacteria > Actinomycetota > Thermoleophilia > Gaiellales > Gaiellaceae > PALSA-600. The sequence goes on along the minus strand of JBJMKA010000006.1, from coordinate 140,472 downwards.
GACCGAACGGCTCAGCGAACGCGAACGAACGCTGAACCTTGCCATCCTTGCCACGCCCCGCTGACGTGTGCCCCATCTGCGACATGACGTAGGCCGGTGACGCGCCTGCCTCGTACAGCAGCGAGGCGAACGTCCGTCGCAGCGTGTGGTTCGTGACCCTCTCGGCGATCGGCGGCAATCCCGCCTTTCCTGCGTCGCGTTTGCAGCCTCGACCGCCGCCGGTTGCAGGATCTTGCGAGCCGCCGCCCTCGGAAGCCGTCAACCATCTCGGCTCGGCGCTCTACTCGTGCTCGTTCGTTCACGTGTAAGGGGCGGACCCGCCAGCTGCAGGTCCGCCCCTGCTATCGCTGCTCTACGGGTCTTGCAGGTACGGCACGAGAACGTCGCAGAAGACGCTGAAGCCGCTCAGGAGATCGGGATGTGGCCCATGGAGCCCAGACAACGTCTCGGAGATGAGGTCACCCACCGGATCGTTTGGATCCCCGGTGTCCGCGTAGACATCGACCAAGGTGACAATCCCAGCATCACGAGTCAACGTCGGGCCACGGGTGATCGACAACTTCTCAAACAGACCCCCGTAGGTAGTCATGATCGTGACCGTCCCCGCCTGCTCGTCGATCACGGCCGGCGACGTTTGCTTGAACGGCCCGGCGAAGGAGAGCGTGGCTGACTTTCCATTGTCGGCCGTGAAGACCGCGAAGAAGGTGCCGCTCGCGAAGTACGTGCCGTTGCCCGTGTCGCGGAAGACCGACGTGCCGTGAACGGCGGTCGTTCCCGAGAAGCCGCAGACGTTGTCGGGGAACGTGTCCGAGAACTGCTCGACCTCCGTCGATCCCGCGGCGAGACCCGTCGCCGCGGTGACGCACGCCAGCACCGTCGCGATGGCTAGCGGTAGAAGCTTCCTTCGCATGACCTTGCCCCCTAGCGTTCGCATTCGATCTCCTTTCCGCGCCCACGCGCTGACCACGGATGGATCCCCGCCGGCCGCTCGTGCTTGTCACGGAACATGTCGCCGCCGATACTCCCGCTAGGCGGCTAGACCCTCGCTAGCGCGCTGCTAACGCGCGGCTAGGGAGGGTTGGGAGGAGGCAGGCAGGCTGAGCATTCGAATCTCCATGACGGACCGGCTCGCTGTCGAGACGAACGGCACGAAGCTGGACGAGCAGCGCTTCCCGGGCCGGCAGGGTCGGATCCTGTTCGCATACCTGGCGGCCCAGCACGGACGGTCTGTCCCTCGCGACGAACTGGCCGAGTTGTTATGGGGCGAAAACCTTCCGGCCACGTGGGAAAAGGCACTCCGGGTGCTGACGACGAAGCTGCGTGCGCTGCTCGAGGAGTGCGGCCTCGAGGGCTCGAGCGTGCTGACGAGCGCCTTCGGCTGCTACCAATTCACGCTGCCCGCCGACGCCTGGATCGATGTCGACGCGGCGGCGAGCGCAGTCGAGCGGGGAGAGGCGGCACTCGCCGCGGAGGATCTCGACGAGGCTCGGGCGCAGGCCTCGACGGGAGCCGAGCTTGCTCGGCGGGTGTTTCTGCCCGGCGAGGACGGACGGTGGGTCGAGGATCAGCGACGCGACCTCCGTGACGTCCTCGTGCGAGCGCTCGAATGCTTATGCGATGCGGCGCTTGCTGAGGGGGAGCTCGGGAACGCAGTCCGATATGCGGCCGAGATCACCGAGCTCGAGCCTTTCCGCGAGACCAGCTACCGCGCGCTGATGCGGGCGCATGTCGCCGCCGGCAACCCGGCCGAGGCACTCCGCGTGTACGAGCGCTGCCGGCGCTTCCTTGCCGACGAGCTCGGCGCCTACCCTTCGCCGGAGTCGGAGGCCGTCTATCTCGAGATCCTCCGCAGCTCGGCCGGTGGCTCGGACTCCGAGATCGAGGGCCTCGCAACTGACGGTCACCGCCCTGAGTCGCCGCCGAAGAACGACGAGCCGCCCCGGAGACGTCGCGGCAAGGTCGCGCCCGTCATCGCCGGCGCCTTGCTCGTCGGCGGCAAGTGCGACGACTGCGGAGCGACCCTGCCCCAGTACTCCAAGTTCTGCTCGGAGTGCGGGCATGCCGTCGAGGCGACCCCGTCCCCGGCGACCTACACGCCCGGCCATCTGCGTGACCAGATTCTCGCCATCCGCAGCGCGATCGAGGGCGAACGGAAACAGGTGAGCGTCCTTTTCTGCGACATCGTCCGCTCGCCCGAACTGGCGGCGCAGGCTGGCCCTGAGGAATATCACCGGGTCGTCGACCGCTTCTTCGCACTCGCCCTCGCCGAGGTCCACCGCTACGAGGGCACGGTCAACCAGTTCCTCGGCGACGGCTTCATGGCCCTCTTCGGCGCGCCGATTGCCCACGAAGACCACGCACGCCGCGCCGCGCTTGCCGCACTCGCGGTCAGGAAGCGATCCGAGATCGACGTCCGGATCGGGATCAACTCCGGTTCGGTCATCGTGGGCGCCATCGGCGACGACCTTCGGATGGATTACACCGCCTCCGGTGACACAACTGTGCTCGCAGCTCGTCTGCATGGGGCGGCTCGCTCCGGAGATGTGCTGGTAAGTACCGCGACCGCGGGCTACCTCCGTGGTTACTTCGAGCTCCAGGAGACAGCACCGGTGACCGTCAACGAACGCGCCGTCCACGCGTTGCGCGTCATCGGGCGCGGCCCGCGCACGTCCCCGATCGACGAGGCACACCAGCAACTTACTCCCTTCTCGGGACGACACGACGAGCTCGAGTCGCTGCGGCAAGCACTTCGCACCGCTTCCCGGGGGCAAGGACAAGTCATCGGCATTTCCGGCGATCCCGGCCTCGGCAAGTCGCGCCTGGCTTACGAGCTGCGGCTCGTGGCCGAGGTGGACACCGTCGCGCTTCAAGCTCGTTGCTTGCCCTTCGGGACCGCAGTTCCTTACCTCCCGATCCTCGATCTGGTGAGGGAAGCGTGCGGGATCGCGCCGGAAGACAACCGTGAGGGCGTCGCCGCGAAGATCGGCACGACGCTCGAGGAGCTGGGCATGGACCCCGATTTCTGTCGCTACGTTCATCACGCGCTCGACGTCACCTCCGGTGACGCTCAGCTAGTCGCGCTCGATCCGGCCACGATGAAGGGCCGAACGTTCGAGGCGCTGCGCAAACTCTTGCTCGCGAAAGCCAGTCGATCGCTGCTGGTGGTCATCGAAGACGCGCAATGGATCGACCGCACGTCAGAGGAGTTCCTTACCGAACTCGTCGACGAGCTGCCCTCCGTCCCGGTTCTCTTGCTCGCGACATACCGCCCTGGTTACAACCCCCCGTGGCTTGGCAAGTCGTTCGTAACCCAGATCGCCCTCCGGCCCCTCTCGAGGGGGGCCGGCGAACAGATCGTCACAGCGATCCTCGGCGACACGAACGACGCAACGGAGAAGATCGTCGGTCGGGGCGAAGGAAACCCCTTCTTCCTGGAGGAACTCGCTCGAGCCGCACGACAGGAGACCGACGGCCGCTCCGATGGGTCGGTGCCCACGACCGTGCAGGACGTCCTGGCCGCACGAATCGACAGGCTCGACGCCGGAGACAAGAGCGCCGTCCGCATCGCGTCCGTACTCGGACGCGAGTTCTCGCTCGAGCTCATCGAGAGCGTCTGGGACGGTGACGGAGCGCTGCTCCCGGCCCTGGACGAGCTCAAGCGGCGCGAGTTCTTGCACGAACAGCATGGAGGGACTGAGCGGACGTTCGTGTTCAAGCACGCGCTGACCCGCGACGTTGCCTACGACGGCCTACTGGAAGACCGGCGCCGATCTCTCCACGCGCGCGCCGGCGCAGCAGTGGAGCGCTCCTATGCGGGCAGACTCCACGAAAAGTACGAGCTCCTCGCGTTCCACTACTCGCGGAGCTCCGAGCGGGAACGGGCCGCAGACTACCTGGAGCTCGCCAATCGCAAGGCCTCAGCACAGCATGCGATGGAGGAGGCGCTCGGCTACTTCTACGAGGCGCTCGCGATTCTAGAAGAACTACCCGACTCCGAGGAAAACCGCAGGCGCAGGCTCACGCTCGTCCTCGACCAGACAGGTGGATTCCACTACCTCCATCGTCACGAGGAGTACTACGAGCTGCTGCTCCGCCACGAGCCGCTTGCGCTGGAGCGGAGCGATTCCGGCCTCCTCGGGGCGTTCTACGTTCGCTTGGCGCACCGTCAGATGGTCTTCGCCGAATACAAGCAGGGGAGAGAGACCGCGCGCCAGGCACTCGAGCTCTGCGAGCGGTCCGGCAACCACGAGAACGCGGCACTCGCATGCGACCATGTGCAATGGGCGCATATGTTTTTCGGCGAGTACCGGCGCGCCCACCGTTACGCGGAGCGGGCGCTCGAGCACCTCGCCGTCAGCTTCGACCCGATGGCGTACATGTACGCACAAGCCGGCGCCGCCCTCACCCACATGATGGCGGGGCGCTGGGAAGCCGCGCTGCACGAGGTCGACGAAGCCGTGGCGACAGGCACGGAGCGTTCTGACGCCGGCATGGTCTCGTTCTGCAACGCGATCGGCGCACTGGTCTGCGTCGAGAAACGGGACTGGGCCACCGCGATCGACTACGGCAACGCCGCGAAGGAGACCGCCCCGACCGTGTACTTCCGCGGTTTCGCCTTCGGCTTCACGGCGCCGGCGCTCTGTCATACGGGAGCCGTTGACGAAGGCCTGCCAATCCTCGAGCAAATCGTCCCGATGGCCAAGGCGGCGCGCCATGAGATGGCGTGGACCATCCTCGCGTCGCGGCTGGCCGACGCGTACGTGACCGCCGGCGACTACGCGCGGGCGCACCAGACGCTTCTGGAGATCCACGGCGCAGCCGCGAGGAGCGGGGCGAACTTCTTTCTCGGCGCCAGCGGACGGGGTCTGGGAGAGGTGGCCCTGGCTCAGGGCGAGGTCGAGGAGGCGGTCCGCCGACTCGAGGCAGCAATCAAGACGTTGCGGGCGAGCGGCTCCGAGAACGAACTCGGACTCGCGTTGGGAGCACTGGGCCGCGCCAAACGGCTCATGGGTAACGACATGGAGGCCGCGGCGAGCGCGGAGGAGGCGCTCGCCATACTCGATCGCCTTGGCACACTCGAGGAGCCCGATCGTTTGCGACACGAGCTCGCGGCTGAACCGGTCTGACGACACAAAGGCCATTCGAGGCCCTGAGCGACGGACGCAGCTGCCTCGGAACAAGGTGGTGCGGGCTCAACACCGACTAATCTCCAAACAGACGGACTGGTGGTCAGTGCTTCGGAGCGAGCATCCGAGGCGTCCCAATCTCGGATCGTTCGCACCCGTTCGCTCCAGTTCGGTCAACGAATACGGAGACGAAACGCTCGCTGCTCCCGACGCCGGGCAGATCCTTGCCACAAACCGGCCACCTGTTGACGGATTGAGCAACAAAAAAGCCCTTATGCAGGGCTTTTCTATGGGCGGTACTGGGCTCGAACCAGTGACCCCAGCTTGTCGAGCTGACAACTTGCTATACCACGGTTTGCGAACATTGGCGCTTTTTCTGCTCTTTGCAGGCGTTTCGGCCTCCGGCGCGGGGAGGCGTTGGCGGCCGTTCGCACCTCTTGTCGCACCCTCGTGGTAGCACGCGGTAGCACCGAGTCGAATGCCACGGGCTACTTCAGCGAGCTCGAACGGGCCTGATCGCGACCCGAGATCGCGGGTTCGAGTCCCGTCGCTCCCGTCTTTTTGGTTCGTTGACGCGTCTCCCGCGCCGGTGCATGATCACCGGGATTGGCGGGGGTGAGAGGGGTCGCAGCAGCTGCCGGCCTAGCCGGAGTTCTTTCGGTTCTTGGGACCGCATGCGGCGCGCGCCAAGCGGGCTGCCAGGCGAGGGCGGTAGCTCCCGTTCCCCAAGAGTGGACGGTGGACGGGACGATCACTTCGGTCGCGACGCACTGCGGCACGATCTTCGTCGGCGGATCGTTCGGGTGGATCGGGAGATCGACGGGCGCGGCGGCGCTTGTGGATCGAAGTAGCGGCCGTCGCGTGTCGTTTCCTCGTTTCAACGGGGAGGTGGACGCGGTCGTGTCCGATCGGCGGGGTGGATGGTTCGTCGGCGGTTCGTTCGCGGATGTCGACGGCCGGCCCTGCCACGCGCTCGCGCATGTCCGCAGTGGCTCGGTCGACTGGTGCGCGGTGCGCATCGCGGAGGTGCAGCAACTCGCCGTCGGCGGCGGCCGGCTCTACGTCTCCGCCGGCCCCGGGGGTGTGAACGCGTTCGTCTGCTGCGGGCGATTACTGGCATTCGATCTGCGCACGCCGCATACGCCGGAGTGGCAGCGCGCGCTGCCGCCGCGAAACCTGTGCAGAGCTTCCGGGAATTGCGGAGACGTCTCGCGGGTGGACGCCTTTACCGCCCGAGACAGAATCGTCTACGCGGGCGGCGTGTTCGGCTCGGTCGGCGGCAAGTCGGGCCGCGATCTCGTCGCCGTCGACGGTGCGTCCGGCCGTGTCCTTGATTGGAATGCGGGGGTGACGAACGATCGCCGGTTCATTCCGTCCGAGACCGCGGTCGGCTCGTTGGCGCTCGCCGGCGACACGCTCGTCGTGGGCGGCGCCTTTACGCGTATCGGCGGCGCCGACCGGCAAGGCCTCGCCTCGATCAGCGCGTTGACCGGCCGCGCGACCGGCTGGCACCCTTACCTCCACCTCCGCGTCAACGACCTCGACAACGAGGATTCCTGGGTGTATGGCCTCGTCGCGACCCCGTCTCGGGTCTTCGCCGCGGGGTCCTTCGACGCCGGAAAGGGATTGGTGGCGCTCGATCCGGCCAGCGCGCGGCCGCTTCCGTGGAGAACGTCGCTGCGCTTCGCTCGGGGCGAGGTGTCCCCGGTGGCGGTCGCGGGCGGGATGCTGTACGTGGCTGGACGTTCGGCAGTCGACGGTGAGCGAGCCTTCGTCGCCGCGGTCGACGCGCGTACAGGCCGAGCTGCTCGCTGGAAGCCGAGGACGAACGGGTACGTCTACTCGGTTGCGGCCGCCGGAAACGACGTTCTCGTCGGTGGCTCGTTCAGCTCGGTGAACACGCTCCCGCGTGCAGGTCTAGCTGCGATCGACGGAGCGCGCGCGCGTCTGTTGCCTTGGCATCCGGTTCTACGCACGCAGGATCTGCCGCCTGTCCGTTCCTTGCTCGCGGCCGACCGAACGCTCTACGTCGGTGGTGCGTTCTTCAGCGTCGACGGGAGCAGGAGGCGCGGCCTGGCGGCGTTTGAGCTGCCTTCCCTGCAGCTCGATCCTTGGCAGCCGCGGCTCGACGGAGATCCCTGGTCCGACGCGAAGGCGTTGGCCCTCGTCGGCGATACCCTCTCGGTCGGCGGCACCTTCAAGGCGCTCAACGGACGGTCGCGACAAGCCTTCGGCGCAGTCTCGACGAAATCCGGAAGCACGGTCGGCGCCGCCTCGTTCTCCGACGAGTATTCTGGGTTCATCGTCCGCCTGCACGCCGTCGGCGACACCGTGTACGCGGGCGGGAGTTTCAGCACCCGAGGGCCGGGTCTCGTCGCGTTCGACGGACGGAGCGGCGCGCTCGAAGACTGGCACGCCGCACTCGGTGACCCCGTCGTGGTCGACGCGCTCGCCCCTGCAAACGGGTCGCTCTACGTCGGCGGAATCGATGTCACGGCGGCGGGGCCGCTCGCACGCCTGGATGCGAAAGACGGGCACCGACTGCCGTTCGATCCGCGCATCGTCGGGATCGACTACGGGCCCGGAGAAGTGGACGCACTGCTGATCACTGCGGCCGGGCTTTACGTCGCGGGACCATTCAAAAGTGTCGGCGGCAAGCAGCGCCACGGCATCGCACTTCTGGATCCGACGACTGCGCGAGTGAAGCCGTGGACGCTTCCTTCCTGCGATCCACCCGACTCTGATCTGGACTACAACCCTGCGCGGGTACTCGTCGCGATCGAAGACCGGATCGTGACCAACTGTCGAGCCTTCGGCGAGGGCGAGCGTCTTGTCGTAGCACGCGCATCCTCCTCGGGCTGAGCCCGGATCTCGATGTGGTGTCGAGCGCGGGTTCGAGTCCCGTCGCTCCCGTCGTTACACACGACCATCATGAAGAGGGTCGTTTTCAGCCGGTTTCGACCGCAGGGACGATTCGGTCGAAGTCGCCTGTCTGAGAGCCAGCCTGGTGTGGCGGCGATTGAGCAGGACGGCACCGCTGGCGAGAAGGAAGATGAGTCCGGCTGCTGTTGCTGCGCCGCTTGCCGCGTCACGCCAGTTGAACCCGCGGTCGGCCGTCGGTACGGGAGGAGCTGCTACCTGGTGCGAGAGCTGGTGCGAGAGGATGGCGTGCAGCTGGGTCGTGATGCGTAGAGGCGAGACGGGCGGTAGCACCGCCCCGCCCAAATCCACGTCGCACACCACCGCTGCGTCCGCTCGTTTCCGGAGGTGGTAGCACCGCGACAATTCTGCTTTCAGAACAGAAAACGGAAGTCGCCGATTTCCAGGGACTTTATGGGCGGTACTGGGCTCGAACCAGTGACCCCCAGCTTGTCGACTTGCATTTGACACCGTGAAATGGAATGCTTTCCACCGCAAGATGGAATCGACTCCAAAGCGTAAGCCCACACCTACGATCGCCGACGTCGCAAAGAAGTCCGGCGTAGGCGTAGGGACGGTCTCGAGGGTGCTCAACGACAGCCCGCTGGTCAAGGAGCGCACCCGCCGGCACGTCCGCGATGTGATCGACGAACTCGGCTACCGGCCGAACTCGCTCGCACGGCAGCTCAGGACTGGCCGATCCATGACCGTCTGCGTGATCGCGCCGTTCTTCACCCGACCCGCGATGGTGGAACGTCTGCGCGGATTCGTACGCCCCCTAACAATCGACGGCTACGAGGTCGTCCTCTACGACGTCGAGACACCAGAACAACGCGACGAACAGCTAAGGCGGCTCGAAGCCAACTCCGCCGCAGACGGAGCGCTCCTCTTGCTACCACCAAATGAGGTCGAAGCGTTGCGACTGGCCGAGCGAGGCATCTCGGCGATCCTGATCGCGGCCACACACCCCTCGTTACCGCACATCGTCGTCGACGACGTGCGAGGCGGATACCTGGCGACGAGGCATCTCCTCGATCTCGGACACCACCGGATCGCATTCGTCGGAGATCTCGTCGATCAACATTTCGGCTTCACGTCCAGCCGCGACCGACGCACCGGCTACCTCGAGGCCCTCAAAGAGGCAAACGCCGACCTTGACCCGATCCTGATCACGGAAGCTCCGCACGGTCGGTCCACGGCCGAGACGCGCGCCGAAGAACTAATGCGTCTCCCCGAACCTCCTACGGCAATCTTCGCGACGTCCGACACGCAGGCCCTCGGCGTGCTTGACGCAGCTCACCACGCCGGCCTCGAGGTTCCCCGCGATCTCTCCGTAATCGGATTCGACGATATCGAGGTATCGGCGTACGTCGGACTCACCACCGTCCGGCAACCGCTCCGCGAAAGCGGCGAACTCGGCGCGGAACTTCTGCTCCGCATGCTTGTCGGTGAGCCCGTCGTGCCCCTTGAGAGACAGCTTCCCCTTGAACTTGTCGTCCGACGTACGACCGCCGCGCCTTAGAGGTGAACCGACCATGCTCGAATTTGGCCGTCCCCGTATTTGGAATCGATTCCCATTTTGGGCCCAGGCGGGACCAGCGAACGAACCTTTTAGGCCACGTGAGGCGATCCGCGTGACGGAATCAGTAGCAACGTCCAGTCGGGAATAACTCAGCCAAGGTACGAAAGGAGTGGTGAGATGGTGACTAAGCGAAGGTTGGCCGTGCTCTCGCTAACCGCCCTGGCGATCATTGCGGTGGTTCTCGCAGCAAGCGCCGCAGCAGGCGGGAAGAAGAGCGCCTCGGTGACGATCAAGATCTGGGCGCACCAGGGTCAGCCCTTCGAGCAGGCGGTGCTCCAAAACGCAGTCAAGGCATTCAATGCATCGCAAAGTGACGTCGTGGCGGAGCTGCAGCTGATCCCGGATGCCGACTACACCAAAACGGTAACCGCGACCCCGCCAAGCGGTCTTCCCGATGTGCTCGAGTACGACGGACCGCTCATGTCCGGGTTTGTCTACGCGAAGAAGCTCCGTTCCGTTGAGGGACTCGTTTCAGCCGCGACACTCGGAAACCAAACGGCCTCGGTGCGGGCGCAGAACACGGACTTCAATGGGAAGCTCTACGGCGTCTCTTTGTTCGACTCCGGCCTCGGGCTCTACGGCAACAAGGCGCTCCTCAAGGCGGCTGGGATCTCCAACATCCCGACCACTCCGGCCAAAGCGTGGACCGCCAAGCAATTCACAGGCGTGCTGAAAAAGCTCGCCGCGAAGGACAAAGACGGGAAGGTTCTGGACATCAAGGAGAACTACACGGGCGAGTGGTGGACCTATGGCTTCCTGCCGATTGTCTCGTCCACGGGCAACTTCGTCGTCAACAACAACAAGGCGACAGGCAACCTGAACAGCCCGAAGGTCGTCGCCGCCCTACAAACGTTCGCAAGCTGGCGCAGGTACGTCGACCCGAACACCGACGACAAGGCCTTTGTCACAAAGCGCGTCGCCCTGTCGTGGGTTGGACACTGGGTCTTCAACGACTACAACAAGGCCCTCGGATCCAACCTCGTACTGATGCCGCTGCCCAACTTCGGCGCCGGCACGAAGACCGGAATGGGGTCATGGGCGTGGGGTATCAGCGCGAATACCCAACAAGGCGCCGCCGCAGGCAAGTTCCTCGATTTCCTCATGTCCGACAAATGGGTGTCCGCGATGACGAAGGCGAACGGAGCACCTCCCGGAACCAAGAGCGTCTACCCAACCTCACCGCTCTACAAGCCGGGCGGCAAGCTGTATCTGTTCGCCCAGCAGCTGAAGCTCGCGTGCGGCAACAAGCGGCCGACTCAGGCGTGTGTTGCGACACCGCGGCCAGTGACACCCGCCTACGCAACGATCACAGAGCAGTTTGCCACCGCGTTCCAAGCCATTTATCACGGCGGGAATGCCAAGTCGCTGCTCGACAAGGCGGCCAAGGCAATCAACACGGAGTACTCGGACAACGGCAACTACGGCCACTGACAGGGCCGGACAGTGGTGGATGGGGCGTTGCCCTCCTCGCCCCATCCACTTGCCCAGCAAGGCCGGAACGCATGTGACTCACCCGTGACAACGCAATGAAATCCGCACTCCTCTCAACCCGGCCGGAATCGTCCGGACGGCTGCGACGCGACACACGCACGGCACTCTTGATGACCGCGCCCGCAATCGCTGGGCTGGTGCTCTTCGTGCTGATCCCCTTTGGCACCGCAATCTGGCTGTCTCTGCACAACGTTCATCTCAACAGCGGCCAGCCCGCGAGGTGGTTCGGCCTGACTCAGTACAGGCGCATCTTGATCGACCCCGTTTTCCGCGGCGACTTCTACCGCGCGCTTGCCAACAACGGTGTCTTCGCCGCAGTGGTCGTCCCCGTGCAGACCACGTTCGCTCTCGCCTTAGCGGTACTGCTCAACCGGCCGCTGCGCGGAATGAGCCTCTTCCGCACCTTCTTCTTCATGCCGGTCGTCTTCCCGATGGCGCTTGTCGCGGTCGTATGGAAGCTCATCTACTCGCGCTCCGACCTCGGAATGCTGAATGCGGTACTAAACGCGATCTCGTTCGGGCACCTTGGCCCATACGACTGGCTCGGCAGTGGCTCAACTGCGCTCGCCGCGATCATCATTCTGTCGATCTGGCAGGGCGTCGGCTTCCAGATGATCATCATCCTCGCGGGCCTTCAGGGCATCCCGCCGAGCCTCTACGAAGCGGCGGCGATCGACAAGGCTGGCCGGTGGAAGCAGTTCCTTCACATCACCCTGCCCGGCTTGCGAAATCCGCTGATTTTCGTGGTGATGGTGACGACGATTTTCGCCTTTCGCCTCTTCGACCAGGTCTACGTCATGACCAGCGGCGGCCCCGATAACGCAACGACCACCGTGATGTACCAGGCCGTAACCTCCGCTTTTGCCGAGGACAACGTCGGCCGCGGCGCGGCGATCACAGTTGTCTTCTTCCTCATCGTGCTCGCGATCACGCTGGTCCAGCGCGTGCTGCTACGCGAGGAGCGTGGCGTCGCATGAGCGTCAGAAGTGTCGCGACGACGCTCGCCAAACCCCGTCTGTCCGCCGAGACCGGGCGAGCGATCGGGCGGATTGGACCGGGCCCCATCCGTAAGGCAATGAGCTACCTGATACTGACCGCGCTCACGGTCGTGTTCGTCGCCCCGATCCTGTACATGATCATCGGCAGCCTGAAACCCTCAGACGGGGTGCTTGCCGGGATTTCCGCGTTCAAGCCGGAACAGCTGTCCTTCCACAACTACGACGGCGTGTTCCATCGCTTCAACAGTGACGCGACCGGCCACTTCCAGGACTTCTATCTCACGTCACTCATCGTGTCGGGCGTCGTCGTCATTGGCGGGCTTGTGGTGAACTCGCTCGCGGCTTATGCGCTGGCCCGACTGCGTTGGCGCGGTCGCAACGCAGTGCTGCTGGTGGTGATCGTACTCATCATCATTCCGTTCGAGTCGATTGCTGTGCCGCTGTTCTACTTGTTGAACGGACACCGCAATACGTACTACGTCCAGTTCCTTCCGTTCGTGGCGAGCGCGTTCTCGATCTATCTCTTCTACTCGTTCTTCACCGGGCTTCCCCGTCAGCTGGAGGAGGCGGCACGCGTCGACGGCGCCGGTCCATGGAAGACGTTCCTGCTCATCGTCATGCCAATGTCGAAGCCGGTCTACGCCACCGTCACGATCCTCACCTTTCTCACCTCATGGAGCTCGTTCCTCTGGCCGGTACTGATGGTCGATCGACCGAGCGTGCGCCCGCTGCCGCTCGAGATCGCCGTCTTCCAGGGACAGCCACCATACGACTGGGGCCAGATCTTCGCCTTCGGCGTGCTGCTTGTAGCCCCGGTCCTGATCGTCTTCCTCGTCTTCCAGCGCTGGTTCGTGCAGAGCGTCGCCTCCGCCGGCCTGAAGGGATAAGAGATGGCATCCATCGTCTACCAAGGCGTCGGCAAGGTCTTTCCAGACGGCACCGAAGCACTCACCGACCTGAATCTCGAACTCGCCGACGGCGAGCTGATGGTCTTCGTCGGACCTTCGGGCTGCGGAAAGTCGACTGCGCTGCGCATGACCGCTGGCCTCGAAGAGATCACCAGCGGCCGGCTGCTCATCGACGACCAAGTCGTCAACGCGAGGCCGCCGCAAGAGCGAGACATCGCGATGGTCTTCCAGGACTACGCCCTCTACCCGCATATGAGTGTGCGGCAGAACATTGGCTTCGCGCTGCGGATGATGAAGCTGCCGAAGGATGAAATACGACGAAGGGTTGACCAGGCGGCAGAACGGCTGTCTCTGACCGCGCTCCTCGACCGCCGGCCGAAGAACCTTTCAGGCGGACAGCGCCAACGAGTCGCTATGGGTCGCGCGATCGTGCGCGAACCGAAGGCGTTTCTGTTGGACGAGCCACTGTCCAACCTCGACGCCAAGTTGCGAGTCCAGATGCGGGCCGAGATCGCAGCCCTACAGCGCCAACTCGGGGTCACCACCCTGTACGTCACCCACGATCAAGTCGAAGCGATGACGATGGGCGATCGAGTTGCGGTGATGAAGAACGGGCGTCTCCAGCAATGCGCCCCGCCGCAAGACCTCTACGACCACCCGGCCAACGTCTTCGTCGCCGGCTTCATTGGCAGCCCGAAGATGAACCTGTTCCAATCCCAGTTGCGGCGCCAGCCGGACGGCTCTGTACAGCTGCAGTTCGGGCCCCAATTCCTTCAGTTACGACCGGATCAGGTGGCCCGACACACTGAACTCCAGCGCTACCCGGACGGGCCAATCACCGTCGGCATCCGGCCCGAAGGGCTACATCACGCGCCGGATGCCGACACTGAGCGGTCGCTCGACGTCACCGCCGACGTCGTCGAAATGCTCGGACCAGAGACCCTGATCCATTTCGTCGCTCCCGTTCAGATTGCTTCTGACGCCGATGTGCGCGACCGCGCCGACAATACCGACGAGGAGGAGAGCATCCTCGCGACGCGCGGCAGCACCGTCATGTGCGCACGCCTCGTCCCCCCCGTCAGACTGCGCGACGGAGCGGCGATTCGGCTCTCCGTCGACACAGAGCACCTCTACCTTTTCGACCAGCGTGGCGACGCGATTCGCTAGTGGTCATCTCGCCTGGCGGAGTGTTAGCGCGGTTGCGCTGTCCAGGCGCCCCTCAATCAGACAAAGGACGTGACCGAGACTTGGCTGCGGGTAAGGGATTGCGGTTTTCCGACCGCTGGATCTGGGACTTCTGGATCGTTCGCGCCGGCGAGGACTTCCACATCTTCTACCTCCAGGCTCCCCGCTCGATCGGAGACCCAGACCTGCGGCACTGGAACGCGTCGATCGGCCACGCAATGTCGACCGACCTCGAGAACTGGGTGATACTCCCCGACGCGCTCGCGCCCGGACCAACGGGCGCCTGGGACGACTACACGACCTGGACCGGCAGCATCGTCAATCACGACGGTCGCTGGCACCTGCTCTACACAGGCACCAGCCGTGCCGAAGACGGACGCATCCAGCGCATCGGCCTCGCCACCTCGGACGACCTCACCTCCTGGACTCGACATGACGAAAACCCGCTCATTGAGGCGGACCCACGATGGTACGAGACCCTTAACCTCGACGTCTGGCCGCACCAGGCATGGCGCGACCCCTGGGTGTTCCGCGACCACGCAGAAAACGGCTTCCACGCCTATGTCACTGCCCGGGCAAGATCGGGCGACCCCAGAGCACGAGGCGTGATCGGGCATGCCCGCTCAACCGACCTAGTCAGCTGGGAGATCCTCCCGCCGGCCACTGAACCGATGGGCTTCGGCGAGATGGAAGTGCCGCAACTCATCCGCCTCAACGACCGCTTCTACATGCTGTTCTCGAGCGAGCTCTCGACGCACGCTCCGTGCCGTCGCACGACTGGAACAGGCACCGGCACCTACTACCTCACCGCCGACTCGCCTCAAGGCCCGTTCGCGATGACTGGGCTCCGCGTCCTCGAAGCTGATCAGATCGGATCGAACTACGCAGGAAAGCTCGTCGACGAGGATGGCGAGCTTTGGTTCCTCGCATGGGAGCGCGCCGCCGCAGACGGGAGCTTCATCGGCGAAATCGGCAGCCCCCGACGCGTCCTCATCGAGCCGAACGGAACATTGAGCCTTAAGCCAGCGACTGAAACGCCGCGAGGAAGATCGTGAACACCCTCTGTCTCGGTGAAGCACTCGTCGATTTGATCTGCGAGCGACCGGTTTCTGGGATTCGCGAGGCAGACATGTTCCGGCCCTACTTCGGCGGTGCCGCAGCGAACGTCTGCGTCTCCGCGGCTCGGCACGGTGCGAAGATCGCACTGGCGGGAGGAGTAGGCCAAGACGCCTGGGGTTACTGGCTGCGCGAAAGGCTCGCGACGGAGCGTGTCGACCTTCGGTGGTTCTCGGTGCTGGCCGACGTGCAGACACCTGTTGCGTTCGTCACCGTAGATGGCGGGGGCGAGCCCGACTTCTCGATCTACGGAGACGGGATCCGTGTCGCGGTCGAGTCTGCTGCGGCCAAGCTTCCGGATGCGATCTCGACTTGCGAGGCTTTCGTGTTCTCATCCAACACGATGGTCGGAGAACCGGAGCGAGAGTTGACGCTGGCGGCGCGAGACCGCGCGCTCGCTCTCGCGAAGCGAACCGTGTTCGATCCGAATCTGCGACTCCACCGTTGGCCGAGCGTCGACGAGGCCAGGCGCGTCGCTCAGGAGTGTGTCGCCGGATCTTTCCTCCTCAAGTGCAACGCGGCCGAGGCGACGCTGCTAACCGGCGAGTCCGACGTCGAACGTGCAGCGGTTGAACTCCTGAACGCAGGTGCGGAGCACGTTGTGATCACGCTAGGTGCCGATGGAGCGCTTCTCCGCGGAAACCCGAGCGTCAACGCGGCGGCGAGATCGGCCAACATCGTCAACGCGACGGGAGCGGGCGACGCCTTCCTCGGCGTGATGCTCGCATACCTCTCACAGGCGGACTATCATCCGAGCTCGCTCGTCGACGCGCTTCCGAGGGCGGTTGAAGAGGCGACGCGCGCCACGGAACGGTGGGGCGCGGTCTAGTTTGCGCCCTGCGGGAACAACGCGTGCGCTGCCGGTTCGACGGCGGCTGTCAAGCGGTTGGATCAGTAGCGAGCGCGCCCTCGTCGTCTGGCTGCACGGGCTATGACGGTCGACGTCGTAGGCAATACCGCGGCGGACATCTCGGTGGAGGTGGACCATTTCCCGCCCGGCACCAAAGCGGAGTTCGGGGCGGCCAGCTTGGTCGTGGCTCACCAGGCCGCGCGCTTGGGCATCGGCGGGAACGCCGGAAGAACGGCAGCCGTGCTGGGTGAGCTTGGCACCAGGGTCCGCTTGCACACGAGGCTGGGGACCGATGTCTGGGGAGACTGGCTCGAGGGTGAGCTAACGCGGACCGGTGTCGAGCTCATCGGCAAAAGGAGCGGGGAGAGTGCGACCAACTGCGTAGCGACCGACAGATCCGGCCGCCGTTTGTCCTTCTTCCACCCAGGAGCGAGTCACTACGGCACGCCGAAGCCGCGCCCTGACACGCGCTTCCTCGTCGTAGCTGGGTGTCCCTTCCCCGATCTGGGCGAGCTTGCCGTATGGCTGCCGAAATTCGACGAAGCTCGCATACCGGTACTGACCGATGTTGGCCCGCCGCTCTTCGAGCGTCCCGACCTGGCGAAGTTGGCCCGCCTTGCCGGGACTGACATGTACCTCACCATGAACGAGGCCGAGCTCAGCGAGCTGACCGGATGCAGAGATCCGAGCGACGGTGTCCGCGAGCTTCGCACGACCGGGTTCGTTCGGGTCATCGTCAAGCTGGGTCCTCGGGGGGCCTTGGTATCCACTCCGGAGAATGGCGCTAGCCGGCGTGTGCCGACGGCCCAACTTCCAATGGGCTGCCGCTCCACGGTGGGTGCCGGTGACAGCTTCAACGCCGGCTTCGTCCATGGCCTGCTGTGTGGCCTCGACCCTTGCCATGCAGCTGCGCTGGGAAATCGTGCCGCGCATCGGGCCCTTGTGGGCTTCAAGCTCGGCGATCCAAGCGAACGCGTCGAGACGCGATCCCATCTCGACGAAAAACATCGAGGCGTAAAGGAGATATGAGATGACGACATTTCCACGGTGGGCACAGCAGCTCTTGGACCGCCATCCCGGGGCCTCAGCCCCCACGGCGCAGGAGCCGACCCCGGCATGGCTGCTGGACGAGTTACGCCAAACCCCGCTTTGGTACATCATCCGGGAGGCGCAGGAGGTCCGGCGGCAGCATCCGTTCCTCGTCTTTGACGAGATCGAGAGAGAACCGGACCAGTGGCAGGAGATCCTCGATCGGATGGCAGTCGACGTTGGACGAGTCGCCGACCTCATCAAGGAGCGCGGTATCGAACGTGTGCTGTTCACTGGCTGTGGCTCGGCATTCTTCACCGCGATCCACGGTGCCTTCACTTGGGAGCGCCATACCCCACTCGAAGCCACCGCGGTCGAGTCCTATGAGCTCGAAAACTATTTTCCGCGCGTCACTCCCGATCGAACGATGCTTATTGCCCACTCCGGCACCGGAGGGAGCATCGAGACCGTGGAGGCGGTTCGGGCAGCCAAAGAGAAAGGCCTCTTCACACTGGCGCTGACAAACACGGATGTCAGCCCGATCCTCGACGAGTGCGACGAAGCGCTCGTCTACCTGACACGCCAAGGGTGTGGACCTTGCATCTCGGTCGTGAGCACTCGTGCCCTCGTTCAGACGATGTTGGCGCGAGATCTCGCGGCTTCGGAGGCTAGCGCAATTTCGCTGGACCGCTCGTTGAGAGCGCTTCCTCAGGCGGGCCGGCAGTTCCTAGAAGAGTTCACAGACCGGATCCGAGGATTCGCCGAGCGAACGGTCGATGTCCAGTCCGTCTTCTTGGTTGGGTCAGGTCCGAACTACTTCACCGCACGGGAGGGGACTCTCAAAATCGAGGAGCAGAGTCTCATTGTTGGGAAGGCATATCGCACGGGAGACTTCCACCACGATGCGCTGTCCCTCCTCAGACCGACACGGCTCGTCGGCGCGATCGCCGCGGCAGGCCGCGCAAACCGTCGCGTTGTTGATGTCCTTCGCGCGGCCAGGGCGGCCGGCTCACCGACGCTCGCGATCGAGTACGGCTCAGTCGAAGGACTAGAGTCGTACGCAGACGACGTATGGCACCTGCACGGGGAGGTGGAGGAGGACGTCGCGCCGGTGTTGCTCACCCTGCCTTTCCAGCTCCTCGGGTACTTCATGGGAGTGTCGCGGGGTTCCAACCCGGACACGCTGGCTACCGATCACGAAAGCAACACGCGCGCCTGGTTAACGTCGTTCCCTCTTGGCACGCACTGAGCGTGCCAAGGCTTGCCCAAGCGCGCAGTGCGCGCGCCCCCGCACTCAACACTCCCAAACTCCAGAAGGCCGTGCCCTGATACGCGAGTCACGATTCACGACGTTGCAAATCACGCCGGTGCCTCGCGTGCCGACAAGTCGGTCTAGCGACGTTTCTACTTGACCAAAACTTGACTAACCGTTTTCGTCAGCAGTCCAGGCAACGCGTGTAGGCGTTTTGCAGAAAATCATGGGCGATACTGGGCTCGAACCAGTGACCCCCAGCTTGTCGACACGACTTGAGCCTTTGTGCCCCGTTGCGGCCTTTGTCGTCTTGTTGCGACAAAGAGCTGCAAAGCGCCCGTGAATGGGCGCTCACGACCGCGTGCGCACCAAAGGACACAACGCGGGTTGTGTCGCGTTGAGGCACTGCGCAGGCACTGCAGACGCATCTCGCTCAGGCGTAAGGACTCTCGCCCATGCAACCGACATGCGACGTCGCCGTTGTAGGCGTACTCTCCCGGCCGATGAAGGTTGTTGCTCACTTCGAACCTCCCAATGCCGGAGCGGCCGCACGGGTATTGGCGCGAACAGCACGCTGCAGAACTTTCCGTGATCACGGATGAGGCGGTCCGAATCGACGTCGGACGAGCCGTCGGCGGCGACTTCGTACGAATCAGCGTCACGGACGAGTCCGCAAACTGTCTCACCGACCCAGGCGACGCTACAGGCCGCGTTCGACGCGCACGCTCTCACCGAATGCGAGCACGTCATCCGGATCACCGGTAATTGCCACTGACCAGCCGCTACCGATTAGCGGTCGTGCGACTTCGGCAGTCAGTGCCTCTCGCTCTGCGCGAGCGGCTACGTCATCGGCCTCGTTGCGGTCAGCGACATAGAGCTTCACAACAGCTTGGCGCTTCGAATCGCTCATCGCCCGTCAGCACAGGCGTCGCCCGGGACGTCTTCGCGAGCACAGGCGCAGCTCACGCTGCGTCGAAGAAGAGACGACTTGCCCGTTGCCCAACGCGATTGGCGCCACAACACTGCGGTGACGGACAGAGACCTCTGACGGTCGTCAACATCAGAGCCCTCATAGCTCATAGGCCGTCAGCCGTTTCCTCAACTTTCGGCGGCCGGCGACACTTCGCCGTGCCAGCGGCAGCCAGTTCTTCCTTAGTTCAGTTCTTGCTGAAGGAAGCGGCGCCAAAGCCCGTCGGCGGCGGACTATGGCCGGAAAACCTCGCCGGTGGCGTTCTGAAGCTGGATCTCGCTGGCGATGACCCGCGCGCGATTCTTAACCACTTGACCTCGCACGAGTGTCACATCGATGTATCCGCCCACATGCCAGTCGCTGTCACCCACCCATAGGATTTCGGTTTTCCTGTTGACGACGATCGTGAGCTCGAATCCGATGTATCTCTTGGGAGTCAACTGAGCATGGTCCGCCATTGACGGTTTGATGATCTTCACGCGAACTTCTTGGACGCCGCGTCGTACCGGCCCGACGTGGAGCACGCGTGCAGCAAAGGTCGGGCGCGAATTTGAATCTGCTGACTCGGTCACTGCGAGTGTCAGTACGACGAAGGCCGCAAACGCAACTCCTAAAGCTCGCCGGCTCATCCTTTCGGCCAAGTGATGTAACAACGTGCGCGGATTCGGGCGCGGCAAGACACGCGGAAGATGAGCGGGAGAGGCACTTTGCCCAGCTTAAGGGATTTGACTTTGTAGACGCGAAGGCCTTTCACACCGAACCCGGTGAACGCGATCATCGTCGCGATCGTGAAATCGCCATTCGTCTCGAACCGACCGCCTCGGAAGTCCCAGACTCCTGCATCGTTGGCGAGATGTTCCCCGGCCCCGCACGCGGGCAGACAAGCGTATGACAAGTAGACGAATCGAATCGGCGGACCGTCGAACGGCGTCGCATAACCAATCAAGTTGTATCGGCGGCCATCGAGGGCCAACGCATCTTCGAGCTGCACTTTGCCGATAATGATCTCTCGCCCTAAGACGCTGGTGCCGTATTTTTCGGTTCCGCGGTAGCCAATCGCGTATACGCGGTCTCTGGGTGGCGGCGGAGCGCCACCGGCGGCCGAGGCAAGTGCGCGTTGCGCGTCGGTGTCGGGAGTGACGGCCTCGAGCGTCGCATCTTGGTATGCCCTAGCGATCGGAATCGGGCCGTCGCCGGATGGGTCGTACAGAACGCTGGGCCGGTTGTTCGCGTAGACGTAGGTCGAGGTGTATGCACCCCCGAAGGCAGGCAAAGGGTCAACCTGAGTGAACCGTCCGGTCGTCGGGTCGTACTCACGATCGCGGAGCAGGTAGAGGCCGGTTTGGTCGAGGTAGGACTGAGCAAAACCGATCGGGTTCGCGGGAGCGTTCGGATCCTGTTGGGTGGCCGTACGAGTTCCGCCGAACGGCTCGTAGGTGTATGACCATTCGGGCGTACCGTTCGAGCTCGTGACGTTCGAGACGTCTTCCGACGCGTCGTAGTGGAAGTAGAACGTGTCCGTCGGAGTCGTCATAGAGATGCGGCTGTTGCCATATTCAAACCGGCGGATCAGATTGGCGTTGCCGTCTTGCTCCCGGGCGATCTCGGCAAGTGGATTGTTCACGTCCCATAGATAGTCGGTCCGTTGCGATCCGCCGGTGCCTGTTGACGCCTCGAGGCGGTTCCCGTCCCCGTCGTAGCTGTAGCTCGTCGTAGTGCCAAGCGCGGTAGTCGTCGAAACGCGATTCGCTAGGTCGTACGTGAATGCGCGGCTTCCTGCTGAGGTTTCGTTGCCATTCGCGTCGTAGCCGTAGTTGACGGCGCCAGCCTGGATCAGTTCGTCGGCGTTGTCGTAGGTGTAACTCGTGGTGCCTCCAGGGCGCGTTTCGCTCAGCCGATTGCCGGCCTTGTCGTAGGCCCAGCGGATGTACGGATCGCTGCCGTTGGGGCAGCTCCCAGCCTGATAACACACGCCAGTGAGGCGGTTGTTGGCGTCGTAGCTGTAGGTGCTGGTCAGGCTGACGGCGCCGCTTTGATCGATCTCAGTCGGGTTGCCGACCGGATCCAGCGTGGCCAGGAAGTCGGAGAGAGTGGCTGTGGCGTTGGCGTTCTTGACTTCGATGAGACGGCCAGCGTTGTCGTAGATATCGGTTTCGCTGTAGCCGTTGCTGGCCGGCAGAGTCGTCGTGACAAGATCGCCCGCTGAGTCGTAGCCGTAGCTCGTGGTCTTCCCGCCGGTCGAAGCCGTCGCCATGTGGTTGTCGGCGTCGTATGTGTAGGTGGTCTGCGAACCATCCGGGTAGGCACGGCTCAGGAGGTTGCTGTTGATGTCATAGGCGTATGAGAACGAGCTCGTGCCGCGCGCAACACTTGTCAGGCGGTTGAGATTGTCGCGCTGATATTCGATGGTGCCGGCGCCATCCGTCATTTGTGTCCGGTTACCCACTGGGTCGTAACTGAAGGACACGTCTGGCGTGGAGTCGCTGTAGCTGATGCCTGTGATCCGCGCCGCCGCGTCGTAGCTGTTGGTCGTCACGCCGTCGCCGGACGCTTGCGTGGCGTTTCCGTTCGGGTCGGTCTTGGTTAGCTGATGGCCGTCCGCGTCATACGTGTAGCTAGTGACGGGTGCGGCCGCTGGGCCGTTGCCGTCGGGATCAGGTCCCGTGACGCTCTGGAGTTGCTCGGCGTCGTTGTAGTCGTAGCTGGTCGTGTGTTGGTTTTCGTCAGTGCGGGTCAGAACGTTGCCAGCAAGGTCATAGGTGTATGTCGTGATGCCGCCGTCAGGAGCCGTGAGCGTTAGCAGGCGACCTTGGCTGTCGTAGGTGTAGCTCGTCTGGTGGCCGTTTGCGTCGGTGGCCGAGCCAAGGTTTCCGACCGAGTCGTAGGTAGTCGTGGCCGTGTGCGCTGCGGCGTTGCAACCTGCGCAATTGCCAAGCGGATCGATGGTCCGCAAAGGGCGGCCGGCGGCGTCGTACGCGTAGGCCGTGGTGTGGTTCTGTGCTGTGCAGCCCGCGCAGTTGCCTCGCGGATCGACAGTGGAACCGAGGTTGCCGTTTGCGTCATACGTGTATGTCGTCTTCTCCCCGAGAGGAGTCGTCGTGCTGGCGAGCTGGTTGTTCTGGTTGAAGGCATAAAGTGTCGTGTGCGCGAGACCGTTGCAGCCGGCACAATTGCCGAGCGGATCAATCATGCTGACGCGGTTCCCCGCATCGTCGTAGCTGTACCGGGTGACGGGTGACTCAAGGGGCCCGACGCCGTCGGGATCTGCACCGATGACCTCAACCAAGTTGCTCGCGTTGTCGTAGACGTTCGAAGTCGTGTTGCCTTTCGCATCGGTCACAGACGTCCGGTTGCCGTCGGCGTCATAGGTGTAGGTCGTCGTGTGTCCGAGCGGGGCGGTTTCTGTGAGGAGATGGCCGTTTGCGTCGTAGCTGTAGGTCGCACGGTGATCAGCTGGTGTACAGCCACTGCAATTTCCCAACGCGTCGACCCTCGTGAGGACGTCGCCCATCGCGTCATAGGTGAACGTCGTCTTTGACGCTGCAAGCGGCCCGACACCGTCGGGATCGGGCGAGGTCACGGAAGCAACATTGCCTTCCGCATCGTAGGAGTAGGTCGTCTCGTTGCCGTTTCCGTCGGTCGAGGTAAGCATGTGACCTTGCGAGCCGTATGTCGCCCCAGCGATCTGCTGACCGCCTTGAGTAATCGAGGTGGTGTTTCCACTTGCGTCGTAGCCGTACTGGCTCACCGTGCCTCGTGCATCTGTCGCAGTGAGGACATTGTTTTGAGCGTCGTAGGTATATGTCTTCTTGACGTTTGCGCCCAGTGAGATCGGAGCTGTCGTGGTCAGCAGATTGCCGCGGCTGTCATAGGTCATGTTGGTCGTGTCCGTCCCGTTCGGCGCAATGACAGCGGTCGTGTCGAGATTCGTGTCGTGCGCGAGCTGGGTCGCCTCGCCCACCGGGTCGATCTGCTTGATCAGGACATTGTTTTGGTAGATGTCCTTCCAGACGTGCGCGCGCGCGTCGGTGATCGTCGCCGTCTGCGTCGCCGGGTCCCAGGCGAAGGTGGTGGTCTTGTTGTTCGCGTCGGTTTGCTGGCTGACGCGTCCGCTGGCTGGGTCGTAGACGTTTGTGACGACGGTGTGGTTGTTTGGATCAACCTCGGCCGCGAGACGTCCGGCGCCGTCATAGCCGTAGGTCGTCACCGGTGCTGTCAGCGGGCCGGCGTCGTCGGGGTCAGGGAGAGTAACGCTGCTGAGGTGGCCGCTGGTGTAGCCGTAGCTGACAGTGCGCCCGTCCGCCGTGGAGACCGAGCTAAGCAGACCGCCTCCGTTGTAGGCCAGAGTTGCTGCTTGGCCGATGGAGTCGGTGATCGTCGTTAGGTGCCCGGAACCGTCATAGGCGAGAGTCAGCCCTTGGCCGTTGCGGTCGAGTTCGCTCTGTAGAACGCCGGCGGTGTCGAAGCGGTAGGCGACCTGGTCATGGCGGAGGAGTTGGTAGCCGCCGCTGATCGCTGTCAAGGTGGACGAGGCTCCCCGACCGCCGACAAACGACCCATTGGCCTGCTTTGCATAGGTCAGGCGTTGCCCGTCCTCGCCGTGGAGGATCACGTCGCCGTTTGCTTGCACGCCGAGCGACGCAGAGTAGCTGTCGGTCCAACCCGGTCCGAGTCGCCCAGCAGTCGCGTCCGCAGAGGTGTAACTGCGGCCGAAGGCGAACGAAACACCGGGCGCCGCCACGGTGAGATCTGTTTCAGCCTCGGTGAATGCGCCGGTCAGACTGTTCACCGGATCCGCCGTCTGCGCACTCGGCGCCAGCCCGTGTACCCCAACCCCATTCCATGTGCCATAGGCTTGTGTGACTGGCTGAAAGGCGCCAACGTGCGTGAGAGACATGGTCGCTGAGCCGGTGTTTATGCCGGGGTCGAGGAAGATCAGGTAGCTGCCGCTAGTCGGAAGCGTCGGCAGATTGATGGTGACACCGTCTCTGCCGACGTAGTTCTGGCGAAACAGCGACCCGTCCGGCTTGTAGATGCTGACGAGGCTTCCGCAGCAGTTGGAGGTGCCGATCGTGACGCTGCTAAAGCCGACCCCGACGATTTCACCGGCGGTGCCGGTGAAGGTGATGCGGTCGTTTTGGCCGGCGCGGGGCAGCAAGATCGTGCTGCTTGGTCCGCCGATGCTGGCCGTCGCGGTCAGGTCGTCGCTGAGCGTGAGCGTCGCCGACCCGGTGTTTATCCCGGGGTCGAGGAGAATGAGGTAGCTGCCGCTGGCTGGCAGGGTCAGGTTGAGGCCGCTGCCGTCTCTGCCGATGTAGTTCTGGCGAAGCAGCGACCCGTCGGGGTTGTAGATGCTGGCGAGGCTTCCGCAGCAGTTGGAGGTGCCGATCGTGACGCTGCTAAAGCCGAGGCCGACGATTTCGCCGGCGGTGCCGGTGAAGGTCACATAAATTTTGTCTCCGGCCGTGGAGGTCGTCGTTGTCACCGATGGCCCACCAACGGTGATCGTCGTGTGGACGTCCGACGCGCTCGCGCTCAACAGCCGGGTCAGGAACCCAGCTCTTGCCACAGGCTCCGACGCCTGGTGCCGACCTTGTCGACACGGCGCCCGATGCCTAAAGCTCGCCCCGCCACACCTCGTTGGGAGCGCCGCGGCACGCGCCGACCCAACCGCACGCGCCGGGCTCGCTTGTCCGAGAAGCGCGCCAGCACCAGTCAGACAGACGGCTGCCGTAACGACGATGGCGACGAGTCCGGGGCGCGCACGACACATGCGCGCGCGGTACGAACTCGGGTTGGTCAACGACGGCACGCCCTTCTTCCCGCTGTCTCGATGACCAGCAACTGCTTCGATGGGGCTGCGCGCCGCACGCAGTAGAGACCCCTATTTCATACTTCAGTGTGAGTGCCGTTGTCAACCGTCAGCGGATCGAGGTTCGCCCTTCGATGCTGGCCTGTGCTTCGGGACCGAACTCACTCCAGAGCTCGTGCTTCGAATCAAGTAGAGCGGCGTAGTGGCGCGACGCGTCGGGAAGCTCTTTGGCAAGAGTGACCGTCTGGGTTTTTGTCTTCACGTGCTTCCGGATCGAGGAGAAGAGCTCCTTCTCCCGGACAGCTCCGTGCTTCGAGCTCCAGAACTGGCGCAAGAAGTCGACGAAGATGTTGTCTTCCTTCTGCAGACCGAGGTTCAATAGGACTTGCCCCCATGCGTCCTGGATCGCCTTCAGGCCTTTGGTGTCACGCCCCTTGGACATCAAGTAGTTACGCAGCAAGTCCGAGATCGTTAGCGGCGCCCCCCGATCATTGAGGGTCTCGAAGATCACGAAAGCGTCAGCGATGTCGGGAACCTGGATGACCATCACCTTGACGTTCGAGTCTAGGAAGGCGATCCACTCGACGATGCGTCGGTTCCAGTCAGTGCCTGCGGCGCCGAGATCCTCCTCGAGGACGTTACTGAAGTACTTCTGCGCCTTGATCAGCCGTTGATGTGACTCGATCTCCGCCGCCTCGGAGACCCCTTCAATGATCACGGAGTCGAAGAACTCTTGATCTTCAGCGTTCAGCTCGAGCCGCGGGACGTCGGTTGCTGACTCGATGTCGAAGCGCGCGATGTACTTGTTGTGAATCCCGTCGGCTCGAGAGTCGTCACCGCGGGCGGCGTACGCGTCACGGAGGGCGGCGAGCAAGATCGTGGTTGTTGCAAGTCGCTGTTGGCCATCGATGATTACCGACGTGCCCTCGTCTTCTGCGACCACCACGGTCGCCGAGGAAGTAGTCCGGGAAGCCAGCGTCCAGAGCGGCCTTCAGGTCCGTCCAGTAGTCGGTTATTTGGTCGTTTCCCCAAGCGTACGAGCGCTGGTAGACGGGCACGTGCAGGTCGGTGTCCGAGAGCAGGTGGGCGATGCCCTCGAGGTCGAACTGGATGGTCGAGCGACGCGCCACGAGGCCGGAGCTTACTCAGGTCAAACATCTTCCGGCTAGCCTCGGATCAGAGAAACACCGGTTGCCTCGGCGGGCCGAGTCGGCATCCGCATAATCGGCCAAGGGTCCGGGCAAGGGGAAAGGATCGACAGCGGTTCTTCCACCAGGCCAAATCCGAACGCAGTCGGCTGTCGCTCGACAAGGCAGTCGGCTGTCGCTCGACAAGGTGGAGCAGGCGCAGACTGGAAAGCGTTTGGCTGTTCGCCGGGACCTCACATCTCGAAGCTGGGAGTAATTGTCGCAGCGAGCCGCTTAACCGGCGAGCTGTGCCTGTGGAGCGCCTGGGTCGTCTGCCGAGCTAAGCGCCACGTTGATGCCGCCAGAACTGTCGTCTTTCCCGATTCGTTTTCTCCCACGAGGATGTTCAGCCCGCACTCGTTTGAGCTTGATCGATTCAGGGCGCTCGCCAATCTCAGGCACCAACGAGGCACCGAGACCTCAAATTGATGTCAGAGGAGAAAACAGAAAGGCCTGCTGTGCAGGCCTTCCGTAGTGGGCGGTACTGGGCTCGAACCAGTGACCCCCAGCTTGTCGAGCTGGTGCTCTCCCAACTGAGCTAACCGCCCGGGTCGGGCGACAGTGTACCGGCTCTACCGAAGCGACTATCGCGGCGCGGCGAAGGAGAGCACGCGCGTCGGTTGCCGCTTCGGTGCCCCGCTCACGAGCAACCGGGGCTGTGTGGCCGGGCGGCCGGAGAACGGACGCAACAGCGTTGCAAACGGGCTCACGGCCTTGCCGTGCTTGCGCACCTCGAAATGCAAGTGCGTGCCGGTGCACCAGCCTGTGCAGCCGGCCGTCGCGATGTGCTGTCCGGGGACGACGAGCTGGCCGACGCGCACACGCCACGCTGCGAGATGGCCGTAGATCTCCTCATAGCCGCGCGAGCGCACAACCACGACGTTGCCGTAGCCCTCGTAGCCCGGCACCTCACCAACGTGGATGACCTGGCCGGGAACTGCAGCACGAACCGACAGCGAACGCAGAACCCCGATGTCGATCCCGGGATGCCACCGCGCACCGTCGCGGCCGAACGGTGAGGTGATCGTTCCCTGCGCCGGCATCACCGGATGCGCAAGGAGTTGTTGCCGGGCCTGCACCGCGTGCACGTGCAGGACCAGCGCTGTGACTAGCGCCGCAATACCCATGAGCCCTCTCCTGCCCGGAGAAGTCAGGGACGGTAGCCGCGGGTTGTCGAAAGGTCAAACCCGCGAGCGAAACCGAACTCGAAACTCATGAACCTGGTTGAAGAGCAAACCAGGTTCGGGCGCGCGAATCAGGTTCGGGGCGGGCGTCAGAAGATCTCGGGGCACCAGGGCTGGATGTTCGTGCGGAAGAGCGTGTCGGCACGATCTGCCGCTCCTGACGTGAGCTCCTGTGCACGCGAGCCGCGCACGAGGTCGCCGAATGTGAACCCTCCGAGATACACCGAGCCGAGGCCGGTCACGTTCAGGCGCAGATCGGCCGCATCATCCGTGCGCTCGGCGCCCGACGACGTCACGCGCCAGCGGCCGCCATTCTCCGGCAGCAAGGCATCGTCGACGTCGAGCACGATCTCGCCTTCGCTGTACGTGCGCGCCGACAACGCCTGGCCGACATCGATCAGCCGCACCCACACGCCGTCGTTGATCTTGAACTGCAGGCGCCGCGGCTCGGCGACGAGCAGGAAAAGCTCGTGGTCGACCGGCAACAAATCGGCGATGAACTCGGACGTCCAGTCAAAGTCGAACAGCCACCGCCAGAGCTCGCGAGTCGCCTCCGGCGTCGGTGTCACGACTTCGGCGATCGTGACCGTGCCTTTGCTGAAGCCGGACTCCCAGTCTTGCTTGACGTGGTAGATCGCGTAGCCCGCCGGCTCGCCGTCGAGCTCGAGCAGCGCGAGGTTCTTCGGACCGCCGCCCTGACGCCGGGCCGGATCGTCGAAGAGCGTCCGCATCTCCCACCACTCCTTGGAGCGCACGAACATCCCCGGGCGCCGCGTCACGACCTGCTCGTGGAGGTGCGGGAACGTCCGCGCCGCCTCCGCGAACTCGACGAGACGGACCGCACCGCGCGACTCGAACGGGAGGGCGAAGCGCGCGCGGTCCTTCGCGAACGAGATCGCGCCCATCCGCGAGGCGAGCCCGTAGCCGAAGCGGCCGTAGATCGTCGCCTCGGAGGCCCACAGATACGCGGCGAGATCGCCCCGCGCCCTGCAGTCCTCGAGTTGCTCCTTCATCAGCGACCTCAGCACACCGCGCCGGCGGTGCGTCGGCAGCACGCCCACGACGGTGATCCCCGCTGCCGGGATCAGAGCGCCGCCCGGCACCGACAGGCGAAACGTGTACGCGCCCGCCCCGGCGATGATCCGGTCGCCGTCGATAGCGGCGTGCATGCGCTCCACCTCGATCCGGTGCGCGAACCGCTCGGCGTCCTCGAGCTCGTTCTCGACGCCGAAGTAGTGGCTGATCGCGTTCAGCGCGTCGCGCAGCTCCTCGACCGAGGAGCAGGGCCGAACTTCGATATCCATTGCTCTACCCTAAACGCTCGAGTGGCGCGTACTCGAGCATCAGCCGCCGCTCGCTTCCGTCCTCGAAGCGCACGGTGACGACGCTGCCCGGCTCGATCCGCGTGACGATCCCGGTGCCGAGCGACTGGTGGCGCACCGTGTCGCCCGTCGAGAGGTCCGGGATGTCGGTGCGCGGTGCGTACTCCTGAACGCGATTGCCGTAGTCCGACCACGACGTCGGCCGCAGGCGCTCGCGCTCGACCCCGATCGTCGGGAGCTCGTCGAGGAACCGCGACGGAAGGTTCGCATCGCTGCGGCCGTAGAGGTTGCGCCGCAGCGCATGCGTCAGCACAAGACGTTCCTTCGCGCGTGTCATGCCGACATACGCGAGGCGCCGCTCCTCTTCGAGCGAGTTCTCCTCGATCGAGCGTGCGTGCGGGAAGATCCCCTCCTCCACGCCGATCATGAAGACGGCGCGGAACTCGAGGCCCTTCGCGTTGTGCAGCGTCATCAGCGTGACCTGCCCGCCGTCCCCTTCCTCGTCATTGCGCAGCGCGTCCTGGTCGGAGTAGAGGGAGATCTCCTGCAGGAAGCCGCTCAAAGAGCGCTCCTCACCTCCCGCGTCGTACTCGCGTGCGACGCCCACGAGCTCTTCGAGGTTTTCGATGCGGCCGCGGGCCTCGATCGTCCGCTCCGCCGCGAGCGACTCGAGATAGCCACTGCGGTCGAGCACTGCCTCGACGACCGTGGCGACGCTCGCGTCCGTCGCGGTTGCCATCAGCGTCTGCATGACGTTGCGGAACTGCGTCACCGCGCGCGCCGACGCGGCGGCGAGACCCGCCTCTTCGACATGACCCATCGCCTCCCAGAGCGACGTGCCGAGACCGTCGGCGTAGTTGACGAGCCTCGCGATCGACGTGTCGCCGATGCCGCGCCGTGGACGGTTCGCGATTCGCATCAGGGACACGGCGTCAGCCGGGTTGTCGATCACCTGCAGGTACGCGATCAAATCCTTGATCTCGGCGCGCTCGTAGAAACGCGGGCCGCCGATCACCTGGTAGGCAATGCCCTGCCGCACGAGGACGTCTTCGAGCACGCGACTCTGTGCGTTCGTGCGGTAGACGACGGCGATCTCGCGCGCGCTGTAGCCCTCCTCGATCCGCGCCGCGATCTCCACCGCGACGAACCGCGCCTCGCTGTGCTCGTCCTCGGTCTCGACGACGCGCACCGGCTCGCCCTCGCCGAGGTCGGACCAGAGGTTCTTCTCCTTGCGCTCGCGGTTGTGCGAGATCACGTTGTTCGCCGCCTGCAGGATCGTGTTCGTCGAGCGGTAGTTCTGCTCGAGCGGGATCACCTTCGTGTTCGGGAAGTCTTTTTCGAAGTCGAGGATGTTGCGGATGTCCGCGCCCCTGAAGCCATAAACTGATTGGTCCGGGTCCCCTACGGCCATGATGTTTTTGGACACGTCCGTCAACAGCTGCAGCAACACGTACTGCGCGTGGTTCGTGTCCTGGTACTCGTCGACCATCACGTAGCGGAACGCCTTCGCCCATTTCGCACGTGCTTCGGGGAAGCGCTGCAGGACCTCCACCGTCAGCATCAGCATGTCGTCGAAGTCGACGGCGTTCGAGTCGTGCAGGCGCTTTTGATACAGCGAGTAGACGTCCGAGACGGTCTGGTCGTAGAAGCTCGCGATCCGCGACTCATACTCGCCGGGGCCGATCAGCTGGTTCTTCGCGTTCGAGATCTGCGAGTGGATGCCGCGCGGCACGAACCGCTTCGGATCGCGCTCGAGCTCCTCGAGGCAGGCCTTGACGAGCCGCACCTGGTCGGCTTGGTCGTAGATCGTGAAGTTCGAGCGGTAGCCCAGCCGCTCTGCCTCGCTGCGCAGCATGCGGCCGCACGCGGAGTGGAACGTCATGATCCAGATCGCCCGCGCGATCGGCCCGAGGTTGCGCTCGACGCGCTCCTTCATCTCGGCCGCCGCCTTGTTCGTGAAGGTGATCGCGAGGATCTCGTTCGGCTTCACGCCGTGCGCGGCGAGCAGGTGCGCGACGCGATGCGTGAGCACGCGTGTCTTGCCGGAGCCCGCGCCGGCGATTACGAGCAGCGGCCCCTCGGTGGTCAGCACGGCCTCCCGCTGAGCCGGGTTCAGGTCGGCGAGGTAGGTCTCGGGCTGGGTCGCGCTCACGCGTCCACGGTAGCGTCAGGCGAGGCGGTCGAGCTCGGCCTCCAGCCAGCTTCTGGCAGCTTCGAGCAGGTCCGAATCAGACGATTTGAGCACCACCTCGACCTCGGGCCCGCCGTCGCCGAAGCTCGGATAGGAGCCGACGAGGACGGCCGGCCAGCGCCCTGTCGCCTCGACCAGCGCGGGCGAGATGATCGACTCGCGGGTCTTGTAGCGGCGGCGCCACGAGCCGATCGGACGCGCGGCGCGCAGCTCGTTCGCGTAGCGGTCGAACATCGCCTTCATCTCGCGCGGCAGTCCCGGCAGCACCCAGGTGTTCTCGATCCGGAAGCCCGGCGCGCCGCCGACCGGGTTCTCGAGCGGCTGTGAGCCGCGCGGCAGCGCCGCCCAGCGCGCCGCGTACTCCGGGTCGCCCGTGAAGCGGGAGCGCAGGTCGGCGGCGAGCTCCGGGACGACTTCCTGCGGCACCTCGAAGGCCACCGCGAGCGCCTCGCGAGTGATGTCGTCCGGCGTGCCACCGAGCCCACCGGTGACGATCAGATGGTCGACGACGGGCGCCTCGCGCCGGACGAACGAGACGATGCGCTCGAGCTCGTCGGGAATCGCAGCGCTCAGCACGACCTTCACGCCGAGCTCCTCGAGCCTGCGTCCGAGCCACGAGGCGTTCGTGTTCTCCGTGTCGCCGGAGACCACTTCGTTCCCGATCGTCAAGATGGCCGCGAGCACCCGGCGAGTATGACGGCCCGAAACTCTCGAACCTGGTTCAAACTGCGAACCAGGTTCGGTTAGGGGAGCGGGAACGGCTTCTTCGCGAGCGCGGCGAGCACCTGTGACGTCACCCACACCGGAGTCGTGACGTACTTCGCCGAGTAGCGATAGCTCCCGTCGGCGCGCTTCAGGCCGGCGAGATAGGTGAAGGCGTTCCGCGGAGGGGTCACACCGGCGGCGACAAGGCCCTGGATCGCCCACGCCGTCGACTGCGCGTCGGACCCGCGCCCGTGGGTCAGCTCAAAGCCGCCGTCGCGGTTCTGGAACGAGCGGAGGAACTGCACCGCGCGCTTGATCGGCTTACCGTGCACGCCCGCGACGCGCAGCGCTTCGAGGGCCGCGGCCGTGTCGTTCGAGTCGGGCTTGCCGTTGACGTACCAGCCGAAGCCGCCGCTCTTCGCCTGGTGGGCGAGCAGGAAGCGCGTCGTCGTCGCGTTCGAGCGGCCGAGCGCGAGCACGCCCCAGAACGTCGAGTTGAGCGACTCGCCGATCTGCCCGTTCGGCCGCACACGCAGGTGTCCGAGCAGCGCCTCGTTGCGTGCTCCGAGCGCCTGCTCGGCCAGAGCGACGATTGCGAAGTCGTTGGACGACTTCAGCGCCGGCTCCTGCGACTGGAGGTAGGCGAGCGAGTCGGGCGACTGGGCGCCGGCCGCACGCAGCCCGAGCACCGCCCACGAGGTAAGCAACGCGTCCGTCGTTCCGCCCGGCTCCGAGTACGCGCCGCCCGCCGCGCGCGACTGCACGAACGAAACCGGCGAGACGGCGAGCACGAAGGCAATGACAAGGGGCGCTAGGCCCACACGACCACCGTCTTCAGGCGCGCCCCGTAGCGGTCGAGCATCCGGCGCAGCTCAGGTCCTGCCGCAAGCGCGATCATCACGTTCCCCACGGCGTGAGAGACGTCGAACCAGAAACCGCGCCCCACCACCGCGGCGAGCGCGGGAAAGGTGTGTGGCGAGAAGCCGTACCAGAGCCACACGTCCATGCTCACGCTGAACGCGAAGCCGAGCGCAGCGGCGACCGCCGCGAGCACCCACCGGTTCCGCAGCACCGGCGCGAGCAGCGCGCCGACGGCGCCGCACGCGCCCCACCCCAGCATCTGCTGTGGCGTCCAGATCCCCTGGCCGAGGAAGAGGTTCGAGACGAACGCGGCAAGCGCGCCCGTCGCAACCCCCGCACGTGCGCCAAGCGACGCCCCCGCGACGATCGCGATCACCGTCACCGGCTGCACGCCCGGCACGGCGGCGAAGAGCACACGTCCCGCAGCCGCGGCGGCGGCGAGCGTGGCGATCACCGCAAGCTCGCGCGTCGAATCGGCTCCCGACTCGAACCAGGCGACCCCCGCCACTACGAGCGCGGCCGCCCCGAGCGCCGTCGCGAGCGCACCGTCCTGGACAACGAGCGCCGCGATCAGCATCGCGAACGAGATCAGGACGAGCCTACGCATGCACTTCGTCCAGCACGGCGAGCTCGACTATCCGGTCCGCGACCTCCGCCGCCCAAACCAAGTCGTGCGTGACGACGAGCGTCCCGCGGCCCGGCGCGTCCGCGCGCAGGAGTCGCGCGAGGTCGGCCTTGCGCTCGGGATCCACTCCCCGCGTCGGCTCATCGAGCACGAGCAGCTCCGGCTCGGTCGCGAGCACGGCTGCGAGCGCCAGCCGCTCGCGCTCGCCCGAAGAAAGGTCACGCGGGTGCCGCTGCTCGTGCTCGCTGAGACCGAGGCGCGCGAGCGCCGCATGCGCGCGCTCGACATCTGCACCGAGCGCCACCTCGTCCAGCACGCGCTCCGTCACGAGATGGCGCCCGGGGTCCTGCGCGAGATACGCGGCGCGCGAGCGCGTGACCTCCCCCGCGTCGGGCTCGAGCAACCCGGCGGCGATCTGCGCGAGCGTCGTCTTCCCCACGCCGTTCGGCCCGGTGAGGGCGACGACCTCGCCCCGGCGCACTTCGAGCGACGCGCATTCCAGCACGACCCGGTCGCCGTAGCTGAAGCGAACGTTGCGCACGCTGCACACGAGCTCTGGCGCGTGCGGCAGATAGAGCGGGCGGTGCTGGGCGAGCCACGCGAGCGCGTCGTCGCGCGGTGCGTCGAGGACAATGCGGCCGCCGTCCATGAAGAGGACCCGATCGACATGTGCGAGCGGGCGAGCCGGACGCTGCTCCGACACGAGCACCGCGCACGGCAGGTGCTCGACGAGGTCGAAGAACTCCTCCGCAGCTTCCGGATCGAGTTGGGACGTCGGTTCGTCGAGCAGCAGCAGACGCGGCTTCAGCGCGAGCGCGGACGCCAGCGACACACGCTGCAACTCGCCGCCCGAGAGCTCGCCGGTCACACGTTCGACGAGGTGCTCCGCGCCGACGAGCGCGAGCGCCTCCTCGACGCGCGGCCAGATCTCCACCGCATTGACGCCGAGATTCTCGAGCCCGAACGCCGTCTCGTTCGCAACCTTGCTCATCACGATCTGGTCCTCGGGATCCTGGAAGACCGACGCGACCGTGCCCGCCAGCTCGGCCGGGCGCGCCTCCCGCGTGTCGATCCCGCCGACGACGACGCGGCCCTCGAAGCGCCCGCCGTGGAAGTGCGGGACGAGCGCCGCGAGCGAACGCAGCAGTGTCGACTTGCCCGAGCCCGACGGGCCGAGCAGTGCGATGTGCTCGCCGTCGGCGATCTCCAGCGAGACGCCGTCGAGCACCCGCGCGCCGCCGGTGTAGGAGAAACGCAGTCCGTCGACCGTCGCTAGAGCCACAGCGCCCCCACGACGACGATCGCCACCGCGACGAGGAGGCCGAGCCGGTCGACGAGCGTCCAGCGCGGCTGCGGCGCGCGCGTGCGCCCGGCTCGGCCGTAGCCGCGAGCCTCCATCGCCTCGGCGAGGTTAAGTCCCCGCTCGAGCGAGCCGGCGAGGAGCGGCGAGAGCTGCCGCACCGGGCCGAGCTCGACACCGCGCCCACGCAGGGCAACGCGCAGGTCGCGCGCGTCGCGCTCGAGCAGCGGGACGAGACGCGCCGCCAGCGCGACGGCAACCGTCGAGCGGCGCGCCCAGCCGGCCGCGGCGAGCAGGCGATCGTGATCGAGCAGCAGTGCGTAGACCGCGAACGCGAGACCCACCGCGCCGAGCCGCAGGCCCTGGAAGAGACCGTTGCGCAGCTCTTCGGTCGTCACGTCCAGCCTCCCGAGCACGGGGATCGTCGGGCCGCTCCAGAGCACATGCGTTCCGATCACCTCGACGAACGGGGTCAGCACGACGAAGAGCAGAGCGGTCGAGAGCGTGCCGATCAGGTACGGCCACCGCCGCTGCGCGGGCGCGCGCAGTGCCACGAGCAGCAGCAGCGCGCAGATCGCGCCGACCGACCAGAGGCTCGTCGAGAGCAGCGCGGCCGTCGCGAGCGCCGCGAGCAGCGCGGCTGCGGGCGCCGGGCTCACGAGCCGTACCTGTAGCGAAGCGCTGTGGGATCGGCGGCAAGCCGCCGGGCGATCGCGAGCCCGAGCTCGAGCTCGACGCCCTTTCGAAACGGGCCGATGCGAACCGAGCTCGCAGGCAACTCGCCGCCGATCACGATCGAGTTGCGGAGCGGCACCTTGGCGTTGACGACGCCGTGCACCTGCTGCGCGATCTTCTGGGCGAGCGAGCGGTCGGAGGAGACGACGCTCGTCGGCTGGCCGAGGAACGGCTTCGGATATGCGCCGGCGACGACCGGCACGTGCATCGTCGAAGACCCCCACTTCCGGTAGTCCCACCAGAGCACGTCACCGGGGTGGATCGTCACCTCGGCCGCGCTGCGGTCGCCTTCGATGCCGTTCACAAAGTAGAACCAGTCGCGCTGCCGGGTCAGCGAGCCCGACATGCCGTTGACCGACTGGAGGTAGCGGCCGCCGTAACGGGTCGTCACGTTCAGCTTGCCCTCGACCGTGCGAATCCCGTCGGAGCCCGCAGGCACCGGGCCGGAGAAGACGATGTGCGCGCCGCGATCCGTCGTCACCCACAACGTCGCCGTCCCGTGCCCGCGCCCGCGCCCGCTCCCGCCGCAACCGGCGAGAGCGAGGGCGAGCACGAGGACGAGCGTGCGTCTCACTGCACGGCGTTCGAGCGGACGGCACCGGTGGCCGTCGCGCGTACGAGCAAGCCGGTGTGCTTGCCCGGGCAGTACGCCGTCCCGGTCGTGCCGGGAGCCGACTTCTTCGAGCCGACGTGCCAGGTCAAGCCGCTCACCGCCGCCGCCTTGCCGTTGTCGTCGAAGGCGCCGACGGTGTAACAGCCCTTGCCGCTCGCCTTGACGGAGAGCGTCGGCGGGCCGCCCGTCGGACCGAAGTCCGCGTAGTACCACAGCACCCGATCGCCGTCCTTCAGCGTTACCTTGTCGGCGCCGACCGGCGGTGACACGTCGTTCACCTTGAACACCCAGCCGCTCGAGGCACTGCCGCCGTAGCGACCGACCTGGTCAACGTACGGGCCGAAGCCCGACTGGGTCACGTGGTAGTAGAGCTCGCCGAGAATCGATGCCTGCTCGATCGCATCCTGTGCGGTCGAGGCGGTGACCGTGATCTCGGTCGGGCCGAAGAGCGTCTTCGTCTTTCCTTCGACCCGGACCTTGACGGTCGCCGCAAATGCCGAAGCCGGCAGGACGAGAAAGACAATGAGAACTAAGACGAGGCGTTGGGCCGTTGAAGGCTGAGCCACGAATCCTCCTTCCGCGAGGGGTTCGGTAGGGAGGGCGACCGGCAGGTCTTCTGACTCGAGGCTCCCTCTTCGCCGCCTTCCCGGCTTGCGCCAGTGGCTTGGTGGCGAAGAGCAACTCCTCTTACAGCGGCGGGACCGTCCCGGACTTTCACCGGAGTTCCCTCACCGTGCGCCCGTTTCGCCAGCGAATCTACCATGCGCGGAGATGGCCTCTCGCTGGTTTCCGGTACTCGTGTGGGCGAGTGTGATCTTCGCGTTCTCGGCGATTCCCTCACTCAATTCCGGGCTCGGGACATGGGACCACGTTCTGCGCAAGGGAGCGCACATGACCGAGTACGCGATCCTCGCCGTCTTGCTCGTCCGTGCAACCGGCTCGTACGCGTGGGCGTTCGCGCTCGCGGTCGCGTACGCGGCGAGCGACGAGGTGCACCAGCTCTTCGTCCGCGGGCGGCACGGTTCGCCGCTCGACGTCGCGATCGACGCCGTCGGCGCGCTGATCGGCATCGGCCTCCTCCGCTCTAAAATGGGTGGATGGAGCACGGAGAGGTAACCGACCGGCAGCTTGAAGCGCTGCTCGACCGCCTCGATCGGATCGTGCAGGAGCTCGCGCGCCTCAACGCGCGCGACGAGCAGCGCCAGGAGCTGGTCGTGATCGCGCACGAGCTGCGCAACCTGAACGAGTCGCTGCAGGCGATCGCCTACGCGGCACTCGGCACGCAGGGCCCGCAGGTGCGTCGCCGCCGAAGCGGTTAGCCCGGGTCATTTGTAGATGTCGAGCACGCCCGTCGTCGCGTGGTCGTTCGCGTTCCCCTCGGGCATCGCGACGTGGCCGTTGGCGACGATCGGGCTCTGCCAGTGCACGGGCCCCGACGGCAGCGTGGCGACCTGCTTGCCGCTCGTCGGCACGTACACCCGCACGGACCCGCTCCCCGCCACGTAGAGCAGGTTCCCGGCGAGCACCGGCGAGGTGCCGCCGTTGTGATTCGACCAGATCGCGTGCAACCGGCCATCGCGAAGGAGCCACGCAGCCGTGCCACGGTCGGTCGCGAGAAACACCCACTTGCCCTTCCAGATCGCCGGCACGCTGAACAGGCCTACGCCGCCGGGGGCCGGAACGGTCTGCAGCTCGCCGCCGAGCCGGCTGTTGATGCCCGGCAGCTGGTGCAGCTGCAGCAGGCGGACCTTCCCGTCCTTGCCGCCTTGCACGGCGAGTCCGCCGGCGAGCAGGCCCGGGCTCGTCGAGCCGAGATCGGCGTCCGAGGACTCGAGGGCCTTCTGGTCGGTCGGCGTCCAGTGCCGCAGCAGGCTTGCCGCGTCCGACGAGAGGACGATCGTGCTGTCACCCCAGTCGGTGCTGCCGTTCCACGGGCCGTTGCCGGTCGCCACGACGAGCGTCCCATTCGATGGGTCGACGGCGGCGCCATTCCGAGACCAGATCGCGGAGTCGCTCGACGAACAGGTGCGCGGCACGATCAACACATGGCGGTTCGAACAGAGGGAGTTCCAGACATGCGCGATACGACCGGTGCGCTCGGAAAGCGTCACGACATGGCCTTGGTACGGTGGCGCGTCGCCGAGGTAGCCGCCGGTCGTCGCGATCACCAGGCCGCGCGACACGTTCAGCGAGGAGGTGATCTTCTCGTGCGTCGGATCGCGCGTGATCAAGGCCGTCCACAGCACCTTTCCGTCTGACAAGCGGAGCTTGCGGATCCGGCCGTCCGGCGCGGCCGCATAGACCGCCGTGCGATCGCTCGAAGCGGCCGGCGACGCATTCGTGATCCGCGCCGACCCTGCGAGCTGCGAATACGAGGGCGGCGTGAACCGCCACTTGACCTTCCCAGTGTCGGCGTCGATCAATTCGGTTCGGCCATAGGTCGTGGTGATCACGAACCACCCACCGACATAGATCGGCGAGGAGTCGACCGTCCCATCGAGCGTGACCTTCCGGCGCTTCAGCTTCCCGACGTTTCCCGCGGTGATCGTGGAGCCCGGGTTGCTGTTGTGACGCGCTGCGTCGTACCCGAACACCGGCCAGTCATTCGGAACCGTGTTCCCCGGCCCCGAGCGCGCTGCGGCGGGCAACAGGACGACGAGGCCGGCGAATAGAAAGAGCAGGCGCTTCACTGCGCCGTGAGGTCCGGCGTCCGCACCCACGGGCCGGGCGGCGTGAGCAGCGACTCGGCGTGCAGGTAGGCGAGCCCGGCGAGCGGCAGGTCGCTCCAGCGCTCGAAGCAGAAGTACCGGCGACGCCAGTGGGGGAAGAACTTGCGGTTGAAGCTGTGCAGCCGCTCGAGCTGGAAGAGCCGGTCGCCTTTCAGAAGCAGCCAGCGAATCGCACGGGTTGTCCGGCTCGCGCCCCCCTCGGCCACGAGGAAGTCGGCGAAGACCGCGAAGTTGAGCGAGACCTCGGTGACCGCGTGCTCACGCGCCCACGCGACGACCTCGGTGATCAAGTACTCCATGAGCCCGTTCGGCGTGTCCTTGCGGCGGCGCATCGACGCGAGCGAGTAGCCCTCGCTTGCCGGGGAGGGCACGAGCTGCAGGAAGCCACCGACCGACTTGTCGGGAGCGAGCGCGACGGCGAGCACGGTGTCGGGATAGAGGAAGAGGGCGTCCATCGCCATCGTGAAACCGCGCTCCGGCCAGTTGCCGCGCCACTCCTCCGAGACGGCGCGCAGCTCGCGCTTCAGCGCCTCGTCGGCGTCCGCTGTCGACAGCACGCGAACCTCGTACCCGTTCTTCTCCAAGCGGGAAACCGACTGGCGCACCTTGCGAATCGCGCGCCCCTCCAACGAGAACTCGCTCGGCCTGATCACTGCCTCGTCACCGAGATACATCGACTTGAACCCGAGCGCCGCGTAGTCCTCGAGCGCGTCGCCGGATGCGCCGGCGACGGCGACGCGCCAGCCCTTCGTGTGTGCGACACGGACGAACTCAGCCACCAGCTCATGGCGCTCGCGGGCGTCACCGATCGGATCGCCCGCGATGAGCGCGGTCCCGCCGATCACGCGATAGGCGAGGAACGACTTGCCGCTCGCCGAGAAGAAATAGCTCTTGTCGCGACGCAGCGCAAAGTACGCAAGGCTGTCGGAGCCGTGCTCATGCACGAGCTCTGTCGCGCGATCGTGGTCACCGTGGCACGGGGGGATCACCGGATGCGGGCGCAGCCACAGCCAGAGCGCGCGCACCGCAAGCCCACCGATCAGGAGCAGGAACGCGGTCTCGACCCGCCGCGACGCATGGTCGGTCTCGGAGCCGAGCACGAGCAGCAGCGGCAAACACACGGCGAGCGCAGCCCCGACCTGCAGGAGCGGCCACACCGTGGCCGGATCGCCCGGAGCGACAAAGTGGCGCCGCGCACGGAAGAGCGCGACGAGCAGGATCAGATGGGTCGTCGCCTCTTCGAAGTCGAGGCCCTTGGCGAGGTGGAGGACCGCCGAGGCGGAGACCACAGCGACCGAAAGCCACCACGCGCGCCGTTTCCGGCGGGCGAGCCCGCGGGAGAGCCAGATCATCCCGAGGCCGAGCGCGAGCACCAGCGTGCGGGCGGCGCCCGGAACCCCCGGCGGCAGCACGCCTTGCACGAGGTCGACGCGGTTCGCCATCTCCGGCGTCAGGGCCGAGACGATCGAAAGCCCGCCGGCGAAGGCAGCGAACCAGGCGAGGAGGATGGGCGGCGCTGGGCGGCGCACGGCACCACGGTAGCGCCCTCGGCCGGGCGCCGGTCGCTCTTAAGGGGGAGATCAGTCCTTGAGGAGGACGCGCCGCAGCTCGTCCTCCTTGCCAGGCTCCAGGATTGCCAGAACCTGATCACCGACGTGGAGCTGGGTCTGCTCGTCCGGGATCTCGGCCGTGCCGTCGCGCACGACCGAGATGATGCGCGCGCCCTCGGGCAGCCGGAGCGCGCCGACGCGCTTGCCCTTGGCGTTCGCGTTCTCGTCGATCGTCAGCTCGACGATCTCGAGATTCTCCTTGCGCAGCTCGAGGAGGTGGATCAGGCCGTGGTCGGGCACCTCGTGCTCGATCAGGCCCATGATCGCGCCGGTCGCGGACACGGTCGGCGAGATCCCGAGCAGGTCGAAGTACGCCTGGTTGCGCGGATCGTTGATGCGGGCGATCACGTTGTTCACGCCGTATTTTTCGTGCGCGAGCTGACAGATGATGATGTTGTCCTCGTCGTCCCCGGTTGCCGCGATCAGCAGGTCGGGCGGGCGCTTGATGCCGGCGCGCTCGAGCACGAACATCTCGGTCGCGTCGCCCCTGATCACCTGGTGCTCGAATTCGGCTTCGAGCCGCCCGAACCGGTACGCACTCTGCTCGATCAGGGTCACCTCGTGACCGCCGCGCAACAGCGACCGCGTCAGGTTCGTGCCGACCTTGCCTCCCCCTGCAATCAGGAGGTACATCAGTCGCCCGGCCTCTCGGCCTCGCGCACCGCGCCGACGAGCGTCTCGATCGCGGCGGAGGTCGGGCAGACGATCCGCAGCCCGCGCGTCGCGTAGAACTGCGCGCGCGCCGGGTCGAGCACGCGGACGACGACGGTCGGCACCTCGAAGAGCTTTTGTGCCCCCTGGGCGATCACGAGGTTGGTGTTGTCGCCGCTGGTCGTGACGACCACGGCGTCCGCCTCCTCGATGCCCGCCTCGCGCAGGAGCTGCAGGTCCATGCCGTGCCCGACGACGAACCCGCCGGCCCACGACTCGCCGAGGCGCCCGAGGGCGTCCTCGTTCTCGTCGACGACCGTGACGTCCCACCCCGAGCCCTGCAGCTGCAGGGCGACGTTCGCGCCGACGCGGCCCGATCCGATGACGATTGCTTTCACAGCGGCGGAGCGTACTCCAAGCCGCTCACTAGGTCGCTGCCAATTCTTCGTCCATGACGCTCTGCGGGAACGCGACGATCAGAACCTCACAGGGCGCGCGGCGCAAGACATAGTCGACCGTCGGCGAGAAGAAGCGCGACTGACGACGCCAGCGCGGCGCCGACCCGAGCACGATCAGATCGGCGCCGACGTCCACCGCACGCTGGACGATCGCCTGACCGATCGCCCGGGCACGCACGGTGACGCCTTCGACCGTTACGTCGTGCTCGGCGCCGAGCAGCTTCGCTTCCGCAATCGCCGCTTCGGCGCGCTCCTCCTGTTCGAGCATCTCCCCCTCGAGCGGCTGCTCGAGCGGAACGCGGATCACGTGGAGCGCCTGCACCTCCGCCCCGTGCTCCCCCGCGAGCTTGATCGCGGTGGCAAGCATCTCCTCACCGATGATCC
This sequence comes from Gaiellaceae bacterium, assembly GCA_045805985.1. GTDB lineage: Bacteria > Actinomycetota > Thermoleophilia > Gaiellales > Gaiellaceae > PALSA-600. The sequence continues at coordinate 98,679 of JBJMKA010000006.1, read as the reverse complement.
CGAGCTTCATCGGCACGAGGATCTTCTGGAAGGTGACCGGCGGCTCGATCGTCCGCTCGTCGGGCGCCGTCACCCGTTCCATCAAGCCCTCGCCGTGGGTCAGCCGGACCGCGACGAACACGATGAGCCCGAGCGCGAGCCACGCGGGGCCGGCGTACCGCGCGCCAGGATGCGTCGCGAGGGCGACGATGAAGATCGCGAACGTGGCGAGCGAGCCGACGACTGCCGGCAAGGGGATCTCCGCTTGCCCGACACGCACGTTGAACGGCGCGCGATACGGCCGCGGCAAGTCGGGCTCGTCGATGCGCAGCTTGATCACCGCCAGCTGGGCGGCGGTGAACGCCAGCAGCACGCCGAACGAGAAGAGCGATGCGAGGAAGGCTACGTCGTGCTTCAAGAACGAGGTGCCGATCACGATCGACGACGAGACGACCGTCGCCGACAAGATCGCGTACGGCGAGACGTGCGCGCGCCGGCTCAGGCGACCGAAGCTCCGAGGTAGCTGACCGTGCTCGCCCAGCGAGTACGCGAGCCGGGAGAAGCCCGAGATCGACGTCGTCACGGCGACCGCCAGGATCAGGGCGCCCGTGATGCCCACGTAGACACGGAGCACGTCCCCGAACACCCACGGCAGCTCGCCCTTCAGCCGGTCCGCAACGCCGAGCAGCGGTGACCTGATCCAGGTCGTACCGAGCTCGGTGTTCGGGCCTGGGAACGCGGAGACCGCGACCAGAGCAATCGCGACGTAGATCGTCACGACGGTCGCGATCGCGCCGAAGACCGACCGCGGCAGGTCGACTCCCGGCCGCCGCGCCTCCTCGGCCAGGTTCGCGACCGTCTCGAGACCGGTGAACGCGAGCATCGCCAGCGGGAGGGCGAACGCGATCGCACCCCAGGTCGGGTGCGTGCCGAGGTGCATGCCCTGCGCCAGCGCGTGAGGGGAGAAGAGGAACATGAACCCGAGGACGACGAGCAGCAGCTGAGTCAGCAGGTCGAGCGCCGGGACGATGATCCCGACGCCGTACAGCGACGGGCGCCTGACGAGGCGCACGGCCGCGACGACGACGATCACGCACACGGCGACGACGACGTCCCACGGGTTGCGGTCGAGCGCGGGGATGCGCAACGCGCCCGACAGGTAGTGCGGCAGGAAGAGCGCGGACAGCGACATCACGATCAGGTAGTCGAGGAAGAGCGCCCACCCCGTGAGAAAGCCGGCGAGGTCGTTCGACGCGCGGCGGACGAAGGTGGCGGCACCACCGGTTTCCGGCAACGCGGCTGTGCCTTCCGCATACGAGAGCGAGACGATCAAAAACAGCACGCCGACGACGAGGAGCACAAGCGGTGTGACCCCGAGTGCGTGCGCGGCGACGACGCCGAGCGCGAAGTAGATCGACGAGGCAATTTCGCCGTAGGCGACCGAGTAGAGCGCACGCGCGTCGAGCTCGCGCTTCAGGCCAGGCAGCTTGCGGGCCACTAGAGCCTCCTCCGGAGCATCAGCAGGCGCCCCACTCCGGCGCCGATGAAGAGCAGCCCGAGGATCACACCGACGCCGAACCCACCCTCCTGAAATGTGCGGAGGAGCAGCGCGAGGCCGATCGCAATCATCACGAACGCGATCAGGCGGACGAGTGTCCGATACGTCGTCATGTAGGCCCTGTCAGGCGGCCTTCCTGCCCGCAGCGACCATCACGCGGCTCGGTGCGTTCTTCAACACATACTCGACGGTAGCGCCGAAGATCGTCTTGTAGCTCCCGCGCCGCGCGCCGAGGACGATGACTTCCGTCCCGCGCCGTTCCGCCTCTTCGACTATCGCGCGTCCCGCCTGGCGCGCTCGCACCACACGCTCGACGGCGCGGACGCCGTAGGGCTCGACGATCGCGTACGCGTCGTCGAGCAGCTGGTGGGCTTCCTCGATCTGCTCGGTCAGGTCGGCATCGAGCGGCAGCTCGAGCGGCACAACGATCACGCGCAGCAGCACGATGCGGCCCGCGCGCTCGGTCGCGAGCCGGGCGGCGACCTCGACCGCCTCGCGCGACTCCGGCCCCGCCACGATCGGGACGAGGATCGACCGGTACTCGAGCGCGAGCGCGGGCCCGAGCGGCACCGGCGCACGATTGGTCCCTCGCAGGGGGAGATTGAGCCGTCGCCGATAGAGCACGTAGAAGACGAGGCCGACCGCAAGCCACGCGGTGCCCGCGTACCGCGTCGGTGCGTCTTTGATCACGACAACGAGCCACGCGATGCCCGTGCCAAGCGCACCGACGATCGCGAACAGCGGCCAGCTGACACCGCGGATCGTGAGGTTCGGCCGAGCGCGCCACTCGAGCTCGTCGTTGGGCCGGCGCACGCGCAGCGCGATCACCGAGAGATGCGCGATCGTGAACGAGAGCATCGCGCCGAACGCGTACATGCGCCCGAGGAAGTCGACCTTCCCGGAGAGCAGGAAGATCGTCGGGCCGATGCCGGCGAAGACGACCAGTGAGAGCCACGGCGTCTTGAGTTTGGCGTGCAGACGCCGGAACACCGACGGCAGCTGCCGGTAGCTCGCCATCGCGTAAGTGATGCGGGACGCGCCGATCACCCCGGCGTTCGTCGCGATGAACAGGATCGTCGCCGCGAGGACGCCGACGTAGATCTTCGAGACCGAGAGCCAGGTGCCGTGCAAGCCGAGGTTCTCGACGAGCCCGAGCACCGGGTCGTTCTTGAATCCGTGCGGTGGCGGCTCACCCAGCGGCGTGACGTACTTCCCGCCGTGCTTCACGACCGGCATCGCCGAAAGGGCGATCCACGGCAGCGTGAAGTAGATCGCGAAGACGGCGATCGCGACCCAGGAGATCGCGCGTGGAATCGAACGCACAGGATCCCGCGCTTCCTCGGCGAGGTTCGAGACGGTCTCGATCCCGGTGTAGGCGATCATCGCCACCGGGATGGCGAGCAAGAACGCGCTCCACGTCGGCGCGACGCCGAGATGCACGCTGTTCACGAGCACGTGCGGATGGAAGATCAGGAAGAAGCCGAGCGCGACGAGCAGCAGCTGCGTCGCGAAGTCGATCACTGCGAGCGCAATGTTCAGCCGCGCCGCCTCCTGAATACCGACGATGTTGATCGCGACGAGCAGCCACGTCAGCCCGACCCCGACCACGATGTCCCACGGGTTCGTGCGCAGCGGCTCCCAGAAGATCGAGAGGTAATGCGGAACGAAGATCACCGAGATCGCGACGGTGATCACGTAGTTGAGCATCTGCGCCCACGCGGCCGTGAAGGACACGAGCTCGTTGAACGCGTGGCGCGCGAAGCTCGCCGAGCCGCCCGCCTCCGGATAGCGAACTGTGCCCTCTGCGTAGGTGGCGGCGGTCGCCGCGAAGATCAGGCCGCTGATGATGAAGACGAGCGGCGTGAGCCCGAGTGCGATGCCGGCCGTGAGGCCGAGGGCGTAGTAGATCGACGAGCCGACGTTGCCGTAGGCGGTCGCAAAGAGGGCGGGCGCGCCGAGGACGCGCTCGAGGCCTTGCCGTTGACGCCGGCGCCGGGGCACCGGCAGACTCTATGCGCGGGTCGGGACGCTGCTGAGGATGACGTGCGGCTCGAAGAGCAGGCAGCGCTTGATCGCGACCGCCCGTGGGCCTCGGAGGCGGTGCAGGCCCGTGTCGACCCGCTCGGGCAGGACGACGTTCACAGCGGTTTCCGGGTCGGCCGTGAGCTTGCGCACCTCGGTGAGGATCGAGTCGCCAAGGCGGCCCGTGAGCGGCGCGTCGTCGACCGGGATGTCGAGCTCCGAGTCGTCCCACGTGCGAGGGCCGAAATGGAGGCCCCGTAGCTCGTCCACGCCCTTGAGCCCCTGCGCGTACTCGATCGCCCGGCGCGTGCGCGAATCGGGCCCGCCCACGAGGACGCGCAGGATCAGCTGCTCGGGGACGTGGCCCTCGGGCCGCCGCGCCGACGCCACCGCGGGGACGTCGGCGACCACCACTCCCGGCTCTGTGAGCAGCCGCAGCTTGAGCCGGAACTGCGCGCGCTGGGCCGCAGCGAGGAGGGAGCGCTTGCGGAACTGCTCGGGTAGCACGACCGTGACGACCAGGTCGTCGCGGCCACCGCGCAGCCGCGCGACCTCGCCGAGCACGACCTCGGTCGGGTCGCTGCCGGACGGCCGCACGTCCAGCCGTGGCTCGCCACCGGTGAAGTCGAACCAGCGCGCATGGATGCCGGTGTCCGTGCTCTTGCCGGGCACGTGCACCGCGTCGAATGTCCCGTCGCCGATCCGGCGGGCGTACCAAACAGCGCCCTCGGCCGCGACGTCGAGAGCCTCCGCGAAGATCAGCACACGGTTCTCCATGGGAGAAAGGTAGAGGCCCGGGGTCGCGCCCGGGCCTCTAGTTGGCGTCCCTAGCCGTGGATCGAGACGAGCAGCGGAATGATCAGGATCGCGACGATGTTGGCGATCTTGATCATCGGGTTGATCGCGGGGCCGGCCGTGTCCTTGTACGGGTCGCCGACGGTGTCGCCGGTGATCGACGCGTTGTGCGCGTCGGAGCCCTTGCCGCCGTAGAGACCGTCCTCGATCGACTTCTTCGCGTTGTCCCAGGCGCCGCCGCCCGAGGTCATCGCGATCGCGAGGAAGAGGCCGGTGACGATCGTGCCGATCAGCATGCCGCCGAGCATCTTCACGCTGATGATCCCGACGACGATCGGGAACCCGATCGGGATCAGCGCGGGCGCGAGCATCGACCTGATCGCCGAGCTCGTGACGATGCCGACGGCCTGGCTGTAGTCGGGCCGTTCGGTGTAATCCATGATCCCGGGGTGCTCGCGGAACTGGCGGCGCACCTCCTCCACGACCTGGCCGCCGACGCGTCCGACCGCCTGCATGGCGAGCGACGCGAACAGGAACGGCATCAGGCCGCCGATGAACAAGCCGGCGATCACCCACGCGTCGGAGAGCGAGAACGTCGTGGCCAGGCCGTTGTCCTTGAGGCCCGTCGTGTACGAGTCGAAGAGGACGAGCGCAGCGAGCGCGGCAGAGCCGATTGCGTAGCCCTTCGTCACTGCCTTCGTCGTGTTGCCGACCGCGTCGAGCGGATCGGTGACGCCACGAACTTCCTCGGGTAGGTCTGCCATCTCGGCAATGCCACCCGCGTTGTCGGTAACCGGGCCGTACGCGTCGAGCGCAACGATCAGGCCGGTCATCGAGAGCTGCGCCATCACGGCGACGCCGATGCCGAAAAGGCCGGCGAAGTGATGCGCAACGAGGATGCCGCCGACGATCACAATCACCGGCAGCGCAGTTGCCTGCATGCCGATCGCGAGGCCCTCGATGATGTTCGTTGCGTGGCCTGTTTGCGACGCCTTCGCGATCGCCTTGACCGGGTTCCAGCGGGTGCCTGTGTAGAACTCGGTGATCGCGACGAGCAGGAATGTCACGACGAGGCCGACGAGCGCGGAGATGTACAGCTCCTTGAACGTGAACGGGCCGCCGTCGAATGCCTTGACGATCGGGATGAACCCGAGCGCGGACAGGACGGTCGCGACGAGCACCGCCTTGTAGAGCGCGTTGATGACGGCGTTCTCGCCCTTGCCGAGCCGGGCGAAGAACGTGCCGATCACCGACGAGATCGCCGAGACGCCGCCGAGTGCGAGCGGCAGGAGGTATAGCCGCGCGCTGTCGGCGCCGAGCTGGGTGCCGAGCAGCATCACCGCGACCGCTGTGACCGCGTAGGTCTCGAAGAGGTCGGCCGCCATCCCGGCGCAGTCGCCGACGTTGTCGCCGACGTTGTCGGCGATCACTGCCGGGTTGCGCGGATCGTCCTCCGGGATCCCGGCCTCGATCTTGCCGACGAGATCGGCGCCGACGTCGGCTGCCTTCGTGAAGATGCCGCCGCCCAGACGGGCGAAGACGGAGATGAGCGAACCACCAAACGCAAGGCCGATCAAATCGTTGATCGCCGAGTGCGGCGTGTGGTTGAAACCGGCGGTCAGCAGCCAGTAGTAGCCCGCCACGCCGAACAGACCGAGGCCGACGACGAGCAGGCCCGTGACCGAGCCGGCGCGGAACGCGACGTTCAATGCGGGCGCCAGGCCCTTACGGGCCGCTTCGGCGGTGCGCGAGTTCGAGCGCACGGCCACGTTCATGCCGATGAAGCCGGCGGCCGCGGAGAGCGAGGCTCCGATCAGGAAGCCGAACGCCGTGCCCCAGCCGAGCTTGTTGTAGACGCCGATCAGGATGAACGGCACGACCGCGACGATCGCGATCGCCGTGTACTGCTTCTTCAGGTACGCCGCAGCGCCCTCCTGAACGGCACGCGAGATCTCCCGCATGCGCTCGTTCCCGGCCGGCTGTCTGAGCAGCCACCAGGTCAGGTAGAGCCCGTACCCCACGGCGATGCCGGCACCGACAAGGCCGAGGAGCACCGGGTGATGCATGAACCAATCCATCGGTTTCGCTCCCTCACAAAGTCAAGCGCCGAAGGGCTTCGGCGCGGGCGATTATGTATCACAAGGCGCGGCCGGACTCTACGCAGAGGCAGCTTCGGCGTAGGCGACCTGCAACCTGGTCAGCGCCAGGCCCAGATCGGCTGCCAGCTCGCCCTCGAGGAGCGGCGCGAGGGCTGCGAGGGCGTCGATCGCCTTCTTCGCCTGAGGCAGATCTTCGCGTTCGAGCTTCGTGTGGGCCAGGCTCGCGATCGTCGACGCGGCCGAGACCAGGAACTCCTCGACCGGGAAGGAGGCGAGCTGCTCCTGCAGCGCCTCGATGTCGAAGTCGGGGTCTTGCTCGTCAGCCACCGATTGGTTCTCCTGCCTGGACCTGCTCAGCGTAGATCTCCTGGAGGCTCGACCCCTCCTCGAACCGTGCGATCTGCCGTTCCGCGGCGTTCCGCTCGGGAATCGCGAGATAGGGCGCGGCGCCGATCTCGTCCGCGACGGGGGCCACCCACTCGAGCAGGTCCTCGAGCCGGCGCCGGGCGTGGACCGGCGCGGCCCGCTCGAGGTCGAGGAGCTCACCGGAGAGGCCGTACCGGGTCGCCCGCCACAGGTTCTCCTCGAGCAGGCGATTCGGCAGGCTGGGGATCGTCTCTCCCTCGTCGATCGCGCGGGCACAGCGCGCCGCCAGCGCATAGGCAAACGCCGCAAGCGACTGAGCCTCCGCGAGGTCTGGCTGGCCGTCCGCAATGCGGATCTCGACCGTCGGGAACGCGAGGTGCGGGCGCACGCTCCACCAGATCTGCGTGTGCTCGGTCACCGACCCGGTGCGATAGAGGAACGCCACGTAGTCCTCCCAGCCCTGCCAGCTCCCGTACGTGTCCGGAATCCCGCAGCGGGGGAACATGCGCGTGAAGATCTCGGTGCGCGCGGAGTGCAAGCCGGAGTTGACCGACTCGACAAACGGCGAGCTGGCCGACAGTGCGAGGATCTCGGGCAGGAACGTGCGCAGCGCGTCGTGCACGGCGATCGCCCGGTCGGCGCCCGCGATGCCGACGTGCACGTGCAGCCCGAAGGTGTTGTTGCGCCACACGACGTAGCGGAGGATCTCGTCGTTGCGCCGGTAGTGCGGCGTGTCGATGATGCGCTGGTCCTGCCAGCGGCTCCACGGGTGCGTGCCGGTGCCACCGAGGCCGATCTGCAGGTCGCGCGCGACCCAGTGGAGCTGGCTGCGCCGCTCCTGCATCGCGGCTGCGGCCTGGACGAAGTTGTCGCACCGGCCGGTGCGCACCTCGACCTCGGATGCGATCAGCTCACCGACGATGTTCGGCGCGAGTTCGGTCTCGATTGCCGCCGTGTACAGCTCCTCGAAGCGATCGGTCAGCTCGAGCGTCTCCGGATCGAGCAGAGCGAACTCCTCCTCCACCGCGACCGTGAAATCGGTCCCGCCGTCGAACGCCTCTCGCGAGTTCGCCAGGAGCTCCTGCCAGGAGATCTTCTGCTCGTCACCCACCGCCGGGAGCGTATCCGCGCCCGCGCGTCAGGCGAGCAGCCGCTCGGCAACGCTCGTCCATGACCAGCGCTCAACGACCGCCTTACGTCCTGCACGCCTGAGCTCGTCGCGGTCGGCGGATGAGAGCGCGAGCAGCTCGTTGAGCTTGCGCGCCAGGTCGTCGGCGTCTCCCGTTTCGAACGACGCAAGGTGGCGGAAGCGCTCCGGGTACTCCTCCTCGAGCCCGGCCGCGACCTCGGCGAGCCCGGAGTGGCGCGCGACCAGCGGCGGCGAGCCGGCCGCGGCAGCCTCGGCGGCGACCATGCCGAACGCCTCGGGAAAGATCGACGGGACGACCGTCACGTCGGCGAGCGGCAGCAGCTGCACGAGGTGGCGGTGCTCGAGCGGTCCCGTGAAGAGCGTGCGCGGCGGGGCCGTCGCCTCGAGCGCCGCGCGGTAGGGGCCGAAGCCGACGACCACGAGGCGCGCATCGACCGTGCGCATCGCTTCGAGCAGCACCTGCACGCCCTTCTGCTCGATCAGCTTTCCGAAGTAGACGACGGTCGGCGTGTCGCCCGCGAAGAACGCCTCGAGCCGCTGCGCGTTGCCGTCGTCCGGCAGCCGCTCGTTGCCCGCGTTCGGCGGATCGTTGCGCGCCTCGCGAATCAGGTTGGAAAGCGCCACGTCCCGCTCCTGGAACGTGAACGCGTCGACGTCGACGCCCGGCGGGACCTCGAAGACCCGCTCGACGCGGCCGACCACGTCCTCGAGGACCTCGCGGATGTGGCGCGAACCGACGTACGTCGCCTCGGCGCGTGCGAGCGCCTCCCTGCCCCACTCCGCAAGCTCAGGCCGGCCGCGCATCGAGTACTCGAGCTCCGAGCCGTGCACCTTCACGCGGAAGGGCACGCCGCTCGCCGAACCGACCGGACCGCCCATCAGCACGTGATTCGCGAACACGAGGTCTGCGGGCAGGAGCGCGCGCAGCGCGGCGGCGTTCGCTTCGACATACGCGCGCTTCTCGTCGTCTGTGAGGTCCTGGACGAACTTGGGCTTCAGTCCGGCGTAGCGATCCATGACGAACACAGGCAGCACGCCGCCGGGCAGATCCACGGCAACGGTCCGCGCGCCGCCGAGGTCGTACTGCTCGGGCTCGCGCTCCTGCGAGACGACAACGACGTCGTGCCCCGCGCTGCTCCACGCACGAGCAAGCGCGCGGGTGTAGACGTTCGACCCCGTCCCGCCGAGCAGGTAGCCGTGCCAGAGAAGGATCCGCACGCGCCTGACGTTAGAGGTTCGGCGCGAGATTGGCGTGCCAATCTCGCGCCGAATCTCTAGGTCAGATGGAAATACAGGGCGTGCAGCAGCTCGACCGCGGGGTTCGACGTATGCACCGTCACATCCGACGGCACGTCGAGCAGCGCTTCGGAGTAGTTGAAGATGATCCGCACGCCGGCGTCGACGAGATCGTCCGCAACCTTCTGCGCGGAGCCCGCCGGAACGGCCAGCACGCCGACGACGATGTTCTTGTCGCGCACGACGTCCTTCAGCCGACGCTCGTCCTCGACCGTCGCGCCGCCGATGTCGCCACCGATCATCGTCGGGCTCGAGTCGAAGACCGCTGCGATGTTGATGCCGTGCTCCGCGAAGATCGCCGAGCTCGCGATCGCCTGGCCGAGCCGTCCCGCACCGACGAGTGCAATGTTGTGCTGGCCCTGCGTGCGCAGGATCTTGCGGATCTCGCCGAGCAGCGATTCGATCGAGTAGCCGACACCGCGCTTGCCGAACTTGCCGAAGTTCGAGAGATCGCGGCGGATCTGCGTCGCGTTGATGTTGGTGTAGTCCGCGATCTCCTGGGAGGAGATGCGCTCCTTGCCCATCTTCTTCGCCTGGCTGAGCACCTGGAGGTAGCGGGAGAGGCGGGCAGCGACGCCGACGGTGAGGCGCTCGGGGGTGCTGCCGGGCACGGGAGCTTGAGCTGTCACGAGCGCATTGTGCCGAAGGCTCAGGATCTACCGTGCGGTTGTCACGAACTACGGAGGGGTGAACCTGATTCGCGCCACCGGCGGCACACCTCACCGCCGAACGCGACGCGCGCGAACCAGGTTCGAGAGTTTCCACCCGCACACCGCAAACTCAAGAACCTGGTTCGGCCTGCACGCCACCCGCGACGCGACGCGCCCGGCACCGCCGAATCAGGTTCGGACCCAGAGAACCGAACCTGATTCGCGCAACCAGCGGCACACCCCACCGCCAAAACGCGACGCGCGCGAACCAGGTTCGAGAGTTTTCAACCGCACACCGCCGCGTCCCGCGCCGCCTGAACCAGTGGTTCAAACGAGCTTCCGGAGCAACGCCGCCTCGTCGATGTAGTAGACGAACGCTCGCTCGCCGTCGATCTCGACCGCCGGCAGCCACTCCCGGTAGCGCGCCTCCAGGGACTCGTCGCCGGTGATGTCCACCGCGTCGTAGACCACGCCGAGCCGGTCGAGCTGCTCGCGCGCCCGCTCGCAGAGGCTGCACCCCTGCCCCACGAAGATGACGACCTGCTTACGGATACAGACCGCGCGTCACGGTCGCCTCGGCGACGCGCTGGACGGCGAGGCCGTACGCGGCCATCCGCATCGAGGTCTTCCGCTCCTCGTAGGTCGCCCACGTCTCGTCGAAGGCGCGCGTGACGATCGAGTTGAGGCGCGCGTTCACCTCGTCTTCCTTCCAGAAGTACTCCTGCAGGCCCTGCACCCACTCGAAGTACGAGACGACGACGCCTCCTGCGTTCGCGAGCACGTCGGGGAGGATCATCACGCCGTTCCCTTCCAGGATCTCGTCGGCCGTCGGCGTGAGCGGGCCGTTTGCGCCTTCGACGATCACCTTTGCCTTCACCTGGTCGGCGTTTGCCTTGGTAACGACCTGCTCGAGCGCGCACGGTGCGAAGACGTCGCAGTCGAGAGCGATCAGCTCGTCGTTGGTGATGTGCTCACCGCCTTTGAGCTCCGAGAGCGAGCCGCCGCTGCGCTTGTGGGCGAAGGCGGCTGCGACGTCGACCCCATTCGGGTTGTAGACGCCGCCGCCCGAGTCGGAGATCGCGACGACCGTCGCACCCTGCTCCGCGATGAACTTCGCGAAGTAAGCGCCGACATTGCCGAAGCCCTGCACCGCAACGCGCAGGCCCTGCATCGACTGTCCCTTCTTTCCGAGTGCGGATTGGAGGCAGAAGGTTGCGCCGCGCGCGGTCGCTTCCTCGCGACCGAGCGACCCCCCGATCGTCAGCGGCTTTCCGGTGACGACACCGAGCACGGAGTGGCCCTTGTTCATCGAGTACGTGTCGAAGATCCAGGCCATCGTCTGCGCGTTCGTGCCCACGTCCGGGGCGGGAATGTCCTTCTCGGGGCCGATCTCGTTGATGATCTCGGAGGTAAAGCGGCGCGTCATGCGTTCGAGCTCGCGCGAGGACATCGACTTCGGGTCGCAGACGACACCCCCCTTGGCGCCGCCGAACGGCAGCCCCATCAGCGAGCACTTCCACGTCATCCACATCGCGAGCGCCTTGATCTCGTCCTGCGTGACGTCCGGGTGATAGCGGATGCCACCCTTCGACGGGCCACGCGACACATTGTGCGTGACGCGGTAACCGGCGAACGCGCGCACGGAGCCGTCGTCCATCGCGGTCGGGATCGAGACCTCGACCGTCTTCTTGCATTGCTGCAGCACCTCGATTAGGCGACCGTCGATCCCGAACGTGTCGGCGACCTTCTGAAGCTGCTGCTGTGCGAGACGAAACGGATTCTCGCGAAGGTGAGACTCGGGGGCCGCGGTGGCCATCGAGGCCGGAGGCTACTCGATCCGGAACGAGACCCGCGCTCTGCTCGGCTTCGAGTCGCGCGGGAGCGTCGGCCAGGCTGCGAGCCGGAGCTCGTACGCGCCGGGTGCGAGCCGTGCGCTCGTCGGCCCGCGCCCTGTGATCCCGAAGCTGTAGGAGCCGGGCAGCAGGTTGCGCAGCCGCGCCATCACGCCGATGTACCGGCCGGACGACGTGTAAAGCAGCACGTCGAGGCGCGAAACGGGTTGGATCTGCAGACCGTGATCGCGCACGAGATTGCCCGCCTGGACGGTCAGGATCGCCGGGTTTGCGTCGGAGGGCTTGAACGAGGAGTCGCTGAGCGTGACCCGCGGCACGAGGTTCGCGGCGTAGCGGCGGAAGCCGAGCGCCCACGGCACGCGCAGCGTCTCGCTGCCCGCGGCGGAGATTTGCAGCACGCCGGTGATCAGGCGCACGCGCGGAGCGGCGGGAGCGGTGACGGTCACCTGCACGCGCGCGGACCGGCCGATTCCCAGGACGAGCCGGTCGGGCACGACCTTGAACTTGAGCGCTTCCGACTCGCCGTCTGCAACGGGGCTGAGCGAGAGCTGCAGGCGACGCGTCGACACGTTGCGCACGACGACGGTGCGCGTTGCATGCCAGCGGGGGCCTTCCCAGATCCCGAAGCCGAGCGTCGACGGCTGCGCGGCGACCTCACCGACTGCCGAGACTCCGAGCCGGAACGACCCGGCGCCGACGTCGACCGCCGGCGCACCGGCGCCATCCGCGTAGCCGACGAGCAAGCTGTTCAGCGCCGCTCCGTCGAGCGCGGGGCGCATCTGCGCGAGCAGCGCGGCAGCGCCGGCAACGGTCGCCGCGGCTGCGCTCGTCCCGTTGACGGTTCCATAGAGCGGTGACCCGTCCGTCGCCGCACCGGGCTCGGAGGTGGCGAGCGCGACGCCCGGAGCCGCGACGTTCGGCTTGACCGCTCCGTCGAAGGCGAGACCCCGTGACGAGAACCCGGCAACGAAGCCGCGATCCGGGTTCGCGACGTTCCGGCGCGCGCCGATTGCGATCCCGACGTCGATCCCCGCGCGCTGCGCCGCGAGTAGGGCGACGGCAGCCGCCGTGGGCACGACGACGACGGGAGCGGTCTGCTCCTCGGCCACACGCAACGAACCGGGCGGCAGCGCGCCCCCGTAGAGAACGACCGCGGCACCGCCCGCGCGCGCTGCCGCCAGCGCTGCGGCCTGCGGATCGGCGCCGACGGGGACGACGACGGCGCGCCCCGCGACGAGGCTGAAGCCCCTGGCATCGAAGAAGTCGGCGGACGAGCTGCCCGCGAGCCCGCGCGTCGAGCGCGGAGTTGCGACACGCAACGTCCTCGAATGCGACGGCGCGACCGGCCCGAGCAGCGGCAAGAAGCGGTCGAGGATCACGTCCAGACCACGACGCAGCACGACGCGCACACGCGGCTGGGCCGCGAGGGAATCGGTGGCGCCCACGGCGAGCGCGCCCGGCGCGCCGGCAGGCCCGGCGACGGAGCCGAAGGTCGGGCCGGCGCTGCCATCGTTGCCGGCCGGCGTGACGACGAGCGTGTTCAGGTCCAGTGCACCCTGCACTGCCATCGCCTCCGGCCCTTGGGCGAACGCGGCGTACGGCTCGGACACACCGACGAGCGCGACGCGCACGGCGTCATGCGTGTCGCCGTCGCCGTTGGGGTCAACGGCGCGGTCCAGGCCCGCGATCAGCTGGTCGCTGCGGCCGTAGACGAGGTTGCGGCCGTCGGCGGCCTGCTGCCAGCCGGCTACCCGGATCGGCAGCACCGTCGCTCCTGGGGCGACGCCGTGCAACCCGCCCGGGCCGCCTGCGCCGACGAGCAGCCCGGCGAGCTCCGTGCCGTGGTGCTCGAGCTGCGACGGATCCTGTGGGTTCGACTTAGCGGTTGCGTCGTCGCCCTTGTTCACGAGGTCGATGCCCGGGAGGATCCGGCCGCGCAGGTACGGGTGCGCGAGGTCGACGCCGGTGTCGAGCAGCGCGATCGTCACTCCGCGGCCGTCGTAGCCCGGGAGGTCGATCGCGGTCTGGTGGCCGCTGGCCGGGCCGAATGCCTTGGTCGAGAGAAGCGATTCCGACACGGACGCCGGAAACGCTGCGCGCACCGGATAGACGCCGGCCACCTCTGGAAGGTTCTCGAGCAGCGACACCGCCCGCGGGTCGAGCGGCGCGGCGAAGCCGTTGAGCACACGCGAGTAGCTGAAGTCCGGCTGAACGGTGATGCCCTGTGCCGAAAGCGTGGTCAGCACCTGCTGTTGTGCGGCATACGCCTGCGTCGTCCACGAACGCTCCTCCGACTCGGTTGCGTACTTGACCTTCGCCAGCCGCTGCGCGACCGACGGCGTGTGCAGCACGACGATCATCCGCTGTCCCGACGGCACCGCCGAACGCGGATCGCCGACGAGGCCGCGCCAGCTCACCGGCGGCTGCTGCCCGGTTCCATCCCGCCCGCGCGCGACCACCGTCGCTCCGAGCGCGATCGTCAGGATCGCGACGCCGAGCAGGCCGACCAGGTCGCGCCTCACGGGGAACCTTGAGCCGCTGGGCCGCGCTGGCCGCCCCGATGCGGCGTCCTCAGTCGGGCCCGTATTACCCATACGAACCCTCCCTGCGTCCTTGCCTCGTGGCGGCCATCGCACCCCATCGACGAAGAAACCCCATGAGGCGCGACCTACGCCGTGGCACGCGCATCGAGGGAAAGGTAGTCGGGGTACGGGACGGGGTCGGTGTAGCGGCCGGCCGAGGCGATCATCGCGGCGTTGTCGGTGCAGAGGGCCAGCGGAGCGAGCGCGGCGTCCGGCAGGGAGGCCCGCAGCTCGGAGTTGGCCGCGACCCCGCCCACGACGGCGATCTGCTCTCCCCCGGCGGCCTCGAGCCGCTCGACGAGCGCTCGCACGATCGCGCGCTGGTAGCTCGCCGCGAGGTCGGCGCGGCGCGCTTCCAGCTCCTGCGCAGAGAGATCGCGCACCTTGTAGAGCAACGAGGTCTTGAGGCCGGAGAACGAAAAATCGAGCCCGGGCACGTGCGCGACGGGGAAGTCGTACGCGGTCGGGTCGCCCTGCTTCGCGAGCGCGTCGATCTCGCGCCCGCCGGGATAGCCGAGCCCCAGGAGCCGGGCGCCTTTGTCGAAGGCTTCGCCTGCAGCGTCGTCGAGTGTCGTCCCGAGCACGGTGTACCCGCTGCGGTCCTGGACGTCGAGGAGCATCGTGTGCCCGCCGCTCGCGAGGAGGCACGTGAACGGGGGCTGCAGGTCGAGCGGTCGCAAGTAGAGCGATGCAATGTGACCGTGCAGGTGGTTCACCGCCATCAGCGGCAGTCTGCGCGCCCAAGCGAGCGCCTTTGCGGCAGAGACGCCGACGAGCAAGGCGCCGATCAGCCCCGGTCGTGACGTCACCGCGATCGCCTCTACGTCGTCGATCAGCACCTCGTCGATCACCGGGGCGATCAGGTCGAGGTGTCGGCGCGAAGCGAGTTCGGGCACCACACCGCCGAAGCGGGCATGCAGTTCGTCCTGGGATGCGACGACGGACGAGACGATTTCGCCGTCTCTAGTGACGAGCGCCGCGGCCGTTTCATCACAGCTCGTCTCGATGCCGAGAATTGCCATTTCGCTTAGACGAAATGGCTAGTTGCTGGAATTGTTGCCATCCTGGGGCAGTATCGCGACGCGTACCGCGGCATGGTGGACGAATGCCTCGGATTGTCTGCGACGTTCACGAGGTTCGTTCTGGTGTTCCCGCCCAGCTCGCCCGCCTTGGTGCCGAAGTCGAAATTCGTGCCTTGACCCGCGGCGACTACCTCGTGGCGGTGAATGCACTCGTCGAGCGCAAGACAGTCGCCGATCTGCACGTCTCGATCGTCAAGGGACGCTTTTGGGCGCAGATGGCCAAGATCCGCGTCACTCGTCGGCCATATCTCCTGCTTGAAGGCCGATCTCTCTTCAGCGGGCCGGTCGCAACGGAAGCCGTGAGGGGACTCTGCGTTGCCGTCGCCGATCTCGGAGTGACGATCGTCCGCACCGAGACTCCGAGGGACACTGCGGCCTGGCTCATCGAGATCGCCGCGGGCGGCGCACCGATCCGTGACAGGCCGGTCTTCGCCCAACGCCCCCAGTCGACCGATGATCCACCCGCTGTAGTCGCTCTCTCGTCCGCGCCTGGTGTCTCAGCCGAAACAGCTCGATCGATCCTCGAGACCTTCAAGACGTTGAACGCAGTCGGTCAAGCGACCCTCCACGATCTCCGTGCGGTCCCCGGAGTCGGTGCCAGGAAAGCCGAAGCAGTCTTTGCCTTATTCCACGACCGGCAGCCGCTCACCAGGTCCATCTAGCCATTCCGCCTAAGCGGAATGGCGAGCATCCCTCCACATAATTAGGGCGTCTTCCCGGTTGTCGGTGTAGTACCCGCGCCTGGTGCCTCGGGACTCGAAGCCGAGCTTTTCGTAGAGGCGGATCGCGTCCTCGTTCGAGACGCGCACCTCGAGTGTGTAACCGCGGCGCTCGTCGTCGCGCGTCAGCTCGAACAGCCGCTCGAGCAGGGCGCTCGCGACACCGCGCCGCTGGTGCTCCGGGTCGACGGCGACGTTCATCACATGCCACGCGTCGACGTAGCGTGAGTTGATCACGTAGCCGATGAGATCGTGTCCCTCGAATGCACCGAGGCAGATCGACGTCGGCTTCGCGAGCTCGGACGCGAACATCGAGCGCGACCACGGGGTGGGGTACGCCTTCTGCTCGATCGCCTCGATCGCGGTCACGTCGCTCAGGTCGAGGACCCGGATCTCGATCGCGACCGCGGTCATCTGCTCGGCTTGGCGTCGGGGTCACGGACGTAGAGCGGCTCGACGGCCTCTGCGGGACCGAACGCCCCGGCGCGCTCGACGAGCAGCAGCGCATCGGGGAGATGCGCCGGGTCATCGTCGGGCGGGATGGTCGCGCCCCGCGACTCGAAGAGCTCGCGATAACGAATCGCTCCGTCGCCGACGAGCACCTGCCCGCTCACGTCGAGCTCCTCCGGCTTGCACACACGCGGGCCCTGCACGAAGACCTCGCCCCGGCGCGCGTCGATCACCGGCGTCCCGCCCGCATACCCGTCGAGCGTCGACGCACCCGCAACCGGAACGCCAAGCGCCAGTGAGAGAGTCCGCGCGGTGGCGAGGCCGATCCGAATGCTCGTGAAGCTGCCGGGCCCACGGCCGACCACGATCCCTTCGATCGTGGCGGGATCGTCGACGAGCCTGTCAACTGCCGCGAGCAGGTCACCCGCGCGCGCAGAGCGGTCACGCCGGTCCGGCGTGACGGCGCAGACCGCACCGAAGGACGTGGCGGTGTCAAAGGCCAAGATCTTCATCACTGTCGATGATCACCTGCCGGTGAAATTCGTCGACGTGGTTGAGGGTAACCGTCGCGCGGATTTCCGGAAGCCAGTCGCCGCCATGCTCGGGCCACTCGACGAATGCGACGCTGCCGTCGAAGTACGGCTCGAGGTCCGCCCACTCTTCCGGATCGATCCCGGCGATCCGGTAGAGGTCGAGGTGCGCAACCGGCACAGGGGCGTCGTAGCGGTGGCCGATCGTGAACGTCGGGCTCGAAATGGGCTCGCGCACGCCGAGCGCCCGGGCGGCGCCGCGGACGAAGGTGGTCTTCCCGGCTCCGAGCTCCCCGGAGACGGCGACGACGTCTCCGGCGCGCAACCGCGCCGCCAGGCGAGCGGCAAGTGCTTCTGTCTCCTCAGGGGATCCCGTCACGACGTCCAGGACGGTAATGGTGTCTGAGACCGATGTCGCGGGCGTTCGACCGTCGTTTGGCGTCGGCAGTTCGGGCCGCCAAACGCCTCTTTGCAGGGACTTCGGCGACCCGTGGATGATCTGTTGCACTCTCGTCACGTCGTTTGGCGAGGGGACCCGCCGGGCGCAGACGAGTCCGAAAGAGGCCGAGGCGCAGACGTGTCTAAAAGAGGCCGAGCTGGACCGAGTGCTCGGCTGCCGGTTCCGGCTCGTACGCGGGCGCCGCTGCGGGCGGCGAGGGAGGCGCAGGCTGCCGACCGAGGAGCTCCGGGATGCGGCGGAAGTCTTCCTCGAGCACCTGCAGCATGCGCGGCGTGTAGAGCGCGGCTGCAGGATGGAAGATCGGGTAGAGCGTCACCGGGTTGCCGCCGAGGACGACCTGCTGCTCGCGGCCGTGCACCTGGG
This sequence comes from Gaiellaceae bacterium, assembly GCA_045805985.1. Classification (GTDB taxonomy): domain Bacteria; phylum Actinomycetota; class Thermoleophilia; order Gaiellales; family Gaiellaceae; genus PALSA-600. The sequence goes on along the minus strand of JBJMKA010000006.1, from coordinate 80,725 downwards.
TGATGCCCGCCGGCTTCCCGGAGAGGAGCTTCGTCGCGAAGTTGCCGAGCGTCGCGACCAGCATCGGCTGGATCAGCTCGATCTGGCGGAAGAGGTGGCCCTCACACGCCTGGATCTCTTCTGGCAGCGGATCGCGATTCCCCGGAGGTCTGCATTTCAATACGTTGCTCACGTAGACGTCGTCGCGCGACATGCCGATGCCTTCGAGCAGCTTGCCGAGCAGCTTGCCGGCGGCTCCGACGAACGGGACGCCCTGCTTGTCCTCGTGGAAGCCGGGCGCTTCGCCCACGAACATCAGCTCAGCCGTCGACGAACCTGAGCCGAAGACGACCTGCGTGCGGGTCTGGGAGAGTGCACATTGCTCGCAGCCCGCCACGACATCGCCGTAGGCGATCAGCGAGAGATCAGCCGCAGCTGCCACAACCGCCGCCACAACAGCCGCCGCCACCGAAGGAGGGCTGCCCGGCGCTGCCGTGCGCTGCGAATGACGTGCTGAACTGCTTGGCGACCTTCTGGTTGCCACAGTCGGGGCAGTTCGGATCGGGATCCGACATGCCCACGAGCTCCTCGAAGTGAGATTCGCAGCTCATGCAGACGTATTCGTAGATCGGCACCTGGAAAACCCTACCAAGGGCATCTTCGCCGCCGACCCGGACGGAATGGAGTAGCCTGTCCGTGCCCGGTATCCGCAAGGAACTGGAGCGACAACATGTTCGAGGACGTCACCGTCATCGGCGCCGGCCGCGCCGGCTCTGCAATTGCCGCCCGCCTGTGCGAGCGTGGCCTTGACGTGCGGGAGGATGCCCAACTGCAGCTGCTGTGCGTGCCCGACCGGGCGATTGCCGAGGTGGCACGGTCGATCGCGCCGGGCCCGTGGGTTGCTCACGTCTCCGGCGGAACACCGCTCGCGGCGCTCGCGCCGCACGTCACCCGATTCTCTGTGCACCCGTTGCAAACGCTCACCCGGACGCGCGGGCCTGAGCAGCTCGACGGCGCGTGGGGAGCGGTGAGCGGGGAGACCGACGATGCGCAGGCGCGTGGGTTCTGGCTGGCTGAGACACTCGGCTTGCGCCCGTTCGCTCTTGCCGACGACAAGCGTGCGAGCTATCACGCAGGCGCGTCGATCGCATCGAACTTTCTCGTCACGCTCTACCAAGCGGCATCGCAGCTCTTCGAGGATGCAGGCGCCCCACCGGAGGCGCTCGTGCCGCTGATGACCCGCACGATCGAAAACGGGTTCGACCTGACGGGCCCGATCGCGCGGGGTGACTGGGAGACCGTCGAACGTCACCGTGCCGCGCTACGGGGATCGACATTCGAGAAGGCCTATGACGCGCTCGTGGAGGTAACCCAGCCGTGATCGTCGCGCAGTCGATCCACGAGCTCGAACTGCCGCGCCACGGGGTCGTCGGCCTCGTGCCGACGATGGGCGCGCTGCACGCCGGTCACACAGCGCTTTTGCGCGCAGCGCGCGCCGATTGCGATGTTCTGGTCGCGAGCGTGTTCGTCAACCCGGTGCAGTTCTCGGACGGCATCGACCTCGCCGCCTACCCGCGCGACTTCGAGCGCGACGCAGCGCTGGCCGAGGCAGAAGGTGTCGACGTGATCTTCGCTCCGGCGGCCGAGGAGATGTATCCGCCCGGGTTCGCGACGTGGGTCGTTCCGGAGGGCGCCGCCGAAGGCCTCGAGTCCCTCCACCGACCGGGCCACTTCCGCGGCGTCGCGACCATCTGCCTGAAGCTCTTCAACATCGTCAGCCCACAGATCGCGTGGTTTGGCCAGAAGGACGCGCAGCAGGTCGCGGTCTTGAAGCAGCTCGTGCGCGACCTGAACATCAGCGTCGAGATCCGCGTCGTCGACACGGTGCGCGACGTCGACGGGCTTGCGCTCTCCTCGCGCAACTCCCGCCTGAGCGCCGAGGAGCGCGAGCGTGCGCGCGCGATCCCGCGCGCCCTCGAGACGCGTGACGAGGCGCAGGCGCGCGCGGTGCTCGAAAGCGCAGGCGTCGAGCCCGATTACGTCGCCGTTGCAGATCTGAACGGCCCGACCCTCGCCATCGCGGCGCGCGTCGGCAAGACGCGGCTGATCGACAACGTCCCGCTCAGGGAAGGAGCAACACCATGACCACCCGCCCGCGCAAAGGCTCGGCAGGAACGCCCGCCGCCGGCAAGCTGCCACTTCCCGAGCTCGCCGGGATGAAGCGGCGCGGCGACCGGATCGTGATGATCACCGCCTATGACGCCCCCTCCGCGCGGATCGCAGATGCGGCCGGCGTCGACCTGATCCTCGTCGGCGACTCCGCGGCGATGGTTGTGCTCGGTCACGAATCGACCGTGCCGGCGACGATGGACGAGATGCTGATGCTCACGCGCGCTGTCACGCGCGGCGCGCACGGGCCTCTCGTCATCGCCGACCTGCCCTTCGGCTCGTACCACGTCTCGGTCGAACAAGCGATCGAGTCGGCGATCCGCTTCGTCAAGGAGGCGCACGCCGACGCGGTCAAGCTCGAAGGAGCGGGCCCGATGCTCGCGCGCGTGCGCGCGCTCACGGATGCGGGAATCCCCGTGATGGGCCATATCGGCCTGACGCCACAGACTGCGACCATGCTCGGCGGGTTCAAGGCGCAGGGCCGCACCGCAGCGAAGGCGGTGCAGCTCTACGAGGACGCGCTCGCCCTGCAGGCGGCCGGCTGCTTCTCGATCGTGCTCGAGGCCGTGCCCTCACCGGTCGCGGCGCGGATCACCGAGGCGCTCGACATCCCGACGATCGGGATCGGCGCCGGCCCCGACTGCGACGGGCAAGTGCTCGTCTGGCACGACCTGCTTGGGCTCTACGAGGGGCACGCCCCGCGCTTCGTCAAGCAGTACGCCGACCTCGCGCCGACGATCGGGTCTGCGGTCGAGCGGTACGCGAGCGAAGTGCGCGCAGGAACGTTCCCCGAGGAACAGCACACCTATTCGATGACAGACGCGGAGCTGGCGTTGTTCGAGCAGGAGCTCGCCGGGCACGCGACGGCGTAGAGCCGCACCTCGACGCTTACGGCATCGCGGCCACAGCCTGGCGAACCGGCGCGCAATCCGCGTTGCTCAAAGGACCGCTCGTCGGATCGCCCTGCTTCGCAACCAGCGCGGCGCAGGCCTTCAGCGTCTCGGCGAGGCTCGCCGTGATCTGCGCACGCGCTTCGACTGCGGAGGGCGGCTTTGGCTTCGCGGCGGCCTTCGCCGCCTCGCCGTCGCAGACGCCGGTCGCGCGGCCGAGCTCAGCGGCGGTGGCGCCCGCCTTGCGAGCCTCTCCGCACGCCTTCGCGTTGGCAATCGGAGCCTTGCGATCGCTCGAGGCCTTGTTGGCGCCGACCGCGAACATCATCAGCCCGCCAATGATCACGACGTACAGGAGCCATGCCCGTCCGCGCACCGCCTCGGTTGCGCGAAGTCGGACCACGACAACCTGGGCGCGCGCGAGCGCCTGCTCGATCTCCACCTTCACCTCGTCGGCGAGCGCCGTCCGGCGGGTGCGCTCGTCTTTGTCGATTGTCCTGGACGCGGCGTTGCGCAAGCTGAGCTCGCGTTCCTGCAGGCCTAGCAGCGTCGTGTAGCCAAACCGCTTCGCCGACGCTGCGAAGACCGGCCGTACGGCCGCGCGCTCGCCTTCGTTGTCGAGCTCATTGTTGTTGTCGACGTCCGCCTGCATGAAGACGGGCCGCGCCACGAGCATCAGCCGCACGGCGATCCCGATTGCCGCCACGGCCGCGATGATCAGCCCCGCGCACGCGGCAACGACCCACCACTTGTCGTCCTTCACCGGGAAGAGGTCGCCGATCTTGCCGAGGCCGACCGCCGTGATCCCGAACGTCGCGATTGCTCCCAGGCTCTTGCCGAAGAGGTCGACACGATTGCGCAGAGCGTCGGCGATGTCGCGAAACTCGTTCGCGGTCCGGCCGCCGGAAGGGACCGTCGTGTCCTCTGGCATCAGGCCCTCACCTTCCGGTCACCCTCCGTCTGCTCCCTCACCGCGGTTTTCCTCCTCCAACGACTTCTGGTGCAGGCTGAGGGTCAGCTCGGCGAGCACGTCGAGCTCCTCCTCGAACGCCTTGGACACGGCATCGAGCTGTTCGATCGCCCCGAGCTTCGCGTACGCCGTCTCGATCGTCCCCCGTGCCTTGGCGACGAGCTTCGAGGCAGGCGGGTGCGACACGACCTGCTCGGCAACCGCGTGCGCAGCACGGGCGGGAGCGGGCGCGGCGTGCTGGTCGGCGGGCTTGGGCTTCGGGTCGGGCTCGGGCTCGGGCTCGGGCTCGGGCTCGGGCTTCGGCTCGGGCTTGGGCTCGGGCTCGGTGTCCGCGCGCCGCGAGAGCAGCTGCGCACGGAGCGCCAAGCCCTCGGCCTCGCGGGAGAGGTCACCGGAGAACTCGGCCAGGAACGACGAGCCGGCTCCGGCGCCGAGCACGGCGCGTGCCTTCGCGAGAGTCTCCGACGCGTGCTCGAGGTTCGCATGGATGAGCTTCCAGTTCTCACGGGACACCGACTCGGGCGGCGGGGCCGGCTCGTCCTTCGCCAAGCGCTCCGACAACCACTTGACCAACTCGTCCAGCTCCATCCGAACGGACAACGGCGGCCTCCAAGTCGCGTACTGAAGACCTTAACCCCGTGACAACCGGCAACACAAGACCTTGTGCGTTCCCGCTAAAGCGAATGGAGCAGCAACGCCAGGACGACCGGTGCGACGAGGGCGAGCGCGCACGCCGCGGCTGCGCGCGCCCAGGTCCAGCCGTGCACGGCGCGAACGCCGATCGCGAGCAAAACCGCTGCCCACGCGAAGAACGCGAGCTCGATCAGGTCGAACGCGAGCCCGCCCCCACCGGTGTCGCGCCCACCGGTGTGGAACCAGTCGCCGCCGTAGAGCGCGAGCTTCACCGGCCAGACGACCAGCGAGAGCGCGACCGGGACGAGCGCGAACGCAAGCACGTGGCGCGAACGGCGGTACGAGCCCTGGGAGCCGAGCGCCTTTACGGCGCCGTGAAGGACGCCGCCGAACGCGAAGTAGCCGAAGAGGCCGTAGACGCTGCCGGCGAAGAACGCCCAGATCGCGATCAGCACCGGGCTGTACGAGCCGTCGTTGTTCAGATGCGCCGCGGTTCCCGTGGCGAGCACGGCCGCGATTCCGGCAAGCAGCACCACGAGCAGCACCGGCTCCGAACGATCGGCAGCAGCCTCACGCGTGTCGTCGCGAAGCGCGGCGAAGACCGGACGCGGACGCTGCAGCACGAGCAGCGTGCGGAGCCACCAGTCGCGCATCAACCGGGTGTCGTGACGATCTGACCGTTATGACAGCGGTAGAGGCCTTGGCCGAGGAGGCCCGCGCGTTGCGCGGTCGGCGGCTTGCCGTCGGAGCACAGCGTGTTGTTGCGGGTGACCCAGGCCGCCGCCGCCCCGGCGATCATCACCAGGAAGACGACGCCGAGAACGAGGAAGAGCACCTGGCGCTTGTTGCGCCAGTCGAAGTGCCACCTCACGCCGCGACTGCCCGCTTCTTCGCGGCGGGCTGCTGCCGCTGCGCGAGCAGCGGGCGCAGGAACTGGCCGGTGTACGACTCGGCCACCCGAGCGACCTCTTCGGGCGTGCCGACGGCGACGATCTCGCCGCCCGCCTCTCCGCCTTCGGGCCCGAGGTCGACCAGGTAGTCGGCCTGCTTGATCACGTCGAGATTGTGCTCGATCACGAGCATCGTGTTGCCGCCGTCGACGAGCCGCTGCAGCGTCTCGAGCAGCTTCTCGATGTCCGCGAAGTGGAGGCCGGTCGTCGGCTCGTCGAGGATGTAGAGCGTCCGCCCGGTCGAGACCTTGCAGAGCTCGGAAGCCAGCTTCACACGCTGGGCCTCGCCACCGGAGAGCGTCGTCGCCGGCTGGCCGAGCGTCATGTAGTCGAGACCGACGTCGTGCAGCGTCTGCAGGCGGCGGCGAACCTTCGGAATCTTCGAGAAGAACGCGAGCGCCTCCTCGACCGACATCTCGAGGACGTCGGCGATCGTCTTCCCCTTGAAGCGCACCTCGAGCGTCTCGCGGTTGTAGCGCTTGCCCTTGCACGTCTCACACGGGACATAGACGTCGGGCAGGAAGTGCATCTCGATCTTGATCTGCCCGTCGCCCTTGCACGTCTCGCAGCGCCCGCCCTTGACGTTGAACGAGAAGCGCCCCGGCTTGTAGCCGCGCACCTTCGCGTCCGGGGTCAGCGAGTAGAGCTCGCGGATGTGCGTGAAGAGGTCGGTGTAGGTCGCCGGGTTCGAGCGCGGGGTACGGCCGATCGGGCGCTGATCGATCTCGATCACCTTGTCGAAGACGTCGATCCCCTTCACCGCTTTGTGCGCGCCGGGGCGAACACGCATCTTCGAGAGCTGGTTCGCGAGCGCCTTGTAGACGATCTCGTTCACGAGCGTCGATTTGCCTGAGCCCGACACGCCGGTGACGGCGATGAACTTGCCGACAGGGAACTCGACGTTGATCTTCTTCAGGTTGTTCTCGGCGGCACCGAGCACCTTGAACCAGCCGTTGTCCCGGGTACGGCGCTCGGGGATCGCGATCCCGCGCGAACCGGAGAGGTACTGGCCGGTGATCGACTTCTTGTTGCGCTGCACCTTGTCGGCGGTGCCTTCCGCGATCACGTGGCCGCCGTGCGCGCCGGCGCCCGGGCCCATGTCGACGAGCCAGTCGGAGTTGCGCATCATCTGCTCGTCGTGCTCGACCACCAGCACGGTGTTGCCCAGGTTGCGCAGCCGCTCGAGCGTGCCGATCAGCTTGTCGTTGTCGCGCTGGTGCAGGCCGATCGACGGCTCGTCGAGGATGTAGAGCACGCCGACGAGCTGCGAGCCGATCTGCGTAGCGAGCCGCAGGCGCTGTGCCTCGCCGCCGGAGAGCGTCGCACTCGCGCGGTCGAGGTTGAGATAGCCGACGCCGACGTCGTCGAGGAACGTCAGCCGCTCGCGGATCTCCTTGACGATGCGGTGTCCGATCAGCTGCTCCGTCTCGGTCAGGCCGAGATCGTTGAGGAACTGCAGCGCGCGCGTGATCGAGAATCTCGTGAACTCGTGGATGTTCTTGTCGCTGACGGTGACGGCGAGCACCTCGGGCTTGAGACGCGCTCCTTTGCACACCGGGCAGGGGCGGAACGACATGTACTCCTCGATCCGCTCACGCTGGGTCGACGAGTCGGTCTCGCGGTAGCGGCGCTCGAGCGACGAGACGATGCCCTCGAAGTCGATCATGTATGAGCGGCGGCGCCCCATCCGGTTGCGGTACTGCACGTAGACCTTCTCGCCGTCGGTGCCGTAGAGGAAGTAGTCCTGCTCCTCCTCGGTCAGCTCCTGCCAAGGGATGTCGGTCGGGATCTCGTAGCGGTCGGCGATCGCCTGGATCACGGACTCGTAGAAGCCGGAGCCTCCGACGGCCCAGGGCACAAGCGCGCCGTCGTCGATCGAGAGCGACGGGTCGGGCACGAGGAGGTCCGGGTCGATCTCCTGCTGCGCGCCGAGGCCGGTGCAGCGGGGGCAGGCGCCGTGCGGTGAGTTGAAGGAGAAGATGCGCGGCTGGAGCTCAGGGAGGGAGACGCCGTGCTCCGGGCACGCGAAGTTCTGGCTGTAGGTGCGCTCCTCGCCTGCGTCGACGAGGTCGATCACGATCAGGCCCTCGGCAAGCGCGAGCGCGGTTTCCACGCTCTGCGTCAGCCGCGTGCGCAGGTCCTCCTTCATCACGAGCCGGTCGACGACGACCTCGATGCTGTGCTTGAACTTCTTGTCGAGCGCCGGCGGCTCTTCGAGCGTGTGCTGCTCGCCGTCGACCTTGACACGCGTGAAGCCCTCGTTTCGAAGCTCCTCGAAGCGGTCCCTGAACTCGCCCTTGCGGTCGCGCACGATCGGCGCGTTGACGGTGAAGCGCGTGCCCTCGGGCAGCGTCAGGATCTGTTCGACGATCGAGTCGATCGACTGGCCCGAGATCGGGCGGCCGCAGACCGGGCAGTGCGGCCGGCCGACGCGCGCGTACAGCAGGCGCAGGTAGTCGTAGATCTCGGTGACGGTTCCCACGGTGGAACGGGGGTTCCGCGAGGTGGTCTTCTGGTCGATCGAAATCGCCGGGCTGAGACCGTCGATCGAATCGACGTCCGGCTTCTCCATCATCTGCAGGAACTGGCGGGCGTACGCAGAGAGCGATTCCACGTAGCGGCGCTGGCCTTCGGCGTAGATCGTGTCGAAGGCGAGGCTCGACTTCCCGGAACCGGAGAGCCCCGTGATGCAGATGAGTGCGTTCCGCGGGAGCCGGACGGTGATGTCCTTGAGGTTGTGCTCCCGGGCGCCGTGGACTACAAGCTCGTCGGCCGCCATCGAGAAGGCCATTGTAGCTGCCGAACACACGTTCGTATAGGGGTCGGACCCGTTGCGGGAGCACGATCTTTGGGAATCTCCGCGGCCATGAAGGACACCGCCCGCCGGGCCGCCGTCGCCACCCTCGCCAGCGGCTCGATCGTCGTCTTGGCGCTCGCCCTCTGGAAGCTGCGGCTCGTTCTCGGCCTCCTGTTCTTCGCCTTCATCATCGCCGCCGCCATCCGGCCGAGCATCGAGTGGCTCGCCCGTCGCCGCATCCCGCGGACCGCCGGTTTGGCGCTCCACTACCTCGCGCTTGTCGGCGTGATCGCACTTGTGCTCTCGTACGCCGTACCCGCCGCGCTGCGCCAGGTCGACCATGCGCTGAGCCCGAGCGGGAAGGCGGAGATCGCGCAAGCCGCCAACACGTCGAGCGGGATCAAGCACGAAGTGCTCGTGGCGTTGCAGAAACGGCTGAAAGACCTGCCGAGCGGAGGCGAGCTCGTGAAACCGCTGACCCAGGTCGGTATCACCGCGTTCGAGGTGATCATCGGCATCTTCTTCACCCTCGCGACGGCCGCGTACTGGATCTTCGAGCGCGACAAGACGATCGATCTCGTGACGTCGATGTTCGCGCGACCGAAGCGCAAGCTGATCCGGGACACATGGGATCTGATCGACGCCAAGCTCGGAGCGTTCGTGCGTGGCCAGGTGCTGTTGATCGGCCTCGTCGGCACCGTGCTCTCGCTGCTGTTCTGGGCAATCGGCGAGCCGTACTGGCTGCTCATCGGGGCCTTCGCAGGCATCGTCGAGGTCGTGCCCGTGATCGGCCCCCTGACGGCCGGCGGGCTTGCCGTGGCCGTCGGATTCACCGCGTCGATCCACGTCGCAGTGCTCGCAGTGGCATGCGTGATCGCCGTTCGGCTGCTCGAGGACTACCTGGTCATGCCCAAGGTGCTCGGCGACGCGGTCGGGCTCTCACCGCTGCTCGTGCTCGTGTCCGTGACGACTGTCGGGATCCTCTTCAGCGGCTGGGCAGTGCTGTTCGCCGTGCCGCTCGCGGCGATCGCGGTGACGATCTTCGACGTGATCTTCCGCGACGTCGATCCGGCGGAGGAAGAAGTGCCCGCGGTGATCTTCTCGGCCCGCGAGTCCGAGGCTTAGTGGTAGGGGCTAGGCCTTGCGCCAGCGGCCGAACACGAGCCCGCCGAGCGTGAACCCGAGCCCGAAGGTGCCCACGGCGAAGCCGCTGATCGCGACGCCCTTGCGCCAAGCGGACAGCCGGTTCCAGCGGCCGAGCGCCTCGCGCTCTTCGTCAGTGAGCTCCTCGCCGCGCCGTTGCTTGCGCAGCGCGCCTCCGGCCCGGAGCCCGAGGTAGAGGTCGTCGAAGATCTCGGTCGACTGCTCGTCAGCCATGGAACCCACTGTATAGCCTGCTTCGCCGATGACTACCCGCATCCTGCACGTTTCCGACCTCCACTTCGGCGCGCGAGACGACCCGATCCTGGAACGGGGCCTCGCTGCGCTGATCGAGCGCGTCCAGCCGGAGCTCGTGATCGCGAGCGGCGACCTGACGAATCGCGGCCGGCGCAGCGAGCACGAGCGCGCCGCCGCCTTCCTCAACCGCCTCGGCCCGCCGGTGCTCGCGATTCCGGGCAATCACGACATCCCCTACACCTTCCCCGCCCGGTTCACCGGCACCTGGGGCGAGTTCGAGCGGCAGTGGCAGACGACCGAGCCGGAGTACATCGGTTCGGGCGCGCACGTCGTCGGGCTCAACTCGGTCCGTCCCTGGCGCCATCAGTCCGGCGGTGTGAGCGATGCGCAGCTCGAGCGTGCGGCGGCAAAGCTCCACCAAGCCTCGGATGACAAGCTCTGCGTCGTCGCGCTGCACCACCAGATGGTCGGCGCTCCCTGGCGCACGCGGAAGAAGCCGGTTGCGCGTCGCACCCACGTGCTTGCGACGCTGGTCGACTCCGGCGCCGAGCTGATCATTGGCGGCCACATCCACCAGGGCACGGTCTCCGAGCGGCACGAGTTCGAGGTGATCACCGGCGACGTGCGCGGCGTGGTCGTGTCGATCGCGCCCGGCCTGGGACAGCCGCGCCCGCAGCGGCGCGGCGAGGCTCGCGGCTGCATCGTCTACCGCGCGGAGGAGCACACCCTGACCGTCGACACGTACATCTGGCGCGCAGACGACTGGGGACTGACCGCCGTGCGGACGTTCCCGCGCGGCAGAAAGCCCCTCGCCGTGGACGTCGTCTAAACGGTCTAGACGGTTCGGCCGCGGTACTGGCCGCCGACAAGCGCGACGAGCCCCGCCGCGATCAGGACCGCGAGGATGAACACGGCCGTCTAGTTCTCCGCGCGCGAGTCTTGCAAACGGGCCAGCTTGTCGGCGAGCTCCTCGTCCGTCAGCAAGCCTGCGCGATGCAGCTCCTTCAGCATCGCCTCGAGCCGCACGCGCTCGAGCTTCGCCGGGTCGGGACGGAGGGCGTTCGGGTCGAGACCGAGCTTCTGCAGCCGCTCGCGCGTCTGCTCGACGCCGAGCCCGCGCTCGGGGAACGCGAGCGCGCCGGGCCCGAAGATCGGACGGTTCTGCACGAAGCGCCGGTACGCGGCGACGAGCGACAGCGCGACGCCGAACGAGAGGAACGAGATCACGACGCCGTTGTCGTTCGAGACCGCCTTGCCGACCACGGCTCCGATGATCGACCCGGCGAGCCCGATTGCGAGCGTCAGCCAGATCGGCATCGGATCGGGGCCGGGGATCGCGAGCCGCGCGAGCGCTCCGGTCAGGAAGCCCGAGAGGATGACCGCGACGACGATGCTGGCGGTCATACGGTCGACGCCGCCGTCGACGAAAGCGCCATCAGGTCGCGGCGCAGGCTCTTGATCTCGTCGCGCAGCTTCGCTGCGTACTCGAAGCGCAACTCTTCGGCGGCCTGGAACATCTCTTCCTCGAGCGTGATCACCAGCTTCTCCAGTTCCTCGCGGTTCATGCCCTCGACCTTGTCCTTGCCGCGCCGGCGCGAACGTGGGACGTTCGGAGCCTCGAGCGACAGGAACTCGGCGATGTCGGAAACGCCCTTCGTGATCGAGATCGGCTCGGTTCCGTGCTCCTCGTTGTACGCGATCTGAATCGCGCGCCTGCGGTTCGTCTCGTCGAGCGCGCCCTTGATCGCCTCCGTCATCTTGTCGGCGTACATCAGCACCTTGCCCTCGACGTGGCGCGCGGCGCGGCCGATCGTCTGGATCAGCGCGGTCTTGCCGCGCAGGAAGCCTTCCTTGTCCGCGTCGAGGATCGCGACCAGCGACACCTCGGGCAAGTCGAGGCCCTCGCGGAGGAGGTTGACGCCGACAAGCACGTCGTACTCGCCGAGCCGCAGCTCCCGGATGATCTGGATGCGCTCGAGCGTGTCCACCTCGGAGTGCAGGTAGCGCGTCTTGACGCCGGCTTCGAGCAGATAGTCGGTCAGATCCTCCGACATCTTCTTCGTCAGAGTCGTGACGAGAACCCGTTCGCCTCGCTCCTCGCGCTTGCGAATCTCGTTCAGGAGGTCGTCGATCTGGTTCTTCGTCGGGCGCAGCTCGACCTCCGGGTCGATCAGGTACGTCGGGCGGATCAGCTGCTCGGCGACGCGCGTCGACTGCTTGAGCTCCCACGCGCCCGGCGTCGCCGAGACGAGCACCATCTGCGGGATCTTCTCGAGGAACTCGTCGAAGCGCAGCGGACGGTTGTCGATGGCGCTCGGCAGGCGGAAGCCGAAGTCGACCAGCGTCTGCTTGCGCGAGCGGTCACCCTCGTACATGCCGCCGATCTGCGGAATGGTCTGATGCGACTCGTCGATCAACACGACGAAGTCGGACGGAAAGTAGTCGAGCAGCGTGTGCGGCGCCGAGCCGGGCGGCCGGCCGTCGAGGATGCGCGAGTAGTTCTCGATCCCGTTGCAGAAGCCGAGCTCCTGCATCATCTCCAGGTCGTACTCGGTGCGCTGCCTGATCCGGTGCGCCTCGAGCATCATCCCCTTCGACTCGAAGTGCTTGACCTGCTCCTCGAGCTCGTGCCGGATCTCGACCGCTGCGCGCTCGATCGTCGGCCGCGACGTGACGTACTGCGTCGCCGGATACACCGTGATGTGGTCGAGCTTGGAGAGCACCTCGCCCGTCAGCGGATCGAAATGCGAAATCTGCTCCACCTGGTCGCCGAAGAACGAGACGCGGTAGGCCGTCTCCGAATGCGCCGGCTGGATCTCGATCACGTCTCCCTTGACCCGGAAACGCCCTCGCCCGAGCAGCGTGTCGTTGCGTGAATACTGGATGTCGACCAGCTTGCGCAATACGAGATCGCGATCGGTCTCTTCACCGACCGTCAGGAAGACGAGGCGCGCTTCGTACTCCTCGGGTGAGCCGAGGCCGTAGATGCACGAGACCGACGCGACGACGATCGTGTCGCGCCGCGAGAGCAGGCTCGACGTGGCGGCGTGGCGTAACCGGTCGATGTCGTCATTGCGCGACGAGTCCTTCTCGATGTAGAGGTCGGCCTGCGGGACGTACGCCTCGGGTTGGTAGTAGTCGTAGTACGAGACGAAATACTCGACCGCGTTGTCCGGGAAGAACTCCCGGAACTCGTTGCAGAGCTGTGCGGCGAGCGTCTTGTTGTGTGCGATCACGAGCGCAGGCTTTTGCACCTGCTCGATGATCCACGCCATCGTCGCCGTCTTGCCCGTGCCGGTGGCGCCGAGCAGCGTCTGGAAGCGCTCGCCCGCCCGCAGCCCGTCCGCGAGCGTGGCAACGGCACCCGGCTGATCGCCGGTCGGGACGTACGCGGTCGATGTTTTGAGCGGTTGCACGACAGGGGACAGGGTATCCCGCATGACTGTTCTGACCACGCGTCGCCCCTACGAGGCCTACGCCGGGATCACGGGTGCGTTCGTGGGCGGGCTGGCGATCGCGGGCGCGCTCGCACACGTGCTCGATCGCGACCCGCGCGACCACGACGCGCTGGACCTCGTCGTGCTCGGTGCGGCGACGTTCAAGGCGGCCCGCACGATCACCCGCGACGACGTCGCGAGCTTCCTCCGCGAGCCGTTCGTCGAAGACGAAGCGGGTCACGGGCACGAGCATCCGGTCGAGAGCGGCGACCTGCGCCAGGCGATCGGGGAGCTCGTGACCTGCTCCCGCTGCGTCGGCACCTGGGTGGCCGGCGGCCTGGCGACGACACAGATCCTCGCGCCGCGCTTCGGCCGCATCCTCTCCTGGACGCTGGCTGCCGCGGGGCTGAACGATTGGCTGCAGGCCGGCTTCGCCGCGCTCACCAAGAAGACGAACGACCTGGAGAGGCGCGCGGGGTAATCCGCCACCCCCGATACCCTGCCGGACGTGCGCCGGCTGGTATTCCTCGTCGCCGTGGCCTCGTTCGCGGTGACCGCTCGAGCACAGGCCGCGACGCTGACGGTGACACCGCGGAATTTCTCGCCCCACCGAACCGTCCTGCACGTCTCGGCGGAGCTCTCGGTGAGGCGCCAGGTCGGCGTGCGGCTCCTGACGCTGAGTGGTCGTGCAATTGGGTGGATCGTCCCGCCGTCACGCCTGCGCAACCTGGTACTCGACTGGGACGGGCGCATCGACGGCAGGCACGTGCCCGACGGCCACTATGTCGTTCGCCTCGTCTACCGCTCGGCGGTGCTCGCTACCGCGCCGCTGCGGATCGACACGCACGCGCCGCAGCTCCTGGACCTGCGCGCCGACAACGGTTCGACACCATTCGCCGGCGACGGCCCGCTGCTCACGACGATCTCGCCGAACGGAGACGGCTTCCGTGACAAGGTCGACGTCACGTTCCGGCTGCGCGAGCAGGCGACGGTGACGATGGAGGTGACCCGCACCGTCAAGGTTCCGAAGCCCTTCTACACCGTCACGGCGACATTCGGCCGTGGGACGCACACGATGACCTGGCTGCTCGGAACGAACCTCAACCCGCGCACGTACCTGATTCGCTTTACCGCCGTCGACACCACGGGCAATCGCGGCACGTACGGCTCGTCCAACGCCTACGTCGGGCGGCACGCGCGCGGCGTCGTCGTGCGCCTCCAGGGGATCGACTCCGCTTTTACCAAGCCGAGCTACCTGCCGGGCGAATTGGCGCAGATCCACATCGCCACCGACGAGCCCTCGCTGACCTACCGCGTCTTCCAGTCCGGGCCGGAGCAGGTGGTCACCTATGCCGACAACCAGTTCGCGGGCATCGACATCGGCGCCGAGCCCGTAAACCTCGACTGGCTGGCGTGGCAGAACCGAGGACGCACGATCCCGTTCCGCGTACCGAACGTTCCGAGTGGTCTCTACTACGTCCAGTTCAGCGGGGCCGACGGGCGGGTGGGCTACGCGCCGTTCGTCGTGCGACCGACTCTCCTCGGCCTGACGAACCGCGTCCTCGTCGTCCTCCCGACCAATACGTGGCAGGCATACAACTTCCAGGATCGGAACGCCGACGGATACGGCGACACGTGGTACGCGGGCCCGCCGAACCGGACCGTCGACCTGTCGCGCGGCTACATCGCACGCGGCGTCCCGCCACGTTTCTATCGCTACGACCTTCCGTTCCTCCACTGGCTCTACTGGTCGGGAAAGAGCGCGGAGTTCATCTCAGACTCGGACTTCGACCAGATCGCAAGCGGCGACGATCTCGCGCGCGCGTACGACTTGATCGTGTTCGAGGGGCACGAGGAGTACGTGACATCGCACGAGTACGACGTCGTCCAGCGTTACCGCGATCTCGGCGGCAACCTGATGTTCCTTTCGGCGAACAACTTCTTCTGGAAGGTCGACAAACAGGACCAGAATCTGGTGAAGATCGCGAAGTGGCGCGACGCCGGCCGGCCGGAGGCCGCGCTGATCGGCGTGCAGTACCGCGCGAACGACGACGGCCAGCGGCAAGGGCTGTTCAGCGTGCAGAGCGTCGCGTCGGCACCGTGGCTGTGGGAGAACACGGGCCTTGCCGACGGGTCGACGTTCGGTCAGTTCGTCGGCGGCTACGGGATCGAGATCGACGCGACGACTCCGGACTCGCCGCCGGGCACGTTGATCCTCGCGCAGATCCCGGACTTGTTCGGGCCGGGCATCGGCCCGCAGATGACCTACTACGAGACGCCGACGGGCGCGAAGGTCTTCGCGGCCGGCGTGCTCGACTTCGGCGGGTCGGCGACCTTCTGGCCGATGAAGAAGATGCTCGACAACCTCTGGGCCCGGCTCTCGCAGCCCTAGAGACTAAAGGTCAGTCGCCCCAGTCGAAGTCGCGCGAGCGCGACCAGAGGTTCTCTTCGGACGGCTGGTCTGCATCGAGGGCGGGAGCCGCAGACTCATCGGTGGCCTCGGGGACGGGCGCGGCGGCAGCGGGGGGATCGATGAACGTGTCTTCCGTCGTCGGCCAGTCCAGCGAGGTTTCCTCAGCCTCGATGCCTTGGACGCCGTCCATCG
Source organism: Gaiellaceae bacterium (assembly GCA_045805985.1). Lineage (GTDB taxonomy): Bacteria > Actinomycetota > Thermoleophilia > Gaiellales > Gaiellaceae > PALSA-600. The sequence goes on along the minus strand of JBJMKA010000006.1, from coordinate 64,897 downwards.
TGTCCTCGAATCGCGCCTGCTCCTCCGTCTTGAAAAGCGGGTGGTTCTCGAACGGGTCGTCGTTCATGTACTTCCCAAGGGGCATTTCGTGCTCGAGCGCCGCATTGCGCCGCTTCAGCTCGAGGTGGTCCTGGATCACCTGCGAAAACATCGACGAAGTGTCGACCGCCATGAAATCCTCCTGCTCTGACGCCATATCTCTCCGGCGAGGGAGTGTAGTCGATCTAGATACTCATCGACTCGGCTGAGACCACGACCCGGTTCTTGCCCTCGCGCTTGGCCGCGTAGAGGGCAGAATCGGCGGCGGCCAGGATCTCGCCGAGCTCCCGACTTTCGGGATACGAGGCCACCCCGAAGCTGGCGGTGACCGAGCAGATGTCGCCGTTCGGCATCTCCACCTCGCTGGCGGCGATCACAGCACGGGCGCGCTCCGCGAATCGGGCGCCGCCGGCGGCGTCCGTACGTGACAGCACGAGCGCGAACTCCTCCCCGCCCCAGCGCCCGGCCACATCGCTCTCGCGCACGGTCTGGCGTAGCGCTCGGGCGAACGCCTTGAGCACCTCGTCACCGGCCGCGTGACCGTACCGGTCGTTCACCTGCTTGAAGTCGTCGAGGTCGGCGAAAACGACACACACCGAGTCGTTGAAGCGCGCGGCACGCGCGAGCTCGGAGCGGAGGGACTCCTCCAGGCTTCGCCGGTTCGCAAGACCGGTGAGGCTGTCGACCATGGCCTGCCGCTCGACCTCGTGGTGCAGGCGCGCGTTCTCGAGCGCGACGACGACCTGTGCCGCAAGCGACACAGCGGTCTCGACGTGATCGGCTTCGAACGAGTCCGAGACGAGAACGAGGGAGCCGAAGTCGGAGGAACCGACGCGCAGCGGGAACGCGAGACGCTCCGAGCCCGCGTCCGGATCGCCGGCGCGGGCCAGCTCCCCCTGCGGACCGAACACGACGCCGCCGGCGGCACCCGTCGCTTCGACCGCCGACTCGACGACGACCTGCACGAGTTGTGCCGGATCGTGCGTCGCGACCATCGCCTCTCCGAACCGGGCCGTCGCGCTGCGGACGCGGCTCCGCTCGGTCTCCAACTCGGCCAGACGGAGCTCGAGCGTCTCCGCCATCCGGTTGAACGCTTTGCCGAGCTGTGCGAATTCGTCACGGCCGTGAACATCAACGCGCCCACCGAGTCGGCCGTGTGCGATGCCGTTCGCCGCGTCGACGAGACGGCCCAGCGTCCTGACGATCGAACGTCCGAGCAGGTACGTCGCGAAGCCGAACAGGACGAGCGAGCCCAGCAGCGCCAGCAGGACCATGCGCTCGGACGCGCGCGCGGCTGTGTCGATCCGGTTTTGCGGCGTCAGGGCAGCGAGCGCAAAACCACCGGGCAGCTTTGCGGTCTGAAGGCCGCGGTAGTCGATCGCGTCAACGCGCACGCGTGCGGCACGTCCCGGCGCAAGGTCGAGCACACCCTGACCTCCGGCGATCACCTTCGTACCGCGCACGGCGACGAGACGGTCGCCGCTGTCGAGCCCGCCGGCGAGCGAGCGCAGCGTCCGGTCGTTCAGCGGAACGGAAACCGAGACGCGCCCGAGCAAGCGGCCGCGGTAGAGCACCAAGACGGAGCGCGACCCGTTCCCCAGATGTGCGCCCGGGACGCGCGACAGGATCCGCTTGAGCGTGCGGCGGTCGTGCCCGCGCAGGGCGCGCTGCAACGCCGGGTCGGCCGCGAGTCGTTGGGCGGCTTCGCCGGCCAGGTCCAAGCGCGCCGTGTAGCCCGCAACGGCAGCTCGCAACCCGGCCTGGAGCCCGGCATCGACACGGCGCGTCTCGCTCCGCTTGGCCAGCGAGTCGTAGCCGTAAAACGCGACGACGAGTGGGAGCCACGCGAGGAGCGCGAACCAGACGACCAGCTTGAACTTGAAGCTTCCCATTGGCGGCTAAAGGCCCAGCCGGATCGCGCCGATGGGCCCTGTGCAATCTTGTCGGCGAAAACATTGGGAACCATGAGGCTTTCCTGGGCGCAGACGATTGCGGGCGGGCTCACACTGGCCGTCGTGGCCGGCCTTCTCCTGCTTCCAGGCCGTCTCCTACGCTCCGAGCCGGCAGTTCCGATGGCGGTCCCGGCCGCGCAGGAGAGCGCCCTGCCGTCGGTCCAGGCTGCGCCCCCACTCACGGTCAGGCATCTCAGGCTTCCGTCGGCGCGGCCGAAGGCTCCCGTTTCCCACGCGCGGCGGTTCACGTACGCGGCACGGCCTCGCCCGGTCGTGCCCGTCAGCCCAGCGCGCCGGGTGCTGATGGTGCACCGGCCGGCGGTGCTCAGCAAGCTCGCACCGACCGCCCCGTTCGTCCAGCCCCGGGTGCTCGCCGCCGTTGCCGTCCCGCGTCGGATCCCGGAGCCGGCGTCGTCGACGGCGAAGACGATCGCCGCGCTCGCAGCCAGCCTCGGCAAGAAGTGACGAAACCGGGCAGTATGCGCGCATGCCGCGCCTCGGTCTCACGCGCCGTCTTGGCCCCGTAGGAGTCGCACTCACGGTGTTCGACATCTGGCGGCGCCTGCCGCCGAAGCAGCGCAAGTGGGTCCTGCGGCAAGCGCGCGAGCACGGGCCGCGCATCGCCAAGCAGGCGCTCGACGCGCAGGCGAAGCGCCGGAAGCGTTAGAGGCTCAAGGCGTCGCGCACGATGCGGTCCTGCTCGATCAGGTGCGCCGTCGGATAGCCCTCGGACGGGCTCGCGCGCCACGGGCGGCCCACGAACCGGACCGGCAGGTCGCCGGTCGCCTCTTCGAGCCGGTGGCGGATCGACCGCCAAGGTCCCATGTTCTGCGGCTCTTCCTGCACCCAGACCACCTCGTCGAGCGAGGGGTAGGACGCAACGAGCTCGCGCGCCTGCTCCGTCGGGAACGGATACAGCTGCTCGACGCGGGCGACGGCGACCGACCCGGCCTGCGCGCGCGCTTCGTGACCGACGACGTCGTAGTAGATCTTGCCGCTGCAGAGCACGAGCCGTCGCACCGCCTCTTTGTCCGCACGCGAGTCGTCGAGCACCGGGCGGAATCCGCCTTCGGCCAGGTCGGCGAGCGCCGAGGCCGCATCCTTGAGGCGCAGCAGGCCCTTCGGCGTGACCACGACCAGCGGGCGCGCGGTGGCGTCGAGCGCCTGGCGGCGAAGAAGGTGGAAGTACTGCGCGGCCGTCGTGCAGTTCACGATCCGAAGGTTCTCCTGCGCGGCGAGCTGCAGGAACCGCTCGAGGCGCGCACTGGAGTGCTCCGGCCCGTTGCCCTCGTAGCCATGCGGCAGCAACAACGTCAGCCTCGATGTCTCACGCCACTTCGAGAGCGCCGACGAGATGAACTGGTCGATCACGATCTGCGCGCCGTTCGCGAAGTCGCCGTACTGCGCCTCCCAGAGCACGAGCGCCTCGGGGGCGGCAGCCGAATACCCGTACTCGAAGCCCACGCAGGCGTACTCCGACAGCGGTGAGTTGTAGATCTCGAACGAGGCGGTCGCCTGCTCGAGGTGTTGCATCGGCGTGTAGGTCTCACCTGTCTGCACGTCGTGCAGCACGAGGTGGCGCTGCGAGAAGGTGCCGCGCTGGGAATCCTGGCCGGTCAGCCGGATCGGGATCCCGTCCAACAGGAGCGAGGCGAAGGCGAGCGACTCGGCCTGGCCCCAGTCGATACCCCCGGCTTCGAGGGCGGTGCGCCTGCGCTCGAGCTGCTTCATGAGCTTCGGGTGGACGGTGAAATCGTCTGGTGTGCGCAAGAGCTCGTCGGTCAACTCGGTGAGCGTGTCGGCCGCGACCGCCGTCAGAGGGCCTGCGGTGGTCGCGGGCGGGATCGCTCCGTCATGCTCGACCTTGGTCTCTCCGAACGACGCCTTCAGGCGATCGTGGGCCGTGCGCAGCATCGACTCGACCTCGGAGACATATGCCTCCGCCTCCTCGCGGGTCAGCACACCTTCGTCGATCAGCTGCGCCTCGTAGAGCTCGCGCACGCTCGGATGGGCGTTGATCTGCTCGACCATCAGCGGTTGCGTGTACGCGGCTTCATCTTGCTCGTTATGCCCGAAGCGCCGGTAGCCGACGAGATCGATGACGACGTCCTGGCCGAAGCGGCGGCGATACGCCATCGACAGGCGTGTCGCAGCGATCGACGCTTCGGGATCGTCGGCGTTGACGTGGATGATCGGCACGTCGAAACCCTTGGCGAGGTCCGACGAGTACCGCGTCGAGCGGCCCTCGTTGGGATCGGTCGTGAACCCGATCTGGTTGTTCGTGATCAGGTGCAAGGTGCCGCCGGTCGAGTAGCCCTCGAGGTCGTGCAGGTTGAAGGTCTCCGCGACGACACCCTGGCCGGCGAATGCCGCGTCGCCGTGCAGCAGCACTGCGAGCGCGACCGACGGGTCGTGCGCCCCGTTGCGCGTCGAGCGGTCGGTCTGCTCTGCGCGCGTGCGTCCTTCGACGACGGGATCGACGGCCTCGAGGTGGCTCGGGTTCGCGACGAGGCGCACGCCGACCTTGCCGTTGGCGGTCGTGCGCGTTCCCGACGCGGCGAGGTGGTACTTGACGTCGCCCGTGCCGCCCTCGGGGTCGGCCGCGACGGCTTCGATCGTCCGCTCGCCTTCGAACTCGCGCAGGATGTACTCGTAGGGCATCCCGATCGTGTGCGCGAGGACGTTGAGACGGCCGCGGTGCGCCATCCCCATCACGACCTCGTGCGCGCCGGCTTCGGACGCGAGCTCGATCGTTTCGTCGAGCATCGGGATCATCACGTCGAGCCCTTCGAGCGAGAACTGCTTCTGGCCGAGGAACCGCTTGCGCAGGAAGCGCTCCATTCCCTCCACCTCGCACAGGCGGCGGAAGAGCAGCTTCTTCTCGTCGGCGCTGAGCGGCTGCCGGTAGCGGCCGGACTCGATCGCCTGCCGCAACCAGACGCGCTGCTGGTGGTCGGAGAGGTGTTCGAGCTCGTAGGCGATTGTGCCGGAGTAGGTCTCGCCGAGCCTCGGCAGGACCTCGGCGAGCGTCTCGCCCGGCACGTGTACGCGCAGGTACGACGACGGGATGCGCGCTTGGAGCTCGGGCGTCAGCTTCGGCTCGAGACGCATCGGCTCGAGCGACGGGTCGCCCACGGGCTCTGAGCCCAGCGGGTCGAGCCGCGCTGCGAGATGGCCGTGGGTGCGGTGCGCCTTGACGAGGGCCATCGCCGCCGCGACCCCGCCGAGCAGTTGCGCATCCGGAGCTTGTGCCGGCTCGACACGTGCGGGCGCGGTCGGCGCTTTCGGGTGGCCGTTCGACCCGTTGCCCGTGGCCTGGGGCAGCTGCTCGAGCAGCCGGGCGATGCCCGGATGGGTCGCGACGAGATCGGAGTCCCCGCTCTCGAAGAGCGCGCGCCACTCCGACGGCACCGCTTCGGGGTTCTCGAGGTACTCGTCGAGCAGGGCGCGCGCGTAGCCGGCGTTCAGCCCGTCGACGTCGTGCGTGCTCATCCCTGTGTTGTACCAGGGGACATGGGCACGCAGTTCCACAGCAAGCCTCCGTTGTCCTCTGTTGCGGTCCGCCTAGTAGAGCGGGTGGTGCGTGAGGATCTGCAGCGTCGCGCCGGCGATGAAGCAGATTCCGATCATCGCGTAGGCCACGGGGATGACCCGAGGCTGCTCGCGGCTCATCACGGTCGCGACGATCGCGAGGATCAGCGCGGCGGGCGCGAGACGAAAGGGCCGGTAGACGAGCTCGAGGGCGCCGACGAAGATCGCGATCGTCGCAAGCAGGCCGGCCACCGCCTCCGAGGGCGGTGTGCGATCGCGGTAGGACGACGTCACGGTGCGACTCTATCGCGACGTGCGCGGGCGACGCGTGAGGGGTCGCGCCTGCCGTGCGGCCCACCGCGGCGCGGCCGCGGGCCGCTTGGCTTGTGCCAGGGACGCCAGACGGAGTAGTCGGTCGGGTCGACGCCGGGCTCGGGCTCGGCGCGGATCGCATACCAGACGACGAGCGCGAGGTACACGATCGGGATCTTCAGGATCACGAGCATGAAGACGAGCTCCCAGGCTCCGCTCGACATCGATCAATTGTACGACAGGTCGTCACGAAAGCGTCAGAGAAAAAACAGCAGATTTCGAGAAGACATCTCCGACGCCGTCGGTAAAGTCGCGCGCATGACCGATTGAGCAGCAGCGCGGTCGTACTCCTAGAGAGCAACCGAAAGGATCGTATGACCGGGCTTGCACGCTTGATTCTTCGTCGCCGGAAGGCCGTTGTCGCCGTCTGGTTCGTCTTGACAGTGATCGGCGCGGTCTCCGCCGGCCAGATCAAGTGGTTCGAGTCGTTCTCGATCCCCGGTTACTCCGCTTACGAGGCGAACCAGCGCACGTTGAAGGACTTCGGCAGCGGCCTCAACACACCGCTCGTCGCCGTCGTGACGACGAAGGGCGACGTGACGACGACTCCGGGCGTGAAGAAGGCGCTCGAGGCGGCGATCGCGGCGAATCCCCACGCCCGCTCCAGCTCGTACTTCTCCACCGGGAGCACCGCATACGTGTCGAAGGACAAGCACACGACGTTCGCGGAGATCTACCGGCCGGGCACTCCCGGCTTCGGCACCGCAACCGGCGAGAAGGAGACGCGCGCCGCGCTCCGCAAGGCCGCGCCGGCGGGCGCAACCGTGCACGTCACGGGCGACGACCCCCTGTTGAGCGCCGCCAACAAGGGAGACAACAACGGCCCGTCCATCCTCGGTGAAACGCTGATCGGCGGCGTCGGCGCGCTGATCATCCTGCTCTTCGTGTTCGGGACACTGCCCGCGATCGCGATGCCGCTGCTGACCGCGATCGCATCGATCCTCAACACGTTCACGCTCGTCTTCCTTCTGACTCAGATCACCGACGTGTCGATCATCGTGCAGTTCCTGATCGCGCTCGTGGGGCTCGGCGTGTCGATCGACTACGCCCTCTTGATCATCTTCCGGTTCCGCGAGGAATTGCGACATGGGAAGTCGACTGACGACGCGATCGTCGCGACGATGCAGCACGCCGGCCGCTCGGTGATCGTCTCGGGCTCGACCGTCGCGGTCGGCCTGCTGAGCATGGTGCTCCTGCCGCTTCCGTTCATCCGCTCGATCGGCATCGGCGGGATGCTCATCCCGGCCGTGTCGGTGCTCGCGTCGATCACGCTCCTGCCGTCGATGCTCGCCATGCTCGGCCCGCGCATCAACCGTGGGCGCGTGATGCCGAAGCGCGTCGTCGAGGGCAGTGACCAGGCAAGCGGCTTCTGGGCCTGGTGGTCGCGCCTCGTGACGAACCACGCAGCACTGACCGGAGCGATCGGCGTCGTGATCGTCGCAGCGCTGCTGATCCCCGGCGTGCAGCTGAACCCGAGCGAGTCGCAGGCGAAGGACCGGCCCGGTGGCGGCGATGCGATCGCCGGACGGGCTGCGCTCACGAGCGCCGGCATTTCGGCCGGCGTCTACAAGCCGTTCGACATCCTCGTCGAGGGGCCGGTGACGAAGCCCGCACTCGAGCAAATCGCGACCACCGTCGCCCGGGATCCGGGCGTGGCGGGCGCCGTCGCGCCGGCCGCCTGGCAGCAAGATAACGCGGCGGTCGTCGAGGCGATCTCGGCCGCGGACGGGGCAGCGCCCACGACAAAGGACGCGATCTCGCGTCTCCAACACGACGTGCTGCCGAAGCTCGCGCAGGAGACGAAGCTGAAGGTCACGCTCGGCGGCAGCGCGGCGGCCGATCAGGACTTCGTGCACGCGGTGTACGGCAACTTCCCGTACGTCTTGCTGTTCGTCGTGCTGTTGACGTACATCCTGCTCGCGCGCGCATTCCGTTCGCTGATCCTGCCGCTGAAGGCAGTGATCCTGAACCTCGTGTCGCTCGGCGCGGCGTACGGGATCATCGTCTTCATCTTCCAGTGGGGCCACGGTGCCCAGGCGATCTGGAACGTGCCGTCGACGAACTCGATCATCCCGTGGATCCCATTGATGATCTTCGCGTTCCTCTATGGCCTCTCGATGGACTACGAGGTCTTCATGCTCACGCGCATCCGCGAGGAGTACGACGCGACCGGCGATACGTCGAAGGCGATCGCGCTCGGCCTCTCGCGCACGGGGAAGCTCGTGACGAGCGCCGCGCTCGTGCTCTGCCTCGCGTTCTTCGTGCTCTCGACAGGACCGGGGACAGACATCAAGCAGTTCGGCATCGGCCTCTCGGCGGGCGTGATCTTCGACGCGACGGTAATCCGCGCCTTGCTCGTGCCGTCGTTGATGTCGCTGCTCGGAAAGTGGAACTGGTACTTCCCGCCCTGGGCGGCGCGCCTCTTGCGCGCCTAGAACAACAAGTAGCCGCCGACCGCGAGCGCGGTCGGCGGCTGCAGGGTCTCGGAGAGAAGGAGCAGGCCGGGGACGGGTTCGAGGCGCAGGCCTGCTGCGAGCGCGACCTCGACGAGCGCGCGCGACGAACCGGGGATCTGGAGCCGGACATCTCCTCCCGCGCGCGCGAGCTCGGCCGCGAGGGCGCCTGCGGCGGCGCCCGCGTCGAGCCCCGCGACCGGGCCGATCTCGCCGCCCGGGAAGGTATAGGTGTAGGCGCCGGGCCAGGTCGTGCGGCGGGCGTGCTGCTCCCAGTACGCGTGATCGATCGCTCGGTCGAATCCGTACGCCGCGACATCGATCGCCGCCAGATCGGCTTTCTCGGGCCGCAGACCGCGACCGTCGCTGTTTGGATGCCCTGCGAAGCGGAGGATCGGCGTCGCCGGGATCAAGCCGCGCCGACCGTACAGCGCGTTCGAGACCGGCTGGATCGCATCGGTGATCGTCCGACGTCGCGCAGCCGCGCCCCAAACGGCATCGAGCAGCGTCGACCCCAAACCGCCGCCCTGCGCAGTCTCGTCGACGAAGAGCGAGGCGAGGAACCAATGCTCGTCGCGCTGCCACGATGCGCCGAACCCCAACAGTCGCCCTGCTTCCTCAGCGACGACCGACGTACCGGTTTCGAGGATGTGCCGCTGCTCCATGGCGAACGCCTCGAGGCGGGGAAACGGCGGCTCGAAGCGATGCGGTTCGAAGACACCTCGGATCGCTGCGATGAACAGGACATGCAGCGCCGGTAGATCGTGGGCGGTCGTGGGACGAAGCTCCACGGCGATAGCTTGACGATGTGACGGAGCGCGCGTTTGTGGCGGTAAGGAACCAAACCGATGTGGAGGAGGTGCGGACGCTCCTCCGCGAATACGCGGCCTCGCTCCCGTTCGCGCTCGATTTCCAGGATTTCGATCGGGAGCTTGCCGAGCTGCCGGGTGCATATGCGCCGCCACGCGGCGCGTTGCTGCTGGCACGAGGCGCGGGCTGCGTGGGCGTGCGGCCGATCGAGGGCACGCTCTGCGAGCTGAAGCGGCTCTACGTGAGACCATCCGCGCGCGGCACTGGTCTTGGCCGCCTGCTCACCGAGGCGATCGTCGCCGAGGCGCGCCGCCTCGGGTACACGCACCTGCGGCTCGACACGACCCCGTCGATGGCTGCCGCGCAGTCCCTCTATGAGCAGCTCGGCTTCCGCGAGATCCCGCCCTATCGCCCGAACCCGGTTCCGGGCGCGCGCTTCCTCGAGCTGGACCTCTGGGCCGATGCGTAACTCCCGCTCGGGGCGGGTAGGGGACCGCGATGCCCGAGACGATCATGGTGGGCGTCCCGCGCCGCGGGATCGGTAGCGATCTCACCGAAGCCCTCGCAGCGCACGGCCTCCACGCGGAGATCGTCGACAGCGACGACTCCTGCGAGCTGCACGTGACCTGGGCCGGCGACGAGCGCGAGCGCTTGGTCGCCGGAGCAATCCACGCGATCGAGGCGTACCTCTCCGACCGCATGCTGCCGCTCGTCGTGCAGCGAGCAAACGGCGGAGCCGTCGTCAGGCCGCCCGCGGACTAGTGCTTGCGCTTCACGGCCTCAAAGGCCGGCATGCTCGGCGAGCCAGGCGCGGTTGCGTGCCTGCGCGACGATCTGCGGACCCGGGTCGTCGCCGGGGCCGGGCACCCAGTCCTGCTCGACGACGAGCCATCCCTCGTAACCGGCGAGCTCGGCGAAGAAGCCTTCGAGGTCGACGTCGCCCGTCCCGAGCTCGCAGAAGGCGCCGCCGCGCCACGCCTCGCCCCAATCGGCGGCTCGCCGCAGCACGTCGAGACGCACGTCCTTGACGTGGACGTGGTCGACGCGCGCGCGCCAGTCGCGTAGCGCCTGCACGACGTCGCCGCCCGCCGCAGTCAGGTGGCCGGTGTCGAGCAGCAGACCGACGTCGGTGCGCTCGAGCAGCTGCTCGATTTCGTCGAGCGTCTGCACGCGCGTGCCCATGTGGTGGTGGAAGGTCGGTTCGAGCCCGCGCTCCCGCGCCCGCTCGGCTGCGCGCTCGATCCCGACCCAGTCGGCCTCGCCGTCCCTCGGGCCGGCGTCGGCGAGCACCGGCTTCCCCCCAAGCGCTGCCAGGACGTCGAGCGTCTCCTCGAGCCCGCCTCGCCCGAGCTCGATGAACGCGCCCGCGAGCCCGAGGTCCCGCGCCTGCAGCCGTTGACGGAGCTCGTCGACGTTGCCTAGGTACCCAAGCGGCCCGAGCTCGGTGCCTTTGTAGCCCGCTGACGCGATTGCGTCCAGAACCTGCTCGGCGTCCGGCACGTCCTCGAGGACGCCGACCGTCAGCTCGAAGGCGCCGTAGCTCACCGGTGCGTTCGCAACGCGGATCACCGCACGAGCGGCACGCGCGGGTCGGTCGCCTGCCCGGCCCAGCCGGCACGGATCCAGGCCAGCTCGGGGTCGTCGGCGGACGCCATCGAGCGGCGGTCCCCAGCGAGCGCGTTCAGGTAGTAGAGGTCGTATCCGTGTGCAGCCGCGGTCGTGTGGTAGCCGTGCGGCACGAGCACCAGGTCGCCGTCGCGCACCGTCGCCGTCAGGTCGAGCCCGTGCCGCGGGCTGTAGAGGCGCTGCACCGCGAACCCGTCGGTGCGGTAGTAGTAGGTCTCCTCGAGCACCACCTCGCCCGGCGGGTTGTCCTCGTCGTGCTTGTGCGGCGGATAGCTCGACCAGTTGCCCGAGGGCGTGAACACCTCGACGACGAGCAACCGCTCGGCCGGGAACTCAGGCTTCACGAGGTGGTTGATCTGCCGCGTCGCGTTGCCCGCGCCGCGCACCTCCACCTCGACGTCCTCGGGCCGGACGAGGACGGGCTCGAGCCGCCGCTCGCAGCGGGCGCCGCAGATTGCGACCTCGGCATTCCCCTCGACCCGGTAGGCCGTGTCGCGCGGGAGGTAGAGCGTCCAGGGCATCCCCGCGAAGACGTTCGCGCGGCCCGCGAGCTCCCAGCTCTCTCCCTCCGCGCTGACGCGGCAACCGCCACCCGAGAGCGGCACGAGCGCGATCTCGTCGCCGCCGGTCTCCGCCGAGAACGATCCGCTGCGCACGCCGAACGACAGGTGCCGCCAACCCGCCGACTCGGGGGTCACCTGCTCCCACGTCCCGGCCTCGAGCAACAGCTCGCTCATACGAGTGCCGCCTCCAACTCGTCGAGCCGGGGCATCGCCGCCGAGCATGCCAGGCGGCTCGCGACGAGCGCGCCGGCAACGGTGCCGCGCCGTGTCGCTTCGACAAGCGGCATGTCTTTCAGGAGCGCCTGGCCGAATGCTGCGGCGAAGGCGTCGCCGGCCCCGAGGCCGTTCACCACCTCGACCGGGAGCCCGGGCACGTCGGTCTCGTCACCGTCGGCATAGACGGTCGCGCCGCGCTCGCCACGCTTGAGGACGAGTGTCGGCGGGCTGACCTGAGCTGCTTCCACCTCTTCCTCGTTGCCGATCACGATGTCGGCGGCCGCGCATGCCTCGGCGGCGAGCGCCGGAAACTCGCCGGGGCTGTCCCAGAGCGACGGGCGCCAGTCGAGATCGAAGATCGTCGTCCCCCGATGCGCGTGCAGCGCCCCGAGCGTCGTCTCGCGCGAGGGTGACTGCGCGAGGCCGGTGCCGGTCGCATAAAGAAGCCGGGCCTTTGCCACCTCTTCGGCGTCGAAGTCCGCGGGTGCGATCTGCCAGTCGGGCGCCGTCGGCTTCCGGTAGAAGAGGATCGGGAAGCGGTCGGGCGGCCACACCTCGCAGAAGGTGAGCGGCGTCTGCCAGTAGGGGTCGGTCGCGAGGAAGCGCGTGTCGACGCCTTCGCTGTCGAGCCAGGCGCGCACATAGTCGCCGTTGCCCTCCGCGCCGACGCGCGAGACGATCACCGGACGCACTCCGAGCCGCGCGAGCCCGGTCGCGACGTTGCCGGCGAAGCCGCCGACGAAACGCGTGAAGGTCTCGACCTCGGCGAGCGGCGTCTCGAGCTCGTTCGGGTACAGGTCGACCCCGAGCCGGCCGAGCACGACCGCCTCGATCACAGGTATCTCCGCTCGTCGCCGCGTGCTGCCTCGTAGCGCTCGCGCGCTGCGCGTACGGACGCGACCCCGGAGACCTCGGCGACTGCGACATCCCACCAGCTCTCGTAGCCGGGCACGTCCTCGTAGCGGTCGACCTCGACCGCGATCACAACCGGTCCCTCCTCCGCCTTCGCGGCCTCGAGCGCCTCCCGCACCTCGTCGATGGATGCGGCACGGAAGACGGTTGCGCCGAGTGACTCGGCGTTCGCTGCGAGGTCGACCGGCAGGTAATCGGTCGACTGCTCGCTGTCGACGCCGAGGGCGCCGTTCGAGCGATAGCGGTACAGCGTCCCGAAGCCGTCCATCCCGAGCGAACGCGAGAGGTTGCCGATCGACTTGTAGCCACGGTTGTCGACCAGCACGATCGTCAGCTTTTGCCGCTCGGCGACGGCCGTGACGAGTTCGCTCGAGAGCATCAGATAGGAGCCGTCGCCGACGAGGACGTACACCTCACGATCGGGCGCGGCGAGCTTCACGCCGAGCCCGCCGGCGATTTCGTAGCCCATGCACGAGTAGCCGTACTCGACGTGGTAGCCCTTGGGATCACGCGTGCGCCAGAGCTTGTGCAGATCGCCGGGCATCGCCCCCGCCGCGCAGACGACGACGTCCTGCGGCCGGGAGGCCGCGTTGACGGCGCCGATCACCGCGCTCTGCACCGGCGGGTCGTGCTCGATCGCATAGAGGCGGGCCACCTCCTCGTCCCACTCGCGATTCAACCGCGCGGCCTCGTCGCGGTAGGCCCCGTCCACCGCCCAGCCGGCGAGCGACTCGGTGAGGGACGCAAGCGTCGCGCGCGCGTCGCCGACGAGCGCGAGCCCGGCGTGCTTGGCGGCGTCGAAGTCGGCGATGTTGGCGTTCACGAACCGTACGCCGGAAGCGCGAAAAGCGGTCTTCGAGGCGGTCGTGAAGTCCGACCACCGGGTGCCGACCCCGATCACGAGGTCGGCCTGCGCCGCACAGCGATTCGCAGCAAATGTGCCGGTGACGCCCAACGCGCCGAGCGCCGAAGGATGGTCGTAGGGCAGCGAGCCCTTACCCGCCTGCGTCTCGCACACGGGCAAGCCAGTGGCCTCGCAGAGCACGCGGAGCGCATCGGTTGCCTCCGAGTAGATGACACCGCCGCCGGCGACGATCAGCGGCCGCTTCGACGCGCGGATCAGTTCGGCGGCGCGGGCGAGTGCGGCCGGGTCGGGCAGCGGTCGGCCGATGGGCCACACGCGCTTGTCGAGGAAGCCGTCGGGAACCTCGAACGCCTCGGCCTGCACGTCCTGCGGGAAGGCCAGCGTCACCGCCCCGGTCTCGGCCTGGTTCACGAGCACGCGCATCGCCTGCAGCGCGGCAGGAACGACCTGCTCGGCGCGCCAGATCCGGTCGAAGTACTTCGACACGGGCCGGAAAGCATCGTTCACCGAAATATCGCCGGCCCATGGGAGCTCGAGCTGCTGCAGCGCCGGGTCGGGCCCGCGCGAGGCGAAGATGTCACCGGGCAGGAGCAGCACCGGCAGCCTGTTCACCGTAGCGAGCGCGGCGCCGGTGATCATGTTCGTCGCGCCCGGGCCGATCGAGGTCGTGCACGCAAAGGTCGCGAGGCGGTTGCGCTGCCGCGCGTAGCCCACCGCCGTGTGCACCATCCCCTGCTCGCTGCGCGCCTGGTGATACGGCATCAGCTCCGGGAGCTCATACAGCGCCTCGCCGATCCCGGCGACGTTGCCGTGGCCGAAGATGCCGAAGCACCCGGCGAAGAAGCGGTGCACGCTGCCGTCCCGCTCAACGTACTGGGCCGCGAGAAAGCGGATCAGCGCCTGCGCGGCGGTGAGCCTCACAACACCTCTGCCTTGACCGCTTCGAGCTCGTGCTCGAGCTCGGCGAGCTCGCGTCCGCCAGCCATCAGGCGGACGAGCTCGTCGCGGTCGACCTGATCCTTGTCGAACGTGCCGATCGTCTGGCCGCGGTTCAGGATCACGAAGCGGTCACCGACCGGGTGAGCGTGGTGGGGGTTGTGGGTGATGAAGATGACCGCCACTCCGCGCTCGCGCGCCTGCAGGATGTACTTGAGGACGACGCCGGCCTGCTTGACGCCGAGTGCGGAGGTGGGCTCGTCGAGAATCAGGACGCGCGCGCCGAAGTAGACCGCGCGCGCGATCGCGACGGACTGCCGCTCGCCGCCCGAGAGCGTGCCCACGGGCTGGTCGGGATCGCGGATGTCGATGCCCATCTCGTGCAACTCGTGGCGCACGATCGCCTTCGCCTTGGCAGCGTCGAACCAGCGCACGGGGCCGAAGCCCTTGAGGGGCTCCGCGCCGAGGAAGAAGTTCCGCCAGATCGACATCAGCGGCACCATCGCCAGGTCCTGGTAGACGGTCGCGATGCCGTGCGCCCGCGCATCGCGCGGCGAGCTGAAGTGAACCTCCTTGCCGTCGACGAGCAACGCTCCCGCGTCCGGCTGGTGACTGCCCGAGAGCAGCTTGATGAAGCTCGACTTGCCGGCGCCGTTGTCGCCGAGGATGCACGTGACCTCGCCCGCGTTCACGTGCGCGGAGACGTCTTTCAGCGCGACGACGCTGCCGTAGTGCTTGCTGATGCCGCGCGCTTCCAGCAGGTACGCGGTCATCGCACCCGCTCCGCGCGGTTGCGCACGACCAGGTTCAGGAGGACGGCCGCGAAGAGAATGCCGCCCTGGAAGGTGTAGGTCCAGTTGCTGTCCCACTGGGCGTCGACGATCCCGAGCTGCACCATGCCCAGCATGGCTGCGCCGAAGAAGGTGCCGATCACAGAACCGAAGCCGCCCGTCAGCAGACAGCCTCCGACGACCGCGCAGATGATGAAGATGAACTCGAGCCCGATGCCCTCCTTGGCCTGCATCGAACGCAGCTCGAGCGCCTCGATGATTCCCATCAGCGCCGCGACGCCGGAGGTCATCATGAAGAGGGTGATCTTGGTGCGCGCAACCGGGACGCCGACGTTGCGGGCGGCGTTCGGTTCGCCGCCGGCACTGTAGATCCAGTTGCCGAACCGCGTCTTTGCGAGCAGCCATGCCCCTGCAACAGTGAGGCCGATCCACCACAGCACCTTCACCTTGAACGCGTAGTGCGAGAAGTCGGAGGCGAAGACGTGCCGAGCCGATGCGAAGCCGTGCCCCGAGTCGATGTTGTCGATCGCGGTCAGGCCCGTGAGCTTCAGAGTGCCCGCAGCGTTGACGCCCTGGAGGATGAAAAAGGTCGCGAGGGTGACGATGAAGCTCGGGAGCTTCGTCTTCACCACGGCGACGCCATTGACGAAGCCGATCGCGAGCCCGAACAGGAGCACGATCACGATCGCCGGCCAGACGTTCAAATGGGCATGGGTCACGAGGTAGCCGAGCAGCAGTCCCGAGCTGCCGATCATCACCCCGGCGGAGAGATCGAACTCGCCGCCGATCATCAGCAGGGCGACCGGCACGGCGACGATGCCGTACTGCGCCGCCTGGTCGGTCCAACCCGCAGCGATGCTCGGATCGCCGAGCCAGTTGACGGCACTGGCGAAATAGGCGAACGCGAAGAAGACGCCGATCGCGCCGAGCAGCGCCCCGATATCGGGCCGAACGAGCAGCCGCGTCAAGGGGCTGACGCGTACGAGCCGCTCATCGGCGCGGGCGTTCGGCATAGCTGTCTCGGCCATCGGCGACTCCTCCTTGGCGGTGGGCGGACGGCCGTGGGGCCGCCCGCCCACGCCCGGTGACTAGCGGGTGCCCTTCGCGGCGAGGGCGGCGACCTTCGCCGCGTTCGCCTTGTTGATGATCCCGGGACCGGTCAGCACCGGCGCCCCGTTCCCGACGGTGTTCAGGTTCGTGACGAAGAGCGTCGCGAACACGACGGGCAGGTAGCCCTGGAGGTACTGCTGCTGATCGATCGCGAACAGCATCTTCCCCGCCTGGATCTGCTTGATCGCCCCGCCGACGTCGAACGTCCCCACCTTCGTGCCCTTCGGGAGGATGTCGAGCATCGGGATCGTCACGTCCGGGTCAAGGCCGAGGAAGCCGTCGAGGGACTTGTCGGCCTTGAAGGCCGCCTGCACCTTCGCCTTCGTACCGGGGATATCCGACTTGGCGTTCGGGATCGACAGCACCTTCACGCCCGCGCCCCCGAGGATCGACTTCACGCCCGTCGCGCGCAGCTGCAGGCCCGAGTTGCTTGCCTCGTGGATGACGATCAGCACCTTCTTCGCGCCGGCCTTCTTGAACTGCTTGCCGGCGCCCTGGCCCGCCACGTCCTCGGTCTGGCCCACGTGAACCTCGTAGGTGGGCAGCGAGTCGAACGCACCGAGGCCGGAGTTGACCGTGATGATCTCGATGCCCTTGGCCGATGCCCTCGCGAGCGGGTCCTTCAACGCGCTCGCATCCGGCACCGAGGTGGCGATCACCTTGGCGCCGCCGGCGATCGCCGCGTTGATCCCGGCAACCTGTTTCGGTACGTCGTTGTTCGCGTACACCTGGGTGACGCTGACACCGCGCCCTTTGAGATCCTTGGCCGCCTGGTCGACGCCCTTCTTGAAGACGGACCAGAACGAGCCCGTGTCGCCGTGCGTAACGACCGCGACCTTGATCGCCCCTGCGGCTGCCGCGTTCCGTGCCCCGAAGGCAGCGGCAGTCGGCGAGCCCAGGGCGGTGAGGCCCGCGGCCGCAAGGCCACCTTTCACGAGGAGGCTGCGGCGTGAGAGCCCTGTCTCCTCGATCGTCTCGTGAACCTCGTCGTTCATCGTGATCCGTCTCCTTTGTCGGATTTCACTCGAGTACCGGCGATTCTCACCCACTGAGTGCTTCTGCGCTAACCACCTCCTCGATCGAGACGGGGCGCCGCTCGGCGCGCGAGCGGTCGGCGGCGAGCGCAACGAGCAGCGCCGCGCGAGCGTCCCGCAACGTGCACGGGCTGTCGCTGCCTGTATGAACGCTGTCGACGAACGCTGCGAGCTCGGCGCGGTACGCAGCCTCGAAGCGGTCGAGGAAGGTGCGGTACCGGGCAGTCCCCCCGGGCGGCGCGCCGGGCTCGACCGAACGAAGCGGGGTCTGCGGGTCGAGCCCCACGACGATGCTGTCGGCCGAGCCGAAGACCTCGAGCCTGACGTCGTAGCCGAGCGGGTCGTGCCGCGTGCCCGAGACGATTGCGAGCGCCCCGCCCTCCAGCCGCAGCACGGAGGCGGCTGCATCGACGTCTCCATGCTGATCGAACCACGCCGTTTCGCGAACCGCGCCGTCGGCGTACACCTCGACGATCTGCCGGCCCGTGACGAAGTGCAGCGCGTCGAAGTCGTGGATGTGCAGATCCCTGAAGATCCCTCCGGAGGTCGCGATGTATGCCTCCTCCGGTGGCGACGCGTCGTGCGTGGCCGCGCGCAGCACGAGCAGGTTGCCGAGCACCCCGGTGGCGACCGCATCGTGCGCGGCGCGATAGCCCGCGTCGAAGCGGCGCTGGAAGCCGATCTGCACGAAGATCCCCGCCCGGTCGACATGCTCGATCACGTTGTCGAGTGCGGCGATGTCGAGGGCCACGGGCTTCTCGCAGAACGCGGGAAGCCCCGCGTCGGCGGCGAGCCCGAGCATCGATGCGTGCCCTCCGGTCGGCGTCGCGATCACGAGCGCCTCGACACCCGCCTCGACGAGGGCTTCCGGTGTCTCGGCGGTGCTCGCCTCGAGACCGCGCGCGACCTGGGCCGCGCGGGCGCCGTCGGCATCCGTGACGGTAAGGGCGCCGACACCCTCGAGCGAACGCAGCGTCGCTGCGTGAAAGGCGCCGATGCGTCCGACCCCGATCACCCCGACGTGCAGCGGACTCGCCATGCAACCGGTTACGGTAAGCGGTTACACAAGCCGCTGTCAAGGCTTCGCGGTCGAGCGGCGGACGACGAGCTTCGGCTCGAGCAGATGGCGCACCTGCGGGACCTCCCGCCCGGCCGCGAGCTCGAGCAGCAACTGCATCGCGCGCTCCGCGATCTCGAGGGCGGGTTGGGCAATCGTCGTCAGCGGCGGTGTCGTGAACCGCGCGAGACCGATGTCGTCGAAGCCGACGACCGAGACGTCCTCGGGCACGCGCCGGCCGCTCTCGACGAGTGCGTTGATCGCGCCGATTGCGGAGAGATCGTTGGCGGCGAAGACCGCTGTGAACGCGGTGCGGCCGAGCAGCGTGCGCACCGCCTCGTAGCCACCTTCGCCCGAGAACGACCCGACCGCGAGCAGCGCCGGGTCGGGCTCGAGCCCGGCGGCGTCATGGGCATCTCGGTACCCCACAATCCGCTCGTCGCTGATGCCGAGGTCGCTCGCACCGGCGATATGCGCGACGCGGCGGTGGTTGAGCGAGAGCAGGTGCTCGGTGGCCATGCGCGCGCCGACCTGGTTGTCGACTTGGACGAGCGGCACCGACGTTGAATCGACGTCGCGGTCGAGGCAGACGATCGGTAGCCCTTCGCGCACGAAGTGCGCGATCCGGTCCGGCGCCACGACGAGCCCGTCGACGAGGACGCCATCGACCTGCTTCGCGTGCAGGAGCGTCAGGTACTCCTCCTCGCGCTCGGGGTCTCCCTCGGTCGTGCAGAGCAGCATCGTGTGGCCGGTGGCGTGCGCACGTCGCTGGATGCCGCCCACGAGCTCGGCGTAGAACGGATTCGCGATATCCGGCAGCAAGAGCGCGATCGTCTGCGTCGACTTCGTGACGAGGCTGCGCGCAATCGGGTTCGGCCGGTATCCGAGCTTCTCCACGGCGGCGTCGATCACCGCGCGAGTCGCCGGTGCGATCTGCGCCGTGCCGTTCAGCGCCCGCGAGACAGTGGCGGTCGAAACCCCAGCGAGGCGCGCGACGTCGTAGATCGTTGGCCGCGCGGCCTTCACGAACAGAGCCTAGCCCACTGTCGGCGGTTGCGCGCATCCCTCCGTGGAACGGCTCGGGTGCAATCACTTCCCTCCGTGGAACGGCTCGGGTGCAATCACTGAGGTCGTGGCCGCGGTCGCATGTCGCCGTTGGCGCGCCCAGCCCGCGCTGATCGACATGCTCGTCAGGCTGCTCGTCGAGCCAGTCTGACGGATTAGCGATCGAAAAGAAACATGGGCCGAACCGGGCATCACGCGAACCGCTCGGACGGCGAATTGGTCGCGCCGACGCTCGCACTTGACGCCAGGCACGCCTTGGCTCGGCGCCCAAAGACGCAACAACCACGCTGAGTTCCGGACGGGAGCACCTCGGGCCGGCGAGGCTCGAAGAGTGGCGACGCGGCGCATCCTGCCTTGAACGATCGCGCGGTTTGTTCCGGCGCACGAGCGCGGGGATGCCGGTTACCGCGGCAGTCGTGCTACATCAACAATCGCTGCGGCCGAGCGCAAGGACTCCTCGCGCCGGTGCCGACGCGTAGGGTGACCAAACCTCGACGTAGACGCAGGCGGGGCGCGCGACCAGGATGCCCCCGGAGAACCCGGTTGCGACACCGATCGTTCCGGGATACGTCGACGCCGGTTGCCCGGCCGGGCAGGCGTCGAATTGAACGACAGCAACGCCGCCGGCAACCTTCTTCGGAAAGTTCCCCCCTGCATAGAAGAGGGAGGCGACGCTCCTCGAGCGGGAAGCAATCGCAACAATCACCTGCCGATCGTGCTGGACGAAAACCGGCAGCTTGAGGCCAAAGATCGATCCATTCTTGCCGACACGCGTGAAGTAGCTCCGAGACTTCAGCAGCTTCACGAGCGCGAAGGCCACGGGACCGATGCGGCCATCGTCCTTGCGCGCGAGCGTGGTTCGTGCGCTTCCGAGTTCGATTCGGTTGTCGCAACTGCGCACTTGCTGTGGGCTTGGGGCGCTCTGATTTGATGACCGAGTCCCAGCCAGCGCCACGCCCGAGGTGACGATCAACGGTACGACGACAGTCGCGATCGCCCACGTGCGTCCTTGCCCGCATCGGTTCGTGTGTCTCATGAGAACAGATAGCCGGTCGCCAAGGCTAATAATAGCCAGGAGCACATCAGCACGAATCTCGGTTTCAGCAATGCGAGACTCTCTTGCAGGCGATGCAAGACTCGAGGACGTCCGTGGTGCTCAAGTTGGTTACCGACAACGGCGAGGACGACCGGCAGGGTTGCCCGCGTCGCGGCGTACGCGGCAAAGAGAGCAGCACCAAAGCTGCGCGACCCGGAGGCGAAGCAGCCAACCGGGATCGCGTACCACAGCCAGTAGCCGATCCGCGTTGTCGCACCGACGCCAATCGCGCGCCGACTAGGTCGAACGCGAGCGCGACGCCGACGTGCTTGCGACCGAGATCTTCGCCGCTCAAAAGGCCGGCCTGACGGGCTACCGATCGAAGCGAAGAATGGACCCAGGCGGGCTCGAACCGCCGGCCTCCGCCGTGCCACGGCGGCGCTCTCCCAGCTGAGCTATGGGCCCATTGAGCTCCGCCAGTGTAGCTCCGAGCTCGAATTCTCGCGCCCAGTTGATCCGCCTGACTTGGTTGTTCTGCGTCGCAGCGAGACGGAGCTGAACCGCCGTTCGGTTGACGGACATTTGGACAGGTAGCAGGAAGCAACTGTCAACCGCCGCGCAATACGCGGCAATCGCATCAATCTCGCCCTCGCCGTAGCAACGGGGTATGAATCCGTCCGGTCCGCGTCGATTCGTTCGGCAGGTAATCACCACGACATCGCCTCGTCGCACGGCCCACTTGCATTGAACCCGCAAGAGGCGCGGCCGGAGGTCAAAGATAAGGTCGTAGCGCTCGTCGCCAAGCGGCCGGAAGACACCAGCGCCATGTTTCATCGCTTCAAAGGCAATCGCCTGCTCGGCAAGGGCGCCCTTCTGATCCGTCGTCAACATGGACAACATCCTACGTGCGCGTTCGGACGGACTGTTGCCCGTCCTGGCGACATGCCCGCTTAAGCCGTGTCCCGTTAGGACCCCTCGCAGGCGACACCCTGCGGAACCGACGCAGTGGGTGCGACCAGGCCCTCGCCGAGCGCGACCAGGGCGGCCTCGACGCGGTTGCGAACGCCGAGCCTCGTCAGGCAGCGCGAGACGAGCTTCTTCACCGAGCCCGGCGCGAGGTGCATCGCGGCCGCGATCTCCGCGTTCGTCTGCCCGCGCGCGAGGTGCTCGAGGACCTCCAGCTCGCGCGGCGTCAGGTTGTACTTGTCACGCGGCTCTCGGACCGGGAGATTGCGCAGAAACCGGGTGCTCGCCCGGAGGAGCAGCGCGTCGCCGGACGCAGCCATGCCGACAAGGTGCCGGACCCGGTCGGCATCCAGCTCGGACTTCACCGCATAGCTCGCACCGATGCTGAGCGCGTTGCTCACCTGCTCGTGCGATGCCTGGCTGCTCAGCGCAACACAGGCCAGATCGTGGCGGCGCGCTTCGGCGAGCATCGTGAGCCCGTCATCGCGATCGAGGTCGACGATCGCGACCTGCACGTCGGCCATCAGTCGCAGCGCGGAGCCGGCGTCTCCCGCGACCGGCTCGAAGCGCCCGTCCGATCGCTCGAGCACGCGGAGCAGGGCCTCGCGCCACCACCACGTCGACGGTACGACGAGGACGCGGATCTGCGTCCTGACCGTCACGTCGCGCGCTCCTTTGCGTCGGCAACCGCCGCCGCACTGCCGGGCGGGGGCATCGTACGATCGAGGGTAGGGAGGGACGTCCCTTTGCCGCCACCCTCCAAGGGAGCTTCCTGTGTGGTCTGACGGCCGCCCCCTGCGACCGCAGCGGGGGTGCCGAAGGAGGGCGCCGAGTGGGACGAAGAGCGGCGCGCCTTGCGTTCAGGCGCTCGCCACTGCTTGCTGCTGCCCACAGGGATAGCCACAGACGCTCACGTTGGGGCCGGAGCTACGTGATGAGACTCCTCTCATTCGCGTTGTCGTCCTAGTGAGCGTACGCGCGGGGACGGACGAATCGTTGCCGCCAGAGACAACATGCTCGCTTAGGGCGTGGCCCTTTTCGGCCATCGCCGGTGCGGAGCGCCAGGCGCTCGCACGGAGGGCGGCGTGGCCACAGATCCGCAGCGCCGCCCTCCGCGCGAGCCTGATTGAGCGTTGCGCGGTTGGGCGCGCCGCGCTAGGGCACGAAGGGGCATTCGGATGGGGTCGTATGGCCCCTTCTCGGACGGGTCACGAGGCTTCTAAGCCGTTGCTGCTTCGACCGTCTCGTGCGGCACGTCGTCCCACAGCTCCTCGAGGCGGTAGTACTCGCGCGCCTCGGGCGTGAAGACGTGCAGCACCACGTCGCTGTAGTCGGCGACGATCCAGGTCGCTTCGGCGACGCCGTCGACGGCGCGCGGGAGCAGGTCGTTCTCCTGCTTCAACCGGCCGTGCACCTCGTCGAAGATGCCCTTCGTCTGGCGCGGGTTCCCGCCCGTAACCACGACGAAGTAGTCGGTGTACGCGCAGACGGGCTGCATATCGAGAATGACGACGTCGCGGCCGAGCCTGTCCTGGACGAGCGCCGCGATCCGGCGTGCCTGTTCGAGTGGAGTCAAGCAGGTGAAGTGTAGCGCTCTCTAGGGGCGATAGAGGCCCTCGGCCCGGATCAAATCGCCGACCGCGAGCGGCACTTCCGGGCCGACGTCCGCCCCGCGGGCCAGCCGTTTGCGGAGCTCTCGGGAGGCGACCGGCGTCGGGTCGATCTCGAAGAAGAGGACGCGCTCAGGGTGCGCGAGCTGCGAAAGCACCGGCTCGACCTGCTCGCGCGGGAAGCCGGGCCTGGTGGCGACCGCGACGCGGGCGCGCCGCAGGATCTCTTCCGGCTCCTTCCACGAGAGGAAGTCGCGGAACTGGTCGGCGCCGATCAGGAAGACGGGATCGTCCCACTCGGGGTGCGCGCGCAACAGGTCGATCGTCCGCGGGTGCTCGTCGAGCACGACGTCGTCGTCGGGGAACGCAGCCTTGGCGAGTCGCAGTCGCACGCCGGCCGGTGTCTCGACCCGTTTGTGGCCCGGATCGGCCGAGACGAGCACGCGCAGCGGGCCGAGGCCGAGCTCCTCTTTCGCGCGACGCGCCAGCTCGACGTGCCCGCGATGCGGTGGGTCGAACGACCCGCCGTAGAGGCCGAGATGTCCGACGTCGTCGGACCTCTCACTCACGCGAGCTCGAACTCTTCGTCGCCGATCTCGACCGTCGCACCGTCCTTTGCTCCCGCCGCGCGCAACGCGCGCTCCAGCTCCGCCTCCGACGGTGGCGTGCCGAGCACGCGAAAGCCGCCCTCCGTGCGCAGCAGCCGCCACTGCCGGCTCTTCGACTGCGGGCGATAGACGAGGAAGTCCGCAAGCTCGTCCTCGCCCCGCTCCTCGAGCTCGGGCTCCGGCACCAGCGCGAACAGCCGGCGGCGAAAGTCCGCGAGGCCCTCGCCCGTGGCGCACGAGAGCTTGAACACGGCGATCACCCGCGGATCGTCGATCGGGAGCTCGGGCTCGGGCTCCAGGTCGATCTTGTTCAACACGACGATCTGCCGGAGCTCGTCGAGACCGGCGCCGTATGCAGCGAGCTCGGCGTCGATCGTGCGCCACTGCTCCTCGACCGGCAGCGATGCATCGATCACGTGTACGAGCATGCGCGCCCGCTCGAGGTGCGCCAGGAACTCGTGGCCGAGCCCCACACCTTCGCTCGCGCCTTCGATCAGGCCGGGCACGTCTGCGATCACCAACTGCCGGCCATCGGGCGCCTCGGTCGTACCGAGGATCGGCTGCAGCGTCGTGAACGGGTAGTCGGCGACCTTCGGGGTCGCGTTCGAGATCCGCGAGAGCAGCGACGACTTGCCCGCGTTCGGCAGACCGACGAGCGCAGCATCCGCGAGCAGCTTGAGGTGCAGCTCAACATCGCGCTCCTCGCCCGGCGGGCCGACCTCCGCGAAGCGCGGCACCTGCCGCGTGGACGAGACGAAGCGAGTGTTGCCACGCCCCCCACGCCCACCGGTCGCAAGCACGACGCGTGCACCGGGATGCGCAAGGTCGGCGATCAGGTCGCCGTCGTCTGTGAACACCTGCGTCCCGACGGGGACATGCAGCACAGCATCGTCGCCGTCCGCCCCGTGCCTGCGGGATCCCGTGCCGTTGCCACCTCGCGTCGCCTTGATCCAGCGGCGCCGCTGCAGCGACGACAGGTCGCGCAGCGATGGGTCTGCGACCAGCACGACATCGCCGCCGTTGCCGCCGTCGCCACCGTCGGGGCCCCCTTTGGGGACGAACTTCTCACGGCGGAAGCTCATGCCTCCGTCTCCGCCCTTGCCGGCCTGCACATGGATTGTCGCGCGGTCGCTGAACACCAGCGAAACGTAGCGCTGTTCGTCGGGCGGGCGCTTGCGCGCTAGGTGGACTGCTCAGTGGTCTCGTCGACCGACACGAAGCGGCGCTCGCCACTCTTGCGGAAGAAGACCTTGCCGGGGCGGATCGCGAAGATCGTGTGATCCCGGCCGAGCAGCGTGCCGGGGCCGGGGCGGAACTTGGTGCCGCGCTGGCGGACGATGATGTTGCCCGGGCTCGCGGTCTGGCCCTCGAACATCTTTACCCCGAGGTACTTGGGGTTCGAGTCGCGACCGTTCTTAGAGGAGCCAAGGCCTTTCTTGTGTGCCATTACGCGTCCCCCTCTTTCGACTTGAGAGCCGACTCGAGCGCGGAGATCGCGCCCTTGCGCGCTGCGTGAGCCTGCTCGTAGGCCAGCGCCGCCTGGAGCATCGGACGGTTCCAGGTCTTGGCACCCTCAGAGATCTGCGCGACCGTCATCGACTCGTACCCGCTCGGCATTCCCTTGACGTGGTCGTCGGGCGCCGGGGCCGATTCTGAGGCCGAAGCCTGCTTTGGAGCGGCGGCCTTCGGAGCGGCGGCCGCCTCGGTCTTCTTGGCCACTGCGCGCTTCTGCGCGCCGGCGAGCGAGAACTCGACGCGCGAGGTGGCGGCGCGGAAGCCGTTGTGGCGCTTGTAGCCGGTGCGCTTCTTGTACTTGCCGATCCGGATCTTCGGCCCGCGCCCGTGCTCGAGCACCTTGGCGGTCACCGTCACGCCCGAGTCGCCGAGCAGGACGTCCGGCGTGAACGTCGCACCCTCTTCGAACTTGACCCGGTCCACGACGATGTACTCGCCCTCGCGAACGCGGTACTGCTTGCCACCAAGCTTGATGATTGCGTAGTCCATAACGGAGAAAATCGCAGGCACAGAGGCCCGCGAAGCGTCGGAAGTGTAGCGAGTCTAGCTACTCGTCGATCCCCCATTGGCTCATCGGGGTGTAGGTCCAGTCTTCGTCGCCGTTCTGCGAGGGCTCGTCGGCCTTCGGCTCGGCGATCGGCTCCGGTGTGGGCGCGTCCTGAACGGGACGCTCGGGCTCGCGCGCCGCTTCGACGGCGACGCCCTCGGCCGGAGCCGCCTCGACCGGAGCCTCGTCGACGGCCTCCGCGGTTGCCAGCAAAGCCGCCCCGGCGCCCGTCGCCGCGGCCGTCTTCTTCTTGCGGTTCTTGCCGCCGCGCGAGCCGCGGCGCGTCTTCTTCTTCACCGGAGCCGGCGCGTCACCGTCCTCGGTTCCCAGTTCGCGGCCCGGGACGTGGATCACCGGCCCGGCAACCGGCTCGGCCGGCTCGACGGCGCGTGCTTCTTCGGCGGGCTCCGGCGCGGAGTCGCCCCCGTTCGTCGAGGCGGCGGCAATGGCACCGCCCGTCCCGGTGGCAGTCGCCGTCTTTTTCTTGCGGTTGCGCCCGCCGCGCGAGCCGCGCCGCGTGCGCTTCTTCGGCATCACGGGCGCGTCGCCGTCGAGGGGCGCGTCGGGAGCCTCTGCGACGGCGTCTTCGATGTCAGCCGCGTGCTCGACCTCAGCCTCGTCCTCGAGTTCAGCCTCGTCCTCGAGCTCAGCGTCCTCGAGTTCGACCGCCTCGCCCTCCACGACCTCGGCGTCGTCGCTCTTCTTCCTCGACGACGGGCGCTTGGCGCGGGTCGGCTTCTCGGCCTCGGCCTCGGCGGTGAGCGGCTCGTCCGCGGGCTCGACCGGTGTGAGCAGCTCCGCCCAGGCGATGCCCTCGGTGACGACGGTGACGCGCACCTTGACCTTCTTGCCCACGAGCTTGGCCGCGTCGCCGACGATCACGTCGACGTCTTCGACCTTGCCGGCGCCGGCGTGCGCGTCGTACAGGTCGACCTCGCCGAGCTTGACCTCGATCTCGGCTCCGACGTCGAACGGCAGCTTGGGCGCGACCTTCTCGAGCGTGCCCTGGTCGAGCACGCGGAAGTGATCGAGGTGCTCGCCGTCCTTGCCGACGAGGAAGAAGCGGCGCTTGGTCGTCTCCTCGAGCTCGCGGAGGCGCGAACCGCCCGGGCCGACAACGAGGTTCGCAACCTTCGCAGCGACCTCGACCTTGAACGCCTTGTCGCGGGAGCCGGGCATGACGAGCCCGCGCAGGCGGCGTTCGATGTCGACGGCCGCCGTGTGCTCGGAGACGACGATTCCGTCGCCACCGCACGTCGGGCATTTCTTGGTCATGACCTCGCGCGGGCCGTCGGTCACGTTCTGCCGCGTCATCTCGACGAGGCCGAGCGGTGAGATCTCGACGACGTAGGTCTTGGTGCGGTCGCGCTCGAGCTCCTCGCCGAGCGCCGCCTCGACGGCCGACCGGTTCTTCGGGCTCGCCATGTCGATGAAATCGATCACGATGATCCCGCCGATGTCGCGGAGGCGCAGCTGGCGGACGACTTCCTTCACCGCTTCGAGGTTGTTCTTCGTGATCGTGTCCTCGAGACGCCCGCCCGACTTCTTGGAGCGGGAGCCGACATAACGGCCGGTGTTGACGTCGATGACGGTGAACGCCTCGGCGTAGTCGAAGATCAGATAGCCGCCGGACGGGAGATCGACGCGGCGGTTGAGCGTCGACTTGATCTCCTGCTCGACGCCGAACGCCTCCATCAAAGGCTCGCGCTCCTTGTAGCGCGTGACGCGCTCCGCCATGTGCGGCGACGTCTTCTTTAGATAGCCGACGATCCGCTTGTGCGTCCGGTCGTGGTCGACAAGCAGGCGCTCGAAGTCGCCGGTGAAGAGGTCGCGTACGACTCGTAGTGGCAGCTCCGACTCCTGGTAGACGAGCGACGGCGCCTTCGCGGTCTCCGCCTTTGTCTCGATCGACTTCCAGAGGCGCTGGAGGAAGTCGAGGTCGCGCTCGATGTCCTCGGCCGACGCGCCTTCGGCCGCGGTGCGGACGATCACGCCGCCCTTCTTCGGAGCATGCTCCTTGAGGATGGTCTTGAGGCGGTTGCGCTCGTCATCCTCGAGCCGCCGCGAGACACCGAGGCCTTCGCCGTGCGGCACGTAGACCACGAAGCGGCCGGGCAGTGAGATCTCGGTCGTGAGGCGCGCGCCCTTCGTCTTCATCGGGTCCTTGACCGCCTGCACGAGGATCTTCTCGCCACGCTGGATCAGGTCGGTGATCTTGCGGGCCGACTTCCGATTCCCTTCGAGCTCCGGGCCGATGATCTCGTCCACGTAGAGGAAGCCGTTTTTCTCCAGGCCAATCTCGACGAACGCCGCCTCCATTCCGGGCAGGACATTGTCGACGGCGCCGAGGTAGATGTTCCCTGCGATCGAACGGCGTTCCGGCCGCTCGAGGTAGACCTCGGCGACCTTGTCGTCCTCGAGGACGGCGACGCGCTTCTCGCCCGCGTCGACCGAGATGACGAGCTCGCGCTTCGCCTTCGGCAGCGGCGCCCGCTTGGGCGGCGTGCGGCGACGGGACTGCGACGACGACGTACGAGTCTTGCGCTCGCCGGTCTTCTTCGCGCCGGGGCTACGACCCTCGGCACGGCCCTCGACTGCCGGCGCAGTCGCGCCGGCGGTGCTGCCGGCAGCGGCGCCGGTCTTCTTGCGGTTGCGACCGCCGCGCGTGCCGCGGCGGCGCTTGTTCGCTGCTGTGGCGGTGCTCGATTGTCCGTCGTCGCCCTGCCCGGAGGCGGGCGCGTCGACGGTCAGCGGTTTACGTTCGGGTGTCTCCGGCGCGCGCGTGAGCGGCGCCATGTCTTCCGGCTTCTTGCGCCGGAACCAGGGCAGTGGCAAACGATCTCTCCTGTGATGAGTGCGCGCGCAGCCTCGCCGTAGTCAGCGGGCGCGCGTCGCATGGGTGTGTGAAAAGCCTTGGCATAGGCCTGCCCGCAGGGTATCAGCGGTTGCCGACCCCGCTAACAGCAGGGATTTTACGCGGCTTCGGCGGCCGGGCGAAGCTTGGAGCGGCGGGTGCGGATCGCCCGTAGGCGCTGGGACAGGCGCGCCCAGGCCCAGGGCTCGACCTCGAGGTAGCGGAGCACGGACTGGCCACGAGTGGCCTCGAGGTACTCGAACCACGCGTCCGCTTCCTCGATCAGCAAGAGCTCCGTTGCTTCCTGGTATCCGGTCAGGGCCATGTGGGCGTCACCTCCAGTCGATGCGAAAAGCCTAGGACCTGGACCGGACGGAGCGCTCTAGAAGCGCCACGGCCGGTGTCAGACACCGGCATTGAAATGCGCCGGGAGCGTGACAAGGGCGTACGCGGCCAGGCGCCTACTTCGACCCAAGCGCGTCGCGGCTGGTGTCAGACACACGCCCGGAAGTGCGACAGGAGTGTCGCGAGAGTGTGACCGCGCCTACGACCGCGCTTCGAAATAGCGCACGGCGGCTTCGCCGAGCGCCCTCGTGCCTGCATAGGCGACGGCGCCCTTGACGGCCCAGCCGGCGACCGGGACGAGATCGAGCAGCTCACGCGCGACCGTCCGCATTCCGAAGCCGGCGCCGACGACGCCCAGCAGCTCGAGCGCGCGCTCCTTGTCGATCTCCTGGCCGTAGGCAAGGGCGATGCGCAGCACGAGGCGCGCCTGGTTCAGCGTCAACACAGGCAGGTCGACGCCGGGGATGAAGACGGCGGCGGCAATGATCGCGTTCTTCTTCGAGAACGACCGGATCAGCTCGTCGCAGACCGCGCGCCGGAGCACCGGCAGGCGCGCGGCGAGCGCCGTCCCGTCCTCCCCGAGCTTCCGCGCGAGCGCCCGCGCGATCTCCTCGACCGGGAAGCCCTGGCCGGGGGGCACGTGGACGATGTCGGTTGCGAGCACGTACGGCAGCTCCTCCGCATCGCTGACGGCGACGATCGGCACGCCGGCCTTCGTTGCCGCGCGCAGCGCATCGTCATCCGGCGGGCCCACCCACACCAGCACCGCAGCGTTCTCAACCTGCCCCTCGACCACCGCCGAGGGATCGCCGCCCTCGCGCAGCTGCCGCGCGATGATCGGCAGAAGCTCGCGGGCGCCCGCGACCGCGATCGGTCGCTGGTCACCGCTGCCGCGGCGTAGCTCGCGCACGAGCGAGAGAAGCGCGAGCGGCCCGAGCTTTCTGCTCATGCCCGCCGCTTACTCGGTCGCCGCAGGTGGATCGCCTGCAGGATCCCGATCGCGAGGAAGTTCGTGATCATCGACGAGCCGCCGACGGACACAAACGGCAGCGGGATGCCCGTGATCGGCGCGATCCCCATCGTCATCGCCGCGTTCACGAACACTTGGAACATGAACATGAAGGCGATACCGCCCGCGACGATCGCTGTGTACATGTCGCGTGCGCTCGCGACGATCTTCAGGGCTCGCCAGACGATCAGCAGATAGAGCAGCAGCAAGATGGACGCGCCGAAGAAGCCGCGCTCCTCGGCAAGCGATGCGAAGGCGAAGTCGGTGGCGTGCTCCGGCAGGTAGTTGAGCCGCGTTTGCGTGGCGCCGAGAACGCCCCGGCCCCGCAGTCCGCCCGCGCCGACGGCGGTGATCGACTGGCGCAGGTTGTAGGTCGCGCCGCGCGGGTCGTTGCCCGGGTGCGTGAACCCGGTGAGACGCGCGGCCTGGTACGGCTTGAGCACGTTGATGCCGGCCGCCGGAAGCAGCCAGAGGATCGCGAGCGCGGCGATCACCGTCGCCGCCGTGAGCGCGCCGAGCTGCCACCAGCGCACGCCGGCGATGAAGAGCACCGCGCCGAGCGCCGACGTGTACACGAGGGCGGTTCCGATGTCCGGCTGGAGGAACACGAGGAGGATCGGCACGATCCCGTAACCGAGAGCTCCGACGGTCGCGCGCACCGAGTTGATCGATCGCGAGCGTTCGGCGAGGAAGCCCGCGAGCACCAGGACGAACAGCACCTTGCCGAACTCCGAGGGCTGGAACTTGAAGAAGCCGACGTCGACCCACCGCTTCGAACCGCGCGTTGCAACACCGGCGGCGAGTACGAACCCCATCAGTCCGAGCGTCCCGAAGTAGATCGGCCGGCGCAGCCTGCGGTATGTGTCCGGGTCGACGAAGAGCACGCCGAGGAAGAGCACCGCCCCGGCAAAGACATAGAGCGCCTGCCGGGTCATCGACGAGCCGCCCGGGTCGTGCATCGTGATCCCGTCGATCGCCCAGAGCCCGTAGCCGGCAGTCGCTGCGAGCGCGGCGAGCAGGACCCAATCGAGCCTGCTCAGCACGCCGGCGAGCCCAACCGCTTCGGCTGTCCGATGTGTGCGCAGCCCGCGTGATCTCCGATCGACGGCTTCGATCGTCATCAGTCGGAGAGGTGGTTCGTGAGTTGACCGTTCTTGCCGAAGTAGTGCTCGAACACCTTCAGCGCCGCCGGCGCCGCGGAAGTGCCGCCGTGGCCGCCGTTCTCGATCAGCGCGCAGACGACGATCGTCGGCTGGTTGTACGGGCCGTAGCCGCACCACCAGGACTGCGTCTGGTTCGAGGGATAGGGGTAACCCGGGAGCTTGACGAGCTTCTCGGCGCTGCCTGTCTTGCCCGCGATGTCGACCGGGAACGCGCCGAAGACGCCGGCGGAGGTCCCATAGGATTTATGCGTCGCGTCCTCGAGCCCCTGCTGGACGTAGCGGAGCGCGGTCGGGTCGACGCCGGTGGACTGAGGGGACTGGGCGCCGAAGCGCCGCAGCACGCGCGCCGGCTGACGCTTCGTGCCGGGGATCTCCACGTCGTCTGCGATGTGCGGCGTGACGAGCTTGCCGCCGTTCGCGATCAGGGCGTAGAGGCGCGTCATCTGCAGCGGCGTCGTGAGGATCTGCCCCTGGCCGATCGCCATCTGGATCGAGTAGCCCGGCTTCCAGATGCGGTCGACGTAACCGGCGCACGGAGGACCGCCGTACTTCTTGCACCGCCATTCCGGCGTCGGGATCAGGCCGGAGGACTCCGGGCCGATGTCGATGCCCGTGTTGTCACCGAGGCCGAAGCGATGGGCCCAGCCCTGGAGCGGGTGACCGCGGTCAGCCGGCAGCACATAGAAGCGGCGCCCGAGCTCGTAGAAATAGGTGTCGCAGGACTCGGCGAGCGCCGTGGTCAGGCTCATCGACTGGTTGATGAGCGGTGTCCAGTTCAGAAACGGTTGCTTGTATGCCGTGTAGACCGGCGAGCAGAGCAGCTGGTCGGTCGGGGTCACCAGATGCTCCTGCATCGCGGCGAGCGCCGTCACGGGCTTGAACGTCGAACCAGGCGGATAGGCGGCGTCGATTGCGCGGTTGATCCCGGGATTGTTCGCCGCGTCGGCGGCCGTCTGGTCGAGCAGCGGCGCGAGCTTCTTCGGGTCCTTGCGCCCGACGAAGACCGAGGGCTTGTAGGTCGGATATGACGCAAGCGCAAGGATCGCCCCATCCCGCGGGTCCATGGCGACGATTGCACCGCCGTTTGCGTGCGCGTAGCTCGCGTCGTGCGCACGCTGGATCCCGTAGACGAGCGCGCGCTCCGCAGCGCGCTGCAGCCCGATGTCGATCGTCAGCCGGAGCGCCTGTCCCGGGGTGAAGCTCGTGAGCGGGGTGATCGCTCCCTTCGGCCGGCCGCGGGAATCGACCGTCAGCTGCGCCTTGCCGTCCTTGCCACGCAGATAGGTGTCGTACGTCGCTTCGATTCCCGCCTGGCCGATCGAGTCGGTCGGCTGGTACCCCCGCTTCTTCATCGTCTTGTATTCGCCGGCGGTGATCTGGCCGACGTAGCCGAGCATCTGCGCGCCGAGCGACTGGTACGGGTACTTACGCAGGTAGCTGTTCGCGAGCCGAACGCCGGGGAACTGCGCGTTGTGCTCGCGGATATAGAAGATCTGATCCTGGCGCAGGCCTCGCTGCACGACGATCGGCGTCAGTGGGTCACCGGCGTGGCGGGTCAGCTGCGCCAGGATCTCCTTCAGCGGGACCTTGGTGATGTTCGAGAGCGCTTGCAGCTCGCTGCGCCGCGCCGGCCACGTCTTCGGCAGGTCTGCCGGCCAGAGCTCGACGCGCCAGCCGGGCACGATGCCGACGAGCACGTTGCCGTTGCGGTCGAGGATCGGGCCGCGCGGCGCCTCCAGGCGCAGCGTTCGTACCCGGTTGTCGTTCGCGACCGCGAGGTACTTGTCGCCCGACAGCACTTGGAGCGCCCAGAGCCGGAGAAAGAGCACCGCAAACACGGCCAGCGCGAGGAACGCGAGGATCGCGACGCGGAACGCGAGCTGCGGCGTGAGGCGGTACGGCTCCTGGACGCGCGGGTCGCCGGGGAGAAACCGGCCGGGACGAGCGGTGCTAGCCAAGCAGGCGCACCTCACGCACTCGGTCGCCGAGCTCGAGCGGCGGGAAGAGACGGCGGATCAGCGCGTAGACGGGAAGTGTCAGCACGAGATTCAAGAGGAGCGCGAGCGGCAGCTCGCGCGCGACGAGACCCGCGGGCGCCGGCTGCCCGAGCACGAACTGCAGCCCGATCAGGCCGAAGGCATACAGAGCGGTGACCGTCGCGACGGAGAGGAACGGCGCATGGAACCGGTCACGCGCAGTCGTTTCGCCGTAGCGTCCGATCCAGAAGCCGAAGACGGTGAGCAGCAGCGATGTGATGCCGAGCGTGCCGAGCGTTGCGACATCCAGCAGGAGCCCTGTCCCGAATCCGGCCACGGCACCGAAGACCGAGCCGCGGAGCAGCGCGATCGAGAGCAGGGCAACGAGCACGATGCTCGCGGTGCGAAACTCACGGTATTCCGTCAGCACCGAGAGCTGGAACAGCGCGGCAACGAAGAGCACGAGTGCGGCCTTGACGCCGTTCATTACTGACGGGGAACCAGGACGCTCACCGACTGCAGCGACGAGAAGTCGACGAGCGGCTTGACCTGGATGTTCTTGAACGGATTGATGTCGTTGTTGCTCCAGCTCGTCACCGTCCCGATCGGGATGCCGCGCGGGAACATCGACGGCAGTGCGCCCTTGCCGAGAGATCCGGCGGTGATGATCGCGTCGCCGGAGCGGATCACCTTTGGCTTCGAGACGAGATTGAGCACCAGGGCGTCGCTGCTGCCGCCGCCCGACTGAATGATCCCGATCGCGGTCGGGCTCGTCAGATCAATCGCGGTTACCGCGCTCTGGTTGTCGGTCAGCAACGTCACGTGCGCGACGTGCGGGAACGCGCGGTCGACAACGCCGACGAGACCGAAGGACGAAGAGACGACAACGGCCCCCGTGGAGATCCCGTCGGCTGAGCCCGCTGCGATTGTGACGCTCTGGTCGATCGCGTTCTGCGGGTTCGTCAGCACTGCGGCGCTGACGCGGCGGAAGTTCGCGACCGACGGCGGGCCGTGGTATTGCAGCTGCTCGCGGAGGTGCACGTTCTCCTGGACGGCGGACTCGTCCTGGATCACCTGGGTCTGCAGCTGCTCGATCCGGGCGCGCAGCCGCTTGTTCTCGGCCTTCGCGTCGACGAGGCCCCGCCCCCAGCTGACCGCATCCCGGAACGGCCGCGAGACGCGGTCGGCCGCGATCTCGAACGGGCGCAGGATCCCGGCCGCTGTGCCCTGGACGCCGTCGAGCGCGCTCGAGCGGAACGAGACCGTGATCAGCACCAACGAGAGCAGCACTAGGAGACCCACGACGATCCTGCGCTTGAGGGCGCTGGAGCGGCTCGAGGGGTAGCCGGAAGAAGCGGCGCGCTGGACCGATGAGCCCAGGACCGCGAGACGGACGGTCCGGTTGCGAGGCACCCGGCCGACAGCCTAGCCGGATGGCCGGAAGATTCGCCTTTAAGCCGGCTCGCCGCCGCGCGCGGCGGCGAACTCGCGCCGGGTCAGCGGGCGCCGAGGGAGCGGGCGGGCCGCTTCGGGCCTGAGCCCGTCGAGGATGATGCCGAGGTAGCGCTTCCAGGCCCCTGGAATGGCGGGCTCGAGCATCAGCCCGGACTTTGCGACCGCCATCAGGAGCACCGGGATGTCCAAAGCATGCACGTCGGAGCGCACGTGGCCCGCGGTCTGCGCCCGGGTGAGCAACTCGCCCATCTTCCCCACGAGCACGTCGATCTGCTCGCGAATGCCGTCCCGTGCAAAGAGATCCGAGCCGGCCTCACACCAGCACCGGTCGCTGATCTGCATCGCCGCCGCGGTTTCCATGAAGCCCCGCAGCGCGGCGCCGGGATCCGAGCTCGCGAGCGCGACGTCGGCGGCCTCGATCAGTTGCTCGGTGCGCTGCTCGACGACCGCGACAAGTAGATCGTCCTTCGTCGGGAAGCGCCGGAAGATCGTTCCGACGCCGACGCCCGCGCGATCGGCGATCTCCGTGACGGGAACGTCGATGCCCTGCTCGGCGAAGACCTCGCGCGCGGCGTCGAGCACGCGCACGAGGTTTCGCTGAGCATCAGCACGGAGCGCAGTCGTCACGCGGCGAGCTCCGCGACGAGAGCATCGTCTTCGACCGTGGTGTCGATCGACTCGACATGCCGCTTGCGGATACCGAGGAGCAGCACGGCCAGCCCCGCGGCAAGGAACGCGGCGCCGACTGCGAACGCGACGTGGTAGCCGCGCGTCAGCGCCTCCGGCCCGCTGACGCCGTCCGCCGTCAGGCTCGAGGTCCGGCTGGCGGCGAGCGTGGAGAGCACCGCGAGACCGAGCGCGCCGCCGATCTGCTGCGACGTGTTGAAGATCCCGGACGCGAGCCCGGCGTCTTCGTTCGCCACGTTCGTCGTCGCAAGCAGGGTCAGCGGCACGAACGTCAGGCCCATGCCGATCGACATGACCGACACGCCCGGGAAGATCTCGCTCCAGTAGGTGCCGTGCACGGAGACCTGGGTGAAGAGCGCGAGGCCGATCGTCGCGATCGTCAGGCCCGCCGCAGTGACGACCCGGATGCCAAGGCGGGCGATCAAAGACTGTGCGAGGCCTGCGCCGATCACGATGCCGAACGTGAACGGGAGGAACGCGAAGCCGGCCTTGAGCGGTGCGTATCCGAGGATCTCCTGCACGTAGATCGATGCGAAGTAGAACATCGAGAACATGCCCGACGCGACGAGCAGCATCGACAGGTTGCTCGAGCTGAGCGAGCGCATGCGGAAGATGCTGAGGCGGATCAGCGGTGCCTTCGACCGCAACTCGACCACGATGAACGCCGCGAGCAGTGCGACCGCGGCGGCGAAGAGCCCGATCGTCTTGCCGGATGCCCAGCCGTAGGCCTGCGCCTTGACGACTGCGTAGACGAGCACGAGCAAGCCACCGGTGACGGTGACCGCGCCGGCGACGTCCGCGGTCTCGGGCTTCTCCTCAGAGCGCGTGTTCGGGATGAAGCGCAGCGACAGCAATGCGGCCGCGACGCCGATCGGGATGTTGACGAAGAAGACCCAGCGCCACGAGAGCGTCTCCGTGAGCAGACCGCCGAGGATCAGGCCGAATGCGCCACCGCCCGCGGCGATCGCGCTCCAGATCCCGAGCGCCCTCGTGCGCTCGCGCCCTTCCGCGAAGGTCGTCGTGACGATCGAGAGCGCCGCCGGCGAGACGAGTGCCGCGCCGAGCCCTTGCAGGGCGCGGCCACCGATCAGCAAGCCGGACGAGGTCGCGATGCCGTTGATCAGCGACGCGATGGTGAAGACAGCCACACCTGCGATAAACAGCCGCTGACGGCCGAACAGGTCGGACGCGCGCCCACCGAGCAGGAGGAAGCCGCCGAAGACGAGGGCGTAGGCGTTGACGATCCACTGCAGGCTCGTGGCAGAGAAGTGCAGCCCATGCTGAATCGACGGCAGGGCGACGTTGACGATAGTGGCATCGAGAATGACCATGAACTGCGCGATGCAGACCAGGACGAGCACGAGCCAGCGGTTTGTTTCCGACCTCAACACAACCTCCTAAAGCGAAGATCCGCACAAAACGGACTCAGGACTCCGGTTACGGTACAGAGAACGGAGCAGCCGCTCCGGTTATTCCCGGTCGCGTGCGTGCACCGGAGATTCGCCGGTCTAGTAGTGGCGGCGGCCGTTCCGCGAACGGGAGCGCGCGCGCGAGCTGCGGTGGATCGCGTCGAACTCCTCGAGGCTGCGCCCCGAGCCGACGGCGACGCACGTCAGCGGCGACTCTGCGAGGTGCACGGGCATGTGCGTCTCGTGCCGCAGGCGTTCGTCCAATCCGTGCAACAGCGCTCCACCGCCGGCGAGCACGATGCCGCGGTCCATGATGTCCGCGGCGAGCTCGGGCGGCGTCTTGTCGAGCGTCGACTTGATCGCGTCGATGATCTGGTTGACCGGCTCCTCGAGCGCATGACGCACTTCCTCGCTCGAGAGGATCACGGTCTTCGGCAGGCCGGTGAGCATGTCGCGCCCGCGCACCTCCGCTTGCACCTCTTCCTTCATCGCAAACGCGGAGCCGACTTCGAGCTTGATCTCCTCCGCCGTCTGCTGACCGATCAGCAGCTTGTACTCGCGCTTGATGTGATTGATGATCGCCTCGTCCATCTCGTCGCCGCCGACGCGCAGCGACTGCGAGACGACGATGCCTCCGAGCGAGATGACGGCGACTTCGGTCGTGCCGCCGCCGATGTCGACGATCATGTTCCCGGTCGGCTCGGCGACGGGCAGGCCCGCACCGATCGCGGCGGCCATCGGCTCCTCGATCAGATATGCCTTGCGCGCGCCTGCCGACAGCGTCGCTTCTTCGACCGCGCGCTTCTCGACACCGGTCACGCCCGAGGGGACGCAGACGACAACGCGCGGATGCGCAAAGCGATGCTGGTGCACCTTCTGGATGAAGTGGCGGAGCATCTGCTCCGTCACGTCGAAGTCGGCGATCACGCCGTCCTTGAGCGGGCGGATCGCGCTGATCGTCCCCGGGGTGCGCCCGAGCATGCGCTTCGCCTCGAGGCCGACGGCGTGCACCTCACCCGTGCGCTGGTCGATCGCGACGACCGACGGCTCCGAGAGCACGATGCCGCGGCCGCGCACGTAGACGAGCGTGTTCGCCGTGCCCAGGTCGACGGCCATGTCGCGCCCGCCGAAGCCGGTCAGGTAGTTGAAGATCCCCATGAGTCGCGGGCCACTCTAGCTTGGACTGCCAAATCCGTTTCGGCTCGGCCCCTGCGAGGGAACGGGGTCGCTGTGGCTCGGATCCTCGTCGCGCTGGCGCTGCCGGTGGCCTTGCTCGCCATGACCGCGGCTCCCGCCGCCGCGGACCCGGTTTCCTGCACACCACTCGACACGACCGGCCAACCGACGCTCGGCGACAACCCGGGGCCGCCCGCGCCGTCGTACTTCGCCGCGGACTTCCCACCGCTCGCCGACGCGACGCTTGGCTATCCGATCGGCGGCTTCGGGGGTATCGCTGCTCACGCCCCGCTGCACCACACGCCGGTGATCTTCGTGCACGGCAACCAGGCAGACGCACAGAACTGGCTCAGCGTGATGCTGCAGTTCCAAAACGACGCGGGCTACACGATGCAAGAGATGTACGCGCTGTCGTACAACGGACTCGGCAACTATTACGCGGGCCTGCCCGTCGCGACGCCGCCGACGCAGGACGACGCGGCCTACGTCGATCAGAACCCGAGTGTCCTGTCGAACGGTGGTCACGGCGCCGCGGACGACGACAACGTCGCCGACCTCTGCCGTTTCATCCGGGCCGTGCAGAGCTTCACCGGCTCGCGCCAGGTCGACATCGTTGCCCACTCACTTGGCGTGACGCTTGCGCGCCGCACGATGCAGCTCTACCCCGCGGTCGCCAAGGATGTGGCCGGCTTCGTCGGCATCGCGGGCGCGAACCATGGCACCACCGTATGTCGCGGGCTCGAGTCGAGCTACTACGGCTGCAACGAGATCGCCCCCGGGGCGCCCTGGCTCGACAACCTCAACGGCCCAGGCGGATCGCTCGAGACGTATGGCCCGACGCGGTGGCAGACGATCTTCGACGGCCTCGAAGGCGATCCGTTCTTCGTCGGCCCGGATGAGAGCTCGCCGCGACTCGCCGGCGCCGACAACCGCACGTTCGCGGGCGCCTACCACAACGATCTGCGCGTCGGCCCGCGCGAGGTCGACACCTACCTCTCGTTTCTGCTGCGCAGCGGCCAGGCGGGCCCTGGAGCCGATCGGAACGGCGCCGCGGCGGCCGCGCAGGTCGACGCGACCCAGCCGGTCGGGAGCTTCGGCCGGCTGAATGGCATCCCTGGTCTTGGAGGTGCCTAGCCGAACCCGTAGACGCCCGCGAAGCGCGTCGAGAGGACGCGGACGAGCAGTGAGCCCGGCAGGCCGACCACGTTGAGGAAGTCGCCCTCGATCTGTGCGACGAGGCTCGCCCCGAGCCCCTGAATCGCATAGCCGCCGGCGCGCCCTTCCCACTCGTGCGACGCGACGTAGTGCGCGAGCTCGCGCGGGACCAGCGTACGGAACGTGACGAGCGTCGTCTCCTCGTGCAACTCCTCCCACCCCGTCGTGCGCAGGCAGAGCCCGGAGACGACGGCGTGCGTCTTGCCCGCGAGCATCTCGAGCATCGCCTCCGCCTCGGTCTCGTTCGCGGGCTTCCCGAGGAGCTCGCCGTCGAACAGCACTTCCGTGTCTACGCCGAGCACAGGCCGCTCGTCCGGCTCGACCGACCGCGCCTTGCCTGCAGCGCGCTCGAGCGGACCGGTCCCCGGCAGCTCCTCGTAGTCCGGCGCGACGACCTCGAACGGAATCTCGAGCTGCGTGAGGATCGCGCGACGCTGCGGCGACGTCGAGGCAAGGAGCAGCGGCGGTGCCGGCGGCACACTCACCGCTCGAGTCGCGGCTCCGTCGAGCCTACGCCTTTCCGCGCCACCCAGATCTCCTCGGCCGGCCACTTGCGCGCCCAGTCGGCTGTGACGTAGGAGTAGTGCTCGTGCGTCACCGCGTCCGCGGGCGCCTGGACCTCGATCAGGCGCTCGACCTCGAAGCCGTTCGCGCGCAGCAGGTCGATCCACTCACCGTGCGGCAGGTGGAACTCGACACCGCCCTCAGGGAACTCGAAGCGCTTCATCCCGAACTGCGGGTGCACGAGATGCTCTTTCGCCGGCACCTCGTCGTCGGAGCAAAGGATGACGAGCGTCGAGTTGCAGAGGAAAACGAGCCTCCCGCCGGGCCGCAACAACCGTGCGGCCTCCGGGATCCACCGGTACGGATCGACCCAGATCGACGCGCCGTACTCCGAGACGACGAGATCGGCGGCTGCCGCCGGGAGCCGCGTCTCGGCGGCGTCGGCTTCGATCAGCGGGAACTCGATGCCAGTCTCGGCCATCATCCGGCGCGCCGTCTCGAGCTGGGCGGGCGTGACGTCGACGCCAATCGGCCTCGCGCCGAGCTTCGCGAGCCACGCGGAGAAATAGGCGGTGCCGCAGCCGAGCTCGACGACGTTGAGGCCCTGCACGTCACCGAGGACGTGCAGCTCCGACTCGTCGATCGCCCAGATGCCCCACGAGATCTCGTCGAGCGCCCAGTTCGTGGTCGCGTTCTCGTTCGTGTACTCGACGTTCGCCCGCGTCCAGAGCGCGATGTTCTTCGCGGCGTCGTTGGCGCTTTCGTCAGCCGACGAGGCCATCGGGGAACCAGATCCCGATTTCGCGCTCGGCAGACTCGGGCGAGTCGCTCCCGTGTACGAGGTTGTTCGGCATCGCGAGCGCAAACGAGCCGCGCAGGCTTCCCGGATCGGCATCCGCGGGGTTTGTGGCGCCGATCGTCTTGCGGCACGTCGCGATTGCGCCTTCACCCTCGAGCACGAACGCCAGCGTCGGGCCCGAGGTGATGAACTCGACGAGCTCGCCGAAGAAGGGCTTCTCCTTATGCTCTTCGTAATGCGTCGCGCCGAGCTCGCGGGTCACCTGCACGAACCGCGCGGCGCGCAGCTTCAGCCCGCGGCGCTCGAAGCGCGCGAGGATCTCGCCGGCGAGGTTGCGCTCGACGGCATCGGGCTTGGCGAGGATGAGTGTGCGCTCGAGGGCCATGCGGCCGCGGAGACTAGCGGTTCGAAGCGCTTAACGAGATTGCCTGCGGCGCGGCGGACGTTTCGCTTCTGCGAGCGCCACGGCGGCGTCCTGCTCGATCGGCGTCTCGCAGTAGGGGCAGACCTGCCATAGGGCCTCGAGGGGCCGGTTGCAGGTCACGCAGGCCTGGCGCAGCTTCGTCGTGCAGACCGGGCAGACCAGGAACTCCTCCTCGACGTCGGCACGGCAGACTGGGCAGTGCAAATCGCGGCCGCCAAGACGCTTCTCCATCGCCTTGATCTCGAGCTCGCGCTCGTGGATGTCGTCGAGGTACTCCGGCGGGCGGAAAAGCATGTAGATCAGCGGGCCGATGAACGGGACGACACCGATCGCGGTCACGACCCACACGATCAGCGGGTCCTCGATCCGCCGCCTCGCGTCCTTGTTCACCCAGTAGACGGTCGCGACCCAGAACACAAGCACGAAGAAGATCGCGAGGTTGCGGATCACGTACCACGTCGAGGAGTGGAAGAAGTCGTGCACGCTGCCGAACGACGATGCTGCGATCACAGCAGGATTCTTCCTAGCGCGTACCCAGCGGCAAACGCGATGACCACAAACGCCACGAGGAGGAAGAGGGCGAACAGGAAGACGCTGATCCGATCACTGGAACGAGACATCGTAAGCATTTCACTTGTCCCGGCTGGATTCGGCAAGCGTGTACAGATCGGCAAGCAGGTAGAGCGAGCCGGTCACCAGCACGCGGGGTCCAAGCGTATGGGCGAGGCGAAGCGCCTCGTGCGGATCGTCGGCGATCTCCACCACTTCGAACCACGTTCGCCCTCGGGCGGCAACCTCCCCCGCCGGTAGGGCGCGCTCGTTCGAGGAGCGGGTCGCGATCAGGGTGCCGCCGGCGCGGGCGAGCCGCTCGAGGATCCCGTCAGCGTCCTTGTCCCGGAGGATCGATGCGACGACGACATAGTCGTGCGGCTCGGGAAGCCGCTCGAGCAGCCATTCGGCCGCGTCCGTGGTATGAGCACCGTCGCGCACCTCACCATCGCGCACCTCGAGCCGGCCGGGCAGGAAGGCCTCCGCGAGCTCGATCGGCCGCCCGAGGAATGCTTCGGCTGCCTCGCGCGGACCCCCCACTCGCACCTCATTGCCGGGGACGAGGTGCGCAAACTCTTCGTTAGGCAGCACGACGACCGCCTCCGGCGCGGCGACGGCCAGCTTCTCCGCCGCGATCAGCTCGCGCGTCGTGCCGAGAACGTCGGTGTGCTCGAGGGCGACGTTCGTCAGGAGGACCACGCGCGCATCGATCACGTTCGTCGCGTCGAGCCGGCCGCCGAGCCCGGCCTCGATCGCGGCCGCCGTGACACCGCGGGCCGCGAAATCGGCGAAGGCTGCCGCGGTGAGCGCCTCGAACTGGGTGGCGCCGAGCTCCTCCGCGGCGGCCCGCACGCGCTCAACCGCGCGCTCGAAGCCGGCCTCGTCGGTCTGGAGCCGCTCATGCCAGCCGGAAACGTGGGGTGAGGTGTAGGCGACGCCGCCGATCGTGGCGGCGATGCGGCGCGCGGCCGTCGACTTGCCCTTCGTGCCGACGACGTGCACCGACTCGAACGAGTGCTGGGGATTATCGAGCCGGTCGAGCAGCTCGACCATG
Source organism: Gaiellaceae bacterium (assembly GCA_045805985.1). Classification (GTDB taxonomy): domain Bacteria; phylum Actinomycetota; class Thermoleophilia; order Gaiellales; family Gaiellaceae; genus PALSA-600. The sequence goes on along the minus strand of JBJMKA010000006.1, from coordinate 22,664 downwards.
CGCCCGGTCCCGAAGCCCTCCGTAGGCCACGGGCTCAGCGACTCAATCCACGCTGTCGCTCCGGCTCCGTCGAGCCTACGCCGGTCAGCCGATGGCATCGAGCTCGCGGCGGTACCGCTCGAGCTTCTCGCGCTCGGTGTCCACAACCTCCGGGGGCGCGTTGGCGACGAAGCGCTCGTTCGCGAGCATCCCTTCGGAGCGCGCGATCTCCTTCGCCAGCCGCTCCCGCTCGGCCTCGACGTTGCCGTTGGCCTTCGCGCGCTCGGGCTTCACGACCGCGTCGAAGATCCGGCGCTCGTCGCCGTCCAGTTGCGGGATCACGCCCGACCGGCGGAACACCGTCGCAGCCTCCTGCACGCGAGTAAGCGCGCCAGCGTCTGCCTCGTCGCCGGCCTCGGGCCACCGCGCGACGATCAGCCGTGAGTGGCGCTCGGGTAGGAACGACCAGATCTCCTCCGTCACGTGCGGCATCGCGGGGTGCAGCAGCTTCAACAGCCGCTCGAGCGCGGCCGTCGCCGTCGCGCGCGCACCGGCGTCGCCGTCGTAAAGGCGCACCTTGACTGCTTCGAGGTACCAGTCGCAGAAGTCGTCGAACGTCAGGTGGTAGAGCTCGTCCATCGTGTGCGCGTAGTCGAACTGGCCGAGCAGCGACTCGACCGCGCGCTGGGTCTGCGAGAGGCGTGCGAGGATCCAGCGTTCCTCGAGCGACGCCGGCTGCTCGGCCGGGAGCGCGCCTTGGCACGCAGTCACGATCAGGCGCGCGGCGTTCCAGAGCTTGTTCGAAAGCTTGCCGCCCTCTTCGATCACGGAGTACGAAAAGCGAACGTCCTGCGTCAGCGAGTTTTTCATCAATCCGTACCGCGTCGCATCTGTGCCGTACTTGTCGATGATCTCGACCGGGTCGATGCCGGTCCCGAGCGACTTCGACATTCGTCGACCGTCGGGAGCGAGGACGGTGGAGTGGATGACGACGTCCGTGAACGGAACGTCTCCGAGCAGCTCGATCCCGGAGAAGATCATCCGGTTTTCCCAGAGGCGGATGATCTCGCGCGCCGTCGTCTGCAGATCGCCCGGGTAGAAGTACTCGAGGTCCGGCGTCTGCTCCGGCCAGCCGAGCGTCGCGAACGGCCAGAGGGCGGAGCTGAACCACGTGTCCAGCACGTCGGTCTCGCGCGTCAGGTCCGTCGAGCCGCATTCGGCGCACGCGGCCGGCTCGGTCTCGGCGACAGTGATGTGCTCGTGCGGGCAGTACCAGACGGGCAGCTGGTGGCCCCACCAGATCTGCCGCGAGATGTTCCAGTCGGGCGCGTCCTCGAGCGAGCGGATCGCGAAGCGATGCTGGCTCTCCGGGTGATACGCGACCTTCCCGCTACGCAGTGCCTCGAGCGCCGGCTGCTTGAGCTCGTCCATCGAGCACCACCACTGCAGCGAGATCAGCGGCTCGATGCGCGAATGGCAGCGCTCGCAGAAGGCGACGCTGTGCCGGTAGTGCTCGCGCTTCTCGAGCTGGCCGCGCTCCTTCAGCCACGCGAGGATCTTCTCCTCGGCGTCCTTCTGCGTCAGCCCTTCGAGACCCACTGCGGTGACACGCCCGTCCGGGCCGATGCAGCTCGGCTCCGGCAGCCCGTGGTCGCGTCCGATCTGGAAGTCCGTGGGGTCGTGGCCGGGCGTGATCTTCAGCGCGCCCGTTCCGAAATCGCGCTCCACTCGCTCGTCGGCGATCACGGGCACACGGTTCTCCGTCCACGGCACGATCACCTCGCGACCGATCAGGTGCTTGTAGCGCTCGTCGTCGGGATGCACCGCGACCGCGACGTCGGCGGGAATGGTGGCGACTCGAACAGTTGCGATGGAGATAGAGCCGTCGCCGTCTGCCAGCGGATACCGGATCGTCGAGAGCGTGTCGTCGGTGTCCTCGTGTTCGAGCTCGAGGTCGGAGAGGGAGGTCTCGTGGTGCGGGCACCAGTTGATGATCCGGTTCGCCCGGTAGATGTAGCCCTTGCCATAGAGGTGCACGAACCAGCGCATGACCGCGCGCACGTAGCCCTCGTCCATCGTGAAGCGCGTGCGGCGGTAGTCGAGCGAGGCGCCCATGCGTCGGAACTGGTTGAGGATCTTGCCGCCGTATTCGTGCAGCCACTCCCAGACGCGCTCCTCGAACTTCTCCCGCCCGAGCTCCTGCCGCGACGTGCCCTCGGCGAGCAGCACCTTCTCGACGACGTTTTGCGTCGAGATGCCGGCATGGTCATAGCCGGGCTGGAAGAGCGCATTGAAGCCCCCCATCCGCTTCCAGCGGATCATCGTGTCGCCGATCGAGAGTTGGAGCGCATGGCCGATGTGCAGCTCGCCCGTGACGTTGGGCGGCGGGTGCGCGTCGACGTACGGCGTGCGCGAAGGGTCGGGATCGGCGTTGTAGAGGCCTTCGGCCTCCCACGTCCTCTGCCAGCGCTCCTCGACGCCAACGGGCTCGTATCTGGGCTCCATTGCGCGGTCTTGTTGTGAACTGCTCATGGGCAGCCCATCGTACGCGCGGACGATTCGCGAGGTCCTTAGGGTCTCGCGCATGGCCGAGGCGTCTTCTCCACCCCGGCGTCTCGACCGCCGGCTCGTGACGATCGGTGGTGCCGGCGGCGTCCTCTCCGGTCTCCTCGGGGTCGGCGGCGGGCTCGTCATGGTGCCGCTGCTCGTCTTCTGGGCCGGGTACCGCCAGCGCGACGCGCACGCAATGTCGCTCGGAGCGATCATCCCGATCAGCCTCGCGAGCGTGATCACCTTCGGGGTGGCCGGCCAGGTGCGGATCGGCTACGCGGCCGCGCTCACCGCCGGCTCGATCGTCGGGGCAAGCGTCGGCGCCGGCGTGCTCGCGCGGATCGATGAACGCCGGCTGAAGATCGTGTTCGGGCTGTTCCTCGCGGCCACCTCGGTCCTCCTGCTCGTCCGATGAGCGGCGTCGCGCTCTACGCGGCGCTCGTCGCGTTCGGTTTCCTCGCGGGGGCAGCCGCCGGCCTGCTCGGGATCGGTGGCGGGATCATGATCATCCCCTTCCTCACGCTCGTCGCGGGCGTGTCACAGCACCAGGCCGAAGCGACCTCCCTGCTCGTCATCCTCCCGACCGCGATCGTCGCAACGATCGTCCTGCGCCGGAAGGAGATCGGCGACGCAGCCCTTGCCCTTCGCTTCGGCACGCTCGGCGCCGCCGGTGGAGTCGTCGGCGCGCTCGCTGCACTCGCGTTGCCCGGGCACGTGCTGCGGCTCGTGTTCGCGGTCTTCCTCGCCGTGGTGGCCGTGCGCCTGCTGCACGACGGGCTCAAGAGAGCTTAGGTCCGCGCCGCCCAGTCGGAGCCGACGTGCTCCAGGATCGTCGTCAGGAGCTCGAACGAGTGCATCACGTGCTCGTGCGCGAGCTCACGGGCGCCGGCCACGGAGCCGGCGACCAATGCCTGTCGGATCGCACGATGCTCGGCCTGGTTGCGCTCGTAGAGATGGTCGAGGTGCTCATCCGCGGGTGCCCACACCGCGGGGCCCGAGAACGTGCGGCGCGCGGCCTTCGAGACCGACTCGATGTAGGGCACGTCCGCGACGCGGTACAGAACGTCGTGGAACGCGTGGTTCGCGCGCATCCATTCCGACATCAGCGACCGGCGGCCGCCGCCCGGCTCGTGCGAGCGCACCTCCTTCGTCAGCCGCGAGAAGCGCGCCTCGCACTCCCCGAGCTCCTCGAGCGCCTCCGATGTCATCTTCTGCGCGGCGATCTCCGTCACGAGTGCCTCGAGCTCCGCGCGCACGAGGAACGCCTCGCGCAGATCATGGTGCGTGAGCGTCCGCACGCGGACGCCGCGGTTCGGCTCGAACGAGACCAGCCCGAGGGCTGCCAGGCGCCGCAGCGCCTCGCGCACCGGCGTCCGCGAGACACCGAACCGCTCCGACAGCTGCTCCTGCCGCAGCACCGAGCCGGGCGCCAGCTCGCCGGAGACGATTGCCTCCTCGATCACGACCGCAATGTCGTCTGCCTTCGTGCTTTCGAGACTCACCTCAGCAGATGGTACGCCTCGGTGGTGAGGAAGTCCTTCAGTGGCACGCTGAGCGCGACGTCAGCGAACACATCCTTCGCCGCGTCCGAGGCCTCGACCTGGGCGATCTCCTCGCGGACGCGCGCTTCGTCGAAGCGGCCCGCCTGCACCCACGACCAGACCTGGGCGCGGGAGATCTCGGCCGTCGCGGCGTCCTCCATCAGGTTGTCGATCGCCGCAGCGCCCACGCCCTGCAGCCAGGCATCGAGGTAGCGGACGCCGACGCTGACGTTGACGCGCAGGCCCTCGTCGGTGATCTCGGAGCCGGGGATCTCGAAGTCGACGAGCTGCTCCTCGGTGACGTGCACGTCGTCTCGCTTCCGCTCGACCTGGTTTGGCCGGTCGCCGAGAACGGCATCGAACTCGGCCATCGCGACCGGAACGAGATCGGGATGCGCAACCCACGTGCCGTCGAACCCGTCGCCCGCCTCGCGGCGCTTGTCCTCTGCGACCTTCGCCAGCGCGACAGCGTTCACCTCGGCGTCACGCCGCGACGGGATGAACGCAGCCATCCCGCCGATCGCGTGCGCCTCACGGTCGTGGCACGTTTTCACGAGCAGCTGCGAGTACGCGCGCATGAACGGCACCGTCATCGTCACCTGTCCGCGGTCCGGCAGCACCGCGCCGGTCTTCTTGATGCAGCTGAAGATGTAGTCCCAGCGGCCCGCGTTCAACGCACACGAGTGGTCGCGCAGCTCGTAGAGGATTGCGTCCATCTCGTAGGCGGCGAGGATCGTCTCGATCAGCACGGTGCACTTGATCGATCCATGCGGCAGCCGGAGCTCCTCCTCGGCGAGCCCGAACGCACGCGCCCAGAGGCGCGCCTCTTCGTGCGACTCGAGCTTCGGGAGGTAGAAATACGGCCCGGTCCCGCGCGCGAGCTGCTCTCGCGCGTTGTTGAAGACGACGAGCCCGAAATCGAAGAGCGAGGCACTGACCGGCTCACCGTCGACTTCGTGATGTCGTTCCACGAGATGCCAGCCGCGCGGTCTGATGACGAGTGTCGCAACCTGATCGTTGAGCCGGTACTGCTTCTCCCCCGTGTTCAGCTCGATCGTGCGGCGCACTGAATCGTGGACGTTCTGTTGCCCTTCGCAGACGTTGTCCCACGTCGGGGAGCTCGCATCCTCGAAGTCCGCCATGAAGACCTTCGCGCCCGAGTTGAGCGCGTTGATCATCATCTTGCGCTCGACCGGGCCGGTGATCTCGGTGCGCCGATCCTGCAGGTCGACCGGCGCCGGCGAGACCGTGAAGTCCTCCGGCGCCGGCACGAACCGCAGTCGCTGTCCCTGTCGTGCATCCCGAGCCGCAAGCAGACGCTCGCGTTCGGGATTCAGCTCACGGTGGAGGCGATCGACGAACGCGAGCGCCTCGGTCGAGAGGACGTTGGTCTCTACGCGAATTGCTCTTCCTCCGTCGACCCGTGGAGCGCGAGCGTCGATGAGTCTTTGGACACGGCCTGCATCACCTTGTCGAAGTATCCCGCACCGACTTCACGCTGGTGCTTCGTAGCGGTGTAACCGTCGGCCTCGAGCGCGAATTCGCGCTCCTGCAGGTCGACGTAGGCGCTCATCCCGCGCTCGCGGTAGCCACGGGCCAGCTCGAACATTCCGGCGTTCAACGAGTGGAAGCCGGCGAGCGTGATGAACTGGAAGCAGTAGCCCCACTCGCCGAGTTGCTGCTGGAAGCCGGCGATCTGCTCGTCGGAGAGCGCCTTCTTCCAGTTGAACGACGGCGAGCAGTTGTAGGCGAGCAGCTTGCGCGGGTGCTGCTCGTGAATCGCCGCTGCGAACTCCTTCGCCTCGCCGAGATCGGGCGTCGACGTCTCGAACCACAACATGTCGGCGTACGGCGCGTACGCGAGCGTCCGCGCGATCGCGGCCTCCAGACCGTCCTGGATCCGGAAGAACCCCTCGGTCGTCCGCTCACCGGTCACAAACGACGCGTCGCGCTCGTCGACGTCGCTCGTCAGCAGGTTCGCGCTCAGCGCGTCCGTGCGAGCGACCAGCACCGTCGGCACGTTCAGCACATCCGCGGCGAGCCGCGCAGCGGTCAGCGTGCGGACGAATTGCGATGTCGGCACCAGGACCTTGCCGCCGAGATGCCCGCACTTTTTCTCCGAGGAGAGCTGATCCTCGAAGTGGACTCCCGCGGCGCCCGCTTCGACCATCCCCCGCATCAGCTCGTATGCGTTGAGAGCACCTCCGAAGCCGGCCTCCGCGTCGGCAACGATCGGCGCGAGCCAGTCGGTGCCGTTGCGACCCTCCGACCAGTCGATCTGGTCGGCGCGGAGCAAAGCGCTGTTCAGGCGCCGCACGACCTGCGGCACCGAGTTCGCCGGGTAGAGGCTCTGGTCGGGGTATGTCGAGCCGGACAGGTTCGCGTCGGCCGCGACCTGCCAGCCGGAGAGATAGATCGCCTGCAGGCCGGCCCTGACCATCTGGACGGCCTGGCCTCCGGTCAGTGCGCCGAGCGCATTGATGTAGCCCCCTTGCGTCAGGAGGCGCCAGAGCCGCTCCGAGCCGACCCGGCCCAGCGTGCACTCGGGGACGACCGAGCCACGCAGCCGGACGACGTCCTCGGCCGTGTAGGCGCGCTCGATCCCGGCCCAGCGCTCGTCCTGGGCCCACTGCGTTTCCAGCTGTGCCGTCTGCTCTTGGATCCCACTCTCGATGTCCACGCTGCGCTCCTGGTTGGCGAACGACAATTGTGGGATCCTAGATAGCGCATGACGCTCCTGTCAAGCGCTGATCTGCGTCTAGAATGGTTTACTTTGGATCCGAAGTGGCATATTGCTCGTCAGCAGATGGGATCCGAAAGGAGCAGATGATGGCCGAGATCGCGGAAGCACCCGTGGAAGAGCCCAAGCCGGCGCCGAGATGGGAGACCGCCGAGTGCACCTGCCCCGACTGGTGCGAGCGCGACGACGAGCAGGACTAGAGGCTTGATGTGAAACGCACGCGCACCCGTGGCTGGTGGCTCATACACGGCGCATCTCGCCCGGGTCGGGCTTGAACGTAGGCACCGCTATGCCCTGCGCCCGACCCGTGCGACCTGCTTGGTCTGAGCCATCCCCACGGGCACGCAGTTCCACATCAAGCCTCTAGCTGGTGCTCTTGGTTCCTCTTGACTGATCGCGCGGCCCGATCGAGCTATTGAGGCGGTCGCGGGCGCCGCCGATGTGCCGGGGACCAGCAGCTCTTCCCCAGCGGCACGCCCACCTCTTCTGCGTCACGACCATCTCATCACCGAGCTCGGCCCTGCGACGCGATGAACGCCTTGCCGTCGAGCTACGCCCCGGTCCTGAGGCGCTCCCGAGCTCTTCGGCGGCTCGTGAGGGAGGACAGCTAACCCCGTGGGCGGTCGGACGGTCACGCTGGCCATAGCGCTCGGCGGGCTCGCCCTGATCTGGGCGGGAATGTTCGTCTACGTCATCGTCAACCGAGCGATCGACGACGTCCAGAAACAGGTCGTCGACGCATTCCGGCAAAGGATGCGCCGGCGCATGGTGAGCGCAGTGCGCGCCGGCGGCGAGGTCGACGTCGACAGAGTTCTTGGACGTCTGAGAGCAGCCGCCGTTCTACGCGCCGCAACGGAGACGACGACCCCGACGGCGGTCGCACGTGTCTTCTCACAGCATCTGCTACGTCGCGCGGAACCGCGGATCCGCGCGCTCCTCGTGCCGAGGCGTGGCCGACGCTGGCAGCACGTCGCCGCGTTGCGCGTCGCTGCGCTCGGCGGGCTCCCGGAGGCGACGACGGTTCTCCGGGACGCAATTCGTTCGCCGGATGAAGAAGTCCAGGCAGCAGGCGTTCGGATTCTCGGAGAGCTCGGGACGCCAGCCGCGCAGTCCGTGCTCGTCGAGGCGCTGAAGGAGGGGGCGTTTGCGCGTTCTCGACTCGCCGCGCAGCTCGGGCGCGCGTCGCTTTCGGTCGAAACCCTGCGCCCGCTCCTGGAGGGCACCGAGCCGATTGTGCGGTACTGGGGTGCGAAGCTTCTCCAACATGCCTCAGACAGCCCAGACGCCGGCGATGCGCTTCTGGCGGCGGCAGCCGACAATGACGCCAACGTACGCGCAGCAGCAGCGGCGAGCCTCGCCAGCGACGCTTCCGATCAGGCGACTCGGACTCTCGTCGCGCTGCTTGGGGATGCCTCGGCCCACGTCAGGCTCCATGCCGCGCGTAGCATCGGCCGCCGCGGCACGGTCAGCGCGGTCGACGACGTCGCTTCACTTCTCCGTGACCAAGACTGGTGGGTGCGGACGTCGGCCAAGCGTGCACTCGAGAACCTTGGCTCCGAAGCGGTGCCCGCAGTTATGCCATACGTTCGGACGGGCGACGAGTTTGCGCGCAACGGCGCCGCCGAGATCCTGCAAAATCTCGGGCTCGTGCGGACGCTCGTCGACCGCGTAGCGACGGCGACGAACGGCGATGGCGAGGCAGCCGCCGCGGAGCTGGCGCTCATCCTTCGTGCAGGGGGCCCACGCTTCGCGTCGCTCGCCCTCGAGCACCTCGACCACGACAGCAGTGCCCGAGTCCACGCGATCGTCAGCGGGACCCGAGTCCACGCGATCGTCGGTGACCTGGTTTGACGTCTCAGATCCAACTGTTCCCCGGCCGACGCCCGGGACGGTGGCTGCGGTGGGCGCTGCCGGCGGCGCTCGTCACGCTCGCCGTGGCGTCCGTCCCGCTCTGGCCTGCCCTCAGCGCGGCAAACGGTCGAGCACGCGCCGAGGTCGGCGGCGGCGCCGGCGAGTCGCTCGGGTGGTGCGTGACCGCATGCCTCGTCTACCTCGTGGTCGTCTACTCCCTCTACGCCGTGCTCCTCGTCTTTGCGGGCATCGAAGGCTCGCGCCGGTCCAGGCAACGCGCATCCGAGGATTTCGAGACCTTGGAGCAGTCGCAGTTCACGATTCCCGTCTCGATCATCTCTGCCGTCTACAACGAGCAGCCGGTCGTGGTCGCCTCCACGAGGTCACTCCTGCGTCAGTCGTACCCCGAGTACGAGGTGATCGTCGTCGACGACGGTTCGACCGACGGGACGTTCGAAACGCTCCAAGAGGCCTTTGACCTCGTCCCGCGAGATGTCTTCTTCCGTAAATCGTTCGAGACACGACCACTGGCGGGCGTCTATCGCAGTCGGTCGGACTCACGCCTGATCGTCATTCGCAAGTTGAACGGCGGCAAGGCGGACGCGCTGAACTGCGGTATCAACTTCTCGCGCTATCGCTACATCCTCGGCGTCGACGGCGACACCGTCTACCGTCGCAACGCGCTCCTGCTCGGCATGCGCCCCGCGGTGCGGGACCCGGCGCGCGTCGTGGCGGTGACGAGCCACGTCGCGATCAGTGTCCGCCCGGAGGATCAGCAAGACGTCCCCATGGGCCGGCTGTCAACCGATCGCAGCCTGCTGAGCAACTTCCAGCACCTTGACTATCTTCGGTCGTTCATGAACAACAGGCTCGCTTGGTCACGCCTCGGCTTCATGCTCTGCACCGTCGGCGCATTTCACATCTGGCGTCGCGACGTGATCGAGGAGGTAGGCGGCTTTTCGCCCGACTTCACCTGCGAGGACATCGAAATGACGTTCCGCGTGCATGAGTTGTCTTTGCGCGAAAAGCGCGGCTGGCAGATCCTTTCGCTCGCCGACACCGTCGCGACGACCGAGGGGCCTTCGGCGATCCGGCCCCTGATCAAGCAGCGCGCACGCTGGCAGCGTGTGATCATGGAGACCGTCTGGCACTACCGTTCGATGTTCGGGAATCCGCGGTACGGCGCCGTCGGCCTCATCGGAGTCCCTTTCTATTTCATCACGGAGGTGATCGCTCCGATCTTCGAGGTGCTCTCCTTGCTGGTCATCGTGGTTGCCCTTTGGCTGCGCCTCGTCGACGTCACTCAGTTCTTCCTCGTTCTCGGGATCATGTGCGCTGCGACAGGGATTCTCAGCAACGCGGCGATCCTCGTCGACGACCGGACGGGCCGCTCGTACCGCATCTCGAGCTTGGTGCGACTCATGTTCGTCGCGCCGCTCGATCTGTTCTTCTATCGGCCGCTGCTCGTCTGGGCGCGAGTCCGTGGCACCTGGGATTTCGCGCGCGGCCGGCGAGACTGGGACAAGTTCGAGCGGAACATCCGCTGGTCGCCCGAGTCAACCGGCTAAGCCGCCGTCCATCCGAGATCGATCGGCACCGCGACGCCCGTGATCCCGCGGCCCGCTGGGCCGAGCAGGAATGCCACCAGGTCGGCCACCTCCGACGGCTCCAGCAGGCGCTTCACCGCCTGCCGCTCGAGGATCACGTCCTCGAGCACGCGCTCTGCCGGCAGGCCGTGCGCCTGCGCCTGATCGGCGATCTGCGTCTCGACGAGCGGCGTCCGAACGTATGCCGGGCACACCGCCGTCGCGGCGATCCCCACCTCCGCTCCTTCCAGCGCGAGCGTCTTCACGAGCCCGAGGACGCCGTGCTTCGCCGCGACGTAGCCCGCCTTGAACGGCGATGCGGTGAGGGCGTGAGCAGAGGCGACCACGCAGATGCGACCTTCGCCGGAAGCGGCGAGCGCATCCCACGCGTACTTGGCGAGCAGGAACGGCGAGGTGAGGAGCAACGCGAGCAGGCGGTCCCAGGTCTCCTCCGGAAAGTCGCGCACCGGCGCGACGTGCTGGAACCCGGCGTTCGGGACGATCGCGTCAAGCCGGCCGTGCGCGTTGAGCGCCGCGTCGACGACAGCCTGGTTGCCCTCGCGCGTCGTCAAGTCGGCGTCGTCGACATCGACCGCGTGCACGTTCCAATCGTCTGCTTCGAGCCGCGTGACGATCGCGGCGCCGATGCCGCCGCGCCCGCCTGTGACGAGCGCGACCCTCACCCGTAATAACGGAAGACGACTTCGGCGACGCACACGGGCTTGTCGCCGCCCTCGCGCTCGACCGTCGCGATCATCGTCACCTGCGCACCGCCCTCGAGCTCATCGACCGACACCACCTCGAATGACGCGCGCAGCCGCGAGTCAACGGGTACGGGCGCCGGGAACCGGACACGGTTGAGGCCATAGTTGATCGCCATCCCGCCCTGACGGGGAATCACCTCGTACGAGGCGACCGGAAGCAGCGACAACGTGAGATAGCCGTGACCGATCGTCGAGCCGAACGGGCCCTCCTTCGCGCGCTCCGGATCGACATGGATCCACTGATCGTCGCCCGTGGCCTCGGCGAAGGCGTCGATCCTCGACTGCGGGATCTCGATCCAACTCGAAGGCCCGAAGGTGTCGCCAACCTTCAGCACTACGCGGCGCCCCAGCGGACGACGGTCGCCGCCCACGTGTAGCCCGTGCCCGCCGCGAGCAGCAGCACGGCGTCGCCATCCCGCACGCGGCCGTCGCGCACGACTCTGTCGAGCCCGAGCAGCGAGTCGACCCCGCTCATGTGGCCGGTGTCGTCGAGATACACCGCCTGATCTTCGCGCATTCCGAGCTGCGAGAGCAACGCAAGGAACATCGAGCGCTTCGTGTGGAGCGGGCAGACGAACGCGATCTGCTCCATCGTCAGCCCCGAGCGCTCGACTGCGCCCTGTGCGGCGGCGACGAAGTTGGGAAGCGAGACCTGGTCGAGGCCGTCCTTCATCGACTGGGGATCGGCGACGTCGAGATAGCGGTAGCCATCGGGATCGACCGAGCCACCGCCGACAACCTTCACCTGCAGCGAGTAGGAGCCATCGGTGACCGCGTGGGCGCCGAGCACCTCGTTGCGGTCGGCGTCGCCCGTGAGCAAGCCGGCGACCGCACCGTCGCCGAAGTTGAACATGAAGCGGGACCGCTCGTTCGCGTAGTCGAGCAAGTAGGACTCGCGGCAGGCCGCGACGACCAGGACGTTCTTCAGGTCTTCCTCCGCACGCAGGAGGTCACGGGCGACGCGCAAGGCGATCGGTGTGCCGTGCGATACGTTGCCGTATTCGACGGCGAACGCGTTCGTCGCACCGATCCGATGGGCGATGTGAGGCGCCGACTGCCACACGGCGTAGTCGCGCCACATCGAGCCGTAGTACATGACGACGTCGATCTCCTTCGGATCGAAGCCGGTCTCCGCGAGCAGATTCTCCGCGGCGCGCACCGAGAGGTCGGACACGTGCTCGTCGTTCGCCGCGATGTGCTTCCCGCGCAGCCCGAACTTCTCGACGATCACCTGTTCCGGGATGCCCGAGCGCTCGCCCACTTCGGCAGCGGTCAGCCACCGCTCCGGGAGGTACGAAGCGGTCGCGACGAGCCCAACCTTTCTCACTCGTTCGCCTCGAGGATGCGGCGGATCATGCGCTCGAGCTCAGCCGTCACGCGCGGCGGCATGGGGCCATCACCCCAGAGGATCCAGCGCATGCCGATCAACTCACCGAGCCCCATCAGCCCGTAGGCGGCAACCTCCGCATCGAGCTTGCCGATCTCACCCGACTCGGACGCCTCCTGCAGCGCCTCGATGTACCCCGCCGACAGCTGGTCGTAGTGGTAGCGGAGCATCTCCGGCGAAACGAACTCCGCCTGCCGGATGATCCGGTAGAGCGTGGGGTGCTCGGCGGTGAAGCGGAAGTATGCGTCGAAGCCGCCGAGCTCCGCCTGCAGGCGCGTCTCGCCCTTCGACGAGCCCTCTTTCATCGCGTGCCGCACGCGGCGGTTCAGGTCGCGGACGAGCTCGTCGAAGATCGCCTTCTTCGAATCGAAGTAGAGGTAGAACGTCCCGGCCGCCACGCCGGCGTCATCGGCCAGCTTCACGATCGACGCGTCGTGGTACCCGAGCTCGCCGAACACCCGCTCCGCCGCGTCGAGGAGGCGCCGGCGCGTATCGATGCCGCGCTGCGAGAGCGGACGGCCGTCGACGTTCGTGAGCACGTCGGTCACGCCGTCAGCTTCAAGTCGGATTTCTGGATCTTGCCCATCGAGTTGCGCGGCAGCTCGTCGACGACCTGGAACGACTTCGGCACCTTGAAGCGCGCGAGCCGGTCGGAGCAGTGCCGGCGCAAGTCCTCGTCCAACGCCGCTGCGTTCAGGACGACGAACGCGATGCAGACCTCGCCCCACCGTTGGTCGGGAACCCCGACGACCGCTGCGTCGGCGACCGCCGGATGCTCGTGCAGTACCGCCTCGACCTCCGCGGGATAGATGTTCTCGCCGCCCGAGACGACCATGTCCTTCAGCCGTCCGCGGATGCGATAGTTGCCCTCCTCGTCGCACTCTGCGACGTCTCCGGTCAGCAGCCAGCCGTCGCGGAAGGCGTCTGCGGTCGCCTCCTCGTTCCGCCAATAACCGGGGAACACGTTCGGCCCGCGCACGAGCAGCTCGTTCTCCTCCGAGAGGTCGCAGGTCACGTAGGGATACGGCTTCCCGGCGTAGCCCGCCTTGCGGCGCGCGTCTTCAGGGGATAGGCAGAGCACGTTCGGTGCGGCTTCGGTCAGACCGTAGCCCTGCACGATCGCGACGCCCCGATCGGCCCAGCTGTCGAGGAGCGGCTCCGGCATCGGTGCTCCGCCGACGACCGCGAGCCGCAGCGACGAGAGATCCGCGGACGCGAATCGCGGTTCCTGCGACATGAAGAGGTAGTTCGCCGGAACCCCCATCATCGTGGTCACCGCCTCGCGCTCGATCAGATCGAGGGCGTGGGCCGCGTCGAACCCCGGCTCGATCACCACTGTCGCCCCCTTCCACCACGCGAGGATCGACTGCACGTTCCAGCCGCCGCAGTGGAACTGCGGCAGCACCTGCAGGATGACGTCGTCCTGCCGGATCCCGGTCGCCAAGTCGAACGAGAGGTTCGTCCAGAAGCAGTTCGCGTGCGTGAGCAGCGCGCCCTTCGGCTTCCCGGTCGTTCCCGAGGTGTAGATGAGAAGCAACGGATCGTCGGCATCCGGTGAGGCTGTATGGCCGCGGCGCCCGAGCTCGAGTGCGGGCCGCACGGTGGCGAGCTCGAGTGCGGCCTCTCCGAGCTTGCGGTGTCCGTCGGCGATCAGGAAGGCGTCGGGCTCGGCGTCGTCGAGCTGGTAGGCGACCTCCGCGGGCGCGAGCCGCCATGAAATCGGGTGGAGGATTGCGCCTGCCTTTGCGCACGCGAACATCAGGGCGACGTGCTCGCCCGAGTTACCGGTCAGCGTCGAGACCCGCGTGCCGTGCGTCAGTCCGGAGGCGAGCTCATCGGAGCGCAGGTCGAGGTCGGCATACGTCCAGCGGCGGTCGCGCTCGACGATCGCGACTCGCTGCGGCGTGATGCGCGCGCGGTCCCGGATCATCCGATCGATTGTCAGCTCGCTCATCGCAGGAACTCCGAGACGATCCTGACGAATGCGTCGGGCTGCTCCCAGAAGAAGAGGTGTCCCGCACCCGAAAGCCGTTCCACACGCGCGCCGGGGATACGCGCGGCAACGACGTCAGCGTTGCGAGGGTCGACGACGTTGTCCTCCGTCCCCGTGAGCACGAGGGTGGGCGCGTCAATCGCACCGTCGACTCCCTCGAAGGTCAGCCCAGCCGCCGCTTGGGCCTGCCAGCCGGCCGGATCGGGCGGATTCGCGAGCCGCAGCTCGTAGAGCTCGTCGACCAGCTCATCGGACGGGTCCGCGCCGAGCGCGTTGACGACGAAGCGGCGCAGCGCGACGTCAGGCGCGAGCCCCGGCGCCTCGGCGAAGAGCCGCACCGTCACATCGGGCATCGGCACGGTCGCGGCGCCCCCCGGCGTCGTGCAGCAGAGCACGAGCTTGTCGACGCGACCCGGCGTCTTGGCCGCCACTTCCTGCGCGATCATCCCGCCCAGGCTTGCACCGAGCACGTGCGCGCGGTCGATGCCCGCCTCGTCGAGAACCTGCAGCGCGTCCTCGGCCATCAAGCGCGCCGTGTACAGGCCCTGCGGCTTGTCGGAGTCGCCGATCCCGCGGTTGTCGAACGACACGACGCGGTAGCGCTCGGCGAGCGCCGGCACCACGCGATCCCAGCTCCAGCGCCCGTACCCGAGCCCCTGGATCAGCAGCAGCGGCTCTCCGTCGCCCCGCTCCTCCCACTTGATGTTCATTTCTGCATCGCCTCCTGCAGGCGCTGCAGGGTACGCGGCCGGCGCACCTTGCCGATGCGGACGAGCCCGCCGGGCACGAAGAAGACGACGAGGATGAAGAGCACGCCGAGCACGAAGAGCGGCTGCTGCAGCGGGGTGCGCAGAAACGAGGGCAGGGACGAGATCGCGTGCGACGACGAGGCATCGCCCAGGCGCTCGTTCGCCCAGGTGTAGATGACCCCGCCGAGCAGCGCGCCCCAGCGCGTGCCGGTGCCGCCGATCACGACCATCACGAGCAGCGTCAACGTGAAGTTCGCGGATGTCACCTCGGGCGTCGCTCCGCCGAGCAGCAGCAGATAGACGACGCCGCCCGCCGTCGCGATCAGCGACGCGAGCACGAACACCATCAGCTTGTATGCGTACGGCCGCAGGCCCAGCACCTCGACGCGCAACTCGTTCTCGCGGATCGCCTGCCAGATGTGCCCCGGCGACGAGCTCACCGCCCACTGCACGATCACGAACGCAACGCTCACGAAGCCGAGCGCGACCCAGTAGAGGTGCTTCGTGTTGAAGATCCCGACGAGACCGGCCGGCAGCTTGGTGTAGTCGGCGCCGAGGCCCTCCTCGCCGCCGGTCCAGCCGTACGGGTTCTTGAAGGCGAGGATCGACCCTGCCTGCGCGAACGCGAGCGTGACCATTGCGAAGGCGATCCCGCCGACGCGCAACGACACCGCTCCCAGCACGAGCGGCAGCAGGACGCCGATCAGCGCCGTGAAGGCGATCGCCGCGACGAAGCTCCAGTGCCACTTCGTGATCGCAATCGCCGTGATGTAGACGCCGACCGCGAAGTAGAGCGCGTGCCCGAACGACAGTAGGCCGGTGTAGCCGAAGAGCAGGTCGTACGACATCGCAACGCCACCGAAGACGAGGCAGAGCGCGAGCAGCTGCAACGTCCCCGGCGTGTTGAGCGGCCCGTTGAAGACATACGGGATGTCGATCGAGAACTGCGGCAGGAGCGCCAGCACAACGAGCAGCACGATCGGGATCGCCCAACGTCTGATCGAACGCAGGTCGCTCATGCGAAGCTCCGTGACAGTCCGCCGGGCCGGGCCAGGAGCACCAGCCCGAGCAGCAACACGACGCTCAGGTCGCCGAGACCGGACGACGCGTAGTAGTTCGCGTACTGCTGCACGAGCCCGACGACGACGGCCGCACCCGCGGTCCCAGGCAACGACCCGAGCCCACCGATCACGACGACGATGAACGCGAAGATCAGCAGCGACGTGCCGCGCGCGGGGTCGACGGTGCTGAAGTACACGCCCGACAGCACACCGGCAAGCGCGGCCGCGAGGCCGCCGATCGCAAACACGAGCGTGAAGGCGCGCCGCACGTCGATGCCGAGCGCGGTGACCATCGCGCGGTTCTCGACGCCTGCACGGATGATCAACCCGTAGCGCGTGCGCTTCAGGAACGCGTTCAACGCGATCAGCACCACGACCGCGGCGATGATCAGGATCCACCGGTCGTTCGGGATATGAGCGCCGAAGATCGTCGTCGTCTGGCTGAGCCACGCCGGCGCAGCGATCGTCCGTGCGTCGTTGCCCCAGATCGCGACGACGAGCGCCGTCGTCGCGAGGCCGAGCCCGACGGTGACGAGCACCTGCTCGATGTGGCGCTTGTAGAGCGGTCGGATCAGCACGAGCTCGACGAGGGCCGCGAACACCGCACCCGCGACGAGGCCGGCGAGCGCGCCGAGGAGGAAGCGTGGCAGCACCGCGATCCCCGTCAGCTTCGACTCGACGAACCACATCGCGTACGCCCCAACGGTGAGAAACGCGCCGTGCGCAAAGTTGAGGACGCCCATCAGTCCATAGATCAGCGACAGGCCGGAAGCGATCAGGAAGTACATCGCACCGAGCCCGAGCCCAGTGATCGTCAGGAGGACGAAGGTGCTCATGCGTGCCCTACCCCGAGCATCCGGTGGACCATCGGCTTGTCGGCGAGCAGCTCCTGCGCCGGGCCGACATGGACGACGCGACCGGTGTCGAGCACGACCGCATCGCGGGCTACACGCTGCACGACGCCGAGGTTCTGCTCGACGAGCAGGACGGTCGCGAGCTCGGCGACACGCTCGAGGACGCGCGCCACCTCCGCGACGAGCAGCGGCGCGAGCCCCTTCGTCGGTTCGTCGACGAGCAGCAGACGGTTGTCGTTGAGGAGCGCGCGCGCGATCGCGACCATTTGCTGCTGCCCTCCCGACAAGGTGCCGGCCGGCTGCTTCCCACGCTGCTTCAGCTCCGGAAAGAGGTCGTAGACGAGCTCGTACCGCGGCTCGGGACCTCGCTCGGCGAGCCGGAGATTCTCGTCGACCGTCAGGCCCGCGAAGACATCGCGGTCCTCGGGGACGTAGCCGACGCCGCGGCGGACGATCTTGTGTGTCGGCGTCGCGGTCACATCCTCGCCCGCGAGCGCGATCCGCCCGCGCCGGTCGACCAGCCCCATGAGCGCGCGCAGCGTCGTCGTCTTGCCGACGCCGTTTCGCCCGAGGAGGGCCGTGACGCCTCCCTCGGCGACGTCGAAGTCGATGCCCTGCAGGATGTGCGACTCGCCGAGGTACACATGCAGGTCGCTGACTGACAGCAACGCCGTCACAGCGGCTCACCGAGATAGGCCTGCTGCACCGTCTCGTTGCTCATGATCGCGTCCGGCGTGTCGACCGCGAGCAGGCTGCCGTGGTGCAGGACGGCGATGCGCTGCGCGAGGCCGGTCACGACCTCCATGTGGTGCTC
Organism: Gaiellaceae bacterium; assembly: GCA_045805985.1. Classification (GTDB taxonomy): domain Bacteria; phylum Actinomycetota; class Thermoleophilia; order Gaiellales; family Gaiellaceae; genus PALSA-600. The sequence goes on along the minus strand of JBJMKA010000006.1, from coordinate 4,795 downwards.
GACCATCAGCACCGTCTTGCCCTCCTCGATGTGCACGGACCGAATCAGCTCGACGAGCTCCGGCACGTCCTCCATCGAGACGCCGGCGAACGGTTCGTCGAGAAGGATCACGCGCGGCCGCCCGGCGAGCAGCATCGCCAGCTCGAGCTTCCGCTTGTCGCCGTGCGACAGGAGACCTGCAGGCGTTGCACCGCGCGAGCCCAACCCGACGCGGTCGAGCGCCCACTCCGCGCGTTCGACCGCTTCGCGGACGTGCGTCGCGCGACGCCAGATCCGCATGGTGCCCCCGAGCGCGGCCTCCGCCGCGAGGCGCACGTTCTCATGTGCGTCGAGCAGCGGGAAGACGTTGGAGACCTGGAACGTGCGCCCGATTCCCGCGCGGGTGCGCCGGAACGGCGCCTCGCCGGTGATGTCGGTCCCGTCGAGCTCAACCCGCCCGGACGTCGGCCGGAGCAGGCCTGAGATGAGATTGAACAGCGTCGTCTTCCCGGCCCCGTTCGGGCCGATCACGGCGAGCAGTTCGCCCTCGCGGACCTCGAGCCCGACATCGGTGACGATCGTTGCGCCACCGATGACGAGCCCGAGGTCCCTCGTTGCGAGGATCGGGGATGCGCTCACGCGCGCTGCGCTGTCTTCCTTAGCCCTTCATCGCCACGAGTGGCGGGGCGGTCTGGTACGAGCTCGCGGTGCCGAGCACCTTCGGCGTGAGCTTGCCGCCATTGCTCACAAGCTGCACCCGGAACATCGGCTGCAGCGTTGCATGATCCTGCGGCCTGATCGCCTCGTAACCCTTCGGCCCGAGGAACTTGAAGCCCTCGAGCGAGGTGACCATCTTGTCGACGTCGTAGTTGCCAACCTTCAGCGCGTGCACGAGCATGATCGCCGCGTTGAAGCCGTCCGGCGTGAAGAGGTCGGGGACCTGGCCCTTCTTCCGCATCTCCTTGACGAGCCAGTCGTTCACCTTGTTCTTCGGAGCCGTGTAGACGTAGTGCGACAGGAAGTGGATCTTCGTCGCCGGGTCACCCAGGGCGCCCCACGTCGCGCGCTCGGCGAGACCGGTGACGACGTCGGGGCCGGCGAAAACGTTCTGCTGGTCGAGCGACTTCCACAGGGCGGCTGCCGTGCTGCCGGCCCACGCCACGAACACGAGGTCCGCGTTCGCGTTCTTGACCTGCTGTGCGAACGGCGTGAAGTCGGTCGCGGTGAGCGGCACCGAGATCTCGGAGACCGTGTGGCCCTTGCCGCCGACGAGCGCCTTGACCGCGGCGTAGTTGCCGTGACCGAAGACCGAGTCCTGGTCGAGCACGACGACCTTCTTGCCGGCGCCCTTCAGGAACGAGTTGACCGTGTTCACGTCCTGCAGGGTCTGGCGACCCGAGCGGAACGTGTACTTGTTGACGCCGGTGATCGCATCCGAGGCCGCAGGGCCCGAGATGAAGAGCACCTTGTTCTGAGCGGCGAGCGGCGCAACCTGGAGCGCGACGCCGGACGACGTGCTGCCGGCGAGGATCTTGTACCCCTGGCCGATCAGGTCCTTCGCGGCGTTGACCGCCGACGCCGCGTCGGTCTTGTCGTCGACGAGGGTCAGGTTGATGTCCTTGCCGTTGACCTTGTTCGTGCCGTTGGTCGCGTACTTGAGGCCCAGCTTGAGCCCCTGGATGTACTCGGCGCCGTAGGCCGCGAGCAGGCCGGTGCGCGAGTAGACGATGCCGACGTTGTACGAGGCGGTCGACTTGTGTGACCGCGCCGCGACCGTCGCCGTCCCGGCGAGCATGGTGAAGAGCACCAGCCCGAGCAGGACCTTGGTGAAGCGATGGCGCATGAACGCATCCTCCCGTGTGAGTGGTCCCGGCTCTGAGTGCGGAGAACCTGAGACCCGATTCAGGTGTGAGCTTGTGGCATTTGGGTAGACGTGTCAAGTCGGATTTGGTTTGGCTCCGGATTTCGAAGACGGAGGTCGAAGATGAGGTTGCTCGTCGTGGCCGCAGCGCTCGTTGCGGCTCTTTCCCTCGCTCCAAGCGCGTTTGCGGACCGATACTCGGCCACGGTCGACCAGATCCTGGCCCTGCCCTACCAGCCCGATTACGTGCCGCTCGGAGCCGATACGGCCTTCGACACGCTCGTCCCGAACACGCTCCCGGCCGAGGACTACACGACGGGCTCGATTCCGGACAGCCCCGACTACCCGGCGTGGCCGGCCGCGTTCTCGCAGGTGCTATTCCACTCGGGCGACGGCGCGCCACTCTTCGGCATGCTCGCCCTCCACCCCGGCCGCCATCCCGGCATCGTCGTCGTGCACGGCTTCAACACGCACGGGTATGCCTCGGTGATCCGTTGGGCGGCGCTGCTCTACGCGCGCGGCTACAACGTGCTCGCCGCCGACCAGCGCGACTTCTATTTCGAGTCGCAGGCGGGCTACGGCAACCCGAGCTGGCTACAGACCTTCGGGTGGAAGGAGTCCGAGGACGTCGTCGCGGCAGGCCAATATCTGAAGTCGAAGCCGGTTGTGAACGGCGTCGGGGCCGTCGGCTTCAGCGAGGGGGCGCAGAACACTGTGCTGGCGCTCGCGCAGGATCCAGGACACGTGTTCTCCGCCGGGCTCACGTTCAGCGCGCCCGCCGACCAGAACACGCAGATCTCCACGAACCCCGTGGCGACGGATGTCCTCGTGGCGCTCGTCACGCCGAACGAGTACTCGGCCTGCAACGCCCTCGACCACGCCGGTGCGTATTACGGCACCACGGGCTTCGACATCCTCGCGCACGAGACGGCGATGCACGCCCAGACGACGGTGCACGTCCCGCTGCTCAACTTCTATACGGCCGACGATTCGCTCGTGCCCGCGTTCGAGGCGAAGATGATGGCCGCGTACGGGTCGGGCAATCAGGAAACGATCGAGCTCCAGCGCGGCGAGCACGCGTACTTCTTCGACCGCTGGTGGCAGCAGCGCGCGATCCTCTTGTACTTCAAGTCGCTGCTGCCGTTCGCCGCGTCGGACCCCACGATCGGCACGGACGCATCGGTCAACCAGACGCCGCTCGGCACCCCGGCCTGGACGCAGACCGTCGACCTCGGCGCACCGTTACGCGCGTGGGCCGACGCGCAGCTCGCGCCGTACGTCTGCGACCCCTCGCAGGGGGTTCCGGGCGCAGCCAACTGAGGCTCGGTCGGTGCCAGGCACCGTCACAAAACTGTGACAAAGCGCCCGAAGCCCTTGCGGTGCCTGGCGTTTCGCGGCAACGTAGTCGTCACTGGGTGGGATGCCCGATCGGTGCCTGGCACCGAAATCGAGTGAACTGCGAGGAAAGCCCTCGAGGTTGGGCTACGCAGACTCTTCGGCGAGCTCGTCGGGCTCGCCGAGATCGGCCCCCGCGCTCGTGACAAGCGTCGGCTTGAGGCCTTTCTCGATCGTCTCCTTCGTGATCACGCACTTGGAGACGTCCTTGCGCGAAGGCAGCTCGAACATCACGTCGAGCAGTGCGTTCTCGATGATCGAGCGCAGGCCGCGGGCGCCGGTCTCGCGATGGAGCGCCTTGTCGGCGATCGACCAGAGCGCGTCCTCGGTGAAATGCAGGTCGATGTTGTCGTAGTTGAAGAAGCGCTCGTACTGCTTCGTCAGTGCGTTCTTCGGCTCGGTCAGGATCTGCACGAGGTCGTCGCGCTTCAACTGGTGCACGGCGGACAGCACCGGGAGCCTGCCGATGAACTCGGGAATCAATCCGAAGTTCAGCAGGTCCTCCGGCATGACGTCCGCGAGCAGCTCCGCGCTCTCGGCATCGCGCTTGGAGGAGATGTCGCGGCCGAATCCGACGGCGTTCTTGCCGATCCGCTTCGCGATGATCTTGTCGATGCCCGCGAACGCGCCGCCGCAGATGAAGAGGATGTTCGTCGTGTCGATCGACAGGAACTCCTGGTGCGGGTGCTTGCGCCCGCCTTGCGGCGGCACAGACGCGACCGTCCCCTCGAGGATCTTGAGCAGCGCCTGCTGCACGCCTTCGCCCGACACGTCGCGCGTGATCGACGGGTTGTCGGCCTTGCGCGCGATCTTGTCGACCTCGTCGATGTAGATGATCCCGGTCTCCGCCTTCTTGATGTCAAAGTCGGCCGCCTGGATCAGCTTGAGGAGGATGTTCTCGACGTCCTCGCCGACGTAGCCGGCTTCCGTGAGCGCGGTCGCGTCTGCGATCGCGAACGGGACGTTGAGAATGCGCGCGAGCGTCTGCGCGAGGTGTGTCTTACCGCAGCCGGTTGGACCGAGCAGGAGGATGTTCGACTTCTGCAGCTCGACTTCGCCGTCCTCGGTCCCCATCTGAACACGCTTGTAATGGTTGTACACGGCGACGGACAGCGTGCGCTTCGCCTCTTCCTGCGAGACCACATACTCGTTGAGCGAGTCGTAGATCTCCGTCGGGCGCGGCAGGTTGTCGAGGTCGAGCGTGCTCGGGGTCGTCAGCTCTTCGTCGATGATCTCGTTGCAGAGATCGATGCACTCGTCGCAGATGTAGACGCCGGGGCCGGCGATGAGCTTCTTCACCTGGCGCTGGCTCTTGCCGCAGAAGCTGCAGAGAAGCTGTTCGTTGCCGTCGGTTGCGCGTGCCATATCTCTTCTTCTACCTCGGTTCGGCCGTTTCGTCTACGCCCACGTGTGCCTAGCGGTGCGCGATCACCTGGTCGACGATCCCGTACTCGTGGGCCTCGTTCGCGTTCATGTAGTAGTCCCGCTCCATGTCCTTCGAGACCTTCTCGAGCGGTTGGTTCGAGTGCCTGGCAAAGATCTCCTCCAGGTTCCGCTTGA
>JBJMKA010000005.1:0-349084 GCA_045805985.1 Gaiellaceae bacterium | reverse complement strand
GATGCCCGCGAACGCGCCGCCGCAGATGAAGAGGATGTTCGTCGTGTCGATCGACAGGAACTCCTGGTGCGGGTGCTTGCGCCCGCCCTGCGGCGGCACCGACGCGGTCGTCCCCTCGAGGATCTTCAGCAGCGCCTGCTGGACGCCCTCGCCGGACACGTCGCGGGTGATCGACGGGTTGTCGGCCTTGCGGGCGATCTTGTCGACCTCGTCGATGTAGATGATCCCGGTCTCGGCCTTCTTGACGTCGTAGTCCGCGGCCTGGATGAGCTTGAGCAGGATGTTCTCGACGTCCTCGCCCACGTAGCCGGCCTCGGTGAGCGCGGTGGCGTCGGCGATCGCGAAGGGGACGTTGAGGATCCGGGCCAGCGTCTGGGCGAGCAGGGTCTTCCCGCAGCCGGTGGGGCCGAGCAGCAGGATGTTGGACTTCTGCAGCTCGATCTCGTCGTCGTCGGCCTGCGCCATCTGCACGCGCTTGTAGTGGTTGTAGACCGCGACCGACAGCGTGCGCTTGGCCTGCTCCTGGCCGACCACGTACTCGTTGAGGACGTCGTAGATCTCCCGCGGCTTGGGGAGGTTCTCGATGTCGAAGCTGGGAGGAGCGGTGAGCTCCTCGTCGATGATCTCGTTGCAGAGATCGATGCACTCGTCGCAGATATAGACGCCGGGGCCTGCGATCAATTTCTTGACCTGGCGCTGTGACTTCCCGCAGAAGCTGCAGAGAAGCTGCTCGTTGCCTTCGCTCGCGCGCGCCATCCCAGTCTCCTTTTTACCCCGATTTTGGAAAAACGGCTAGGGGTGCCGTATTAAGCGGCAGCCTCGCCACGCACTGCATCACGGTTTGTGATCACCGAGTCGATGATCCCGTAGTCCTTCGCTTCTTCAGGACTTAGGAAGAAGTCCCTCTCCATATCGCGCGAAATCTCCTCCTGGCTCTTGCCGGTGTGGTGAGCGTAGATCTCCTCCAGGCGGCGCTTGAGGCCGATCACCTCGCGGGCCTGGATCTCGATGTCGGTGCCCTGACCCTGGAACCCGCCGGACACCTGATGGATCAGGATCCGTGAGTTCGGCAGCGACATGCGCTTCCCTTTCGCGCCGCCCGAAAGCAGCAGCGAGCCCATGCTCATCGCGATGCCGACGCAGATCGTCTGCACGTCCGGCTTGACGAACTGCATGGTGTCGTAGATCGCGAGGCCGGCATAGACCGAGCCGCCCGGCGAGTTGATGTAGAGGAAGATGTCCTTGTCGGGGTCCTCGGACTCCAGATGCAGAAGCTGCGCGATGATCAGGTTCGCGATCTGGTCGTCGACGGGGGTCCCGAGGAAGACGATGCGCTCGGCGAGCAAGCGCGAGTAAATGTCGAAGGCGCGCTCGCCGCGCGATGTCTGTTCGACGACCATGGGGATCAACGGGCTCATCAGCTACTCCTTGCTACCTGGGGTCCAGAGTTTCGGGGTTTCTGCCGGTTGCTCCTTCTCCGGCGTCCAAATTGCTTCGCGTGCCTCGTGGAGCTCGGGCGCAATCGGCTTGACCTCGGCCGCGATGCGGTCGAGCGCCTTCTTCAGCCGAATGTCTTCGCGAACGCGATCTGCGCCGCCCTGCTCGACGAACTCATCGATGTCCTCGTCGCTCTCGCCGGCGGTACGCAGCTCCTCGCGGATCTCGTCGTCAGTGACCTCGATGCCGAGCTTGTCGGCGACGGCCTCGAGCACGAGCTCGCGTGCGACAGACATCGTGGCCTCGGAGCGCAGACGCTCCTCGAGATCCTCAGGCGACTGGCCCGTCAGCTGCAGATACGAGTTCGCGTCGATACCTCGCTGCTGAAGGCTGCGGGCGAGCCCGTTCAGCAGCTCGCGCGTGCGCAGTTCGACGAGCGGCCCCGCGGGCATGAACTCGGTCGCCCGAACGAGCTCGTCGACGGCTGCGGCGCGGAAGACCCCTTCGAGCTCGTCGTCGATCTGCGAGCGCAACCGTCCTTCGATCTCGGAGCGCAGGTCGTCCAGCGTGTCGAACTCCGACGCCACCTTCGCAAGATCGTCGTCGAGCGGCGGCAGCACACGCTCCTTCAGCTCCTTCACGGCGACGGTCGCGCTCCGGCGCGTTCCGTCCGCCAGCTCATAGGCGATCTCGCGGTCCTCGCCGGCGGACAGCCCGCGGATGCCGTTCTCGATCTCCTCGACGAGCCGCTCCGACCCGAGCTCGACGACGTAGTCGCGCTGCGCGGAGCCGTCCTCCGCGATCAGGTCGACGACGACCGTGTCACCGTCCTGCGCAGCGCGGCCTTCGACCGGAACGATCTCCGCGGCGATCTTCTGCAGCATCTCGAGCTCTGCGTCAACGGCGCCCCGCGGCACCTCGGCTTCGTGCTTCGGCACTTCGAGCGTCGTCCAGTCCGCGGGCTCGGGCTTCGGCTGGACCTCGACGGTCGCGGAGAACGTCCAGTCGTCGCTCTCGCTCGCGGGCAGGTCGTATTCGAACTCGGGCTGGGCGACGGGGTTCAACCGCGCGCGGGTCGCCGCGTTCCAGAACCAGCCGCCGATGTGACTCTCGACCGCCTCGGCATAGAGGCGTTCCTTCCCGATGCGCTGCACGAGCAGCGGCATCGGCACCTTTCCCTTGCGGAAGCCCGGGATGCGGACGCTCTGCGCGAGATCGTTCGCCGCGTGCTCGACAGCGTGATGCACGTCGTGCCCAGGAACGTCCACCGTGAGGCGGACCTTGTCTTCGGCGAGCTGTTCAACCTGTGCAGTCATCGGGTTCGAGCCATTGAACCAGACCTGTACCGTCAGGGGCCGTGGACGTCGGAGCCGCCATCCGCTCCCGGAGGACGCACAAGCAGTACGGGGCAGAACCTCTCGACGAAGCCTCGTTGCGGGAGCTGCTCGACCTCGCGCGCTATGCGCCGAACCACCATCTGACGCAACCGTGGCGCTTTCGAGCCCTGGGGCCGGAGACACGCGCACGGATCGAGGCGGCCGCCGGGGCGAAAGAAGCGATGAAGCTGCGACGCGCGCCGACGCTCGTGCTTGCAACAGCCTCGCTCTCGGGCGATCCGCTCATGGACGAGGAAGACCTGCACGCGACGGCCGCTGCGGTCTATGGGGTGCTGCTGGGTGCGACCGAGCGCGGGCTCGCCTCGTACTGGCGGACGCCGGCTTGCTTCTCGGAGCCGCCGGTGCGCGAAGTGCTCGGTCTCGGCGACAACGAGCGCGTCGTCGCGTTGATCCATCTGGGCCCTCCGGTGAGCGCTCCGCCGCTGAAAGAGCGCCTCCCGCTGGAGGATGTGCTGACGATCCTGCCCTGATTCCCTCGTTCGAGGGAGTTCGGGTTCTCCACATACCGGCAAGTATTCGGCGGTGGATGCCGCGCACCAGGGGGAGCCAATCAGAGTCCTGCTGGTCGAGGACCATGCCGGGTTCCGATTGGTGCTCCGCGCCCTCTTGGACGCCGACGAGCGGCTGATCGTGATCGACGACGTCGGCTCGGCGGCCGAGGCCTGGGAGCACCCGATGCTCCAGGACGTCGACGTTGCGCTCGTCGACATCGGACTGCCGGGAACGAACGGGGTCGAGGCGACCAAGCGGCTGCGCCAGTTGAACAGCCGGATCCGGGTCCTGATCATGAGCGGAAGCGGCTTCGACCGGGCCTCGGACGACGCACTTGCCGCAGGAGCCGACCGGTACCTCGAGAAGGGCGCGCTCCACGAGGACCTGATCGAGGCGATCGTGGACGCGGGCGAGCGGGCTCGAGGGTCAGCAATGGGCGCGAGAGGCCGCGAGGGTCCGTGATGCGGGCGAGAGGGATCGAACCTCCAAGGGCGTAGCGCCCACCGGGGGCCTAGGTGAGGGTCCGTGATGCGGGCGAGAGGGATCGAACCTCAAAGGGCCCAGGGGCCCACCGGGACCCATATGCTCAGCCGCGTCTGCCAGCCAGTCGACGCTGCGCGGGCGAGGGTCAGTGATGGGCGCGAGAGGGATCGAACCTCCAAGGGCCCAGCGCCCACCGGGGCCATATGCTCAGCTGCGTCTGCCAGCCAATCGAGGCGGCGAGGGCAAGGGTCCGTGATGCGGGCGAGAGGGATCGAACCTCCAAGGGCCCAAGGGCCCACCGGGACCTAAACCCGGCGCGTCTGCCAGTTCCGCCACACCCGCGTGTTGTTGACAGGGTAGCCCGGTGGGTAGCAGGCGGCCATGCGCGGCTCAGGGCGAGACGCGCACCCACCGCACAAGCGGCGGGGGCATCATGAAGCCGTCCTTCGTTCCGTTCGGGACGAGCAGCCGCCAGCGTCCGGGCCGGGGCAACCGCGTGACCGCTCGCCACATCTTCGGCCCCACGCGCACGAGCTTTATTTGGAAGCCGTCATGCGGGATGTCGGCATGGGTGCGCGACGCGTCGCCCGTCACGGTGCCGACGACCTGGTACCAGTCCTCGCCTGGGGCAACGGCGATCAGCTTGATGTAGTCGTTCGGAGGGATTGCCTGCTCGGTGTGCACGATGACGGTGAACCGATGCCCGGCGCGCGGCGTGGAGTCGCCCAGCGTCATCGTCATTCGGAACTTCGCGAGCGCGACCGGCGTGGCGATGCACGCGGCGATCACCGCGACGGCGAGCGCTTTCATGCCTGTCCTACGAATCGGGCGCACCGGTAGGTCCCTCGGTGAAGTGAGCGGCCCCGGGTGGAATCGAACCACCGCACGGAGCTTCGAAGGCTCCCGCTCTGTCCTCTGAGCTACGGGGCCGAGCCGTCAGAGCCTAGCGCGGGACTCGCGTAGCGCGGGACTCGGCGGGCCGAGGTCGCGCGCATCGATTCAGCAGGGGTGGCGAACGGGACTCGAACCCGCGACCACCGGGACCACAACCCGGGGCTCTACCAACTGAGCTACCGCCACCGTGCAAGGCCATGGTATCGGCGGTCAGTCGCCGCTGAGCGGTGTCTCGTCCAGATGCTCCGTGAGGCGGGCGAGCGAGTCGAAGACGGCCAGCGCGCCGGAGTCGCGCAACTCTTGCACCGACCAGCCGCCGGTGATCACGCAGACCGTTTCGAGACCGGCGCTCGCGGCGGCCTCGATGTCCCAGCGCGAATCGCCGACCATCGCGGCGTCCCGCGTTCCCGCCTTCTCGAGCGCTGCCTGGATCACGTCCGGGTGTGGCTTCGTCCGTTCGACATCGTCTGCCGTCGTCCAGTCGTCGACGATGTCCCTCGCCTCAAGTGCATCGAGGAAGTAATCGAGGTCGTCCTGGTTGGAGGACGATGCGAGCACGACGATCAGGCGGCGGCGCTTCAGCTCGACGAGGAGGTCGTGCGCGCCCTCCAAGGGCACGCATTCGGCACGCAATGCTTTGAACTCCTCCGGCTGTGCAGCCCGGAGCGAATCGCCGTGCTCGCGCTCGACCTCCTCGCCGGCGATCGCCTTGACGATCTGGTCGCCGCCCATGCCGATGTGGCGGTGCACCCACCACATCGGCACGACGATGTCGTGACGGCGGAACGCCCGGTACCACGCAAATGCGTGCTCGTAGTTCGAGTCGACGAGCGTGCCGTCCAGGTCGAGCAGCGCAGCCCGCGTCAGGACGAGGCCCGCACCTTCTGCGCCTGCTCGGCGTGCCTCCCTTCGGCGAACTCCTCGATCATCTTCTTGTTGAACGCCGGGATGTCGTCCGGTTTACGGCTCGTCACGAGCCCGGTGTCGACGACGACTTCCTTGTCGACCCAGTTTGCGCCCGCATTGCGCAAGTCGGTGCCGACCGTCGCCCACGACGTCATCGTCCTGCCGCGGACGACGCCGGCGTCGATCAACACCCAAGGTGCATGGCAGATCGCAGCGACCGGCTTTCCCTGCTCGAAGAAGTCGCGCACGAACGCGACCATGTTCTCGTCGCCGCGCAGCTGGTCCGGATTGCCGACGCCGCCCGGAATCATCAATGCGTCGTAGTCGGACGCGTCGGCTTCCTCGACCGCCTTGTCGACTCGCTCAGACTCTGCCGGGTCGAAGTGGTTGAACGTCTTGATCGCGCCCGGCTTCAGCGAGATCAGCTCGGTCTCGGCACCGGCTTCCTGCAGTGCCTTGCGCGGCTTGGTCAGCTCGACGCGCTCCACCATGTCGGCCGCGACGATCGCGACGCGCTTGCCCTTCAGGCTCTGGTCTGCCATCGAATCCTCCTCGGAGTTGTTACCGAGTCGGGTACCGGGAGCGCCGCTTCGGAAAACCTCGGCATGCGCCCGGGAGGATTCGAACCTCCGACCAACGGCTTAGAAGGCCGCCGCTCTTCCACTGAGCTACGGGCGCGTGCCCGAAGGGTACTCGGGTCGCAGCGCCGCGCTAGCGGCGGATGCCGAAATCCGTGGTGATGATTGTGACCTCGAGCCCCCTGAAGGTGCCGGGGGCCGACGCGAAGTGCACCGCTGAGATCCCGATCTCGCGCCAGCGTGCCTTGAGGATGTTCGCGCGGTGCTCGGGCGAGTTCATCCAGAGTTGCATCGCTCCCGCGGGGTCGACCTGCGGCGATGACCAGAGGAGGTTCTCGCCCACCGACCAGTAGCCGTAGCCGCTCGAGCCGTACCAGTGACCGATCCGCTTCCAGAATGCGGTGCCGTCATCGGAGTTGTGCTCGAAGTACCCGTCCGCACCCATCTCGCTCGAGTGCTGCACTGCGGACGCCGTGAGGCGCCCGCTGATCTTCACCGGCTGCAGGCCGTGCTGCGCGCGAATCTTGTTCAGCTCAAAGAGGACGCCGCTCTCGAGGCTCGAGAGCACGACCCGGTTACCGGCCCTGCTCGAATGCGCAGCCGGCGCGGCCAGCGCGCCCACGAGCGCAACCAGCCCAACTGCGATGAAGGTCTTGGCCCCCCTGACATCCATGTACCGGGCATCGGCACCAGGCGCCTTCCGGGATATCGGCCAGAAGGGGCATTTTGCGCGCCACCATGGCCCATGCTTGCAAGTGGTACTCGGCCTACCCCTAACGGGTAAAGACGGCTACCCCGGAGGCTCTCCCGCCGCCACCACGGCAGGCTGCGCCGCGGGACCGCGGCGGTAGGCCAGCTGGTCGCGGATCAGCACCTGCAGTGACCCCGCGACGGGGATGGCCGCGAGCGCGCCGAGAATCCCGGCCAGCTCTGCTCCCACGAGCACGGAGACGAGCACCGCGAGCGCCGAGAGCTGCACCGTCCGCCCGTAGATCACCGGCTGGAGGAAGTGGTTCTCGATCTGCTGGTAGACGATCACGAAGATTGCGACGACCACTCCGGCTGGAATCGCGTGCAGGAACGCGACGAGGGTGACCACGATCCCGGCCACGGTCGCTCCGGCGAGCGGGATGAGATCGAGGATTGCGACGAGGAGCCCGAGTGCGACGGCGTACGGCACGCCCATGATCAACAGCACGATCGTCGCCGAAGCGCCGGCGATGAGACTGATCACGATGTTGCCGGTGACGTAGCCGCCCACCGTCTTGTAGATGTCGTCGCCGATCTTGCGCACCCGCGGCTGCGACTGGTCGGAAAAGAGCCCGTAGATGCGCTCCATCCAGCCGCGCCCTTCGAGCAGCATGAAGAACGTCAGGAAGATGATCGTCAGGGTTGCGACAACCAGCGTGACGATGCTCTTCGTCACGCTGAGCGCCGCGCCCGAGAGGCCAAGGACCCGTGCTGCGCCGCCCTTCTCCACCTGGGCGCGCACCTTCTCGACGATCTGGTACTTGGTCTCGAGGAAGCCCAGGCGCCCGCGGCCGTGGGTCAAGTCCTCGACGTAGTTCGGGAGCGCCTGGACGAAGCCGTTCACCTCGTCGATCAGCTTCGGCAGGAAGGTGGCGCCGACGGCAACGATCACGATCAGCAGGATGAGGTACGCGACTCCGATCGCCGGCCCGCGAGGAAGGGACGTGCGGCGCTGGATCCAGCTGACGAGCGGGTTCAACGCCAGCGCGAGGAACAGGGCGATCACCACCCACGCGAGCACGTGCCGCGCGATCCAGACGACCTCCAGCGTGATCGCCACGCAGAGCGTAATCAGCAGGATCCGCAGGACCGTGCGGGTGCGAAAGTCGACCACGCGCTCGGGCGTCACGGTTGTCAGCATCGCCAACCCGTCGGACGTTGTTACGGTGCCCAGGTGACACTGCGCACCTCGCCGGTGATCGAGCACGCCGCCCTTCCGAACGGGGGCACGGTGACCATTTGGGTCGGCGTTCCCGACGACGCGTACTTCGACGACAAGAAGGACCTGACGACGGTCGACATCCAGCTGCATGAGGGAAACGGCGTGATCGCGTCGCTCTCGACCGTGCTCGACCCCGACCAGGACAGCGAGGCTCGCCTGCTCGCACGCGAAGTGAAGGCCGCGATCGAGGCGGGCGAGATCGGACTGCACGCGTCCGAGCTCGAACGGTTCGCCGACCGCCTGCGCTAGGTCCGTCAAGCGGGTGGCGGGAATCGAACCCGCGTGGCCAGCTTGGAAGGCTGGAGCTCTACCATTGAGCTACACCCGCGCGCGACGACTAGCGTAGCCGCGGTGCTGCTCGCCCACACGCACTCCGTGTACGCGTGGCAAGCGGACGTCGACACGACGGTCGTCATCCCGACGCTCTCACTGCTCTACCTCTACGCAGTCGGGCGTTTCGGCGCGTCGCGCCGACAGATTGGGTGCTACGCGGCGTCGATGGTGTTGCTGGCGATCGCGTTCTGGACGCCGCTGCATCACCTCGGCCTGCACTACCTGCTGACCGCGCACCTGCTCCAGAATGTGATTCTCGCCGAGTGGGCGCCGCTCTTCGCGGTGCTGGGGATTTCCGCGGCGATGGCAGCCGGTTTGGCACGCCGGCGCCTCTGGCGGCTTGCGACGCAGCCGGCGGTTGCGCTCCCGCTGTGGCTCGTCGACTACTTCGTATGGCACATCCCCTTCGTCTACGAGGCGGCGCTGAGACAGCAGACGTGGCTGATCCACCTCGAGCACGCGTGTTACTTCGCAACGGGAATCTTGATGTGGTGGCCGCTCGTGCAGGACATACCGCGCCGGCTTGCCTCGGGTGCCCGGGCCGCCTATGCATTCGCAGCGTTCCTGTTCGCCTCGCCGCTCGGCCTCCTGCTCGCGCTGCTTCCGAAGCCGGTCTACGACTTCTACGTCGACGCGCGACCGCGGGTGTTGGGCCTCTCGGCGCTCGCCGATCAGCAGATCGCGGGCGTCACGATGGCGAGCGAGCAGGCAGTCGTGCTCTTCGTCGTCTTTCTCTTCTGGTTCCGGCGGTTCCTCGCTGAGGAAGGCGCTACTTGAGACAGTTCGAGATCTTGCTCTCGTCCACTGTGCTCGGATGCAACTGCCACAGCATCACCGCGTTCCCTTGCGTTCTCAGGATGTCCTCCACGCCGACATTTTTCGCATGGAAGCGCCGGTAGGCATCTGCCAGGTTGCTCGCCTCGTCGGCGCTCTGCCCGAAGAGCAGGGTTACCGCGTTGTCCGCCAGCCGGATCCGCAGCGCGCCACCCGAAGCGGTCGACGCCACGAAGTCGTCGCCGAGCGACGGAAAGCTATGGATTCCGAGCTTGGTCTCGACGCATTGCTTCGTCGCCGCCCGTGTATACACGGCGGAGCTCGTCGAGCCGCTTCCGCATCCCGCTGCGGCAACGGCCAGTAGTGCGACAAGGGCAAACCTCTTCACGGCGCGTCAGTGTACGGATCTGCTCGGTCGGGAGATTTCACATCAAGCCTCCAGCTATCGTCCTCGCCGTGTCCGCGGTAGATCAGCGTCTTCAGGCGTACGCGCGGCTCGTGGTCCAGGTCGGCCTCAATCTCCAGCCGGGACAGACGCTGGGGGTCAATGCGCTGATCGAGCACGCGCCGCTCGCGCGTGCGATCACCCGCGAGGCGTATGAGGCCGGCGCCCGTTACGTGGACGTCCTCTACTCGGACCAGCACGTTCGGCGCGCGCACATCGAGCGGGCCGCCGAGGACCAGCTCGGCTTCTCCCCACCCTGGCTCGTCCGCCGCTTGAAGGAGTTCGGCGAGATCGGCGGCGCACTCTGTGCAATCACCGGCAATCCGGAGCCCGAGCTGTTCTCCGACCTCGACGGCGAGCGCGTCGGCAAGGCGCGCATGCGCGAGGTCGCCGAGGCATCGCTCGAGCTGACCGATGGCCTTTGCAACTGGACGATCGTCGCGTACCCCAACGAGGGGTGGGCGCAGACGGTGCTCGGGGAGCCCGACGTCGAGCGGCTCTGGGAGGCGGTGGGGCAGGCCGTGCGGCTCGACCAGCCCGACCCGGTCGCCGCCTGGCGCGAGCACATCGACCGCTTGCAGCAGCGCGCGCAGTCGCTCAACGAGCGCCGCTTCGACCACCTGCGCTACCGCGGGCCCGGCACCGACCTGACGATCGGGCTCCACCCGGACTCCGAATGGCAGGCCGCACTCGACGAATCGATCGGCATCAAGCACGTCGCGAACATGCCCACCGAAGAGGTCTTCACGACCCCGGACTGGCGCCGCACCGAGGGCACGGCGCGCTCCACGCTGCCGCTGCAGATCCAGGGGAACATCGTGCGGGACCTCGCGGTGCGCTTCGAGGGCGGGCGCGCCGTCGAGGTCACGGCAACGAGCGGCGAAGAGGTCATGCGAACGCACATCGCGACCGACGCCGGCGCCGCGCGCCTCGGCGAGGTCGCGCTCGTCGACGGGCACTCCGCGGTCGGCAACACCGGGCTCGTCTTCTACGACACGCTGTTCGACGAGAACGCCGCGTCACACATCGCCCTGGGCGCAGCAATCGTGCAAGCCCTGCCGTGGGCACACGATCTCCCGCCCGAGGAGCGGGTCGAGCGGGGCGTGAATCAGTCGTCGATCCACACGGACTTCATGATCGGCTCGAGCGACCTCAAGGTCGACGGCGTGACGGTGGAAGGTGAGGCCGTGCCCATCCTGCGTAACGGCGACTGGCAACTCCTCTAAGGTCGGGACGGTCGGATTCGAACCGACGGCTTCTGCCTCCCAAAGGCAGCGCTCTACCAGGCTGAGCTACGTCCCGTCCGCGTCAGTGTAGGCGTCCACCACGATTGCATCGAGCTCCTGGTCCGCGAGCTCCCACCCGCGCCGGATCAAGGCGCGCTTCTCCTCGTCCGACCAGCGCGGTTGGTTGCGCAGCCCCGGCTCGAGGCCGGGCCCGTCTGTCGTGCCGCGCACGACGATCCGCGGGACGAGCCGCTCCTTGCGGAACGGAAAGTTCGCAGCGGCAAAGCGCGCGGCGACCGCTTCGTGCAGGCCCGGCTCGTCGACCAGGCCGAGCACGTCGTGCCGTAACGAGCGCAGCTCGCGCAGCGACTGGTCGGTCGCCTCCGCGATCCGCTCCTCGGTCTGCGTATTGCGACGGATCGTGACGCGCGCGAGGCGCACGATCATGTCCGCGAGGTGCGCAGGCTCGCCACGCGCAGCGCGAGCCTCGGCCTCGTCGATCTCCGCAATCAGCGCGCGGACCGGCGGGATCTTGCGAAACCGCATCAGCCGCTTGCGCAAAGGTTGCAGCGCGACGACGCCGAGGCGCGGGTACTGCGCGAGGTACCGGAACGCGACGATCAACTCCACGTCCTCGTGGCTGTATGCGTGCGCGAGCGGGAAGTTGCGCACCCAGGCGCCGTCGGTCGCGATGCGTTCGCCAACGCGCACCGGCATCACAAGCGCCGATACCGCGGCCGAGGCGAGCACCGCTTGCGCAAGCTCCGCCGGCGGGGTCGTCCGCGACGAATAGACGAGCTCGAACCCGTCCTCGATCGCGTAGTCGTCGCTCAGGTCCGTCGCGACGACGACGAGCTCGACGGGCGCCTTCGCGAGCTGCTCCGCCATGCGCGTCATGCCACCGAACCAGACGTCGATCGTCTGCGGAAGCGCGTAGTCGTGCAGCCCGAGAAACGGCAGGCGCCAGAGCCGGTTCGGCCGGAACGTCTGCTCCGGCTGCAGCGCCATCAGGAACCTCTCGAGCTCGTCGAGCCGGTCGAGAGCGGCCAGCGAACCACTGAGCGCGCCGGACGAGGTGCCGAAGATGGCGGCGACGCGGGGCCAGAGCACGCTCTCGCGCAGGCGCTGCAGGAACCCGAGCTCCATCATCACGCCGTTCACGCCACCGCCCGAGAGGACGACACCGACATCCCGCCGTGGCTCCATGACGACAAGGTACGTTCGCCGGTCGATGAGCGAAGCCCCATTTCCCGTCGAGCCGGCCCGGCGCCGGCGCCCGCGCCTCGGTTACCTGATGGCGGCCACGGCCGCCGTCCTCTGGGGGATCAACGGCGGGATCTCGAAGACGATCCTCTCGACGGGGCTCTCGTCGGAGCGGCTCGCCCAGCTGCGGTCATTGGGCGCGGCGCTCGCACTCGTCGCGATCCTCGCCGTCACCGCGCCCGGACGCCTGCGGCTGACGCGCCGCGAGCTGCCGTTCGTCGTCACGTTCGGCATCGCCGGTCTCGCATTCGTCCAGTGGTTCTATTTCCTTGCAATCCACCGGCTCGCGATCGGCGTCGCGCTGCTGATCGAGTACCTCGCGCCGCTGCTCGTCGCTCTCTGGGCGCGCTTCTTCTACAAGGAGACGGTGCGGCGGCGCATTTGGTTCGCGCTCGGCCTCGCGTTGACCGGACTGGCGCTGATCGTCAACCTGTTCGGCGGCGGCACCTCACTCTCGACGGCCGGAGTGCTGTTCGCGCTTGCCGGCGCGTTCGCGTACGCGACGTACGTGCTGCTCGCCGAGCACGTCGTCGGCAACCGCGATCCCATCTCGCTGCTCGCGTGGGGCTTTCTGTTCGCGTCGGTCTTCTGGGCGGTGCTCGACCCGTGGTGGTCGTTCCCCGGTCACCGCTTGACCGAGACGACCTCGCTGCAGGGCAACTTGCACGCGTGGCACCTGCCGGTCTGGGTGCTCGCCGCGCTGATGATCGTCGTCGGCACCGTCGTGCCGTTCTTCCTCCTGATCAGCGCGCTCCGGCACCTGCCCGCCACGCGCGTCGGCATCGTCGCGATGCTCGAGCCGGTCGTCGGCGCCATCGTTGGCTGGACGTGGCTGTCGGAGTCGCTGGGCGGCCTGCAGCTCGTCGGCGCGGGCGTCGTCCTGGCGGCGATCGGCGTGGCCCAAACGGCGCGCTAGCGAAGAGAGAAAGAGCAGATTCGCACAAGTTGTGGGCGAAGATCCCCCTTTTGGGGGTGGATTTCAAGCGATATCGCTGCGAGCTTCCCGGGATGTTCAAGCAGCTTCTCGCGGTCCTCGCCGTGCTCGCACTGGTCGTTCCGGCCACCGCCCTGGCGGGCTCGACCCATTCCGAGTCGTCGTTGCTCCGCGAGATGAATCGCGTCCGCGCGCAGCATGGACTCGGCCCGCTCACAGCCGACACGCATCTGCAGCGCGCAGCGCAGTGGCACAGCAGGGAGATGCTCGGCTCGAACATCTTCCAGCACGGAGCGTTCGGCAGCCGGATGGCGCAGTTCAAGGTGAGCGGGCGACTCGCCGGCGAGAACCTCGCCTGGGGCACCGGCCCGCGCGGGACGGCGCAGGCGATCATCCTCGCGTGGCTCGCCAGCCCGGAGCACCGGGCGAACCTCCTCCGGCCGTCCTTCAGCCGCGTCGGCATCAGCGACCTCGTCGGCACCTTCCGCGGCTATCGCGGGGCGCACGTGGTCACCGCCGACTTCGCGGGCTAGAAAATACGCAGTGGCCCGGCCCGGGGGCCGGTAGTTGCGTCAGTCGCGTTCCAGCAGCGAGCGCAGCTCGGTGAGCTTCTCGCGGCGAACATCGTCGCGCTCGCCGCGGCCCACCCGTCCCAGGAGATCACGGACGAGAGGCGCGAGCTCGACCGGATTGAACGGCTTCGTCACGTAATCGACGCCGCCGAGGTCGATCCCGCGCGCGCGGTCGCGCAGCTCGGCTCGCGCGGTGAGGAAGACAATCGGGATCCTCTCGGTGCGCTCGTCGTCGAGCAGCTCCTCTGCGACACGCCAGCCGTCGAGCCCCGGCATCATCACGTCGAGCAGGATCACGTCGGGCGTCTCGGCGCGAGCAGTCGCGAGACCGCTCGGTCCGTCCGCCGCCTCGAGCACCTCCATCCCCTCGGCTTCGAGGTTGACCCGGCAGAGGAGCCGGATCGGCGCTTCGTCGTCGATCACCAGAACGCGTGTAGCCACCGTGCGTTTATGCCTCCATCGTCGCTTTTTCACCCATCGCGCGCCCGGCCAGAGGCAATTCGAACGCGAACCGCGAGCCGCGTCCTTCCTCGGAGTCGACCCACATCCTGCCGCCCATCTCACGCACGAGCCCCTGCGCGATGAACAAGCCGAGTCCCGTGCCCTGCGCACCACCGGCCTTGTAGAACTTCGAAAAGATCCGCTCGCGCTCCGATTGCGGGATGCCGACGCCCTCGTCGGCAACGGCCACCTCGACCGCGTCGTCGATACGGCGCGCCGACACGGTGACGGTGCCGCCCTCGGGCGAGTACTTCACCGCGTTGGAGACCAGCTGGTCGAGCACCTGGCGCAGCTTGTCGGGATCGGCCTGAACGGCTGCGCCCTCGACGTCGAGCTCGGCAACGAAACGGTGGCCGTTGCCGGTCGGGGACGCGCTCGTCACGACCTCGCTGACGACCGACGCGACGTCGGTCGGCACCAGGCTCACGGTCAGATCGCCGGTATCGAGGCGCGCGACATTCAGCAGCGCGTCGACGATCGCCGTCAGCCGCTCCGATTCCCGGGCGATGAACTCCAGGAACGTCCGCCGCTCGACCTCGCCAAATGCGACGTCCTCGCGCAGCAACGTCTGCGCGAAGCCATAGATCGACGTCAGCGGGGTGCGCAGCTCGACGGAGACGGTCGAGACGAAGTCGGATTTCATCTGCTCGACGACGTGCTCGGCGGAGATGTCGCGGAACGCGAAGATCCGGCCCGACACCGCGCCGGTCGGGTCGCGCATCACTGCCTCGGAGAGCGAAAGCCACACGTCGTCGTCGCCGCGCGGGATCGCGATCAAACGGTTCGTGCCGCCGCTGTCCGATTCGAGGTCACGCTGCAGCACCTGGGCGGGCGGGCGCCCGACCGCTTCGGAGGCAGGCACGCCGGTGATCTCCTCCGCGGCACGGTTCCAGAGCACGACGTGGCCGTCTCGATCGACGGCAACGATTCCGTCGGCGATGTTGGCGAGGATCGCGAGGCTTTGCTCCCGCTCGACCGCGACGCGCTGGTACAGCTCGGCGTTGGACAGCGCGATCGAGGCGCTGGCGGCCAGCGCTACGAGCGCCTGTACCTCCTCCTCGCGCCAGGCGCGCGGCCCGGCGGCGTAGACCGACAGGACACCGTGCAGCCCGCCCTCCCGTCCGGCCAGCGGCACTCCGAGGTACGCCCGATGTCCAAACGCGAGCAGGACATCCGATTCGGCGAGCCCATCCTTGACCGCCGCGTCCTCGTACGCGACCGGAGCCCGGGACTGGACGACGTCGCCGGCGACCCAGCCGGTGGACGGCGACCGCGCACCCAGTGCGACCTCGGCCCCTTCGCCGACCGCTGCGGTGACAACGAGCTCGTCGCCTTCGAGAGCCGCCAGCGCAGCTGTGTCGACGTCGAGCAGGCTGACCGCCTCGCCCACCACGGCTTCGAGCACCGCGACCGGGTCGAGCTCGGTGGCGAGCAGGCTGCCGGTGCGCGCCAGCTGCTGCTGCAGCGAACGAGCGGTGCGCTCCGCCTCGAAGAGGCGGCTCCGGTCGAGCGCGCCGCGGGCCGCGCCGGCGACCTGCTGCGCGAGCTCGAGATCTTCGCGCACGAACTCCCGCTCCTCGCGGAAGAAGACGAGCACGAGACCACCGTCACCCGGAATCGGGATCCCGAGCAGGGACGCGAGCGGTCCGTCGCGCCACGCTTGGTCGAAACGGTCGTCGTCGGCGATGCAGCTGGCCGCGAGCACCTGTCCGTCGGACGCCGCCTCGCTCAGCGCGCGCGGCAAATCGAGCTCGCGTACCGCATCGGGCAGGGCGTGCCCGCCGACGAGGGCGAGTCCGGCGGGCGACTGCACCAGCACAGCTGCGAAGTCGCCGCCGAGCGCCGCGGCTGCCGCCCGCGCGGCCGCGTCGTAGGTCTCCGCGAGGGAGAGCGGCTCTCCGAGCAGCGATGCGATCTGGTAGAAGCCGCGCTGCACCCGAGCCTGCCGCGAACGCTCGGCGTAACTCTCGGCATTGCGCAATGCCAGCGACGCGAGCGACGCGAACGCCTCGAGCAGCTCCACATCGGAGTCCGAGAATCTCCGGTCGCCGTCACGGACGCCAATCCCGAGCACCCCGCGCGTTTCGCCCGCCCACACCATCGGCGCCACGAGCGCGCGTGAGAATCCCTCGTACGCAACGTGAGGCACGGGCGCAGCGATCGCTTCGTAATCGTCGGACAACACCGGGCGCGCCTGCGCGAGCGCCGCACCGGCCACACCGAGCTCCGGCGTGAACTCGAATCCCACAAGCCCGGGATCGAACCCGTGGACCGCGGCGCACCGCAGCACGTTCCGCTCGCCGTCGAGCAGGTAGCAGTCGGCCGCATCGGCCTCCAGCAGCTTCGTCACCTCCTCGACGAGGCGCTGCAGGACCGTTTCGATCTCGAGCTCGCTGGTCACGACCTGCGCTGCATGGAGCAACGCGCCCTGTTGCTCGAGCCGCCGCTCGTTCTCGGAGAGGAGTCGCGCAGTCTGGAGAGCCGATCCGATTTCGTGCTCGACCGTGTCGACGAGGAACTGCTCGCTGGGCGTCAGCGCCGCCGCTCGCGCGACCTGCACACCATCGGCGGTGACCTCGATCGAATCGAGATGCAGCGCACGCATGAGCTCTTCGCGCGCGACACGCACGATCTCGCCCGGATCGAGCTCCGCGCGGACATGGCGGACGATGTCGGCGACCCGCTGCTCGCGCGCGAGCGCATCCGAGAGCGCTGCTGCCGAACGCAAACGGTCAAGCGCGAGCGCAGCCTCCGAGGCGATGGCCTGCAACAAGGCGAGCTCCTCGGCCGAGAACGCGCGTTTGCTCGTCGTCGTTGCGACCGAGAGGACCCCAATCACGCGTTCCTCCGCGATCATCGGGATCCACGCGCCGCTCTGGGCGCCCACGTGCTTGACGAGGCGCGGGTTCACGAGCGTCGAGCTCGCGACGTCGTACACCGTCACCGGCGCCGCATCGAACACGGCGCTTGCGATCCCCGAGGGCTCCGTGCGCAGGTCGACGTGCATGTCGGACCACCAAGCCGCCGTATCGCCGTTCAGCTCGCCGTAGACACCGACTGCCCTGTCACCGTCCTCGCTGACGACCGCGACGCCTGCGAAGCCGACGTCGAGCAGGTTCGTCACCTGCCGAACGAGCGGACGCGTTACCTCGACGAGGTCGTGCGCGCGCCCGAGCACGTTCGAGAGCTCGGCCACCGCCCCCAGCTCACGATCACGCGTCGAGACCCGCTCCTCCGCCTCCAGCGTCCGGCCGATGCCGCCGACGACGAACGCACGGTCACGCCAGCGGGCAAGCAGGAGCAGCGCCGGCAGTAGCGCGAGCACCACCGCGGCGAACGACAGCCAGGTGTGCCCGCCGAAGGGCTGCCGCTCGCGGAGCACGAGCACCCCGAAGATCCCCGAAGCCATCGCGAACCCGGGAAAGACGAGGACGATCGCCCAGTCGATCGGGTGGGCCCGCGCCCGGTCGCGCCAGAGCAGCGGCAGCACCGCTCCCGTTACCGCCGCGTAGGCGGCGGCGAGCAGAAGCAACGGCAGGCCGTTGAACAGAACCGCTTCGGTTGCCTGGCTCACCGAGGGCCAAATGGTACGCCGACGGATCGATACGCGCCCACCTTGCAAAGATGGGCCTCTCGGCCTATTTCCCCCGTTGACGGCGCCCGTTAGCGTGCACGGCACTGGGCGATGCGAACCGCGGCGCGCGTTCCTGGCCATCTGTCGCGGTGAGCACTCACGAGAGGCCCGCTGCGACGACCCCCCGAAGCAGCGGGCCTCTTCGTCTTCTGGTGTCAGACACCGCCTTTCGTGTCTGACACCTTTTCGAAGCGCCCGGGCGGCTAACCGGGTGTCAGACACCGTGCGAGCGGCGATCCGAGCGTCCCCGCCTAACCGGTGTCAGACACCTGGCTACGATGGATTCGTGGTCAGAAAAGTCCTCCTTGCCTCACCGCGCGGCTACTGCGCCGGGGTCGAGCGGGCCGTCGACACGGTCGAGAAGGCCCTCCAGCTCTACGGACCGCCGGTCTACGTCCGCAAGCAGATCGTCCACAACCTGCACGTCGTCCGCGATCTCGAGGCGCGCGGCGCGGTCTTCGTCGACGAGGAGACCGAGGTGCCGGAAGGCGCGACCGTCGTCTTCTCGGCACACGGCGTCGCACCATCGGTGCACGTGAATGCGGCCGTCCGGCAGCTGAACACGATCGACGCGACCTGCCCGCTCGTCACCAAGGTGCACGTGCAGGCCCGTCGCTACGCGGCCGCCGGCTACACCGTCCTCCTGATCGGCCACGAGGGGCACGAGGAGGTCGTCGGCACGATGGGCGAGGCACCCGAATCGATTGTGCTCGTCGAGTCCGTCGCCGACGCCGACGCGCTGAGCTTCCCTCGGGGAACCCGGCTCGCCTACGTCACGCAGACGACGCTCTCGGTGGACGAAACCGGTGAGATCATCACGGTGCTTCGCCGTCGCTTCCCCGACATCCACGCCCCGAAGAAGGAAGACATCTGTTATGCGACCTCCAACCGCCAGTGGGCGGTGAAGGAGATGCTCGCGGAGATCGAGCTGCTGCTCGTGATCGGGTCTCGCAACTCGTCGAACTCGAACCGCCTCGTCGAGGTCGCGCGCGCGAACGGCGTCGCCGCGTACCTGATCGACGACGAGACTGAGATCGACGAAGCGTGGATCGAGGGCATCGAGGTCGTGGGGGTCACCTCGGGCGCATCCGCGCCGGAGAAGCTCGTCGACCGCGTCTGCGACTGGTTCCGCGCCCGAGGCACGACGGAGATCGAGCCGTACCGGCTCGTCGACGAAGACGTCGAGTTCCGCCTGCCGGTCGAGCTCCGCCGCGAGCTCGCGCTCGCCGACGCCCAGAGCTAGGGACTTCTTAGACGGCCTTCTCGATCCGCAGCTCGCCGGGCTCGAGGGACACGGCGAGCGTCTCCGAGGCGAGCCGGTCCGAGTAGCGCGCGAGCAGATCCTCGTCGGGGATCCAGAGCTTGATGCGGTCTGTGATCTCCAGGCCCGACTCCTTGCGCAGCACGTTCACCTCGTGCACGCGGTCGAGCAAGCGTGCCTCCAGCAACAACTCGTCGTCGAGCGCAGTGTCCAGCGCGACAGTGACACCCTCCTCGCTCGCGACCGCCCAGCCCTCGCGGCCCACGCGCTCGACGAGCACCTCGTCGGGCTCGAGCACATAGCCGTCGACCTGGAAGCGCCCGCCCGCCAGCTCTTCGAACGCGCCGCGCTGCAGCTGCTCGCGCACCTCGCGCAGGGCCGGGCCGAGCTTGGGGCCGAGCACCGGGAGGTTCGGCTTCACGCGGAGCTCCGATGCCTCGACCGCGCCGAACTCGACGTCCTTGACGCGGAGCTCCTCCGAGATCTCGGCCGTGTGCGCACGCGCGCGATCGGACGCGCCCCCGACGACGAGGCGGCGCAGCGGCTGGCGCAGCTTGAGCTGCGACGCGGAGCGTGCCTGCCGGCCGAGCTCAACGACCCGGCGGACCTCGGCGATCTCCGCGAGCAATTCGCGGTCAGGCTCGACCGGCTCGGGCCAAGGCGCGAGGTGCACCGAGCTCGGGCCGCCAGGTACGAGGTTGCGCCAGAGGTGCTCGGTGAGGAACGGCATCACCGGCGAGACGACGCGCAGCGACTGGACAAGCGCGTACCAGAGCGTCCTGAACGCAGCCTCGTCGAAGGAGTAGAAGCGGCGGCGCGAGCGACGGATGTACCAGTTGGAGACGTCGTCGACGAACGACTCGAACGCGCGGATCACATCCACGGTCAGCGTCGCTTCGTAGGCGTCCGTCGCCTCGGCGACGAGTTGCTTCGTGCGCTCGACGAGCCACTTGTCCAGCGCGCGCAAGTCGACGTCCGGCTCGAGGCGGTCCCACGACGGCGTGAAGCCTTCGATGTTCCCGTAGTCGACGAGGAACTTCACCGAGTTCCAGAACGTGAGCAGCTTGCGCTTGATCTCGTGTGCGGGGCCGAAGCCGAACAGCAGGTTGCGGTCAGGCGGCTGCGCGCAGTACTGCCAGCGCATCACGTCCGCCCCCATCTGCGCGAACGCGTCCTCAGCGTCGATCGTGTTGCCCCACGAGCTGTGCATCTCATGGCCCTTCTCGTCGAGCATCTTCTCGTAGCCGAGCACGCGCCTGTAGGGCGAACGCCCGACCAGCACAAGGGACATGAAGAACTGCGAGTAGAACCAGAGGCGGAT
Source organism: Gaiellaceae bacterium (assembly GCA_045805985.1). Lineage (GTDB taxonomy): Bacteria > Actinomycetota > Thermoleophilia > Gaiellales > Gaiellaceae > PALSA-600. Next base: position 328,661 of record JBJMKA010000005.1, on the reverse strand, counting down.
CTGCTCCCGCATCTCGGAGACCCAGTCGGCCGGGAACCACTTCTCCCAGTACGCATGATCGGGAAGATCGGCTTTCGTCAGGCCGCGTGCCGCGCCGGTGGCGTAACCCTCGGGGATCCATTCGGGGTTCTCCCACCCGAGCGTCGAGAACGGGACGATCCCGGCGTCGAGCCAGACGTCGCCAACCTCGGGGATGCGCGTCACCGGCTCCCCGCACACCTCGCAGCGGATCGGCACGCGGTCGATCCAGGGCCGCCGCAGCTCCTCGAGCTGCTCGATTCCCTCGAACGCGCGCTCGGTCAGCTCCGCCTTCGAGCCGATGACGTTCAGGTGACCGCACCCGCACGGGTAGAACGGCAACGGCAGGCCGTAGTAGCGGCGGCGCGAGATGTTCCAGTCGCCCATGTTGCGCAGCCAGTCGTCCATGCGCTTGCCCATGTACTCCGGGACCCAGTCGACCTTCGTGTTCTCCTCGAGCAGGTTCGGCCGGATCTCGTCGACCGCGATGAACCAGTCGTCGGAGAGCCGGAAGATCAATGGCGTGTCGCAGCGCCAGCAATGGGGATAGGCGTGCGTGTAGAGCCCCGCGTCGACGAGGAAGCCGGTCTCGCCGAGCCTGCCGATGATCTGGTCCGCCGACTCGGTCGTCGAGAGACCGTGCAGCCAGCCGTAGTCGTCGTAGAAGCGGCCCGACTCGTCCACCGGCGTCAGGACTGCGAGGTCGTGCACCTTCGAGAGCTCGAAGTCCTCGCCACCGCAGCCGGGAGCGATGTGCACGATCCCGGTTCCCTGGTCCATCGTCACGTCGTCCCATGGAATGACCCGGTGCTCGACCGACGCGCCCGGGCCGAGATCGTCGAACGGCCCGCCGTAGCGCCAACCGACCATCTGACCGCCTTTGAGGCGCTCCACATATGTGTCGTCGGGGAAGAGCTTGACCGCGACCCACTCGCCGTTTTCACGCCGACCGTACTCCTCGTCGGGATGCACGGCGGCGGCGACGTTGGCGGGGAGCGTCCACGGCGTCGTCGTCCACACGACCACGAACTCCCCCTCGCGGTCGAGCAGCGGGAAGCGAACCCAGAGCGACGGGTCGGCGCGGTCCTGATACACGCCCGCCTGGGTGAGCTCGTGCTGTGAGAGCGACGTGCCGCAGCGCGGGCACCATTCGGTCGAGCGGTGGCCCATGTAGAGCCAGCCGCGCTCGTTGACGATCTTCAGGAACTTCCAGATGTACTCGATGTTCGTGTCGCTGAACGTGAAGTAGTCCTTCCCCCAGTCCATCCACTGCCCGAGGCGCTTCGAGCCCCGCGTCAATGCGGCCGACGACCTGACGACGACGTCGCGGCACTTCCGCGCGAACGCCTCGAGGCCGTAGTCCTCGATCTCGCGCTTCGAGTTGAGACCCAGCTCGCGCTCGACGCCGACCTCGATCCAGAGCCCTTGGCAATCGAACCCGTTCTGGTATCGCTGGTCGAAGCCGCGGAGCGCCTTGTAGCGCTGGAAGACGTCCTTCAGCGTCCGCCCCCACGCCGTGTGGACGCCGAGGGCGGTCCTGTTCGCCGTCACCGGCCCGTCGATGAACGACCAGTGCGGACCGCCGCGGTTCTGCTCGCGGAGCTGCTCGAAGGTGTGCTCCCGCTCCCAGAGGTCCAGGATCTCCAGCTCCAGAGCCGGATGATCGGGTTTGTCCGGAAGCGGGGTAAACATGCGTGCGATCGTAGCGACCGGGAAGAATGGGGCCTGCCCGCGCGTTGAAATGGGTGCAGGGATCTAGACGAAAGGAATCAATTGGCAACCACTGCAACGACCGAGACGTTCGAAGCCGAAGTCCTCAAGATCGACGGCAAGGTGATCGTCGACTTCTGGGCCGAGTGGTGTGGCCCGTGCCACGCCGTCTCTCCGGTTCTCGACCGGATCGCCGACGAGCACGACGTGAAGCTCGTCAAGGTGAACATCGACGAGCAACAGGATCTCGCGCAACGCTACGGCGTCGCGTCGATCCCGTTCATGCTGCTCTTCGAGAACGGCGAGCCGCAGGCGTCCGCAATCGGCGCCATGCCGAAGGGCTCGCTGGAGAAGGCTCTGGGTCTGGCGGCGGTGGAGGCTTAGGCCTCCCCGCTTCCTACCCCGGGTTCGCGACCCGCATCCCGTAGCGAAAGACGATCGACCCGCCGAGCCAGCCGCCGGTCGTCAGCAATACGAAGCCGATGAGCGTCAGCACGAACGCTCCGGTCGCGACGTGGTGGTCCGTGTACGAGCCGTGCCCGAAGACGGCGGCGAGCAAGAAGAAGACGCTCGCGGTCACCATCGCGGTCAGGTGCAGCGTCGCCGTCTTCCAGAGGTCGCCGCGTGAGCTGATCAGCAGCCAGTCCGCAAGTCCCGTCGAGGCCGTCGGCACCGTGATGACCAGCCCGACGATGAGCGCGAGCCACCACGCCTGCGCGAGCCCGTGCTCGGCGATGCCGAGCTTGCTCAGCACTGCGGCAATCGTGGCGAAGGAGTAGGTCCCGATCGTCGCGTCGGTCAGGGGTGGGTGCAGCGGGTGGCCCGGGAGGCCGTGGATCAGGTAGCTCGGCTTGAACTCCGCCACGACGACGAAGTAACCGCCGCGCGCGCTAGAAAAACCTACGCGGACGCTTCGTCGAGGAAGGAGAGGAACGCGAGGTGCTTGGCAAGGTAGTTCTCGATCGCCCGCACGCCGCGCTCGGCCCACTCCTCGATCCAGGTGTCCGAGAGGTCGTCGTCGATCCGGTGGAGAATGCCGCTGTCGCTCATGCGCCCCTGATGATCGTCTCCGGGCCGGACGTATGCATGAGCCGAATGGCCCATCTTTAGCAACCGGCATGCCCAGGTATAGGGCGACGATGGCCGGTTTCCTGATCGTCAATCCTCGCTCGGGGCAGGGCGATGCAACGCGGACCCTCGTGCGGGAAGCCGAGGCGCGCGCGATCCGCGTGCACGTGCTCGAGGAGGGCGACGACGTCCCCGAGCTCGCCCGGCGCACCGAAGCAGATGCGCTCGGGATCGCGGGCGGCGACGGTTCGCTCGCGCCGGTCGCCGCGGTCGCACTGGAGCGCGGGCTGCCGTTCGTGTGCATCCCGTTCGGGACGCGCAACCACTTCGCACGCGACATCGGTCTCGACCGCGCAGATCCCGTTGGCGCGCTGGACGCTTTCGTTCGCCCGGAGGAGCGCGTGATCGACATCGGTCACGCGAACGATCGCCTCTTCCTGAACAACGTGTCGCTCGGCATCTACGCACAGCTCGTGCGCAGGCGCGAGAGGCACCGCCGTCGCGGCGACGCGTTCGCCCGCCTGCGCGCCCTAACGATCCTCGTGCAGAACCGGCGTCCGCTCGGGATCACGATCGACGGACAGTTGATCGACGCACGCGTCGTGCTCGTTGCCAACAACGCCTACAAGCTCGACGTGTTCTCGATCGGCGAGCGAGAGCGGCTGGACGAAGGACGGCTTCACCTCTACGTCCCGGCCGGGCTCTTCCACCGCGGCTGGGTGGAGCGCGCGGCGGAGAGGTTCGAGATCGAAGCGACCGCCGGCAGGCTCGCCGCCGCGGTCGACGGCGAGCCCGAGCTGCTCGTCACGCCGATCGACTTCACGATCCAGGCGCGTGCGCTACGCGTCCTGCTGCCGCGCCCTCCAGGCGAGTAAGACCTTGTCCTGCCCCGGGAAGGCCATCTCGGCCGGCAGCTCGTCGAGGGCGAACCAGCGCAGCTCCTCGACATCGTCGGCGGCGACCGGGTCGCCTCCGCCGCGCACGATCCAGGTGACCGAGAAGACGTGCCGGCCGGCGTACGGCTCCACGTCGATGCGCATCAGCTCGACCGGCTCGACGTCGAGCCCGGTCTCCTCGCGAAACTCGCGGCGTAGGCCGTCGAGTGGATCCTCGGCCTCGTTGAGGAAGCCGCCGGGAAGGTCCCAGTGGCCGCGGCGCGGCTCGAGGGCGCGCCGCGCCAGGAGCACGCGCCCGTCGCGCTCGAGAATCCCCTGCACGCCCGGGATCGCGTTCGCCCAGTACCGCTCGCCGCACGCCTCGCACGCGAGATGGTCGCTGGCAGGGTTGAGTTCTTGACCGCAGCGGGGACAGAAGCGCCAGTTGTCGAGTACACCCATGAGGAGGACATGATGGAGAATCCCGACCCGACGGAGGACGAGCAGAAGCTCGCGACCACCGAACGGCAACAGGAAGAGGAAGACATGCGCGGCACAACCGACGCGGACGACGACAACCTGCCCACAGAAGAAGACTGAGTGCGGGTCATCCTGCTGCACTCCGCTCTCGGCGATTCGCGCTTGTGGAAGCGCCAGGTCGCGGCCCTCGAGCGCGAGCACCACGTGATCGCGCCTGACTTGCCCGGCTGGGGCGAGAACCCGCTGCCGACGGAGCCGTTCTCGCTCGTCGACTTCACGGCCGAGCTCCTCCCGGGGGTCCTCGTCGGGAACTCGTTCGGCGGGACCCTCGCGTTGCGTACGGCGCTTGCGCATGGCGACCGGGTGGAACGTCTCGTGCTCGTCGGCGCGGGGCTGCCGGCGTGGGACTGGACCGAGGAGATGCGCGGCTACTTCGAAGCGGAGGAGCAGGCGATCGAGGCGGGAGACCTCGACGCGGCGACCGAGGTGAACATGGAGTTCTGGGTCAAGCCCGAGCATCGCGACGAGGTGCGGCCACAGCAGCGACGCGCGCTCGAGCTGCAGACCGCGCACGACGAGCCCGAGCTGCTGTGGCCCGAGATGGGCTCGCTCTCGACGCTCGAGATGCCGACGCTCGTGATCGTCGGCACTGACGACCACGCCGACTTCCACGCGATCGCCGAGCACCTGGCGAGCGGGATCCCGAACGCCGACCTGGCAATCGTCCCCGGCGCCGGCCACCTCGTCGGGATCGACCAGCCCGAGGAGCTGAACGCGCTCCTCCTCGAGTTCCTTTCGGAGTAAGTAACAGCCTGTTCCCTCACGCGACCTCGGACAGAACCGCGTCGGCCAGGCGGGGCCAGGCATCGGCGGCCCAGTCTCCGAATGCGAGGTCGGTCAGGCACCCGAGCGCGATGCCTGCGTCGGGGTCGACCCAGAGAAACGTGCCGCTGCGGCCGAAATGGCCGTAGGTGCGCGGCGAGTTGCGCGTGCCCGTCCAGTGCGGCGATTTGGAGTCGCGCAGCTCAAGACCGAGGCCCCAGTCGTTCGGCTCCTGGCGGCCGAAGCCCGGGAGAACGCCGACGAGCCCCGGGAATTGCACCGCGCGCGCCTCGTCGAGCGTCTCTTGCGCGATGCGCGCCGGCTGCTGAAGCTCGTGTGCGAGCGCCACGAGGTCACCGAGCGTCCCGTCGACGCCGGAGCCCGCCGAGCCGTCGAGCACCGCGCCGGTGCCCTGCCACACCGACGCGAAGTACTCCGCGAACGGCATCTCGGCGCGCTCCTCGACCTGGGCGGCCGCGATCTCGATGCCATAGTTGGAATAGATGCGCCGCGTACCCGGGCGGGCGATCGGCGCGCCGGCCTCGAACGGGAGCCCCGAGGCGTGCGCCAGCAGGTGCCGGAAGGTCGATCCTGGCGGTCCGGCCGGCTCGTCCAAGTCGACGATCCCCTCCTCGGCTGCGACGAGCAGCGCGACCGTGGTTGCGAGCTTGCTCACCGACGCCCACGGGAAGCGGCGCTCCACCTCGCCGTGCGTGGCCTCGACCGCGCCGGTCACGGCAACGGCCACGTGCTCGCAGGGCCACTCGTCGACCTGGCGAAGCGCGTCCACGGCGGCGACACTACCCACGTGGAGCGTCAGCGCATCTCGTCAGGGGCCGCGCTCGAGGACCGGTTCGGCTACTCGCGTGCCGTTCGTGTCGGCAATCACGTCTGGGTCGCGGGGACGGCGCCGATCATGCCCGGCGATGCCGATCCGCCGGAGGCGCCGTACGAGCAGGCGCAGATCTGTTTGCAGATCATCGAGCGCGCGCTGGCGGAGGTGGGTGCGTCGCTCGACGACGTGGTGCGCACGCGCATCTACGTCACCGATGCAAGGGACGCGACCGAGGTCGGGCGCGCACACGGCGAGGCGTTCGCGACGGCGCGTCCCGCGCTGACCGGCATCGTCACCGAGCTGCTCGATCCGCGCTGGCTGGTTGAGATCGAAGCCGAGGCGGTGATCGCTTGAACCTGGTTCGCTTTTTCCACCAGGTTCGTGAGTGAAAGCCACCAAACCGCGAGATACTTGGTTTTGTGAAGCAGATCTTCCCCCCGTCGATCACCGGCAAGGGCGCCGACGGCCTCGGCGGCGCGCAGGCGAGCGTGCTCGAGCACTCCTTCGGGAAGAGCGACCCCTACACGCTCGGTGTCGAGGAGGAGTACATGCTGCTCGACCCCGAGACCTGGGACCTCGTGCAGCACATCGACTCGGTGCTCGCCGCCGTCGCGCATGCCGGCGAGCACGAGGACCAGATTCACGCCGAGCTGATGCAGTCAGTGCTCGAGGTGACGACCCCGGTCTGCCGCACGGCGGGAGACGTGTATCAGGCGCTCGCGCAGCTGCGCGGCTACGTGGCGGAGATCGCGCGCTCCGAAGGCTGCCGCTTCGGCTCCTCCGGCACGCACCCCTTCAGCCTCTTCGAGCGGCAGCGCATCACGGCGCGCGACCGCTACCGCCAGCTCGTCGACCAGCTCCAGTACATCGCGCGTCGCGAGCTGATCTTCGGCATGCACATGCACGTGGCGGTCGACGACCCGGAGACAGTGATCCAGGTGATGAATGGGCTGCTGTTGCACCTGCCGCAAATGCTCGCGCTGTCCGCGAACTCGCCGTTCTGGCGCGGCGAGCCGACGGGGCTCTCGTCGAGCCGGCAGATGATCTTCGCGGCGTTCCCCCGTTCCGGGCCTCCGCCGCGCTTCAAGGACTACGCCGACTACGCGGAGGTCGTCGGCCAGCTCGAGCGCACCGGCTGCATCGCGGACTACACGCACATCTGGTGGGACATCCGCCCGCACCCGCGGCTCGGGACGATCGAGATGCGCGTCTGCGACGCGGTCACGCGGCTCGAGGACGTCGTCGCGATCGCCGCCTTCTTCCAGGCGATCGTGAAGATGTACTGCGAGCAGCACGAGGCGGGCAGGGAGATCCCGAGCTGGCACCGGATGCTCACGACCGAGAACAAGTGGCTCGCCGCGCGCTACGGGCTCGAGGCCCCGGTGATGGACCTCGCAACCGGGCGGCGGAACCGGGTGCCCGTCGCTCAGCTGATCCGGCGCACGCTCCGCGATGTCGAAGCGCATGCACGGGAGCTCGGTTCGGATCGCGAGCTCGAGGGGATCCGCGACATCCTGTCGCGGGGCAACGGTGCAGATCGGCAGCTGCGTGTCTGGAACGCAAACCGGGACATCCTCGAGGTCGTGCGCGAGGTCTCGCTCGCGACCGAAGCCGCGGCCGAGCGCACCGTCGCCTAACGAGCAGGAACGGCGGTCACGCGGCTGCGCTCACCGACGACCCACAGGCGACGCTGGTCGAGAGCGAAGCCGAGCCCCACCACGGCGTGCGTCGGGCCCGCGACCACCTTCCGCTGCGCGACCTGGACGAACGCGATGTGGGACCCGTCGCTGATCGCAATGCGCTCGCCGTCGGAGGACATCGCGGCGAGCGTCGTGTTGTGGTTCCAGTAGGGGGCGTTGAAGCCGTAGGAGTCCACCACTCGATGCGCCGTGACGTCGATCTGAGCGATGCGGCCGTACCCGGGGCTGATCGCCCAGAGCCGGCGACCATCCGGGTCGACCACGAGCGTGTAGGTGATCGCCTGTTCCCAGCTGCCGTTACCGGGCAGGTCGATGCAGCGCGCCGTTCCCACCTTCGTGTCGAGCACGTGCACCATCGAGCCGCCGGTCGGGCCAATGTAGAGCGTGTAAAGGAAGCGCCCGTTCGCCGACGACACATGCGACCACGGCGAGCCCCAGATCGTCGACGACGCGTTGGGGTCCTTCAGCGGGTCGTCGAGCACGCCGGAGCGGAGATGCAGGACGCGGATCTCGTACCCCTTCTTCAAGTAGTGGATCAGGAACAGCCGATCGCCGTTCAGGGCGTCGAACTGCCACTTGTGGCCGCCGAGCTTGACGACCCGCTCGCTCCCAGGCGTAACGATCGCGAACGTGGTCGACTTGCTCTGCGTGCGTGCAACCACGGCCGTCCGTCCGTCCTGCGACGCACCGACCAGCGCGAAGTTCCCATGCGCCCGCAACACGGCATCGTGCACACGCGAGCCACGAACGGCGTCGTACCAGGTCAACAACAGGCCGTCCTTGTGGATCAGCGTGTTGCCGGCGACGATCCCTCCCGGCAGGCGCCAGAGCGTGTTGCCGGTGCGCAGGTCGAGCACGCGTACAGGGCTGTTGGCGGCGCCGCGCACACCGAGCAGCGAGCCGTTGCCGAGCGCGAACTGGCTGGGCGAACAATTGAGCGGCGAGCACGCGCCGGCGCGCGAGGCTGCGGGTACGAGCGCGGCGAAGAGCAGGGCGACGAGCAGCAGGCGCTTCATCAGAGTGCGGGCAGGGCGGTGACCTGCTCGGCCTTGTCGACAACCCACAGCGTCGTGCCGTCGGGCGCGTACCCGAGCGCGATCGCCGAGTGCGGCACGCCCTGGACGACCACGCGATGCGCCATCGAGACGTAGAAGATCTTGCCGCCGGTGCCGACTGCCATGTGTGCGCCGTCTGGAGACATCGCCGAGACCGAGGTCGCTGCTCCCGTGTCGCCGGCCGCGAACGATGTCTTCTTGAAGCCGAAGGCGACGCGCACCTTCTTCTGCGCGACGTCGATGCCGACGACCCGCCCGAAGGTGGGGCTGACAGCCCATAGCGTCTTGCCGTTCGGCGACAGCTCCATCGCCCACGTCGTCGCCGAGTTGAAGTCGCGGGACCCCGGGAGGTCGATGCAGCGCGCGGCCGAGGTTTTCAGGTCGAGCTGGTGCACCATCGCGCCGCCGTCGCCGCCGACGTACAGCGTGAACACGTAACGGCCGTCAGGCGAGGAGACGCGCTCCCAGGCGATCCCCCAGATCCTCGACGAGCCGTTCGGATCCTTCAGCGGCTTCGCCGCGAGCCTGCCGGCTGCGAGGTCGTAGAGCCGGATCTCGTAGCCGTTCTTCAGATACCTCAAGAGATAGAGCTTGTTGCCGCGCAGGGCGTCGAAGGCCCACTTCTGCGTCGGGAACTTCACGATCTGCTCGTTCGACCGCGAGACGATCACGAACGTCGACTCCTGCTTCGTGCTGTTGACGAGTACCGCGCGGCTGCCATCCTGAGAGAGGCCGACGAGCGAGAAGGGGCCTGCGGCCCTGATCGTCGCAGTGCCCGTCGGCTTGCCGGTCAGCGCGTCGTGCCAGATCAGCTTCTGCGGGTTGGTCTGGCTCTGCTCGACGAGCGTGTGTCCGACGAGCATCCCCTGCGGGAGGCTCCACTTCGTCTCGCCCGTGCGCAGGTCGACGACCTGGGCAATCCCGTAGGCGCCGCTCGGCCGCGCCGCAAGGTAGCCGTTCCCGACCGAGACTCCGCTCGCTGCACAGCTGAGTGGGCTGCAGGCGGCGCCTGGAGCAGCGGCCGGAAGGGCAGCGGCAGCGGCCAGCACGGCGATCAGGGCGAGACGCTTCACTGAGCTACATACGTCCGCTGGACCGCCGGAGGTCCCACAGCCGTATGGACCTCGTGAGTTTGTTCCGTCGTAGAGTCCTTGGGTGGCAGAGCGCGCCTGGATCAGGGGTGCCCAACAGGGGTCTGTCGCCGACCTCGAGCGGCTCTTTCGCGAGCACTGGCCTCGTGCGTACCGCGCAGCTCATCTGGTCACGGGCGATGCCGCGGCCGCAGAGGACATCGCACAGGAGGCATTCCTCGCCGCCGTGCGCAACCTCGACCGCTTCGACCGCCGCCGGCCCTTCGGCCCCTGGCTGCACCGCATCGTCGTCAACCGCGCGATCGACTGGACACGCGCGCGGAAGCTGCGCGCCGAGGTCGAGCTCGGCGACTACCTCCCCGCCGCACCGGCCCCCGAGCGGGACGGCAGCGCGCTGGCCCGCATCGCGGAGCTCCCCGCCGAGCACCGGGCGGTCGTGGTCCTCCGCTATCTCCTCGAGTACACGCCCGGCGAGATCGCAGAGCTGCTCGACCTTCCGCGCGGCACTGTCAACTCGCGCCTGCGGCGTGGCCTCGACCGGATGAAGGAGGCGGCGGAGTGAGAGACGCTGAGCACCGGGCGTGGGAGGTGGTCAAGCGGGCCTACGACGAGCGGTCGCCCGTGCCGCAGCGGCGCGCGTACCGGCGGCTCGTGCCTGCGCTCGTTGCCGCCGTCGTGATCGTGGTCGCAGCGATCGCAACACCGCCGGGGCATGCCGTCTTCCAGAAGGTGCGCGAGGTCGTCGGCGTTCCGGAGGCCGAGCCGGCGCTTTTCTCCCTGCCGAGCAGCGGACGGCTGCTCGTCGTGTCGACCGAGCATGGCGGCGTCTGGCTGATCCATGCCGACGGCCTCAAGCGGCGCATCGGCTCGTACGAGGACGCGCAGTGGTCCCCGCACGGGCTCTTCGTGGTCGCCACCACGAAGAACGCGCTCGTCACACTTGACGTCGACAACGGTGTTCGCTGGTCACTGCCGCGGCGCGGCGCCTTCTGGCCGCGATGGGAAGGGACGCGCGTCGATACACGGATCGCATACATGACTCCAGGGGTTCTCCATGCCGTCGCCGGCGACGGCACCGGCGACCACGTGGTCGACCGCCATGCGCAAGACGTGCCGCCGGCCTGGGATCCACTTCGCCTGCATACCATCGCCTACGTCTCCGGAGGCGCCGTCGTGTTGCGCGAAGCCGACTCGGGGCGCATCGTCTGGCGCGCGCCGATCGCCGTCCTGCCGCGCAACCTCGTTTGGTCGTCCGACGGCCGTTACCTCGCAGTCACCTCGAGCCGCAAGGTGATCTTGCTCACGCAGGACGGACGGGTGCACCGCACGGTGACGACGCTCGACGGCCGCTTCGTCGACGCCGCGTTCCAGCCGGCCACGCACCGCCTCGCGCTGTCGGTTCGCACCGCGACCGGCAATGCCGTACGGCTCGTCGACATCGACCGGCCGGGCCACGCCCGGACGCTGTTCTCGGGGCCGGGCACGTTCGGCGACGTCGTCTGGTCGCCCGACGGCCGCTGGCTGCTCGTCGGCTGGCCGACCGCGGATCAGTGGCTCTTCCTGCACGGGTCGCGCGTGCACGCCGTGGCGAACATCAAGGAACAGTTCCCGCGGCGCGACCACCACAGCCCATCGCTCCAGTTCGACAGTCGGTGGTGCTGTTAGGGACTTGCCGATAGCCTCGGAGCGTGCTGGAAGCAGGCGAACAGGTGCCCGAGGTGACGGTCTTCCTCGGGCCGGGCGAACCGGTGTCGATGGCGGAGCTGCTCGAGGACGGGCCGAAGCTGCTCGTCTTCTACCTGTTCGACTGGTCCGCTACCTGAACGAACGAGCTGGAGCTCCTGCGTGACAGGAGAGCGGCGTTCGAAGACGCGGGAGTGCAGCCCGTCGGGATCTCGCGCGACTCGCCGTGGTGCCACATCGCCTGGAGGCAGGCGCTCGACCTGAACTTCGGGCTCCTCTCGGACTTCAACGGCGAGGCCGTGCGCGGCTTCGGCATCGGCCAGGAGTTCCGCGGGTTCCACGACGTCGCGCAGCGCTCGGCGTTCCTGATCGACGAGACCGGGGTCGTGCAGAAAGCGTGGTATTACGAGACGGGTGACGTCCCCGACGTCGAGGAGTGGATCCAAGCGTGCAGGGGTTTACAGAGCACCGCTTGAAGCTGTCCGCTCAACCTGTCTGAATCACACGCATGGACACTCCTGCATCGGTACCGGTCGAGGAACGCAACTCCGGCACCCTCACCTACGCACTGCTCGCGATCGTCCTCGCCGTCGCAGCGATCTTCGCTCTCAACTCGACCTCGGTGCCCGACCATTGGTATGGGCTCTTCAAGGCCGTCCACGTTACGTCTGCCGTGCTGTGGGTCGGCGGCGGCACGATGCTCACGATCCTGGCGATCATCGCCGAGCGCTCGAACGACCCACTACAGATCGCCAACATCGCCCGTCAGGCGGCGACGGTCGGAGAGAAGTTCTTCGCTCCCATCGGCCTCGTGACGTTCCTGATGGGCCTTGCAATGATGCTCAACACGAACTGGGGCTGGGGGAAGTTCTGGGTCGTGATCGGCCTGATCGGCTACGCCACGACCTTCGCGATCGGGATCGGCCTGATCGCTCCGACCGTGAAGAAGCTGCACGCGGTGATCGAAGCGAACGGCGCGACGCATCCCGACGCGACTGCCTTGATCAAGCGGGTGATGCTGATCGCGCGTGTCGACGCAGCGCTCTTGCTCGTCGTCGTCCTCGACATGGTGACCAAGCCGTTCGCCTAACGGTCGTTCGGAGATTCAGCACCCTGGTTCACAAACCGAGCCAGGGTGCATGTGATCTGAGACCCGATCACATGCCCATCGCGGCCTCGAGGTCGAAGAACGGCTCGTCGGCGCGTGCGTAGCGGCGGCAGACGTCGAGATCGAGCTCGATGCCGATGCCCGGCGATTCGCCGACCGCGACGTGCCCGTCCTCGATCAGCGGCCGCCCGAGCGTGTGCAGGTCGTCGAAGAACGGAACGCTCGCGGCGTGCCACTGGAGCGCAAGGAAGTTTGGGATTGACGCGCACACGTGCGCGGAGGCGGCAGTGCCGATGGGGGACGAGATGTTGTGGGGCGCGACCGGCTTCGAATGCACGTCGCCGTACTCCGCTATCCGCCGCATGTCGCTCAGCCCACCCACCTTCTGGATGTCGGGCGCGAGGATGTCGACGCCCCGTGCTGCAACAACGTCGCGAAGCCGGCGAGCCGGTAGAGGTTCTCGCCCGTCGCGATCGGCGTCGTTGTCCGCTCGAGAGGCGGGCGATCGACTCGAGGTCCTGCGGCGGCGTCGGATCCTCGAGCCAGAGGAGCGGGAGATGCTCGAGCGCCACCGCGAGTCGCAGCGCGTCGGCACCCGCATAGCGCCAGTGGAGGTCGAAGGCGACATCGACGCCGGGAACCGCGGCGCACGTCGCCTCGGCGAGCGCGACCTGCCGCTCGAGTTGGCGCGCCGAGATCGTGCGGGCGTACAGATCCTCATGCTCGAGCAGCGGCAGGTCGAGGTCGAACTTCAAAGCCGTGAAGCCGCGCGCCGCCATCTCGCGCGCACGCGACACGTACGCCTCCGGCGTGTACACACCGTCCTGCTCGGCGGGCGCCCAATGGTACTCGGGCTCGTCCGCACCGGATCCTGCCATCCACGGCAAACGGCGCGAGACGAGCACGGCCGAGTAGCTCGTGAGGGCTTCGCCCGCGTGGCAATCGGCGTATACGCGTACGCGATCGCGGAAGCGTCCGCCGAAGAGCTGCCACAGCGGCACCACTAGCGCGCGCGCGGTCACGTCCCAGAGCGCCGCCTCGATCCCAGAGATCGCGTGGTAGACGGTACCGCCGTTCGAGACATGCGCCGTCGCGAGATGGAGCTTGCGCACGAGCGGCTCGATCTGCCGCGCGTCCTCCCCGACGAGCAGCGTGCCGAGCTCGCGGATGGTCTGTGTGAGCGCCGGCGCGCAGAACGCCTCGCCGAGCCGCTCGACGAAAGCGGGAGACGCGGTGCCGAGCTCCTGTTGCGGGCGCTCGCCGGAGAACAGCTCACCACGAGCGCCGAGTTGCTGCCGCTTGAGCTCGTCGTCCGCGGAACAACGGCACCGCCTCCGCGCCAGCCCTGAGAGTCGGGACGGCAGCTAGACCGTCGAGAACGAGCGGTAGCCTTGTTCGCCTCTTCTGCTCTTTATGTGGGTAGTTGGATCGTGATTCTCCATTCGCTACCGCCTCGGCGGCTGGCGCTCTGCGATGCCTACGACAAGCGGCGTGACGATCGGTGGCGCCTTCTTCAGACGGTCGCGCTCGACGTCGGCGACCTCGAAGCCGGCGCCGGTGATGCCCGCAAGGGTGTCTCGGTTGCAGTTGCAGCCGTGCCCAATACGGCGATTGAGGCCGCTCAATCTGTCTTGCCAGCGTGCCAGCTTGGGGTCGTCCGATCGAACATGCTCGAGGAAGAGCAACCGGCCGCTGGACTTGAGGACGCGGCGGATCTCGGTGAGTGCTTGCGCCTGGTCCGACACCGTGCAGAGCACCAGCGTCGAGACCACGTCGTCGAAGGACGCGTCCTCGAACGGCAGCGTCTCGGCGGGCGCCCGCACGACCCGCGCGCGAAGGTTGCTAGCGGCGACCTTTCGCTCGAGTCGGCGCGCCATCGGCTCTTCCGGCTCGGCGAGAACAAGTTCGTCAACCGCCTCGCCGTAATAAGGCAGATTCGCGCCCGTTCCGCCGCCGACCTCGAGTACCCGCCCGTGAGCGTTCTCGAGCAGTCGCCTTCGCCGGTCAGCGAGCCCCGCCTTCTCAGTCCCTGCCATCAACGGGTCGTAGAGCGCAGCGAAGATACGCCCCCAGAGACTCATGCGGCGGAATCTACAACGAACGAAGCCGCCTGCGGTTACCGGGCCCGCTTCTGGTGGATCCGCCGCGAACTCAGCTGACGGAGCTCCTTCGGCATGCCGCATCGGCAGGCGTGCGCACATACTTCGGATCAGTCTCACCAGTTCTTTTTCGCTCAACTGAGCCATCTGTGCGGCTCAGGGGAAAAGACGCTCGCTCAGTCGAGGTCGCGGGCTTCGATGTCGAGCGCCGCCTTGCGCTGCGACCGAGACGATCAAACGTCCAGGCAACTCCGCTAGTCAGCCCACCAGTCGCGCTGGCCATCGACGTCTTCGCGCGGATCCTCGCCGAGGTTGGGCGCGCCGATGACGAGGATCTCGAGGCCCTCTGGCCCGGCCTCGTAGCCTCGCCACGTGCCGGGCGGGACGCGCACCGCGTCCCATTCTTTGAGCGCGACGATCTCGTCGTCGACTTTCATCCGCCCGCTCCCGCGCAGGACCACGTACACCTCCTCCTGCGTCTCGTGCGTGTGGCCGTACGGAAAGCGATAGCCGGGCGGGACGCGCTGGTAGCTCAGGCCGGATCTCTCGAGCTCGAGCGCCTTGGTCGCCGCGCGGAACTCCAGGTCCGGCGCGCCATCGAACCTAGGGCCGATGTCCTCCAGATCCTCCTTGATGTTGCTGAGCGTGAACGGCACGGCGCAATCCTATGGCGTCATCCCCGAACGCACTGATCTCCGGGATCACCCGGTCAGGCGTGCGCACATGCTCTCGACCAGTCTCACCAACTCTTCTCGCTCAACTGAGCCATCCGTGCGACTCGAGCGAAAGGACGCTCGCCCAACTCAGAGGTACGGAGATCTGATCCCACGTGCACGTGCGGACACGGGCGATCTTCGCGATCCGCGAGAATGGCCGCGTGGCGCTTCAACGGATGGACAACGTCGGCATCGTGGTGGAATCGCTTGATGCCGCTATCTCTTTTTTCGCCGAGCTGGGCCTCGAACTCGAAGGACGAGCCATGATCGAAGGAGACTGGTCAGGGCGCGTCACTGGACTGCGCGACCAGCGCGTCGAGATCGCCATGATGCGTACGCCGGACGGCCACGGCAGAATCGAACTCTCGCGCTTTCTCACGCCGCCTGCGGTCGCCGATCACCGGAACGCCCCGGTGAACGCTCTCGGCTACCTCCGCGTCATGTTCGCGGTGGACGACCTCGACGATACGCTGGCCCGGCTCGGCGAGCACGGCGCGCAGCTCGTCGACGAGGTGGTTCAGTACGAGGACGTCTATCGGCTCTGCTACGTCCGGGGCCCCGAGGGCATTCTCATCGGGCTGGCCGAGCGAATCGGCTGACGCCCAAAACGCACTCGGGCATCCGTGCAGCTCAAGGAAAAGGATGCTCGCCCAGGTGATGATTCGCTTCCGCAGCTCCCCTTGAGTCGACGTTCTACGATCGGTCGCGTGGCCGAGTTCGTCCCGTCCGACTTCGACGTCCCGCACGGTTTCGAGACTTCCGAGTTCGTCCTCGAGCCGCTCGGACCTGAGCACAACGAGCTGGACTACGACGCCTGGACGTCGTCGATAGAGCACATCGCGGCGACGCCCGGGTACCCCGACAGCTCCTGGCCGCGAGAGATGACGCGGGACGAGAACCGCGCGGACCTGCAACGCCACGCCGACGACTTCCGTACCCGGAAGGGGTTCACGTACACGGTGCTCGATCCAGCCAGCCGCGACGTGATCGGGTGCGTCTACATCTACCCGCTACCCGACAGCGACGACGGCGCCTGCGCACTCTCGTGGGTGCGGGAGAGCCACGCGCACCTGGACACCTTTGGCGCGCCGTGAGTGAGTGGCTCAAATCGCATTGGCCATTCGCATTCGTCGAGTACGCGCCGCGCGCCTAGGCGTTCCCAAGCAGTGTGCAACTCGAATTCCGGTCGGGCGACATTCGCGAACTCAATTGTCATCCTCGACGCTGCGGTGGCGCGCGATTGTTGGCGCAGACCCCGGCGGCGGCGGCTGACTTGATTCCGAATTTCGTCCCGAGCCATACGCCAGCGCGCGGCGCTTGCCGGCACCGGCGCGCAGACGGGTGGCTGAGCGGGGCGCCGGGACGTTCGCCGCCGACGCCGATCCTTGTGGTAAGGAGGGGTTGACGGTTCGAGTCCGTGAGGGCTTGCGAGAGCCGAGCACAAGGCGATCGGTTAGCGTGGAGCGATGCGCGAGCCGGTGTTCACGGAGACGATGCAGGTCGGAATCGTCGTCCGTGACCTCGAGGCGACGATGCAGCGGTACGTCGATGACTACGGGATCGGGCCGTGGGACATCGTCGAGTTCCATCCCGGGGATGCGCCGGACCTCCACGAGCACGGCAAACGCGTCGGCCGCTCCTGGCGTCTCGCCTCCACGATGATCGGCCGGGTGCAGTGGGAGTTGATCGAGCCGCTCGACGACGAGAGCGTGTACGCCCGCTTCCTTGCGGCGAAGGGCGAGGGTGTCCATCACATCGCCCTCGCTCCATCGAACTTTGACGAGGCCGTCGCCGCGCAGGCGGAAAGAGGGAACGAGCTTGTCCTGAGCGGCACCTTCAGCGGCTACCGGGTCGCCTACCTCGCAACCCACCGCGACCTCGGGGTGATCGCCGAGATCTTCAGCCCCCCGGCCGACGCAGACGCGACGCCTGACGCGACCTCTCCGTAAGCGCCCGGTGGTGGCGCAAAGCCGCGCAAAGAAGGACGTGGTCGCGTTCGCGGCCGGGCCGGTGCTCGTCGTCGTCGCGCTGAAGTGCGCGCTGGAGGTCGCCGTCGCCGGCCGATATGGCTGGCACCGCGACGAGCTGTATTACGCCGTCGCCGGCCAGCATCTCCAGGGCGGCTATGTCGAATTCCCTCCGGTCACGGCGCTGCTCGCTGCGCTGGCTCGAGGGCTGTTCGGCTGGTCGCTCGTCGGCTTGCGCGCGTTCACGATCCTCGCGAGCGCCGGAACCGTGCTGGTCGGTGCTCTTGTTGCGCGCGAGCTCGGCGCGTCGCGCCGTGCGCAGACGCTCGCCGCCGTGATCATCGGGTTCGGGCCGGGGATGCTCGCGACCAACCTGCTCTTCCAGCCAGTCGCGCTCGACCAGTTGACGACGATGATCGTCCTCTGGCTCGCACTACGGCTCGCCCTCGGCCGCGGCTCTTGGCCCCTGCTCGGGATCGCCGTCGGCGTCGGCCTCGAGACGAAGTACACACTCGCCGTCGTCCTCGTCCTGCTCATCGCGACCTTCCTCGCCTGGCGCCGCGACGTCCTGCGCACGCAGGGCCTTGCGCTGGCCGTAGCCATCGCGGCCGTCCTGCTCGTCCCGAATCTCGTCTGGGAGGCGGGACACGGCTGGACGAGCGTGCACTGGTTCCTCAACCCGCCGCCAAGCGGCAGCGACGAAACGCGGCCGGTGTTCATCGCGAACGTGATCCTGCTCACGGGGGCGGCAGTTCCGGTCGCCGTCGCCGGAGTCAGGTCGCTCGTCCGCGATCGCGCGCTGCGCCCGTTCGGCTGGACGATTGTCGGCACGGTCGTCGCCTACTTCGTGCTCGGAGGCAAGTCCTACTACGCGCTGCCGGTGCTGGTGTTCGCGCTCGCCGCGGGTGCGATCCCGCTCGACCGCTGGGCGACACGTCGCCGCCTCCAACTGGCGGGCGCAGTCTTCGTGGCGGTCGGTCTTCTCGTCCTGCCGATCTCGCTGCCGGTGGTGCCGCTGCAGACAGCCGTCCGTCACGGAGTCGTCAAAGCACGCGGCGACTACCAGTCGGAGGTCGGATGGCCCGCGTACGTGCGCCTAGTGGAGGGTCACGCGGCAGGCGCGGACGTGATCGTGGCCGACAACTATGGCGAGGCGGGGGCACTCGAGCTGTTCGGCCGTGGCCTGCCGCCGGTCGCGTCGGCGGACGTGACGATGCGCTACTGGCGCCCGCACGTGAGCGGCCGGCGAGCGCTCCTGGTCGGCTACTCCCGCCACGCCGCGAGCTTCTGCCGCAGCTATCGCGTCGTCGCACGCATCTCCACAGCAGACGACAGCGACGAGGGCGGCCAGCCGATCGCCCGCTGCACGCTGCACGGCACCCTCGCCGACATCTGGCCGAGCATCGTCGCGACGCAGGACTAATGCTGTCGGCTTCGGCGGCAGAGAAATATGGCCGCCTGATTGTGGATTGGATTGACGGCGGGTACCTGCGTGCCGAAGCTGCGTAGGGTGCCGTTCGGCAGTCCGGCGGTCGCGTGCCACGCGTAACGCCCGACGCGACGATCGCCGTGGCGGCGGGAATGTTGGGTGGGTACGGCTCGTTAGTTGCGGTGTCAAGTAAAAGGAGGCAGTCGCATGACAACCGCAATCATCGGAACCGGCAACATCGGTGGAACGCTGGCGCGGCATCTCGTCCGCGGCGGCGAGCCCGTCGTCCTCGCGGCTAAAAACGAAGTGAATGCAGCAGCGCTCGCGCAAGAGCTTGGTGAGCTCGCGCGCGCCGCGTCCGTCGAAGAGGCGATCGCAGAGGCCGACGCCATCGTCTTCGCCGTCTGGCTCGACACGACCAAGGAGCTGATCGCAACGGACGCGCGCTTGCTCGAGAACAAGGTCGTCGTCGACCCCTCGAACCCGCTCGGGTTCGACGAGAGCGGCCAGATGATCCGCACGCTTCCCGAAGGACAGTCGGCAGGCTCGGTGGTCGCCGCCCTGCTCCCCGCGGGCGCGCATTACGTAAAGGCATTCGGTACGCTCGCCGCGGACTCCCTCGCGAGCGCGGCAAATCGCGAGCCGCAGTCGGCCGTGCTCTTCTACGCCACCGACGACGACACTGCCGCGACGACGATCGAACGGCTGATCCATGCCGCCGGCTTCGAGCCGTTGAAGGCGGGCGGGGTCGCCGACGCCGGACGGATCGAGATGCCCGGCGGTGACCTCCACCAGGCCGGGCTGAACGGCGCATTGCTCGATCTCGACGAGGCACGCGCCGCCGTCGCGGCAGAGCGATCCGCATTACCCGGCACAACGAGGTAAGGACGGGATCGACTCCGCTCTCCACAAAGAAGGGCTCAACACTCACGCATAGATGGCTGGACGCTCGAAGGCGTTTGGCCATCAGCGACCATGCCAATGATCGATGTGACCGCCCTCGCCGGAACCGAGGCGCGGATCTCATCGGTCGAGCGTGGCTCCGCACTGCAATTCACCCTGCCTCGTGGCCGACCCGGACGGCCAGGCATGCGCACATACTTTGGATCAGTCTCACCAGCTCTATGAACCCTGATCTAGGGTCGAGCGCTACGGACCGACATGGGGCGGCTCGATGTCTTCTGCTCGTACCACGCCGAGGAGGAGGCCGTCGGAGCGGGTGACGATGATGCGGGTGAGGTTCTGGTCGCGCATTCGAGTTGCGATGTCGTCGAGCCGTGCGCTCGGTCGGATCGTGCTCGGTCCCGCGGTCATCGCGTTTTCGACTGATGTCTGCCGTTTGGAGCGCAGGGCGTCGCGTCCGAGTGTGCCGAGCACGATGTTCTCCTCGTTGATGACGACGGAGATGCCCCAGCCATTGGGGAGGCGTGCGGCGACGTCCGGAACCGACTCGTCGAGCTGGCAGGTCGGCACAGTGGTTGCTGCGACGTGAGAGACGCGGGTACTGCTGTCTGCCGTTCCTTCGAGTGGTAGTGCGAAGGAGCCCCAGTCGGCTTTGCCGGCGGCGTAGTCGTAGACGTGGGGAAAGCCGAGCGCTTCGAGCCGCGACGCGGCTCGTGGGCTCATGTCTCATTGGTAGTCGTAGCAGTAGACGATCACCGGCCGTTGCGGGTCGAGCTGGCGGGTCGTCACGGCGTCGAGGGTCTTGAGCGGGATGTTGATCGCGCCGGGGAGGTGTTCGTCTTTGTACTCCTCCGGCGGCAGAACTTCGACGAGCTGGGCGCCGTTGGCGATTAGCTTCTGCACTTGCTCGCGGTCGATCGTGGTCGGCATCAGTCCTCCTTGAGCACATCGCCGAAGACGACACGTCCTGCTTCTGCCGCTTCGGGGATCGTGATTGGCGCGCCGTTGATCTCGGGGTGTTCGCGCAGGTAGTGCTGCGCGTTTTCGGCGGTCTCGAAGAAGTTGAGCACGTCGCAGCAACCGCCGACGCTCGGCCCCTCGCGACAGGCGGAGCCGGCAAGCACGACCGCGCCTTCGGGCTGCCAGCGAGCCGCCCCTTCGGGATGGAGCTGGACGTGAATCTCGCCGCCGCTGATCGGATCGCGCGAGCGGATTTCGATCGGTAGCCCGAGCATCGGTGCGATCCCGAGCGCGTCGATCGCGCACATCGCCTCCACCTCGTGGACACCGTCGATCAGGACGCGGTGGCCGCGGTCCCGCGCAGAGAACGGATACGCGACCACCGGCCGGCCGTCGCCGTCTGTGTGGACGACATCGTCGCGAGCCAGCGCAGCGAGAGATTCATCAGGATCAAGGCCGAGTTCGAGGGCGGTTGCTCGGGTCGCGCCGCTGCTCGGTGGTTCGGCTGTGGCGAACCGTTGCAGGATCCAGCGATAGAGCTTGCGTTCTCGTGGCGTGAGTCTGCTCAGACGCCGCTGCCCTTGGCGTTCCGGGCGGATCTCGGCCAGCTCGAGAGCGGTGGCGACTCGGTGATCTGCGACTGACTGCATAGCTACGACCGCAGCGGGGATCCAAAGCGAAGCAGGTTGCCGTCCGGGTCTCTGTGTGAACCCTCGCGCTTGCCGTACTCCTGGTCATCGGGGCCGGTCACGTTCACGCCGGCCGCGCGCCAGTCTTCGGCGAGCCGATCGGCGTCGTCGACGTGGATGTAGAGCGCAGCTGGGCCGGTGGTTGGCTGCTCGCTGTGTGCGAGATGGATTGTCAGGTTGTCGCGGTGCGCGAAGGCGTAGTTCTCGTCGTGATGGGAGATCGTGAAGCCGAGCAACTGATAATGGCCGACCGCTCGCTCGACGTCGGCGACTTCGAAGCACGGCTCGTGGCCGACGACGCGCACTGCGCGGCCCGCCTTGTCTCTCGCAGCCGTGTTAGTTCGGCGACGCAGCGGCAGTGAGGGCCTCCTCGCGCGATTTGAACTGGCGCATCTCGATCGCTTTGCCATCGCGGAAACGGATCACCGTCGCGGGTTCGTCCGGCCAGCCCGGTCGGTCGGGTGTGTGGGAGACCGAGACGAGTACATCCTCACCCGCGTCGATCAGCTCGACCTCGGCGCGATTGACTCCTTCTCTTCGTCGTTGAGCGAGGAGGCGGAGCACGTCGTCGCGGCTGTGGCAGTCCCACTCGCCCGGCTGCCACCAGATCAGGTCGACATTGGGATCGAGCAGCTCTTCGGAAGCTGTGAGGTCGCCGTCCTGCCAGCCTTGCAATCCGGCGCGCGCCTTCTCCATCAGCTCAGCATCCATGAGCCACTCCCCTTGCTTTGAGCCTGCCGCTTCAGCGATCAGCATCGTCCGCACGTTCACGTTTCCACGCGGCGGCGCGCTCGGGGTTGCTCCGCTTCCACTCCGCTAAGGCCGCGTTCTTGTGGTGGAGGCCGAAGCAGCGGGCCGGGAACCACCACTTGACAGCCCGGCCGATCGCCGTCCGTCGGCACCGGCAGTCCGGGTCGCAGGCGCAGTCGAGGCCATGCGGGTTGTGGAGCCGGTGAAGAAGCGCGTGCGCCACTGCCGAGCAGCCTATCGAGCACCGCAGGCTCATATCAAGGCTGGCTGATATGGTCGCGGTCTGATGAGTGCTACCGCTGCGCCGTTCCGCCTGCCCGAGGCTCCGGCCGAGACGGACCTGGTCGCGAAGTACTTCCGCGGCCTCGGCGACCCGATCCGACTCCGGATCCTCGAACTGCTACGAGCGGAGGGCGAACTGACGGTCGGGCAACTCGTCGAGCGTCTGGGGATCGCGCAGCCGAAGGTGTCGAACCATCTTGCCTGCCTGCGCTGGTGCGGCTTCGTCGAGGCAAGACGCGAGCACCGCACCGTCTTCAACAAGATCAGCGACAAGCGCGTCGTTCGGATGCTCGACCTCGGGCACGCGCTCCTGGCCGATAATGCCGAACACGTCGCGGCCTGCTGCCGGATCGAGGAGCGGCCGTGAGCGGGCCGCTCGTCGAGGTGTTGACCTTCGAGGGCTGCCCGCATGCGGAGCCGGCGCTCGAGCTCGTCAAGCGCGTGCTCGCCGACAGCGGCGTCGGCGCGACCGTTCGCCGGGTCGACGTTCCGGACGCCGAGGCAGCGGCGGCTCAGCGCTTTCTTGGCTCGCCAACGATTCGTGTGAACGGCCGCGACATCGAGCCTGGTGTCGCCGAGCGCGACCAGTACGTGCTCTCCTGCCGCATCTACCGCACCGACTGCGGTATCACCGGCAAGCCGGACGAACAGTGGCTTCGTGAGGCGCTGAGCGCCGCCGGATGAACGCGGTCCCGGTCTCGGTTGCGCTTGTCGCCGGAGGCCTGGCCGTGATCAACCCTTGCGGCTTCCCGCTGCTTCCTGCCTTTCTTTCCTTCTATCTCGGCGCCGATGAACACGAGCTGCCGCGCGCGCCGACCCGGATCATGCAAGGGCTGCTCGTTGGGGCGCTCGTCAGCATCGGCTTCCTTGGCTTGTTCGCGCTCGCAAGCCTGCCGGTCAGCTTCGGGGTCGCCCTCGTTGCCCGCGCCATTCCCTGGGCCGGGCTCGCGACCGGCGCGCTGCTTGCGCTCGCCGGCCTGGTCGCGCTCAGCGGCCGCCGGATCGCGCTGCCCCTGCACCTGCGCATCCCGGTCAAGCGGGAACGACGGCTGGGCGCGATGCTGCTGTTCGGGGTTGGTTACGGCGCCGCCTCGCTCGGCTGCACCCTGCCGCTCTTCCTCACCCTGATCGCCGCGTCGAGCGGCGCGGACAAGTTGACCGTCTTCACCGCCTACGCAGCCGGCATCGCGGTCGTGCTGATGGCTTTAAGCGTGCTGGTCGCAGTCGCACGTGAAGGCGTCGCGCGCGCAGTGCGCCCGATCCTCCCCTACATGAGCCGCATCGCCGGAGCGCTGCTCGTGATCGCCGGCGGGTACCTCGTCTACTACTGGGCGCAGCTGCGGTTCGGGAACACTGCGACCGTCGCCGACGATCCGATCGTCAGCTTTGCGATCCGCTTCAGTGGCCACATCCGCACCTTCGCCGACGGCCGCGGCTCGACACTCGTCGCGGCTGCGGGCGCCGTCGTGCTGATCGCGCTCCTCACTGCCCTGCTCCGCTGGCGCCGCCAGACGACCAGCGCCCGGCTGGTGGGCGAATGATCCGCGCCGCGACGATCACGCTCGTCGCGGCCGTCGCGTTAGCCGCAGCCGGCTGCGGCGGCAGCTCGACGAAGACCTCGGCCACCTCGCAGACACGGCTCACCGACCTGCACACGATCAGTCAGCTGCAGACCGCGTTCCAAACGGCATCCAATCATCCACGACTGATCGTGCTCCTCAGCCCCACCTGAAGCGTCTGCCTCCTGGGGGCCAGTTGGGTCCGCACGCACATCCTCGACGCCCACCCGCACGCGAAGCTGACAGTCTTCGCGATCTGGCTCCCGATGCTCGCCGGCGACTCCCGCTCCGCCTGGGACAGCAACGTACTCAACGACCCACGCGTAGAAGAGTTCTGGGACGGTGACCGGATCGCCGGCAAATGGTTCGCCGACAAGCAACTCGGCGGCCTCGGCGGCCCCGGCTCGATCGTCTGGGACGCCTACTACGCCTTCCCCCGCAACTCCACCTGGACGAGCGAACCAAGCGGGACGCTCGCCGCGGGCAGCGACATCATCGACAACGTCTCCGGCCTCGTGCACAACTTTATCCCGCTGTTGCACGGCTAGCACGCTGGCGCGGTTCACGGATCACGAAGGTTGCTCGACGCAGCGGCAAACGGGCAGGCGCGCGCACGAACTTCGGACCGGCCGCAAGGACTGACTCTGACCCAGTCGCACTTGCTGCATTGACTCTGATCGACTCAAATTCCGCTTTTCGCCGCGGCCCTCTTGATACTCCGGCCATGCTTGATCGTCGCCTTGTTCCGCTGGCGCTCGGTTCTTTCGTCGTCACGGTCGATGGAACGCTCGTCATCGGTCTGCTCCGGCAAATCGCGCGTTCACTCTCTGCCTCGCCGGCGGCAGCAGGCCAGGCAGTGACGCTGTTCGCCGTCGTGTATGCGGTCGGCGCTCCGCTACTAATCCGGAGCACGAGTCGGCGGAACGGGCGGCACGTGCTTATCGCAGCGCTCGCGCTCTTCGCGCTTGCCAACACCGCAACCGCGGCAGCTCCCTCGCTGATAGTGCTACTTATCGCCCGCATCCTCGCGGCTTGCTGCGCCGGCGTGTTCATGGCCACGGCCGCCGCGGTCGCCGCCCGCACCGTGGCGCACGGGCGCCGCGGGCGCGCACTCGCGACCGTGGTCGGCGGCGCTTCCGCAGCCACAGCGCTCGGCGTCCCGCTCGGCACCTTCCTCGGTGACATCCTCGGCTGGCGAGCCGTCTTCTACGGAATCGCCGTCCTCACTGCGCTCGTCGCTGTGGCGATCTCGAGACTGCCGAGTACCCCCGAGGCTGCGCGAGCGCCATCGATTACCGCGCTCCGCCGCGCGGACGTCCTGCTGACGTTGGCGACGACGCTGCTCTGGTCAACGGGCAGCTTCACCTTCTTCACCTACTTCGCCGTCGTCCTCCACCACACAGCCTCCGTCGGCGCCGCTGGCCTCGCCGCATTTCTGCTGCTCTTCGGGATCGCCGGCATCGCCGGCGCCGCCCTGGCCGGCTGGGCGACCGACAAGAAAGGCTCCCTCCCCACACTCGTGAGCGGGCTCACGCTCGTCATCGCCTCGCTCACCGCGCTCGGAATCACGGCGGCGCTCGCCAGCGCTACAACCGCACTCGCGGGCAGCGCAGCAGCAGTCGCAGGCTACGGGATCGGCAGCTGGGCTATCACCCCGTCGCAACAGCACCGCTTGCTCGCAAGCGGCGGCGACGACGGGCTACTTCTCGCACTCAACGCAAGCGCGCTTTACACCGGCGTCGCCGTCGGCAGCGGCATCGGTGGAGCAATCCTCGCCGCAACCGGCAGCATCGCCGGCATCTGCTGGGCCGCCGCCGCAATCGAACTCGTCGCCCTTGCCCCGCTCGCCGTCCGCCGGTCGGGGACACGGGATGCGGATCGCAGCGACCCGGCCTGATCATCGCCAGAGAGCCGTCACTCGCAGAAGTTCATCGCCGTGATCAGCCGACGACACCGAGTCGGTCGGTGAGCTTGCCCAACGTCGCTGCGCTTGGCGCCGCGATCCTCTACATACCCATTGCGTGGTACCCGGCGTCGACGTAGAGCGTCGTGCCAGTCACGTTCTTCGCGTCGTCGCTCAGGAGGTAGGCGGCCGCCGCCCCAACGTCGTCGGAGTCGATGTGGCGATGGAGCGGCGCGCGCTCCTCGAACATCGACTCCATCGTCGTGAAGCCTGCGATCGAACGGGCGGCGAGCGTGCGCACCGGCCCGGCCGAGACGGCGTTGACGCGGATGTTCTTCTCGCCGAGGTCCCACGCGAGGTACTTGACGGACGAGTCGAGCGTCGCCTTCGCGACGCCCATCACGTTGTAGTGCGGCACGGCGCGCTCGCCGCCGAGGTAGGTCATCGTCACGATCGAGCCGCCGCCTGCGGCCGCCATCAGCGGCTCCGCCGCGCGCGAGGTCGCAACGAGCGAGTAGGCGCTGATGTCGAGCGCCATCCAAAACCGGTCGCGCGGCGTATCCGTGAAGCGGCCTTCCAGATCCTCCGCAGCCGCGAACGCCACCGAGTGCACCAGGATGTCCAGCTTCCCGCCGAATACCTCAGACACCTCTGCGAAGACGCGCTCGATGGCAGCATCGTCGCGAACGTCGAGCTCGGTGACGAGCGGGCTCGACACCGAATCGGCAAGCTCGCGCACATTCTTCTCGATGCGCTCGCCCTGGAAGGTGAACGCGAGTTTCGCCCCGCCGTCGGCGAGGCGCTTCGCGATCGCCCAGGCGATCGACCGCTTGTTGGCAACCCCCAGGATCAGCGCGTTTTTCCCCTCGAACACGGGGGCGACTTTAACCGTCGATCGGCTAAGGTGCGGGACCTTGCGTCGCCCCTTGATGCTCACGGCGGTTGTTGGGCTCGTGGCGGCGACCTCGGCGTCGGCCGCACTCACCCCGATTCGGCGCGATGCGCGCGAAGCCGCGCTTCCCCGCGTCCGCGCCGGCGTGCTCCAGATCCCTGCGGCGCAGCAGCGCGGCTGGACGCGGGTGATCGTCCGTCTGGCTGCGCCGCCGCTCGCCGCGTGGAGCTCCGGCCGCGCCCTCTCGTCCGCGACGCGGACGCAGCACCTGGACGTCCAGAGTGCGAGCGCCAAGGCGTACCTCGCGAAGCTCGCGAAGCTGCAGGACGCGGCCGCAGCGGAGGTGCGCACCGCGATCCCGAGCGCTCAGATCCAGGAACGCTTCTCGATCCTGCTCGACGGTCTCACCGTCAGGCTGCCCGCAAAGTCGCTGCCGAAGCTGCTCCGCGTCAGCGCCGTTACGAAGATCTATCCCAACCTCTCGTACTACTCGACGATGGACCGCGGCCCGTCGGTGATCAAGGCAACCGACCTCGAGGCCGCGACGGGCGACAAGGGCCAGGGAATCAAGATCGCCGTCGTCGACACCGGCGTCGACTCGACGAGCCCGTTCCTCAACCCGGCCGGCTTCACCTATCCCGCAGGCTTCCCCCGCGGCGACACGAAGTTGACGACGCCGAAGGTGATCGTCGCCCGCTCGTTTCCCGGGCCGGTGCGCGACAAGCTCAGCGCGGCGGCGTTCGACAAGTCCGAGCCGCACGGAACACACGTCTCGGGCATCGCAGCCGGTGACGAGGGTACGAACGCACCCGCGGGCCCGGATCATCCGGCGACGGCCGACCTCTCAGGTGTCGCACCGAAGGCATGGATCGGCAACTACCGCGTCTTCACCATCCCGACGCCGCTCGGCCACCAGGCGAACACGCCCGAGATCGTCGAGGCGTTCGAGTCCGCGGTCGCCGACGGGATGAACGTCATCAACTTCTCGGGCGGCGGCCCGCAGACCGATCCTGCAAACGACGCGCTGTACGAGACGATCCACAACGTGGCGCTCGCCGGCGTCGTGCCCGTGATCGCCGCCGGCAACGACCGCGAGGACTTCGGGCTCGGGACGACGGGGTCTCCCGGCACCGCACCTGACGCGATCGCCGTCGCCGCTACGTCGAACGACCACGTGTTCGCTCCGGCGCTCGGCGTCGTCAGCGGCCCGCCGTCGCTCGGCGCGATCCCGCTGCAGGGCGCGGGCGGCGCGAAGCTGCCGGGCGGCTGGTCGACGCTCGATCAGACGATCGTCGACATCACCTCGATCATGGGCACCGACAGCAAACCGGTCGAATCCCACCTGTGCGGCTCGCCCGCCGACCCGAACACCTCGCTCGGCACGCTGCCCAAGGGATCGGTCACGGGCAAGATCCTGCTCGCCGACCGCGGCGGCTGCAGCTTCATCTCGAAGGCGGAGCGCGCTGTCCTTGGTGGCGCGATCGGCTTGATCCTGATCGACAACCGCTTCGGCGAGGCGAATCCGATCCCGGTCCGCCTGCCGCTCGCCGCCGGAATGATCTCCGACCTCGAAGGGAAGCAGCTCCGCGCATACCTGGCCCAGCACGGCGGCACGGCGGCAATCCGCGTCACGAGCGGCATCCAGGAAATCTCGACGAACCGCGGCGGGATCATCACGAGCTTCTCGTCGGCAGGGCCGACCGACTTCGGGCACATGTTGAAGCCGGACATCTCAGCGCCCGGCCTCGACGTGCTCTCCTCGACGCCGCCCGCCACCACCGGATCGACGTTCGCGGTCTTCGCGGGCACGTCGATGGCGACGCCGCACGTCGCAGGCGCCGCGGCGCTGCTGCTGCAGCGCCACCCGGGCTGGACGCCGTACCAGGTCAAGTCGGCCTTGATGTCGACGGCAGGCGCTGCGTGGGGCGACACCGCCCGCACGCAGGAGGCGCCCGTGCTGCTCGGCGGCGCCGGGCTCGCGAACACCCTCGCCGCGGACAGTCCGAAGATCTTCACCGACCCGCAGTCGCTCTCGTTCCAGCGCATCGACGTGTCGTCGGGTGCGCAGCGCAAATCAATGCTGCTGACCCTCTCCGACGCCGGCGGCGGATCGGGCAACTGGACCGTCTCGCTCGCACCCCAGTCGCAGACGCCGGGCGTGCAGATCGACGTCCCGGGCACGGTCGCTCTCGCTTCCGGCGGTGACATCGCGATTCCCGTCGTCGTGCGCGCCGCGGCCGACGCCGGGATCGGCGAGAACTACGGCTTCGTCATCCTCTCCGGGAACGGCGTGCAGCGCCGCGTCCCCTACGCTTTCATCGTCGAGCGCCCCGCATTGCGCAACGCGCCCTTCGTCGCGCTCAAGAAGTTGCAGACCGGCGACACCTCGGCGGGCGCAAGCCTCGTCTCGACCTACTGCTGCCCGGCGGCACCGTTCGGCCCACCGCCGGGGTACACCGGCGCAACGATGAACGAAGACGGATCCGAGCATCTGTACTCCGTCGACATCACTGAGCCGGTCGTGAACTTCGGCGTCTCGGTGCTCGCGGCGTCGGCCGGTGCGCTCATCGACCCGTTCGTCCTCGGCTCGAAGAACGAGAACGACGTGCAGGGTTACGCAGGCATCCCGACCGACGTCAACGCCCTCACCTTCGACGCAAACGTCGACATCGGCGCAGCTGGTGTGCAGTTTCCGCGCCTGCAGCGCTTCTATGTGTCGGTCGATTCGCGCGCCGATCCGTTCACCAACAAGTCGCAGAAGGGCAAATACCTCTTGAACGCGTGGATCAACGACCTCACGCCGCCGTCTGTACGCGTGCTGACGACACGGGTGACGGCGGGCCGGCCGCTGATCGTCGCGGAGGCTGGGGACTCGGGTGCCGGCGTCGACCCGCTGTCGCTCGTCATCAACTACAACAATGCGCTCGTCGGGGCTTCCGCGTATGACCCGGTCAGCGGGTTGATCGTCTTTGGCATCCCGACCGCGGCGCCGAAATTCAAGGCGGGCAAGACGAACATGATCGTGATGGTCTCCGATTTTCAGGAGGCGAAGAACATCAACACGGTCGGGGACAGCATTTACCCGAACACGAATTTCAAGCTCGCGAGGCTGACCGTCGTGAGCGGACCCACCGTGACGTGGATTGAGCCGCCCGCGCAGGTGTGCGCACTCAAGAACGACCGGCTGCTCGTCGTCGCGGACTCGACGAAGAAGGTCAAGCAAGTCACGTTCACCGACAACGGCAAGCCCGTCGGTGTCGACAAGAGCGGGACCGACATCTACACGACGTCGTGGAAGACGGCAAACCTCAAAACGGGCACGCACAAGCTCCTCGCAACCGTGACGGACGCCGCCGGGCGCAAGGCCGCTGCCGGTCGCGTGCTCAAAGTCTGCGCGTGACCCCGGGCTCACGCGGGGTGGCCGTCGTCACCGGTGCGTCGTCGGGCATCGGAGCCGAGCTCGTGCGTGCGCTGCGTGCGCGCGGAACACTCGTTGTCGGCCTCTCACGGCGGATCTCGGAGGCCGACGAGCACGAGGAGTGCGACGTGGCCGACCGCGTTGCCGTCGAGGCCGTTGCGGCGCGCGTCCTCGAACGACACCCCCGGATCGACCTGCTCGTGAACAACGCAGGCGTGGGCGCGCGCGGAAGCTATCTGAGCGTCGATCCCGCGGTGATCGAGCGCGTAATGCACGTGAACTACCTGGGCTCGGTCTGGCCGACGCTTGCGTTCCTCCCCGGGCTCGGACCGGGCTCACACCTAGTCAATGTCGTCTCGGTCGCGGGCACCGTCGCGGGCGGGCCGTACTCCGCGTCGAAGCATGCGCAGCTCGCTTTCTCGCGCTCGATCACCGTCGAGCTGGCGCCACGCGGGATCTCCGTGCATACCGTCAACCCCGGGTTCGTCGAGACGGAGGGCTTCCCGCAACGCAATCACCTCGGCGTGCTGGCGAGGGTCGTCGTCGATCCGCCGTTCGTCGTGCAGCGACTGCTCGAGGCGGTCGACAAGGACAAGCCTGAGATCTTCGTGCCACGGTGGTACCGGCCGGTTGCCTGGGGCCAGGCGCTGGCGCCGGGCCTCGTCGCGCGCATCAGATCGCGGTAGAGGCTAACGGCTCAGGAGATACCAGCCGACCACGGCCTCGTAGCCGGTCGGCGCGAGGCCCCGGGCCTGCTCGCGCTCCGCTCCCTCGCAACCGGCGAGGTCGAGATAGGTCTCGAGATCGCGTGCTTCCTGGACCACCGCCTCACGGAGCAGCTTGAGGCCGTTGGAGTCGAAAAGACCGCGCAGGTCGGCATCGGCGAGGACGCGGGTCGTCGACGGGTCGCGCGCGTGCTCGAAGCGGGTGAGCTCGAGTGCAACCAGCGGATCTGCCGGCGCGAGCTGATCGACGACGAGGATCGTTCCACCGGGACGGGTGACGCGGGCGAGCTCGGCGACCAGCAGCTCTGGCCTCTGTGTGTGGTGAAGCGTGCGGAGCGTCCCCGCGACGTCGAACGACGCCCGTTCGAACGGGAGATGCTCACCGTCGCCGACGACGACTTCGACATTCGGCGGCGCATCGGCGCGCGCCCTCGCGGCGAGCGTCTCGTCGAGCTCGACGGCAACCACCTCGCGCACTCTCGGTGCGATCGCAAACGCGAAGGCGCCGGCACCGGCGCCGACGTCGAGCGCACGCTCGTCGCCGCCGAGCTGCAACCACTGGTCGAGCCGCTCGGCGAGCGCGGCAGCGCGCTCGCGTTGCAGCGCTGCGCGGCGTTCGGCGTTTGCGCTCATGAGTCGGTAACGACTCTACGCGCGCGCGCCGGCGACGTGTTAATCCGGCAGGTGAGCTCGTACGTGATCGTGTTTGCCACCCGCGCGTGCTCCTCGAGCGGCATGCCGTGGCCCACGATCGTCACCGGCGTCCCCGGTGGCAGCTCACGGTCGAGCTCGACGGCGGTTGCGTCCATCGACACGGCGCCGATCACACGCCGCCGTTCGCCTCTCACGCGGACTTCGGTGCCGGTGAAGTCGCGGCGAAAGCCGTCCGCATAACCGAGCGGCATGATCCCGATCCACGTGTCACCCTCCGCGACGAAGCGGCGCCCGTACCCGGTCGACTCGCCTGCGTGCAGCAGCTTCGACTGCGCGATCTCGCTCGTCCACGAGAGCACAGGCTCGAGACCGTCCTCGGCGGGATCGGTGCCGAACGGCGAGAGACCGTAGAGCGCGATCCCGCAACGAACCGCGTCGAACCGCGACTCGGGCAGGCGAAGCGCCGCGGCGCTGTTGGCGACGTGCCGCGTCAGGTGCGAAAGCGGCTCGGTCGCGTCACGAAAGCGCTCGATCTGCAGGCGGGCGAAATCGGCGTCGGTGTCGGCGGTTGCGAGGTGCGTCATCACCCCGACGACCTCACGCGACAGTGACGGGAGCTCGGACGCGCCCCAACGGCCCATCCCAGTGTCGATCTTCACGTGCACGGCGACGCCCTCGGGGATGTCGTCGGCCGAGACGACGAGCGCAAGATCGGCATCGCGCGCCTGCGCCACCTCGCGGCTGGACACCGGCCCCAGGACCAGGATGCGCGCCGTCGGGATCTCACCGCGCAGCGCGAGCGCCTCTGGCACGGTCGCGACGCAGAGCGTCGTCGCGCCGGCGGCGAGCGCGGCATCCGCGCAGTCGACGGCGCCGTGGCCGTACGCGTCGGCCTTCACGACCGCCCACAGCTCCGCGCCGTCGAGCACGCGCACCAGCGTCTTGGCGTTGCGGCGCAGCGCGCCCAGATCGATCGTGATCTCACTTCTCATAGAAGTTCCTCGCGCGTTCCGAAACGTAGCTGCGCCCAAGCAACGGTCCGCGCTCGGTCAGCCATTCCCGCAGCGTCTCGGTTCCCGTCGGCGGACCGGCCGTCGTCAGAAGCGAGCGCCTGAGGCCCTCCAGCTCGTCTCGGGTGACGACGGTGTCGCTGAGCAGCAATCCCGCGACTCGGATCAGGCTGAGCCCGACGGCGCGAGACCCGGCCACAACCGCGCAACGTGCGCCGGTCGCATCGCGCACCACCTCCACGAGCTCCCGGAATGTGAGCGTTTCCGGGCCGGCCGCATCGATCGTCGAGCCATCGGGAGCGTCCACGCAAAGGCGCGCGGTATCGCGGACCGACACGGGTTGAAGGCGATAGTCGCCTCTCCCGGGGACGATGAAGATCGGCGAGCGTCGCACGATCCACGCGATGTTGTTGACGAGGATGTCGTTGGCACCGAACACAAGCGTCGGCCTGACAATCGCGTGTCGCAAACCGCTCGCCGCCAGCCATTGCTCGATCTGGTGCTTGCCGCGAAAGTACGGTAGGTCGTCGGCGCGGTCGGCGTTCGCAACCGACACGTGCACGATCCGTTCGACGCCGGCTTGGCGCGCCGCTTCGAACAGGGCGATCGCGTTGGTCACGGCATCATCGAAGCTGACCCCGCCGCCCGGAAACCTGATCCAGTACGTGTTGTAGAGCGTGCGAACGCCGCTGAGGCTCTCCACCAACGAACCGTCGAAGCGGAGCGGAGCCACCTCGACCGCGGCCCTCAAGGGGTCCTGGGGCGAATCGCTTCGGGAGAGGCTCCTGACCCGCTCACCGCGTGCGAGCAGTTCCTCTGCGATCGCCCGGCCCGTGTACGAGAAGACGCCGGTGACGGCGTTCACTGCAACGGCGCGCGCTGCAGGCCGTGGCCCGCAAGCGCGCGCTGGAGCGCGGGCAGCAAATCGGACGCGATCAAGCCCGGCTGCTGCTCGACGAGCTCCGCAGCCACCCCATGCGCGACAGCCGCCGCTCCGGCCGCAAAGCGCGCGTCCATTCCCTTCGCGAGAAACGCCGCGACGATGCCGGTCAGGACGTCGCCAGTTCCCGCGGTCGCAAGCGCCGGCGTGCCGTAAGTCGCGACAAGAACGCCCTCGCGCGGCGCGGCGACGATCGTGTCTGCTCCCTTCAGCAGCACAACCGCGCCGAAGCGCGAGGCAGCGCGGCGGGCGGAGTCGAGCCGATGCGCGTCGATCTCGCGGCTCTCCGTGCCGAGCAGGCGCGCAAGCTCGCCGGAATGCGGCGTCAGGACCGTCGGCGCCGGCCGCGTGAACGGCTCGAGCTCCCAGAGCGCGTCGGCGTCGAGCACGACGGGGAGCGTGAGCTGATCGAGCAGGATCCGGACGAGCTCGACGGTGCCGTCGCTGCGACCGAGGCCGGGGCCGATCGCGACGGCACTTGCCTTCTGCGCCGCCTCGAGGATCGCGTCGGCGGAGCGCGGCAGGAGCCGTCCCGAGGAGTCTTCAGGCAGCGGGCGCTTCACCACCTCGAGCAACGAGGTCTCCAGCACCGGCAGCGTCGACTCCGGCGCGGCGACGGTGACGTACCCGGCATCGGCCCGGAAGGCGGCAAGCGCACTGAGCATCGGGGCGCCGGTCAGCCCGCGCGAGCCGCCGACCACGAGCACCGAGCCGGCGGTGTACTTCGTCGAGCCGCGGCCCTTGCGCGGCACCTCGAGCAGCGCCGAGGCAGGCACGAGCGCATGCTCGTGCTCGCGCGGACGCAGTCCGATCGGCGCGATGTGCACGGAGCCCGCATGGAAAAGGCCGGGGGCGATCGCCAAGCCGACCTTCGCCGCGCCGAACGTGACCGTCTCGGTCGCGCGCACGGCAACGCCGGGCACCTCGCCGGTCGAGGCGTTCACCCCGGACGGAACGTCGACTGCGACCACAGGACGGCCGCCTGCGTTCATCAGGTCGATCATCCGCGCGGCGTCCTCGCGCGGCGCGTCCTGCAGGCCGATACCAAGCAGGGCGTCGACGATCACGTCGGGCTCGCCGAGATCGCCGACACCGTCGACAACGCGAACCTCGCGCCCAGCTTCCTTCAACACCCGCGCACAGACCTTGCCGTCACCGCCGTTGTTCCCCTTGCCACAGACCACGGTCACGTTGCCCGGGAACCGGCGCAGCACGATCTCTGCGACGGCGGTGCCGGCCCGCTCCATCAGCTCTTCGAGCGGTCCCTGGTGCGCCTGTTCCGCGCGGCGCGTCTCCTCCGCGGTGAGCAGCGGCTGGAGCCTCATTCGGCCTCGACCACCACCGCGACCGCCGCGGCGAGCTCACGCGAGTGCGTCATCGACAGCTCGATCTTCCCGGCTCCGACCTTCTCGGCCCATTCGGCGGTGCGGCCCGAGAGGAAGATGCCCGGCTTCGGCCGGCCGCGGACCTCGATCTCCTTCCAGGTGAAGTAGACGCCCGACCCGAGCGCCTTGCCGACCGCCTCCTTAGCGGCGAACCGGCCCGCATAGTGCTGCGGCGGGTTCGGCTTGGAGTCGCAGTAGGCGCGCTCGGCATCCGTGAAGCACCGCTCCTTGAAGCTCTCGCCGTGACGGGCGAGCGCACGGCGGATCCGCTCGATCTCGATCAGGTCGACGCCGACTTTCACTCTACGAGTTGCTCTCCAGCCAGTCGGGCACTTGGGCGATCGACGAGACGATCCCGTCAGGCTGAACCTGCGAGCGCTCGACCTCGTCGGGGCGGAACTTGCCGGTCCGCACGAGCAACGTCTTCATCCCGTGCTTGTGCGCGCCCACGATGTCGGTCTCGAGATCGTCTCCGACCATCCACGTCAGTCCAGCCTCCGCGTCGAGCGCTTCGAGCGCCGCCGCGAAGTACGCGTTGCTCGGCTTGCCGAGCACGGTCGCCTCGATATCCGCGGCGTACTCCAGTCCGGCGACGAACGCACCCGCATCGAGTCGCGCGCCCTCGGCGGTCTGCCACCAGCGGTTCTTGTGCAGGCAGTAGAGGTCAGCGCCGGCCTCCAACTCGTGGAAGGCGCGATTCAGATTCAGGTAGGAGAAGACCCGTCCTGTCTCCTCGCCTTCGTCGGCGCCGCCGAGGAGGACCGCGTCGACGTTCATCCCGACGAGCTGCAGTCCCTCGAGATCGTCGAGGAGGCCCGGCATCGTCAGCGCGAGCACACGCTTGCCCTTCAGCGCGCGCGCGGCGACGAGGCCGGTCGTCTGCAATTCGTCATCCTCGACCTCGATCCCCATCAACCGGAGCTGGTCGCCGATTTGGGCGCGGGAGCGGGTTGTGGTGTTCGAAACGAAGCGAATCCGGTGCCCGTCGGCGCGCAAACGGCGCACGGCGGCGGCCGCTCCTGCGATGGGCGCGCCCGAAACGTGCAGGACGCCGTCCACGTCCAGGAGAATTGCCGCCATGGACGCCGAGTCTATTCGGTCCGAGATCGCCTTCCGGTTCTCCCGCTCGAGTGGGCCCGGCGGTCAGCATGCGCAGAAGAGCTCGACCCGCGCAGAGGCGCTGTTCGACGTCGAGGAGTCCGCTGGGCTGAGTCCCGCGGAGAAGAAGCGCGTGCTCGCGAAGCTCGGTCCGGTCGTGCGAGCAGCCGCGCAAGACGAACGCTCCCAGCTGCGCAACCGCGAACTCGCGATCGACCGGGTCCTCGAGCAGTTGCGCGAGGCGACGAAGGTGCGTAGGAAGCGCCGCGCGACGAAGCCGACTACTGCCTCGAAGGAGCGGCGGCTCGACGAGAAGAAGCGGCGCGGCCGCACGAAAAAACTGCGGCGCTCGACCGACGACTAACCTCCGCGACGTGTCCGAGCACGCAAAGATCATCGACGAAGCGCGCAAGCGCGTCGCGAGCGGCGACACGCTCAACGTGGCCTCGTTCGAGGCCCGGATCCGCGCGGCCGGTGGCGATACCGACCGCGCGCTGCGGCAACTGGCACGCATCGTGGCCGTGCAACGTGCCCGTGCACTGATCGCCGAGGCTCCGATCGCGGGCCCTCAGACACACGAGCCCGAGCCGGAGCCCACGCGTCGGCCGCTCGCCCTGCGGGCAAAGCCGACGATCACCGGGAACATGGACGTGCGCCGCGAACACGGTGGCCGCGAACACCGTGGCGACTCGTTCGTACTCGCGTGGGCCGCGGAACCGAAGGTGGTCGCCTGGGACGTGCGGCTGAGCGAGCGCCCGGACGTGCGCGGCGACTACCGCATCCGCGAGGAGCGCAGCCTTCCAGGCTCCGAGACGACCCTGGAGCTCGAGCTCGGCGACACGCCGGTACGCGTACACCTGCTCGGGCGCGCCCGCGACGGGCGGCTCGTCCGGCGGGCAATTATCTCGGCCCTCACCCGTGAGGGCTGGGACGAGCGCTGGCAGCGCCGCGCGAGCGCGTCCTAACGGGCGCGTGTCCCACGTGCGCGGCCAGTGCGTCCCGCATAGTCCGGCGACTGGTGCGCGTCCGCGTGCTCCGGCGAGAACGCGTCGCCGGAGCCCGGCTTGCCCGGGCGGGAGGCGGCGCGCGGCCGGTGCGCGCGGGCTAGAACTGGCGGCCGGGGCGGTCTGTGGTGCGCGAGTCGGTGCCGAAGCGGGCGGCCAGCGCGACGATCGCGAGGATCACGAGGAAGACGACGAGTGCGGTCATGGGCATAGCTTGCCTAGCAGAGACTATCAGCACAAATCGTGGTATCGTTGGTATCGATCATGGAACCTGATAGCTGGCTCGGCGTCGAACTCCGTCACTTCGCAGCGCTCCAGGCGGTCGCCTCGGAGGGCTCCTTCGGGCGCGCCGCCGAGCATCTCGGCTACACCCAGTCGGCGATCAGCCAGCAGATCCAGACGCTCGAGAAGATCGTCGGCGAGAAGCTCATCGAGCGCCCGGGCGGCCCTCGCCCCGTGTCGCTGACGGAGGCCGGCCACCTTCTCCTCCGCCACGCGGACTCGATCGTCGCCCGGCTCCAGGCCGCGCAGGCCGACCTCCACGCCCTGCGCAGCGGTGAGGCCGGCGTCCTCCGCGTCGGCACCTTCCAGTCCGTCGGCGCGCGCCTCCTGCCGGAGATCATGCGCCGCTTCAGGGACGAGTGGCCGCAGATCGAGGTGATGCTCGAGGAGCGCGACAGCGATGCGGAGCTTGCGGACATGGTGGAGCGCGGCGAGCTTGACGTCGCCTTCGTGCTGCCCCCGTTCGGCGACAAGCCGCTCGAGACGATTGAGCTGCTGCGCGATCCCTACGTCCTTGTCGTCGCGAACGCATCCCCGCTCGCGCGCGTGAAGAGCCCGCCAACCCTGGCGGAGATCTCCAAGGAGCCGCTGATCGGCTTCCGTGCATGCCGCTCGATGGATCCCTTCGAGTCCGCGGTGCGCGCAGCGGGCTGCGAGCCGAAGTTCACCTTCCGCACCGACGACAACGGCACGGTGCAGGGGTTGATCGCCGCCGGCATCGGCAGCGCGGTCATGCCCCGGCTGACGGTCGACGCATCGGACCCGCGGATCACGGTGATCGAGCTCGGGAACCGCGTGCCGCCGCGAATGATCTCGATCGCGCGGCACCGCGACCGTTACCACTCGCCGGCCGCCCGCGCGTTCGTGGAGACGGCGCTTGACGTCGTCTCCGTCGAGCAGCTCGCGGCGTAGGGACTGAAGCGGGGCGGCCTCGCCAGGCTGCGGCACCAGGTCGGCCGCCCCGTTCCAGGAGAGCGCAACGCACGGGTGGCGCTCCGGCTCGCATGGTGGCAGCCGAGGCAACAGCCGGCATCCCCGATTCGGGGTACTACTCTTACTCGACGGTGACGGTCTTCGCGAGGTTACGCGGCTGGTCGACGTTCAGACCGCGGAGCCGGGCAATCCGGTAGGCAAGGAGCTGCAGCGGCAGGATCGCGAGCGCCGCCTGGAGGAACGCGGGTGACTGCGGCACGTAGATGACGTCGTCGGCGTGGTGCTGGATGTCCTCGTTGCCGTCGGTCGCGATCGCAATCACGTGCGCGCCGCGGGCGCGCGTCTCCTGGATGTTGGAGACGATCTTGTCGTAGACGTGCGTCGCCGTCGCGACGACGACGACCGGTGTTCCCTCCTCGAGCAATGCGATTGGACCATGCTTCATCTCGCCGGCCGAGTACGCCTCGGTCGGGATGTAGGAGATCTCCTTCAGCTTCAGCGCGCCCTCGAGCGCGACAGGCAGGCCGATGTGGCGACCGAGGTAGAGGAAGAAAGGCTCGTTGAAGTACCGCTGCGCGACGTCCTCGATCGGATGGTCGTCGTCGAGGAAGCGTTGCATCTTTCTCGGCAGGTCGTACAGCTCATCCATGATGAACTCCTGCTCGTCCTTCGGCATCGTGCCGCGGCACTGCGCGAGCTTCAGGCCGACGAGGAACAGCAGAGCAATCTGGGCGGTGAACGTCTTCGACGCTGCGACGCCGACCTCGAGGCCGGTTCGCGTGTAAATGACAGAGTCGACCTCACGCGTGATCTGCGAGCCCATCATGTTCGTGATCGCGACGGTGCGGGCGCCCTTCTCGCGGGCGAGCTTCATCGCCTGGATCGTGTCGCGAGACTCGCCCGACTGCGAGATGCCGATCACGAGCGTGCCGGGGTCGACGACCGGGTTGCGGTAGATCCACTCGCTCGCGACGTCCGGCTCCACGGGCAGCCTGGCCCACTCCTCGATCGCGTAGCGGCCGACGACACCTGCGTGGTATGACGTGCCACAAGCGACGATCACGATGCGCTTCAAGTCCCGCAGCTCCTCCTCGGTCATGCCGAGGCCGTCGAGGACGAGGTTGCCGTGACGGACGCGGTCCCCGATCGTCTCGGCGACGCCCTCGGGCTGCTCGAAGATCTCCTTGAGCATGAACGTCTCGTAGCCCGAGCGCTCTGCTGCATCGTCGTCCCAGTCCACGTCGAGCACGTCGTGCTCGACCGCCTCGCCGGTATCGGCGCGGCTGAAGCTGACGCCCGCCGGCGTGATCGACGCCACATCGCCGTCGTCCGGGAACTGCACGCGGCGCGTCTCGGAGAGGAACGCGGCCAAGTTGGAGGCGACGAAGTTCTCCCCCTCTCCGAGACCGACGACCATCGGCGTCTGGTGTCGCACGCCGACGAGATGGTTCGGGTGGTCATGATGGATCACGACGAAGGTGAAGTGGCCTTCGAGGCGCACGTAGGCAGCGCGCACCGCTGCGACGAGGTCGCCGTCGTAGGCGGCCTCGAACAGGTGCGCCACGACCTCGGCGTCGGTCTCGGACGTGAACCGGTGCCCAGCCTTTTGTAGCTCCTCGCGCAGCTCACGATAGTTCTCGACGATGCCGTTGAGCACGATCGCGACCTTGTCGTCGTCGCACGCCGTCAGCGGATGCGCGTTCTCCTCCGTGACGCCGCCGTGCGTCGCCCAGCGGGTGTGGCCGAGCCCGGTCGTCGACGTGGAGTTGTTTGACGCCGCAGCGTCCTTCAAGAACTGGAGGTTCCCGACCGCGCGGACGTACTCGAGGCTCCCCTCTTCGAGGAGGGCGATTCCAGCCGAGTCATAGCCGCGGTACTCCAGGCGCGTGAGGCCCTGGATCAGCAGCGGCTTCGAGGCCCGGCTGCCGACGTATCCGATGATCCCGCACATTCGGAGCCTCCTTCTCTACCCGGCCGATTGACCGGAAATTGCCCCCGAAAAGTCTCCTGAAAACGCAGAAGCCCGGCTGAGGGCCCGCCCCTGCCTCAGGGCGGCGAACTAGCCGAGCTGTCGTCGGACGAGCGCTGCGATGCTAGCACAGGCCTCCGCGGCGACCTCCGCGTTTTCCGCCTCCGCGAGCACACGAATCAGGGGCTCGGTGCCCGACGGGCGCACGAGCACACGGCCTTTCCCGTCCCACGCCCGGTTCAGCCGCTCGACCTCGTCCAGGACGGCCGGTGGGAGCTCCTTGTCCTCGACCCGGACGTTCTCCTTGGACTGTGGCCAGCGCGTCATCACGGACGCGGCCGCGCTCAGCGTACGGCCCTTGAGGGCTCCGCAGAGCAACAGGCCGGCGGCAAGCCCGTCGCCGGTCACGTGGTCGCGGAGATAGATGACGTGGCCGGATTGCTCGCCGCCGAGCAGGGCGCCTTCGCGCAGCAGCGCCTCGAGCACGTAGCGGTCGCCGACGTCCGTCGTGTGCACCGCAATGTCGTGCTCCCGCATCAGCGCGTGAAACCCGAGGTTCGTCATCACGGTGACCGCAACCTGGTCGACCTCTTGGTCGAGCGCAAGGATCGCGATGATCTGGTCGCCGTCGACCGCTGCGCCGTTCTCGTCCACCGCCAGCATACGATCGCCGTCGCCGTCGAACGCGATGCCGAGGTCGTAGTCACCGTCAACGACGGTCTGCTGCAGCAGCGCAAGGTCGGTGGCGCCGCATCCGACGTTGATGTTCGTGCCGTCGGGCGCATCGCCAATCGCCTGCACCTCCGCCCCACACTGCTCGAAGGCACGCGGAGCCAGACCCGAGTAGGCACCGTTCGCGCAGTCGACGACGATGCGCAGTCCCTTCAGGTCGCTGCCGAAACGGTCGACGATGTGTTGCAGATACGAGTCCGGCGCAACCTCGACGCGTTCGATCTTCCCCTGGTCGATCCCCGGCGACGCGACGAGCAGCTCCTCGATCTGTTCCTCGGATGCATCGGAGAGCTTGTGACCCTGCGCGTCGAAGAACTTGACCCCGTTGTACTCCGGCGGATTGTGGGACGCCGAGATCACGACGCCGAGATCGAGCGCAAGCAGCGCGACCGCCGGCGTCGGAAGGATCCCGCCGAGGATGCAGTCGCCGCCCACTGAGATGACACCGCGCGCGAATGCCTCTTCGAGATCCAAACCGGAGGCACGCGTATCGCGGCCGACGAAGACCTTCGACGCCCCCGTCCACGTCGCTGCGGCGCGCCCGAGGCGCTCGACGAGCTCCGGAGTCAGGAACTCGCCCACGACGCCGCGCACCCCATCGGTGCCGAAGTACTTCCTCGCCATGGAGCGGAGTTACCGCTTGCTGAACTGCGGCGCCTTGCGCGCCTTGTGCAGGCCGGCCTTCTTGCGCTCCACGATGCGTGCGTCACGCGTCAGGAAGCCGGCGCGCTTCAACGGCACGCGGAGCTCAGGGTCGACCTCGACGAGCGCACGGGCGATCCCGTGGCGCATCGCGCCTGCCTGTCCCGAGGGGCCGCCGCCGTGAAGCCGAACACGCAGGTCGTACTGGCCTTCGAGGCCGGCCGTCTTGAGCGGCGCGGTCGCCAGCATGCGGTGCACCTGGCGCGGGAAGTACTCCTCGATCTTCTTGCCGTTGATCCAGGTCGCCCCGTCGCCGGGCCGCAGGATCACGCGCGCGACGGAGGTCTTGCGCTTGCCGGTGCCGAGATACTGAGCAGGAGTCGCCATTTACACCTCGAGGGTAGTCGGTTCCTGCGCAACATGCGGATGCTCAGGGCCGGCATAGATCTTCAGCTTGGTCAGTTGCGCGGCGCCGAGCTTGTTCCGGGGGAGCATCCCTTTGACGGCCTTCCGCAGCACTTCCGTCGGCTGCCGGTCGAGCTGCTCCTGAAGCGTGCGCTCACGGAGACCGCCGGGATAGCCGGAGTGCTTGTAATACACCTTCTGCTCGAGCTTCTTGCCGGTGACGGCGATCTTCTCCGCGTTGATCACGACGACGAAGTCACCCGTGTCGACGTGCGGCGTGAAGCTGGTCTTGCCCTTGCCGCGCAGGCGGTCGGCGATCTGCGTCGCGATCCGGCCCAGGGTCTTCCCCTCGGCATCCACGAGATACCAGTCGCGCGTGATTTCGCCGGGCTTGGCGTTGTAAGTCTTCATGCGGAAAAAGGGCGGACAAGGGCGTCCGCCGGGTCGGAATCGTAGCAGCCTCACGAAATGCCGCCAGTCCAGGGCCGGGCGCGGTCCGCTCCGCTCCGCCCGCCTCATCCCGGTAGAAGTACACGCCTGGCCGTGAGCGAGCGCCTCGAGATCCGCACTCTGATGGACGGCGGCCAGCGGCCCGCAGAGATCGCGCACGCGGTCGCCGCGTTCCTCGACGGGGCCGAGCGGACGCTCGACCTCGCCCAGTACGACTTCAACCTCGGCGCCGAGACCTCGGCGATCGTCGGCGACGCGATCCGGCGCGCCGCGGCGCGAGGCGTCCGCCTGCGCTTCGTCTTCAACGTCGACTACGCGAACCCTATCCCGGTGCCGCCACCGCCGGAGCCCGACGTGCAGCTGATCGCGACCCTCCCGGTCGAGGGCAGGGCGATCGCAGGGATTCCCGACCTGATGCACCACAAGTTCGTGATTCGGGACAGCGCATCCGTCTGGACGGGGTCGATGAACTGGACCGACGACTCGTGGTCGCGACAGGAGAACGTGATCGCGATCGTTCACTCGGAGGCGATTGCGAAGGCATACGACCTCGACTTCGGCCAGCTCTGGTCGACCGCCGACGTCGAGCAGACGGGCTTCGTCGACCCGCGCTGGGACGACCACTACATGCGGGTGTGGTTCACACCGGGACACGGCGAGGATCTGAGCGCCCGGATCGCGAAGATGATCCGGCGGTCGCGGAAGTGCGTCCGCATCTGTTCCCCGCTGATCACGACGGGCCCCGTGCTCGGGACGCTCGCGCAAGTGATCGCCGACGGCACGGTGGACGTCGCCGGGTGCGTCGATGCCACCCAGGTCCGCGAGGTGATCCAGCAATGGCGCGCCAACCTCAACGTGTCCTGGAAGCTCCCGCTCTTGCAGCAGGTGATGGCCGGGCCGTTCACCGGCAAGGTGTCGACGCCCTACGGCGACGGCACCGTCCATGACTTCATGCACGCCAAGATCTGCGTTTGCGACGACACCGTCTTCGTCGGGTCGTTCAATCTGTCGCGCAGCGGCGAGCGAAACGCCGAGAACGTGCTCGAGATTCAGGATGCGCGGATCGCGGAGCAGCTCGCTGCGTTCGTGGATGCGGTTCGCTCGAAGTACGGACCTGTCGAGCTGCCTGCGGCGTAGCTGGCCAGCCGGCGGCGTATATCGTCGCCGCCATGACGAGATTCCAAGGGAACACCGTGTTGGTGACGGGCGGCGCCAAGGGTATCGGTGCCGCGACCGCAAAGCGGTTCGCTTCGGAGGGTGCGACGGTGGTCGTCGCAGACTTCGACGAGGCGGCTGCGCAGGACACGGCGCGGGCGATCGGCGGCCACGCCGTGCGCTGCGACGTGACGAAGCGCGAGGACGTGGAGGCGGCAGTCGAGGCGGCGGTGGAGCACGGGTCGCTCGACGTGCTCGTCACATGCGCGGGGATCATCCGCGACAACATGCTGTTCAAGATGACCGACGAGGACTGGGACGCCGTGATCGATACGCACCTGAAGGGCACGTTCTTCGCGGTGCGCGCGGCACAGAAGCACATGGTCGAGCAGAAGAGCGGGAAGATGGTGCTGATCTCCTCGACCTCCGCGCTCGGCAACCGCGGTCAGGTCAATTATTCGACGGCGAAGGCCGGACTGCAGGGAATGACGAAGACGCTGGCGATCGAGCTCGGTCCGTTCAATGTGAACGTCAACTGCGTCGCCCCGGGCTTCATCGCGACCGCGATGACGCAGCA
The DNA here is from genome assembly GCA_045805985.1 of Gaiellaceae bacterium. Lineage (GTDB taxonomy): Bacteria > Actinomycetota > Thermoleophilia > Gaiellales > Gaiellaceae > PALSA-600. The sequence continues at coordinate 284,688 of JBJMKA010000005.1, read as the reverse complement.
GACCGCCGACCGGATGGGTGTCTCGTTCGAGCAGTTCATGGAGGCCGTCTCCGAGCAGGTGCCGCTGAAGCGCGTCGGCCAGCCTGAGGACGTCGCCGGCACGATCGCCTACCTGTGCTCGGCGGACGCGAGCTACGTGAGCGGGCAGGTCATCTACGTCCGCGGCGGCCCGTAGCCGGCTCACGCCGCGGAAGCTCGCTCACACAGCTGCGTAACACAGGAGCGTGAGCATTGCTATACAGATGTGTATAATACAAGCCTGTGAGTGCCTCCCCTCGCGTCCGGAACCCGTTCACCTACGGCGATCTCGTCTCGGACGACGCGTTCACCGACCGGGCCGATGAGCTCGCCCAGCTGAAGGCGGACCTGCGGAACGGCCAGAACGTGGCCGTGATCGCCCCACGCCGGTACGGAAAGTCGTCCCTGGTGAAAGCCGTCCTCAGCGACCTGCTTGCCGAGGGGATCCTCGTGGTCGAAGTCGACCTGATGACGACACCGACCAAAGAGCGGTTCGCGGCCAAGCTTGCGAAGTCGATCCACGACGACGTCGCCACCGCCGTGTTCAAGGCCAAAGAACGACTGCGGATCTTCACGTCCCTCCGAGTCGCACCATCGATGACGATCGACACGGACGGGTCGGTGAGCTTCAGCTTTGCCGTTTCTCGCGGCCCGGCGGACATCGACGCGACGATCGAGCGCCTGCTCGAGCTGCCCGCCGAGATCGCAGGTGACGAACGACGCCAGGTCGTTGTCTCGTTCGACGAGTTCCAGGAGGTGACGGAGATCGATCGGCACCTTCCGGCGCTCATGCGCGCCGTCTTCCAGAAGCAGCGTGATGTTTCGCACGTCTACGCCGGCAGCAAGCGCGACATGATGCGCAGGCTCTTCGACGACGAGAACGAGCCCTTCTACCGCAGCGCCAAGACGATGGAGATCGGGTCGATCCCCACCTCGCTCTTCGCCGACTTCGTCAAGGCTCAGTTCGATCGAACCGATCGCGGGGTCAGCGTGGCGGCGATCGATCGCTTGCTCGCGATCACACGCGGTCATCCGTACGCAACGCAGGAGCTCGCCTACGCGCTGTGGGAGGAAGTGCCGGCAGGGTTCTCGGCGACGGTCTCCGACCTGGACAACGCGCTGCGGGCGGTCCTCCGGTCCGAGAACGCCCGCTTCACGCTCGTCTGGGAGAACGCGACGCGCCCGCAGAAGCTGCTGCTCGAGGCGCTCGCGCGCGAGCCGGGAAGGCCGTTCAGCAACCCGTACCGGCTCCGCCACGATCTCCCACCAACGTCAGGCGTTCAGCGAGCGCTGCGGCCGCTGCTCGAAGGTGAGCTCGTGCGCAAGCAGCAGGATGGCGAGTACGACCTCGCGGAGCCGTTCCTCCGCGAGTGGATCCTCACGTACGCGAGCTGAGCGGATCGCCGACGACGTCGTAGGCGACGTAGTCGTACCGCATGCACGGTGAGCTCTCGAGCTCTTCGCGCAGCATCGTGAACATGACCGAGTCACGGCGCGACTCGTTTTCGCGATGCTCGAGGCGCCGGCGCAACGTTCCTTCTTCGGTGAAGCCGAGCTTGCGCGGGATCGCGAGGCTGCGCTCGTTCGTGGGCTCGACCTGGATGTCGATGCGATCAAGTCCGGCCAGCTCGAAGCCCGCGCGGGTCTGCACGGCGGTCACCTCGGTCGCAATGCCGCGGCCGATTGCGCTCACAGCCACCCAGTAGCCGATCTCGAGCGACCCTTCGTTGCCGCGCTTGTGGAAGCCGCTGCCGCCGAGCTGCTCGGTCTCGTCAAGCGAGAAGATCCCGTAGACATAGTTCTGGTCGAGGTCGAACTGCCCGCGGAAGCTGCGCAACAGCTCCAGCTTGTCCTCGACGGACTGGGGCTCGAACCGCGCCCACGGCATCCACGGAAGCAGGTGGTCGATGCTCGAATCGATCGCGGCCTTCAGCAACGGCGCATCCTCGGGCTCATAGCAGCGGATCACGAGACGCTCGGTCTCGATCCGGTACGGAGGTGTCTTGAGACCTACTCCCACTCGATCGTCGCCGGCGGCTTCGACGTGACGTCGAGCACCACGCGGTTTACGGCGGGGATCTCGTTGATGATCCGCGACGAGACGAGCTCGATCAGGTCATACGGCAGGCGGGCCCAGTCGGCGGTCATCGCGTCCTCGGAGGTGACCGCGCGGATCGCGATCGGGTAGCCGTACGTGCGCGAGTCACCCTGCACACCGACCGACCGGATCGCGGGCAGGACGCAGAACGACTGCCACAGCTCGCGGTAGAGGCCTGCCTTGCGGACCTCCTCCTGCAGGATCGCGTCGGCCTCGCGCAAGATCGCGAGCCGCTCCTCGGTGACGTCGCCGATGATCCGGATCGCGAGCCCCGGGCCCGGGAAGGGCTGGCGCCACACCATGCGCTCCGGCATCCCGAGCTCCTCGCCGACGCGGCGCACCTCGTCCTTGAAGAGCAGGCGCAGCGGCTCGACGAGCTTCATCACCATGTCCTTCGGCAGCCCGCCCACATTGTGGTGCGACTTGATCGTCTCGGCTACACCGTCCGTGCCGCCCGACTCGATCACGTCCGAGTACAGCGTCCCCTGCACGAGCCACGTCACATCGCCGAGCTTCTTCGATTCGTCCTCGAAGACGCGGATGAACTCCTCACCGATGATCTTCCGCTTCTGTTCCGGGTCGGTGATGCCGGCGAGCCTCGAGACGAAACGCTCCTGCGCCCGCACGTGCACGAGGGGCACGTGGTAGAGCCCGTCGAACGTCTCGACGACCTGCTCGGCCTCGCCCTTGCGCAGGAGGCCGTGGTCGACGAACACGCAGGTGAGCTGCTCGCCGACCGCCTTGTGCACGAGGAGCGCCGCGACCGCGGAGTCGACGCCGCCAGAGAGCGCGCACAGCACGCGCTCGTTGCCGACCTGCGCGCGAATGCGCTCCACCTGCTCCTCGATCACCGCGGCAGGCGTCCACGTGGGCGCGGCGCCTGCGATCTCGTAGAGGAAGTTCTCGAGGATGTCCTGGCCGTGCGGCGTGTGCACGACTTCGGGATGGAACTGCACGCCGTAGAGCCTGCGGGCGCCGTCCTCGAAGGCAGCGACCGGCGTGTGCTCCGACGTCGCGACGATCTCGGCGCCGTCAGGCGGCGCCACCACGGTGTCGCGATGCGACATCCACGCGGTCTGGTCCATGGGAAGCGCTGTGAAGAGCTTGCCCCCTGAGCTGTGCATGTCGACCTTGCCGTACTCCCCGGCGTCGGTCCGGTCGACGCGGCCACCAAGCTCGAGGGCGAGGAGCTGTGCCCCGTAACAGATGCCGAGTGTCGGGATGCCAAGCTCGAAGATCTCGGTGTCCAGCTTCGGCGCACCGTCGACGTACACCGATGCTGGACCGCCCGAGAGGATCAGCGCAATTGGGTTCTTGCGCCGGATCTCGTCGACCGTCGAGCGGTGAGAGACGATCTCCGAATAGACGCGCGCCTCGCGCACCCGGCGCGCGATCAGCTGCGAGTACTGCCCTCCGAGATCGACCACGAGGACCGGCCGCTCCTCGGGCAAAAGATCGGGCCGAAGCCGAAGGACCTCAGCCGCGGCGGTAATTGGGAGCGTCCTTCGTGATCGTGACGTCGTGCGGGTGCGACTCCCGCAGCCCGGCGCCGGTGATGCGCACGAAGCGCGCCTGCTTCATCGCCTCGATCGTCTCGGCGCCGCAATAGCCCATCGCCTGGCGGAGCCCGCCGACGATCTGGTGCAGGACGTTGGTAAGCGGGCCCTTGTAGGCCACGCGCCCTTCGATCCCTTCGGCGACGAGCTTCTGGACGTCCTCGACGTCACCCTGGAAGTAGCGGTCCTTCGAGAAGCCGCGCGCCTTCATGGCGCCGATCGAGCCCATGCCGCGGTACTCCTTGAAGCGCTCGCCGTGCGCGAGGATCACCTCGCCCGGCGTCTCGTCAGTGCCGGCGAGCATCCCTCCGAGCATCACGGTGTCGGCGCCCGCGGCGATCGCCTTCGCAACGTCGCCCGACGAGGTGATGCCACCGTCGGCGATCACCGGCACGCCATGACGCGCTGCTGCATCCGCGACGTCGTAAATCGCGGTGACCTGCGGCACGCCGACACCGGCCACGACGCGCGTCGTGCAGATTCCCGACGGGCCGATGCCGACCTTGACCGCGTCGGCGCCTGCATCGATCAATGCTTCGGCGGCCTCGCCGGTCGCGATGTTGCCCGCGATCACTTCGAACTCGCCCGAGAGGCCCGCGATACGCGCGACCATCTCGACCACGCCGCGCGAATGGCCGTGCGCAGTGTCGACGACGAGCACGTCCGCGCCCGCCGCAATCAGCTCCTGCGCGCGCTCGAAGGCGTCGGGCCCGACGCCCACCGCTGCGCCGACGCGGAGCCGGCCGGCCGTGTCCTTCGTCGACTGCGGGAACTCGACGCGCTTCTGAATGTCCTTGACCGTGATCAGTCCCCTGATCCGACCCTCACCGTCGACGATCGGCAGCTTCTCGATGCGATGGCGGTGCAGCAACCGCTCCGCCTCGGCGAGCGTCGTCCCGACCGGTGCAGTCACGAGGTCGCGCGACGTCATCAGCGCGGAGACCGGCTGCGCGTGGTTCTTCTCGAAGCGCAGGTCACGGTTCGTGAGGATCCCGACCAGCCGGTCGCCGTCGGTAATCGGAACGCCGGAGATGTGGTAGCGCTCCATCAGCGCGACGGCGTCCGAGACGAGCGCGCCCGGCGGCAACGTCACCGGCTCCACGATCATCCCGGCCTCCGAGCGCTTCACCTTGTCGATCTCCGCGACCTGGGCCGCGATCGACATGTTGCGCTGCACGACACCGAGACCGCCTTCGCGCGCGAGCGCGATCGCCATGCGTGCCTCGGTGACGGTGTCCATCGCCGCGGAGACGATCGGCACCTCGAGTGCGATCGTGCGCGTGAGACGGGTCGCGGTCGAGACGTCGTTCGGCAGAACGGACGACTCGGCGGGCACGAGGAGGACGTCGTCGAAGGTGAGCCCCTCCTTCGCGAACTTCGGCGGGAGAGTCGTCTCAGACGGGTCGAGCCCGAGTTTCTCGACGTCCATTGCGGAATGGTACCGGGGGCGCCGGATGAGGGCCAGCAGACCTCCGCCCTAGATCGTTTCGACGGGCTGGAGCTCGGAGAGCTCGACACCCGCCTGCAGCCGTCCGGCCTGCCGGGGATCGAACTGCCCGGCGCCGATCTCGAGCGTCGACGCTGCGCCCGCGGCAACGGCGGCGCGCAGCGATTCCTCCTGCGGGCGTCCGGCGTGGCGGGCGGCGATGAACGCCGCGAGCAGCACATCGCCGGAGCCCACGGTCGAAACCGGCTCGACCTTCGGCGCAAGTGCGCGGTACCGCATCGGCTCGCCCTTCTCCTCTCGCAGCAAGGCCACGCAGCCCTGCTCGGTCGTGATCACGACGTTGCGAGCACCCATCTCGGCGACGCTGTCGAGCGCGATCCGGAAGTCCTCGTCGTCGTGGAACTCCTGGCCCACGAGCGCTTCGGCCTCCGCCTGGTTCGGCGTGACGAGGAACGGCTCGGCCTCGACACCGAGAAGCAGCGGCTCGCCTTCCGTGTCGAGCGCAACGTGGATGTGACGGCGCGTCAGCTCGCGGGTCGCCTCAGCGTAGAAATCGTGAGCGACGTCGCGCGGCAGCGAGCCCGCGAACACGACGAGCTCCGCGCCCTGCGTCAGGTAGCGGAGCTTCTCGAGCAGCGTCTCGAGCTCTTCTGCGCGGACGGCAGGCCCCCACTCGTTGATCTCGGTGTACGTGCCGCCGGTCGAATCGACGACGGCGGTCGACGTGCGGGACTCGCCGTCGATGTGGACGAAGTCGTTGAGGATCGCCTCGTTCGTCAGCTCCTCGACGATGCGCGTTCCGGTCGTGCCGCCGACGAGGCCCGTCGCAACGACGGGAATGCCAAGCGTCTTCAGCGCGCGGGCGACGTTGATCCCTTTGCCGCCCGCGACCGTGACGCCGGCGCTGGCGCGATGCCGCTGCCCGCGCTGGAAGTTGGGCACGGTCAGCGTCCGGTCGATCGCCGCATTGAGTGTGACGGTGACGATCATGAGTGCTTAGAAGAGGCCCCCGAGGTGGTGAAGCGTCCTGCCGGCGTACCACCCTAGACGGCCTGCGAGGCTGGGGTTGTTAATTGTGCGGGAGGCCACCAGGTCGCTGCTCCCGCGCAGCTTGCCGGACTCCCAGACCTCGACACGGCCGAGGACCGCGCCTTCCCGGACCGGGAGCACGACGGCGCGCGCTGCAACCACCTTCTCCGTCAGCGGCCGGCCCAGACGGGCGACCGCGTTCAGCGGCCTCGCCGCCACGAGCTCGAGCGGCCCCTTGCCGTAGGGCACCTCGGCTGTCGCATAGACACGCCGCGCCTGGATCACCGGCACGACGCGGAATTGCCCGAGGCCCCAGATCAGCAGCGACTCCAGGTCGAGGTTGCGCACCGCCCGCGTCGGCCCGCCGAGGAGCGTCGCATACACGGTCACCCCGGACCCGCGCGCCGCCGCGACCTGGCACCACCCCGCCTCCGCGGTGTGGCCGGTCTTCACGCCGATCGTCCGCGGGAAGATCGAAAGGAGGTCGTCCCAGGTGTAGAGCGTCCGTCCGCCGGCGATCGTCACGGTCTCCTCGTCGACCGTATCGCGCACGAAGCGCGTTCGCATGAGGATGCGCGCGAGCGTCGTCATGTCGGCGGCGCTCGAGTAGTGATCCGGCACGTCGAGTCCGTCAGGCCGCACGAAGTGCGTATCGCGTAGTCCGAGGAGGGCGGCCTTGGCGTTCATCAGGCGCGAGAAGGAGGCGAAGTCCGGCGCCATCGAGAGCGCCAGCGCAGCGGCAGCGTCGTTCGCAGACTGGATGAGCGCGCCCTTGATCAGGTCGCGGACCGTCAGCCGCTCGCCGGGACGCAGGTTGATCGTCGACTCACCGACGATCGACGCGCGCTTGTCGACGGTGACAACGTCGGTCAGCTTGTGGTGCTCGAGCGTGAGCAGCACGGTCATCATCTTCGTGAGCGACGCGATCGGAAGGTGTTGGTGTGCGTGCGACGACGCAAGCACCTCGCCGGTGCGCGCGTCCTCGACGAGGTACGCGCTCGCATGCACGGGCGGAGGCGCCGCGGTTGCGGGTGATGCGTTTGCGGGCGCCGCGCACGCGACCGCGGCGACGAGAACTGCGAGGCGCCTCATCGCAGTCGAAGCTTCTGACCGATGAACAGCGAGGTGGACTTCACGTTCGGGTTCAGCTGCTGGATTTTTGCGACGGGCACGCCGGACTTGGCCGAGATGACGGCGAAGGTATCTCCGGCCTGCACCGTCCAGAATCGCGGGCCGGCCGCGGTCGTGGTCTTTTCGCCCGTCGTTGTGGGCGACGACACGGTCTTGTGCGGCTGCGTCAACACCGCCGAGGAGGTGGCCGGCGCCGGCGTGCCGGCGTGCAGGCCGGAGCGGATGAGCAGGATGGCGATCGTCGCCGCGAGCAGGAACGCCGCGGGCGCGACGTACCGGCGCCAGTCCTCGCGCGGCACTACCAGCCGGACGCGGTCCAGATCTCCCGCTTGAGCCGGGCAGCCTCGGCGCCAGCGGCTTCGCGGAAGTCGGAGCCGGCTTCGCGGAACGCATAGATGACCGAGCGTGAGACGGGAACGATCGCGCTCGCCGGGCCGCTCTGGAACGCTCGCGCGAGATCGGCGATCGAGCCGCCCTGCGCGCCGATGCCCGGCAGCAGCAAGATCGAGCGCGGCATCAGGCGGCGCGCGTCGGCAACGGCACGCGCATGCGTCGCGCCGACGACGGCGCCGACGGACGACAGGCCGACCTCGCCCGCCGTGTCCGAGCCCCATTCGTCGACGAGCTCCGCGACGTAGTGCCACATCGGCCGTCCGTCCTTCAGCACCGCGTCCTGCAGGTCACCGCCGGCGTTCGAGGTGCGCACGAGCACGAAGATGCCCACGCCGCCGCGGCGCACCGCACCGAGGAATGGTTCAACGGCGTCGCGCCCGAGCCATGGGTTGACCGTGAGCGCGTCGGCCAGCGGCGGGTCGCCCTCGATGTACGCCTCGGAATATGCGCGCGCAGTCGAGCCGATGTCACCGCGCTTGCCATCGGCGATCACCAGCAGTCCGGCGCGCTTCGCGTACTGGCAGACCTGCTCGAACGCCGCAATCCCGGCCGCTCCGAGCGCCTCGAAAAACGCGAGCTGCGGCTTGACGGCGACCACGTGCGGCGCGACAGCGTCGACGATCCCGCAGCAGAAGCGCGAGACGTCCCCGCGGAGCTCGACGGGCAGCAGGTCGACGCGCGGGTCGAGGCCGACGACGAGCTGCGAGCGCTTCCGCTCGACCTCGGCGGCGAGCCGGTCGGCAAAGGTCAGCGTGGCGACAGCCATCGACCTCGAAAGGTAACGAGAACAGCGGAGGGCGGCTTGCGCCGCCCTCCGAAGACCCCTACTCCTCGCGCGCTCAGGAAGAAGGCTTGAGCGCGGCCTTGAGCTGGCTGCCGGCTGAGAACTTCGGCACGATCGTCGCGGCGATCTGGACGCGCTCGCCCGTGCGCGGGTTGACGCCCTGGCGCGCCGCGCGGGGGGCTGCCGAGAACTTGCCGAAGCCCGTGAAGTTCACGGAGTCGCCGCCCTTCAGCGTCTCGGTGATCGAGTCGAGGAACGCGTCGACGGCCTTGCCGGCGTCACGTGCGGAGAGCCCGCTCTTCTGGGCGACCTGGTTGATGAAATCCTGCTTGGTCAAGAAACGAATCCTCCTGCGTCGGGGGCTGGGGTTCAGACCTTGGCTCAAACCCTAACAACGTTGTCGGATATCGCTCAACCATGCGGATTTGCTGGGGGTTTCCGGTCAACTCAGCCGTCCAGGAGCTCGGAGGCGCGGTAGAGCGGCCGCAGCCGTACGGCGTGGCGCGCGAGCTCGTCGACGCCGCCCTCCTCGCGGTCGACGACGCAGATCGCGGTGGACACACGCAATCCGGCCTCGCGGAGGGCCTGCACGGCATCGATCGCCGCGCCGCCGGAGGTGACGACGTCTTCGATCAGGCACACGCATTCGCCGTCCTCGTGCACGCCTTCGAGCCGGTTCGCCGTGCCGTACTCCTTGGCAGCCTTGCGCACGATCAGGAACGGGAGCCCGTTCTGCAGTGAGGCTGCCGCCGCGAGCGAGACGGCGCCGAGCTCGGGGCCGGCGAGCCGGTCGGCCTCCGGCTCGTGCTCGCGCACAGCCGCCGCGAGCGCCTCGCCGAGGGGGCCGAGCAGGTCGGGCCGCGTTTCGAAGCGGTACTTGTCGAGGTAGTACTTCGAACGCCGGCCCGAGCGCAGGAGGAAGTCCCCCTCGAGGTAGGCCGCGTCGCGCAGCCCACGTGCCAGCTCGTCGCGGGTCACGCGCGGAGCAGCTCGTGCGCGATCGGGAGCAGGCGGTCGGCTTCGACCGTGCCTTCGCCGAACGAGTGCATCGAGCCGTCGTCGGCGTAGAGGTCGATCCGCTCCTGCTTGCGCGCGGCGCGGCGGCGCACGAGCACCGATCCGGCAAGCGAGCCTGCGGCGAGCAACAGACCGGTCACGACCTTACGAGGCGGCATCGTCGGCCTTCTTCTTCGCGGGAGCGCGGCGCCGGACCGGCTTCGGCTCCGGCCCCTCGATCGCGTGCAGGCAGGTTTTCAAATCGTAGAAGACAAGGCCGACCGTCGGCTCGGGCGTCGTCGTCGCGGCGATCAGGCGATCGCCGTCGCGGACGACGAAGACGCTCCCGGCGAGGGTCGCTGCCTCGAGCTGGGCGACCCCGGGCCGCAGCGCCTCGGCCGCCTCGACGAGCCGCTTGGCGCCGTCTGCGAGGCGTGCCGCTGCCGCGTCATCGTTCAGGTTGGACCCGGCCGCGGTGCCGTCCGGACCGATCACGACCACCTCCCGGACTTGTGGCGAGATCTCCGTGAGGTCGGCAATTGCCTGTGCCGCGTCCATAGCTCCGAGCATACTGGCGCGCGTGAGGCGAGTCCTGAGCAAGTTCTTCGCCGACCGCGGCACCCACCTGGCCGCGATGATCGCCTACTTCGCATTGCTGTCGCTCGTGCCGTTGCTCTTCCTCGCTCTCGCGTTGCTCGGGCTCGTGCACCAGGCCGACGAAAGCTCGTTCTTCGTGCGGGAGCTGTCGAAGATATTCCCCGGCGCGTCGATCAACTCACTGCTGCGCGCGGTGCGCGCGATCCAGGCGAACGCGACCGCGCTCGGGCTCGTCGGCGGCGGGTTTCTCCTCTGGTCGTCGCTCTCGTTCTTCAGCGTGCTCGAAAGCGCGTTCAACATCGTGTACGGACGGCCGAACCGCGGCTTCCTGCACGGGAAGGCACTCGCGACGATGATGATGGTCGGCTCCCTTGTCGCGCTGTTCGTCTCACTGGTGATCGGTTCCATCGGCCAGGAGATCCTGAAGCGCTACCTCGGGTTCTCCGGCAACGTGACGACGGCGCGCGTGATTGCGATCCTCGTCTCGACGATCGGGATCTTCGTGTTCCTCGCTTCGGCGTACTACGTCCTCACGAACGCCGACCTGACGTGGCGCGAGGTGCTGCCGGGTGCGGTCACCGCGGCGGTGATTCTCGAGGCGACCTTCCAGTTGCTGCCGGTCTACGTCGACATCTCGAAGCACAACCCGGTGCTACAGACGCTGTCCGGCCCCGCGATCCTGCTCGTGTGGCTGTACGTGATGGCGAACGTGATCGTGCTCGGCGCGGAAGTGAACTGGTGGCGCGCCCATCGCGCGCTCCCGTCAGACCGCGTTGAACCGGCGGCAGCCACCGTCACGAAACTGTGACCCGGATCGGCGTCAAGGCAGCGGCACTGCGGACTGGACGCGGTCTCGGCCACCGCTACAAAAGTGTGTCGTGTAGGGCCCGCGCCGCGAGGGCGCGGTGCGAGTGCCGCGCCTTCCACTCGTCTCCCAGCTCTGCGACGGTGCGCGTCTCGCCGCGCGGGATGAAGAGCGGATCGAAGCCGAAGCCCTCGTTGCCCGCGGGCGCGAGCGCGATCGTTCCCTCGAGCACGCCGGTCCTGTGCGCCTCGGTGCCGTCGGGCCCGATCGCGACCAGCTCGCAGACGTAGCGCGCGTCGCGATCGTCGTGTCCCGCCAACGCAGTGAGCAGCTTCTCGACGTGGCGTCCTTCCGCCCAGCGCGCCGTCTGCACACCCGGACCGCCGCCGAGCGCCGCAACCTCGATCCCCGAGTCGTCCGCGAGCATCCAACGGTCGGCGGGACCGACGCGCCGGCCGTAGCGTGCCTTGATCAACGCGTTGTCGGCGAACGTCACGCCGTCCTCCGGCGGGAACTCCACGCCTTCGAGCAGCTCGAGGTCCCAGTCCGGGAAGAGCGCTCGGAACTCTTCGAGCTTGTGCGGATTCCCCGTGCAGACGGTCGCGCGAATCAGCGCCACTTTAAGCTCAGCGCCGCCACCGCACGCCGATGACGTAATCGAGATCGGAGAGCTTCGAGACGAGCTCCTCGTCGACGTGCTGCAGCTCGAGCTGCAGCACACGACGGTCGAACTCCTCGGTCAGCTCGAAGTGCTGGATGTCGTCGAGCAGCGCCAGAAAGGGGCCTACGGGTTGCCCTTCCTTCAGCTCGACGGTCAGCCGGTTCTCCTCCGGCTTGATCCGCCCCAGCCACTTGTAGGCGGCGATCCGCAGCGGGCCGAGCGCGAGGATCGTGAACAGCGTCGTGATCAGCGCAGGCCCGTACCAGCCGGCGCCGCATGCCATCCCGATCGCGGCGACGACCCAGAGCGTCGCAGCCGTCGTGAGGCCGCGCACCGAGAGGCCTTCGCGGATGATCGCGCCTGCGCCGAGGAAGCCGATGCCCGTCACGATCTGCGCTGCGATGCGCGTCGGGTCAGCACGCACGACGGCGTCGCCGCTGGTGAGGAACTCGTGGAAGCCGTAGGCGGAGACGAGCGTGAAGAGCGCCGAGCCGAGCGAGACGAGCAGGTGCGTGCGGATCCCCGCCTCGCGGTCGCGCAGCTCGCGCTCGACGCCGATCGCGCCGCCGAGGACAGCGGCGAGCCCAAGGCGAAGCGCGACGTGCCAGTCGCCGACAGTCGGGATCGTGCTAATCGCGAGGTGCATCAACAGCGTCCTGTTGGAAGCGCGAAAGGTCTTCGATCCCGGCTGCGGCGAGGTCGAGTAGCTCGTCGAGGCGTGCGCGGTCGAACGGCACCTTCTCCGCGGTTGACTGCACTTCGACGAAGCGCCCGTCGCCGGTCATGACCACGTTCACGTCGACGTCTGCGTTCGAGTCCTCGGAATAGTCGAGGTCGAGAAGCGAAACGCCATCGACCACACCGACCGACACCGCGGCGACCGAACCGGTCAGCGCCTTCGAAAGACCAAAACGATCCAATGCTCGATGTGCCGCGACGTATGCACCTGTGATCGCCGCGCACCGTGTGCCCCCGTCGGCCTGCAGCACGTCGCAGTCGAGATAGACCGTGCGCTCGCCGAGCGCCTGAAAGTCAACGACACCACGCAGCGCACGGCCGATCAGCCGCTGGATCTCGACAGTGCGCCCACCCTGCTTGCCGCGCGCGGCCTCGCGGTCGGTGCGCTCGCCCGTCGAAGCAGGAAGCAGCGAGTACTCGGCCGTCATCCACCCGCGGCCGGAGCGGTGGAGCCAGCGCGGCACGCCGTCCTGCACCGATGCGGTGCAGAGCACCCGCGTCTTGCCCTGCGACCAGAGCACGACGCCGTGCGGCTGCTCGAGGAACCCCGGGTCGGCGATCACCTTCCGGAGCTGATCGGGCTTGCGCCCGTCATTGCGCGGAGTCATGCGACAGCTTCCAGCTCGGCCACCTCGACGCGCTCGACGTCTCCGAGCGGCAGCTGCAAGAACCGCTCGCCGAGCGACCGGAAGAGCTCCGGGTCGCCGGTCGTCAGGAAGCGGTAGGTGCCGTCGCGCGACGGCTCGTTGTCGAAGCCCTTGCGCGCAAGCGTCTCGGCAACCTCGCGGGCCGTCTCGTCGGCCGAGAAGACAAGGGTCACCTCGCGCCCGAACGCCCGCTGGAAGACGGGGCGCAGCAAGGGGTAATGGGTGCAACCGAGGACCACCGTGTCGCAGCCTGCCTGTTTCAGCGGCTCCGCGTACTCGCGAACCGCCGCGACGACCTCGTCGCTGTAGGTGTCGCCGGCCTCGATCAGCGGCACGAGCTTGGGGCAGGCGATCGACGTCAGGTGCGCTCCGGCATCGAGAGTCCGGACGAGCGACTCGTAGCGGCCGCTCGCCACCGTCAGCTCCGTCGCCAGCAACCCGATCCGCCGGTTGCGCGTCGCCTGCACTGCCGCATGGGCCTCGGGAACGATCACCGACACGACGGGAACGGTCAGTTGCTCCTGCAGGTCGGGCAGCGCGACCGAAGTGGCGGTATTGCACGCGACGACGACGATCTTCACGCCCTGCCGCTCGAGATACGTCCCGATCTCGTGGGCGAAGCGGCGCACCTCGTCGCGGTTGCGCGGTCCGTACGGCAGGCGCGCGTGGTCGCCGAGGTAGACGAAGTCCTCGTTCGGCATCGTCACCAGGCATTCGTGCAGGACGGTGAGGCCGCCGACGCCCGAGTCGAAGACGCCGATCGGGCGGGAATCAGGCATGGAGCGATTCTAGGGAACTGGCGCCGTGCCCCTCCTCGTATCCTGGGGGCGATGGCGGCACCGATCAGGATCGGCACCTGCTCGTGGGCCGACGACGCGCTCTCGAAGCACTGGTATCCGCAGGGCACCGCGCCCAAGAACCGCCTGCCGTACTACGCGGAGCGCTATTCGACGGTCGAGGTCGACTCGACCTACTACCGAGTGCCCAGCGAAGAGATGGTGCGCGGTTGGGCAGAGCGGACACCGAAAGACTTCGTGATGCACGTGAAGGCGTTCGGGCTGATGACGCGCCATCCGGTCAAGCTCGAGCAGGTGCCACCCGAGCTGCGCGAGGGGCTGCCCGTCGACGATCGCGGTCGCGTCGACCGGCCGCCGCGCGAAGCATGTGCGGCGGTGTTCGACGCGTTTCTCGGCTCGCTCGCGCCGTTGCGCGACGCCGGCAAGCTTGGCGGGATCCTGTTTCAGATGCCGCCGTATGTCGTCTGGAAGCCGTCGTCGCTCGACTACCTGGACTGGGCAAACGACCAGCTCGGCGCCGACCAGATGCTGTTCGAGCCACGGCATCGGTCGTGGTTCGAACAGGACGTGCGCGACGAGTTGCTGCGCTGGCTCGAGGAGCGCAAGATCGGCTGGGTGGTCGTCGATGCCCCGAAGGTCGATGCCAAGAATGTCCCGGAGACGCTCGTCGCAGCGACGACGCCCACGGCCTACGTGCGCTTCCACGGCCGCAACGCCGGTACTTGGAACGCGCGCGGCGGTTCCGCCGCCGATCGCTTCGACTATCTCTATGGCGAGGACGAGCTGCGCGAGTGGATCCCCCCACTCCGCGAGCTCTCGAATCAGTCCGAGGAGGCGTACGCCTTCTTCAACAACAACAATCAGACGAACGGGGTCGCTCAGGCGCCGGCCGGCGCCCAGCTGCTCCGCAAGCTGCTCGAAGAGGAGAACGTCGCAACTGCCTGATGCGCGTGCTCGCCGTCATCCATGGGCCGGATGTAGGGCCGGAGATCTTCGCCGACGTGATCGCCGAGGACGGTCACGAGCTGATCGAGTGGGACATCCGCAAGCGAGGCGCGCCTGCCTCGTCCGGCTTCGACGCCGTGATCGTGCTTGGCGGCGACCAGAACGTCGGCGAGGAGCTCGAGCATCCGTGGCTGCACGAGGAATACGACGCGCTCCGCCGTTGGATCGCTGCGGAAACGCCGCTGCTCGCGATCTGCCTCGGCGCGCAGACGCTCGCGCATGCGCTCGGCGCCGCCGTGCGCCCTGTAGGTCGCACGCTCGCGGGCTTCTACCCCACCGAGCTCACGCCGGCCGGCCAGGACGACCCCGTGCTCGGCGTGCTGCCACAGCGGTTCGAGTCGTTCAACGCGAACGGCTACTGGTTCGAGATACCGCCCGGGGCGACCGAGCTGGCGACCGGTCCTGTGCCGCAGGGCTACCGCTCGGGGGGCACCGCCTGGGGCGTGCAATTCCATCCCGAAGTCCGCCGCGACCAGGTGCTGCGCTGGTTCGAGGGAGACGAGACGGTGACGCGTACGCTCGACGACCTCGCCGGCGAGCTGGACGAGAAGCTGCTGTCATGGCAGGAGCACGGCCGCGCGCTCTGCCGCGCATTCCTCGCGGCCGCCCGCTCGTGAGCGGCTTCCCGCTCGTTCTCTCGAACGGGCCGCCGCCAGACGGATTCCAGACGATCGCCGACGCCGGCGTGACCATGATCCGCGCGGGTCGTGGCGACTGGAACGAGGCGTCGCTCGACGGGCAGCTCGCGGCCGAGCGTGCGCTGCTCGACGCCGCGGCGGCGCACGGCCTGCAGTGCTGGGTTTGGCTGGGGACGCTCACCAATCTTCCGTCGGGTGCGAGCGGCGACGCCCTGCGACGTGTCGTCGAGACCCTGCGCGGACACCCCGCGCTGGGCGCGTGGAAGGGACATGACGAACCTCGTAATCCGTTCAACCCGGCCCACTCGGTGCCGCCGGCGAACCTCGCGCGCGGGCACCGCGTCGTCGCGACACTCGACCCGGACCATCCGCTCGTCATCATCCAGGCGCCGCGCGGCTCGGTCGACGGGCTCGTGCCGTATCGGCCCGCGTTCGACATCGGCGGCGTCGACATCTATCCCATCTCGTATCCGCCGGGGATCCATTCCGATCAGCCGAACAAGGACCTCAGTGTCGTCGGCGACATGACCCAGTGGATCCGCCGCGCCGCCGGGGCAAAGCCTGTCTGGGTGACGCTGCAGATCGCCTGGAGCGGCACCATCCCGACGAAGCAGAAGCCCGACCTCGTCCCGCGGTTTCCCTCGAACGCGGAGCTGCGCTTCATGGCGTACCAGGCGATCGCGAACGGTGCGCGAGGGCTGGCGTTCTTCGGCGGGCACGTCACGGCCGTGCAGTCGCCGCAGGATGCGCGCTCCGGATGGAACTGGACGTTCTGGCGCGAGTCGCTCGAAGGGCTCGTGCGCGAGCTGTCGTCGACGGCGCTCGCTCCCGCGCTCGTCGCGCCGGCATCGAAGCTGAACGTGCACACGCAGCCGCACTCGGCGCAGATCGAGATCGCGACGCGGCAGACGCCGGAGTTCCTCTACGTGTTCGTCGTGCGGCGCGCCGGCGCGACATCACGGATCGGCATTGCCGGCCTCCCGGCGAAGGTCAAGGGCGGCGAGGTGCTGTTCGAGTATGTCCAGGACCCGCCGCCACCACCGCTCGCGCCGGCGAACCAGAAGTTCCGCTCGATCGCGGTGACCGGCGGCGCGTTCCGCGACTGGTTCGCGGCCCACGACGCCCGCGTGTACCGCTTCCGGCGCGCCTGATCGCCTGATCCTGGTTCGGCCTGCCGGTCACCGGCGATCCGCTGCGCCACGCACGGCCGACCAGGTTCAGACCCAAGACCTGAACCTGATTCGCGCAACCAGCGACGGACCTCAGCGCAGAACACGACGCGCGCGAACCAGGTTCGTGAGTTCGTGTCGCCGCTTACGTTTCGATCGGCAGGTCGTCGTGGCGCGACCACTCGTGCCACGAGCCGACGTAGTTGCGCGCTTCGTAGCCGAGTGCGTTCAGCACCTGTGTGGCGATCGCCGAGCGCGAGCCGCTGTGGCAGTACGCGATCACCTCGGAGCCCTGTTCGAGCCCGAGTTCGGCGCGAACCTCGTCGGTCGTCATCTCCATCAGCCGGTAGACGTCGAGGTTGCGCGCGCCCGGGATGTGGCCCTGCCGCGGATCGCACGGCTGACCGCCGGTTCCGTCGTACTCGCGCGGCGTGCGCACGTCGAGGACTGCAACCTCGCCGAGGCGCCCGCGCAGCTCGTCGACCGCGATCTCGCTCACGGCGCTCATAGCGACCGCACCAGGTTGACCTCGGTCGCGACCGAGGGTCGCTGCTCGAGCTCGCCGAGCCACGCGGCAACCCGATCCGGCAAGTCGACTCCGAGCATGTCGCGCGCGCGGATCACCCACGGCGCGTAGGCAATGTCCGCAAAGAGGCTCTGTCCCACCTCGAGCGTCGCGAGCTTGCCTGCGAGATCGTTGGCATCGCCACGGCGGAATGCGTAGTAGTCCGCGCCGAGGTTCGCGTCGAAACGGTGGACGAGCAGACGCGCCTGCGCGCGCTCGCCGGGATCGCTCGGCAGCAGTGGGCGCTCGGGGTGGCGCTCGTCGAGGTACGCCATGATCACTTCGGACTCCGGCAACGTGAACCCGTCGTCCAGCACCGGTACGCGCCCACTCGGCGGATTGAGCTCGAGCAGCCACTGTGGCCGATCGGAGAGGTCGACCTCCACCGTCTCGTACTCGAGTTCCTTCTCCGCCAGCACAAGCCGCACGCGTGCGCAGTAGGGACAGCGCGCTGCGTCGATCAGCCTCACGGCTCGAGGCCCATCAACCGCGCAATCTGTTCGTACAGGTCGGTTGCCGGCGGGAGCTCGGCCGGCGACGCGGCGTTTCGGGCGATGCGCTTCACGTCGTCGCGGTCTGCGCCGGTGAGGCGGGACACGAGCGTCGGGTTGGCAGCGAGCGCGAGCTCGTCGCCCTTCGGCAGCGGGCCGTAGTGGGTCGGCACCGACAGGTACTCGTCGACCATCCGCCCCCGCTCGTAGAGGCGGAAGCGTACGACCGGACCTTCGAGTGCGAGCGCGACGGTCACTGCGCCGAGCCGCTCAGAGAGCTCCTTCGCCAGCCGCCCATGGGCGTCCCGGTCGCGGTCGAGCACCGGGTCGGTGACGCGCATCCAACTGTCACCGTTGCGCACGTCGGCCGCCTGAAGGCGTGGCAGGAATTGGCCGACCGCGCGCTCGACGGAAACCTCGTCGTCCGACTGAACGTGCGTCGTCGCGCGCCAGTCACCGGCGTCTTCGACCTCCGCGAGCCGCGCGTCCAACGTGTCGAGCGGCTGCGCCATGCCGACCCAGACGTCCTTGAACCCGAGGTGCTGCCACGCGGCGCGTGCGACGTCGTTCGCGAGCAGCACCTCGAGCGACACCGTCTGGGAGCCTTGCTCCCGCGCGACCTCGGCGCAGGCACGCAACAGCGCCTTGGTCACTCCCTGACGCCGCGCGCGCGGGCGGACGTAGACGAGTTGAACGTGGGACGAGCCTTGCTGCGGTTCCTCGAGGCGCGCAACGCCGACCGACCCGGCCTCGTCCTCGGCCAGGAACACGGCGCCGGTCGCGAGATTCTTCTGAACGTCGGCCCACTCCTCGTCCCACGTTTCCGGGAGGAAGCCTTTGGGCTCGGGCACCTCCAGTTGGAACTCCTCCCAGAGCTCGCGGAGCACGGTCTCGTCGGCTTCGGCGGCCCGGCGGATCTTCATGGCACCAATGTGCCAGTCAGCATGTAGTGGGCCGAGAGGTTCTGGAACGGGGCGAGCTGCGGCCCGAGTGACGCGACGTCGACACCGAAGAGCACGTCGGCGGCTTTGCGGAGCGCGAGGTCGCCCGCGGGCCAGGCGCGCGGCCGCGCGAGGTGGCGGGCGAGGAACCACTCCGCGGTCCAAGGGCCGAGACCGCGGAGCGCGGTGATGTGTGCGCGCACCTCGTCGTCGTCCAGGGTTGCGAGCTCGTTCAGATCGAGATCGCTCCGCGCGAGGCCGACGGCGTACTCCGCCTTCCGCCGCGTGAACCCAACCGCGACGAGCTCGGACTCCCGGGCGGCGGCGATCCGCTCGCGCGTCGGGAATGCCCAGGCATCGCCCACCTGCGTCCCGAACTGCTGGATCAGCCGGTTGCGGATCGCGACCGCTGAGAAGAGGGACACCTGCTGCGCGGTGATGGAGGTGACGAGAGCTTCGAAGGGGTCGGGCTGCAGAGGCGGGCGCAAGCCTGCGAGCTTCACCGTCAGGTCGGCGATTACCGGCTGCCGCTCCAGCGCCCAGCGATAGAAGGGCTCGAGGTCGAACTCCGCACCGAGCAGCTTCAGGACGACGGAGCGCGTCTCGTCGTCGAGCGGCGTGACCTCGACGCCGCAGGATGCTGCCCGAATGCGCACCTCCCGCCCGCCGACAGCGCGGAACAGCACCCCGTCGACGAGCCGGTTTGCAAGATCGGTGCCGAACGCCCGAAAGCGTCCGGTTGAGAGCTCGAAGTCGAACGGGACGGGCAAAGCAAGGAGGGTCACAGCGCCCCACACCTCGAACTGGTGTCAGACACAAGAGCGGTGTCAGACACCAGTAAGCGCAGCAGCGACATCGCTCAGCGTCTCGTAGCGCTCGAACGGCACGCCCTGCTCGTCCAGGTAGTCCGCGAGGCCTGTGCGCGCGAAGACGCGATCGGCGGCGAGCGACGCGCAGCGGTCCGACCACCCGTCGCCCACGAAGACGAGCGGTCGTGTATCCGGCAGCGAGCGGCGCTTGCACTTGTCGCCGCAGATCGGGCAGACGCCTTCGTCGCGGAAGATCACGCGCCAGCCGTCGGCCCGCACCTCGGCGTTGTTCGAGCGCACCTCGAGCTCGACGCGCTCGCGCTCGAGCACCGGCAGGATCAGCTGCGGCAGGCCGCTCGACACGATGATCGGTCGATAGCGCTCGGCGAGCTCGTGAAACCCCGGGCTCACCTCGACGTTCTCGACCGCCCACGCCCCGGCTTCCTCGGCCGAGACGCGCAACGTCGCCACCTCGGCCGCAAGCGCCTCGCCGTAGCTCGCGAACTTCTCCTGGATGCCGCCGTCGTACACCGACGGGTCGCCGAGCGCATGGATCGCGGCCACGAGCGAATCACGCACCGTGATGGTGCCGTCCCAGTCGAGAACGAGCTGCACCTAGAGGCTCAAAAGTGCGAGGTAATGCCGGCGGGATCGTCGTCGGGCGTGCGGCCGTTGCCGGTCGGCGCGTCTTCTGCCCACGAGTACATGTACTTGCCGTCGTCGAGCTCCGATGCGAGCGTCGTCAGACGCAGCGGGTTGAACGTGTCGCACATCACCGCGTACTCGTGCGTCTCCGTCATGCCGAGCGACTTCTCCGCCAGGCCCGGCTGCGGCCCGTGCGGGAGCCCGCTGGGATGCAGCGTGATCGAGCCCAGCTCGATGCCCCTACGCGACGAGAAGTTGCCGTCGACGTAATAGATCATCTCCTCGCTCTGGAGATTCGAGTGGTGGTACGGGATCGGGATCGCCTCGGGGTCGAAGTCGAGCTTGCGCGGGCAGAACGAGCAGATCACGAAGTTCGGGCCCGCGAACGTCTGGTGCGACGGCGGCGGCATGTGAATGCGCCCGGTGATCGGCTCGAAGTCATGGATCGAGAATGTCCAGGGGTAGACGTACCCGTCCCAGCCGACAACGTCGAACGGGTGGTAGTCGATGACGTAGGTCTGGTACCCGTCGCGCACGCGCACCTTGACGACAAACTCGCCCTTGTCACGGTGCGTGCGCAGGTCGGTCGGCGGATGGATGTCGCGGTGGTAGTACGGCGCGTGCTCCATCAGCTGGCCGTGCTCGTTGCGGTAGCGCTTCGGGATCGTGATCAGCCCCGGCGTCTCGAACACGAGGTAGCGCTGCTCGCTCTCGTCGGCAGGCGCAAAGCGATAGGTCGTGCCGCGCGGAAGAACGATGTAGTCGCCGTCCTTGTACGGCACGTCTCCAAACACAGTCTCGACGACGCCGGCGCCTTCGTGCACGAACACGACCTCGTCGCGCTCGCCGTTGCGGAAGAAGCCTTCCATCGGCTCGGTCGGTCGGCAGAGCGAGATCTCGACGTCGCCGTTCCACATCAGCAGCTGGCGACCCGTGACCGCGTCGCCCGCCGGCGGCACATCCCACGTCCGCAGATGGCGATGCGCGTGGGCGTCCGGCACCCATTCGGTGCGCACGATTGGCTCGAACTCGCCGAGCTCGATCACGCGGCACGGCGATTGGAGGTGGTAGAGGATCGATTCGAGGCCTGAGAAGCCCTCGAAGCCCATCACCTCCTCCGTCAGGAGCGTGCCGTTGTCACGGTGCACGATGTGGCGCTTCCGCGGCAGGTCGCCGAGGCGTTGGTAGAAAGGCATGCATGGAGGATATCCGCGAGTCGATCGCGCGCGAGGTGGCCTCGTGGGAGGGCGTCACAGTCCATCCGCACCGCTTCGGCGGCGTGGAGTTCCGGGTCGGAAAGCGCGAGCTCGGGCACCTGCACTAGACCTGGGCTGACCTTCCGTTCACGTCGAGAATCCGGGAAATGCTCGTCGAAACCGGCCGGGCCGAGCCGCACAGGTTCGGCGTGCACGGCTGGGTCTCGCGCGACCTCGACGACGAGGCGATTGAGCTCTTCAGGCTGTCGTACGAACGGGCGCGCGTTGCGCAGAACGTGCGCGAGTCACGCGAGCAGCTCGGCGAAGCGCGCCGCGCCGACGTTCCCGCCGGAGACGATCACACCGATCCGGTCGCCTGAGACGAGCCCGTTCAGTACCGCCGCGACACCGACCGCGCCACTCGGCTCGATCACGAGCTTCAGCCGCTCGAACGCGAAGCGCATCGCCTCGACCATCTGCCGATCGGTCACGGTCACGATCTCGTCGACGAGCTTCGACGCGACCTCCCACGTCAGGTTGCCGGGAGCATGTGTCTGCAGTCCGTCCGCAATCGTGCGCGGCACATCGATCGCGACGATCTCCCCGGCAGCAAACGATCGCTTCCAGTCGTCTCCCGCCTCCGGCTCGACGCCGACAATTCGCTTCACGCCGAAGTCCTTCGCGATCGTCGCGCAGCCGGCGATCAGTCCGCCGCCGCCCACCGGAACGACGAGTGTCTCGACGACGCCCGCGTCTTCGAGCAGCTCGAGCGCCGCCGTGCCTGCACCGGCCATGATCAGCGGGTCGTCGTAGGGACGCACGAGCTCCGCTCCGCGTTCACCCGCCAGTTCGTGTGCGATCGACTCTCGGTCGCCGGTGTACCTGTCGTAAAGCACGACCTCCGCTCCGTAACCGCGCGTTGCGTCGAGCTTCGACTGCGGTGCGTCCTCAGGCATGAGAATCGTCGCAGGCGAGCCGAGCAACCGCGACGAGAGCGCGACAGCTTGCGCGTGGTTCCCCGACGAGTACGCGAACACCGGCGTGCCCTTCGGCAGCGACGAGATCTTGTTGTACGCGCCGCGGAACTTGAACGCGCCTCCACGTTGCAGGTTCTCCGGCTTGAGCACGACGTGCTCGCCGAGCGTGCGAGAAGTGATGACGGGCGTGCGGTGCGCGACGCCGTCGAGCAC
Organism: Gaiellaceae bacterium; assembly: GCA_045805985.1. Lineage (GTDB taxonomy): Bacteria > Actinomycetota > Thermoleophilia > Gaiellales > Gaiellaceae > PALSA-600. The sequence continues at coordinate 262,342 of JBJMKA010000005.1, read as the reverse complement.
GCGCGCGGCAGCGCGGACGTCCTCGGGACCTATCACGTAATCGTGTTTCTCAGCACACCGATGCCTTCGATCTCGAGCTCGACGACGTCGCCACGCTGCAGCCAGCGGCCGTCTCCGTGCTCGAGGATGCACCCGCTCCCGACGGTGCCCGACCCGATGATCTCGCCGGGGTGGAGCATCGTGTTGCGCGCCGCCTGCGCGAGCAGCGCATCCCAGCGGTGGTACATGTTGCGTAGGTTGCCGCGCGAGCGCTCCTCGCCGTTCACGCGCGCGATCATCTCACCCTCGTTGCCATCGAACTCGTCGGGCGTGACGACAACCGGACCGATCGACGTAGCGAAGTCCTTGCCCTTCGCGGGCCCCAGCCCCACGCGCATCTCCGCGCGTTGCAGGTCGCGGGCCGACCAGTCGTTGAGCACGGTGAAGCCGCCGATCTTCCCTCCGGCGCCGATGATCGCTGCGCACTCGAGCTCGTAGTCGAGCTCCGCCGTCCCTTCCGGGTACGGCACTGTCACGTCCGGCCCGAAGATCGCGGTCGGGTTCGAGAAGTAGAAGACGGGGATCTCGTACCACTCCTTGGGCACCTCGGCGCCGCGCAGCCTCCGCGCGTTCGCGACGTGCTCCTCGAACGCCATGAAGTCGCGCACTGCGGGCGGGTGCAACACCGGCGGCCGTAGCTCGACGTCGGCGAGTGCGTATTCCGCGTGCTCGCGCGCGCCGCCGCCGCCGGTGAGGAACGACTGGAGCGTCTGCGCCGCGAGCTGGATCACGCGGTCTCCTTCGATGCGCCCGGGCCACCCGCGCTCGAGCGCGAGCTCTTTCGGCGTGAACATGCAGAGCTTCACGGCTCGGTATGAACTATCACGTCGGCGATGTCGGGCCGCGCGCGCCGGATGCGCTCCTCGATCTCGCTCGCGCGCGCGTGAGCAGCGTCGAGCCGGCTCGTGCCCTCGAGCCCAAGGGTCAGGAATGCGACCAACCCGCTGTCCGTGCGCAGGAAGCGCAGCCCACGTGGCTCGGAACCTGTCGCCTCTCTGACGATGCGTCGCACGACCGCTTCGTCAGCAGCCTTCTCCTCACGCGCCTCTTGCGTCTCGGCCAACGGCTCCAGGTGCGTCTGCACGCCTGCGATCTCCGGCACGGCCGCACGAATAGCCGACTCGAGGCGCTCTGCGATCTCGTGTGCGTCATCGAGTGAGAGGTCGCCGGGAAGCTTCACGTGCAGCGACAGCTCCTTGCGTCCGCCGACGTCCACGAGCGCGAGGTTGTGCACCTCGCGAATGCTCGGAACACCGACGGCCGCCGCGTGCGCGCGCTCGCGCAGGCCCGCGTCTTCGATCGGCTCGACATGAACGACGACGTCCGCATTCGGTAGAGCGCTCTCGACGGCAGCTTCCACAGCGTCGGCCGCGGCGTGTCCCTGACCAACTGCCGCCCCGGGCGGCACCCCGATCACGACATCTGCGAACTGGCGTCCGCCCGCTTGGCGCATGCGCAAGCGGCGCAGCTCCACCTCGGGCGTCAACCGGTTGATCGCCGCCAGCGCCGCCGCTTCCGCCGCGATGGGAGCACGATCCATCAACACGTCGACATTTCCCTTCATCAGGCGCGCGGCCGCGAGCAGGACGAGCGCGCCGACGAAGAGCGCTGCGATCGGGTCGGCGTTCAGATGGCCGTAGTGCGCGAAGATCAGACCGACGAGGACCGCGATGGAGCCGAGGAAGTCGCTCGCGAAGTGCAGCGCGTTGGAGGCGAGCGCCGCGCTCTGGTACCGACGCGAGGTGCGCCACGACACGATCGTACGGCTCACGTCGATCGCGATCACGATCGCGAGCACGGCAAATGCGTACCAGGGCGCCTTGACCGTGGCGTGCGTCACGCCGAGCAGGCGCTCGATCGCGCGAACGGAGATGAAGATGCTGACGAGCGACAGGAAGCCGGCCTCGGCGAGCGCAGAGAGGTGCTCCGCCTTGCCGTGACCGAACTGGTGCTGCAGGTCCGCCGGCCGCGACGCGACGCGCACCGCAAAGTACGTGAGCAGCGCCGCGACGAGGTCGGTGCCCGAGTGCGCGGCCTCTGAGATGAAGCCGAGGCTGCTCGTCGCGAGACCGACGCTCAGCTTGAGGACGACGAGGACTGCCGCCGCGGCGACGGAGATGAGTGCTGAACGGCGCTGCGGGCTCACGCCCGCAAGGCTAGAGGTTGCCGCGGAGCGCCTGCTCGCGCTCGATCGCTTCGAACAGCGCCTTGAAGTTGCCGTCGCCGAAGCCGCGGGCCCCGTGCCGTTCGATCACCTCGAAGAAGAGCGTCGGCCGGTCCTGTGCCGTCTGCGTGAAGATCTGCAACAGGTACCCGTCGTCGTCGCGGTCGGCGAGGATCCGCAGCCGCTTGAGATCGTCCCAGCTCTCGTCGATCTCGCCAACGCGGTCGGGCGTCTCTTCGTAGTACGCGTCCGGCGTCGAGAGGAAGATCACGCCGCGCCGCTGCAGCGTCTCGACGGCGCGAACGATGTTCGACGACTGCAGCGCGACGTGCTGTGCGCCAGGGCCGTGGTTGAAGTCGAGGTACTCGTCGATCTGACTCTTGCGCTTGCCCTCGGCCGGCTCGTTGATCGGGAACTTGACCTTCCCATTGCCGTCCGTCATCACCTTCGACATCAGCGCGGAGTACTCGGTCGAGATGTCGTCGTCGCTGAAGTGGATCATCTCGGTCATCCCGAAGACTCGCTCGTAGAACGAGACCCATTCCTCCATGTGGCCGAGCTCGACGTTGCCGACGATGTGGTCGATCGCGAGCAGGCCGGGGCTGTCGTCCGTGGCGCTCGCGGACTCCTGCGCGCGGTAGCCGGGGAGGTACGCGCCCTCGTAGCCATTGCGACCGACGAAGGTGTGCACGACGTCACCGTAGGTCGCGATCGTCGCCAGCTCGACCTGCCCGAACTCGTCCTCGACGAGCTCGGGCTCGCGCACACCGCGCGCACCGCGCTTGACGGCTTCTTCGTAGGCATGACCTGCGTCCGGCACGCGCAGCGAAATGTCCTTCACGCCGTCGCCGTGCTTGTTCGCATGGTCGCCGATCTCGTGACCGGGGTGAAGCGCGCTCGTCAGCACGAGGCGGATGTCGTTCTGCTCGACGACGTAGCTCGCGCGATCGCGCACGCCTGTTTCGGGGCCTGCGTACGCGGTGCGGCGGAAGCCGAATGCGTGCTCGTAGTAGTGGGCGGCCTGCTTGGCGTTCCCGACCCAGAGCTCGACGTGATCCCAACCGTCGAGGGGCATGAAGTCTTCGGTCACAGACCTCAGTCTATCGCGGCTGTTGCGGGGGCTCCCGCGGCGGCGTCGGCGGCCGAGACCTCGTCCAGGCTGCGCCGAAGCGGCTGCTCCTTGACCCAGATCACGGCGACGAACCAGACCGCGGCGGCGACGCAAGCGGCGACGAGAAAGGCCGGACGCAGGGCGCTCGCGAGGGCTTGTCGCGACGTCGGCGGCAGACGGTGGATCCCGATCCCCGCGTTCCCGCCGAGCCCGGACGGCAGGCCGTGGTTGACGATCGCGCCCATCACGGTGACGCCGATCGTCGCGCCCATCTGCCGTGAGAACTGCGTCAACGCCGTCGCCGAACCGATGTGCCTGCGCGGCACGGCGTTCTGCACCGAGAGGACGAACACCTGCATCATCGAACCGATCCCGATGCCGGCGATCACCATGTTGCGCGCCGCCTGGCCGTTCGTCGTGTGCACGTTCATGCGCCAGAGCAGGAACATCCCGGTCGTCAGCACGATCGGGCCTAGGATCGCATTCCAGCGGTAGCGGCCCGTGCGCGAGACGAACTGCCCGGTGAGCAGCGAGGTCGTCACCGCACCGAGCATGAGCGGCGTCAGCACGACACCGGAGGACGTCGCCGACGTGCCGATCACACCCTGCACGAACAGCGGGACGTACGAGATCGTCCCGAACATCGCCATGCCGACAAGTGCCATGCAGGCAACGCTTCCCGCGACGATCGGGTTGCGCAGGATGTCGAACGGCAGGATCGGCTCGCGCGCACGGCGCTCGGCAAAGGCGAACGCGGCGAGGAGCACCATCGCCAGTCCGAGCGCGCCGAGGACGTGGCCGCTCGTCCACGGGTAATCCTTGCCGCCCCAGACGAGACCCATCAGCAGCGACCCGACGCCGGCCGCGAGCAGCCCGGCGCCGAGCCAGTCGATCGGATGCGCCGTCTGGGGCGCGCGGCGCGGCATGGTGATCGAGATCACGACGAGCGCGAGCCCGCCGATCGGCAAGTTGACAAGGAAGACCCAGCGCCAGCTCGCGTTGTCGACGATGAATCCACCGACCGCCGGGCCGAGGATCGACGACGCGGCGAAGACCGCGCCGATCAGTCCCTGCCAGCGGCCGCGGTCGCGCGGTGGGACGATGTTCCCGATAACCGCGAGCGAGAGTGGGAAGAGGCCGCCGGCGCCAATCCCCTGAAGCGCGCGGAAGATCACGAGCTGCGTCATGTCGGTCGCCGCGCCGCAGAGCGCCGACCCGACGAGGAACACGACGATCGCGAAGAGAAAGAGGTTCTTCCGCCCGTAGACGTCGCCGAGCTTCCCGTACAGCGGCACGGTCACCGTCGAGGTGAGCATGTACGCGGTGAACACCCATGAGTACTGCGTGATCCCGCCGAGGTCGTTGACGATCCTCGGGAGAGCTGTCGCGACGATCGTCTGGTCGAGCGCAGCCAGCAGGAGCGTGACCATCAGCCCCGCGTAGATCGCGAGGATGCGCCCGATCGTGAAGTTGTAACCGGGCGGCTGGCGCGCGAGGCGTTCGCGGAGACTCATGGCGAAAGGTTAACCAGGTTAATCACCAGGTGGCTCGGGAGGCGCGCGCCGGGTCCGGTCGAGCACGATGCCGGCCCCGATCGCGAGGCCACCGACGATCTCCCATCGGTTCAGATGCTCCCCGAGCAGGACGAGCGCAAACAGCACGGCGAAGAACGGCTGCAGGTTCGCGAACAGCGACGCGCGCGAGGGGCCGACGCGGTCCATCGCCGTGAACCAGAGGATGTTGGTGAGGAACAGCGGCCCAACGACGGCGTACGCGAAGCCGAGCCACGTCAGCCAGCCGAAATGAAAACCCTGGCTCAAGGTTTGTTGGGCACCGACGATCGCGAGCGGCACGCATCCCGCGCCGAGGACGAGCGCGCTGATCCGAAACGGCGAGTACCGCCTCATCAGCGGCACGATCGCGACCGAGTACGCACCCCACGTGATCGGGATCCCGATCGCGAGCAACAGGCCGACGGCGTGCCCGGAAAAATCGGAGCTCCCGGACGCGACGAAGCCGACGCCGACGAACGACAGGACCGCGCCGGCCCAAAAGCGGCGGCCGAGCAGCTCCAGGCCGAACACCGTCGAGAGGATCCCGATGAAGATCGGTGTTGTGCCGAGCAGCAATCCAACGGTCGAGGCGCTCGTCAGCTTGATGCCGTAGACGAAGCAGAGCTGGTTGATGAAGATCAGGGCGCCGGCGAGCGCGACGAGCTTCGTATCGGACAGGTGGATCCGAAAAGACCGCTCGCGGGCGTAGGTGAACGACCAGAAGAGCGCCCCGGCGGCGGCGTAGCGGATCGTCGCGTAGCCCAGCGGGTGGAACCCGTGGTCCAGGACGTACTTCGTGACGGTGACGTTCAGCGCCCAGAGAAAGACCGTCCCGAGCAGCATCAAGTCGACGGGACTCAGGCGGACTGCACGGCGCACCACTCGACCGTACCGATAGATAGTCTGCCCGCCGATGGACCGCGAGCCGACACGCGACGACGTCGACGCCCTCGTCGGGCCCGCCACGCCCCACTTCGCATACCAGATCAGGGCGCGCGTCGAGGAGCTCGTGGCCGACCTGCCGGAAGGGCATTCGGTGCGGCAGTACGCCGAGGAGCAGATGGCGCGCCTCGACCGGCTGGGCCACGCGTCGTCGAAGGCCGACGAGGGCGAGCGCGAGTCGCCTGCGCGCCTCGGCTGGGACGAGATCCCGTCGTCCGCGCCCGCGGACGCTCCGCTCCCTCGACGCCAGTGAACGTCTTCGTCTCGGGTGGCTCCCGCGGGATCGGCCGCGCGATCGCCCTCCGCTTCGCGCGCGACGGAGCGAGACGCGTCGCGATCGGCTACTTCCGCAGCGACCGCGCGGCCGAGCAGACCGCCGAGGAGTTGCGCGCGCTGGGCACGGAGCCGACGCTCGTGCGCGGGAACATCGGCTCCGAGCGCGTGCTGGAGGAAGTAGCCGCGCTCGGCCCGCTCGACGTGCTGGTGCACAACGCGGCCAGCGGCGTCAGCGTCCCGGCACTCGAGGCGACAGAGAAGCACTGGGACTGGACGGTGAACACGAACGCGCGCGCACTGCTGCAGCTCGCACAGGCCGCGGCGCCTTCGATGCCGGCCGGGTCGTCGATCGTCGCCATCTCGTCACTCGGCGCGCAACGAGTGCTCGACAACTACACGCTCGTCGGCACGTCGAAGGCAGCGCTCGAAGCGCTCGTCCGCTATCTCGCGGTCGAGCTCGCGCCGCGCGTCCGCGTGAACGCCGTCTCGGGCGGCGTCGTCGACACCGACGCGCTCGAGCATTTCCCGAACCGGGAGGCGATGCTCGCCGCCGGCGCGGCGAACCCCGTCGGCCGCATGGTCACACCGGAGGACATCGCGGGCGCCGTCGCATTCCTCTGCTCAGCGGAAGCAGACATGGTGCGCGGCCAGACGCTGATCGTCGACGGCGGCTTCTCGCTGCTGGTCGGCGGCGGACGCAACGATCAGGCGTAAGCACCCTGGCCCAGCCGAGCGAAGTTGGGTCAGGCATCGAGTCGGAGGACGACCTCGTCCGTTTCCTCGTTGCGCCCATAAGCGAACCCGCGGCCCTCGCCCACGATCACGAAACCGCACTTCGTCAACACGCGAATCGACGCGGCGTTGTCGCTCGCAGCGCCAGCGTAAAGCGGACGGGTTGCCTCCAGCTGCAAGAACTCCTGTAGGGCACGCGTGGCAATGCCGCGGCCCCAGTCTTCACGGCCGATCCAATAGGTGACCTCGCGCCGACCCTCCAAGTCGAAGCTCGCAATGTGACCCACCACTCGACCGTCGATCTCGATCACCTTGTTCGTCGTAGAGCTGTCGCTCCTCAGCCGCGCCCACCGTCGCTCGAAGCTCGTTCGATCATCGAACTCCGGCGAAGTGAACGCGGCCATCCGTATAGCGTCGCGATCGCTCGAGTGCTCGAAGAGCACGCCGAGATCACGATCTTCGATCTCGCGAAGGACAAGCTGTCCCGAGCCCTCAGGCACGGCCGTTAACGCTACCTGTAACTCGGGTGACATTGCCGACGACGGCGCACGCGAGAGCACAGGCGTCTGACACCACGGCAATCCGCGGCGGCCTCAGGTTGCACGTCGAGGTGTCAGACACCGTTCGACCGGCCGGTATCCATGCGCACCTGCTTTCCGCTTGACAAGCGGTAGATGCCGCGACACCCTCGGTGGTGCGATCGATCTATGATTCAAAAGGGGCCGCAATGCAAACGGATCCGTCGCAGTCAGCTTCCTCGCGGGCCGAGGGTGGTTCGGTTGTCGGGCTCTGGCGCTACCCGGTGAAGTCGATGATGGGGGAGGAACTGAACGCCGCCGAGGTCACCGAACGAGGCCTAGTCGGGGATCGGCGGTTCGCGCTCGTCGACCCGTCGACCGGAAAGATCGCGGGCGCAAAGAATCCGAGGAAGTGGGGCAACTTCTTCGACTTTCGAGCCGCCTACGTCGAGTCTCCAGAAGTGGGATCGAAGCTGCCCGCGGTCCGTCTGACGCTGCCTGATGGGACTGTCGTGACGAGCGAGCAGCCTGATCTCGCGCAGATCCTTTCGAAAGCGCTCGGCCACGAGGTCGCGTTCACCGAGGCGAAAGGCGATGGAGAGTCATCGGGCGCAACCGCTGAGGAGTACTGGCCGGACATGGAGGGTCTCGACTTCAGAGACACGGTGACCGACTTCGAGCTGCCCCCGGGGACATTCTTCGATCTTGCCGTCGTGCATCTGCTCACCACGGCGACGATCGACCATCTGCGCGAGCTTTATCCGCAAGGGCGGTTCGAGGTTCGGCGGTTTCGGCCGAACATCGTCGTTGCGACAGGGCCGGATGAGCAGGGCTTCGTGGAGAACGACTGGATCGGCCACACGATCGCGATCGGAGACAAGGTTCGCTTGCGGATTACAGGTCCCTGCCCTCGCTGCGTCATGACCACGCTGCCGCAGGGGGACCTCCCCAAGGATGCCGGCATCCTGCGTGCGGCAGCGCAGCACAATCACGCGAATGTGGGGGTCTATGCCGACGTGATCGAGAGCGGCGCGATTCAGCGTGGCGATACCGTCACGTTCGCGTAATCGGGAGCGATTCACAGCGAAGCTGTCTCGCCGGCGCTTGTTGGGGTAGGCGAGTCGTTGGTGCGGGTACCGCCGAAGCTGCTGGCAGCGCGCCGAAACGCGCAGCTCCCGAGCCCGCACCTGCCGCGAGCTTGGTGCGCCGGCGGCAGGAACGGATCGTTGTCAGGACTTGTCGGCTGAGAGAACCTCGACAACGTGTTGGAGCAGCTTCCATGTCACGTCCGGATTCTGTAGCGCAAACTCGCGGAAATCCCAGAACGGGATCTCGAGGCAGCGAAGCTGCGTACGCGCCGTCACCGTCGCCGTCCGCTCGGCCTCGCTGACGAGCGCCACCTCACCGAAGTGGTCGCCTGCTGAGAGGGTCGCAACATCCTTCCCGCGGACGCTGACCGCGGCCTCGCCGTCCGCGATCACGAAGAAGCCGACTCCGCTCATTGTTCCCTCCTGCACGACCGAGGTACCTGGCTCGAAGATGCGCTCGCGGAATTGGGCGGCGAGCTTTGTCAACTGGCGGCCGTTCAGCTCGGCGAAGAGAGGGACTCGCTTCAGCTTGTCAGCCACGCTCGTCACTTGCAGCCGATCCTACAACTGCGACCCACTTCATCCTCAGGCGACATTCTCGCGCAACCGCAAGGGTGTCTGACACCTGCGGGGCGCGGAACCTGATTCGGTGTGCGACAGCTACTGCTCGCCGGCGGCCGAGAGGCTAAGGCGTGGCGTTCGCGACCCAGGTGACGCCGAACGACCTGCCGTCGGCGCTGAGCGCTCCGGGCGTCGCACCCGCCGCCGACGACGAGCTTTGGCCGGCAAAGAAGCGCGAGCTCTGCGGGACGAGGCTGATCGGGTCGTTCGCCCACGTTGGGTCGGTGATCGTGCCCGGATGGCTGGAAGCGATCGCCGCTGCGCGCGTGAACGCGACCGCACCGAAGTTGGCGAGCGGCAGGACCGTGCACCGGCCGGTGGTGTTGCACGCGGACGGCGCCTCGGCGATCCACTCGGCCGAGCTGAGGTCAGGCGCAGCGACTTGCAGCGCCTTCGTGAAGCTCGTCTTGCGGGTGCGGTTCTTGATCTGGACGAGCACGGTCGTGCCCTTGACGTTCACCGACGTCGTGATCTGGTCACCGGGCTTCACCTTCAGCGGTACTTCGACCGAGGCCGCCGGAAGGATCTCGTACCAGGCGTAGTACCGCACGGTGCCGTTCGTGCAGTCGGCTCCCGTTCCCGTCTGCTCGAGGCCGGTCGCGGCGTCGGACGAGCCGCCGAGGCCCACCCAGAAGGCGGCCGATGAGGTCGACCCGGCGCTACACGTCGTCACCGGCACCGTCCACGTGCCCGTGACGCTCGTGAACTGGAGACCGGCCGCGTTCGCGTCCTGCAACGCGTAGCCCGACCAGTTCGCGCTGACGCTCTGCGCGCCTGCATTGCTCGCAAACTGTCGCGCCGGCACGGTCGTGCTCGACGCGACGCCACTGCTCGCGGCGAGCACCGCCACCACGGCCGCTGCGATCAGCGATGAGAGGAGGCGCTTCACCCCTATGTTGTACCGGCCGTATCTAAGAGGCGGCTTAAGACCTTGTAGGAAACGCTTGAACTTGGTCTCAGAGCTCTGTGACCGAGTCCCCGACGCGGATCGTCCCGCCGGCGACGATGTCGGCGTTGATCCCAGCACGGTGGACGAGCGCCTTGATCATTCCGGGGCGGGTCATCTTCTCGAGGTGCGAGCACGGTTCGCAGAGCTCCACGCCGAGGCACTCGACGTCTCCGACCAGGAAGCGCTTCCCGACGAGCTCGTTCAGTCTGACGCCACGTACCGTGACCTGCCGTCGCGTCTCGCCCGCCGCCAGCCCGACCTCCTCGACGACTTCGGCCTCGACGAGCGTCAACGCTTGGCCGGAAGGCGCTCCCTCCTCGTGGTAGTGCCGGTCGCCTTCGAGCCCTTTGCCCGCCACAGCGCGTACGGAGTCGACCGTCCATAGCTCGGCCACTTGTGGCGCGCCCAGATGAATTGCCTCGACTGTCACGCCACGATCATGCACGAACCCTCGGCGGGATCACGCAGGGCGGGCGTCGCTGAAGCCGCACTCGAGACAGACGAACTCGACCTCGTCGTCGCCGGTTTCCTTCATCCCTTGCGTGACGCCGCAGGCCGGGCAGATCGGCGGACGGTCGTCCTCGTCCTCTGTTGGCCGCCGCCGTTCGGTCACGCTCCGAGCGTAGCCCAGCGAGGAGAACGTCTTGGGGCGGGCGCAAGATGCGCCCGCCCCGGACGACGTAGATGCAGCTACGGGGTCGTCTTCACCTTCGTGGAGACGCATTTGCCAAACGCGTTCGACTTGTTCGCGTTTGTCCCGTACTTCGTCGCGAATGCTGCGCGATCGGCCGCCTGCTCCGTCTTGCACGATTTGGCAGCCGCGATCGTCGCTGCCTGGTCGGCTTTCTGGGCGGCGGTCGACGCCGCGGAGACGCAATTGCCGAGCGCGTTCGTGCCGTTCTTGTTCGTGCCGTACTTCGTCGCGAACGCGGCACGATCGGCGGCCTGCTCTGTCTTGCACGTCTTGAGCGCGGCAGCGTTGTGCGCCCCAGCCTTCTTGACCGCATTCGAGACGCACTTGCCGAACGCGTTGGACTTATTGGCGTAGAGCTGCTTGAACGCAGCGGCCCCAATCGCGGTCCGCTGAGCACGACATGCAGCCTCGGCCGAGGCCTGCGTCGACGGCACCGTGATTGTGTCATCCGCGATCGCAGCGGCCGGAATGGCGAGCGCGAGCACGGCGAGCACGATCAGTTTCTTCATGGACATTCTCCTCCGAGTGTTCGCTCAGGTACTTCCGGACTGACCATCCGCCCGGCCCGAAAGATCCCCGCACTGGGAGCGTAAAATTGTTGTAAGCCCGATTTGCCTCAGAAGGCACCCGCGTACGCGTTCAATGCAGGCTGACCGCCGAGGTGCGCGTACAGCACGCGCGAGCCGGGCTCGATCCGGCGGGAGCGAACGAGGTCGATCAGCGCCGCCATCGACTTCCCCTCGTACACGGGGTCGGTGAGCATGCCTTCGAGCCGCGCACAGAGACGGATCGCGTCGATCGTCTTCTTGTCGGCCACCCCGTAGACGCCGGCGTGCCATTCATCGAGCAGGACGATCTCGTCGTCGGCGAGTTCGCGCCCGAGGCCGATCGCCTCGGCGGTTCGTCGCGCAATGCGCGCGATCTGCTCCCACGTCTGCTCGACGGTGGCGGAGCCGTCGATGCCGAGCACCAACCGCTCGCGCTCCTGCGCCGCAAAGCCCGCGACTATCCCCGCCTGTGTCGAACCGGTCACCGAGCAGACGACGACCGTGTCGAAGAACACGTCGAGCTCCTGTTCCTGCCTAGCGACCTCCCGCGCCCAGCGTGCGAAGCCGAGCCCGCCGAGCGGATGGTCCGATGCTCCCGCCGGGATCGCGTACGGCCTCCCGCCGGCCGCCTGCACGGAGTCGAGCGCCTCCTGCCAGCTCGGACGGAATGCGATGTCGAACCCCGCATCGATCAGGCGGATGTCCGCGCCCATGATCCGCGAGAGCAGGATGTTGCCGACCTTGTCGTAGACAACATCCGGCCACTCGACCCAGTGCTCCTGTACGAGCACGCAGCCGAGGCCGAGCCGCGCCGCGACGGCCGCAACCTGGCGCGTGTGGTTCGACTGGACGCCCCCGATCGAGACGAGCGTGTCGCAGCCCTTGGCGAGCGCGTCGGCAACGAGGTACTCCAGCTTCCGGACCTTGTTCCCACCGTAGGCGAGGCCGGAGTTGCAGTCCTCGCGCTTGGCCCAGATCTCGACCTCGCCACCGAGCTCCGCGCTCAGCCGCTCGAGCCGGTGCACCGGCGAAGGGCCGAACAGCAGAGGGACGTAAGGGTAATCGTCAATGGCCATGGTTGAAGTTTCTCGCGCAGGGCACGACGTTGTACATGGGTATCGCTGTCAGCCTCATCCTCACCGCCGTCGGGCTCATCCTGGCGCTTGCCGTTCATCCCACGGGCACGCACCAAGTCGACGTCAACACCGTCGGCTGGATTCTCTTCATCGTCGGACTGATCGGCTTCATCCTGGACCTGCTCCTCTGGTCGGAATGGGGCCCGGGCTACCTGCGGCGCACGAACGTGGCGACCACGGGGCCGGGCTATCCCGCGCGCCGCGTCGCCGGCACGCGCCGCACGGTCGTCGAGGAAGAAGACGTTGCGGCCGGGCCGCCGCCGGGTTACTAGGCCTCTAACCTTCGGGCATCCGCCGGCTCTTGCTCACAGCAGGGATCGTCGCCGTGCTCGCCGCGGGGATCGCATTCACCCACTCGCGATTGCAGCCGCGCGGGTATTCCAACACACGCGGCGCGCAGGTCGTTCACTACGACTTGAACAGCAAGCTGCTGCACCGGCAGCTACCTGAGATCGGCGTGGTCCCGAGCGGCGGTGGCGACGGGCGTCTCCTGATCCTGCTGCACGGCCGCCACGACCCGGGCCCGTTGCACTGGCTCGGAGGCGACATCTCCGGCCCACAGTCGATGCTGAACGACGCGCTCTTCGTCGGCCTCGCGGGGCTCGGCGACCAGGCCCCGACGGTCGTGTTGCTCAACGGCGGTGGCCACAGTTACTTCCACGACCGGCGGGATGGGCCGTGGGCAACGTCGATTCTCCGGGAAGCGATCCCGGAGGCGGTGCGGCGCTTTCACACACACGGCCGGATTGCGATCGGCGGGATCTCGATGGGCGGGTACGGCGCGCTGCACGTCGCGAGCCTCAGGCCGAAAGAGTTCTGCGCGGTCGGCGGCCACTCTGCAGCGGTCTGGACGAGCGGTGGCGCCAGCGCACCCGGCGCGTTCGACGACGCTGAGGACTACGCGCGCAACGACATCTTTGCTGCCGCGCCGAAGCTGAAGGGTCTGCCCGTGTGGCTCGACAACGGCGACCGCGACCCGTTCCTCGCCGCCGATGCACAACTCGCCCGTACGTTGCGCATCCCTCAACACGTCTGGCCCGGCGGTCACACCGGTTCGTACTGGCACACGCACATGGCGCAGTACCTCCGGTTCTATGCCAACGCGTGCGACTAGCGGCGAAGAACCCGGCCGAAGATGTCCGACGCGATGTAGCCGGCCATCTTCGGGTTCTCCTGCAGGCGCCGCACCGAGTACTCGTACCAGTGCGATCCGTACGGCACGTAGACACGTACGCGGTGGCCATCGGCGACCAGTTCGTCGGCACGCTCGGGGCGCACGCCGAGCAGCATCTGGAACTCGTACTCGTCACGCTCGAGGCCGGCCGCGCCCGCGATGCGCAGCGCCTCGCGGATCAGGTGCTCGTCGTGCGTCGCGATCGCAACGTAGGACCCTTGCTCGACGAGCGCCTCGAGTGAGCGCACGTAGTTCGCACGCACCGCCTCGAAGTCGCGAAACGCGATCTCCGGCGATTCCACGTAGATGCCCTTGCACAGCCGCACGTTGTCGAGCCCGGGAAGATCGGAAACCGTCCGTCGCAGGTAGGCCTGCAGCACCACACCGAGATTGCGGCGGCCGTCGGCGTGCAGCTCGCGGTAGAGCCGCAGCGTCCGGTCGGTCGTCGACGAGTCCTCCATGTCGATTCGCACGAAGTTGCCGCGCACGCCGGCGTCGCCGACCACCGACTCGAGGTTCTCCCGGCAGAGCTGATAGTCGAGCTCGAGGCCGAGCCCCGTGAGCTTCACCGAGACGTTCGAGTCGAGCTGCTCCTCGTCGATCCGCGCGAGCACGTCGTGGTACTGGCCGGCAATCGCACGCGCCTCGTCGGGTGTCGTGACGTCCTCACCGAGCACGTCGATCGTCGCAAGCTTCCCCTTGGCGTTCAACTTGCGGACGACGCGGACCGCGTCGTCGAGCGACGGGCCGGCGATATAGCGCGACGAGAGCCGTTGGACAACGGGCTTGGGGACGGCCGGCAGGAGCCGGACGAGCGCGCGGTCGAGGAGAGCCACAGGCGCGGCGATGGTAGCGCCTGTCCTCCAAGAAAACCATTCCGTGGCAAGCTGCGTAGGAGCAGGCATGAAGATCATCCTCCTCGCCGCCCTCGCCCTGGCCGGCGCCGCCCTCGCAGGCGTCGTCGCCCACGCGAGCGCCGCCAAGACCACGATTCGCGTCACCGAGCGCGAGTTCAAGATCGGCCTCTCGACGACCCGTGCTCCCGCAGGCCCGGTTCGCTTCGAGATCAAGAACACCGGGAAGTACCCGCACGCCCTCGCGATCTCGGGCGTTGGCGTGAGGACCAAGACCAAGCTGATCCAGCCCGGCAAGACGGCGGTGCTGCTCGTCACCCTCAAGCGGGGCGCCTACGCGCTCTGGTGCCCCGTTCCCGGCCATGCCGCCCAGGGGATGAAGGCCAAGGTGACCGCACCCGGCAGCGGCGGCAGCACCGGCACGACCACGACCACCACCACGACCAGCACCGGCGGGACGACGACCGGCGGCGGCTACGGCGGCGGTTACGGCTAGACGCTAGCTCTCGCGCATGAACCCTTGGCGCGCGGCGCTGACGAGCGCCACCGCCTCGGGGAACAGCACGCGCATCGCGTCGCGCATTGCGATCGACTGTTCTTCGGCGCTGCCCTGAACATCGACCTGCGAGAGCGCTGCCGCGGTGAGCTCGACGGCGGTGTTCAGCGTCAGCGTCGCGTACTGCTCGCGCTGCGCCTCCTGTACCGACTCCGCCTGCTGCTCCGCGAACTCGCGCAGCCCGCATAGGAGATCTTCAGGATCGCCGCCGAACGGGAAACCGAATCCACCTTCTGACATTCGTCCAAGTTAGCTGAGCGGACCCTTGTAGCCGCGCTCCACATCGGCCACGAACTCCTCGACCGCGCCCGTCGATGCGCGGATCGCAGCCGAGAAGGGCGATGAGGTCTCCCCAAGCGCCCGCTCGAGCACCATCGTCGCCGCGCCCACCTCGTCGAGGAAGCCCGGTGCGGCGACGCGGGGCGGCGCGCCGATTGTGCGTTCCAGCGCGAGCGCGGCCGCTTCGGCCTCCTCGATTCCGGCCGGCTGCTCGACCATCCGCACCTGGGCGAGCTGCGAGCGCAGCGTCTCGAGGTCGCCACCACCCGCGAGATCGGCGGCGAGCTCGCACATCGCGACGATCGACGCCGTGTCGCGCACATCGTCTCTGCGCCCGATCGGCCCGCCCTGGTCGTCGAGCACGAGCCATTCGCGGTCCTCGTCCCCGCCGAACGCGATCAGGTAGAGCCGCCGGCCCCGCCCGGGCTCCGCCGCGAGCACGCCGGAAACCGGGCCGTGCTCGGACGCGGCAGCCGCAATCCGCTCCAGGTCGTCGGCCAGGGTCATAGAGTCCAAGCGTATGGATGCCGCAACGCTCTTCGCGCCGCTCGGCCCGACCTACGAACGCTGGGGAGCGGTGCTGTCCTTCGGGCAGGACCCGCGCTGGCGCCGGTTCCTCGTCTCGCGCATCGACGCCAGCCCGACTGACACGGTCCTCGACGTCGCCACCGGCACGGCTGCCGTCGCGCGCGAGCTCGTCCGCCAGAAGGACTGCTTCGTCGTCGGCATCGACCAGAGCGCCGAGATGCTCGAGGAGGGTCGTCGGCGCGTGGCACTCGCCGCTGCGACGAGCAAGGTGCGGTTGCAGCAGGGCGACGCTCGCTCGCTGCCGTTCGAAGACGGCCAGTTCGACGCGCTGACGTTCACGTACCTGCTCCGCTACGTCGAGGATCCCGCGGCGACACTGCGCGAGCTTGCACGCGCCGTGAAGCCCGGCGGCACGATCGCGGGCCTCGAGTTCGGCGTGCCGCGCGGGATCTGGCGGCCGCTCTGGGAAGCGTGGGTTCGCGTCGGCCTGACCGGCGCCGGGCGCCTGATCGGAAACGGCTGGTACGAGGTCGGAGCGTTCCTCGGCCCGTCGATCCGCGGTCACTACAAAGAGTGGCCGCTGCCGCGCCTGCTCGGCGCCTGGGGTGACGCGGGGATCGGCGACGTGCAGGCGAAGCGACTCAGCCTCGGCGGCGGGATCGTGACGTGGGGCCGGAAGAAGAAGTAAGGCCCGCGTTCTACGCGCTGCGGGAAGGCGGGTGGCGCGATTACGTGACCCTGCTGCATCCGCCTTACACGCTGTGGCATCTCTCGTACGTCGCGGTCGGCGGGGCACTTGCACCGCACTTCCATCTCAACCGAATGCTCTGGGCGCTCGCGTCCTTTTTCCTCGCGATGGGTATCTCGGCGCACTTCCTGGACGAGCTCAAGGGCCGCCCGCTCCGAACGCGCATCCCGTCGGCCGTGCTCGTGGCCGTTGCAGTCGTCTCGCTCGCAGGCGCGTGCGCGATCGGAGTCGGCGCAGCCCGCGCGTGGGGCTGGTGGCTGCTCGTATTCGTGATCGCCGGGGCGATCTTCGTCCCGGCCTACAACCTCGAGCTCGCGTTGCACAACGACTGGGGCCTCGCATTCACGTGGGGCGCCTTTCCGGTCCTGACCGGGTACTTCGTCGAGGCCCAGACGCTGCGGGTCGAGGCGATTGCCGCCGCCGCATACGCCTTCGCGCTCACGCTGACGCAACGCACCCTCTCGACGCCCGTCCGCCAGGCGCGTCGCGCGCACGGGACCACGGCCGGCACGGAGCCGCTCGAACGCGCATTACGCCTGCTCACATGGGCGTCGGTCGCGCTCGCCGTCGCACTCGTGGCGGCGCGCCTACGATAAAGCCATGACCTCTGCGACAATCATCGCAATCAGCGCCGCCGGCGTGGCCGTCATCGCGCTGCTCGCCTCCGGGCTCATCCTGCGCAGCGTGCGCCGGCACCAGCAGATGCTCGAGCGCGAGATCGAGCGCGGAAAGAGCGCCTTCGACGAGGTCGTCGCGCGCGAGGTGCTGCAGCGCTCCGAAGAGCTCGAGCAAACGATCGCGCGCCTGCGCGCCGACTCGCTCTCGCTACTGGCGGACGAGGAGCGGCGGATCGCGGAGGAGCGGCGCCGGGACGTCGTCGAGCGGGAGCGTGACGCGAACGCCCGGCTCGGGGAGCAGCTCGCCGAGGTGCAGCGTTCGGTCGAGCTGCGCCTGACCGACTGGGCGAGCGACGTCGAGCAGCTCCAAGAGGGATTGAACGAGGAGCTCAGGCGCATCGAGGCGCGCCAGCGCCAGCTGATGGCCGAGACGGAATCAAAGCTCGGGCAGGCGGCGGAAGGACTGCAGGGACAAGTCGACGAGCAGCGGCAGCTGCTCACGCGCCTGCGCTCCGAGCTCGCCGGCGCGGCGCAGCAGCTCATGCAGGGCGCGACCGCAGAGCTCGAGCAGCACGCAGCCGAGCGGCGCCGCGCGCTGCACGAAATCGCAGACGGGCTGCGCAAGCGCGAGCGCGACCTGTCGCAGATCGCCGACCGCGAAGGCAACGAAGCTGTGCAGCGGATCCAGCTCGCACTCGGCGACGTCGAGCGGCGGCAGGTCGAGCAGCTGCAGCGGATCGTCGGCCGCGAGACGACGCGGTACGCGGAGGCGGCCTCAATGCAGTTCGACAACCAGATCAAGACCGCACGCGAGGAGGCGGCACGCCGCCTGAGCCGCGAGCTCGACCTCGCCGTGGAGCGGTTCGCGCGCGAGGCCGAAGGCGTCCTGACGGAGCGCCTGAATCACGTCAGCGACGCGGCGGCGGCGCGGGTCGAGGAGCGCCTCGCCCGGCTGCGCGCGGCACTCGAGCGGCAGCGGGACGACGCGCTCGGCTCGCTCGAGGAGCGAGGCCACCAGGTGGAGTCCAACCTGCGCGAGCGCTTGCATGAGATCGCCACCGATGCGGAGGCCGAGCGGGCGGTCCTCGATGCCCGCCTGCACGAGCTCACGCGCCGGCTCGACGAGCTTGCAACGAGAGCGTAATGGTTCTGTTTGGCCCCCAACTTCCAGAGGCAGGGTTCGTCTAGAACAAGGCGAAATGGCGTCCACCATGCCCCAGACCCTCGAGAATCCCCAGTCCGAGCGCGAAAAGGTCGAGTCCTGGCGCCTCCACGTGCTGATCGAGGCCGGCTATCCGCTGCCGCTCGCCGAGAAGGTCGCGCACTCGGAAGCCGATCTGCACCGGGCGGTCGAGCTTGTCCTCGCGGGCTGCACGTTCGAGACCGCGGCCGAGATCCTGCTCTAGCGGCCACGGCGTCAGGGCGCTCGCCGAAGACTGAACCTGATTCGGGGGGCTAGCATCGACTGCGTGAAGGTCGAGGCGATGGAGGTCGAAGGGCGGAAGGTCTACTCCGTCCGCGGCTTCAACAACGGTGTCGCGCGCTGGCTGAACAAGCTGCCGACGCTCTGGATCGAAGGCGAGGTGACAGAGCTCCGCCGCCAGCAGCGCTGGGCCTCCGTCTTCTTCACGCTCAAGGACCCCGAGGACGGCGCGACGCTCCCGGTGCAGATGCCGCGCGGCCAGTTCGACGCGCTCGAGCTCAACCTCGGCGAGGGCGAGCGCGTGCACGTCTTCGGTCGCGCGGAGCTATACGAGCAGCGCGGCGAGCTGCGCGTCAAAGCGCTGACGATCGAGCGCTTCGGGCTTGGGGCGCACCTCGCGACGTTGGAGCGCCTGAAGAAGAAGCTGGCCGCCGAAGGGCTCTTCGCCGCCGGCCGGAAGCGCGCGCTCCCGCGCTACCCCCGGCTGATCGGCCTCGTCACCGGCAATGACGCGGCCGCAAAGCGCGACGTGCTGACCCATATAGTGCAGCGCTTTCCGCCGGCCAACATCGTCGTCGCCGAGACCTACGTCCAGGGCCCGCGCGCGCCCGTCGCGATCGCGACTGCGATCGGCGATCTCTGCCGGCGCGGCGCCGACGTGATCGTGCTTGCGCGGGGCGGTGGCAGCTTCGAAGACCTTCTCCCTTTCTCCGACGAGCGTGTCGTGCGCGCAGTCGCCGACTGCCCCGTGCCGGTCGTCTCCGCGGTTGGGCACGAGCAGGACACCCCGCTCTGCGATCTCGCCGCCGACGTGCGCGCGTCGACGCCGACCGCGGCCGCCCGCCTCGTCGTGCCCGACATCGCAGAGCTGCATGCCAGGCTCGCCCGCTCCCGCGCCGGGCTGCACCTCGGTGCCCGCCGGGCCGCAGAGCGTCACGCCCAGCGGCTCGCGGCGACCCACGAGCGGTTGCGCCGGGCACCGCTCCTCGCGCTCGAGCGCCGGCGCGCGCGCCTCGACACCGTGCACGCTCGCCTCGGCGCGCTCAGCCCGATCGCCACGCTCGAGCGCGGCTACGCGATCGTCCGCCGCGGGGACGAGGTCGTCCGCGCGGCAGACCAGGTCACCACGGGGGACGAGATCGCTGTCCGCGTTGCCGATGGCAGCTTCGGCGCGAGGGTCGAGTGAAATTCGAGGAAGCGCAGAAGGAGCTGGAGCAGATTGTCGAGCGGCTGGAGCGCGGCGACGCGGGTGTCGACGAGCTGACGAAGCTCTGGGAACGGGGCGAGGAGCTCTACAAGATCTGCGCCGAGAAGCTCGAAGGTGTGCAGGGAAAGATCGAGGAGCTCGCTCGGTCGACCCAAAGCGACGCGGACTCAGGTTAGGATCGCCCCATGGCCGCTCCCAAGGAACTCCTCAAACGCGTCCCGCTCTTCCAGAGCCTGGACGACAAGCACATCGAAATGCTCTCCCGCACGTTTACCGACCGCACGTTCGTTGCCGGCCAGGAAATCACCAGCGAGGGTGGCGGCGGCGTCGGGTTCTTCATCATCGAGGACGGCGAGGCTGTCGTCACGGTCGGCGGCGAGGAGCGGCGGACGCTCGGCTCCGGCGACTACTTCGGCGAGATCGCGCTGATCGATGATGGCCCGCGCTCCTCGACGATCACCGCGAAGACGGACGTGAGGTGCTACGGGCTCACGCCATGGCAGTTCCGGCCGCTCGTCGAGGACAACGCGACGATCGCCTGGCCGATGCTCGTTTCGCTCGCGCAGCGGCTACGCGAAGTCGAAGGCCGCTAGAGCAAGCTCCTCGCCGAGCTGCACGAGAGAACGCCCTTGTGGCTAGCCGGAGACGCGAGAAGCTTCATCGACTCGCTCGTCGTCGTCCATCTGCTTGAGCATCGCGTAGGAGAGGCCTTCACGCGCAAGGAAGACCAGCCCGACTCCCACGCCGACCGACGCCTCGATCGCCTGTAGGCCGACACCGAACGCGACGCCCTTCGCGTATTGCACGCCGTAGTTGACGAGCGGCAGCGCGATCGCGATCTGCACGAAGCCGAAGTTGCCCGGCCAGAGCGTGACGATCGTCGCGACGTTGATCAGCACGAGCACGAGGCCCGCCGCCGAGACCGACTCGTAGATGTGGAATGCCCGCATCGCCGCCCAGACCGCGAACAGCTGGGACGTCCAGCCCCCGAATTGGAATGCGGCCGCCGTCGCGGACGCGGTCGGCGAGCGCATCACGGCCAGTCCCAGCCGTGCGCGAACGAGCAGCGAGCGGAGCGGACCGAGCCCCTCCAGCGCGTCACGGCGCGCCCGGCGGGCGAGGACGAGCGTGACGATGAACAACGTGATTCCGATCGCGAGCACGATTCCGATCGACGTCAGCGCCCAGCCCGGGATCTTGGCGGTCAGCAGAACCCACACCACGAGCGTGACGGCGGGGAACAGATCGAACATGCGGTGTGCGAAGACCGAGCCCACGAGCGTCGCCGTCGTGCCCCTCCGCCCGGGGATGCGGCGGCGGAGCACGGCGACCCGCGCGAGCTCACCGACGCGCCCGGGGAGCACCGCGTTTGCGAAGAGCCCGACCGAGAACGCGGAGAAGACGAGCCGGAACCCGGGGCGCGGCGGCTCGATCGACTGCTTGATCACCGTGTCCCACGCATAGGCGCGGAGGAGCACGGAGAGCAGGTTGAGCCCGATCGCGGCGACGACCCACTCCCAGCGGACGAGCGTGAACGCGTCCTGCACGCTGCTCCAGTTCGGCCCGTGCCAGATGATCAGCGCGATGGCGCCCGCCATCACCGGCAGCACGAGCAGGAACCGCCAGCGGCCGTCTCTCAGGATCACGCGACGACCTCGAGGTAGGTCTCTTCGAGCCGCCGCGCGATGTCGTCCCAGGCGTAGTTCGCGATTGCGTGCGCGCGGGCCGCACGGCCCATCTCGACGCGGCGCTCTTCGTCGCTCAACATCGCGATCACCGCGGCCGCGAGAGCGTCGGGATCGTTGGGCGGGACGAGCGTTGCCGCCTCCGGAATCGCAACGGCCGCATAGCCGGGGATGTCGGATGCAACCGCCGGCGTCGCGCACGCGAACGCCTCCGCGAGCACGAGGCCGAAGCTCTCGCCGCCGAGCGCAGGCGTGACCAGCAGCTTTGCGCGCTCGAGCTCGTGCGTCCGTACCTCGTTGGGAACGATGCCGAGCACGTCGATCCCGGCTTCGTCGAAGCGGAGACGTGCGTGCAGCAGCCGGTACTGCATTGGGTCGGTGCCGATCACGCGCAAGCGCGCGCCGGTCGCCGCGTGAATCCGCGGCCACGCCTTCAGCAGCACCGGCAAGCCCTTGCGCGTGTCGTGCCGACCGACGAACACGGCGGCGTGGTCGCGGTCGACCGCGTCAGCATTCTCGGGGATGAGCACCCCGTTCGGGATCACCTGGTAGTCGCCCGGTATCCAGCGCGCCGCCGACTCCTCCGCCATCGGGGACACGGCGATCCGGGCGTCGATGCGCTCCATCAGGAACCCCCAAAAGTGGAGCGCGGGCCCCATCCAGCCGAGGTCGCCGTGCGCGTGATGCGTGGCGACGATCGGGCACTGCGCGAACGAGAGCGCGGCAACGCAGACCGCGGGCGTCATCGGCTCGTGCACGTGGATGACGTCGAACTGCTCGTCACGGAGGATGCGGCGCACCCGTCCGACCGAGCGCGGCGACAGCACGATGTTCGGCAGCGAGCCGTTCGCCGGCACGACGACCGACCGGCCGACGGGGATGATCCCGTCCGGCAGCTCGCCGTGCCGCCCGCTGCGCGGGTGCAGATAGCGCGTGAGCTTTCCCGGCGGATCGTTGCCCATCAGGATCTGCACGTTGTGCCCGCGGCGGCGCAGCGCGGCGGCCTGGTGCTCGGCGTGCTCGACCACACCTCCCCAGTACGACCAGGAGAAGGGAACGACGATCCCGATCTTCAAGCGGCCACCGCCGCGAAGGCGCGCTGCAGCCGCTCCGCGCCGCGCTCGATCGTCTCGTCGGAGACGGCGAGCGAGAGACGGGCCCAGCCGGCGCCGCTCGGGCCGAAGCCCTCACCCGGCGCGACCGCGACGCGGTGCTCGCGCAGCAGCGCCTCGGCCGTGAGCCCTTCGGGCAGACGGAGCCAGACGAAGAACGTGCCTTCGCAGACGATCGGCACCGGCAGCGCGTCCGCAACGACGTCGCGACGGCGCGCGTACGCGTCCACGCGCTCGTTGACCGAGTCTTGCGGCCCTTCGAGCGCGGCGATCGTCGCGGCCTGCACCGGCGCGAAGATCCCGACGCGGTTGTGGTCGTTCAGCAGGTTGACGCGCTCGACGATCTCGGCATTGCCGAGGACGAAGCCGACGCGCCAGCCGGCCATCCCGTACGTCTTCGACATCGACCACATCTCGACGCCGACCTCCTTCGCCCCGGGTGTCGCGAGAAAGCTCTGCGGCTTGCGGCCGTCGTAGACGAGATCCATGTAGGCGGCGTCGTGCACGACCGCGCCGCCGCTGCGCCGCGCCCAGCGAACGGCGGCGTCGAACGTTCCCGGCGGCGCGCACACCGCGCACGGGTTCGACGGATAGTTGAGGTAGAGCGCGGCCGCATCGGGCGCCACGTCGAGGTCGGGCGACCAGCGTTCGTCGGGGCGCAGGGGAACGGTTTCCAGGTGCGCGCCCGCCAGCGCCGGCCCCGACGGGTAGTCCGGGTAGTACGGGTCGGGCACGAGGAGCGTGTCGCCCTCGTCGCAGAGGCTGAGCGCGAGCTCGACGATCGCCGTCTTCGTCCCCGGGACGAGCGCGACCTCTGTCTCCGGGTCCAGCTCGACGCCGTAAACGTCGCGGTAGCGCGCGGCGATCGCTTCTCTCGTACCCGGCAGGCCACGGATCGGCGCGTATCCGTGCACGTCCGGCTCGAGCGCGGACGCGCGCAACGCCTCGATCACATGCGCGGGCGGCCCGGTCTCGGGGTTGCCGCGGCCGAGATCGATCAGGGGCGGTCCCTCCTGGGCCGCTGCGGCGGCGACACGCCCGAGGAGCGCGACGAAGTACTGCTGAGGAAGCCGTTGCAGGCGTTCGGGCCGGGAGCGCATCTGCGTGATCGTATGGGACGCCCCGCCGCTCAACGAGCGCTCGCCACCGCCGGGCGACTTTCCTGTTGACGCCACCCGAGCGAAGCGAAAGCCTTTGGGCATGACAGAGCTCAGCGAACGTCTCGACAGCTTCGAGAGCCGCCTTCGCTTGCTGGAAGACGAGCTCCGAGCACTCCGGCGCCTGGCACAGCCAGGAGCAGCGCCCACGACGACGACGCCGTACCTGGAGATCTTCAAGTCCGCGCCGGCGCCGCAGCCCGCCCCGCGGCGCGCCCCCACGCCGGTCCCGGTCTGGAAGCCCGAGCGGCGTGCGCCGCGCAAGCCACGCCCACCGCACGAGCCGATCGACCTCTCCGTCCTCCTCGGTGCCCGGGCGCTCGCCTGGACGGGCGGCGTCGTGACGCTGCTCGGCATCGTCTTCTTCTTCGTGCTCGCGGTCGAGCGCGGCTGGATCGGCCCGTCGGCGCGCGTCACGCTCGGCGCGAGCGTCTCGGCGGTGCTCGTCGCCGCAGCGCTCTGGCTGCGCCGCCGCTACGGCGACACGTATGCCTCCCTCTCCGCAGCCGGGGTCGGCATCGCGGGCTTTTACACGACGCTGCTCGCGGCGACAGCGCTCTACGACCTCATCCCGTCTTCCGCGGCGGTGGCGGCAGCTGCCGCGATCGCAACCGTCGGCGCGGTCATCGCCTGGCGGTGGAACTCAGAGACGCTCGCTTCCCTGGGGCTGCTCGGCGCGGTCCTTGCGCCGGTCGCGATCGCGATCCAAGGCGACCTGACGCCGCTCGGCGTCGCGTTCGCGGGCCTCGTGCTCGCGGCCGCGACTGCGGTCGCAGTGCTCCGCGAGTGGCGCGGGCTGCACGTCGCGGCCGTCGCCTGTGCGGCGCCGCAGGCGCTGGCGCTCGCGTTCGACAACCCGTCGAACACCGTCCCGGTCGTCTTCGGTATCTGGCTCGTGCTCGCCGTCGTCCCGGCCTGGCTCGCGCTCCGCACGCGCCTCACGTACCTGCCCGCGTCGCTGCTGATGTTCAGCGCCGCGTTCGGCGGCTGGTCGGCAGGCGTGCTCTTCGGCGGCGACACGCACGGCTACGTGCTGCTCGCCGTCGCGCTCGCGTACGGCGCCGCGGGCACTGCGCTCTACCGCCGCGACCGCGACACGGCGTCGCTGCTCTGGGCGATCGGTCTGACCCTCGCCGCGATCGGCGCGGCCTCGCTCGCCTCCGGCGCGACCCTGACGATCGTCTGGGCCGCCGAAGCCGCGATCCTGGCGTGGCTCGCCCAGCGCATCAGGGAGCCGCGCTTCCAGCTGGCCGCGTTCGCCTGGCTCGGGCTTGCATTCGTGCACGGCATCGCAATCGATGCGCCGCCGTCAAAGCTCTTCGTCGAGAACTCCGAGGCGTGGCGCGCAGTTTCGAGCGCGGCGTCGCTCGCGATCGCAGCGGCACTCGTCGGCTACTGGCGCTTCGAGTGGGAGGAGCGCGCCGAAGGGTTCTTGAGAAGCCTGTTCGCCGGCCTGCGCGAGTCGCAGCCTTGGGTACGCAGCGGCGGCTTCGCGCTTGCGGGCGTGACCGCCGTGTACGCCGGGTCGCTCGCCGTCGTCGACCTGCCGTCGACGTGGGACTGGGGCCAGGTGCTCGTCGCTGCATTGTGGAGCTCGATCGCGGTGCTGCTCGCGTTCACACGCCTGCGGGCCTGGGGCCTCGCCCTGCTCGGAGCGAGCATCGTGCTCGTGCTCGCCTACGACCTCCCATTCATCGAGGAGACACAACGCTCGTGGTCGTTCGCGATCGTCGCCGCCGCCGCGTTCAGCTTCGCGCTCGTCTGGGAGCTGAGCTTCGACGAGACCCTCGAGCTTCCCGCCGTCGCGGCGGTCGCCGCCAGCGTCGGTCTCGCCGCCGCGTCAGCCGCGGAGCTGCTCGACAACGATCCGCGCGCGTGGGTGTTCCTCGCACTCGCGGCCGGCTACGGCTTGACGGGTGTCGCGATGCTGCGTCGGCGGCGCGACTTCGCGTCCGTGCTCGGGATCGCCGCGCTCGCGCTTGCGTTCCCTGCATCCGTCTGGCTGCTCGACGGCACCTGGCTCGTCCTCGCGTGGGCATCGACGGGCGCGGCACTCGCCGTGCTCGCTCGCTACGAGGAGCGTCTCGAATACGGCGCGCTCACCTATCTCAGCTTTGCGCTCATCCACACGCTGGCGATGGAAGCGCAGCCGAATGACGTCTTCATTGCGCACAACCATCCCGGCTCGGGTGCTCCTGCGGTGCTCCTCGTGCTTGCCGGCATCGTCGTCTTCACCCGCGTCCAGGAGTGGCTCCGCGCGCCGCTGCTCTGGGTCTGCGGTGCGCTCGGGCTCTTTGCGGCGACGCTCGCGATCCTCGAAACGGCCGAGCGTGCGGGAGGGAGCATCGACACCGCGTTCCAGCGCGGCCACACCGCAGTCAGCGCCGTGTGGGCCGTCGTCGGCCTCGCGCTACTGATTCTCGGCCTCAAACGGAGCCGTGCGCTGCAGGTCGGCGGCTTCGCGCTCTTCGGGATCAGCCTCGCAAAACTCTTCCTCTACGACCTCGCGTACCTCAGCTCCGTGACGCGTGCGTTCTCGTTCGTCGCCGTCGGAATGCTGATCATGGTCGGCGGGTTCTTCTATCAGCAGATGGAGTCGCGTGCTCGGGCCTGATCGCTAGAGTCGATTCGTGTTCGCTGAAGGCCTCGCCGAGCTCCACACGCACCTCGGCGGCTCGGTGGCCACGGACATCATGTGGAGTCTCGGGCACGAGCAAGGGCTCGCGTTGCCGACGCGCGACTACTGGGAGTTCGACCGCATGGTCACCGTGTCGGACCCGCGCGGCGTGCCGGACCTCGACTCGCTCGACCAGATCTACCACCTGACCGAGCTGATCCAGTCGTCGCCGCTCGCGGTCGAGCGCAGCGTGCACGCGGCGATCGGCGGCGCCTACCGTTCGCAGCGGATCACGACGCTCGAGCTGCGCTTCAACCCGATGAAGCGCAACCGTGGCGGCGAGCGCGACCTCGACCACATCATCCTCGCCGCGATCCGCGGGCTCGACCGCGCGTCGCTCGAGTACCCGCAGGTGCGCGCCGGCCTGATCCTGATGATGGACCGAACGTTCACCGCCGACCAGAACATGGTGATCGTCGAGAAGGCGATCCGTTACGCGCCGCGCGGCATCGTCGGCGTCGACATTGCCGGCCCGCGTCCCGGCGGCACGCGCTACGACTACACGCAGATCCGCGAGCACGTCGAGCTCGCACGCGACGCGGGGCTCGGTGTGACGATCCACTGCGGCGAGGAGGGTGCCGAGTACGGCATCGAGGAGCTCGCCGAGGTCGTCGAGTCGCTGCGCCCCGATCGGATCGGCCACGGCATCCTCGCCGCGCGCGACCCGGAGCTGATGGCGACGATCCGTGCCGCCGACATCACGCTCGAGATCTGCCCCACGAGCAACCTATTGACGAAAGCACTCGCCGGCGAAGACGGGGTGCGCGAGGTCTTCCGCACGTTCGTCGAGCGCGGCGTGCCGTTCACGATCGCGACGGACGGCCCGGAGATGATGCGCACGCATCTGCGCGACGAGTTCGAGCTCCTCCTGCGCATCGGCGCACTGGACGAGGACGAGGCGCGCGCTGCGAACGAGCGAGGCCACGAGGCGTCGTTCATCGGGCGACGCGCGCATGCTCCGGCGACCGCTGATACACCCTTCGGCCGATAGTTCGCGGTCTGCGCCGCCCGTACTCTCGTGGACATGCAGGCACTTCGTGATCCCTCCGGCATTACCTCACGGCAGAGGCAAGTCGTCGAACTGATCGCGCAGGGTCTGTCGAACGACGAGGTCGGGCTGGTACTCGGTATCTCGCCGCGGACGGCAAAGGCTCACTGCGACGTGCTGCGGCAGAAACTCGGTGTGCCGAGGCGGCGACAGATCCCGGTCGCGTTCAGATTGCTGACGGGTGAGGACCCGTTGGCAAGCCGCCTGGCGTCGGCGCGAGCCGACAACGGGGGCTGACGGCGAAGAGGCGCCCGCGGCGAAACCCTCGAGCCGCGGGCGTCCAGCCCCTTCCCAAAGGATCGGTCGGGGCATAACGTTGACATAGGCGAGCGGCGCGCCTCTCAGGGGATGAGGGCAGGCAGTGACCGCGAGCAAGGACGAACCGAACGTCAGAAGGGAACGCCGCATCATCGAGCGTCCCCGGCTGATCAAGCGCCTAGACGAGTCCGAGGCGCGGATCATCCTGCTGCAGGCGCCTGCGGGCTATGGCAAGACGACGCTCGCCCGCCAGTGGGGCAAGACGCTCAGCGGGACGATCTGGGTAAGCCTGACGCCCGCACACCGCGATGTCGTGACATTCGCGGAGGACATCGCAACGGGAATCGAAGAGCTCGGCGGCAGCTCTACGGAGTTCATCCGGGAGTATCTGCGAGCCCGGAGCAACCCTCAGCGCGCAGCGCGGGATGTGGCAATCGCGCTGTCAAAGCAGATGAACGAGGTGGGCACTCAGTGGCTCATCGTGGACGATTGCCACGAGATCGAAGAGGCCACCGAAGCCTGCACGATGATCGCGACACTGGTGGAGCGCCTGAACTGCCGGATGCTCATGTCGTCCCGCGTCCGGCCATCGTGGATGAAGTCGCGACACATCGTTTACGGGGATATTCACCAGATTCACCGCGCGGACCTGGCGATGACGCAGAACGAAGCCGACGAGGTGCTCGGCCGCCGTAATGACTTGGTCGAACTGGCGCGGCAAGCACATGGCTGGCCGGCCGTTCTCGGCCTGGCTGCGGCTCTTGAGGGCGGCGTGTCGCCACGAGACGCTCTGCCGGACACTCTTCATCATTACGTTGCAGAGGAGCTGTTTCAGTCCGCCTCGGCGCGTCTTCGTGAGGACCTGATCGCCCTTGCTTTATTGCCCCAGCTCGACTCGGGACGCCTCGCCTCGGAGTTCGGAGGGCGATGCAACCAGATCGTCGATGAGGCTCGGCGGATTGGATTCGTCAACGATGACGCCCCGACAGAGCTCCACCCACTCCTCCGCGAGTTCCTTCTCTTAAAGCTGCTCGAGAGTTCTGACGCCGAAGAGCGGGTTCGGAGCACGATTCGGTCCTCGGTTGAAGAGCACGAGTGGGAACACGCTCTCGGGTTGGTCTTACGCTTCGGCCTCGTCGATCAAATAGATCCAGTCTTGACAGCGGCCTTCTCGCCGCTCGCACGACGTGGACTTGTGGGCACTTTGTCTGCGTTCGCTGCGCAGGTGCGGCTCGCCCCGACGTTCCCACCAGCAACGTTGGATCTAGTGGATGCAGAAGTTGCGCTTCGCGACGGACATCTCGAGCTTGCGATCGACCTTGCGGATCGTGCCCACACGCGCCTCGCCGAGGGCCACTCACTTCGCTCACGTGCGAGCGCAATCATAGGCCAGTGCCGTTTCTTGCTCGCTTCATACGACGATGCCGAGACCGCATTCGTCACCGCGAGATCAGAAGCGACGGAGAGACGCGACCTGGGGGAGGCAGCCCACGGGCTTGCGCTTACGAAGGTATTCGGCGAACGTGATGGTGCCGACCGCGCGATCTCCGCGCTGGCAGATCTGCGATTTGAATCACCGACTCACCTCATCCGGTACACGACGACGGAGCTAAACAGACGACGATTCGCCGAGGGTTTGTCCCTGCCCCTGGGCCTCGATGCGGCACTACACTCGCTACCAAGGGTCGATGACCCTCGGGCTCGGACGGCATTTACATACTCGGTCGCGTACGCCCTCGCATTGCGTTCTGACTACGAGGAAGCAGAGTCTTACGTGCGTAGGTTTCTCGATGACGTCCGGGCGTTTGACCTCGAGTTTGCACGTCCGTATGCGAACTGGACAGCGGCGATGATCGCGCTTGGCCTTCGGCGATTTGGCGAGGCCGAGAGATCGCTGCAGGCCGTGGAGGATGCATCAAAGCATTCGCGCGATCAGCGCCAAGCCATCAACGCGCGGTCACTCCGAGCTCGATTGCTGCTGCAAATTGGACAACCGGAAGAGGCGCTGCGTCAAGTCCGAAGCGATGTCGATCTGAGCATGATTCCTTCCTGGCTAGGCGAGTATCTGGGAACGCGTGCGCTCGTCTTAGCTTGCCTCCAGCGATCGACCGAAGCACTTGAGGCGGCGTCACAAGCTCTCGCGACCTCACGCGGCGTAGAGGTGAGACTCCTCGCCGCCGCAGCGCGTGCGGTAAACGCGGCTAACGAGGGAATCACCCCTCCAATCCAGTCGCTGATGGACGAAGCAGTGGCGCTAGGGGTCTGGGATCCCGTGGTCTGCGCTCTTAGGACATCACCCGCCCTTGCAACGGCAATCGGATCTGATGACACCCTTCGGCCTATGCTTCAAGATATCTACCAGCGGTCTCATGATCACGCGTTGGCGAGACGCGCGGGACTCCGTACACGTGCGACGCGTTCGCCGAATGAAGTTCTGTCGCCACGCGAACGCGAAGTTCTCGGATTGATCGCACGCGGCCTCCGGAATCGCGAAATCTCCGCGGCTCTTTTCATCGCCGACTCAACAACCAAGGTCCATGTGCGCCACATACTCGAAAAACTTGGCGTCCGCACACGAGCCGAGGCGGTTGCGCGTTACGAAATGTTTGCGGCGACGAGATTCCCAGACTCTGCCGGCCCCACGTGAACTTCGACAGTGCTCTCGGCCGAATCCAAACTGAACTGTCGGCTTCGCGCGAGGCGGTAGTCCTCTGACGCACCCGCGAGGATCGCTTCGAAAGCGGCGACCACCGACGTGTCGAACTGCGTCTCCACCGCCTGAGCGAGCCGCAGCCGTGCGACCCTACTGGGCATCGCGTCGCGGTATGGCCGGTCCGAGGTCATCGCGTTGTAGGCGTCTGCCACAGCGATGATCCGGGATAGGAGAGGAATATCCTCGTCTCGGAATCCATCGGGATAACCCTCACCATCCACGCGCTCATGGTGATGCCGGACGACCGCCGCAATTTCCGAGTACGTGTCGACGTTGGCGAGGATGCGTTCCCCGATCTCAGAGTGCCGCTGCATCTCTCGCCGCTCGTCAAGAGTTAGCGCACCGGGTTTCTCGAGTAGTCCGGCAGGAAGGCCAATCTTCCCAATGTCGTGAACGAGCCCACACAGGTGAGCCAGCTGACACTGGTCTTCGGTCAATCCCATCCTCACGGCGATGTCTCGCGCATACACAGCGACGGAAGCAGAATGACCTGCGGTGTACCTGTCCCTCGCGTCCAGTGTCGCGATCAGGCCTTTCGCGAACGACAAGTTCGCCGCCTTGAGCTGATCGTTCGCGTCTTGAAGATCTTTAGTTAGCCGTCGCTGCTCTTGATACATGAGGAACCAACGTTGCGCAGCTAGCGCGGGAGCGAAAAACAGTGGCAGCGTCCAGGGCGAAACCTCTTGGTAGGCCAGCACGAGGACGGCGACAACAGGGCTGTAGAACGGGACCGACCCAACGATCACCGGGATTAGATCTCTTGCTGCCTCCGTCCATCGACCCAAACCGCGGAGCGTGAAGGTAAGAGACGTAAAACCTGCATCCGCCAACTCCGCGGCGAGCGCTGCAGCGGTAGCAGCCGCAACAACTTGACCGGGTCCTGCTGCAAAGGCGGCGGAGACAATGGCTGCGGCGCCGCCCGCAACTGCACCGATGAGGGCGCGGTTGGAGGCGTACAACAAACGGCCGGGAAGCGAGATCGGCAACCCAAGCGCAGATGCGCAGAAAACCATCATTCCCGCAACCGGGCCGAACAGGACTGCAGCGAATACCGAAGGGAAAAGTGATATCGAGACTGTGAGATTGCCTCGCAGCGTGATCTTGCCTCGCCACTCGCTGACCGCCGCGATCGCCCCGAGGCTCGCTACCGCGACCGGTGAGCCCAGGCCGAGCCCGCTATACACAAGCAGCGCGGCAGTGGACGCCGCGCCTGCAATCGACGCGACTAGGTACACAGAGACACGGCCGCTCAAGTCGGCGAACTCTCCGCGAATCTTGCGAAAAACTTGCGTATCCCCCAAAAGGGTTATAACCTTCTCCTCGCCGTCAGTCCCACTTCAACGGGGGAATCAAATGCGTAAGTTTGTGAAGCTGATCAGCCGGAGCACGATCGCCGGCGGATCTTGCGCCTGGTAAGGCTCGCAGTTAACTAGCTCTCCACTGCCTAGACGTCACCCGTTCAGGTGATTGTCCACAGGCGGTGGAAAACCTGCTTGAACACCATGAGACTTGAACGGGCCGCCTTCGGGCGGCCCTTTGTCTTGCCGGGCGGCTTAGCCGATGATGCCGCGGCGGAAGCCGACCGCGACTGCATGCGCCCGGCTGCGAGCCTGGAGCTTCGCGAGCAGGTGCCGGACATGGCTCTTGACCGTCTCCTCGGAGAGGAAGAGCCGGACGCCGATCTCGCGGTTCACGAGGCCGTCGGAGATCAGCTGCAGCACCTCGATCTCGCGGTTGGTCGGCTCCTGCTCCAGCTCCTGCAGGGGCTGGAACGGGATCACCTCCGCGACCGTCGCATCACGGCGTGCAGCGACCGACTCGAACCGAGCCGTGTGCTCGCGATACCTGGTCAGGATCTCGTTGCGCTGAGCGGCGTCCACGAGTGGGCTATCGGCCCTTTGTAACACCAGCTTTAGGACGAATTCACCCTAAAGAGTGAGGCGGATCAGCTTGTGCCGCCGCCTGGACAGATCCTCGCGCTCGATCTCCTCGAGCACACCGATCCCATCCTCCCGCCCCGTCGCGTGGAGAATCCGTCCCTCGCCGACCCAGAAGGCGATGTGGTCGACCGGGTCGCCGTAGGTGATCAGGTCGCCCGGCTGCAGCTCGTCGACCTCCGCGGCCGCGCGCTCCTGCTGCTCGGCGTCGCGCGGCACGAGCCTCCCCAGCCGGCGGTAGGCCATGTGCACGAGGCCCGAGCAGTCGATGCCGCGCTCGGTCATCCCGCCCCAGAGGTACGGCGCCCCGAAGTAGCTGCGCGCGACGTCGACGGGCGAGCCCGACCCGTCCGCGGGCAGCTCCCCTTCCCCGTCCTCGAGCTTATCGGCGCGGATCCAGCCTGGGTAGTCATACGCGGTCATAACGCGTGCCCACCCGTCGCCGCGCTCCTCGACGCGCAGCGGCTCCCCGCGCAGCGCCTGGGTCACCTGCTCCGCGTCGTCAGCCGGCTCGGCGCGCACGGGAGCCACATCGACGGCGCACCGCTGTGTCCTTTCAACCGCCCGCATGCCTCGCGATTTTTCGCTCC
Organism: Gaiellaceae bacterium; assembly: GCA_045805985.1. Lineage (GTDB taxonomy): Bacteria > Actinomycetota > Thermoleophilia > Gaiellales > Gaiellaceae > PALSA-600. Next base: position 229,408 of record JBJMKA010000005.1, on the reverse strand, counting down.
AGCATCGCCTTCACCTGCGGCCAGTCGTCGTCGACGACCGCGTACCAGGCCGAGTCGCGGATCGAGTCGGGCAGCACCATGTGCTTGCGGAAGATCCCCTCGAAGCGCGCGCCCACCCCGAGCAGTGCCCCCCGTACGCGCAGGTTGCGGGCGTCCGTCTTGAACTCGACCCGCATCGCGCCCCACGAGTCGAAGGCGTGCTTCATCAGCAGGTACTTCGTCTCGATGTTCGCGCCGGTCCCCCACTGAGGGCGCTCGAGCCACGTCCAGCCGATCTCGAGTCGCTTGTGGAACGGCTCGACGTTCAGATAGCGCGAGGAGCCCACCGGCCGGTCGCCGACGTGAACGACGAACGGCACCTCGTGCTCGCTCGCGAGCGCCAGGTCGAACCACCGGTCGAAACCGAGCGTGTACATGTTCGTGAAGCGGTGGATCTGCGGCTCGGCTTCCGCGGTCTCGCGCAGCCCTTCGCGGTGGCGCTCTTCGATCGGCTCGACGCGCACGATCCGGCCCTCGAGGGGACCTCCGGGGCGGAGATCTGTCACGGACGGATCCTCACGCAACCAGTATCGTCACGGCGGCACGTCGCGGTAGATACTTGCCTCGCGAATCTACTTCAGGAGGAACCATGAGTCCGAGAAAGGGACTACGACTCGCGGCACTCGCCGGCCTCGTCATTCTCGTCGTGGCGATACTCGGCGCGAGCGTCGGGCAGTCGAGACCATCGATGGCCAACAGCGCGAACGCGAGCGTCCTGATCGACGGGACGACGGACAGCGTGACCAACGTCGATCCGGCTGGGAACTACGACTACGGCTCGGCGACCGTAGACGTGATGATCTACCAGCATCTGTACGAGCTCAAGCCGGGCGGCGCGGTGACCCCAGGTCTCGCCACCAGCTGCAAGTCGAATGCTGCGCTGACCGTCTGGACGTGCAAGCTGCGCCAGGGCATCAAGTTCTCGAACGGCGACCCGTTCACATCGGCCGACGTCAAGTGGTCGTTTGATCGCGTGCTGAAGATCAAGGACCCCTCGGGCATCTACACGCTGATCACCAACGTGGCCAAAGTGACACCGAACGGCCCGAACGGCGTCACGTTCAAGTTGAAGTCGCCCCAGGCAACGTGGCTTCAGATTCTCGCGACCGGCGCCGGCATGATCGTCGACCACAACACGCATCCGGCCGACAAGATCGTCGCCAACACCGACGTCGCCAACCTCGTCGGCACGGGCCCGTATGTGCTCAGCAAGTACACGCCGGGGCAGTCGGCCGTCTTTACGCCGAACCCGAACTACTGGGGCCCGAAGCCGAAGAACGGCGGCGTGATCATCAACTACTACGCGAAGTCGTCGACCATGAAGCTCGCACTCCAGAAGGGCGAGATCGACATGGCATTCCGCGACTTCACGCCAACCGAGTACGCGTCACTCGCCAAGGCGAGCGGGATCACGGTGCACAAGGGCGCGGGCGTCAACATCCGCTACCTCGTCCTCAACATGAAGCAGGCGCCGACCGACAAGCTCGGCGTCCGCCAGGCGATCGCGTACCTGATGCCGCGGCAGACGCTGGCCTCGCGGGTCTACCACGGGCTCGTGAAGCCGCTGTACTCGATGGTGCCCGCGGGCCTGCCGGGTCACATCGACGCCTTTGCGACCCGCTACGGGCGTGCGCCCAGCGTCGCCAAGGCGAAGGCCGCGCTCCAGAAGGCAGGCGTGGCGACGCCGGTCCCGCTCACGATCTGGTGGACGCCGTCGCACTACGGCGACGCCTCGGCCGACGAGTACTCGGAGATCCAGCGAGCGCTGAATGCGAGCGGCCTGTTCAAGGTGACGCTCAAGTCAGCGGAATGGGCGACGTACTCGAAGACCCTCGGCACCCAGTACGGTGCGTTCCAGCTCGGCTGGTTCCCCGACTACGTGGACGCGGAGGACTACGTCGTCCCGTTCTATGCCAAGGGCAACTTCACGTCGAACAGCTACTCGAATCCGACGATGAACGCCCTCCTGAAGAAGGAGGCGGGCGCGAAGTCAACGGCGACGCGTCTCGGCTACATCCGACAGGCGCAGACCCTCGCCGCCAAGGACACGCCGGTCGTCCCGTACTGGCAGGGGACGATGATCGCCGTCTCCCACAAGAACGTCCAGGGGATCGACGCAACGCTCGACCCGTCGTTCATCATGCGGTTCTGGCAGCTGTCGAAGTCCTGATCTGAGCTGACAGAGGGGGCGCCTTCGGGCGCCCCCTCTCACTCACTAGACTCGCCGGGCACGATGAACGCCCAGGGACCATCGCTCAAGCGGTATGCGCTGACGCGGCTCGCGCTCGTCGTACCGATGGTCCTGATCCTCCTGACGCTCGTCTTCCTGCTCATGCGCGTCGCGCCGGGCAACCCGGTATCGGCCTCGCTCGGCGGCCACGTCTCACCGACGGTGATCAATCAGATCAGCCACCAGCTTGGCTTCGACAAGCCCCTCTGGGTCCAGTACGTCAATTATCTTTGGGATGCCGTTCGCGGCGACTTCGGCACGACCGTGACCGACCGGCGCACGGTCGCGAGCATCATTCAGGTGAACGGAGCGGCGACGCTCGAGCTGACCACCGCGGCGATGATCGTGGCGCTCACCGTCGGCGTCCTCGTCGGGCTCATCTCCGGACGGTTCCGCGACTCGCCGATCGACGCCGCCGGCCGCCTCTTCGGGATCGTCGTCTACGCAACGCCGGTCTTCTTCCTGGGCCTGCTCGCCCAGCTCTTCTTCGGTTCCTACCTCAACCTGCTCCCGACCTCCGACCAGGCAAGCCCTGTCGTCGCGGCGACGTTGCCGACGCACACGAACATGCTGGTCGTCGACGCGCTCATCGACGGCAATTGGTTCGCGCTGAAGGACACGCTCGAGCACCTCGTCTTGCCGGCGACCACGCTCGGGATCGTCTATGCGGGCGTGTTCATCCGCCTGATCCGCGTCAACGTCATCCGCACCCTGAAGGAGGACTACATCGAGGCGGCGCGAGCGCGCGGGATCAGCGAGCGCAACGTCGTCTATCGCCACGCGTTCCGGAACGCGCTCGTGCCCGTCGTGACGATCATCGGCCTCCAGCTCGCGCTCCTGCTCGGCGGCGCGATCCTCACGGAGACGACCTTCAACTGGCCCGGCATCGGGCAGCAGCTCTACAAGTACCTTCAGAACCGCGACTACGCCGCGGTGCAGGGAATCACGGTGCTGTTCGGGCTCGTCGTCGTCCTCGCGAGCATCCTGATCGACTTCGTGAACGCGTTCATCGACCCGCGGGTGCGTTACTGATGGCCGTCGACGCCGCTCCCTTCTCGCCGCCCCGGCGCCGCGGCGTCGGCCTGCGCCGCGCATTTCAGCCGATCGCCGAGGCGCGCGGGTTCGCGCGTGGGATGCTCTGGACGGGCGCTGGCCTGACGCTCTTTTTCGTCATCCTCGCGATCTTCGCGCCCCTGATCTCTCCGTACTCGTTCGACCAGTACGAATCGGGCCAGGCGCGCTTCCCGCAGCTCGCCGGACCGAGCGCACACCACCTGTTCGGCACGACCGTCCAATCGACGGACGTGCTCGCGCGCATCGTCTGGGGCTCGCAAACGGAGCTCGAGGTGGTCGCGCTGTCACTCGTGCTCGCGCTCGTGCTCGGCGTCCCGCTGGGGCTCGTGTCCGGCTACTTCGGCGGCCCGCTCGACCGTGCCGTCGTGCTCGTGATGGACGCGATGTTCGCGTTCCCCCCGCTGCTGCTGGCAATCGTGATCGGATTCCTGCTCTCGTCGAGCGTCAGCTCCGGCGTTCTCGTCGCCGCCACGGCGATCACGGTCGTGTACGTGCCCCAGTACTTCCGAGTCGTCCGCAACCACGTGATCAGCGTCAGAGAAGAGCCCTACGTCGAAGCAGCGCGCGCGCTGGGCGCAAAGCCCACGACCATCCTGCGCCGCTACGTCTTCTTCAACGTCGTCCAGAACGTGCCCGTGCTCGCGACGCTGAATGCCGCCGACGCGGTCCTGACGCTGACCGCGCTCGGCTTCCTCGGCCTCGGCGTCCAGCCGACGCAGGCGGCCGAGTGGGGGTACGACGTCTCACGCGCCGTGTCCGATGCCGCGTCGGGAATCTGGTGGACCGGCACGTTCCCCGGGCTCGCGATCGTCCTTCTCGTCACCGGACTGACGCTGCTTGGCGAGGGCCTGAACGAGACGATCAACCCGGTGCTCCGCCGGCGGTCGGTCGAGAAGGTGGAGATGAGCGCGATGCAGCCCGCATCCGAGGTGCTCGAGCCCTGAGCGACGCCGAGGTTCTCTCCGTCCGCAACCTGCGCGTCTACTACGGGACCGTGCGCGGCCCCGTGCGCGCCGTCGACCGCGTCTCGCTCGACATCGACGCGGGCGAGGTCGTGGGACTGGTGGGTGAGTCGGGCTGCGGCAAGTCGACGCTCGGCCGCGGCGTGCTCGGCCTGCTGCCCGAGGGCGCACACGCAGACGGCGAGGTGCTCTACCGGGGGCGCAACCTGATCGGCCTACCGCCCCGCGAGCTGCGAAGACTGCGCGGGCCGCACCTCGGCCTCATCTTTCAAGAACCGATGACGCGGCTGAATCCGCTGCTCCGCATCGAGGATCACTTCAAAGAGACGATCGAGCAGCACGAGCGCAAGCTGACCGACCGCGAAGTTCGCCGCCGGTCGCTCGAGACGCTCGGCAGGATGGGGATCCCGCCGACGCGCTTTCGCCAGTACCCGCACGAGTTCTCAGGGGGCATGCGCCAGCGGATCATGATCGCGCTCGCACTCGTGCTCCGCCCCGACCTGCTCGTCGCCGACGAACCGACCACCTCGCTCGACGTGATCGTGGAGGCGCAGATCCTGGGCATCCTCGCCGACCTGAAGACGAACTTCGACACGGCGCTCCTACTGATCACGCACAACCTCGGGATCGTGGCCGAGGCGTGCGACCGGGTGGCCGTGATGTACGCGGGGCAGATCGCCGAGGAAGGCCCCGCGCGCGACGTGTTCGCCGAGCCGAAGCATCCGTACACCCGCGAGCTGCTGCGGTCGGTCATCTCGCTCGACACGACGGTGCTCCACTCGATCCCCGGTGCACCGCCGAACCTGATCGCGCCACCGAGCGGATGCCGTTTCCATCCCCGCTGTCCCGACGCGATGAAGGTCTGCCCCGCCAAGGACCCGATCGAGACACACCCCGAGCCGGACCGGCGCGTGCTCTGCTGGCTGCACGGCCCTGAACAGGCGATTCCCGCTGGGGGCACGGAGAAGCTCGAACGCGAGCAGATCGCGATCGCGGAGGAAGCGTGAGCGCGGACCGAGACAACGAAGACGTCCTGGTCTCGGTCCGAAACCTCAAGACCTACTACTCGATCAGAGGCGGTTTCCTCGACCGGCTGATCGGCCGCGAGGGGGCGGCCGTCAAGGCGGTCGACGACGTCTCGTTCGACCTCCACAAGGGCGAGGTGCTCGGGCTCGTCGGCGAATCCGGCAGCGGCAAGACGACCCTGGGGCGGACGCTGCTCGGCCTCGTGCCCGCCACGTCCGGCAGCGTCGTCTTCGAGGGTCAGGAGATCGCCGGCCTGCGGGAGCACGAGCTTCGCGAGCGCCGAAGGCGGATGCAGATCGTCTACCAGGATCCGCACGCGTCGCTGAACCCGGCGATGACGATCGCGCAGGCAGTCGGGCATCCACTGCAGATCCATGGGCTGGTCTCGACGCGGGAGCAGCTCCGCCGGAGCGTGGCGGCAGCGCTCGAGAGGGTCGGCCTCGCACCGGCGGAGCAGTTCATGGACAAGTACCCGTCCGACCTCTCGGGCGGACAGAAGCAGCGCGCGGTGATCGCTCGGGCGATCATCCTCAACCCGGTGCTGCTCGTCGCGGACGAGCCCGTATCGATGCTGGACATGAGCGTCCGCGCAAAGCTCCTGGAGCTGATGCTCGCACTCAAGCGCGACTTCGACCTCACCTATCTCTACATCACGCACGACCTCGCAACGGCGAAGTTCTTCTGCGACCGGATAGCGATCATGTACCTGGGACGGATCGTCGAGATCGGTCCGTCCGCCGCGATCTACGAGAACCCGAAGCATCCCTATACGCAGGCGCTCCTGCGGGCGATCCCCGAGCCCGACCCGCGCCGTACCGTTCCCCGTGATCTCCCGCGCGGGGAGGTCCCCGACGCCGCCCGCCCGCCGCTCGGCTGCTCGTTCCATCCGCGCTGCCCGAAGGCGTTCGAGGTGTGCGGCTGGGAGGCACGCGACCTGAAGGACCTGCTGGAGGCCCGCTGGGCCGGGATGGACGAGCAGCGCTACGAGGCCGAGCGCTCGGTCGTCGGCAGTCTCGACCCGCTGGACGTCGCCGAGACACGCGTCCGCCTCCCTGCCCGCACTGCCCCCGCGAGCGAGCTGGTCGGGATCCTGGAGCAGGCGCGAAACGACGACCCCGCCGAGCCGTTCTGGAAAGGCGTGCGCCGCATCGAAGCCGTCGACGGGTCGGTCGAGGTCGAATGGCACGACCCGCTCGACCCGCGCCTTCTCCCGTCGGGCGACGTGGAGGTGGAGTGCCACCTCTACGACGAGGAAGCGCTGCGGCAAGCGGCGCAGGATCGCGAGCTCAGTAGTTTTTGATCAGGCGGGGACGGTGCCGAAGCGCTCGTGGACGAAGCGCACGACCATCGCGCCCTCGCCGACGGCCGTCGCGCAGCGCTTCACGGATCCCGACCGGACGTCACCGGCCGCGTAGATCCCCGGCACGCTCGTCTCGAGCAGGCCGTCCGCGCCAGCCTCCGAGCCGGTCAGGATGAAGCCCTTCTCGTCGCGTGCGACGACGTCGTCCAGCCATTCGGTGCACGGCGTTGCGCCGAGGAACAGGAACAAGAAGGAGAACGGCACGCGTTCGCCGTTCTTCAGCGTCACCGCTTCGAGCTCACCATCGGTGCCGTGCAGCGCCGTGACTTCGCAGCGATCGCGCACCGCAACGCCGTAGCGGTCGAGCTCGTGCACGAGGTAGTCGGACATCGTCTCGCGCAGGTCGCCCCGCCGGTGCAACAGCGTGACAAGCGCTCCTCCGCGCGCGAGCCAGACCGCCGCCTGCCCCGCAGAGTTGCCGCCGCCGATCACACCGACCCGCTGGGCGGCGCAGCGCAGCGCCTCGGGGGGCCCGGCCGCATAGAAGACGCTCACCCCTTCGTACTCGGCGAGGCCTTCGACGGGAAGGCGGTTGTAGTCGGCACCGGTGGCGAGGATGACCGCCCGCGCGGCGACGTGGCGGTTCTCTTCGAGGTACACGGTGTGGCGCTCGTCTCCGATCTCGAGCGACAGTGCGCGATAGGGCGTCGCCGTGCGCGCGCCGAACTTCCGCGCCTGCGTGATCGCCCGCGTCGCGAGCTCCGAGCCGCTGATGCCCGCCGGGAAACCGAGGTAGTTCTCGATGCGGCGCGACGTTCCCGCCTGGCCGCCGAGCGCGGAGCCCTCGACGAGCAACGTCTCCAACCCTTCCGACGCGCCGTACATCGCGGCTCCTAGACCGGCGGGGCCGCCGCCGATCACGACGAGGTCGACCTCCTCGCTAGCGGCCAGTTCGAGCCCGATCCCGAGCGCGCGCGACACCTCGCCCGCCGACGGGCCGCGCAGCTCTGTCCCACCGGGCAGCCTGACGAGCGGGAGCTCGTCGGGCTCGAGCCCCTCGATCAACCCGGCCGCGGCCGAGTCGTTGGAGTGCTCCGGGTCGCGCCAGGTGTAAGGAAGGCGATTGCTGCGGGCGAAGGCGACGATCCGCCGCGTTGCCTCGGAGGAGCGAGGCCCCACGATCTCCACGCCGATTCCCTCGACCTGCTGCAGCGCCTCACGGCGGGCGACGAAATTCGTGAGCAGCAGCTCGGAGAGCGGTGCGTCTTCGAAGAGCAGCGTTCGTAACGCCTCCCGGTCGACCGCGATGTACCGCATCGCCTTCGTGACAATCGCGGTCAAATAGACGGTCTGCCCCGAGAGGAGGTTGATCTCGCCGAGGAAGCCGGAGGGCCCGTGCCGGATGAGCTCGTTGCCGGCACCGTCGAGAATCGCGGCCTCACCCTCGAGGATCGCCATGAAGGGATAGCGCGCGTCGCCCGGCTTGAACAGCACGTCGCCGACGGCCGCTGTGCGCTCCTCCCCGACTGCGGCGAGCGTCGCGAGCTGCGGCTCCGACAGGATCGCTCTGGGCGGCGGGGTCGTCACTCGAAAGAGCGTACGACAACGAGCCCGGCCGGCAGACGCCGAACCGGGCTCGGTAACTCGATCACCTACGCAGCGAGGCCGGCGAGCTCACGCAACGCGGCGAGCCGCGACAGCGCCTGGCCCTCGAGCTGCCGGACGCGCTCGCGCGTCAGGTCGAGCTCGTGGCCGATCGCCTCGAGCGTCCACGGCTCGCCCTCGAAGCCGAACCGCAGCTCCAGGATCCGCCGCTCCCGCTCGGGAAGCGCATCGAGTGCCTTGCGGATGTTCTGGCGACGAAGCGACTCCTCCGCCTCGTCGAACGGATCCGCAGCCTCGCGGTCGGCGAAGAGATCGCCGAGCTCGCCTTCGTCGTCCGCGCCGACCGTCTGATTCAGCGACACCGATGCCGAAGCAGCAGAGAGCGCCTCCTCGACGTGCTGCAAGGGAAGACCGGTCGCCTCCGCCAGCTCTTCCTTCGTCGCCTCACGGCCGAGCTCCACCTCGAGCCGGCGTGCCGCGCGCGACAGCTTCTGCTGGCGCTCGACGACGTGCACCGGAACGCGAATCGTGCGCGCATGGTTTGCGACCGCACGCTGCACGCTCTGGCGGATCCACCAAGTGGCGTACGTGGAGAACTTGTAACCGCGACGCCAATCGAACTTCTCGACCGCACGGTTCAGACCGAGCGTCCCCTCCTGGATCAGATCCAGGAACGGCACGCCGAGACCGCGGTAACCCTTCGCGATCGACACGACGAGCCGCAGGTTCGACTCGATCATGCGGCGCTTCGCGCGACCGTCGCCGCGTTCGATCGCCTTTGCAAGGACGACCTCTTCGTGGGCGGTAAGCAGCTTGTGCTTGCCGACGTCGGCCAGGAACAGCTGCAGGCTGTCGCCGGCGCCCGACGGTGCATCCGCTTCGTAGACGACCGGCTCGGGCTGCGCCTTCTTCTTGCGCTCCTCGAGGACCGGCTCGCGAACCTCGAGGCCGATGCGCTCGAGCTCCTTCACGACGTCAACCTGCCCCGCGTCGTCCAGGTCGTTCTCAATCGCAAACGCCTCGAGCTCAGCCGGTTCGATCCAGCCGCGCTCCTCACCCGCCTCAATGAGAGAGCGGGCGCTCTCGGTCTCAAGAAGTTCGGTCAGCTGGCTCTGAGTCAAGTCGGAATCGATGTCCTTTCGTTCTTCACAGCACTATCCAAACCTGCCCTTGCGCACCCGGGAGCGCCAGGGTACCGCCTGCCCAGTCAAACGCGCGCGAAGATGTCCCCATTCCTTCGAGACGCTCTGATTATGAACGCATCCGGGAGAGAAATGTTGGAGTGTCTGTTAGGACTTCTTCTTGTTTGCGCGCTTCTTTACAGGCTTTGCCGGTCCGCGCTCCCGCCGAGCGTGGATCAGCTCGTGAGCGCGCTCCGGCGTGATCGACTCGATCGAGTCGCCGGCCCGCAGGCTGGCGTTGGTCTCGCCGTCCGTCACGTAGGGACCGAAACGGCCCTCCTTGAGGACGATCGGCTTGCCACTGACCGGGTCGTCACCAAGCTCCTTGAGCGGCGGGGCGGCCTGGCGGCCACGGGCACGCGGCTCCGCCAGCTTGGCCAGCGCCTCGTCGAGGGTGATCGTGAAGAGCTGTTCCTCCGTCTCGAGTGAACGCGATTCCTTGCCCTTCTTGACGTACGGGCCGTAGCGGCCGTTCGCGGCGAGCACCTGCTCGCCGTCCACCGCGCCGACCGTGCGCGGCAGGGTGAGGAGGCGGAGCGCCTCCTCGAGCGTCACCGTTTCCGGCGTCATCGACTTGAAGAGTGACGCGGTGCGCGGCTTCTCGTCGCCCTCGACCACCTCGGTCACGTAGGGGCCGTAGCGGCCGGAGCGGAGTGCCACGATCCGGCCGGTCGTCGGGTCGGTGCCGAGCTCGTGCTCCTGGCTGCCCAGGGCGAGAATCTCCTCGGCGCGCGCGGGCGTCAGCTCGTCGGGAGCGATGTCCGGCGGCAGGGTCTGACGCTCCTCGCCGCGCTCGAGGTACGGGCCGTACTTGCCCACGCGGACGACGATGTCGCTGCCGGGTAGCTCGATCGTGTTGATCTCGCGTGCGTCGATCTCGGCGAGCCGGCCCTCGACCTGCTGCTTCAGCCCGGCGTCGCCGTTGCCGCCGAAGTAGAAGCGCTGCAGCCAGTCGGTGCGCGCCTCGTCGCCGGAGGCAATCTCGTCGAGGTCGTCCTCCATACGCGCCGTGAACTCGTAGTCGACGAGCTGCGGGAAGTGGCGTTCGAGCAGGCCGACGACGGCGAACGCGAGGAACTCCGGCACGAGCGCCTGCCCCTGCTTGCGCACGTAGCCGCGGTCGAGGATCGTGCCCATGATCGCGGCGTACGTCGACGGGCGGCCGATGCCGCGCTCCTCAAGCGCCTTGACGAGGCTCGCCTCGGTGAAGCGCGCGGGCGGCGAGGTGGAGTGGCCTTCCGGCTCGAGCGCCGTCGCGCTCAGCGCGTCGCCCTCGTGCAGCTCCGGCAACACCTTCTCCTCCGTGTCGTCTGACACGTCGTCGCGGCCCTCTTCGTAGGCAAGCAGGAAGCCGCGGAACGTGATCACGGTGCCGGCGGTCGCAAACTCGGTGCGGCGGCCATCGGAGGCGTCGGCCTCGATGCGCACCGACACGGTCTGCCCGCGCACGTCCGCCATCTGCGACGCGACGGTGCGCTTCCAGATCAGGTCGTAGAGGTTGAACTCCTCGCCGCTCAGCTCCTTCTTCACGTCGTCGGGCGTGCGGAACTTGTCGCCCGCGGGGCGGATCGCCTCGTGCGCCTCCTGCGCGTTCTTCACCTTGCGCGTGTACTGGCGCGGCTCGGCCGGCACGAACTCCGCGCCGTAGAGCTCGCGGGCCTGGTCACGCGCCGCGGCCAGCGCAGACTCCGACAGGGTCGTCGAGTCGGTACGCATGTAGGTGATGTAGCCGTTCTCGTAGAGGCGCTGCGCGGTGCGCATCGTCTGCTGCGAGGAGAGCCGCAGCTTGCGGCTCGCCTCCTGCTGCAGCGTCGAGGTCATGAACGGCGCGGCGGGACGGCGGGTGTATGGCTTCTCCTCAACGGAGGAGACCTGGAAAGCGGCGCCCTCGAGCGCTTCGGCGAGGGCGCGCGCCTCGGCCTCGTCCACCTGCACGGCGTCGGCCGTCTTCAACGTGCCGTCGCGCTCGAAGTCTCGGCCCTGCGCGATGCGCTTGCCGTCGACCGCAGCGAGGCGCGCCGTGAAGTCACCGGGCGAGTACGTCGCCACGATGTCCCAGTAGTCGGCGGCCACGAACTTCATGCGCTCGCGCTCGCGCTCGACCACGAGCCGCGTTGCGACCGACTGCACACGACCCGCGGACAGCCCCTGCATGATCTTGCGCCAGAGCACCGGCGAGACCTCGTAGCCGTAGAGACGGTCGAGGATGCGACGTGTCTCCTGCGCGTCAACGAGCCGGTCGTCGATCTCGCGGGTCTCGCCGAGGGCCTTCTCGATCGCGGGCTTCGTGATCTCGTGGAAGACCATGCGCCGGACCGGCACCTTCGGCTCGAGCACCTCACGGAGATGCCAGGCGATCGCTTCGCCTTCGCGGTCTTCGTCCGTCGCGAGCAGGAGCTCGTCGGCGGTCTTGAGCTTCGCCTTCAGGTCGGAGACGACCTTCTTCTTCCGGGAGTCGACGACGTAGAGCGGCGCGAAGTCGTGGTCGACGTCGACGCCGAGGCGGGCCCACGCCTCGCCTTTGTACTTGGCCGGGATCTCGCCGGCGTTGTTCGGCAGATCCCGGATGTGGCCGATCGAGGACTCGACCACGTAGTCCTTGCCGAGGTACCCGGCGATCGTCTTCGCCTTTGCAGGAGATTCGACGATCACCAGCTTCTTGCCCGTGGGTACTGCCATTTAGCGCGCCACCATAGCGCCGGAGGCCAGATCGGCGATACTCGCCGCCGGTGCCACGTCCGCCACGGCCTACTCCGCTGTACTCCTCGTTCGCCGCCGTTTCCTGGCCGATCCTGCGCTTCGCCTTCCGGTATCGGGCCGCGGGAAAGGAGAACCTGCCCCGCGAGGGCGGTTACGTCCTAGCCGCCGGGCACGTGTCGAATCTCGACCCTTGGGCGCTCGGGCTCGCGATCTGGCCGAGGCGCTTCCTCCGCTTCATGGCGAAGTCCGAGCTCTTCTGGTTCCCCCTCTCGCTCGTCCTCGCGGGCGTCGGCGCGTTCAAGGTCAACCGGGGCCGGGCCGACCGCGAGGCGATCGAGACCGCTATTCAGCTCGCCCGCGACGGCAACGTGATCGCGATGTTTCCCGAGGGGACGCGCCGCAAGAAGGGCTTGCGCAAGAAGTACGAGGCGGGCGCGCACACCGGCGCGGCACGGATCGCGCTCGAGGCGGACGTGCCCCTCGTCCCCGCCGGCATCAAGGGCACCGACGGGCTCCGGCACCTCGCGGCTTGGCGCGTGCAATACGGCGTGCCGATCGACATCGACGACCTCCGCGGCCGGGAGATGGGCGCCGCGGCGCGGACGGCGACCGACCGCCTGATGGTGGAGATCCACAACCTGGAAGAGGGTCTGTGAGCGGGACGCTGCTCGCGATCGACGGCGACTCGCTCGCCCACCGGGCCTACCACGGGCTCCCGAAGAGCATTCGGTACAACGCGCTCGTCGGCTTCTCGAACTTCCTGTTGCGGCTGTGGGACAGCGAGCAGCCCGAGTCCGTGCTCGTCGGGTGGGACTCGCTCGAAACGCCGACGTACCGACACGAGGCTCTACCCGCGTATCAGTCGGGCCGCGAGTTCGAGGATTCGATCGTCGAGCAGCTCGCGCTGCTCCCCAGGCTCGTCGAGTCGTTCGGATTCCAGATCGGGAAGGCCGGCGGCTTCGAGGCGGACGACTTCCTCGCGGCGGCGGCGCGCGTGTGGCCCGGGCCCGTGCTCGTCGCGACGTCCGACCGCGACGCGTACCAGCTCGTCGACGACCGCGTCTCGATCCTCCAGCCCGTGAAGGGTGTCTCGGAGCTGGCGCGCATCGGGCCGGCGGAGGTGCGGGAGCGCTACGGCGTCGAGCCGCACCAGGTGCCGGACTTCATCGCCCTCCGCGGCGACCCGTCGGACAAGATCCCCGGCGCTCCCGGCGTCGGCCCGAAGAAGGCGGCCGACGTGCTGAAACAGCACGGCTCGCTCGCACAAGCGATTGCCGACGGCCGCTTCCCGCAGATCGCGGACGACCTCCTGCTCTACCGGCAGATCGCGACGATGGACGGGGACGCGCCGCTGCCCGCGCTGGTGCCGACGCCGCCCGACTGGATGCGCGCCGCCACGTACGCAGACAAGCTCGGGCTGGGCGGGCTCGCGACGAAGCTCGCCGCGCGCACTTAGAGTCCCCTCATGGACGACTGGCTGAAGCGGGTGGCGGCGGCGGTCGGTAGCGACGAGCAGCTCTCCGGCGAGGACGCCGACGCGCTGCTGAAGATCGCGCGCATCGCGGCGCACGAGAGCGACGACCGCCGGAACGCACCGCTCCTCTGTTATCTCATCGGGCGCCTGCAGACAGAGCGTCCGCTCTCGGAGATCCTCGAGGCGGTCAAGGGGGCCTCCGCGGCATCGAGCTCGTAAGCCACAGCGCTTTCGCGCAGCTGCATCCCACGGGCAGCCACCCGGAATCGCAGCAACGGATGACGGTGCTGCACGAGCGCTTCCCGTTCGTCGAGTGCACCACCGCGACCGACGCCGACATCCTGCGCTGCCACACGAAGCGCCTGCGCGAGCAGGTGCGCACGACGCGCGGTTGGATCGACGGCGACACGATCTGCACGGAGACGACCTACGAGGCTGCGCTGCTCTCCGCGGGCGCCGCGATCGAGGCGGTGCGCCGCGGCGGCTTCGCGATCTCGCGGCCGCCCGGCCACCACGCCGAGCATGACCGAGCGATGGGGTTTTGCTTCTTCGACAACGTCGCGATCGCGGCCCGTTGGGCGCAGGCGGAGCTCGGCATCGGCCGCGTTGCGATCGTCGACTGGGACGTGCATCACGGCAACGGCACGCAGGACGTCGTCGCCGACGATCCGACGATCTTCTTTGCGTCGCTGCACCAGTGGCCGCTCTACCCGGGAACGGGCGCGCCGAACGAGCAGGGCGAGACCCTCCTGAACATCCCGCTGCCTCCGGGCACCGGCGACCAGGGGTACCTAGACGCGTGGTCGACGGTCGAGCTCGCGGTGCGCCATTTCGAGCCCGAGCTGCTGCTCGTCTCGGCCGGCTTCGACGCGCACTTCGAGGATCCGCTTGCCGGCATGGAGGTCACCGCGGACGGCTTCGCGGAGCTCGCGCGGCGCGCCTCGACGTTCGCTCCGCGCGTCGCCGCGGTGCTCGAAGGTGGCTACAACCTGCGCACGCTGCCCGACCTCGTCGGCGCCGCCCTCGACGGCTTCAACAACCGCTGAACGCGCAGCGAACGGCCCTACGACCGAGCTCGTTCGAGCCGCTCGAGCGCCTCGCGGCGCGACGACACGCCGAGCTTCGTGAGCAGGTTCTTCACGTGCGACCGCACGGTGTGCTCGGAGATGAAGAGGCGTGTCGCAATCTCGTCGGTACCGAGGTGGCGGTCGAGAAGGAGCAACACCTCGAGCTCACGCGCGCTCAACACCTCCGCGATCGACTCGGGGACGATCATGCTGCGGCCTCCGCCCTCGCGCACCTGGTCGAGCAGCCTGCGGGCGATCGGACCGGAGAGGGCAGCCTCGCCCTGCGCGACGCCGCGCAGGAACGCGACGATGCGCTCGGGCGGTTCGCTCTTCAGGAGGTAGCCGGCGGCGCCGCTGCGGATCGCACCGAGCAGGTTCTGCTCGTCTTCCGACGCGGTGAGGACGACGACCTCCGCCTCGGGCGCGGCTTCTCGGATGCGGGGCAGCGCGGTGAGCCCGTCCATGTCGGGCATCGAGAGATCGAGGAGCACGAGGTCGGGCCGGAGCTCGCCTGCCTTGGCGATCGCCTCTTCCCCGCTCCCTGCCTTACCGACGACGTCGAACGCGTTCTGAGCCAGGAGGCCCGCGAGGGCATCCCGCGTCAGGGGGTGATCGTCGACGATGAGGATCCGCTCGGTCATGCGCTGGCTCGATTCTGCCGATAAGCGCTGAAATGCACCACGATCGCTTCGAAGGTTTCCTCTGGGGCCAGGTGCTCCTCTTCGGCCTGCTCGGCGCGACTCTGGCGCTGTTCCTCCGCTTTCACTCGCTCCGGGCACCGTATGCCCTGCCCGAGCTGAAGATCATCCTCGCGACCCTGTTCATGATTGCGGGCGGTCTCCTGGCGATTCTGACGGCCACGAGGTTCGCTGTCGAAGGTCGCCGCTACGACCTCTTCCTCTGTTGCGGTTTCTTCGTGACGTCCCTCACCTGGCTGTTCTTCACGCTCGTTCCCGCTGTCTCCCACTCTGCCGGCAGCCGCACCGAGCTCTGGGCGGCGATCATCGGCCGGATGGTCGGCTGGGGGCTGATCGCGGCCGCGCCGTTCGTCCGCGGGCGCGCGAGGCGTCGTCGTGCATCGCTCGGCAACGGGCTCGTGATCTGCGTTGCGTCGCTGATCGCGGTCTGGGCCGCGTCACGGTCGCTCGGAGTCGCGCTTCCGAATCTCGACCCGACACGCGACACGACCGTTCCCGTATCGCTGAACGGCGCGCTCACGGCACAGGCGATGCTGTTCCTGCTCGCCGTCGTCGGGTTTAGCAACCGCTTCCGGCTGAAGGGCGAGGACCTCGACTACTGGCTCGCGCTCGGCTCGACGCTGATGCTCTTCGCGTCGCTGCATTTCATGTTCACGCCGCTCGTGCACGCCGGCGACGTGTCGCAGGGCGACTACCTGCGGCTGCTCGCCTACGGCGTGCTGCTGGTCGGAGTCTGGCGTGCGATTCGCGCGTCGGAGTTCGGGCGCGCGGTCGCGGAGGAACGAGCGCGCGTTGCACGCGAGATCCACGACGGCCTCGCGCAATATCTCTTCGCGGTGTCGACGCACGCATCGATGCTCGAGGGGGGCGCGGATCCGGAGACGACGATCCCGCAGTTGAAGGCAGCGGCACTGGCGGCTCAGCAGGAGGCGCGCTACGCGATCCTCGCGCTCTCGTCGGCGGCCGGACGCTCGCCGTTCGACGCCGGGCTTCGGCGATACGTCGACTTCCTCACGGCCGACGGAGCACTCGAGGTCGACCTCGAGATCGACCCGGCGATCGTGCTCGGGCCAGACGAGCAGATCGAGGTCTTCCGCATCGTGCAGGAGGGGCTCGCGAACGCGCGGAAGCACGCCGGCGCAACCCACGCGTGGGTGCAGATCGAGGAACGCGCCGGGGAACGGTTCGTGCTCGTGCGCGACGACGGCGTCGGCTTCGAGCAAACGGAGAACGGAGCCGGCCAGGGCCTCCGCAACATGCGGGAACGAGCAGCTTCGATCGGTGGAACGCTCACGCTCCGCTCGACGCCCGGCTCGGGCACCGCACTCGAAGTCGCATTGCGGACGTGACATCGCCCCGGCGGTGAAGCGCTTGCGCCTGGCTGGCGACATGCGGGCCACGCCACCTGTCAGAGTGCGGCCGTGGCGAAGAAAGCGAAGGCACGTGTTCCCGGCACGAAGTCACAGCCGGTTCCGGTCTTTCCGCCGTTCGACGGGCCCGGGACAGAGAGCGTGCTCGACGCGGCCGACGAGGCGCTGCTTCGTGCACAGGACCTGATGTACGAGGCCTTCGACGCGCGTGGCCCCCGCCGCGCCGCGCTCGCGCACGAGGCCCTCACGATCTCCCCCGACTGCGCCGACGCCTACCTATTGCTTGCCGAGGAGACCGCGTCGAGCATCGAGGAAGCGCGCGAACTGCTCGAGCAAGGTGTTTCGGCGGGCGAGCGGGCGCTCGGGCGGGAGGCCTTCGAGGAGGATGTCGGCCACTTCTGGGACCTCATCGAGACGCGCCCATACATGCGGGCCCGGGCGGCGCTGGCGGAGACGCTGTGGGCGCTCGACCGAAGAGAGGAGGCGGTCGACCACCAGCGCGACCTTCTGCGTCTGAATCCGAACGACAACCAGGGCGTTCGCGACCGCCAGGTGGAGTGTCTGCTCTGGCTCGAACGCTATGACGAACTGGATGAGCTCTTCGCGGTCTACGAGGAGGACGATGCGGCGACGTTTGGCTACACGAGGGCCTTGGCTGCCTTCCGCCGGTGCGGCAACTCTGCGGAAGCGAACCGCCTCCTCGGAGCGGCGCGCGAGCAGAATCCACACGTGCCGCTCTATCTTTCCGGTGGGAAGCGCCTGCCTGCGCGCCTCCCGGACTACATCGGGCGCGGCGATGAGAACGAGGCCGTCGACTACGCCGCAAGCGCGAAGGCGCTGTGGGAGAGCGTGCCCGGTGCACTCGCCTGGCTCGAGTCCTGAGCGCCGCCGGATCCTGGGTCTGCATCCGATCCGCTGCGCGACTCCGAGCGGCCGGGAATAGAAAAGCCCCGCAGAGGGGGCTTTTCCGTAGCAGGCCTATAAGCCGGAGAAAAGTCATGGAATGCGCGCCAGGGCCCCTCGGCATGCGTGAAGGAGGACCGGTGGACGCTGACGTACGTGATTTCCTCGATTTCTGTCGGATCGAGCGGCGGCTCGCGCGGCTCACCTGCTCGGCCTACGAGCGGGACGTGACCGCCTCTATGCGCTTCCTGCAAGCAGCGGGAGTCACGAGCTGGGCGGACGTCCGGCCGCCCGATCTTCGCCGCTTCTTGACCGGGGAGGCAGGGCGGCGACCTGCGCTCGGGAGCCAGGCACGAACGGTGGCGGCCTTGAAGGGCTTCTCCGCTTCCTCGTCGAGAACGAGACGATCGACCGCAACCCGGCCGCGGTTCTGAGCACGCCGAAGAAGCGGGAAGCACTGCCCGATGTGCTCGACCGGCGCGAGCTTGGCCGTTTGCTTGGCGCTGTCGAGCGCAACGATGTCTGGCAGCGCGACTTCCCCGGCAAGCGCGAGCGCGATCGCCTCCTTCTCGCCCTCTTCGCCTACGCCGGCCTCCGCCGGAGCGAACTGCTGGGACTCGACTGGGACGACGTCGATCTCGAGCGGCGCCTGCTTCGAATCAGAAAGGCGAAGGGCGGTCGCCAGCGCATCGTTCCGATCCATCCCGGCCTCGAGCCGCTCATCGTCAGCTACTTGCAGTTCCGCATCAGCGATCCCGAGCAGGCGCTGTTCGTCCGAGTCCAGGGCAAACGGCTGTCGCCGACAATCATGACGCAGACGTTCCTCCGCTACGCCCGCGCGGCCGGCGTCACGGAGCGCAAGCGTGTAACGCCGCACACGCTGCGCCACGTCTTCGCGTCGGAGTTGCTGCGGGCCGGTGCGAACCTACGCCAGATTCAAGAACTGCTTGGGCACAAGCACCTTGACTCGACGCAACGCTACACGCGCGTCACCGGGCACGAGCTGCGTGGCGCGGTGAAGCGGCTCCGCTGGGCCGGAGATCGTCCGCCGCCGTCGGCAGCCGCTAAGTGATGAGCGCTGAACCGAAGCGCCGCTGGCGACTACCGCACAGCCGCAGGTCGGCGGGCGGTGAAAGAGTTCGTCGACGGGCTGTCCGACGTCGACGCCGCTGCCGTGGTCGCGGCGATGCGAGACGTGCGCGATCAAGGCCTCGCCGCAGCCGCCATCCGAGAGGCGACATTTACGAGGTGCGTGCTGACGGCGACCACCAGACATATCGCATCCTCTTTGATCGAGACGGTGTCAGACGAGCTGCTGTTTCGCCAAAAGCCAGGGTTCTGTCCGGCATAAGGCGTAAAAGAGGGCAAACAGTCCGGCAAACTGCCTTCCTGACGGCTAAACCCGGCCCGTTGTCCGGTACGCATGTCGGCGACTCTTCCAGTCCGACTCGTCTACAACCCCAGGTTCTGTCCATTTTAACTGCTAAACTGGCCATAGTTGTCCATTAAAGACAGGGCATGACGCCAAAAGTGCCGAAATCGTCCACAGTTGAGTTCCCGCTGATCGTTGCGGCGCGCGACTTTAATCGCAGCACGGTCTACGCCGCAGCGCGCCGCGGCGAGCTTCGCCAACTCGCTCCTGGCCTATTCACGACCGACCTCAACACACCAGAGGACGAGCTCGTTGCCGGTCGTCTGCTCGCGATCGTCTCCGCGCTCTATCCGGGCGCAGTCATCAGCGATCGTTCGGCCCGAACGGGAGGCCGCCCGGCCGAGGACGGCTCCCTCTTCATCGTGCATGAGCGAACCCGCGACACCACGCTGCCAGGCGAGATCACGATCCGTCCCCGTGAAGGCGCCGGCCCACTCGAAGAAGACATGCCCTTCGGTGACAACCTCTGGTACAGCTCGGTTCCGCGCGCGCTGCTCGAGAACGCGGTCCTGACCCGCGGCCGCGGACGTCGCGTAGCGCGCACGCTCTCCCGCGGCGAGCTCGAAGACTGGATCGACACACTCACCACCGAGCGCGGCCCCGACGGCATCAACAACCTGCGCGACCAAGCACGCGTGCTTGCACAGCAGCTCGGGCTCGAAGAGCAGTTTCAGCTGATCGACAGGCTGATCGGAAGCGCGCTCGGCACCCGGCAGGCGCGTGCCAGCTCGCGACGGCTCAGAGCGCGCCAACGAGGTAAAGCCTACGACCCTGAACGCCTCGCGCTCTTCGAACTCCTCAAAGAAGAACTTGAACAACGCTCCCCGATCGTGCGACCCGTTGTCGACCCCGGAGCACAGCGCTACCGCTTCCTCCCATTCTTTGAGGCTTACTTCTCCAACTACATCGAGGGAACGCGCTTCACGGTCGACGAGGCAGTCGATATCGCGCTACACGAGCGCATACCGGTCAACCGGCCCGAAGACGCTCACGACATCCTCGGCACCTATCGCATCGTCTCCGATCCGGTAGAGATGGCCCGGGTCGCACAGACCTTCGACGAGTACCTCCAACTACTTCGGCGCCGGCACAGCGTCGTGCTCGAAGGACGGCCAGACCGGCGACCCGGCCAGTTCAAAGAGCAACGAAACGAAGCCGGCGGCCTGATCTTCGTCGAACCGTCCCTCGTCATGGGCACGCTCGCAGCAGGATTCGAACTCTCCCGCACGCTGACATCAGCGTTCGCCCGCGCGGTATTCCAAATGTTTGTCGTCTCCGAAGTTCACCCGTTCGATGATGGCAACGGGCGGATCGCCCGGATAATGATGAACGCCGAACTGGTGTCCGCAGCGGAGCACCGGATCATCATTCCTAGCGTCTACCGCAACAACTACATGATGGGTCTACGCGGAATGAGTTCCAACCGACACGCTGCTGGCTTGATCACGTCGCTCGACTTTGCCCAGCGTTATACGGCTGCGATCGACTACTCCGACTTGACGAGCACGCGAGCTGAACTCGATGCCACCAACGCGTTCCGAGAATCAGAAGAGGAGGCTGCAGGTGTCACGCGTCTCCAACTCCCGAGTTAGGAACATTCCGCGGCCCGACGAGGCGGATCGTTCGTCTCGCGGACTCACTACAGGGCGACCGGGATCTTCGAGAGCAGCTTCGACTTGACTGCCGATGGTTTGAAGAGAAGAAGCACCGCTTGTGGTGTCTGAAGGGACTCCATGCCGATGGTCGCGACACGTCCGCGCATGTCGGTTTCAGCAAGGGGCTCTAGTGACTGTCCCCGTCTAGTAGCGATCAGCAGCTGCTGGATGCTGATGTCCGCACGGCCCGTGAACTTCCATCGAAATCGTTCCTCGAAGCTCTTCGAGCAGTAAAGGTGCGCAGGCATCAACTTGCCCGTAGCACTGCCCTTGTATGAAATGGCAAGTGCAACATCCTGTCGGCTCTCTTCGATGACTCGGCGAGCTGTCGCCTGGGCAGAGATCTCGTAGCGGTTTCCAAGGTCGTCGAGGAGATCGAAAGTCAGGGCTGAATCGTCTGCTTCGCGTTGGAGGCGGTCGCCCTGGGCGAGGATTTCGATTGCGGCCTGGTTTGCTTGCCGCTCGTACCTGTCGTTGATGTCGTCTCTGATTCGTGTCTTGTCGTCGAGGAACGCATACAGGTCGCGGTGCCACGGCAGCATCTCGTGGCCGATCTCGTGCGCCTGGACGAATCGCTTCTTCAACCAGTACAGGTCAGGCTTGAGGTAGACGCCGCGATTATCGAAGCGCACGGAGCCGAGGATGATGTCGAGCGCACGATCGACGAGATCGCCGAATCGCCCTCGGAGCTTTTTTTTCATCTCCGGCTCGAGCTCGATCGCTCCGGTGAGTACGAGCTTCGATACGTCCATGACCTGGTGGAGTGGCGTCGGGATCTCCCCGAGAGCATCGGCCTTCCTCAGCAACGCGATCGCGTGGCCGCGGATCTGCGCACGATCCTCGTCACTTAGATGTCCATCCAGCGGCGCGAAGACTGGGAAACTGGCGCCCCCGGACCGCATCGCGTCCAGCACAGCCCGGATTGTCTTCAATTCGCGGTCCGTCGGGTCGCCGACGATCTTCATCGCTCTCGCTTGGTTCGGCGACAAACCCTCGGGATCTTCCTCGATGTAGCCGGCCCACTGCATTAGCAGGATGAACGGCTCGTCGTAGGCCTCTGCGAGCTTCTGTAGCACCTGCGGCGCTGGCTCTTTGATCTTGTCGCTTTCGATCTGACTTAGGTAGCCGTGCGTTATCCCGGCAAGGGCGGCGGCCTCACGTAGTCCGAGCCCTTTTCCAACTCTGAGCTGGCGTAACCGGCTTCCAAGCGTCTCATTCGTGGCCATCTGTACCTCCGTTCGTCGTTCCTATTCTGCCGGAACTGGAGGATGGAGCAACCGCTTCGGTTTTGGTTCCGACCCCAACCGTTCTGGTTGCTACACTAACCACACCTGGCCATCCTGGCCATGGGACCCGAGTCAAGGAGGGCTCACGTGTCGACCCAGGAGAAGCAAACGCAGGAGCAGGGCAAGAAGCACGGCGAGGTCCATGTCACGGTCGACTATCTGCCGGCGACCGAGGACTACAAGCATGAGTACCCGCGGCAGGTTGTCCTCGAGACGATCCGCGCCGACGCCAAGAACTTCTTCGGCGTCCAGGACCGCACCGAGGGACGCGATACGTACACCTACTATCTCGTTCACGACGGCGAGCGGATCCAGAACACGGAGATCACGCTCGAGCAACTGATCGGCGAGCACGCCGAAGGCGCGCACTTCTCGCTCGTCGAGGAGATCACCACCGGCGGCGCGGCGTCATAGATGACGCCGTACCCGCCGATCACACGGTGGCTTGTTCCCGAAGCGGCCTGCGAGCAGACACGGGAAGCCGTGCTGCCCGCAGGGCGTCGCGGGACCGAGTCCGGCGTGTTCTGGCTCGGGACGCGCGCCGCAAGGAGCGTCGTGCGAACCGTGGCGATGCCGGTCGGCGTCGGCGTCGTCGAGGAGCCGTGGCGGTGGAGCGTGTCAGCAGAGCTCTACGGCGCAGTCGCCGCCTACGCAAAGCCGCGCGGCCTTACGCTACTTGCTGTCGTCCATACGCACCTGAGCGCAAGTGTGCCGCGGCTCTCGCGCACCGATCGCATGCAGGGATTAAAGGTTCAAGATGCGCTCGCCATCATCATCGGCGACGCCGGAAAAGAACGAGACCCCGACCGCTGGGGATGGTTCGTGTACAGCGACGGCGACTACCGCGTACTCGCCGCGAACGAGCGCGCCTCGCGGATTTCGATGACCGACCCGTCAGCGGAGTTCGTTGAAATCAGCGTTGGAGCGTCGTCGTGAGCTCGATCGAATTAAGCCGACCGGTGGCGCTCGCAGCCGAGCTAACAGCGACCGACGCCAGCGTAATCGAGCATCTGTTCACAACCAAGCGCATCCTGCTGCGTCTCGAACCCGCACTCGGCGATGTCCAGGCGGCACACGAGACGCTGATCTTGCTTGTCAACGAGGTCTTGCGCTTCTGCCCAAACATCACCGTCGAGTTGCCGCCCGCTGCTGCGCAGGAGCTCTCGCGCGCGCTCGCCGTGCTCTCGGTCGAGATCCACGGTGCCTCCACAATCGCGTTGGGTACAAGCGCGATCGACGGTTTCGACGCCACCGTCAGCATCGGCACCGAAATCCGTCCGGAAGCAAACTGGATCACCATCAACTCCGACGGCTGGCTCTGCCGCGTCGGCACGTCGAACGGCGAGGCGCCCGCAACACTGCCCGAGGGATACATCGTCGCAAACCCATTCGGCGCACTCGGAGCCGCCTGCCTCGGCGCGGGCCAAGCGTTCCTTGCCCTCGTCGGCGAGTCGCTGCTCCTGAACGCGACCGAGATCTCCCTCTACACACTTGAGCAGGGCGCAGCGGGCCAGCTCGCGCCTGGGCCCGAGCTGCCAACCGACCCCGTCGAGCTCGACCTGCTCCTCGTCGGCTGTGGCGGCGTAGGCAACGGCTGGGTCTACGCGATGCGGCGCGCTCCGGCAGTCGGCCGCGTCGAGGCAGTTGATCATCAAGCACTGCAACCCGAGAACCTCGGTGCGTACGTCTGCGCAACGCGGTCGCGGCTAAAGAGCCCGAAGGTGCAGATCGCCAAGGAAGAACTCGATCCTTCCTTTTCGGTCATTCCTCGCGCGGAGCGTTTTCGCTTCTTCCAAGCCCGCTTTGGCTACGGCCAAAGCTACGTGCCAGAGATCGTGATCTCGGCACTCGACAACCCCCACACGCGCCACGAGGTACAGCGTCTGTGGGCGCCCCTGACGATCGACCTCGCCGCCGAGCACTTGACCTCGCAGATCATCCTCAAGCAGCTGAGCGACGACGGAATGTGCCTCATCGAGGCGCACACCGATCTTGCTGGCGAAGACAGTGAACTTGCGGCGCTCGCGACGGCAACAGGCCTATCAATCGAGCGACTACGGGATTTCGAAAGCCAGATCACCGACGAGGACATCGCCGCTGCTCCGCCCGACAAGCGGCCGGCACTCGAGGACGCCCGCCGTCGCCGCCGACCGATCTGCGGACGTGTCGGCGATCTCGACCTGCACGAGGAGCAGTATTCGAACGAGTTCGCGCCAGCGGTGCCTTTCGTGACTGCGTTCGCAGGCATCGTCGCCGCCGCACAAACCGTGAAGGCGAAACTTGAACCACTCGCCTCTCTGCACTTTCAGTTCAGCTTTCGCTCATACCGCTGTCGTGTGCTTGCGATCCGTTGCAACGGGGCGTGCGATTGCCGCGAGCAACAGCGCGAAGCCCTACCGCGGAATGCGACTCCAAACAAACCCTGAGACCACCGCAGCGTACGTCTTTGGGTTCGCGTAGGTCGTGTGCACGAGGATCGTCGTTGCGTCCTTTACCTGGATGTCCCAGAAGCCCCACATTTGCACGCCGTCTTTAACGTGCCGGTAATACCCCTCGCCGCTCCCGTGGAGCTGCTCGTTCATCACGATCTCACCGGTGACCGACTCACCATCCTCGAGATCTCCAAACTCAACAGCCAGGAGATTCCTCTGGACGCCGATTGACACGGTCTCCTGCTCCGGCTGATCCGCGAGTTTCCGCATGACGCGATACGTCCCACTCAGTCGTCCGAAGTCGCGACTGAACCGTTGCTTGCGGTGAAGCCACACGCCGAAAACCCAGATGATCGTCGCCACAAGGCCCGCGACTACGCCACCCAAGAGACTCCCTGCGCTCATCGGGTCGACCGGAGAGCTCTATCCACGAGTCTTAGCCTAGAGCTGGACCAATTCGTGGTCACCGCGGGCAGGCCAACTCGGATACCGAGGTTACAGTCCTAGAGTCGAATCAAGCGAAGAGGTCGCGACCCGAACTTCCCGGCCGGCCCGCAAGTCGGCATGGCAAGCAGCTCCCGGCGACGCTCGCCGCGCGGTCACCTCGGCGCTTTCTTACGGCGTCCCTGCGCAGTCGATCGCCTTCTACGCCCGTTGGTGGCAACTCGAGAACTGGCTGCGCCTCCTTGCATACATCGAACTACGTGCCACATACGGGCGGCTCTGGCGTGACGCACTTCACGAGCAGGCGACCAGACGCGCCGAGCGCGACGCCACAGACAACGCCTATATGCAGAGCCCCGATGTCTCAGACCCGCTTGCGTACGCGACGTCGGCTTCCCCTTTTGACCTAATCGACAGCGACCAGCACTGGCATCGCTTCGAGCCTTATCTTCCATCGCGCCTGCGCTGGCAAGGGATAGCCGACGAGTTGCGTCAGCTGCGGCATCGCAGCGCACATTGCCGCCGACCACATGCAGGGGATCTCGCTCGTCTCGAGGCGCGCATGCGCGATCTCGAGCCTGGAGCTCGAAAGGCGCTTCTCAGCTACTCAACGTCGAGATCCGTTCCCACGCGGTCAACCGATCCACTGATCAAGAAGTGGCGCACTCATCCGGTCGCATTCCGGCTCATCGAACACGCTGAACGGCAGTACGACACTCTCATGCGCATCGAGTACTCCCGTCGACCGTGGGCCCCCCGCTGCAAAGCGGATCAGCGGCAGTGAAGGAACGCTGTGGCACGTGCGCTTCCAGGGCCGCAGCGATCGCTACGTGACGCCGGCCGCATTCTGGAATGAGAGCTACCTCGACCACCCGACCGCAAAAGGCGAAGCCGCGCGCGATCTCATTGTCCACGTCCTGCAGGATGATCCATTGGCGCTAACGGTGACGTTCGCCGCAGTTGATGACGCGGCTTCAATCGCAGATGCGATCGGGTCATGCTTCGACGCATTCCTAATAGCCGGGACGTCGAGGGCATCGCCGAGAATCTGGGACAACTGGTCGGTCGGGGCGGACGCGCTCGACACGCGCGTCCAGGCGAATACCCCTCTCGCTCTTGCATTTCTCTTGGAAGAAGGCGACCTACCAATTTTCGGCCTCGACTAGCCCGACCTCATGCTCCAACGTGGAGCACTTATGCAGCAGCCGCAATCGCCTGGTCGGCTCGCCTTGTGAGCGTCAGGTCGGGCTGGTAGCTTCGGGCTGCGGAGCGGAGCGAAGCCGGCACAGCCCGAAAGGGCGCAGGCCGGGCGCCCGCGCCGAGCGGTTCCAGGAAACCGCCGAGAAACCTGTCGCGATAGCACGACAATTTCCGGAATTACCGTCCTGGTACATAGAAAAGCCCCGCAGAGGGGCTTTTCCGTAGCAGGCCTGTAAGCCGGATTTTGTCGAGGGTGATCATCCCTCTTGGCAGCTACCCGGGCCCTGGGCGGGCAACCTCGTGGCGGGCCCTGTTCGCCTTGCACCGGATGGGGTTTGGCAAGCCGCCACGTCGCCGTGACGCTGGTGGGCTCTTACCCCACCGTTTCACCCTTACCGGCGGCGTCTCCGGAGAACACGCCGTCGGCGGTCTACTTTCTGTTCCACTTTCCGTCGGCTTTCGCCGCCTGGCTTGCGCCAGCATCCTGCCCTGCGGTGTCCGGACTTTCCTCGATCAGCTACCTGTGCTTTTGAAGGCGGTGTAGCCGACCGCGATCACCCGGCCTGCACTCTGCATTCTAGCGCCGCATTTGGCAACGCTGATTCCAGTGCATCTTCGTCCGCGAGCTGGCTGCTGCACTCGGGGCAGAAGATGCTGCCGCCGCGCGCGTGCATCACGAACTCACCGCAGACGAGACATTCGAGCGAGGCGCCGCGCAGGAGCGCGGTCAGCTCCTGGTCGAGCGTCCGGTGCAGGGAGGCAATGTGCGCCACTAGAGCTCCCGGAAGACCCCCACGACGCGTCCGAGGATCTGGACGTGCTTCGCGTAGATCGGCTCCAGCGAAGAATTCTCCGGCTGGAGGCGGACCCGCCCCTGCTCGCGGTAGAAGGTCTTAACCGTCGCCTCGTCGGTCGACTCGTCGTCGCCGGCCAGGGCGACCACGATCTCGCCGTTGCGTGCGTCCTGCGCGCGCTGCACGATCACGAGGTCGCCGTCGAGGATGCCGGCCTCGATCATCGACTCGCCCTTGACGCGCAGGAGGAAGTCGCCCTTCGTCGAGGAGGGCATCGGCACGAACTCCTCGATGTTCTCCTCCGCGAGCAGCGGACCGCCGGCGGCGATCTCGCCGACGAGCGGGAGTCGCAGGACATCCGCCAGCTCGCCGGCAACCGGCTGCACCTCGCGGCGCTCGCGGCCGATCAGCTCGAGGGCGCGCGGCTTCGTCGGATCGCGACGCAGCAGGCCGGCGCGCTCGAGGTTCGCGAGGTGGGCATGCACCGTGGACGGTGACGCAAGCCCCACCTGCTCCCCGATCTCGCGCACGGTCGGCGGGTAGCCGTGCCGGTCGACGTACTCGACGAGGTAGTTCCAGATCTCTTGTTGACGGGCGGTGAGCACTCGCGCTCCTCCGGAGGGGTCGCTGACTGGGGTCGAACGTGTGTTCGTGATCAGGGTAGAGGTTCCTGCAGACGGCGTCAACGGCGGTTTGCGACCAAATGAAAGATTCTTCGATTTGTGGAATACTGAAGCGCCATGCCCGTCCCACTCCATCAGGCGAAGGCGGATCTCTTCCGCACGCTCGGTCATCCCGTCCGCGTCCGTGTGCTCGAGTTGCTGCAGGACCGGCCGCGGCCGGTGCACGAGCTCCTCGCGGAGATCGAGGTCGAACCGTCGAACCTCTCGCAGCAGCTTGCCGTCCTGCGGCGCGCCGGCATCGTCGTTTCCTCGCGCGAGGGTGGAACCGTTCTCTACTCCCTGGGCACGTCCGACGTCGCCGACCTGATGCAGGCGGCGCGGCGGTTCCTCACCGATCTGCTCGCCGATCAGGAACGTCTGCTGACGGAGCTACGCACCGGCAGCGGATGACGCCCGCGCGCGTGCTCGCGTTGCTGCCGCGGCGGTCAGATTGGGCTGCTGCTCGGCGCGCACCGATGCGCGATCTCGTCGCCGGCTCGACGGTCGCGCTCGTCGCGCTTCCGCTCGCGCTTGCCTTCGGCGTCACCTCGGGGCTCGGCGCGGAGGCAGGCCTCATCACGGCGATCGTCGCGGGAGCGGCGGCGGCCGTCTTCGGCGGCTCCAACCTGCAGGTCTCCGGTCCGACCGGCGCGATGACCGTCGTGATCGTGCCCGTCGTGCACCAGTTCGGACCGCGCGCAGTGCTGATGGTCGGCGCGATGTCCGGCCTCATCCTGGTCGCGCTCGCGATCGCACGGGTCGGGCGCTACGTGCGCTATCTCCCAATGCCGGTGATCGAAGGGTTCACCGCCGGGATCGCGGTCGTGATCGCACTGCAGCAGATCCCAGCCGCGCTCGGTGTCGCAGGCCCCGCGGGCGAGAAGATCTGGCAGAAGCCGCTCGACGCAATGAGGCACTTCTCGGAGCACCCGGCACCGGCGCCGCTCGCGATCGCAGTTGCCGTCGCCGCCGCGATCCTCGTCGGCGGACGCACGCGTCCCAGGGTTCCCGTCGCACTCCTCGCGGTTGCGGGAGCGACGCTGTTCGCGCGTCTAACGTCGTTCAACGTCGAACTGCTGGGGAAGCTGCCGAGCCACCTTCCGGCGGCATCGCTGCACTTCCTCGACCTCGGCATGATGCGCGCCCTCCTGCCGTCCGCGCTCGCGGTCGCCGCCCTCGCCGCGCTCGAGAGCCTGCTCTCGGCCACGGCAGCGGACGGCATGAGTGTCGGGCAACGGCACGACCCCGAGCGCGAGCTGTTCGGGCAGGGGCTCGCGAACCTCGCCGTGCCGATCTTCGGCGGCGTACCGGCAACGGGCGCGATCGCCCGCACCGCAGTCAATGCGCGCGCCGGAGCCTCATCCAGGTTGGCGGCGCTGGTGCACGCGCTCGTGCTCGCCCTCGTAGCCTTCGCCGCCGCGCCGCTCGTCGGGATGATCCCGCTTGCTGCGCTTGCGGGGGTGCTGCTCGCGACAACCGTGCGCATGGTGGAAGTGGCCACGCTGCTCGCGATCGCGCGCACAACACGCGCCGATGCGGTCGTGCTCGCATTGACGTTCACGGTCACGGTCGCCATCGATCTGGTCACCGCCGTCGCGGTCGGTGTGGGCGTCGCTGTAGTCCTGGCGCTCCGCACGATCGCGCGCAGTGCCACACTCGACGAAGTGCCGCTCGACGGGAGCGACGACTCGGACGAAGAGCGAGCCCTGCTTGCCGAGCACATCGTCGCCTATCGATTCGACGGGCCGCTGTTCTTCGCGGCGGCGCATCGCTTCCTGCTGGAGTTGACAAAGGTGTCCGACGTCCACGTCGTGATCCTGCGCATGTCGCGCGTCAGCACACTCGACGCCACCGGCGCCAACGTGATCGGCGATGCGATCACCCATCTCGAGAAACGGGGCATCGCGGTGCTGCTCTCCGGCCTGCGCACGAAGCACGACGACGTGCTCGCGGCGCTCGGCATCGCTGAGCACCTGCGCCGCGACGGGCTGCTCTTCGCCGACACACCCGCGGCGATCGCACATGCGCGCGGGCTCGTGCAGGGCCACCGGACATCCGGGACGCTCCGCGCCGCACGGGCCTCTGCCTGAAAGAGAAAAGCCGCCCCGGAGGGCGGCTTCAATGCGCTGGAGAGGACTTGAACCTCCACGGCCGCGATGGCCACTAGGCCCTCAACCTAGCGCGTCTACCAATTCCGCCACCAGCGCAAGAGAGCGCGCTCAGTGTAGCCGCGCAACAGAGCCTTGATGTGCATCAAGCCTCTAATCGATCGGCGTGAGCTCGCGCTCGAGCGTTTCGCGTTCCGGCTCGAGCCACGGCGGTAGTGAAAGCCCTCGCCCGAGCGACTCTGCAGGCTCGTCCACGAGGAACCCAGGCTCGTCCGTGGCGATCTCGATCAGGATGCCGTCGGGCATCCGGAAGTACACCGAGCGGAAGTACTTCCGGTCCTGTACGGGGGTCGGGCGAAGCCCGAGCTCGGCCAGCCGTGCGAGCCAGCCCTGCTGTTCCGCATCGTCCTTCGCACGCCAGGCGATGTGGTGGGTCGTCCCCGCGCCGATCAGCGCGGCCTCCTCCAGCGGCTCCGCGAAATGCAACGGCGCGTCCTCCGCGAAGAGGCCCGCATACAGATCCGGGTTGCCGATCACCGTCACGTCGCGCAAGCGCGGCACCTCCCCGGGATACAGCCGCAGGCGCAGACCATCGGGATCTTCAACCGCCGATTCCTCCTCGACGAGCGGCGTCTCGAGCCCGATCGACTCGAGGGTCCCGCGGCCGAGCCGGCCCGCGTCGGCCCGCGGCCACTCGAAAAAGGTGATCAGCGTCCCGGGCCTGCCGACCTCGTCACCGAAGTAGAGGTGGTAGCTGTGCGGATCGTCGAAGTTGACGGTCTTCTTGACCAGCGTGAACCCGAGCTGATCGCGATAGAAGTCGAGCGAGCGCTGTGCGTCCGAGCAGACGCATGTCACGTGATGCAGGCCGTCCAACTGCATGGCGCGAGAGTCTAGAGGCGCGGCGTTACTTGAGGAGGCGGAAGAGTAGGACGGTGTTGAGGAAGAACAGCACCGCGGTGATGATCGTCACGCGGGTCAAGTTCCGCTCGACGATGTGCGTCCCGCCTTGCGACTGCGGCGTGAACCCCATCCCACCCATGCCCGCGTCGCGCCCCGAGTGCATGAGGATCAGCCCCACCAGGGCCGCCGACAGGAGGACGTGAATGACCGAGAAGACCGGGAGCATCGCGCGGGGAAGGGTAGCTAACGCCGTTGAATCAAGCTGCGGCGGCGTCGAGGATCGCGCGCACCAGGTCACCTGCGATCTGATCCTTCGTCACATAGCCCGTCGCGCCTGCGGAACGGGCCCGTGAAACGTCGTGATTCGCCGCCGAGCCGGTGAGCACGATCACCCTCGTCCCCGGCAGCTCATCGCGAATCGCACGCGTTGCCTCGATCCCGTCCATCACCGGCATCGCGATGTCCATCAGGACGACATCGGGCTCGTGCTCGCGGGCCAACTCGAGGGCGCCATGGCCGTTCTCCGCCCGGCCGACGACCGCGATGCGACCGTCGGTAGACAGAATCGCCTCGAGCGCCTCCGCGAAAAGACGCTGATCGTCGACGATCACCACGCGGACCCGGTCAGACCCCATGCACCGCGTACCGTATCCCGAAGATGGACGCCGCAGAAGCTCGCCAGAAGATCCACAACCTGCTGCTCACGGGTGACAACCGGTTGAAACAGGGAGTTTCGGCGGAGAAGATCCGCCAGAACTACGAGGACGCGCTCGCGGTCGCGCGCGAGCACGGGCTCGAGGAGAGCATCCGGCCGCTGGTCGAGATCCGGCTCAACGACCTCGAACGGCTCGCTGGAGGATCGCCTCCACCCGCTCCGCCTGACGCCTGACGTCGTGCTTCGCGGCGGCGGCGCGCGCGGCCGGGTTTGGTGACGGCAGGCTCGAAGCGATCTCGAGCGCCCGCGCGAGCTCTTCCACGTCCAGAGGATCGACCAGCACACCCGCGTCGTCCGTCACGAATTCGGGTGGACCGCCGATGCGCGTCGCGACCACGCTGCGCTCGCACGCCATCGCCTCGAGCAGCGCCTGCCCGAACGGCTCGACGAGTGCGGGGCCGCAGACCACGTCAGCGGCGCTCAGCCAGCTCGGTACCTCATCGTGCACGATGCGGCCGACCACGCGCACACGCGTGCGCCCCTCGAGCTGCGCGCGCAACGGCCCGTCTCCGACAAACGTGAGCGAACCACGCCCGAAGAGCGCGAACGCATCCGCCAGGCGAACGACGTTCTTCCGGTCGCTCAGCGAGCCAACGTGCAGGAATGCAGGCGACTCGAGCTGCGCGGCCGGAGCCTGGGCGCGGAAGCGCTCCAGGTCGACGCCCGAGTCGACGACCTCCGTCTTGCCGCGCGCCTCCGGCAAACGCTCCTCGAGCTCGCGACGCAAGTACTCCGAGACGGCGATCACCGTCGAGGCGCGACGGACGACGTTCCGCGTCAGGTGGGCGATGCCCGGGATGGCGCCGATGTTGCGCACGTCGCGCCCGTGCGCGGTTACGACGAGCGGCGCAGGGACCTTCGAGGCGAACAACCCCGAGGGGACGAGAAAGTGCGCCCACACCACATCCGGGCGTGGCGCGGCGCGTACGCGGCGCCGCAGCTCGAGGAAGCGCACCTTGCCGCCGCGGCGATCGAGCACTGCGAGATCGATCTCGTGACCCCGCCCGCGGAGCGCACGCTCCATCTGCGCAACGAACGACCCGAGATCCGGATCGTCCGGGCCTGGGTACATCTGTGAGACGAGCAGGATCCGCACGCCTCTAGCGGGGGGCGCGCACCTTGTCGTACTCGCCCCACTCCTCCCGCAGCACGCCGCAGATCTCGCCGACGGTGCTGCGCACGCGCAGCGCGTCGCGCATCGAGGGGAGCATGTTCTCCGTGCCGCGGGCCGCTTCCCGCACGCGCGCGAGCGCGGCGGCTGCCTCGTCGGCGTTGCGTCCGGCCCGCACCCGCGCGGTGCGCTCGAGCTGGCGCTGCTCGGCGGCGGGATCGATCGACTGCAGCTCGATCGACTGTTCGGATTGGGCTGTGTACTTGTTCACGCCGACGATCACACGTTCGCCAGACTCGACGTCTTGCTGCCACTTGAAGGCGACGTTCTCGATCTCCGCCTGCACGAAGCCTTGCTCGACCGCTGCGACACCACCGCCGAGCTCGTCGATCCGTTCAATCAGCTCCCAGGCGCGCGCCTCGAGCTCGTCGGTCAGCGCCTCGATGTAATACGACCCGCCGAGCGGGTCCGCCGCAGCCGTCGCTCCCGCCTCGTTCTGAAGGATCTGCTGCGTGCGCAGGGCGATCGTCGCAGCGCGCTCCGTCGGCAGCGCAAGGGCCTCGTCGTACGAGTTCGTGTGCAACGACTGCGCGCCGCCGGCGACCGCCGAGAGCGCCTGGATCGCAACGCGGACGATGTTGTTCTCCGGCTGCTGTGCGGTCAGGGTCGAACCGCCGGTCTGGGCGTGAAAACGCAGCGCCATGGCTTTGGGGTTGGTTGCGCCGAAGCGCTCTCGCATCACGCGCGCCCAGACGCGGCGTGCCGCGCGGAACTTCGCGACCTCCTGGAAGAAGTCGTTGTGCGCGTTGAAGAAGAACGACAAGCGCGCGCCGAACTCATCGGGTGACTGTCCGGCCTCGACCGCGGCCTCGCAGTAGGCGATGCCGTTGGCGATCGTGAACGCCAGCTCCTGCACGGCGGTCGAGCCGGCCTCCCGGATGTGGTACCCGGAGATCGAGATCGTGTTCCAAGACGGGATCCGCTCGGCGCAATAGGCGAACAGATCGGTCGTCAGCCGCATCGACGGACGCGGCGGGAAGATGTAGTTCCCGCGCGCGATGTATTCCTTCAAGATGTCGTTCTGCACGGTGCCGCGGAGCGCGGTCGACGGGACGCCCTGCTCCTCGGCGACCAGCTCGTAGAGCAGCAGCAGGAGCGAGGCGGGCGCGTTGATCGTCATCGACGTCGAGGCCGTGTCGAGTGGGATCCCGCCGAGCAGGATCTCCATGTCGGCGATCGAGTCGATCGCCACGCCGGTGCGGCCGACCTCGCCGAGCGCGCGCGGATCGTCCGAATCGAGACCGAGCTGTGTCGGCAGATCGAATGCGATCGAGAGACCGGTCTGGCCGTGCTCGAGCAGGTAGCGATAGCGCGCGTTCGACTCCTCCGCCGAGGCGAAGCCCGCGTACTGGCGCATCGTCCACGGCCGCCCGCGATACATGTCGGGATAAGGCCCCCGGGTGTAGGGGAACTCGCCGGGAAGCTCGAGGTCGGGCGGTGCGTCATCGGCCGTGTAGACCAGCTTGATCTCGATCCCTGACTCGGTCTCGCGCCGGTCGGTTGACGCCACGTCCGTAGGCTACTGGCCGTGCCCGTCACCGTGAGGCTCTTCGCAGGACTGCGCGACCGCGCCGGTTGGGCGACGCGCGAAGTCGACGCCGCGACCGTCGCCGACGTGTGGCGGGCGCTCGAGCTGGGCGAGGAGCCCGCCGGCCTCCTCTACGCCGTCAACAAGGAGTACGCGACCCGCGACCGCGCGCTCGCCGACGGCGACGAGGTGGCGCTGATCCCGCCGGTCTCCGGCGGCGCCTTCCTGCTCAGCGACGAGCCGCTCTCGCTCGACCGTGTGGTGGACGAAGTACGCGATGAGCAGGCAGGTGCGATCGCGACGTTCACCGGCACGACACGTCTTCAATCCCGAGGCCGGACCGTCACGCACCTCGACTACGAGGCCTATGAGGGAATGGCCGAACGGGTGATGGCGGAGATCGCCGAGGGTCTCCAGGCTCGGTACGAGTTGTCCGCCGTCGCGATCCACCACCGGGTTGGCCGTGTGGGGATCGGGGAGACCTCGGTCGTGATCGCCGTCTCCGCTCCCCATCGCCAGGACGCCCTCGCCGCGTGCAAGGACGCGATCGACGAGTTGAAGGAACGCGTGCCGCTCTGGAAGAAAGAGGTCTACTCAGACGGCGAAGAATGGATCGGGAGGGGATCGTGAGCTTCGACGGCCAGCGCGACTACGAACCGATCCAACCTCGCGGGACGGATTGGGCCGGCCGAATCCGCAAGCTGATCGGCCCGGTGATCGCGCTCGTGATCGCAGCGGCGAAGTTCGGCTTCGTGCTCCTGAAGTTCTCCAGCATCTTCATCGCGATCGCGGCCTATGCGCTGATCTTCGGCTGGAAGTTCGCCGTCGGGTTCGTGCTGCTGATCTTCGTCCACGAGCTCGGCCACTACATCGAGGCGAAGCGCGAAGGGCTCAGCCCGAAGCTGCCGGTGTTCATCCCGTTCCTCGGCGCGTACGTCCAGTACACGCGCGGCCATCCATGGCAAACGGTGCGCGTCGCGATCGCCGGCCCGATCCTCGGCGGCGCGGCCTCGGCGGTCTGTCTCGCGATCGCGCAGTCGAACGGCTCACGCTTGATGTATGCGCTCGCCTACTCCGGTTTCTTCCTGAACCTGTTCAACATGATTCCGTTCGGCATCTTCGACGGCGGCGCCGTGTGGCGCTCCGCGAGATTCCTTCGCCTCGGCGGCGGAGGCAGGCTCGCACTCGCGTCGTACGCGCTGTACTTCGGCACCGCTGCAGCGCTGATCCTCGGGATGATCGCGACGTACCGCCCGCAACACCGCTTGTAGTGACTGACGACACGAAGATCCTCGACGAGGGCACGTCGCCCATCGATCTGTCCGTCGCGAAGATCGCGGACGAATTCCGCGCCGGGCTCGAGAAGGTCGCGCTCATCGACCGCCCGGCCGTCGCGCTCTTCGGCTCTGCGCGCGTTGCCGACGGAAGCAAGCCGTACGAGGAAGCGCGCACCGTCGGACGCAAGTTCGGCGAAGCGGGCTGGGCGGTCGTCACCGGCGGCGGCCCCGGCGTGATGGAGGCCTCCAACCGCGGCTGCCAGGAGGGTGGCGGCCTGTCGGTGGGCTTCAACATCGTGCTCCCGCACGAGCAGGGATCGAACCCGTATCTCGACATCGCGCACACGTTCGAGCACTTCTACGCGCGCAAGGTTTGCTTCGTCCGCCCGTCGCAAGGATTCGTGATCTTCCCGGGTGGCTTCGGAACGATGGACGAGCTGTACGAGGCGCTCGTGCTGATCCAGACTGGGAAGATTCGCCATTTCCCGGTTGTGCTCTTCGACTCCGGCTATTGGAGCGGGATGCTCGACTGGATCCGCGGCGAACTCCTGACCGACGGGATGATCTCGCCCGCCGACCTCGAGCTCCTGCACGTCACCGACGACGCGGACGACGCCGTGCAACGCGTGCTCGAGTCGTACGAGCCGCCTGGCTAGGCAACGGCGGCTCGAAACTCGTGAACCTGGTTCCACAAACCGAACCTGATTCGCGCACCCACGCTCGACCTCACCGCCGGAGGCGACGCGCGCGAACCAGGTTCGTGAGTTGCCGGCCGTCCAACGCGAACTCTTGAACCTGGTTCGGCCTGCACGCCACCCGTGAGACAGCACCCCGGGCACCGCCGAATCAGGTTCAGACAGGAGAACCGAACCTAGTCGGCTCTCAAACAGGTTCGTGACTTTCAGATATGTGACGGCAGGACGATGTACCGGCCGGGCGGTGTCCTGCCGGGGCCGTAGACCGTCGTCGGGCTGTCCGGGATGTAGTGCGACTTGAAGGTCTCCTGCCGCAGCTCCTTCCCGTTCGCGTCGTAGACCGTGCGCTCGACACTCACGTCGAAGCCTTTCTCGCCCGTCCCATTGACGACTTTCACCGAGCGGCGGGGCGCGTTCGGGTCGATCGCATAGTTCATCGACGGCCCCGTCCAGTTCGTCTTCGAGCTCGTCGTCGCGACCACGCGGCGGTGCTCGTTCGTGCCGTAGAAGGTGAATGTCAGCGTCGAGTCCGTGTACGACGTCTTGATCAGGATGCCGTGCTTCAGGTCGTTCTTGAACTTGAAGTCGGGTCCGCCCCAGGACACGGTCGCATCGCGACCGAGCGGGTAGTGCGAGAGGTAGAGGTTGTGGTTCGTGCGCTCGAGGATCGGCAGCCCGAGCTCGAATGCGTCGTTGAAGAGCGTCGTCGCGGTCTGGCAGACACCACCGCCGATCGACGGCAGGACGAGCGAGCCGATGATCATCTGCCCCTCGAGGAAGCCGCGCTCCGACGTGCGCGGGCCGACCACGTCGTTGAACGAGAACACCTCGCCGGGACGGATCAGCGTGCCGTCGATGTAGTCCGCCATCAGATGCACGTTGTGGATTCGGTTCGACGACGAGACGCCCATGTCGGTCGTGAAGGACGTGAGCTTCTCCCGGATTCCGAGCGCGTTCGCCTTCGCGGTCGTCAGATCGGGTTGCCGAGCACCGAGCTCGACGCGTGCGACGTGGCCCGTCTTCGCCGCCGCGGTGATCGCATGCGCGAGCTCCGTGGGATCGACGTCGCGGCCCGACCGGGACGGCGTGACGGAGACCTTGGCGCCCGCAACGACGAAGCGTGCGTTGTGCGCGCGCTGGATCCACTTCCCGAGCCGTGGACGCACGACCTTCGCAAGCGCTTCGCCGTCGAGCCTCACCGTGAGGCGGCCGCTGTGCGGGACGACGCTGACCGCACGCGCGATCTGCGCCTGGCTGAGTGCTCCGCGCCGCGCACCGTGATAGTCGATCACCACCGGCCGTACGAGCAGCGCACGCGCTTCGGTTGCCGCCGCCTGAGCCGCCGCGTCGGAGACTGCGGGACGCACGTGCTTGAACGGCGCGTCGACGACGGTCGATTCACGCGAGAGTCGGCGTAGCAGCGATGCGTTGTCGAGTTGCAGGCCTTCCTGCGCGGGCGTCACGACAACGGTTGTCCCCTCGAGCGTTACCTTCGCCGAGACCGGCGCACGATCCGCACGCGCAAGTGCGTCGAGCACGTTGCCCGCGTGCACGGCGCGCCCAACGACCGGCACGACTTCGACGTGACTCGGAACGACGAGCGCGATCTCTGAACCGGCGGCGAGCGCGCGAGACGTGGTGGCGCCGATGTTGATCGAGACAAGCCATCCTCGCGGGACGCGGTAGGCGTGTCCGCCGGTCCGGATCGTCACCTGCTGCCTGCTCCAGGCACGAAGCTTTCGATCGATCTCGGCGCGGCTGTCCCCGCCGACGTCGACGCCCAACACGTGCACGCCAGGCTTGGCGGCGCCGCGGAACTGGAGGCCGCGCGCGACGGCGGCCCCGGTTGCGGCGACCAGGAGCATGGTGAGAAGGACGGCGACGCGTTTCATCGGAGACAGTGAAGCAACGAAGCCGGAGGTGTCGGGGTTTCGCCCCTCGCGTATCGTTTTACGCATGGAACTGCGGGATCTGCCCTCGGTCGACGAGCTCACGCGTTCGATCGGCGACCCACTCGCCGTGGCGGCGGCGCGGGCGGTGCTGGCCCGGGCGCGCGAGGAGATCCAGGCGGGAGTCGATCCGGGTGACCTCCCGGCGCGCCTCGAGACAGAGCTGACCTCCGCGCGGACCCCTGCCCTGCGCCGCGTCCTGAACGCGACGGGCGTGATCGTGCACACGAACCTCGGGCGGGCGCCGCTCGCC
Organism: Gaiellaceae bacterium; assembly: GCA_045805985.1. Lineage (GTDB taxonomy): Bacteria > Actinomycetota > Thermoleophilia > Gaiellales > Gaiellaceae > PALSA-600. The sequence goes on along the minus strand of JBJMKA010000005.1, from coordinate 191,275 downwards.
GCCACCGCTCTCGAGCGGGTCGTCGACGTCTCGCGCGGTTACTCGAACCTCGAGTACGACCTGGCCGAGGGCGCTCGCGGCTCACGGCAGGACCACGTGACCGCGATCCTGCGGCGGCTGACGGGAGCCGAGTCGGCGATCGTCGTCAACAACAACGCCGGCGCGATGCTGCTCGCACTCGCGGCGCTCGCAGAAGGCCGTGAAGTGCTCGTCTCGCGCGGCGAGCTGATCGAGATCGGCGACGGCTTCCGCATCCCGGACGTGCTCGTGCGCTCCGGCGCCAGGCTCGTCGAGGTCGGCACGACGAACCGGACGCGTGCAGCCGACTACGAGCAGGCGGCGGGTGAGCACACGGCGCTCCTGCTGCGCGTCCATCAATCGAACTTCCGCGTTGTCGGGTTCACCGAGCAGCCGTCGCTCGCCGAGCTCGCCTCTGTCGCCCGCCGCCACGGGATGCCGCTGCTCGACGATCTTGGCTCGGGTGCGCTACTCGACATGTCGGACGAGCCAACGGCGCAGGAATCGCTCGCCGCAGGCGCAGACCTCGTCTGCTTCAGCGGCGACAAGCTGCTCGGCGGCCCCCAAGCCGGCATCGTCGTCGGACGTGCCGACTTGATCGAGCGCCTGCGCCGGCATCCGCTGCACCGCGCCCTGCGCGCCGACAAGCTCGGGCTGGCTGCGCTGGAAGGAACGCTGCTTCTCTACCTCGACCCGGCCCGAGCGCTGCGCGAGGTGCCCGTGCTGCGCATGCTGCACGAGGACGAGGGTGTCGTTCGCGCGCGGGCGGAACGACTCGCCAAGAGCGTCGGTGGCGAGGTCGAGGAGACAGTCGGCCGGGTCGGCGGCGGGGCGCTGCCTCTCTCCGAGCTGCCGTCGTTCGCCTGCGCCGTCGAGGAGTGGCTGGCCGCTCCGCTGCGCCTGCATGAACCGCCGGTCGTCGGGATCGTGCGCGACGGGCGCCTGCTGCTCGACTGCCGCACGCTGACCGACGACGAGGCCGCCGAGGTGGCCGACGCGGTTCGCGCATGCCGCTGACGGTCGGCACGGCCGGCCACATCGATCACGGCAAGACGTGGCTCGTGCGCGCGCTCACCGGCAAGGACACCGACCGGCTGCCCGAGGAGCAGGCACGCGGGATCTCCATCGACCTCGGCTACGCGCCGCTCGAGCTGCCCGGCGGGCGGCGGATGTCGCTCGTCGACGTTCCAGGGCACGAGCGGTTCGTGCGCACGATGATCGCCGGGGCAACCGGCATCGACCTCTTCCTGCTCGTGATCGACGCGCGGGAGGGCGCGCGGCCGCAGACCCTCGAGCACCTCGCCGTGCTTCGGCTGCTCGGGGTCACGCAGGGAGTGGTCGCGGTCACGAAAGCCGACGCGGTCGACGAGGAGACGCTCGAGCTCGCAGTGGAGGAGGCTCACGAGCTCGCGCCGGACGCGGAGGTCGTCGCGGTTTCGGCCAAGACCGGTTCGGGCCTCGACGATTTGCGCGCTGCGCTCGCGCGGGTCCCGGTCGATGAACGCGATGCAGAGCAGGCGACGCGCCTCTACGTCGATCGCGTGTTCACGCTGCAGGGCGTGGGGACGGTCGCCACCGGCACGCTCTGGTCGGGAACGATCGCCGCCGGCGATACGTTGCGCGTCGAACCGCGCGGCAAAGCGGTGCGGGTGCGCAGCGTGCAGGTGCACGATGCGCCGGTGGAGCGGGCGGAGGCCGGCCAGCGCGTCGCCGTCAACCTGCCGACGGTGGAGCGTCGCGACCTGGCGCGCGGCGACGTGCTTGTCGAGCCCGGTCACTATCCCGTCTCGTACCGCCTCGACGTGCGCCTCGAGGAGATCGCCGATGTACCGGCCGCCGTGACCGTGCACGTCGGGACGAAGGCCGTGCCTGCGCGCGTCGCGCGCGAAGGAACGTACGCGCAGCTCCGTCTCGCCGAGCCCGTCGTCGCGGCGCGCGGCGACCGGGTGGTGCTTCGTACCCAGACGACCGTGGGCGGCGGAACGGTGCTCGACCCTGCGCCGCCACGCAAGCTCGACCCGGCGCGACTGGCAGTGCTCGAGCGCGGCGACCCGGAGGAGATCGTCGGCGCGCTCGTACATGCGCCCGTGACGGGCCGCGAGCTGCAGGCGCACGGCGTGCTCGCACCGGCCGAGCTCGCGCGCGGATCGGCGGCGGTCCGCGCCGCCGGCGAGCACCTGTTCTCGGACGCCTGGCTCGCGGAGTTGCGCGCGACGGTACACGCCCGGCTCGCCGCGCGCGCGGCGTCCGATCCGCTCGATCCCGGCGTGCCGCTCGCGGAGCTGCTTCCGTCAGAGCCATGGGCGCCGCACGTGCTCAATCTGCTGGAGGTCGAGAGTCGCGGTGCGAAGGCGTACCTTCCGGGCGCGTCAGCCGCGCTCGGCGAACGCGCGCAAGCAGCAGCCGAGCTGGAGGCGCTGCTCGTACAGGAGGAGATCGCAAAGGTCGACGACAAGCAGCTCGCCGCGTTCCTCGAAGAGGCGGGCAGCCTGCGGCGCGTCGGCGACGGGTTCGCCGTGTCGACCGCTTTGTACGAACGCGGCCGCGAGCTGCTGCCGCAGCTCGAGCGGATCACGCTCGCCGCGTTCCGCGATGCGCTAGGGGTCGGCCGCCGCACCGCACAGCTCCTGTTGGAACGCTACGACGCCGACGGGCTCACGTTGCGGCGCGGCGACGTGCGGACACTGCGCCGCACACGCGGCTAAAGCTGGACGACGGCGCGGCGACCTGCCCGGTCCGTGCCTTCAATCGCGATCCGCAACCTGCTCTGGTTCCCTCGCCGATGCCAGAGCAGCGCGCCGCTCTTCCGAAAGGACGAGACCGCAGTCGCCGGCCTCCCGTTCACGACCAGCAAGGCGCGCACCGGTTCGTTGAAGGCATACCGCACCTGAAGCACCGCGCCGTGCGCGCGAATCGTGTCGGAGATCAGGTGCGGACGGATCCCGCCGTTGAACGCGAGCAGCGCGATCGCTGCGCCTGCGGCCGCCAAACCCGCGGCGGCCGCGGGCACGAGCAGGAGGCGGCTCCTGCCGACGCGGACGGTCTCGACCGTGTGCACGACGAGCTTCTGCGCTGCCTCGTCCGCGAGCGCGAGCGCGCCCTCGGGCGTCTTCGCGGTGGCGACGACATAGCCCCGGCGGTCCGCGTCGACCTGCACCGGAGTGATCGTCGCGCCCGCCTCGAAGTACAGGCCTGCAGCAAGGACACCGGTCGACGAGCGCACGTCATCGAGCCCCTCGATCGCAGAAACCGTGCCGAGGGGCAGGACGCCGGGACTCGCCGTGAGGAAGCGGATTGCAATCGGCCGTTGCGCTTTCGACGTCACGAGCTCGTCGGGCACCGGCTGCCCGAGCGCCTGCGCGATCGCGACGTCGAACAATTCGACCCCAGTGCCGAAGCGGACGAGATCGGCCATCTGGCCGGCCGCGATCCGCGCTGCGATCTCGATCATCCGCACGTCGTCACCGGCTGCGATCAACTGCGGGAACGCGATCCCGTCTCGGAGGCCGAGCACGCGAACGGCGTCGAACGCGACAGCTCGAACGCGGTCGAGCACGTCCTGGTCGAGCGAAGACGGATACAGGTGGATCCAGCCCACGCCGAACCCGATGCCCGGCGGCCTCAGCCGGTCGGAGAGCGTCAGCAGCGTCGGCTCGCCGCCCCGCAGGACCACGATCCCGTTCAGCTCGACGCCGTCCACGTATTCCTCGAGCATCGCATGGCCGCTCGGCGAGAACGACAGCGTGTGGGCGAGGTGGCGCATGACGTCGGCCGGCTCTTCGATCATGAAGAGCCCTCGCTGCCCGCCGGAGTCGGCCGGCTTCAGCACCGCCGGCAGCGGGATCGTCTCGGCAACGGCTCGCGCATCGGAGTCGCGGCTCAGAACCGCATGTCGCGGCTGCGGCACGCCCGCCGCTTCGAGGCGTGCGCGCATCACCGTCTTGTCGGTCATCGCGCGCGCGACGTCGGCGCCGATGCCGGGCAGCGCGAGCGTGTCCGCAATCTGTGCCGCCGGCAGCACGGCGCGGTCGCTCGAGACCGCGAGCGCTCCCTCGATCCCGAGCTCCCTCACCGCAGCGACGACGTTGTCGACGTCGGTGAAGTCGACGTTGACGCACGCATCCGCGACCTCGAAACCGACCGCGTCGGGATCGCCGTCCACCGCAATGACGCGGTGTCCTGCGTTCCGCGCGTGGCCGATCGCCGGCAACTGCGAGACGCTTGCGCCGAGGAAGAGGAGTGTCGCCACGCTCGGCTTCGACGCTACTCCCGCGAGCGAGCTTCGGCGGTTGCCGTTCAGGTGCCAGTCAGGGAGCGCCCGCAGTGTGCGCAGCTCAGGCGAGCGAGCTCGCGACCTCCTCCAGCAGGTCGAGTGCGTCCTGCAGCCCTGCCTCCATCCCGGAGTCGATGATCGCGTCGCGAGACAGCTTGTTCGCTGCCTGAATGAGGATCGTGAGTGTCGTGCGCCCATCCGCCTCTGTGAACGTCGCCGTGTTCACCGTTGCGCCTTCCTCTTCGGACACGCCGCCCGGCAGCCCCTCGTAGACCTCGGTCGAGACGATGCGCTGGTTCGGGACCAGCTCGAGGTACTCGCCGTGGAAGCCGACCTCGAATCCACTGTCGGCGATCATCACCCACCGCCACTTGCCGCCAACCCGCAGGTCGATCTCCGCGAGCGTGACCTCGCCGCGCTTTGCGTTCCACCAGCGCTTCACCAGCTCGGGCGTGGTCCACGCGCGATACACCAGGTGCTTCGGCGCGTCGAACTCCCGCGCGATGAGGATCTGCTCATCGGTGGGAAGCGTCACCGCCGCGCTGCCGCTACTCGCCACTGTCATCTCCTTGCTCCTCCTGTTTGAGTTCCTCCAAGACGACGTCGAGCGCCTCGAACCGCTGAGACCAGGTGCGCTCGTAGTTCTTCACCCAGTCGTGGATGGGCTTGAGCGCGTTGCCGTTGAGCCGGTAGAGCCGCTGCCGTCCTTCGTCACGCACGTCCACCGCTCCCACTTCCCGCAGCACACGCAGGTGCTTGGACACCTGTGGCTGGGCCAGCCCGAGCCGGCGCACGAGGTCGTTCACGGGGCGCTCGCCGCCGGCGAGCGCGTCCAGGATCTGCCGCCGGCGCGGCTCTGCCACCGCGTTGAAGACGTCTGCCGTGGTCGCTGCACGCGCCATGCCGCAATCGTATACCTATATCGGAATATGTCAACCGCGCCCTATGCTTGACGCAGATGAACATCGAAGCGACGCCAAGAGCGAAGGAATTCATCGTCGAGCACGGCGGGAATGTCTACGTCTGGTCAGACGAATCCGGGTTCGACCACGCCTCGACTGAGCGCCCGGCCGCGCAGATCGATTTCGTACCGATCGAGGCCGACGGGTTCACCTTTCATCAGGACTCCGACATTGACTCGCCCGACTGGTGGACGATCGAGTTCCATCACCTCCCGCGTGAACACGTCACCGCGACGTGGGACGGTGGGACGTTCGGCCCGCCCGGCCTGTTGGGCTTCGCTCCTTAGTTGCCGCGAATACGGCCGCACCCTAGGATCACCGTCTTGGAGCGGCAGGGCCCGGTGGCCCAACTGGTCTTCAAAACCAGTCCGGCGTGGCAGCCCCACGCTTGCTCGGTTCGACTCCGGGGTCGCTCCGCTTAGCCGGGCTCCTCGAGCACGGAGAGGATGTTCCCAGCCGGGTCCTTGAACCACGCGATGTTCGGCCCGTCGCCGCCGCGGGAGATGCCCTTCTCGTCCGACGGAATGCCGTCATAGCGCTCGAAGCGCACCCCGGCCGCCGTCAACTCGTTTACGGCCCGCTCGATGTCCTCGACCGGGAACTTGAGGATCGTGAACGACGCGGGCTCGTGGTTCTCCTTCGGGTACACGAAGACCGTGCCCCCGCCGCCGAGATGCAACTCGAGTCCGGCTGGGTTCTGCGAGACGCTCAGTCCGAGCGTCTCGCCGTAGAACTGCTTCGCCCGATCGAGGTTGTCGACCGAGAAACCGGAGAACGCTTTCGCGTCCTTGAACATCAGTGACCTCCTTCCGCCGCGAATTCAGGTGCTGCGTGCGCACCGGCCGTCGCTCCGCTGACGCGCATGAACGTGACGCCGATCGCGGCCGCCGACAGCGCGAAGATCGCGCCCACGAGGAATGAGATGTGGTACCCGCCCGTGAGCGCGGCGAGGTGCCCGTCGCCCGACGCGGTCAGGCTGTCCGTGCGCGACGACGCGATGCTGGCAAGCACCGCGAGACCGAGGGCGCCGCCCATCATGAACGAGGTGTTGACCACACCCGATGCAAGCCCGGACTCCTCTGGCGCGACGTCGCTCATCGCGGCGAGCAGCACCGGATTGAACGCGATCCCGGCGCCGATGCCGAGCAGGATCATGCCCGGAAGCAGGTCGACGAGGAAGTGCCCGTCGACCGGCGCCCGCGCGAAGAGCAGCAGGGCGACCGCAGCGAGCGACAGTCCGCCCGCCAGCGGGCGCTTGATGCCGTAGCGCATGACGATCTTCGCCGAGAAGCCGAGCGACAACGTGCCCATCACGAGGTTCGCGGGCAAGAACGCGAGCCCGACCTTCAGCGGCGAGTAGCCGAGCACCAGCTGGAGGTACAGAGCGGAGAGGAAGAACGCCGCGAACATCGCGGCTGCCCAGAACACGCCGACGACGTTCGCGGTCGCGAGATTGCGCAAGCGGAAGAGCCGAAGCGGGACGAGCGGCGCCGAAACGCGCGATTCGATCGCCACGAAGACCGCGAAGAGCACGACGGCGCCGGCCAGCAGGCCGAGCGTCTCGCCCGACGTCCACCCGTTCTGGTTCCCGTTGACGATCGCGTACACGGCGAGCATCAGCGCAGTAGTCACCGTGACCGCGCCGGCGACGTCGATGCGGCCCGAGGTCGAGATGTGCTCGGCCGGGACGAGCCGCAGCGAGAAGAGGACAACGGCGACGCCGATCGGCAGGTTGATCAGGAAGATCCAGTGCCAGTTGATCGTGCCGGTAAGCACACCGCCGAGCAGCACGCCGATGCTGCCGCCGCCCGAGGCGACGAAGCCGAAGACGCCCATCGCCTTCGCGCGGTCGGCCGGCGAGGTGAAGAGGTTCATGATCAAGGAGAGCGAGACCGCCGACGCGACCGCGCCGCCGAAGCCCTGCACCGCACGCGCTCCGATCAGGAAGCCCTGCGAGCCCGCGAGCCCGCACGCCGCTGAAGCCAGTGTGAAGAGCATGATGCCGGCGAGGAACAAGCGCCGGTGCCCGTAGAGGTCGCCGAGCCTGCCGCCGAGCAGCAGGAACCCGCCGAAGGTGAGCAAGTAGGCGTTCACGACCCACGCGAGCGACGTCTGCGAGAAGCCGAGGTCGGTCCTGATCGACGGCAGCGCAACGTTCACGATCGTCATGTCGAGGACGATCATCAGGCTTCCGGCGCAGAGGACATAGAGGGCAAGCCAGCGCGTGCGGTCCTGCTCACTCATCGAGTCAGTCTCCTTGATCGGGCCAGGGTGTCGTCGTGACCCTAGCGCGTATAGTGGACACTGTCCACATTGAGCCGATGCCCGATCTCTCTCCGCCGAAACGCAGCACCTACCGCCACGGCGATCTGCACCACGCGCTGATCGCGGCCGGTACCGAGCTCGCGCGGGCAGGTGGCCCGGACGCGGTCGTGCTGCGGGAGGCGACGCGCCGCGTCGGCGTCGCCCCGAACGCCGCCTACCGGCATTTCGCAGACCGGCGCGCCCTCCTCGAGGCAGTCTGCTCGGCGGCGCAGTCGCTGCTCGCGGTCGCGATCGAGAACGAGCTCGCAACCGTGCCGACGGCAGGCGATCCGGCCGAGGTCGCGCGTGCGCGGTTGCGCGCCGTCGGCACCGGCTATCTCCGCTTCGCACAGACCGAGCCGGGGCTCTTCCGCACCGCGTTTTCGGTCCCACGCGACCTGGACAAGGTCGGGGATCCGGCGCGCGCGGGGGCCAGCGGGCTGTCGCCGTTCCTGCTGCTCGGCTCGGTGCTCGACGAGCTGGTCGAAGCCGGCGCGCTACCCAAGGAGCGCCGGCCCGCGGCGGGTTTCGTCGCGTGGTCCTCCGTGCACGGGCTCGCGATGCTGCGGATCGACGGGCCGCTGCGCGCGCTCGACAAGAAGACGACGCGCGCGATCACCGAGCGGCTCCTCGACATGGTCGAGCAGGGCCTCTAGATGGTTCTAATGCTGTGTCGAGCAGAACTTGTCGCCGGCGATCACTTGCGTGAAGAGCACGTCTTGCTGCTTCTCGACTTGGGGGTCGTACGGGCCGAGGTCGCGCGTCTCCGCCGTGACGTCCGGAGTCACGCCGGAGCCGACGACGCTGATGCGGTACTTCACCCCGTTCCCGGCCGGTTGCGCAGGCCTGCCCGGTAGCGAGACGTCGCGGGTTGGCCAGAACGAGTAACAGAACGCGCCGCTCGGCTTGCGGAAGACAACCGACGTCTCCCGCTCCCACCCAGGACCGTACGCCGACCCGAAGGTGTCGATGTAGAGGCTGCGGCCATACGCGTCGGTCGGCTCGCCATTCGCCGTTGTCGCGAAGCCGTGCACCGGGACGCCACCGTACGTCATGCGTCCGAAGATGTCGTGCGCCTCGCCGTTGAACGCCCAGTCGGCATACAGCTCCAGGTGCGCCATCTCACCGTTCCAGTGTGAGACGCGCAGTTCCCACGCACGCTGCACATCGGTCCACGGCTTCCAGCCCCGATGCGGCAGGTTGCGTTGCCAGCTCTGCAGCGCCCAGTACGAGCCGTCGGGCGCCCTGCAAGCTGCCACGAGATATGCAAGCCGCGGCCCGTCGTAGGGCCGGCATTGATCCTTGAACGTCTTCCACATCGCGCGATGCTCGAGCGCGAGGCCGCCCGAGTAGTCGTGCTTGAAGCGCACCTGCGGCAGCCCCGACTCTGGCGAGCGCGCGTTGATCGCGCCCCAAACGAGCACATGGCGGGCGCGGCCCTTCGCGCGGTACTCGACGAGCGCGCGGGAGCCATTCACCTTGAGCGTGATCGACGTAGCGTTGACGTCGAGCAGGTCCGACGCCGTGGCCGGCGCAGCGGCGACTAGCATCGCCGCGATGGCGAGAGCGATTGCAGCCGCGCTGACACCGCTCCGCGAAAGCGGAACGGAGCTCGACGACGACGCACTCCAGCCGTACCTCGTGTTTCTGCGAGACGCCGGCATCGACGGAGTCCTGCTCCTCGGGACGACGGGCGAAGGCATCCTCTTGTCGCTTTCTGAGCGTAGAAGGGCCATTTCAAACGCAGTGACGGGCCCGCTGCCGGTGCTCGCGCACTGCGGCGCGCAGTCGACAGCCGACACCGCCGCGCTCGCAGCGCACGCGGCGGAGGCCGGCGCAGAGGCAGTCGCCGTGATTGCGCCGCCGTACTTCCAGCTCGACGCCGACGCGCTGCTCGCGCACTTCGCCGCTGCCGCGCGTGCGTGCGCCCCGCTGCCGTTCTACGTCTACGAGCTCGAGAAGGCATCCGGCTATGCAATTCCCGTCTCGGTGGTCGAGAGGCTGCGCGAAGCAGTGGACAACGTCGCCGGGATGAAGGTGAGCGATGCGCCATTCGCAAAGGTCGCTCCCTACTTGCTCGAAGGGCTCGACGTCTTCATCGGTGCCGAGTCGCTGATCGGCGAAGGGCTCGCAGCGGGCGCCGCAGGCGCCGTGTCGGGACTCGCCTCGGCGTTTCCCGAGGTGGTCGTCGAGGCAGTTCGGAGCGGCGACTCGACGGCCGCCGGCGAGCTGCGCGCCGTGCTCGAGCGCTTTCCCCGCCACGCGGCGCTGAAGGCGGTCGTGGCGTCGAAAGGCGTCCCGATCCGCGAGGACGTGCGTGCCCCACTGCGGCAGCTGACGGACGCCGAGCGGGCCGAGCTGCTCGCGGCTGTCTAATTGCTACGAGGCTCGTTTTTGCCGAGGTCGTCGATCGCCTGACGGGCTTTCGCGTGCACGTCGGCGCGGCGGCCCTCGACGGTTTCCGGCTGAACGGGCTCGGGCTCGGGTTCAGGCTCTCGCGCCTTCGTCTGCGTCTCCTGCGTCTTCGACTGTGCGAGCTTGGCGCGGAGGTCCTCGGCAGGCGACGGCGAGAGCGCAGGGCGAGAACGCCGCTTCAGAAGCGCTCTCAGCCCCAGGCCACCGGCCACGAGAGCGAGCAGGCGCTTCATCGGGCCGATGCTACACTGCCGCCGCTTCTCGTCCCGCTCGTCGCGCCGTCTCCCGAAGCGGCGTTCAGGAAGCGGGGCCGATTCAGTCCATGGGAAGGAGAATTCGGGTTTGAACGACTACGAAATCATGCTGCTGCTGGATCCTGAGCTCGCTGAAGAGCGGGGGAACGAGATCATCCAGCGCATCCGCGACTCCGTCGACGGGGCAAAGGGCACCTGGGACGGCCACGAGCCGTGGGGTCGCCGCCGTCTCGCCTACGAGATCGATCACAAGGGCGAGGCCGTCTACCACCTCCTCCTCTTCACCGCTCCGGCCGAAACGCTGGCCGAGATCACACGCGTCCTGAAGATCACGGACGGCGTGATGCGCCACGGCGCCTACCGCCGCGTCAAGGGCTCGACGAGCACGAAGGCCCCCTCGCAGATCCCGGTTGGCGCACCCGCCTCCCACTCGGCCCCGGCCGACGACGACACCGCTCGCCCGGCCGATGACACCGACGGGGCTGCGGAGTAGCCTGGATCGACCCGTAGGAGAGGAGCGAGAACCATGTCTGACATCAACCGTGTAACCCTCGTCGGCCGCCTCACCCGCGACCCGGAGCTTCGCGCCCTGCCGTCCGGCACGTCGGTGCTGAACCTCGGGCTCGCCGTGAACGGGCGCCAGAAGGATTCGTCCGGCAACTGGATCGACAAGCCGAACTTCTTCGACGTGAAGGTCTTCGGCGGCCAGGCCGAGATGCTCGCGAACCACCTCGCGAAGGGCCGGCGGATCGGCGTCGACGGCCGTCTCGACTGGTCTTCCTGGGAAGCCCAGGACGGCGGCAAGCGCTCGAAGGTCGAGATCGTCGCGCAGTCGGTGCAGTTCCTCGACAGCCGCGGCGATGGCGAAGCCGGCGGCAACCAGTTCGTACCCGCGGGGGCGTCGGCAGGCTCCGACGCCGACTTCCAGGGGTCCGACGACGACATTCCGTTCTAAGGAGAAGGATTTGGCAGCACCGAAATCGGACCGTGATCGCAAGGACGGCGGGAGCCGGAAGCGCAACGCGCCCAGTGGGCCGGGGCGCCGCAAATCCTGCTTCTTCTGCAAGAGCAAGATCGACGAGGTCGACTACAAGAACGTCAACGAGCTGCGGCGCTACGTGTCGGAGAAGGGGAAGATTCGCTCCCGCCGCATCAGCGGCGCATGCCGGCGCCACCAGCGCCAGGTTGCCGTCGCCGTGAAGCGCGCCCGCGAGCTCGCCCTGCTCCCGTACATCGGCGAGAAGTAGGCGACGTGGCGATGGAAGTGATCCTGAAGTCCGACGTCGATCATCTCGGCCTGCGCGGCGAGATCGTGAACGTCGCCCGCGGCTACGCGCGCAACTTCCTCCTTCCGCGCGGCCTGGCCGAGGTTGCGACACCGGCGCTCGTCAAGGAGCTCGAGAAGCGCGACACGCAGCGGGCCCGTCATGACGCGAAGTCGGTGGACGAGGCGCGCGCCATCGCTGCGCGGCTCGAAGCGGTCGAGCTTCGCTTCGATGTGAATGCGGGCCCGACAGGCGCACTGTTCGGCTCGGTCACGGCGACGAACGTCGCCGACCGGTTGTGGGATCAGGAGAAGATCCGCGTCGACCGGCGCAAGCTCGACATGGAGACGATCAAGCGGATCGGCCGGTATCGCGTCGCGTTCGAGATCTTCACCGACGTCGTGGTCCAGCTGAAGGTGGTTGTGGCCCCGGAGGGCCAGGAGCTGCCGCCCGAGGAGGAGCTGCTCGCGCTCGCGGCGGCCGAGCGGGCCGAGGCCGAGGCGGCAGAGGCGGCTGCAGCCGCCGAGCACAAGGCCGCGGTGGCCGCAGAGGCCGCCGCTGCGGCGGCGATCGAGGCCGCGGCCGTGGCCGACGAAGAGGCTTCCGGCGAGGAGCCGGCCTCCGAGGCCGCCGACTCCGCGCCCGCCGAAGAACCTTCGTAACGCCCCTTTGTAGAACTTTCGTCCACAGGCTCTCCACGGGCCTGTGGACGACTGTCCCCGTTTTTCTCCACAGCCGTTTCACACCTGTGGAACTTGCGCCAAACTTGCCGCAAAGAGCGGCCGTTTCGTCCACTATCGCGATACGAACAGACGTTCTATAATGCCTGCATAGACGACTTCTTCGACACCCGCAGGCAGGCTATCCACACCCTTTCAACCGCGGCGAAAGCCGGGTCTACTACGGCGCAGATGGCCTCGCCTGCCCAGGCACTCTCGATCGCCCCGATCCCACCGCAGAACCTCGACGCCGAGGAGTCCGTCCTCGGCGCCATGATGCTCTCGCCGCTGGCGATCGGGGCGGTCACGGAGTCCACGAACCTCAGCGCCTCCGACTTCTACCGCGAGAGCCACGGCCACGTCTTCAAGGCGATCCTCTCGCTCTATGCCAAGGGCGACCCCGTCGATGCGATCACCGTCGTCGACGAGCTCGATCGCACCTCGACGCTCGACGCGGCGGGCGGTGCGGAGCGGGTGCACGAGCTCGCGGCGCTCGTGCCGGCGGCGTCCAACGCGGCGCACTACGCCCGCATCGTCAGCGACATGTCGACCCTGCGCGGGCTGATTCGCGCGGGCAACGACATCGCGCGCCTCGGCTTCGACCGCCCGGGCGAGACCGTCGAGCTCGTCGACCGCGCCGAGTCGATCGTCTTCGACCTGTCGCAGCAGCGCGTCTCTACCGAATTTGCACACATCGACGAGCTGCTCAAGGAGTCGTTCGAGACGATCACGAAGCTCTACGAAGCCGGCAGCGACATCACCGGAACCGCGTCCGGGTTCCGCGAGCTCGACCGGCTGACGGCCGGGTTCCAGCCGGGCAACCTGGTCATCGTGGCCGCGCGGCCGTCGATGGGCAAGTCGGCGCTCGCGCTCGGCATGGCGGCGAATGTCGCAGTCCGGCACGAGAAGCCGGTGGCGCTGTTCACGCTCGAGATGTCGAAGTCCGAAGTAACACAGCGGCTGATGTGCTCCGAGGGCAAGGTCGAATCGCAGCGCCTGCGCACCGGCAAGCTCGCCGTCGACGACTGGCCGCGCCTCACGGCTGCGTGCGACAAGCTCGCGAAAGCGCCGATCTACGTCGATGACACGGCGTCGATCACGATGATGGAGATCCGCTCGAAGCTGCGGCGCCTGAAGATGCGCCAACCGGATCTCGGGCTCGTGATCATCGACTACCTGCAGCTGATGACGAGCGGCACGTCAGCGGAGAACCGCGTGCAGGAGGTGTCGCAGATCTCGAGAGCGCTCAAGGTTCTGGCCCGCGATCTCGACGTGCCGATCATCGCCCTCTCGCAGCTGTCGCGCGCGGTCGAGCAGCGCCACGACAAGCGGCCGATCCTTTCCGACCTTCGCGAGTCCGGCTCGATCGAGCAGGACGCCGACCTCGTGATGTTCGTCTACCGAGACGAGTACTACAACCCGGAGGAGACCGATTCGGCGGGCATCGCCGAGGTCATCCTCGCCAAGCACCGCAACGGCGCGACCGACGGCATCAAGCTCGCGTTTCAGAAGCGGTACGCGAAGTTCGCCGACCTGGCAGCTGTCGCATGAGCACGACCGTCTGGCTCTCCCCCTCGGCCACGGCGTTCTCATGTCTGTGCGAGCCCTGCCTGGACGCCGCACGCCTGTCGGGCGAGCTCTTCGCGGACGCGCTATCGAGTGCGAGCGTTCGTGGGTCGGTCGCGCCGGATGCGGCTGTGGCATTCGCGCGCTGCGAGGCCGGACACGAAATCGTGCTGCGGCGGGTCGAGCGCCCACCCGCGCTGGAACGCCCCGACGACCGGCAGCTTCAGATCGCATGATCGAGCGGCAGCATGTCTGGCTCGGGCCGGAGGCGACGTCCTTCGATGAACCGTGCGAGGCATGCCTGGCCGTTTGCGAGTCGCTCGCCGCAGAGACTTGCGTCGTGCACGGAACGCTACGCCGCGATGCCGACGTCGGCTTCACCACATGCCGGCGCGGCCACCGCATCGTCATGCGGCGCGTCGTGCGTCCGCTCGCCCGCGCGGTCTGACGAGCACCTATGACCACTCTCCTCGTGGCGCTCGCGTTCGCGTTCGCCTGGTCGATCGGATCGCACTACACGGGCGCGTGCATGGGGATGCCATATGCGCTCGGCGCGATCTCCGCGCGTGCCGCTCTTCTGCTGATGGCGCCACTCGCGCTGCTGGGCGCGTGGCTCGCGAGCGGCAAGGTCGCGACGACGGTCGGCCGCAAACTGATCGACGCGACCCCGACCCGCCTCGGCGAGGTGGTCGTGATCGCAGTGGCGTTCGGGGTGACGGCGATCTACAACCGCATCCGCATTCCCACCTCGACCATCCAGATCCTCGTCGGCTCCGTCGCCGGCACCGCGGTCGCCTCGTCGGTCGGGGTGCACTGGCACACGATCGGGACGCTCGCGCTGATCTGGGTGGCGGCGCCGCCTGCCGCGGCAGCGCTCGGCTTCCTCGGCGGCAAGACGCTCGGCTCGGTCAAGCGTGTCGGCGCCGGGCTCGTGCTCGTGGGCTGCCTCGCATCGTTTGCGATGGGCGCGAACGACGTCGCGCTCGCGAGCGGCGCGCTCGTCGGCCCGGACGTGCTGAGCGCCCGTGACGCGGGGCTGCTCTGCGGCGTTGGCATCGCGCTCGGCGTGCTGATCACAGGCCGCGGGCTCCTCGATCGCGTCGCGTTCGACATCGTCGAGGTCGACCGAGTGACGGCGACGACGGCGCAGCTCGTGCAGGCGCTCGTGATCCTGATCGCCGTCTCCTTCGGCTACTTCACCTCGATGAACCAGGCGCTCGTCGGCGCGATGACCGGCGCTGGAAGCGCCCGCGGTCGCCATGCCGTGAAGACCCGCAATCTCCTCGGCATCGTGCGCGGCTGGGCGACCGGACCGCCGACCGCGTTTCTCCTCGCGCTCCTGACGGCACTTGCCGTCCGGGCAGTGGCGGGGGCCGACTCACTCGCGCGCTAGAGTGAGTTAAGTGCCCTCGACCGTAGTGGTCGGCGCGCAGTGGGGCGACGAAGGCAAGGGCAAGATCGTCGACCTGCTCGCCCAGCAATCGGACGTCGTGTGCCGCTATCAAGGCGGCCCCAACGCCGGGCACACAATTGTCGTCGACGGCGAAACGTGGAAGCTGCGTCAGATGCCGAGCGGGGTCGTCTCGGGCACGCAGTCGGTGATCGGCGCCGGGTGCGTGGTCGACGCGCAGGTCTTCCTCGACGAGGTCGACCTGCTGCAGGAGCGCGGGATCGATCCGGCGATCGTCGTGCTCTCCGGCAACGCCCACCTGATCATGCCGTGGCACCTGACGATCGACCAGGCCTCGGAGCGGCGGCTCGGGCATCTGCAGATCGGCACCACGCGGCGCGGCATCGGTCCCGCCTATGCGGACAAAGCCTCGCGCATCGGGATCCGCGTGCAGGACGTGCTCGACCCGAAGATCCTGCGTCAGAAGATCGAGGTCGCGCTTGCCGAGAAGAACCTCTGGCTCGAGCGCATCTACGAGTCCGAGCCTTTCGACCTCGAGGAGATCTGGGCGCAGTTCGCCGGCTTTGCCGAGCGGCTTGCCCCGTTCGTCGGCGACGTGTCGCTGCTCGTCAGCCAGGCGCTCGACGTCGGCAAGGACGTGCTCTTCGAAGGTGCGCAGGCGACGATGCTCGACCTCGACCACGGCACGTATCCGTTCGTCACGTCGTCGAACCCGATCGCGTCGGGTGCACCGACCGGAATCGGGATCGGCCCGACGCGCATCGACCGCGTGCTCGGTATCTCGAAGGCGTATGTCACGCGCGTCGGCGAGGGGCCGTTCCCGTCGGAGATCGTCGGCCCGGACCAGGAGAAGCTGCGCGACCTCGGCGGCGAGTTCGGCACCGTGACGGGCCGCATCCGCCGCTGCGGCTGGCTCGATCTCGTCGCCCTGAGGTACGCGGTGCGCGTGAACGGGATGACCTCGCTCGCGTTGACAAAGCTCGATGTTCTCTCCGCGTTTGCCGAGCTTCCGGTGTGCATCCGCTACAAGCAGCGCAACGGCTCGGAGACCGAGCATTTCCCCGCGCACCAGTCGGACTTCCACCACGCCGAGCCGGTGTGGGACGTGCTGCCGGGCTGGCAGCAGCCGCTCGACGACGCGACCTCGGTCAACGATCTGCCGACGGCGGCGCGCGAGTACGTCGAGTACGTCTCGCGGGCGCTCGGCGTCCCGATCGAGCTGGTCGGCGTCGGCGCAGCGCGCGAACGCGTCCTCGCTTAGTGATCGCCTACACGGCGAGCGGGTGGACGGAGGTGGTCGTCGCGCTCTCGATTTTCGTGCCCGTCGTCGCAGCGCTCGCAATCACGATCGTCGTCCTCCGCAGCGCGAAGGACGACCCGGACGAGCAGCGCTGGCAGCGCCAAGCCGAGGAGCGCAAGCGGCTGGCGAAAGACGCCGAAGCCCGAGGCGAATGACCAATGGGGACGGCTCGCCAAGAGCCAAGTCCCGACGCCAAACGACGTCACAGAAGTGCACCGAACGATCCACACACCCCAACCGGTCATGTCATTTGGCGCCCGGTCTCGAGGTCAGACCAGTGTCACAGAACTGCCACGAACGATCCACAGGTGCGCGGTTCTCTGGGCCAACAGCCAATCGCGTGCACCTTTGGCCACGACCGTTGGCGGCCCGTCTCGTGGTCAGACCAGGTTCGCCGGAACTGCAACTGGCGCGACGCCAAACGTCGTCATGGAAGTGCGACAAACGATCCACAGGTCAGAGGTTCTCGAGCTCGCGCGGAGTGTCGACGTCTGCGAGCAGCTGCGGGTCGATCTCCAGCTCGGCGATGTCCAGATCCTCGTAGGCGCGGTAGAGGGCGAGCGGCCCCTGCGCGAGACGTCGCTCGAGCACCGGTAAGGCGCTCTTCGCCCACGCGCCAGGGAGTGGGCCCGTCTGCGGGACGGCGGCGTCGCGGCACGCGTCGCCGAGGGCGCGCACGACGTCCGGGGTGACGCGCGGGCAGTCGACCGGGAGGAACACGACGACGTCGTTCGCCGCGGCGCGCAGACCTGCGACAACGCCGGCAATCGGCGCGCGCACGTCGGAGGAGTCGTCGATCACCTCGAAAGGCAGCTCGCCGGCCTTGCCGACGACCAGCACCTCGGCGCACGCTTCCGCGAGGATCCGTCGCGCACGGTCGACGAACGTCTCGCCGTCGATCTTCGCGAGCGCCTTCGGGGAACCGAAGCGGGTGCTGGCGCCGCCGACGAGCACGACACCGCTCAGCGCGCGACGCGCCACGGCTCTGAATAGACGTTCAGCCGACCACCGCGTACGAACCCGCACAGGGTCACGCCGCGGTCCTTCGCCAGCTCAACCGCGAGCGAGGAGGGCGCGCCGACCGCGACGAGCAGCGGGCAACCCGCGACTGCGGCCTTCTGCACGAGCTCGAAGGACAGCCGACCGCTGACACAGAGAACCGACCTCTCGAGCGGCAGCAGCCCGGCCCGGAACGCCGAGCCGATCACCTTGTCGAGCGCGTTGTGGCGGCCGACGTCCTCGCGCAGGCAGAGCAACTCGCCGTGCTCGTCGAAGAGCCCGGTCGCATGCAAGCCGCCTGTCGCCTCGAACGCCGGCTGCGCCGCCCGCAACCGGTCGGGCAGCTCCGCGATCAGCTCAGCGGGGACGGTGAGCTTACTCTCGACCCGTGCCGCCTCCACCGCGACGGCCTCGAGCGCTCCCTTGCCGCACACGCCACACGACGACGAGGTGTAGAAGCTGCGCGCGAGCCGCGCGGGATCGAAGCCGGGCGCATCGAGCTCGACCGCGTTCGCGGCGAGGTCGTCCGGCAACCGGGCGCCTGCGGGTTGCAGGCCCTCGGAGAGCGCGAAGCCCAGCGCCAGTTCCTCATCGTGCCCCGGCGTGCGCATCGTCACCGCGACGGGCGCGCCGTTGATGCGGATCTCGAGCGGCTCCTCGACGGCGACGACATCCTGCGTTTCGCCTTCCGGCACACGGATGACGACGACCTTGGCGGTCGAGTACGGCGGCGCCTTCACCGCCCAAGTATCCGTCAGGGCGTGCCGGACGTGGCGCCGTAGTCGAGCAGGTCTTGATAGAGGTCGCGATAGGCCTCGACGGCGACCGGCACGTTGCCGAGGTCGAACGATTCCTCCGACTCGATCTCGTCCTTGACCTCGCGCGCCGCGACGTAGGCGCGGGTGATCTCCGGCTCGGACAGCTCCTCGCCCTCTTTCTCCTCGAGCTCGAAGCCCCGCGCCTCCATCATCTCGGTGATCAGCCGGTGCACCTCGGGGATCGCCTCGACGGGTGACACCTCGAGGAAGGGCGAGAGCTGCTCCCACTCGCTCTCCCAGATGTGTTCGTCAAGCCCTGGTTCTTGCATGCACTGCGATGTTCCGGCCTAGGCCGTTGTCAAACACCGGAAGTAGACTCGCCGCGTGCAAGTTGTGGTCGTCGGCTCTGGTGCGCGCGAGCACGCACTCGCGTGGCGTCTCGCGCAGAGCCCCGGCCTGACCGAGCTCCACGCGGCGCCGGGCAATCCTGGGATCGCCTCACTCGGGCGATGCCACCCCGTCCGCCCGGACGACGCCGAGGGGCTGCTCAGCCTCGCGGTGACGATCGGCGCCGACCTCGTGGTGGTCGGGCCGGAGGGCCCGCTCGTCGCCGGCGTCGCGGACGAGCTCCGTATGAACGGCATCCCGGTCTTCGGGCCGAGCGCCGACGCGGCCCGGATCGAGGGGTCGAAGTCGTTCGCGAAAGACGTGATGCGCGCAGCCGGGATACCGATCGCGGAGACGCTCTCCGTCGCGCGCGCCCCCTGCGTCGTCAAGGCGGACGGCCTCGCCTCGGGCAAAGGCGTGTTCGTCTGCCATACCGCGGAGGAGCTCGAGGAAGCGCTGCGCGCAGTCACCGCGTTCGGCGGCGAGTTCGTGATCGAGGAGCTGCTCGAGGGCGAGGAGGTGTCCCTGTTCGCGCTCACCGACGGCCGGCGGGTCGTGCCGTTCGGCGGCGCGCAGGACTTCAAGCGAATCGGCGACGGAGACACGGGCCCGAACACGGGCGGCATGGGCGCCTATTCACCCGTCCCGTGGTTCGAGGGAACCGAGGAGCTCGTCGCGGCGATCCACCAGCCCGTCGTCGACGAGCTGGCACGCCGCGGTTCGCCGTTCATCGGCGTCCTCTTCGCGGGGCTGATGATCACGGCCGACGGCCCGAAGGTGCTCGAGTTCAACGCGCGCTTCGGCGATCCCGAAACACAGGTGCTGATGCCGCGATTCGACGGCGACCTGCTCGAGCTGCTGTTCGCCTGCGCGGTCGGCGACCTCTCCGGCTCGTCCACGCGCCTTGGCGACGACGCGGCGGTGACGGTCGTGCTCGCTGCGCCCGACTACCCCGCGCGCAGTGATTTCGCCGGCGCTGCGATCGAGGGGATCGCGGCCGCCGAAGCCACCGGTGCGCTCGTCTTCCACGGGGGCACGGCGGTAAGAAACGGCGCGGTCGTCACGAACGGAGGCAGAATCCTCTCCGTGACCGCAACCGCACCCACCGTCGGCGACGCACGCGACCGCGCCTACGCGGCAGTCGACCTGATCACCTTCGACGGCGTGCAGTACCGGCGCGACATCGCACGTGTCTGACACGGTCGTCGGCATCCTCGTCGGCTCCGATTCCGACCGGGAGCGGATGCAGGCCGCAATGGACGAGCTCGACGCGCGCGCGATCGGCTGGGAGTTCGAAGTCCGCTCGGCCCACCGGACGCCGGACGCGGTCACGGAGTATGCGAAGAGCGCGGCCCAGCGCGGCTTGAAGGTGCTGATCTGCGGCGCGGGCCTGGCAGCCGCGCTACCGGGCGTCGTCGCCGCGCACACGGAGCTCCCGGTGATCGGCGTCCCGCTGCGCTCGTCGATGTCGGTGCTCGACGGGCTCGACGCGCTGCTCTCGATCGTCCAGATGCCGCCGGGTGTTCCGGTGGCGGCGGTCGGTGTGGACAACGCGAAGAACGCGGCTGTCCTGGCCGCGCGCATCCTCGCTCTCACGTGAACGAGGTCTATGTGGCGGCTGCGGCGGCTCTCTGCCGGTGACCGCCTGAGGCGGCTCTACACTGTGCGGAGTGATCGCCCGCTACTCCCGCCCTGAGATGAGCAGGATCTGGTCGGAGGAGGGCAAGCTCGCACGCTGGCTCGATGTGGAGCTGGCGGCGCTCGACGGCTGGGCAGAGATCGGTTCGATCCCCGCCGCGGACGTCGCAGCAATCCGCGTGCATGCCGTGACTCCGACGGCCGCCCGCGTGGCCGTGATCGAGCAGACGACCGACCACGACCTCGCGGCATTCGTCGACGCGGTTGCCGAGCAGCTCGGGCCGGAAGGGCGGTGGGTTCACTACGGGCTCACGTCCTCGGACGTCGTCGACACGGCGCTCGCGCTGCAGATGCGCGATGCGGGCGAGCTCGTGCTGCGCGGAATCGATCGCGCACTGGCTGCGGTCCTGCGGCGCGCGGAGGAGCACCGGCGGACCGTGTGCATCGGTCGCTCGCACGGGATCCACGCGGAGCCGACGACGTTCGGGTGGAAGCTCGCCGGTTGGGCGTTCGAGCTCGACCGTGCCCGCTCGCGGCTCGAGCGCGCGCTCGAGCAGTGCCGCGTCGGCCAGCTGTCAGGGACCGTGGGGACGTACGCGGCGATCGATCCCGAGGTGGAGCGCATCGCGTGCGAGCGCCTGGGCCTCGAGCCCGATCCCGTGTCGACGCAGGTGATCGCGCGCGATCGGCACGCCGAGCTGCTGTCCGCGCTCGCACTCTGCGCTACGTCGCTCGACCGGTTCGCAACCGAGATCCGGCATCTCGCACGAACCGAAGTGCGCGAGGTCGAGGAGCCGTTCGCGGCCGGCATGAAGGGCTCGTCGGCGATGCCACACAAGCGCAACCCAAAGGTCGCCGAGCGCATCTCGGGCCTCGCCCGCGTCGTGCGCGCGGCGGCGGTCGTCGGACTGGAGAACGTGCCGCTGTGGCACGAACGCGACATTTCCCACTCGTCGGCCGAGCGTGTGGTGATCCCCGATGCGTTCTTGGCCGTCGATTACGTCCTCGACCGGTTCACCTGGATCGTCGATGGGCTCGTCGTCTATCCGGACCGCATGGAACGGAACCTGTGGGCCTCGCACGGGCTGTTCTTCTCGCACCGCCTGCTGCTTGCGCTGATCGAGAGCGGGGTCGAGCGCGCCGACGCGTACCGCCTCGTGCAGCGCAACGCGATGCGCGCGTGGGACGAGGAGCGGGACTTCCCCGAGCTCGTGCGCGCGGATGCCGAGATCACGGCCCATCTCGACAAGGCTGCGCTCGCCGCCGTCTTCGATCTCAATGCGACGATCGCCCATCTCGAGACCGTCTTTGACCGTGTCCGCCGCCTAGTAGAGGCTCCGAAGGAGGAACCCGTTCATGTCTGAAGCTGCGATGCACGTCGGCAGCGGGAAGGTCCGCGAGCTGTATGCACTCGACGAGGAGCGCCTGCTCCTGGTTGCGAGCGATCGGATCTCGACGTTCGACGTCATCCTTCCGACCGAGATCCCGGACAAGGGCCGCGTGCTCTCCGGCGTGTCGGGATTCTGGTTCGCGCGCACGAGCGATCTCGTGCCGAACCACCTGCTGGCCCTCCGTGAGGACGGGCGCTCGACCGAATGCCGGAAGCTCGAGATGCTTCCAATCGAGTGCGTCGTGCGCGGCTATCTCGCGGGCTCAGGCTGGAAGGACTACGTCACCACCGGCGAGGTCTGCGGCCACAAGCTGCCGGAGGGGCTGGTCGAGTCACAGCAGCTGCCGCGGCCGATCTTCACGCCGGCGACGAAGGCCGAGACCGGTCACGACGAGAACATCGACCGAACCGCCGCCATCGGGCTGGTCGGCGAGGAGCGGTTCGACGAGGTGGAGGCGGTAGCGCTCGCCCTCTACTCGTTCGTCTCCGACTACGCACGCGAGCGCGGGATCATCCTCGCCGATACGAAGCTGGAGTTCGGGCTCGACGAGCGCGGGCGGCTCGTGCTCGGCGATGAGGCGTTCACGCCGGACTCCTCGCGCTTCTGGCCTGCGGATGAATACGCCCCCGGCGGCACGCCGCCGTCGTATGACAAGCAGTTCGTGCGCGACTACTGCGAGTCGCTCGGCTGGGACAAGACCTATCCAGGCCCCGAGCTTCCCGACGCGGTCGTCGCCGGCACCCGCGCCCGCTACGTCGAGGCGTTCGAGCGCCTGACCGGAATCGGCTTCGACAGCTACCTCGCCAATCCGACCGTGGTGCTGCGATGAGGGCGACCGTTCTCGTCCGGCCGAAGCCAGGAATCCTCGACCCGCAGGGCCAAGCGGTCGAGAGCTCGCTCCGACATCTCGGCTTCGACGTGGGCGAGGCCCGGGTCGGTCGCCTGGTCGACGTCGACCTCGCCACCGACGACAGGGCAGAGGCGCGCGCCCAGCTCGATCGGATGTGCGAGCAGCTGCTCGCAAACCCCCTGATCGAGAGCTACACGGTGCTGTTCGACGGCGCCGAACTGGAGCACGCGTGAGCGTACGGCGCCCGGTCATCCCGGTGATCGTCTGGCCAGGCTCGAACGACGACCGCGATGCACAGCTTGCGCTCGAGCGCCTCGGCGCCGAGGCGCCTCGCGTGTGGCACACCGACGCAGAGCTTCCGCGTGAGACGGCAGCCGTCGTCCTCCCTGGCGGGTTCTCGTACGGCGACTACCTGCGCTGCGGCGCGATTGCGCGCTTCTCGCCGGTGCTGCGCGCGATCGAGGCGTTCGCCGCCGACGGCGGCCTCGTGCTCGGGATCTGCAACGGCTTCCAGATCCTCACCGAGGCCGGGCTGCTTCCGGGCGCCCTGCGGCCCAATGCATCGCTCTCGTTCGTCTGCCGTGACGTCGCACTCCGCGTCGAGCGCACGGACACGCCATTCACGTCGCGTTGCGTCGAAGGACAGGAGCTGACGATCCCGGCGAAGCACGGCGACGGGTGCTGGTTCGCCGACGACGAGCTGCTCACAGAGCTCGACGCGAACGCGCAACTGATCCTCCGCTACACGGCGGGGGCGAATCCGAATGGGGCCGTCGCCGACGTGGCCGGCGTTCTGAGCAGCGACGGCAACGTGTTCGGCCTGATGCCGCATCCGGAACACGCGGTCGATTCGCTGCTCGGCTCCACCGACGGCGCGCTGATCCTCGGTTCGCTGGTCGATGCCGCTCGGTTGTCGCTCGCGGCTGTCGTCTAGCCCACCTCGAAGTCGAGGGATTGGCCGAGCGCATCGGCGAGCGCCGGTTTCTTCGCGAGCTCTTTGCGAAGACGTGCGAGATCGCGCTCACGAAGCGTGACGGGACCGCGCCGGGTCGTCCCGTCGGTGGAATAGGCGAAACGCACGAGGCGTTCGCCACGATCGTTCTCGAGCAACTCGACGACAGAGACGAAGCGTTTATCCGCTACCTGCTGCGGAAGCCGAAGCTGCTCGACGAGCTTCGCCGGTCCCCACGGTGTGGAGATGCGCGTCGAGCTGGCTGTCACCGTCTTGGCCATGCGACGACCGTAGCCTCAGAGCTGCAACGCGTGGGAAACGCGTGTGTCACGAAAGTGTGAAAACCGACTGCTCCCAGGTTTTGCATCCCCGCCACCTGCACAACCATCACAGATGACCTGGCGTGTGTCGCTGTTCCTGACCGCAACGACGTTGGCTCTCGCTATCGCGCGACCCGCATCCGCGGCACCGAGTGTCGCGTTCGGCCTGACCGACGACGCGTGGCTCGTGGACGGACCGGGAACGCTGGATTCCCGGCTCGCCAAGCTCGACGTCCTCGGCGTGCATGTCGTGCGGTTCACGCTCCGCTGGGACGAGATCGCGCCCACGCAGCCGACTACGCCTGCCGACCCAGCCGACTCCGCCTACGACTGGAGTGCGACAGATCCTGTGCTCGAGGGCCTGAAGCAACACGGGATCGAGGTCGTCCTGCAGCTCTTCGGCACACCCACATGGGCGAATGGCGGCAAGCCGTCCAACTACGCCCCCACGAGCAGCGCAACGTTTGGCGCCTTTGCGTCAGCTGCCGCGCGCCACTACCCATGGATCCGGCGCTGGGTGATCTGGAACGAGCCGAACCAGGCGCGCTGGCTGCGGCCGACCACCGCACCGGTCTATACGGTCCGATTGCTCAATCCGGCGTACGCGGCGATCCACAGCGCAATTCGCAGCGCGCAGGTCGCGGGCGGCGGGACTGCTCCGCGCGGCTCGACCGGGGGGCTCTCACCTCTCGCCTGGATCGCGGGGATGCACGCGGCCCACGCACGGCTCGACGCATACGCACACAACCCCTATCCACTCAACCCGAAACACGAGACACCGCTGGAGGGTGGCTGTGGGCACTGCACGACGGTGACGATGGCGACGATCGGCCGACTCGTGACGCTACTCGGCCGCGACTTCCCACGTGCGCGGATCTGGCTGACCGAGTACGGCTATCAGAGCAACCCGCCGGATCGGCTGCTCGGGGTGCCGCTCGCGCTGCAGGCGCGGTACATCGGCGAAGGAGCCTACGCTGCCTATCGCACGCCAAAGGTCGACCTGCTGATCCACTTCCTGTATCGCGACGAGCCGAGCATCGCGCGCTTCCAAAGCGGGCTCGTCACGCTGACGAACGCCGTCAAGCCCGCGTATGCCGCGTATCAGCTGCCGCTCGCGCAGATCTCGGGCTCGACGCTCTGGGGTCAGTTGCGGGCGCCGGCTGAAGGATCGACAGCGTCGCTCGAGCGGAAGGTCGGCTCAGGCTGGCGGACGGTCGCCTCCGTGCACGCGGATGCGAGTGGCTACTTCCGCTGGAGCGGCACGCTCGTCCGAGGGGCACAGGTGCGCGTGCATGCAGGCCCGCTCGTCGGGGCCACGCTGACGCTTCACTAGACAGCAGACCCGTCAGGCGTCGATCGGAACGTGCCCTGGCTCGCTCGCCACACGCTCGAGCCACGCGCCGATCGCCGGATAGCGATCCAGCTCGAAGCCACCCTCCTCCGCGACATGCGTGTACGCGTAGAGCGCGATGTCGGCGAGCGTCATCGCGTCACCGACGAGCCACGAACGCCGGTCCAGATGCCGCTCCAACGCGTCGAGCGCGCGGTAACCTGCGGCGCGCCGCTCGTCCAGCCGCGCCGCGAACACCTCCTGCGGCAGACCTGAGTATGAGAGCCAGAAGCGCACGACCGCGATCGCCGGCTCGTGGTCGTACTGCTCGAAGAACATCCACTGCAGCACCTGAGCGCGCTCGTACGGATCGTCCGGGATGAAGCGCGTCCCTTCGCCGAAGAACCAGCTGATCGCGCCCGACTCGCCGAGCGAGCGGCCGTCGTCGAGGACGAGGGTCGGCACGCGCAGCGCCGGGTTGAGGCCGCCGAGCAGCTCTGGCCGGTTCGAACGATCTGCGACGGACACTTCCTGCCGCTCGTACTCGATGCCGAGGTGTGCGAGCAGCAGTCGCACCTTGTAACAGTTGCCCGAGACTTGGCTGTTGTACAAGAGCATGTGAAAGAAGCTAGCGACTCGGAGTTGTGTCGCGCGAGTCAACCATCTAGGCGAAGAGCGGCGCGAGGTGCGAGTTGAGGAACGTGTCGCTCCGATCGAGCGCGCGCCGCATCGCGATGAAATCGTTCGCCCGCGGATAGCGGTCGAGCAGTTGCTCGCGCGTCAGATAGTGGAGCTTCCCCCAATGCACGCGCGCGTCGAAGCTGCTGAGCAGCCGGTCGACATCTCGGAGGTACGAGTCGTAGTCGGTGCCCGGCGTCCCGGAGACGGAGATGACAACGGTGTCGCGCTCGTAGCTGTGTGAGAGAAATGCGTTGTCGCGGCCAACCGTGCGCACCTCCATCGGGAAGACCGACGCGGGCAGGCTGGACAGCATGAGCTCGCGCATCGCCGCGAGCGCCTTCCGGCCCCGCTCGTACGGGACGAAGTACTCGAGCTCGTGGAAGTTCGGCTCATAGACCATCGGATAGATCACGTACGCCGGGCCGACGCGGCGGCGAGGCTCGTCCGAGTCCGGCGTCGAAGGATCGACCTCGTCGTAAATCTTCACGTGACAACGATCCGCGAGCGATTCACCGGAGCTCGCGAGCCCGTACAGCGCTGCCGACTCCTCCGACGGCATCCAGAAGAACGAGTAGTGGCGATGCTCCTGCGCCAGCTCGTCGAAGCGACCCCACGCCTCGTCCCAGCTCCAGTGCTCGATCCGCTCGCGCAACCGGTAGGCCGGCGCAACCTCGAGCTCGACTTCCGTAATCACCCCGAGCATCCCGACGGCGACCTGTGCCGCGTGCAGGCGGTCGGGATCGTCCTCGCCGATCTCGACGACGTCGCCGGACGAGGTGACGAGGCGCACACGCCCCACGCCGGACGAGAAGCTCCCAAGCCGAAGACCGGAGCCGTGCGTCGCGGTCGAGATCGCACCGGCGATCTGCTGAGCGACGATGTCGCCCTGGTTCGCAAGCGCGAGCCCGTCCGCCCACAGCGGTTCGCCAAACTCGCCGATCGTCATTGCAGGCCCGACGACCACGCGACGGCGGTTCGCATCGACCGAACGGATTCCGCCGAGCCCGCGCAGGTCGAGGAGCAACCCCTCGGTCGCGACGACCGGCGTGAACGAATGTCCGGCGCCCGCGACCCGCACAGGCATCCCGCGACGCGATGCGCCCGCGACGAGCGTCGCGATCTCGTCCTCGCTCGTCGGCGCCGCCCGCTCGGCGGGACTGAAGGACTGGTTGCCAACCCAGTTGGTCCAGCTGCTCACTTTGACATCATCGATGAAGCAAATGGCTGACGACGGAACGGTCTACGTGCGCTACCTGATCGACGACATCGACGCGGCCGTCGACTTCTACGTCAGGCACCTTGGGTTCGAGCTCGTGTGGAGCGCGGGCGCGGCGTTCGCCGAGGTCGCGCGCGGAAATCTCCATCTGCTGCTGAGCGGTCCCGCCAGCTCTGCCGCGCGACCGATGCCCGACGGACGGCAGCCCGTGCCCGGCGGCTGGAACCGCATCCACCTGCTCGTGGACGACATCGCGAGCGAGGTCGAGCGGCTCGGCGCGGCGGGCGTTTCATTCCGCAGCGGGATCGTGAGCGGCCCAGGAGGCGACCAGATCGTGTTCGACGACCCGTCCGGCAACCCGGTCGAGCTGTTCCAGTCGTCGCGATGACGTTGCAGCCCATCGACGTCGCGCCGGGCCTCTGGGTGTGGCGCGTTGCGTATCCGGACTGGCGCCCGGAGGCGGGCTGGGAGCGGGTCGTGGCCTCGACGTGCGTCACCGCCGGCGGGGAGGTGGCGCTACTCGATCCGCTTGCGCCGCCGGCGGAGGCGACCGAGGTCTGGGAGCGACTGGATGCGCAGCCACCGACGATGGTCGTCGTGCTGAAGCCCGATCACGTCCGCGACGTCGACCTCTTCGTCCAACGGTACGGCGCGCGCGCGTTCGGGCCGTGGCTCTTCTGGCGCGAGAACATCCCCGAAACCGAGCTCGAGCCGATCGAGCCCGGCAGCGAGCTGCCGGGCGGGTTCGTCGCACTCGACGACGGCCGGGGCCGCAACGAGACACCCTTGTGGCTGCGCGAGCAGCGTGCGCTCGTATTCGCCGACGGGCTGACGAGTCAGGGCGGCGAGCTCCGAATCTGGGCCACACCGCACGAGCAACGGGCTCGCGCCGCATTGCGGGAGCTACTCGAGCTCCCGTTCGAGCACGTAATCGTCTCGCACGGCGAGCCGGTACATGACCGCGCCGCCTACGAACGTGCGCTCGAGCTGCCCACCTGGACGGACTGATCAGCGATCGCTCACCAGGCGCCGATTGGTGGTTGTGCAGGGAATGGGTCCCGTCGTTGCTGCCTGATCGCGCGGACGCGGATCCCGCCGACGAACACGGCGAAGACGGCGCTCGCGACGAGCACCTCGGCGAAAACGGTCCTCGAGCCGGTCGAATAGCCACGCATCGACGCGAAGGCGACGGTCGCGCCGATCGCGACGGCAACGCCGGCCGGGAGCAGGACACTCAGCAAGCGAACGGTCCGCGAGGCTGCCGGATCACCGGCCCAACGCAACACGCCCGCCACGGCGGCGACCGACCCTGCGTACGCGAAAAGAGCTCCAACTCCGTAGAGGACGATCAGGGCCAGGGGCGGGAGGTTGAGCCGTTGCTGGTAACCGGCGGCTGTGTGTCCCCCGAAGATCTCCCCCATCGCCGCGCTCGAGAGCCCGTACGCGACAAAGAGCCCGAGGCCGACCCCCCGGCACTGCACCGATGAATGCCGCCACCACGGTCGAGACGATTCGTGCACGCGGTGCGATCTCGCCTCGCTCGCTCGCCCAAGCGAGCGCGAAGTTGCGCGGATCGTGACCGACGTACTCCTCTGCGGCCACGCCTTGCAAGCTAGGTAAATTCCGCGGTTCGCTGCTAAGAATGCTTGCGCATGGGAGCGACCAAGACGCACCTCGCGATCGTGAGCCTGACGGCCCTCGCGGCGTTCGCCGTGTTCTTTGCCCGCGCACCGGTGGCCGGCTCAGAAGTACGGTGCGCCGCCTCTCGCGTCCACTACGAAGCATTGCCTGACGGAGATCCACGGCTCCGGGCGCTGCCCTGGATCGCGCCGGAGCCACGCTCGGTCGGGCTCGTTGGGCACCTGTTCTACTACGGCGCCTCCCCTTCCGTCCCCTGGGGCAAGCGCCGCGTCGGAGACCTTCGGATGTACAGCGGCGGAAGGTCGCCGGACAATCGTGTGAACATGAAGATCCTGTGGGGCGCGCCGGGTCGCGACGGCACACGGCTGACTCTTCGAGGGCGGCGAGTCGGCAGCTCCGACACGTTCGTCCAGATACTCAGCGTCGGCCCGTCGATCGTCAACGTGCCACAGCCGGGCTGCTGGCAATTGACGCTCACGACCGGCAAGCTCGTTACACGGCTGACGGCAACCGTCGTGAAGGGCGTGCGCTCGCCTTAGACGATCGGTTGTTCGAGCGCGCTTTTCACGGGTTCGCCGGCTTCGTACGACATCATGCGCCAGGTGCGAGCGCCGACGTCACCCCGTTTTCTGTGCTGGGGCCTTCTTGCGATCGTGCTTGCCGGATGCGGGGGCAGCCAGCCCAAGAGCACGAGTCCATCCGGTGGGCCGGTGCCCGCCGGCTTCCAGCCCGCGTCGTTCACGGCGGTCAGCGACGACGACTACTGGCTCCTCGGCAGTGTCCCCTGTCGCATCGGCAGATGCAGCGCGATCGTGCGCACGACGAACGGTGGCCAGAGCTTCGCGCGCATCCCCGCGCCGCCGTTGCCGGCGGTTAGTTCGACTGGAACATCACCCACACTACGTTTCGCCGACCGGCGGGACGGCTTCGCGTTCATTGCGGGCACCGGTGGGACCTTCTTCGCCACGCACGACGGCGGGGCGACTTGGCACTCACGCGCCGGCGGGACCGTGCTTGCCTTTGCAACCGGCGGCGGGAATGCGTACGCGGTGACGGCACGGTGCTCTCTCAAGGGATGTAGCGCATACCGATTCGCGCGCTCACCGGTATCCGCCGATGCATGGCGCGCCACAGCGATGCCCTTCGACCTGGCGAGCCCGGTTGTCAACCTTTCGGCGCGTGGCGCGAACGTGTGGTTTCTCGGAAGCCCTGCGACACAACCGAGCTCCGGGAGGGACGAGCTCGCGCGGTCAACCGATGGCGCGCGAACCTTTGTCACCCGGCCCGGTCCATGCTTTTACGAGCTGGGCGGTACGTTGGAGCCGACATCCGGCGGCGCGGTCTGGGCCGTCTGCCCAACGGGAATGGCGGCCGGTGCATGGCGCTCCGTCGACGGCGCGGCCGCCTTCAGGCCGCTCGCCACACCGCCACTCGTGAACTCGGCAGCGCTCGCGCCTGCCTCGGAGGACACCGCGGTGCTGAGCCGAAACGGCGCCGGAGCTCGGCTCCTCCGCACGACCGACGCCGGAGCGACCTGGACGGCGCCGAGCACACCGCGCGGGGCAACGTTCGTGCCCTGGATCGGATTCACCGATGCCAACGTCGGGTTGGCGCTCGTGCAGACCGGCTTCGACGCGTCCGCCAAGGTCGAGCAGCAGTCGTTGTGGCGAACGACAGACGGCGGCGCTCACTGGTCAACGGTCCGGGTCGTACGCGCGACGCGATGACGCCGCCCAGGTTAGGACCTGCCTGCCGGCGGCAGCCGTACGGTCTCCAGTGATCTGCCCAAAGACCGCTCGACTGCGCAAGCCCCATGTTCCGGCGGCGCTGCTGCTCGCGTTCGCCTTCTCGTTGTCTGTCCAAGTGGCGTTCGGGCAGACGAGACCCGGCGTGCATGTCCTTTCTCACCAGGGGTTCCTCTGTGCACAGTCCGAGCGGGGCTGGAAGCGGCGGGTCGTCCAGCGGCCCGGGAACGTGTCTGCTCTTCTCCTGACCAACTTCACCTTCGGGCGCGTCGACTATCTCTACGGGCACACGGACCGGAAGCTCCGCTGGCCCGGCGGCGGGATCCTGATCAGCATCACCGATTGGACCGGCGCCGCGACAAAGGCGATGAAGAGTGAATACCCCAGCTCCGGTCGGCTTCGCGTCGCGGCCAAAGACTTCGCTCCCTTCGAGGGGGTCGCGAACCTTGGCCAGAGACGCGTGCGGTTCGAGAAGCACCTCCTCGAGCTCTGGGTGCAGGCACGCCCGACAACGATTCGGACGATTACCGAAGCGAACCGTGAGCTCGCCCGCGTGAGCGTGTGCGGATAGCTATCGGTTCGCCAGACGGTCAGGGCGTACGGCAGTCCGAGAGGGGCGAGCTGCCGTCCTTCGCGGTTAGCGGCGCGAGGCACGCGACCACCTCGCCGCTGGCGTCGAGCCCGGCGATCCACTCGAGGAACGTGGCGAACGCTCGTGGGCGCGGCTGGACACTCGCCGGCAGCTGCGTCGCGTAGAACCGAATATGCTCGAACGGCTCGGGTGCCGTGAACGTCGGAACGCGCAAGACATCGCCGCTCCCGAACCGGATCTCGACTATCGACGCCTTATCGATCACGGGTCCGGCGATGTAGGCCGGAAGCTCCGCGGTGGCACTACCGCTTAAGTACGTGATCGTCATGTCGGAAGATGCCTTCGTCTCCGGCGTGCGCGCGGTGCCCGCGAAGGGGCCGCACGACATGGCGCCACCTGAGCCCTTGGCGGCCGAGCTCTTCGGCATCATCGAGATGCAGAGGCCGTCGGTCGTCGATGGGTACGCGACCAGCTGCCAAGGATGGCCGGCCCACTCGCCTTCCTTCACGACGACGGGCGCCCTGGTCGGCATGGGGGCAGTGCCGAACTTCAAGAACCACCAATCGTTCGCCGCCCCGAGAGCGGCAAGCGGCACCAGCACCGCGGCGAGCGCGACGGCCACCATGATCAGGCGACGCTTCATGCTGAGCCGTGGAGCGCCGCCGACTCCGGCGCGCTCCAGAACGTCGGGCCAATCCGCCACCCATGCGTGAGCCGGTGCGAGGCGGTCAAGGACGTCATCGCTGAGGGTCATCACGTCACCTCCTGAAGGGCGTGCATCAAGTTCTCGCGGCCCGCATGCAGTGTCGCGGAAACGGTGCCGACTTCGACGCCGAGTGTTTCGGCGATCGTCGCGTAGTCGAAGTCGAGGTAGTAGCGAAGAAAGAGCGCATCGCGCTGTCGGATCGGAAGCCGGCGCAGTGCGTCGCGAACATCGCCGTCGCTCGTCTCGATGGACCGGGGCGCTCCGTCGTCCATCTGCTCGCCGAGCTCCTGCGCGGCGACTCTTCGACCCGCGTCGATCGCGGCGTTCAGAACACAGCGTCCGATCCACGCCTCGAGCGATCCCGAGCCGCGAAAGCTGTGCGCCGCGCGAATCGCGCGGGCGAACCCTTCCTGGACTGCGTCACGGGCAAGCTCTGGATCCAACGTCCTGGCAAGCGCGAATCGGAAGAAGTCCTCCCCGCGTCCACGGTAGACCGCCTCGATCGCTCGAAGCATCTTGGATTCGCGGCTCATCGAATACATGACTCTGACGAAGCCCGCGTCTGTTTAGCCTCGAAACTCCTGAACCTGGTTTAACCCCGAACCAGGTTCAGGGGCCGGGGTCGCCTGCGCCAGAAATGTCCCATGAGACCCGCGGCTAGTCCCAACGAACCACGAACTCTTGCCCGGCGGGGAGTTCCGGGTACGTCTCCCAAGGAGCGTCGTCGACCGCCTTGATAACGGGCGGGACGTTCTGCCAGGCACCGAGGTAGAGCCGGAAGGCGAACCGAGCCTGGGCGGAGTCGCTGCCGGTCATCGCTCTGACGGACTCCTCTGGGCCAATCGCTACGCCGAATTCAGCTTCGCTCGCGAGGTAGAGCCAGCGCGCAGATCGCGGGAGGACCACCACGTCTGTCGTCGCCAGCGCGTTGCGAGCCTCCTCCAAAGCCGAGGCGGTCGCCTGTACGGCATAGACCTCATATGGTTCGTTGACTCCGGCGATCACCCACACGTCTGCGTCGCCCGTCTCAGCGGCTGCAGTCGCGATTCGCTGAGCGTCTTCGGTTGAAAAGTCACCACCAGCCTCGTGCGGCACCGTGACCCATCCTGGACGTGGTTTGATTGCGAGCCCGCGCCCATCGAAGCGAGCGAGTGTCTGTCGCATGGCGGCGATTGCTTTGTCCCTTTCGTCCGCGCATACCGAATCCATTGGGTTCAATTGTGGCGTGAGGAAGCGTGCGGCGCTTCATAGATGCGCGGATGACCCCAGAGGGAAGCTCGTCGGCGTGCTCCTGATCGTGCGGCGCGCCCGCCGCGCTGGGGCTACTGATCTGCGACGGCCGCGCGCTCGGGAGCGTAGGCGCGCCAACCTTCGCCTTCGGCCAACTCCTTGATCGCTGCGTTGCGAAGGAGAAGGAAGCGCCGGAGATGGGGCTTCAGCACCATCGCGTCCAATGGCAGAAATCCCGACGAGAAGTCAAAGACGTCGCGCATCAGCGTGCCCACATCGACCGGCTCGAAGAAATGATCGTGCATCAGCCGACGAAACGGCCCACGCACCATCTCGTCGCGAAACATCCAAGGCGCGTCCTCAAGACTGATCGTCATCGAGAGCCGGTGCTTCAGCCCCAGGTGCCGGGCCTCCCAGGTGACCTGATCGCCGAGCCTGAGCACGCCTGACGAGACACCCGCAACAACCCGCTCGCCCGTGCTCGCTGTCGAGTGCAGATGCAGCTCGACACTCAGCGAAAGATCGAAGCACCGCCTAACCGGCGCCGCGATCAAGGTCTCCAGCTCGATCCGGCTCACGGGAAAAGAAACGTAGCGCGCGGCCCACCGTACCTCGACTGTTGGTAGTAGACAGGACGTCCGATGATCCGCAGGATCGGAACGTGCGCCTAGGACCGCTTAGCGTCTTCGTCGCCGCGACCACCGCGGCCCTGAGCGTGGCGACCGGGTCCGTCCAATCGTCGCCCGACGCGGCTCACGCGACGAAGGGATTCGTCTCGGTGGCCGGGCACCGGATGTACTACGAGTGCAGCGGCGCCGGGAGCCCGACGGTCGTGCTCGACGCGGGCTCCCCCGACACCAGCACGAGCTGGCGCTGGGTGCAACCGCAAATCGCCGGCATGACTCGTGTCTGCGCGTACGACCGCGCAGGTCTCGGACACAGCGCGGCGGCGCCACCAGCGCGCCGTACCGCCAAGACGCAGGTCGACGAGCTGCGACTCCTGCTGAAGGCGGCGCGGATTCCGCCGCCCTTCGTCGTCATCGGCCACTCCTGGGGAGGCCTCCTCGCGAGGATCTTCGCGCACGCCTATCCGCGCGAAACCGCGGGAGTCGTCCTCGTCGATGCGACCACGTTCCCCTATCTGACCCCGGAGACTGCCGCACGACTCCCGCGCAAGACAAACCGCGAAGGCATTAACCTCGCTGCCACGATCGCCGAATCCGATGCGATCAAGACCCTCGGAGCCATTCCGCTCATCGTGCTCGGATCGAACAAGCCACCGCTCGACGCGAAGCTTCGCGTGGCGCAGGACGAGGAGGCCGCCCTCTCGACCAACAGCATCGACGCGATCGCAAACCGCAGCACGCACTACATCCAGCGTCCTGCGCCGACCGGACAACCGCAGGTCGTCGTTACCGCGGTCAGAGCGGTCCTGACGGCCGTACGAGCGCACGGCAACCTGCCGCCTTGCCACCGGCTGTTCGCCAAGGACGCCGTGACCTGCCGCTGAGAGACGGCACGGTGACCGCCGAACCCGGATTTCCTGCGACGAAACGCCAGCCACCGAGAGACCGTTTCCCGACTAGTCTGTGGTCGGGGTGCTCGAATGCGCGCAATGTGGAACCGCGAACGCGGACGGTCGCAAATTCTGCGGCGGTTGCGGTGCGCCACTTGCGCTCCCATGCCCCGCCTGCGGATCTGCGAATGACCCCGCCATGCGCTTCTGTGGCGAATGCGGAACGCCGCTAGCGGCCGACGCACCAGCCGCACCGGTGTCACTGCATGCGGACGCGCGAGAGGCGGAGCGGCGAGTCGTCTCCGTCTTGTTCGCCGACCTCGTGGGATTCACCGGCGCGTCCGAGGGGCGTGACGCCGAGGACACGCGCGAATTGCTTACGCGGTACTTCGAGGTCGCGCGAACTACAATCGAGCGGTACGGCGGAACGATCGAGAAGTTCATCGGCGATGCGGTCATGGCCGTCTGGGGTGC
This sequence comes from Gaiellaceae bacterium, assembly GCA_045805985.1. GTDB lineage: Bacteria > Actinomycetota > Thermoleophilia > Gaiellales > Gaiellaceae > PALSA-600. Next base: position 156,362 of record JBJMKA010000005.1, on the reverse strand, counting down.
GCCCGTCGCGCGTGAAGACGATGCCGACCGGGCGGTGCGCGCGGCGCTCGACCTCGTCGCTGCGGTGCCGACGCTCGATCCGAATCTCCAGGCCCGCGCCGGAGTCCTCACCGGCGAGGCGGCGGTGACGCTCAGCGCGGAGGCGCAGGGAATGGTCGCGGGCGACCTCGTCAACACCGCCTCGCGGGTGCAGAGCGCCGCCGAGCCCGCGACGGTGCTGGTCGGGGAGGCCACCAAGCGTGCCACGGACGCCACGATCGCCTACTCCGACGCGGGACTCCACCAGCTCAAGGGGAAATCCGAGCCGGCCCAGCTCTGGCGGGCGCTCCGGGTCGTCGCCGGCGCGAAAGGCGCCGTGCGATCGGCGGGTCTGGAGGCGCCGTTCGTGGGCCGCGACCGCGAGCTGCGGCTCGTCAAGGAGCTGTTCCACGGATCTGCGGACGAAGAGCGCCCCCAGCTTGCGCTCGTGACGGGGATCGCCGGGATCGGCAAGTCCCGGCTCGCCTGGGAGTTCGAGAAGTACGTGGAGGGTCTCGCCGCGGAGGCGTTCTGGCATCGGGGACGTTGCCTCTCGTACGGGGACGGGGTCGCCTACTGGGCGCTTGCGGAGATGGTGAGGATGCGCTGCGGCATCTTCGAGGACGAAGAGCCAGAGTCGGCGCGGGCGAAGCTGCAGCTCGCGCTGGAGGAATACGTCCTCGACGCAACAGAGCGGGCGTGGGTCGAGCCCCGCCTCGCGCATCTCCTGGGCCTCGAGGAGGGTGCAGCGGGAGATCAGGAGAACCTCTTTTCGGCCTGGCGCATTCTCTTCGAGCGCCTCGCCGACGTGTCCCCGACGATCCTCGTGTTCGAAGATCTCCAGTGGGCCGATGCCGGCCTGCTCGACTTTCTCGAGTACCTGATCGACTGGTCTCGAGGGCGGCCGCTCTTCGTGCTGGCACTGGGCCGACCCGAGTTCGCCGACAAGCGGCCGAGCTGGGGCGGCGGCAAGCGCAGCTTCAGCTCGCTCTACCTCGAACCTCTCTCTCGCTCGTCGATGGCGGATCTGCTCACCGGGCTCGTTCCGGGCCTCGTTGACGACCTCCGCGACCGGATCGTCGACCGCGCGGAGGGGGTGCCGCTCTATGCCGTCGAGACGGTACGGATGCTCCTCGACCGCGGCGTCCTTGCCCGCGAAGGGGATGCGTACCACGCCACCGGTGCGGTCGAGAACATCGAGGTGCCCGAGACGTTGCACGCGCTCGTGGCCGCGCGACTCGACTCCCTGACACCCCAGGAACGCCGCGTCGTCGAGTGCGGTGCCGTGCTTGGCAAAACGTTCACCAAGCAGGGGCTTGCCTCGGTAAGCGGGGAAGCGGAGGCCGACCTGGAACCTCTGCTGACAGGGCTCTTGGGCAAGGAGATCGTCACCGTGCAGGCCGATCCTCGTTCGCCGGAACGAGGGCAATATTCATTTCTTCAGGACATCGTCAAGCAGGTCGCGTACGACACGATCCCGAAGCGGGAGCGGAAGGCGAAGCACCTGGCCGCGGCGGAGTTTCTCTCCTCCGTTCCCGGCGCCGAGGAAGATGAGATCGTCGATCTTGTCGCTGCCCACTACCTCGACGCCTACTACGCGGCGCCTGACGATCCCGATGCCGAGGCGCTGCGGTCGACCTCGCTTCGATTGCTCGTGCGGGCCGCGGAGCGCGCTGCCTCTCTGGGCGCAAACGCCGAGGCGCAACGCGCATTCGAGCGTGCGGTCGAGCTCACGGACGACAGGCTGCGGTGTGCCGAGCTTCATGAGCGCGCCGGGACGATGGCCTCCGCCGGCGGCCGCGCCGGGGAGGCGGCGGCGCACTTCGAGCTGTCGATCGAGCTCTTCGAGTCCTCCGCGGCGACACACGCGGCCGCGAGGGTGTCTGCCCGGCTCGCGGAAATCTCCTGGGAGCGCGGACGGATCGAACAGGGCCTCGAGAGCATGGATCGCGCGTTCGCGGTCCTGTCCGAGGACGAGCCGGATGGGGACCTCGCCGCACTCGCGGCACAGATCGGACGGTTCATGTACTTCGCCGGCCAAACCGACCTCGCTCTCGAGCGGCTCGACGTCGCACTGGAGATCGCGGAGAGGCTGTCGCTGCCGGAGATCGTCTCGCAGGCGCTGAACACGAAGGGCGTTGCCCTGTTCAGCCGCGGCCGCACGATCGAGGCGAATGCGCTCTCACGGACGGCTCTCGACATCGCCCTCCAACACGACAAGCCTTCCGCCGCGCTGCGCGCGTACTACAACCTCGCGGATTGCACGGGCCAGCTCGATCAGTACGACGACGCGGCGACGCTGGCCGACGCAGGACTCGCGCTGGCGAGGAAAGTCGGCAACCGCTACTGGGAGTGGGCGTTCCTCGGCTTCGCCTATCCGCTGTTCGCGCTCGGACGCTGGGACGAGGCCGTCGCACGCGAAGCCGGTCTTCCGGAAGAGGACTGGTCCCAAGCGAGAATCGCCTTCGCTGCGCTCCTGACACCGATCGTGCCAGTGCGGGTCAACCGCGGCCAGCTGGAGGACGCGAAGCGAAACACCGGGCTCTTCGCCGAGTTCGAAACGTCGGCAGATGTACAGGAGCGTTCGCAGATTCACTTCGCCGAAGCGACGCTGCTGCTGGCCGAGGGTCGCAACGTGGAGGCGCTCGCCGCGGCGGAAGCGGCACTCGATTCCCGCGTTTCAGTGGGACTCTCCTTCGAAGCCGTCAAGGAGTCGTTCGTCGTCGCGATGGAGGCAGCGCTCGCGCTCGACGACGTTGAACGCGTCGAGCAGCTCATGACGATCGTCGACACGCTCCCGCCCGGAGGCTCTTCGCGGTTCCTCGAGGCACAGGCGCTGCGTTTTCGGGCACGGCTGGCAGCCCGCGACGGAGACCAGGCTGCCGGTGACCTTTTCGCCCACGCAGGGCGCCGGTTCCGCGAGATTCGTTTTCCGTTCTACCTCGCCGTCACGCTGCTCGAGCACGGCGAGTGGCTCGCCTCAGGAGACCAGGGTGCTGACGCAGAGCCGCCGCTGGCCGAGGCGCGCCAGATATTCGAGCAGCTTGACGCGGCACCATGGCTCGAGCGAGTCACGCACCTCGTGGGCGAGCAGCCAGCGCGTCTCGCGCCGCACTGACGTCACGCTCGTCTGGGGCCGCCGTCTCGTGCCGCCCCGACGACGAAGAAGATCGCCAGCGCGATGCCGACGGCGACTTCGGCCATCCACACTGGACGGAACCTGATCGCGTCGCCGGCGGGAACCCGCGCGAGCGGCTCGAGACAGACGAGGGCGGCGGTTGCGAGCGCGCCGACCCACGCACCGTCTACACGCCACCGCTGTCCGAGCCAACCGAACAGCGGGCCGGTGAAGAGGCCGCCGACGATCACGGGACTCTCGCTGCGAACGAACGCTGCGGCAGTCGCCACGCTGAGGTGTGCGCTCTCGACGGGGCTGAGCGTCATCAGCCCGTAGCCGGCCAGAGCCGACGCAGTGCACGCGAATCCGAGCAGCGCCGCCCGCCTCGGATCACGCTGCGTCGCGCCGGCGAGAAACGGCAGAACGAGCCATGGGGCGGAGAGCAGACTGACGTCGGCTGCCCATGGATGCCAGGCCAGGCTTCCGAGGTATTGATCCCCGCCACCGAAGAGTGCGGCGAGTACCAACGCGACGAGGAAACGCATGCGACCAATTTGATCAGAAAGACGATCCGACAACACAACCTTTCAGCCCCGTGGCGACACTTACCGTCCTATGAGCCTCGCCGACCCATCGGCCAACCCGATTCCCGCGATCGCGGTTCGTTGCGATGACGCCCGCTTGATCGAGCTACGGCCGCTCGTCGTACGGACGGTCCGCTTAGTGGTCGGGGCCGGGTCGATGATCGCCGAGGACGCCGCCCAGGAGGCCCTCGTCGAGTTGAGCCGGTCGCTTCCACGCCTGCGAGATCCCGAAGCGGCGCGTGCATTCGCCGCGAAGATCGCCGCACGCGTCGCAATCAAGGTCGCGCGACGCGAGCGCCGCTTCGCGTTCCTGGGTCTCCGGGCGAGTGACACGGTCAAACCGGTCGCGACCCAGCAGCAACCTCCTGAGCTGCTCGAGCTGAAGGAGGCGTTCGATTCGCTGCCACCCCGGCAGCGTGCAACGACGGTTCTGCGTCTCTACGTCGGGTTCAGCGAAGAGGAAACGGCGGCCGCGCTCGGCTGCTCGGTCGGAACGGTCAAGCGGCAACTGCACGACGCACGAAAGACACTCACCGCGTACTTCGGTGACGAGACGCAGGTGCAAATCTCGATGGAGGAGAGGACGTGAAGGCACGCCAGCCGGCACCCACGATGGACGAAGCACTCGAAGCAATGTTCAGCGCGTTCGCCGGCCCCGCGGTGCCGAGTTCGCGAACGTCGGTGTCGCCGAAGCGCGCGGCGACCCGTCGCACCGCGCTCGTGGTCATCGTCGCAGCCGCGCTCATTGGAATCGCGGTGCCAGCGGCCGTTGCGCTTGTTCGGGATTTCTGGCAGTCACCGCAGCAGTTCATCGCCGACCAGAGCCAGCCGGCCAACGCCCGCGCGGCGATCGAGCACTACATGGCGCGCAGCCGTGGGACGTTCCCGCTGCCGGCGCTCACCGGCATTGAGCGAGTCTTGACGGCAGCCACGCCTGACGGTGAGTACGGCGTCTACGCACTCGACTTCAAGGGAGACACCGAAGGGATCGCCGTCATCAGCTCCGCCGCCGGCGGCGTCGCCGCCATGTCGCGCGGCCCCGCCACGCGTTGCGCCGGCGAGTGGGCGCTCCAGGCCGGAGTCTCGTTCGTGACGTACCCGGGAAAGACGTCGGTGTACGTGACGGGACGCGCATCCGCGGCAGTGAGATCGGTCAAGGTCGACTACTCAGACGGGCACGCGACCTCCGCTCCTGTCGCCAATGGGTACTTCCTCGCTTGGATAACGCCATCCGGCGGAACGGCCCGCGGTGGGACCATCATCGCTCGCGACGGCGCTGGGGCGAAGATCGGAGAGCTCCATGTGACACGTGGCGGTGCGATCCCGCGCTCGCCAGGCGAGTCGTTACACCGCCCCTCCTGCGGGTGAGGCCTATATCCCGACCTGTGCTTACACCGATCGGGTTCGCCAGAGCCAGCGGAGCGCGTCGCGGAGTATCGCGCCGTCGTGATTGATGTCGTGGCCGTCTCCAAGCACGAGTCGAGGGTCGTAGCCTCGTTCCGCGAGAGTGTCGTCCCGAGCATCGATGAGAATCGAACGATGAGTTCCCGTATCTCGCCCCAGATTCGCCGTCACCTCATGGCGGTGTTGGTTGTCGGTGCGGCATCAGCGGTCGCCTGGGGGACGTGGGGCATCTACGGTTGGATCGCGGTAACTCTCGCCTACGGGCTATCGCTTTTCTTCCGAGCGGCAATGCTTCTTCGCGGCGGGGTTGAGTCAACTCCCTTGCCGGAAGGTATGTCTCTTGTCGAAGTGTCCGGGCTGCTTGCTCCTTACGAGGCCGAGCTGGCCTGCCAGGTGCTTGAGAACGGAGGTGTAGCGGCAACCTACTATGGGAGAGCGAATGCGGCAGGCGTCATACCGGGCGGTGATATTCCGTTTGCAGTAGGGCTAGGTCGCGTTCGTGTCGCCGTACACGAGCGAGCCGCGGAGCGCGCGACCGAGCTCCTTGCCGAGCTGAACCTGGAGACCGCGGATGGCCACCAACCTCTGCCCTCCGCCCCGAGTAGTGGCCTGGCGGGCGACGGTGGGCGCCTCCCGAACGACGCGCTGAAGGCATTCGGTCTCGATGGGCGGCAATCGCGATTGTGGAGCGCGCTCGCCCGACGACTTCGCAAATAGCAGAGGCGCGGTGGGCCCGCTTCCCGGGCTGGGCCCACCGCGTTACGTCCGTCGCGAAGTCCCTATTTGACCTCGACGAACCTTTGGCTGGCGGTGTAGACGTTGTCGCCGCCGAAGAGGCAGAACTGCACGTATCCCTGGCCTGGCTGCAGAGTGCCGAAGCCGCGTTCCGCATGGTTGATCGTGAACGTCTGCACGTGCCACTGTCCATCACAGACGACCTGCGAAGTCGGATGACTTTGCGACCAGGCAGCCGAGATCCCGCTGCTGCTCTCGTCCTTCAGGGCCTCGTCGGCCCTTCGGTCAGCGGTCTGCTTCACCGATACCCAGAGATGCGTGTGTACGGTCAGGCCACCCTCGCAGATGTAGCGGGCGGTGACGTAGCCGACGGTGGCATCGGACGGATCGATCTGCACATTGCCGAGAACCTGGGCATCGGTCTTTTCCACTGGCGTTGCCGACGCTATGCCGGCCGTGCCAACGGCCGCGATGAGAAGGATCCCGAGTGCGACAAGTGCATGTTTCATACAACCTCCCCGAGTAGAAGCCGCATTCGCGCGGCATTAGCTGTGGTACTACCACATTGGATATGGTAAGACCTTAAAGGATGGAACGCGACAAAGCTAGGGGCGCTAGCCGCCCATACCAGGCGCCGTTGCGCGAAGACGGGGCGCTCCGCACCCGGCGGCTGGTCACCAAAGCGGCGCAGGAGGCATTCGAGGCCCACGGCTGGGCCGGTGCAACCGTGGCGATGATCGCGAAGCGCGCCGGTGTTTCACAGAGCACCGTCGAGACCGTGTTCCGCACGAAGTCGGCGCTCCTGAAAGCAACGGTCGACTACAGCATTCGCGGCGACGTCGACCCACTGCCGATTCGCGGCCGCGAGATCTCCAAGCAGATGGAGGCGGCACCTGACCCGATTTCGATGCTCGAGCTCCACGCGGTCCACCTCCGCGGCATCCACGGCCGCTCCGCGAAGCTCGCGTTCGTGGTTGAGCAAGCCGCTAAAAGCGATCAGGGAGTCGCCGCGCTGTGGCGGAAGATGAACGAGAACCGTCGAGACGGAGTCGAGTGGGCGGCACGGACGTTGCTCGCCAAGCCCGGCGTCAAGCATCTACGTGCCGCGGATGTCGAGAAGACGTTCTGGGTTGCGCTCGACTGGGGCAATTACAGGCTGCTCACCGACCACGCGGGCCTCAGCGCGGAGGGCTACCAACAGTGGATCCTCGACTATTACTTGCGCATGTTCGCGCTCAAAAAATGCCGATCGAGTAGCGGATGAACCCGGCTATGGAACCGTCAGGTGCTGCCAGAGATTCTCGAACAGGGCGCTCGCGACCGGATTGTCCGAGCCGCCGAAACCGAGTGTCCCGGCGGCGAACACCTTCGCACCGGTGGCCGTTTCGTAGTAGCTCATCTGGCCGAGAATCGACCCGTCGCCGAGACCGGGACTGACCGTCGCAAGCACTGCCGTCCCGGGCGGTGAGTCGGAACAGACCATGTCGAACTCGATCCCGTAGCGGGCGGATCCGAGCGGGCTGCCGTCCACTGCGCCGAGGCTGCTGAAGAGCCATGGTGCGGCCCCGGCGTTCGTAACCACATACGGGGCGACGTGCCCGCCCCGGTCGTTGCCTCGATACTGGACGCCGACGAGTTGCGCTTCCGGGCGGCCGAGGTTCCGCCAGAGTTGGATGCGCCAGAGCCGCCGGTCATCGCGGTCGACACGCCAGAAGAAGTTGTTCGCCGACAGGAACCCAAGGTTCCCGCCGAGATCGCGGTAGCGCTGCGTCACGTCGTAGATGTGCGACGTGACGTACTCCTCGTGCCCGGAGAAGACGACCAGGTCGTAGAGACGCGCAAGGTCGTCGCCGGTTGCGATCCGTTCGAGATCCTCGTCCGTGAGGACGTCGACTCGTTTGCCGGTGTGGACGAGGAAGCGCAGAAACCCACGCTGCTGCGTTCGATAATGCGGAGGTTTGCCGTTGCCGGCGTACGGGCGCCCGAGCACGACGCTGTTCCGGCTCGCGTCGGCATACCACGAGTCGGCCCGTCCGTCCCGGTTGGCGTCATAGAAGTTGTACGCCTGCCAGCTGTACGTCGGCAGCACGACCGCGACCCGGGCGCCCCCGAGAACGGCGGGCCTGATCACGAACGGTGCGAACGCGACAGCGCGGCCGCCACGCGCCGTGAGTCTCGCGAAGTAGAGGCCGCTTGCCCAGTTCCCCATCCGCAGCCGGACCGTGTTCTCCGTCCCGGACCGGAAGCGAAGGTGCTCGGGCGGGCCCCATGGGCGGCCGACGCTCGACCACGCCCGCTCAGCCCCGGCACGAAGAACCTGGAGGTCGAGATCGCGGACACGGCCCATGACACGCAGACCGGCGAGCTGGCCCGGTGCGTATGACGTCGCCGAGAACGTCGCCGACAGCGCAGGTGACGCGGCGGATGGCTTCGAGGCCGCACCAGCGTCCTGAAGAACACAGACCCCGAACGGCAGAGCCATGCAGAACGCGCGAACGCTCCAGGACACACGACGTGTCGTCACCGGTCAGCCTGTCGCAGGGACCGTCGGCAGGAGTGTCGGCAACGCGAAAGGTGCCTCCGGCAAGAGCGGAAGCAGCGGGAGGGGAAGCGTCGGGCTCTGGGTCTCCGCAGCGGGCGGAACCTCGAAGGCCCGGCTGAATCTCGCCTCACGTGTTCCCGGCTTTCCGCACTTCAGGACGCGGAGGACGTACTGATATCGGCCCGCCTCGAGGTCGGCGGCTGGGAATGCGACTGTCTGCTCGCCACTCACCTTGCCTGCGGAGCTGGTGACGACCGCGCCGGTTCGCGCGTCGACGATCTGCGTTTCGTAGCTGCACGGCAAGGCGCACGAGAAATCGATGCCCAGCATCCTCGGCTCCGCGATCGTCGGCTCATGGAACACAACGTCCCCAAGATTGCTCGTCGTCTTCGAGAGGGAGCACGTTCCCAACGTCCCGTGCTGGGCGGCGAGCGCTGCGGCCCGGACGCCGGCGAAGCTCGACTTCTGCGTGCCGTCGCTGTAATAGATGCCCGACTGCCAGGCCCGCGCGTCACGCTCGTCGGCGACGTGAAAGATGAGCACCCCCGCAACGGTCGGCTGGCAGGCGGCGAGCGCGAACGCTTGCCGGTAGTACGTGGCCTGCAGTGCCTCCGAGATCGTGTCCTGCGCGGCCGGCGCGCCAAGGTGGCTATAGAGCGACTGCTTGGAAGCCGGAATCTTCGACTGGTAGCCGAATTCGTCGTACACGATCGGCAGCGTCTCGCCGCGCTGCGCCGTGCCGACGAAGGCGCTCGTGAGCAGACGGACGAGCTTCGGGTAGTCGGCAATCCCGATGGTCGTCGTTCTGGGATGCGCGAAGCTTGGCGGCAACCGCGAAGGGATCAGGTACGGGTGGATCGCGACCATGTCCATGATCGGTCGCCGGCGACCGGTCTGCCGGTAGGCGGCGCCGAGATCTCTGATGAACGTGGTGGGCGAGTGTGTTTGCCGCGCCGAGCTCGCCTTGTCCTGCCCGCTCGGCGAGAGCGCACCACCGATCACGTTCACGTCCGGGGACACCGACTTGAGCGCGTCATACGTCTTCGCGAGCAGCAGTTCGTACGAGCGGGCAGCGAGATCAGTGCCGCCGGCCCCGAACTGGGGCATCCAGAAGAGATTCAGATTCGGCTCGTTGCCGACGACGAAGTCGGTGATCGTGGGAAACCGCTGCGCGATCGACGCCGCATACCGAGCGAACTCGCCGCGCGCTCGCGACGACAACGGCGTCGTTCGCGAATCTCGGGGATAGATCGAGAGGATGAGGCGAACGCCATCGAGTTGCGCCGACGCCGATGCATTCTGCAGCGCGACAAGCTCGTCGCCGCCGATCGTCTCCAAGCCAGGCGACCAGATCACGGTCATCCGCAGCACGCCGAGCCCCGCAACCGCCGCTCGGTCCATCTTCGCCTTCGCCGTGAGCGGATTCAGGCTCCGCGCTCCATCGTCCGCAGCGCCCACGAACATGTCCGTCCCCCCGAGAGCCGGACGCGCAACTAGCAATGAGACCGCCACGAGGACGAACACGATCCGACCGCTCACGGCTCCAGCGTACGCAGCGGCTCGGATCGCAGGTCTCGGCAACAATCACCGCGCGCCGCCTCATTGTCCGTCCCGCTCGACGCGGTAGCCGTCGGGATGCTTGCGCGAACCGGTACCGCCCTCTGCGATAATCACCGACGCCCGTGACCGAGACGCTCGATTTTGCGGTGAAGGCGCGCCTGCGCGCCGTTCTCGACCGTCGATCCGCGACGGAGTCGGAGCTGCGCAAGCTGACCGAGGAAGGACGGGCATGCGTTCTGATCCTCGACGCGCGTCTCGCGCGAAGCGAACGGCACTTGGCCGAGCTCTCGTCCGATCCCACGAGCTCGCTTGCGGAGATTGCCGCGGAGGTTCGTGCCGCCGACGAGCTCCGCCCTGACCTCGACGAGCTGCACGCGCTATTGGTGGAGTTCGAGGAGCTCGCGCACAAGTTCCGGGCGTCGTGGCTCGACGCCCGTCCGCGCTAGTAGAGACGACGACGTTCGTCGACCGCCCGCGCTCAGGAGGTGCCGATGAAATCGACATCCTTGGTCTCGACCGTCCCGGCCGTCCGCCCCGGCGCGGTCTGGTCGGTCCAGTACAGATTCGTGTGCGCGATCACCTGGTCGGGCGGCGGCGCCCCCCAGGCCGTCTGGTCCTCCGTCGTGTGGGCGTCACTGACCAGCGATGCGTCGTATCCCCTGACGAATGCGCCGTGCAGCGTCGAGCGGATACACGCATCGGTTTGTGCGCCGACGACGACCAGTCGCCCGACTTCGAGGCGCGACAGCACGGTTTCAAGGGTGGTCTCCTCGAAGGAGTCGCCATAGTTCTTCTCGATGAGCGGCTCGGCGTCGCCCGGAGACAGCTCGGAGACGATTCGCCAGTCGTCGCTCCCCCTCTCAAGCCCCTCGTCGGAGTGCTGCACCCAGACGACGGGAACTCCTTCCCGCCGCGCCTTCGCGACTAGCCTGCCGATGTTCGCGACGACCGCGTCGCGCTCGTGAGCTCCCTCGACGACGCCGTTCTGCACGTCGACGACGAGGAGTGCGGTGTTCGGACGGTTCTCGAGTGTGGTCATGATCTCCCTTTTACATGTTGCGTCCGATGATCTCGATGCGGTACCCGTCGGAGTTCTTGACGGAACGAACAAAAGCGTCTGAATGACAGTGACGAACCTGAGCAATGATCTTTACGATTGGTAGATGGTTGCCCGGACATGGCGGGGCTGGACGCGACGAGAGGACGCCGAGGCGTACGTCGCCTATCTCGAGCAAACGGGGATGCCGGCCTACCGAAGCACCCCGGGCAATCGCGGGCCTGGATCCTTCGGCACAACGACGGGCAGCGCACCGAGTTCGTCACCCTGACGTTCTGGGAGTCACTCGAAGCGATCCGCCGCTTTGCAGGCGACAACGTTGAGTTGGCGGTTTTCTACGACGAGGACGACCACTTCCTGCGTGAGGAGAAAGTCACGCACTGGCAGATCGATTAGCTGGAGAGCCAAACGAGAACGCTGCTCTGAGCGAGCGTTCGTCCACGACGCCTGAGCGGTCGCTGCTGGCGGAGGGTCGAACTGGTGTCTGACACCTCGACGTGGCGCGTGTGGCCGCCGCACCCACAGCGGTGTCAGACACCTGGGCAGTCGCCTGCGCCAGCGTTCGCGAGTGCACTCTGAGCACGTCGTGGGGTTGCTTTGACTTAGAGCTTGGCGGGGATCACGATTAACCGAGCTGCGTAAGGTGCTGGGGCCGCCTCTCGCGCAATGATCTGCCACGCGCCTGGCGGAGTTTTCGGCGCGAGTACGGACGGCGGAATGGCGATGATGTCGCCGACTGCGCAGGGATATGACGTCTCAAAAATCTGCTCGCCGGTCGACTCGTCACGCCTGTCTTGCTCTGCGATCAAGTAGGCCCGCCTAACAAGGTTCTTCGCCCAGGCTGGTGCAGGTTGGGCGTCGCGATCCCACTGGCGTCGCTGGCTCACGCTGACACGATACGGGCGAGAGTGCGCACGGCTGAGCCAACGTCCTCTCACCCAACGATCGAGCCCGACCGGATTACGGACGAAGAAGAGGAATCGGCTTGTCCACGCGTTAGCCGCTGCCGCGACCGATGACTTCGACTCTGTAGCCGTCCGGATCGCGGACGAAGCAGAGCCACGAGCCGCCCTCGCGCACCTGGTACGGCGCGCGCTCCGGCTCGATGCCGTGCTCGGCGAGGCTCGTAAGCGTCGCGTCGAGGTCGTCGACGCCAATCGCGAGGTGGCCGTAGCCGGTGCCGAGGTCGTACGTGCTGCCGTCGTGGTTGAACGTCAGCTCGAGTTCCTCGTCCTGCCCGGGGAAGCCGTAGAAGTAGAGCGTCGCCTCGAGCTCGCCGTTGCGCACAATCGGCGACTCGCGGCGGAACTCCATGCCGAGCGCCTCGTAGAACGCGCGGCTCTCCTCCGGATCCGTGACGCGGAGCATCGTGTGCAGGTAGCGGCTCGCCATGGCCCGCATCCTAAGGGGTGGCGACGACGAGGTCGTCGTACTCCGGGTGCCGGCGGATGTACGCCGCAACGAACGGGCAGTACGGCCGTACCTTCAACTCGCGGGCGCGCACATCGTCGAGCGCGCCCTGCACGAGTGCTGCCCCGACACCCTTTCCCTCCCACTTCGGATCGACGTCGGTGTGCACCAGCTCGAGCACGCCGTCTTCGCGGCGGTACATGAGGAATCCGGCGACCTCCCCGTCGACCTCGATCTCGTAGCGCAGCTCATTCGGACGGTCGGTGACCGTCATTCGTCGAGATCTTCCCGCAAGAGCGCGAACAGCACCGCGTCCTGCCATTCGCCATGGCGAAGGTACGCCTTGCGCTCTACGCCCTCGCGCACGAATCCCACGCGCTCCGAGTGACGGATCGCACGCTCGTTGAAGCCGTAGCACTTGAGTTGCATGCGGTGAAATCCCAGGTCGATCAGCAAGTAGCGCTGCAACTGGCGCGCCGCTTCGTCGGCGACTCCGCGCCCCCGAAAGTCCGGATGAACCGCGAGCCCGCCGACATCGGCGATCCGATGCACAGAGCTCCGCTCCTCGAAGCCCATCACCCCCGCGCGCTCGCCGTCGGCCTCGATGATCAGGCGACCGAACCGCTCCGGCTCGTTCTGCGAACGGGCGACCTCAGCGCTGATGCTGTCCGCGTCGAGGGCGCGCCGGCCGCCCAGGAACGGCTCCGTATCCTCGTGCGTCAGCAGGGCGACCAGCCAGTCGACATCCTCGGGAATGGCGCGGCGAAGAGCGATCACGCCGGGAAACCTAGTGCGTAGGGAGCTCCCGAGGCCGTCAGAGGCCCCCGGTACACTGACCCCCTGAGCCCGGTCGCTGAGCAACCTCTGCACCGCGCCCTCGGTCTGACGGACTGGGAGTTCGACCGTATCCGCGACCTGCTGGAGCGGTCCCCAAATGATTTCGAGCTCGCAGTCTTCTCACTCCTCTGGTCGGAGCACTGCGGCTACAAGCACTCGGCCCGCCTGCTCAAGCGGCTGCCCTCGAGCGGCGACCGCGTGCTCCAGGGCCCCGGTGAGAACGCCGGCGTGATCGACCTGGGTGACGGAGTCGCAGTCGCATTCAAAGCGGAGTCGCACAACCATCCCTCCGCCGTGGAGCCGTTCCAGGGCGCGGCCACCGGCGTCGGCGGGATCCTGCGCGACATCATCGCGATGGGCGCGCGGCCGATCGCACTGCTCGACGGGCTCCGCTTCGGCGAGCCGGACTGGCACTTCAAGCGCGCCGTCGCGGGCATCGGCCACTACGGCAACTGCGTCGGCGTGCCGAACGTCGGCGGCGAGTGCGCGTTCGACGAGGCCTATGCGCAGAACCCGCTCGTAAACGCGATGTGCGTCGGGATCCTTCCCACGGAACGCGTCTTGTCGGCGAAAGCACAGGGCCCGGGCAACGCGCTCGTGCTCTACGGCGCGTTCACCGGCCGCGACGGGATCGGCGGCGCGTCCGTCCTCGCGTCGCAGGACCTCGAAGGCTCGGACGAGAAGCGACCGTCGGTCCAGATCGGCGACCCGTTCCGCGGCAAGGCGCTGATCGAGGTTTCGCTCGAGCTCGTCGAGCAAGACCTCGTGATCTCGCTGCAGGACTGCGGCGCCGCAGGGCTCGCCTCGTCGCTCTCGGAGATGGCGCGTGAGGTCGGCGTGGACGTTCATCTCGATCGCGTGCCGCTGCGCGAGGCCGACCTCGAACCGTGGGAGATCATGATCTCCGAGTCCCAGGAGCGGATGGTCGCCGTCGTCGCGCTGGAGCGGCTCGACGAGGTGCGCGCCGTCTGCGAGCGGTGGGAGCTGCCGTGCACGGTGATCGGCGAGGTCACCGACCACGGTGAGCTGCGCTGCTTCTTCGACGACGAGGTCGTCGGCTCCATCCCCGCCGCGCTGCTCACGGACGAGTGCCCGCGCTACGCGGTCGCGCAGATATCGCGCGAGGTCGAGCCCGCGTCGGTCGCGGCGGTCAACGACGAGCCGAAGACCTGGGTGTTCGAGCAGTACGACCACCTCGTAGGCTCGCGTACGGTGCGAAGACCGGGGTTCGACGCCGCCGTGTTGCGCGTCGACGGGACGCGCGGCATCGCCGTCACCCTCGATGGCCCGCCGCTCGGCTGCCGCAACCCGATGGAGGCCGGCTGGAAGGCCGTGATGGAGGCGGCAATGAACGTCGCCTGCGCCGGCGGCGAGCCGCTCGCGCTCACGGACTGCCTCAACTTCGGCAACCCCGAGAAGCCGGAGATCGCCTGGGAGCTCGGGCAGGCAATCGAGGGGATCTCGCGCGCAGCCGAATCGCTCGGCATCCCGGTCGTCTCGGGGAACGTGTCGCTCTACAACGAGACGGGCGGCAGCGCGATCCCTCCCACGCCCTTCATCGGCTGCGTCGGTCTCGTCCGCGACGTGACCGCGATCCCCGACCGGTGGCGGAGCGGCGACCGCATCGTCCTGCTGCGCGGCTTCGGTCACGGGCTCGTCCACTTCGTGTGGCGGCATGCCGACCTGTTCTCCCTCGCGCACGATGTGTCGGACGGCGGAGTCGCGCTTGCGCTACGCGAGGCGGAGGCCTGGTCGGGCATCGCAGCCGATGTGCAGGTCGTCGAGGCCGAAGGTGTGATCGTCGCAGTCAACCCCGCAAGTGAGATTCCGTGGGACGACGTCGTCGAGCTCGGGATGGTTGCCTGATGTGCGGCGTGTTCGGTGTCCGCGCGCCGGGACGCGATGTCGCGCGGCTTTCGTACTTCGGTCTCTACGCGCTACAGCACCGCGGCCAGGAATCGGCCGGCATCGCCGTCTCCGAGAACGGGCGCCTCACCGCGGTGCGCGATCTCGGGCTCGTGCCGCAGGTCTTCGACGAGCGCACGCTCTCCGGCCTCCACGGCGAGTACGCGATCGGGCACACGCGCTACTCGACGACCGGCGGCAACGCCTGGGAGAACGCGCAGCCGCTGCTCCATCACGGACGCCAACGGATCGTCGCGCTCGGCCACAACGGCAACCTCGTCAACGCCGAGGCGCTGCGCGAGCAAGCGGGCAAGCCGCTCGCCTCCACCTCAGACTCCGAGGTGATTGCCGCGCTGATCGCCGACGACGAGCGGCCGCTCGAAGAGGCGATCGTCGCGACGATGGCGCGCCTGGAAGGCGCAGCCACTGTGGTCGGCCTTGCGGACGGCAAGCTCTTCGCGTTCCGGGACTCGTTCGGCTTCCGCCCGCTCGTGATCGGCCGGCTCGGCGAAGACCCGGTCGTCGCCTCCGAATCGTGCGCGCTCGACCTCGTCGGCGCGACGTTCGAGCGCGAGGTGCGTCCGGGTGAGCTCGTGATCGTCGACGAGGACGGCCTGCACTCCATTCAGGCCGTCGAAGCCGAGAACCACGGCGCACTCTGCATCTTCGAGTTCTTCTATCTCGCTCGTCCCGACACGCGGCTCGCAGGTGTCGAAGTGCACGGCGCGCGCGTGCGGATGGGCGAGCGGCTCGCCGCCGAGTCGCCCGTCGAGGCCGACCTCGTGCTGCCGATCCCCGACTCGGGCACGCCGGCCGCGATCGGCTTCGCGCGCGCCACGGGCATCCCGTTCAGCGAAGGCCTGATCAAGAACCGTTACGTCGGCCGGACGTTCATCCAGCCCGAGCAGGGCATGCGGGAGCAGGGGATCCGCATGAAGTTCAACCCGCTTGCCGAGGTCGCGGGCAAGCGCCTGGTCGTCGTCGACGACTCGATCGTGCGCGGTTCCACGACACGGCAGATCGTGCAGATGCTGTTCGACGCCGGCGCCGCCGAAGTGCACGTGCGCGTCTCCTCACCACCGGTGATCTCACCGTGTTACTACGGGATCGACCTCGCCTCCGAGGACGAGATGATCGCCGCGCACTCGACCGTCGAAGAGGTGCGCGCCGCGATCGGCGCGACGAGCCTCGCGTACATCTCGCTCGAAGGGCTGCAGGCGGCAACGCGCCGCCCTGCGAGCGCGCTGTGCCGCGCCTGCCTCACGCGCGAGTATCCGACGCGCGTGCCGGCAGACGCGGCCAAGCTCCGCTTCGAGCCCGTCTAACTACTGCTCGAGCACGCGGGACGCCTTCGCGATCCCGCGGGAGATCAGGTATGCGGCCGTCGTCCATTTCATGAACTCGACCCACGTGCTGGAGTCCACACGGTCGGACGCGAGCGCGACGATCGCCACCACGACGGCCATGACGGCCCACCACAGCCATTCGGCGTTGCCGGGGATCGGCAGGCGCGCGGCTCCGGGCCACTGGCCGGCCGCGTAGTTCGGGCGTTGCTCCGAGCCTTCCATTGGGTTCCTCCTCGTAGCGTTTGCCGCGAAGAGTTCAGCGTGGAGCGCCCAGATCCTCCGCGCGCCCGTAGCGCACCGCGCGCTTGACCTGCCGTGGATCGAGTCCCTGCTCGAGCAGCCGCTGCCGGGTCTCCCCCTCCTCGGCCATGCGCAGGAAGAGCCAGACGAGGGCGGCGAGCGTCACCACCGAGCCTTCGGCCATCATCACGATCCCTCCGAGATTGAGGTCGTGGGCCGGGGTGATCCCCCACTCCGGCGCGTGCCGGTAGACGCTGTAGAACGCGCTGTTCGACCAGATGAAGATGTTGCCGAGCACGGTCTCGATCAGGCGCACCGCGAAGATGTAGGCGATCTTCGGGCCCGTCCCGAACCACGCGGGCGCGGGCAGCGTCTCGACCACGGGCTCCCACATCAGGCAGCCGAACGTGAAGAAGCAGAAATGCTCGAGGGCGTGCACGGCACTGTGGTGCAGCGCGGCGTCGTAGAGATACGGGATGTGCCAGACGTAGAGGTCAACCGCCCACAACGGCAGAGCGATCAGCGGATGGGCGAGCACGCGCAGCTTCTCGACCACGCTCAGGGCGAGCACCGGCCGCAGGATCTGTCCCGTCATCCCCGCCACGAAGCAGAGCGGCGCGAGATCGCCGAGCAGCACGTGCTGCGTCATGTGCATGAAGAAGAAGTGCTCCTCGCCGAGCGCGTCGATCGGCGAGTTGAGGGCGAGGATGACGAGCACGATCCCCGTCCAGAAGCTGAACCGCCGCCAGCCCGGCACCGGTCGGCCCTCCCCGGCGAGCGTCCGCGTGCGACGGAGGTAGAGCAGGGCGACGATCACCGTCGGGACGACCTGAAGCGGCTCGAAGGTCCAGGGGGTGAGCAGCGACGGCGCGTCCACGGCTCTTGGAAGGATAGGTACGTGCAACTCTTCCACTACCACCTCGTCACCTCGCAGCTTCGCGACGTCGAGGCGCGCTACCTCGGCAAGCTCGGCTTCGGCCTCGTCGCGCGCTACGGGCGCGTCGGCGACGACCACGTCGCCGTCGAGCCCGGCGTCTCATGGGAGAAACTCGACCACGACGGGTTCAAGCTGCGCCTCTCCGAGCTGGAACGGGGGGCCGTGAACGTCGTCGTCCAGCCCGGCCACTGGCGGGTGCCGCGGGTCGACCATCTCGGCGTGGCGCTCGACGAAGACGAGTTCCAGGCGGTGCTCGGGCGGGCGATGGAGCGGAACCTGCGCGTGCAGGAGCACGGCGGCCGCCGGACGTTCGTCGCAACGAACGCCGGCTACCGCCTCGAGGTCCACCCGCCGCGCGAGTGGATCGACGAGTTGCTCGCCGAGCAGAAAGAGCTCCGCCTCACGGAGCTCCAGCTCCGCGCCGACGAGCCGGAGGCGAAGGCCGGCGCGCTGGCGGACATCCTCGGCATCGAGCGCGAGGAGAGCTCCGTGCTGGTCGGCGAGACGGTCGTGACCTTCCTCGCCGGCGGCCCGGAGGGCCGGCCGGAGCTGCACGGCGAGCGCTTCGGGTGAGTCGTAGTCGGCCGGGCCGGGTCGTACACTGCTCTCCTGAGCACGGAGCACAGTTACGCCGCAGCAGGGGTCTCCCTGGCAACCGCCGGCTCTGTCGTCGAACGGTTGCGCGCCGCCGTCGAGTCGACCGGCGCGACGAGCTTCGGCGCGTTCGCGGGACTGCACCCGCTCGACGGCGACCGGCTGCTCGCCGCCTCGACCGACGGCGTCGGGACGAAGCTGATCCTCGCCCGCGCCCGAGGGCGCCTGCGCGACTGCGGGGCCGATCTCGCAGCGCATTGCATAAACGACGTGCTGACCTGCGGCGCCGAGCCGCTGATGCTGCTCGACTATGTCGCGGCGAACGAGATCCGTCTCGAGGAGGTCGCCGAGCTCGTCGAAGGCGCGGCGGCCGTCTGCCGCGAAGCCGGGGTCGCGCTCGTCGGGGGCGAGACGGCCGAGCTGCCCGGCATCTACGCCAAGGGGGAGCTCGACTTCGCCGGCACCGCGGTCGGCGTCGTCGCGCGCGCCGATGTGATCGACGGCTCGACCATCGAGGCCGGCGATTCCGTGATCGGCTTTCCGTCCGCCGGGGTGCATGCGAACGGGTTCACGCTCGTGCGCCGGGTGCTCGAGGCAGAGGACTACGACGGCGGCGACCTCCTCACGCCGACGCGTCTCTATCTCGACGTAGCGCGGGCGCTGCGCGGTCGGGCGAAGGCGTTCGCGCACGTCACAGGCGGTGGCATCCTCGGGAACCTCGAGCGGGTTCTCCCGGAAGGACGCACAGCCCACCTCGACTGGGACACGTGGGAGCGGCCGCCGGTGTTCCACTGGCTCGCGCGTCACGTCGAGGAGGAGGAGCTGCGGCGCGTCTTCAACCTCGGAATCGGCTGGTGTGCCGTCGTCGCGGCGCCCGAGCCCGGTGAAACGGTGATCGGGCGGATCCGATGATCGGCGTCCTCGTCAGCGGCAACGGCACGAACCTGCAGGCGCTGCTCGATGCCGCGCTCCCGGTGACGGCGGTGGCGTCGAATCGCAAGGACGCCTATGCGCTAGTGCGTGCGCGCGAGGCGGGCGTTCCGACCGCGACGTTCAGCCTCGATTGCCACGCGGATCGCACCGAACGCGATCTCGTGCTGGCGACATGGCTCGAAGAGCACGGCGTCGAGCTCGTCGTGCTCGCCGGGTACATGCATCTGCTCACGCCGGCGTTTCTGAAGCGATTTCCCGAGCGTGTCATCAACGTCCATCCCTCGCTGCTGCCCGCCTTCCCCGGCGCGCACGCGATCGCCGATGCGCTCGCCGCCGATGCCGAGACGACGGGCGTGAGCGTCCATTACGTCGACGACGGCCTCGACACGGGGCGGCTGATCGCGCAAGAAGAGGTGCCTGTCGAGCCGCGCGAGACGCTCGTCGAGCGGATTCATGCGGTCGAGCACCGGCTGCTGCCTGAGGTCGTGAGAGAACTGTGTCTCGCCGCGCGCTGATCAGCGTCTACGACAAGGAGGGCGTCGGCGTGTTCGCGCGCGCCCTGGCCGAGCTCGGCTGGGAGCTCGTCTCGTCCGGTGGCACCGCGTCGTTCCTCGAGGAGCAGGGGCTGGAGGTGACGCGCGTCGAGGACGTGACGCAGGCGCCCGAGATGCTCGGCGGCCGCGTCAAGACGCTCCACCCACGCATTCACGCGGGGATCCTCGCGCGGCGCGACCTGCCCGAGCACGTCGACACACTTGCCGAGCACGAGATCGAGCCGATCGACCTCGTCTGCGTCAATCTCTACCCCTTCGCGTCCGTCGCGGGCGCACGTGGCAAGACCGAGGCGGAGATCGTCGAGATGATCGACGTCGGCGGGCCGTCGATGCTCCGCGCCGCCGCCAAGAACTTCGTGCACGTCACGGTCGTGTCGAGCCCAAACCACTACGAGAGCGTGCTGGCCGAGCTGCGCGAGCACGGCGACACGACCGGCGAAACGCGCCGGCGGCTAGCCCGCGAGGCATTCGAGACGAGCGCGGTGTACGAGGCGACGATCGCCAACTGGTTCGGCGACACCGAGCCCTTCCCGGAACAGCTGACGCTCGCGCTGCGCAAGGTGACCGACCTCGCCTACGGCGAAAACCCGCACCAGGCGGGCGCCTACTACCGCGAGGTGGGCGCGCGCCGGCACCTGCTCTCCCAGGTGGAGCAGCTGGGCGGCAAGGAGCTGTCGTACAACAACCTCGTCGATCTGGAAGGCGCGCGCCGGGTGCTGCGCGAGTTCGTGATGCCGGCGGTCGTGATCGTCAAGCACGCGAACCCCTGCGGCGTTGCCGTCGGCGGAACGATCGAGGACGCATGGGAGCGAGCGCTGGCCGCCGATCCCGTCTCGGCGTTCGGATGCGTGGCCCTCGTGAACCGGGATATCGACGGAGCGCTGGGCGCGCGGATCGCCGAGCACTTCGTCGAAGTGCTGATGGCGCCGGGCTTCTACGGCGGCGCCCTCGAGGCCCTCCGGAAGAAGAAGGCGCTGCGGATCCTCTGCGACCGCGAGCGCCGCTCTGAGACGCCGGGCGAGCGCGACTACAAGCGCGTGCTCGGCGGGATGCTCGTGCAGGAGCGCGACTCCGACATCGAGGACCGCGAGGAGATGCTCGTCGTCGCGGGTGAGGTGACGGAGCAGCAGTGGGGCGATCTGCTCTTTGCGTGGCGCGTCTGCAAGCACGTCTCGTCGAACGCGATCGTGATCGCGCGCGACCTGCAGACGATCGGCGTCGGGGCGGGTCAGATGAGCCGCGTCGATTCGGTGCGGATCGCCGTCGAGAAGGCAGCCGAGCACGGCCACGACATGCAAGGAGCAGTGCTGGCAAGCGATGCCTTCTTCCCGTTCGCCGACGGCCCTCAGCTCGCGCTCGACGCGGGGATCGCGGCGATCATCCAGCCGGGCGGCTCGAAGCGCGACGCGGACGTCGTGGCTGCGGTCGATGCGGCGGCCGCGGCGATGGTCTTCACGGGCCGCCGTCACTTCCGCCACTAGAGATGCCTTCGGGCTTCGCGGCAGCCGCCGCATCTGAGACGATCTCAGGCCACTCCCGTCCCTCCTCGTAGGAGCCGCCGCATGCCAGACCCGAACAGGTGGAAAGCGCTCGCGATCGTCTGCGCCGCATTCTTCATGACCGTCCTCGACGTCTCGATCGTGAACGTCGCGCTCCCGTCGATCGGCAAGGCGCTGCATTTCTCCGAGGCGAACCTCCAGTGGGTGATCACCGCGTACGCGATCACGTTCGGCGGCTTCTTGCTGCTCGGTGGTCGTGCGGCCGACTTGCTCGGGCGGCGGCGCGTGTTCTACGTCGGCGTCATGCTCTTCACAGTCGCGTCGTTCCTCTGCGGCCTCGCCTGGTCTGAGGGTGTGCTGATCGGGGCGCGCGCGCTGCAGGGTCTCGGCGCGGCGATCATCTCTCCGGCCGCGCTCTCGATCATCATGACGAGCTTCGACGAGGGCCCGGAGCGCAACAAGGCACTCGGCATCTGGGGCGCAATCGGCGGCTCCGGCGCCGCGGTCGGCGTGCTCGCCGGCGGCCTGCTGACGAAGTATCTCGGCTGGGAGTGGATCTTCTTCGTCAACGTGCCGGTCGGCGCGCTCGCGCTTCTTCTGGCGCCGCGCTTCGTGCGCGAGAGCCGCTCCGACCGCGAGCAGACGCAGGACGTCGCGGGGGCGATCACGATCACCGCCGGGCTTGCGCTGCTCGTGTACGGCGTGTCCGAGGCGCCGAACCACGGCTGGACGTCGGGCTGGACGATCTCTCGCCTTGCCGTCGCGGTCGTGCTGCTGATCGCGTTCCTCGTCGTCGAGTCGCGTGCGAAGCATCCGCTGATGCCGTTCCGCATCTTCAGGGTGAGCACGGTCGCGGGCGCGAACGTCGCGGGGCTGCTGCTCGGCGCGGTCGTGTTCGCGAACTTCTTCCTGCTCACGCTGTACGTGCAAAACGTCCTCCATTGGTCCGCGCTCAAGACGGGGCTGACGTTCGTCGCGACGGCCGGCTCCGCGGTGCTGTGGGCCGGACTCGCCCAAGCGCTCGTGACGAGGATCGGCGCGAAGAAGGTGATGATGGCCGGCTTCATCGGGATGATTGCCGGACTGCTCTGGTACACGCAGATCCCCGTAGATGGGTCGTACGCATCCGATCTGCTGCCGGGCTATCTGCTGATCGGGTTCGCGTTGCCGTTCACGTTCATTCCGGTCTCGATCGCCGCGCTCGCGGGCGTGGAGCAGCACGAGGCGGGCCTCGCGTCCGGGCTGATCAACACCGCACAGCAGGTCGGCGGCGCGATCGGCGTTGCGGTCACCTCCTCGGTGCTGCTCACGCACTCCGACAGCCTGCTCAAAGAGGGAAAGCAGTTTCCCGCCGCGTTCACGAGCGGGACGCAGTGGGCGTTCTGGGTCACGGTGGGGATTGCCGTCGTCGGTCTGGTTGCGACCACCCTCTTGATCAGGGACACGGAGATCGCGACGGTGGAGGACGCGGTGGCCGCTCCCGGTTAGAGCTCTCCGGGCGGCGCGTACCGGTAGAAGCTCTGGCCGAGGCCGGCCTGGATGGCGGCCATCCAGAGACTGAGATGCTCCTCCAGCGCGCGAGCATGCTCGAGGCCGCCGACGTACAGCGGGTCGTAGCCGGCGTCCCGGATCAGCTGCTCGGTCACCTCGCGCGCCCCGTCGTCGGCGGCGAAGAAGTTCGATGGACGAACGCGCTGGGTCGCGACCTCGTCGTACAGCACGGCGAAGTTGAGGTTGAAAGCCTTCGCAGTCGGCCCGCCGACGATTGACTTGACCTCGTGCGCGAGGGACTCGAATTCGTCATTCCGGCCCGAGAACGCGTTGATCGCGTCGATCGCCGGCTTGCCCTCGATGCCCGAGATCTTCCCGAGCGCCTCGGAGATCGAGCCGGAGGGCACCGCGACCAAGATCACCTCCGCGTCACTCGCGTCGCCGCCGTCCCGGCCAAATTCCGTGACGTCGTGCCCGGCTGCCCGCCAGAGCTTTGCGAGCCCCCCACCGATGTTCCCCCTGCCGATCGTCGCGATCTTCATGGTGCTTCTCCTTTGATCGCCGCCGTTGTCAACGACAGCGGCGGCGGTAGGCTTCCGCCGCATGGCCCGCGAGTATCCCACGATCATCGACCTGGTCGGCAACACGCCAATCGTGCGTCTCGACCGCGTCTCGCAGGACGTCCCCGGGACGATCCTCGCGAAGCTCGAGTTCATGAACCCAGGCGGTTCGAACAAGGACCGCATCGGGCTCGCAATGATCGAGGCGGCGGAGCGCGAAGGGAAGCTCAAGCCCGGCGGAACGATCGTCGAGCCCACCTCCGGCAACACGGGCGTCGGCCTCGCGATCGCAGCGGCGCAGAAGGGCTACCGCTGCATCTTCGTGATGCCCGACAAGATGAGCCAGGAGAAGATCTCGATGCTCCGCGGCTACGGCGCCGAGGTCGTGATCACGCCGACGGCGGTCGAGCATGACTCGCCGGAGTCGTACTACTCCGTCTCGTCGCGGCTCGCCGAAGAGATCCCCGGCGGCTTCAAGCCCGATCAGTACTCGAACATGTCGAACCCGGAGGCGCATTACCTGACCACCGGGCCGGAGATCTGGGAGCAGACGGGCGGTGAACTCGACGCGATCGTGATCTCCGTCGGCACCGGCGGCACGATCAGCGGCGTCGGAAGATATTTTAAGGAGCGCAGCCCCGAGGTGAAGATCGTCGGCGTCGATCCCGAGGGCTCCGTCTACACCGCGAAGAGCGAGAGCGACCTGCATCCGTACCTCGTCGAGGGCATCGGCAAGGACACCTGGCCGGAGACGATGGATCCTGACGTCGTCGACGACTGGGTGCGCGTCTCCGACCGCGACTCATTCCTCGTCGCGCGGCGCCTGGCACGCGAGGAGGGGCTGCTCGTCGGTGGCTCGTCCGGCTCGACGATTGCGGGTGCGCTCACGTATGCGAAGGGCCTCGACGCGAGCGCCCGTGTGCTGACGATCCTCCCGGACTCCGGCCGCTCGTACCTCTCGAAGTTCCTCGACGACAACTGGATGATCGAGCACGGCTTCCTCGAGCGCTCCGCGAAGGCGCCGACCGTGCGCGAGCTCCTGCGCGCGAAGGGCGGGGAGACGCCTGCGCTGCTCACGATCTCCGCGCACCAGAAGGTTGCCGAGGCGATTGCGGTGATGGAGCAGTACTCGATCTCGCAGCTGCCGGTCGTGCGCGACGGCGAGGTCTCGTCGCTCAGCGACGTGATCGGCTCGCTCCAGGACCGCGCGCTCCTCGATCTGGTCTTCAAGAACGCGGACGCGCTGCACGAGGACGTCGCGGTCGCGATGCAGGGCCCCTTGACGACGATCGACGCCGACGAGTCGGTGGACGAGATCGTGACGGCGCTCACCGGCGGTGTGAACGCCGTCGTCGTCGCAGACGCCGGCAAGCCGATCGGCGTCGTCACGCGCTCCGACTTGCTCGAGTACCTCGCGCACGGCCGCTAGAGGCTTGATGTGGATCGGCCCAGCCGTGAGCCTCGCGGCGATCCGCCGTCTCGTCGTCGGGTCGCAAGGATACGCAGCGCGGTTCAAGCGGGCCAGAGAGGACGAGGTCGAGGCGGCGATCCGGAAGCTCACCGCCGTCCAGCTCGACTCGATCTCTGCCGTCGACCGGGCGCACCGGCTGACGATCGCCTCGCGCATCGGCGCGTTCCCCGAGGAGATCGTCGTGCGCCTGCTGCGCGATGGGCGCGTCTTCGAGTACTGGGCGCACGAGGCTTCGATCCTGCCGATCGAGCTGTGGCCTCATTTCCGGCACGTGATGGACGGTGGAGGGCACTGGGGCTCGCATGACCGCGCCCTGAAGCAGCACGCCGACCTCGTCGAGCCGATGCTCGACCGGATCCGCACGGAGGGCCCGCTCGCGTCGCGCGACTTCGAAGGGCGCGGCGCCGACGAAATGGGCGGCATGTGGAACTGGAAGCCGGCGAAGATGGTGCTCGACGCACTGTGGGACCGCGGCGTGCTCGTGATCGGCGAGCGGCGCAACTTCCAGCGTTCCTACGACCTGGCGGAGCGCGTGATCCCGAAGCGCTGGCTCGAGGCCCCCGTGCCGACCGAGGTCGAGACGCTGCAGGAATGGGCGCTGCTCGCGGTCGGTGCGCGCGGCGCCTTGACGGAGAGTGCGATTCGCGAGCACTGGCGCCTGAGGGGCGGCCGCGCCCGGCTGCAGCCGCAGCTCGACGCCTTGGTCGCAGACGGCCGGTTGCGGAAGGTCGAGGTAGACGACGACGGCCCGCCGTTCTACGTGCTGCCGGACGTCGAGCTCGACGGCGACCCCGCGCCGCCCGTGCTCGTCTGCCCGTTCGACAATCTCGTCTGGGACCGGCCGCTGCTCGAGCGCCTCTTCCGCTTCAAGCACGTGATCGAGGTCTACAAGAAGGAGCACCAGCGTCAGTACGGCTACTACGTGCTTCCGCTCCTCGCCGGCGACCGGTTCCTCGGCCGCGCCGACCTGAAGGCCGACCGCGCCGAGGGCGTGCTCCGCATCCGCAAGTTCACACCGGAGCCCAAGGTTCGAGGCAACGTCGATGCGAAGCTCGAGCGGGCAGCCGTGCGCCTCGCCCGCGTCCTCGGGCTCGAGCAAGTAGTGCGAGCGGCGTGAAGCCGCGGGAGGTGAGCCTCGAGGAGGCGCGGCGAATCGCCGTGCGTGCGCAGCTGCTCGACGGCTCCGCGACCGACGTGCTCAGCACCGTACGGCGTCTCGGCTTCCTGCAGCTCGATCCGATCTCGACCGTCGCGCCGCCGCAACACCTGGTGCTCTGGAGCCGGCTCGGTCCATACGACAGGACCGAGCTCGACCGGCTGCTCTGGGAGGAGCGCACGCTCGTCGAGTGGAACGCCTTCCTCTGGCCGGCCGAAGACCTGCCGCTACTGCGGGCGCGGATGCGCCGGCGCGACCGGCCGCTGGATGGACACCTGATCGCGTTCCTCAAACAGAACGCGTCGTTTCGCCGTTACGTGCTGCGCGAGCTCGAGCGCAGAGGCCCGCTGCTCTCTCGCGAGATCGAGGATCACCGGCCGAGCGGCCGGGAGGCGCATCGCTGGTGGGGGGAGCGCAAGATGGGGCTGATGCTGGGCGTGCTGAACGCGCGCGGCGAGGTCGCCGTCGTCGGACGGCGCGGGAAGCAACGCCTATGGGATCTCGCCGATCGCTGGTACCCGGAGACGGAGCGCGTCCCGTGGGCCGAGGCCAAGCGGGTGTTCGACGAGAAGCGGTTTCGCTCGCTCGGCGTGCGGCTCGAACGGGGACGGCTCATCGCGCATCCAGACACCGTCGACGGGCCGGTGCCACGCAACAGGACGACCTTCCTTTCCCCGTTCGACCGGCTGGTGCACGACCGCAACCGTGCCGAGGCGCTCTGGAGCTTCTACTACCGGCTCGAGATGTACGTGCCGAAGGCGAAGCGCGAGTACGGCTATTACGTCCTGCCGATCCTGCGCGGCGACCGGGTGATCGGACGGATCGAGCCGCTGCACGACCGGAAGACCGGCGAGCTGCGCGTGCTCGGCGTCTGGTGGGAGGACGGCGTCCGCCCGGTCTCGCTGCAAGCGCCGCTGCGCAGCCTGGCGCGCTTCCTCGGGGCTCGGCTCGAGGACTCCAAGCGGACATGACTCGAACGGCGACGGCTGGTGTCAGACACCGGCATGTGCGCTTCACACCTTCGACGCGCCTCTGGGAGACAGGGCCGCGCCGGGTAGGCTCCGGTCATGGATTTCGAGACGCGCGCGATTCACGCCGGGCAGGAGCCCGATCCCGCGACGGGCGCGATCGTCACGCCGATCTACCAGACCGCGACCTATGTGCAGGAGGCGGTCGGCGTCAACAAGGGCTACGACTACGCCCGCGTCGGGAATCCGACGCGCACGGCGTTGCAGGTTGCGCTCGCGAGCCTCGAGAACGCCGCGCACGGCGTCGCGTTCAGCTCGGGCCTCGGCGCGACGACGACGCTGATGCACGTGGTGAATCCCGGCGAGCGCGTCGTCCTGATCGCCGACGTCTACGGCGGCGTCTACCGGATGACGTCGCAGGTGTACGAGCCGAAGGGCTACAACTTCACCTACGTCCCGGCGAGCGAGTTCGACGACAAGCTCGCGTCGCACCTCGGCGAGGACGTGAAGATGGTGTGGGTCGAGACGCCGTCGAACCCGATGCTGAACATCGTCGACATCCGCAAGGCCGCGGATGCGGCGCACGCTGCCGGCGCGGTGCTCGTCGTCGACAACACGTTCGCGACGCCGTACCTCCAGCAGCCCCTCGACCTCGGCGCCGATGCCGTCGTGCATTCGACGACCAAGTACCTCGGCGGTCACAGCGACACGATCGGTGGCTTCGTCGCAACCAACGACGACGCACTCGCCGAGCGCCTCTACTTCCTCCAGAAATCGCTCGGCGCCGTGCCGGGCCCGTTCGACGCTTGGCTCGTGCTGCGCGGGATCAAGACGCTCGCCGTTCGCATGCGTCAGCATTGCGAGAACGCGCGCCGCGTCGCCGAGTTCCTCGACGGCCATCCCGGCGTCGAGCGCGTCCTCTACCCCGGCCTGCCGAATCACCCGGGCCACGATGTCGCGCGCAGCCAGATGCGCGACTTCGGCGGCATGGTCTCGTTCCTCATGGACTCCGAGCAGGAAGCGGTCGAGCTCGTGGCGCGTACACGGATCTTCCAGCTCGCCGAGTCGCTCGGCGGCGTCGAGAGCCTGATCGAGCATCCGGCGCGGATGACACACGCGTCGACCGCAGGCGCGCCGTTCGCGCCGCCCGGGAACCTCGTGCGCCTGTCGGTGGGGATTGAATCGGCGGAGGACTTGCTCGCCGATCTCGAAGCCGCGCTCGTCAGACGATCCGCACCCGCTCGCGCTTAGCGCCTGGAAAGCTGGCGCGGTGCGTCATCTCGATCTGAACTTCGGTGGCCGCCCGCACGCGGTCGGTGTGTACGTCGTCGACACCGACGACGGCTTGGCGCTGTTCGACTGCGGGCCGACCTCGACGCTGCCGGCGCTCGAAGCCGGGCTGGCGGAGCACGGCCTGCGCATCGAGGACATCCGCCATCTGCTGCTCTCGCACATCCACCTCGACCACGCGGGCGCAGCCGGGACGCTCGTTCGACGGCACCCGGGACTGACCGTCTGGGTCTCCGAGGTCGGAGCGCCGCACCTCGTCGATCCGTCACGGCTCGAGCGCTCCGCGCGGCGGCTCTACGGTGAGTCGTTCGACCCGCTCTGGGGCGAGCTCGCGCCCGTGCCCGAGCAGAACGTCCGCGTCGCGACCGGCGACGTGCTCGGCTGGGAGACGTTCCCGACGATCGGCCACGCGTCGCATCACATCAGCTACTTCTCGAACGGAACCTTGCTCGCGGGCGACGCCGCCGGTGTCCGCATGCCGGGAGCGAGCTACGTGCTGCCGGTGTCGCCGCCGCCGGACGTCGACGTGGAGGGCTGGCACGCCAGCGTTGCCGCGATCCGAGCACATGAGCCCGAGCGTCTCGTCCTGATCCACTTCGGCGTGCACGAGGACGTCGACGCGCACCTCGACCGGCTCGAGCTGGAGCTCGACCGCTGGGCCGTGCGCGTACGTGATGGCATGGAGCAGCAGGCGTTCGTCGACGCCGCGCGCGCAGACGCCGGTGCCGACGCGGATCTGTACGACCGCGTCGCGCCGTTCTGGCAATCGTGGCTAGGGATGAAGCGCTACTGGGAGAAGCGCGTCTAGGTCTCGCGGAGGATATTGCCGCCCGAGACCTGAGCGAGCGCCATCACGACGATCTCGTCGATGTTGACGTTCGGCCGGCGCGTCACGGCGAAGAGGACGCAGTCGGCGATGTCCTCCGCGCTGAGCGGCCCGCCCAGCGCGACGTTCGCATAGACCGCGTTCGCCTTCTCTTCGTCGCCTTTGAAGCGCACCTTGGAGAAGTTCGTCTCGACGATCCCGCCGGCGACATTCGTGACGCGCACCGGCTTGCCCTGTAGATCGTCACGCAACGCGCGCGTGTAGCCGTGCACCGCAAACTTCGACGCCACGTACGACGAGCCGCTCGCATACGACCAGATGCCCGCGACCGAGCCCATGTTCACGATGTGGCCGCCGCCGTCCTCGACGAGGTGCGGGATGCACAGGCGCGTCATCCGCATCAGCCCGAGCACGTTTGTCTCGATCACCTCGCGCTCGTCCTCTTCGAGCGAGTCCCATACGGGGTCGCGCCCACGCGAGAGACCGGCATTGTTGAAGAGGATGTCGAGGCCGCCCAGCTCCGCGACAGCAGCCTCGACGAACCGCGCGCAGCTCGCAGGATCCGTGACGTCGAGGTTGCCCGCCGATCGCGATCCGGTGTAGACCCGCGCGCCCGCCTCCTCGAGTGCCCGCGCGGTGGCCGCGCCGATGCCACTCGACGCGCCGGTGACGATCGCCCGTTTCCCGTCGAGTGCGGCCACGGGCTCAGAGTAGCCTGCGCGCATGCGGCTGCTCCTCGCCACACTGCTCGCGGCGGCGGTGCACGTGCCGGCGGGCTACCAGGTGACGACGTACGCAACCGGCCTCGAGCATCCGACAGCGATGTCGTTCGTCCCCGACGGGAGGCTCTACGTCGCGCAGGACACCGGTGAGATCGTCTCCGTCGTCCGCGGTTCCCATCGCCCACGTCCGTTCGCCACGAAGCTCGTTGTGCCGCTGGGCCTGCTCTGGCACGACGGGAAGCTCTATGCGTCGGACAGCGGCCGCGTCTCCCTCTTCACACCAAACGGCGCACGTCGCACGATCGTCCGCGGACTGCCGTTCAAACGGCACCAGCAGAACTCGATCGTCGCCGGACCTGACGGGCGACTGTATCTGGGATCGGGCTCGACCTGCGATTCCTGCGTCGAGCGTGACCCGCGCAGTGCGGCGATCCTCTCGTTCCGCCCCGATGGCAGCGATCTTCGCGTCGTCGCGTCCGGGCTCCGCAACCCGTACGGGCTCGTGTTCGTCGGACGGTCGCTCTACGTCACGGTGAACGGCAAAGACAAGCTCGGCGACAACGAGCCGGCAGAGATGGTGGTGCGGATCAAGCCCGGCGCCGACTACGGCTGGCCGGACTGCTGGCCGAGCTACGCGCTCAAGAAGCTGATCGGCACATGCGCAGGCGCGACGCCGCCGATCGCCTACCTCGAGCCGCACTCCTCGGCAGACGGGATCGTGTCGTGGCGCGGCGACCTCTTCGTCGCCGAGTGGGGCGAGTACCTCCACAAGAAGCACGGCCGCGTGGTCGTCCGCATCCGTCGCGGGCACGTGACGACCTTCGCCGCGGGGTTCGACCACCCGCTCGCACTCGCCGTCGGCCCCAGTGGCGACCTGCTGGTCGCCGACTGGGGCCGCGGCGTGATCTACGCGATCAAGAAGCCTTGATCAGCGCCGAGCGGATCTCGGTATGGCCGTTGATCTCGTTCGCGGTCGACGTCACCGTGTAGGTGTGTCCCTTGACCGGCTTGAACTGCGGAGAGAACGTGATCGAGTCGTCGGCCCCAAGCGACGCGACCGGCTGCCCGATCGCGATCCTCCGGCTGCCGTCGGTGACCACGTACGTCATCCCGATCTGTGCACCCGGCTCCGAGTAGTACGCGAGGTACGGCACATACATCGTCACGCGTGGCGTCGCGCCCGCCTTGACGGTGAACATCGTCCCGTCGGTCAGCCGAGCGACGGAGCCGAAGGCGTCGTACGCAGGCTTCTGAGCGCCGCTCGCGGTGAACAACCCGCTCTGCCAGGGGTTGCCTGCGGTGTCGTGGAACACGAACCAGATGAACATCTGCACGTTTGCATCCTTCTTGGCGATGTTCAGAGCCTGGACGGCGTACTTCGACTGCGTCGCATACGACACGCCGTGCGGGTCGGGCGGCTTCGTCTCATGGCCGTACTCGGTGATCCAGACCGGTACCGCGCGACGGAAGAACTTCTTGAGGTCCTTCTCGAACGTCGGCAGCGTCAAGAGCGTGACGTTCGGGTAGCGCACCTTCTGCGTCGGCGGCAGGTTGGGCGACGTGGGGTACGGATGGTGAGCCCAAGCATCGAACTTCAGGCCGGGCACCTTCGCGAGGTACTTGGCGAACGTACCGGGAGCGATCGAAGCGCTGTTGCCGGCCAGCGGCTTGTCGCGGCCACGCGCCGACGTCTCTCCGATCGCGACCTTCGACAACGGGTTACCAGCCTTGATGCCGGCGTACGCCGCTTTGAAGAGCTTCGCGTAGTTCGCGGGCCCCACGATCTTCTTGCCGACGAACTGCGGCGTGAGGAAGAGCTGGAGGTTCGGCTCGTTCCAGACCGACCAGAGCGAGACGGTCCCGTGGCCCTGCCGGCCGTTGTACCGCGTCGCCAGCATCTTTGCGAATGTCGTGAGATCGCTGAGCCGCGTCGGCATGACATTCGGCGCCTTGCCGCCGTTCGCCCACTTCGGCGTCCCGTTGATGTCGATCATTACGCGTAGGCCGTAGATGCCGGACTGGTAGACGAGCTCGTCGAGATCCGCGAGCTTGTACGCAGGGTCGTCGCCGTCGGCCGGATTGGCCGGCTTGGTCGGCGCGAGGCCGGGCCAGCTCGCCGTCGTGTGGATGACAGACGCACCGGTGGCGCTCGCTTGCCGAAGGTTTTCGGCGCGGGTCGGCGACCAGCGAAACGACGGATCGTCGAAGAATCCGATGGGCATCTTCTGGGCGGCGTGGACCGTTGCGGCCGGAGCGGCCAGAAGTGCGATGAGCGCTAGCAGCGCAAAGCGGGCGGGCTTCGGCACAGGCAGATCCTCCCTCTGGGTTATCCCTGGGCGGGCGAACCGGGGGACCGTAGCGAGGTCTCTTGAGGGTCGTGTAAAGAGCCGTCCGGGCCGTTTCGCATCGGGCCCGCGACGATGTTTGGAGGACCGCGGAGGTGGAGAACGAGCGAGCTCGTCGAGGAACAGCGCCGAACTATTCGGGGCAAGCTGCCTAGATCCGGTCGATTCGGAGGATCCCGGGAATCCGCACCTTTTGGAAGCCGCCTGCCCCCTCAATAGCACCGAGGACGGCCAGGCTAACCGCAAGGCCTTCGAGGATGCCCGTATTCCAAGTTATGTCGGCTATGCCGAAGTGCACAGCATCGAGAACCGCGAGTACAGCAAGCCCGATTGGAAGCACGATCAGCTCGTCGGCGCTTCGCGAGTCGTCCTCGAGTCGGGCTACCCAGAGGCACGCGAGCCGGAGCCCGAGCAGCGCGGCCGCGATCGTCATCCAGGAGATCCGTGTGAGGCTGATGACGAGCACAGACCACAGCTGCGACGGGAGTACGTTCCACCAGGGCAAGACGACGACAGCGACATAGGCGGCGCTGACTACGATCGCCGGTAGAGCGGTGACCGCTCGGTTCGCGTTGATCCTGGGCAGCCGCGAGCGCGCCAGGGCAAGACCGACGACTAGCGCCGCGGCAGCGAGACCGATGATCGAGCCGTATCCGAGGTTGAACCGCACGCCGTCGGAAAGGCCCGTTTCCAGGCGGAAACCGAGCGTCGCAACAAGCAGCGCGAAACCCACGCCTAACTCGGTTGACGAGATGCTGAGCAGACGAGGCGCGAGCGCGACGACGACGAGCCCCAGCGCGAGAAGTACGGCCACAGATGTCTCGAGCGTCCATCCATTCGAGGAGATGCATCGTCCCGAGACGCCGAGTTGTGCGAACTCGCGCCGCGCTGGGTAGCACGCCTGTTGCCACGGCAGAAACAGGCTGGTCACGAAAACCGCGAGAGCAGCCCCTGCCCCAATCGTCTGCCACGGCGGCCAAACGACGCTCTTTGACCGAGGCCGATCGACGAGCGTCAGCAGGACGATGGCCGCCGCGAGCGCGAGGCCGCTCCACGCTCCGTAGGCACGAGTTGCGGTGAAGCTCACCGTGAATGCCGCCGCGACGAAGAGGAGTGCCGTCGCCGATAGCGCGGACCGTTCCAACCACGCCTCGGCACCATCCCGCCACCGGACAACTACGAAGCGCAACGCGGCGACCGCGGCGATGACGCCACTCGCATCAGCAATCCCAAGGGAGCTGAGGTGCACCGCGGCGCCGGCACCGGACGACGTCGATGACCAGAACAATCTCGATGTCGTCCACGGAAGCAGGAACGCCGCGAGCAGCGCGACTGCCCCGCCGAGCGCTGCCCAAGCGCGACGAGGAGGGTAAAACAGGAGTTCATCGCGTCGGAGAACAGCTGCCCCAAGCAACGCGAGGATTCCCGCCGCGACTCCCACGTAAGCGCCATACGCGTAATGAAAGTGTCCTCCGGCAAGTCCGCGTCCCGTTTGGCGAGCGTCGAGCCGCGTCTGCACAACGAGGGCGGAGGTGAAGTAAGCCGTCGCGAGCGCGCACTGCCCGAGTGGAAGGCGCTCTCGCAGCTTGGGACGAGCTAGGGCAGCGGCGGCAAGGAAGGCGAGGAGCAGCGCAGACAGGGCCGCGACCTGACCTACGGATGACCAGCCGTCGACTCGGTGATAGAAGCAGCTGTCAGCAAAGAGATTCCGAAGGCCCGCGGTCGTGCCTTGGTCTCCACTGAAGTAGCTCGCCGTGCTACCGCCGCAGGGCGCCTCTTGCCACGGCAGATTGAGACTCACCAGCAGAAGGGCCGGCGCTGCGAGCAAGAAAAGGTGAGGCAACGACCGTTTCATAGGCTCAACGTAACGTCTCGCTAAACGAGTTCGTGCGTGGGCCCTGATCCTCGAGCTCCTCGCCGAGCTCGCGGTCAACGGCAAGACCGAGATCCTGCCCAGCTATTACCTCAACGCTGCCTCGGTTTGCACAACGTTTGAAAAGTGGGCGGAGCCAGACATTGCGCAAACCAGCTCATCCTGACAGCGCCTTTGCGCGTGTAGTGGCGGACGGTGGCGGGAGGCGGCGTCGGGTAGCAGCCGGTCGCCGCTCGCATGCGGCCGGCTGCGCCGGGCGTTAGAGACTGATTCCGAGCTTTCGCAGCGAGACGACAAAGTCCACTTGCGGTCGGCGTATCCTGGGGGCGTGGCAGGCCGCCCAATGCTGGCGACGATGGCTCTCGGCGGAGTCGCACTCGCCGCAACCGTGTCCGGAGCCGCTGCGCAGGCGCCTCTTTACAGCCTCGCTGCCACGCAATCGTGTCTCACGGGGCTCCCGAACGCCATCGCCGGCCTGCCCCCCGCGAGGCCACCCGTCCCGCCGGCTCTTTTCGTCTACGCGCTCGCCCGCGACCACGTTTCGACGTGGGGGGTTGGCCAACGACCACCGCGCGCACACAAGCAGCTTGGCGCGTGGTACGGAGATGGGAGGTACCAGGGCATCATCCTCAGCTTCTTCAAGAGCGTTCCCGACGCTCGTGCGTCGTTGAAGTCGCTCGCGTGGTTGTACGGAGGCAAGCTCATCCGGAGCGTGGTCGTTACGTGGGATCAGAAATCGATGCCGAGCCGGAGCATGCGCAACACCGTCTTTGGTTGCCTGCGGTCCGAGGCTGCGGGCGGACCCCCTGCGTCGAAGCGGCCTTCACCGCCGGCGAGTCTCGCGACGTTCACGGGCAGGTGGGGAGGGCACACCCGTGGGCTATCGATCACGTCGAGTGGCCGGGGCCGCGAAAGCGCGGACGATGGATGCTGCGTGCGCGTCTATCAGATGACGTTCCAGATCCTCTCCGTCAGCGGCTCGCTGACGCGAGCCATCGCCGTGTACCGCGTGACGTCGTTCAAGCGCTACGAAAGCGGAGTGAGAAGGCTCCACGTGGGTGACGTCGGCAAGCTACTGCTGAGAAACGGGATCGTGACGAACACGCTGACGCGCGACTTTTTCTGCAGCGATCCGGCTTGGGCCGCTACGGGCGCCTGCGGTGCCTAGGCGGGAGCACCAGCTCCATGACCTGGGAAGAAGTGGGCGGTGACGGGATCGAACCGCCGACCTCCTGGGTGTAAACCAGGCGCTCTCCCAGCTGAGCTAACCGCCCGCTACGGCTCATGGAAGCACTTTCGGTCCCTTGTCAGGAGCTGGGGCATTACTAGCACTGCTCGAAGACGAGGTTTGCGTCCATTTACCTGGCAGGAAACGCCGCGACAAGGAAACGTTGAAGCTCCCTGGCGCGATCCGCAGAATCGCCCCGCCCAACTCTCCTGCCTTCGCCAACCGCAACTCCTGCGATCGCCAGCGCGGTGACTTGCTCCGCTCGCCCACAGCGCGGAGTGCGTTTGCTCCAAGCCGTGAGCCGGAAACTCCTGCGATGGTCAACGGCGAGGGCCGCTGCGGAGCTTGCTCGGACTCGCAAAGTGACCCGTCCTAGAGTCCGGTCCCCCGACAGAATTGGCGCCCATGCATGAGGGTCAGCCCCCGACGAGCGGCCGTAAGCGCTCACTCACGACTGGGTCGAGACCCAGGCCGGCCGCAAGATCTTCAATCTCGTCGAAAACCTGCAAAGCGATGTGGGCATGCCCCTCAACGAGCATCTCGCTGATCATGTCGAGCGCGAGGGGAGCCTCATTCGCGTCCGCCATCTCCTGAGCGAGTTCGACGGTGTTTGGAGCCAACTGACCTGAGAGCCGCGTAATCAATCCGTGCAGCCTGATTGCCTGGAGCTCGTGCGGCGATGAGCCCGTACTCACGGATTCCTCGATAAATTCGTCGGATACCCGGTGACGATCTCACCGGTCTTGTTGTCGATGACGACGCGGATCGTTACGCCGCTACGCGTGCCGGTGACGATCGTCCGAGACCCTTGCTGGACGGCCGTCGACGCGGGGTCGGTCGCGACATCGAAGATCTCGTGGATGATGCGGTCGTCAGACCATCCGCTCGGGAAATCACTCTTGCCTGGGAAACCAGTCCCAGGTCGGTGGCCTTCCGCGAACGTTCCGTTCGACCGCGCCTCGCCCTCGAGAATCTGACTTCGCGCGGCAGGCGTCGTAAGGTCGATCGCCCCTTCTTCTGCGGCAAGGAAATCGGCGAATCGCCCGTCTCCGGACTGTCGCGCGCTCTCCGTCGAGGTCGGAACGGCCGTTCGGTCGGACAGGAGAGGAATGCTCTCGCGCGCGCTTTGAGCGTTCGGAGCGGCCCGGTCGTAGCCGTACGTCGCGATTGCGAAACGCGTCGTAGTCGCAGACGCCAAGCTCGCGACAACAAGAGCGCACAACCACCCGACCATCGCGAAGACCACCAGCCGGTCGTACGCACGCATGACAGAAGCCATCAGGGCCGCGGCTGCCCGCCCGCGATGGTGAATTCGAAGAACACGTCAGGCCGGGCGGCCGCATGAATGAATCGGCGCGCCTCCGAAGCTGACTGCCCTGGATCGATCACCTCCGAGAAGTCGGCGATCAATCCCATGTCGGGGCGAACCTCGGAGCCCTCGACCTCGAACCCCTCGACACCAAGAATCCGCATGCCAGCGGCCGCTAACGCGTCGACGAACGCTGAAGCATTGGTGCCTTGAACGAGGGTGAGACCACCGACAAGCCGGATCGGGATGCCAGCGGCGCGGGCGAGCTCGTCTAACGATCCCATGGCGCCGTCCAACCGGGGTCCGTCCGCTTCGACACCTGAACGATGTCGCCCGTGCGGTTGTTGCGCACCACGTAGCCTCCGCGTCGGCTGTAATACACAGTCGCCGGATCGTCCATGCGGCCGCCGCCGGGCAAATAGCGCGTGTCGCGGTACGTCACTACGAACTTCTGGTACGTCACTACGAATACACCGATCGAGGCGAGTAGGCCGGGCACGATTGCGTAACCCAGGCTGTGATCTACAACTCGAAAGTAAGAAATCAGAGCGATGCCGGCACCGGCTCCCAAGCCGCTGAAGGCGGCGCTACGCCGCGGATGCTTCGAAGCCTCTTCCAGGCTGAATAGCCATCCCATTACTTACCACCATCTTCTCAATTTTGTGCCTCGTCTGCTCGGCGCCAAGATCAAACGCCAAGCCGACAAGACATCCGACGATAGCCCCACCGGTACCTGCGTCCGAGACGCCGACCCATCCGCCTTCGATACACGCACTGAGCCCGACACCAATCCTGACAATCTTCCAGATGGACTCGCACCCGATGGACCCGTGCATCGCGGCGTACTCCCCAGGTGTTTTCCGCCCGACCTGGCAACGCCCGAGAGCCCGCCTACAAGCCCAGGCCAGCTTTCGCCGGCCTGGGTTCGAAAGAGCACAAGTTGGTACCCCCAACGGGATTCGAACCCGTGCTGCCGGCGTGAAAGGCCGGAGTCCTAGGCCACTAGACGATGGGGGCGCTGACGGCAGAGTACCGCGGGTCTGGGATAGGAATAGAAGGGTCATGGAACCGGACACGGGCAGGCCTTGAGGATCTAGTCGGTCTCCGGAAGGAGTCTGAGCCGGTCGAACAGGGCGATGACGACGCCTAGGTGCCACGCTTTGCGGTGGGAAAGTTCGTAGGTCTCGAACTGGTCGGTGGTCATCTCAGGCTTTGTCGAGTCGAAGCGATCGAGCACCAGGACGTGGTGGCCGAGAGTGTTGAGGCGCCTGTACGAAAGCTGCGACGTGATGTAGTCGTGTAGAGGCTTAAATCCGGGCATGTGCGCCGGATGCTCGTCGTAATGCGTAACCACGCCCATGAGCCATGTGGGGCCGGGGAGTTGCGCATCCCCGAAAGTAGGGTCCTCCTCGCGTCGGAAGACGAGCGTCCCCTCGCGTCCGAGACGCTCGAACTCTGCACCGGCAATGCCTTCCCAGGTCTCAGCGTTGGCTGCAAGCCACGCCTGCACGGCGGACGCATTCACCTGTGGAATGTCCCAGTACGGCACAAAGCGCTTAAGCATTGTCTCGGCCCAGGCGTACGACGTCAGGCTGAGGGGTGTCGGCGTGTGGTCGCGCCGCGCTTCGATCCACGCTTGCGCAGCGAGTTCGAGAGCCTTCTCGACGTACGTCTCTCCTTCGTACGCGTCCGCGCCGTCGGCGGCGCTGTTCCATAGGTCACCGCTCAATTGCCCACGCTGGTCGAGAAGCAGCCGGTCGATGTGTTTCCTGTGCCCGAACACCATTGGTTAGTTCGCGCCGAAGGTCGAAGACTCCTAGTGATGGCCCGTTCGTGGCCATTTCAGACACTACTAGTGGGCGTTCGGATTTCGTCTTACCATTGGTGACTAGGCCGGGTTGGTGTGCAGCGACCATGGCGTTCGGCTAGCCGCCCGGCCCTTTACCCCGGCTTTCACGACGGTTAGCCCCATTGCGTCCGGGAGGTCATCCCGGCCCACACCGTCCCGTTTCAGCAACCAGCGTAGAGTCAACTGCATCTCCGGAGATGTGTCAGCGCAGAACGCGATCAGGCTCCCTCGCGCCGCTATTTGGGTCGCGTTGTGCACCCTCATCGCATCGATCATCATTGCGTTGTTCGTGAGGTAGCCGTGAGCAATGGCGCATGGGTCGTGGTCGGCGCTGCGGTAGGGGCGGTAATCGCGATCGTTGGTGGTGTGTTGGATCGTTCCGTTCGATCGCGTTCGGAGTTGATCTCGACCGCATCGGCATGGCTCGCCGCGACGGAAGCGTTTGCCATCGCGAGTCAGATGGACGCGACTTTCTCCGAACGGTCGAGTAACAAGGTTGGCCGCGGTCTCGAACGGTTTGTCGACCTAATCGAGGAGACGCTCGGACCGGGTCGCGTTGAACTCGCCCGCGCGTTGGTCCAGCGACCGCTTTTGCGCCGCATGGAGAGAGTGAGCGATCAGGTCTATGAGACGACGACGCTGCTCGTCTTGCGCGCGCCGATTGGGCTCCTCACAGAGCTTGAGCCTCACTTGGAAACACTGACCGCGTGGACGCGGGCTCCGGGGGACGCCGCGCTTGCGCAATGCTGGAACGTCGAGGCGCGCCCCGCGATCATTCAAGCGCTGCGACTGTGGACACAACCTCGCTGGCGGCGCCGTCTCCATATCTGAGAGCGGCTTTTCGCGCCAACTTCGTTTTGTGCCAAGGTGCCATTTCGGGCAGGCAGTCTCTTCCCCGTATTCGCCTGCACTAGGACAGGAGGTGGCATGTGGCGCTGTGGGTCGTGAGGACAGGGAAGCAGGGACAGTTCCTGAGCAAGTTTTTGTCCGACAGCCGGATCTACCTGACGTGGACCGGACTGAACGTGGACATCTCCGCGATCCCGACCAAGTCGGAGTTGAGCGAACTGATGGCGTTGAAGTACCCATCAGCGAGTGCCGTGCTCATCGCGAATCACACCGGTCAGATTTGGCGATTCGCCAATGAGATGAAGCCAGGAGATTGGGTCGTCGTTCCTGACAAGGCGTCGCGAGCAATCAATGTCGGCGAAATCACGGGTGACTACGTCTTCGTCCCGGACGGCCCGGATCCGTTCTTTCACTATCGAGACGTCAAATGGATCGCGAACGACGTACCTCGGACCAACTTCCCGAAGGACATCCTGTTCTCGCTTGGCGGCCTACTGACCATCTTCAGTGTGACCCGGCATAACGCGGAGGCGCGCGTACGCGCGATGGCAGAGAACGGCTGGCGCGCCGAGGAGATCACTCCGCTGCGGAAGGCCACGAGCGGCGCGGAGGGCACGGTTGATGACGGCGAGGCTGCTCCCGATCTTGAGCAGCTAGCAGGCGACGAGATTGCGAAACTCATCACGGCTCGGTTCAAGGGTCACGACCTCGCGCGTCTCGTAGAAGGCGTACTCAAGGTGCGGGGTTACACGACGTTTCGGAGCCCGGAGGGAACCGATAAGGGCGTCGACATCCTCGCTGGGTCTGACTCTCTCGGCTTCGGCGATCGGAAGTTGTGCGTGCAGGTGAAATCGGGGGACAGCCCCCTTGACCGGCCTACGCTGGATCAGTTGATCGGGACGATGGAAAACGTTCGCGCGCAACAAGGACTCCTTGTCTCCTGGGGCGGGTTCAAACAGTCCGTGAAGCGCGAAGAACCAAACCAGTTCTTCCGCGTTCGACTCTGGGATCAGCAGCGACTGATCGAGGAGATCCTGGATTGTTACGCAGAGCTCGATGAAGACCTGAGGGCGGAGTTACCCCTCAAGCAGATATGGATGCTTGCTCGTGACACCGAGGAGACGGTGGCGGACGAAGAAAGCGCGGGCTGACAGCCGCCTCGCATAACCGTTGGCATCGACCCAGGCGTTCGGCCTCCACACTTATGCCGACCGGCGAGGTTGCTCCGGACCTCGGTCGCGCGGCGGATGTGCCTAGTCCGGATGGCCGAGTTCGCCGATGAGATCGACCAGAAGGCGCTTCGATTTCGCGGTGATCGTCGGCACACCGCGGATCGCACCTTTGACGTCGATCGTCGCCACCTCTTTCCCGGTCAAGAGAAAGTCGGTCGTCACGCCCAGCGAGTTCGCCAGCTTCACGAGTAGATCAAGCGAGGGCGCGTTGAGACCGCTTTCCAGACGTGAGACGTGCTGCGGCGTGACGCCGACTTCGTCCGCCAGTTCATGCTGCGTAAGCCCAAGCGCGTCGCGCCGAGCACGAATCCGCCCACCGATTTCCACTCGCGGTCACTCCTTCATAGGACGCCGAAACGTCCCAGTCCAGAGATGACTTGAGCAAGCTATAAAGCATCGCTTGTTATCTGCCGATTACCGATGTGTGCGGGCCAAAGGTGGCTCGCTCAGTCCAGCAGCTGCCGATCCACCATCACAAACGGGCAGGAGTCAGTACATGAAGAACGTCGTCACCGGCTTCCTCGGAGCCATCCTCGTCACGATGGCACTCCAAGTGATCACCCCACCCAATCTCAGCCTTACAAGCAGGCCGGATCCGTACAGCCTCACAGGCCGCCTCGTCTGGAACACGAGATTCGAGATCGCTGCGATTGCGATTGGCTTCCTCGTCGGCTGCCTTCTCGGCAACTTTCAAGCGGGCAAGCCGATGAGAGAGCCCGGTGAACGAAAGTCGTTCCGCTTCTCCCGCTAGCACGTCATGAAGCCCGGCTGATTTCGCTAGCGAGGCGCTGGTAAGCAGCGAGGTTGGCGGTTCGTGGTGACGACCTTCCGCTGAGGAAGTCGCTTACGGCGCTGTGGCCGAGGCCGATGCGTCGTGCGACTTCTCTCGCGCTGAGTGCGTTGAGAGTCGCTCGCAGCTGATCGTGTTCGCGCGGGATGTTGCGGTACTCGTTCCGGATCTCTGCTACGTCGGTTATCAGGCCGCCCTCGACGGCTTCGAGTTCGTTGGCCTCTTTACCGACATACATGAGACTCTTGGCGGTCACCGGTCTGCGGACGAGGAGCCCGCGCGTGCTGCGTCGGCAGTGCCCACCGTCGGGCGCGAGGCTCTTTGGTTCCGGGTGGACGGCGTACTCTTCGACGACATCACCGTAGGTCTTCACATACACGTCTCCTGAGCGTGCGCTTCCCTCGAATTGCTCAGTAGTGATGCGGATCGAATTGCCGGTACGGCGATCGATCCAATCCGCGGTCAGCCATTCGTTCGGGTTGCGTTCGTAGGGTGCGATCGGCGTGACTCCCTCTGCTGGACCGCGCAGCGCCCGGGGTGAGGCGCTAAGCAGGAAGTTGTGAGGCTTGATTCTCTCGGCGTAACTCGCGCCAGCGGTGCCGTTTTGTTGGAAGCGCTCGTAGAGCGTCCAGTTGGAGACCGTGATTCGTTGGATCGCGGGGAGACCGAACCAGGCGGGCCTCTCAGGTCGGAGACGTAGTTCCAACTCGATGAGGTATTTCCAGACCTCGTCGGTCCACTTGTGTTTAGGGTCGTCGGGGTTGGCTGCGTCGCCTCGGTCTTCTGGGTCGAGCGGGTTGAGCAAGTGGCCGAGCCCGTGTTCGGAGCCCTTGACGATCGTGACGCAGCTGTTCGCGACGCGGTAAAGCGCGTACCGTTTCGCGCTGATCGCATAACAGTTGAGCGGAACTCGTTCGCCCTCTACGAAGTGGACATCTTCGAGTTCCAGCATCGGCGCCGTCACGATCGTGCGGTCGTACGGATGAAGCTGATCAAACTGGTCGCGGATCTTGTCGACTTGTGCGTAGCTGAGCGCTCTGACCGCCGCCCGGCCATCCGGCATGCGCTCGGTCCCTCCCTCGCAGGGAACGAGCCCACTATGTTCGGTTGCGACGATCATGCAGGAGTCGGTATCCATGAGCGTGTAGCCGCCACCGCGGCCGCGGATCTCCTGTTCAAGCAGTGCGAGCATCAGCCGGGCGCCGCCGGTCAGGCAGGCAGCGAACGGCGGGAACGCGAACGGGCCGGGATCTTCCGGCGTTGAGGTGCGGCACTCGAAGGCGCCGTCGAGCCCGTACACATCGACGATCTCCTCGTTGTCCGCGCCAAGGACTTGCCGGATCATCTGCGCGTAGATGCCATACGCGGTCGCGTTCGCCAGAACCTTCAGGCCGCGTGAGCGCGCGTCACGCTCACTCTCTGGCAGTGACACGTCGGCTTTGACTTTCTGCCGGGCTTGGACGACTTCGCGGAAGAAGTCGCTGCCGGGTTCGATCTCGATCTCCCCAAGCAGCCTTGTTGACCGAAGCGTCTGTTGGCCGACGGGCCGCAGTTGAATCGCGCGCACGATCTTCGGCTTGTGCGTCGGATCTAACAAACAGGCCGCGAGGATGTCAGCGAGCGAGTACCAGACGAGCGCACGGCTTTCCAGCGGGTTAACGCCTATCTGGTGGTTCTGTCCGCCCGCGTAGGCGGCCCGGACAGGCAGCGTCGCGCCGTTCGGATCGATCAAGGCCATCCCCATCAGGCCCTTCCACAACCCGGCGTGGTAACAGTCGTCCGCTTCGAGGTTGGCGACCAGATCACGAACCTCCTCTGTTGCTTCGACTATCTCGATCCGTTCGGCAATCAGAAGCGACCAGAGGCCTAGGAGAATGCAAATGGTCGGATACATCGAGAGGAAGTCGCAGTAGGCGACGGGAAGCGGTGTGCGGCGGATCCG
Source organism: Gaiellaceae bacterium (assembly GCA_045805985.1). Classification (GTDB taxonomy): domain Bacteria; phylum Actinomycetota; class Thermoleophilia; order Gaiellales; family Gaiellaceae; genus PALSA-600. Next base: position 113,188 of record JBJMKA010000005.1, on the reverse strand, counting down.
CGCTTCGGCACGGCCTCCGAAGTACGCCGACATCGCCGCACCACAGAGATCCGGTGGGAAGTCGAGCTGACGTTCGAGGACCGGTCTGATCCCCATCGCCTGCAGGTAGGAGCGCCCGATGCTCGCACTGGAATAGGCATTGACGGCGGGAAGGTCAATCGGGTGGCGAGCGAACTCACGCAACGCGGCCTCGAGAACCGCCTGTGTCGCACCGACGTCCTCGCGGCCGTACTCGATGTATTCAGCCGTGATCCGGCCGTGCTCGACCTTGCGTTTCTGGAACGGAACGCCGAACGCGGCAGCTGCCGACTCCAGCGAATGGCCCTCGTCTGTGAGCGCGTAAACGAGCGTCCGCAGGTCGAGGAAGCTGCCGCGATGTCGACGGTTTTCCGAATCTACTCGGCTCGGCGAAGTAAATGCTGCGAAGCAGCGCTTTGAGTCGAGCGCCTTTAGCTGGATGCGTGGCCGATACGGGTGTTCGCGCCGCCGGCCATCGTCATCGGTGTCACCCCAGAGCGCGAACGAGAATCCATCGCGGAAGCGGAACCGTGAGCCCTTACCCGCGTTGCGTGCGGCGCCGACATGGACAGCGATTCGGGAGAGGTCGAACGGCAGGTTGAAACAGACGATCGTCGCGCCGAGTTCATACGCAGCCCGCCACACAACGCGCTCGACAAACTCTGTTCTCGACATCACATCAAGAATGAGTCGAGCATCACACGCGTTGGCGTCGACCGCGCCGCGTCGATGAGTCTGAACGTAGTCCGTGAGCACCTGGAAGGCGACTGGATCGGCTTCGGGGAGATCGTCGGCGTAGAAGAGTCCCTCGGCGACGCAGACGAGCGTAAGCGTTCCGTCTGCATCCTCGACCCGACGCACATACCGGAAGACGCCGAAGCGCAATCGCTGTGCCGCGTCGACCGACGTCTCCGTATCGATCAGCAGCATCTCCTTCGGCAATCGCTGCTCAGCGCTCGACGGGCGAGTGAGGCGAGCGGATCGGGTGGTCCGCGGAACCGCCCAGCTGCGGATCGCGACGACGAGTGCGTCGGCCTCAGCCATATCGGTCGGGGTCGTCACTGTCCGACCTCCCTTGCCTGCAACTCAAGGACGGGAAGCGGCGCATCAGCCGAGAGGCTGCGAAGGACACGCAGCGCGTACTCGCCCAACCGGTCTATCTCCGAAAATCGTGGGATCAGGTCGCTGAGGTCTGCTTGCGATCGGGCGTCGAGCACCGCCTGTACCGCTGGACGAACCGCGTCGAGACACCGGCGGGCAAGGGCATCGAACTCCGCGCAGGAATCCGGCGGCAATTCCGCCAGACGGGCCGCGAGTTCCGGCGTCAACAGACTCCGCAATTCCGTCAGATATCCGGCGATCTCAGGAACCGCGACGCCGAGCGCTCCACAGAGATCGAACATCACCGCAACCGTCGCTTCGATCTGGCGCCCTCCAAGTTCCTGCGATTGCTCGCCAATGACGCGCATCTGTGGAGTGCCATCGCCGAAGCCACGCTTGACGAAGTCCGCATAGAGGTCGTTTCCGATCGGATCCGGCCCGCGAGACGGACTATGGGTGTCAGGTGCAAGAACGTCGAGCACGTGTCCGCCGGAGCGTGCGATCTGCTCGCAGGTCTGCGCAAGCTCTTCGTTGCACTCGCAGATCCCACGAAGCGCCTGCGCAAACAGCAACGGAACCCCGAACAAGAGGGACCAAAGCGCGTCGCTCGGGGTGTGCGGCCGTTCGCGGCTCAACGGAAACCCGAACCACCGCTGCGAGGCCGTAAACGTCTGATGGCAAGAACGGCAGAGCCAGTTCTGAACCGTCATGTCGTTGCGGCGACCGGCTGGCTCGTTCAGTTCGAGACGCTTTGTGCTCGTACACGTCAGGCAGACTGCGTCTCTTCTCGCGACAGCCATCAGGCAGCCTCCGCGTAAAGGTCTTCGAAGCGGACCTCCTCTCGGTCTGCGGCAGCCTCGATCGCGTCCAGATCCGTTTCCAGGACAAAGCCTCCAACGCGCCTATCGCGGTATCGGTGCAGGGACTGTTCGTCGCCCTTCAGATAGGCATCGACGGCCCGCCAATGACCCGAGACCGTCGACGCGGCACGGGAGCCGCGAAGCCCAACCTCACGGCGACCGTCGGTCGTCAGCACATGTACACGGCGATACAGCCGATCAGCTTCACGCGCGGCAAATTTCCGGCTGCGTAGCTCGAACGCGGAACCCGCGTAGCGCTTCACCGTCGCCGGCGACGTTCCGGCACGCCTCGCCGCCGCCGACAGCGAAAGCCCATCGGCACGTGCAATCCGGACGGCGTCCAAGACGCGCGCATAGGTGTCTTGCTCGCGCGCCGAAAGCGACTCCCAGCGCTTCTCACTCAGAATCTCGGCCTTCACGACTTCGCCCCTTGGTCAAGGTGGTCGGAGGCAGCCGCGAACCAGCGCGAATACTCCAGCGCCCGCTCGCGTGCGTCCTCGCCATAGCTCTTGTGCAGGATCTCCGCGAGACGCTGCGCGGTGCGGTCGCCGAATAGCTTGTCCGCGATCCCAAGCCCTCTCGTCTGGCGGACGCGCTCCGTCGCCGAGAACAGCCGTGACGCAACCAGGCGCGCCGACTCATACATGACCTCGTCGGACTCCCTGGCCTGGGTCGGCAACGTTGCCAACTCACGTCGCAGCTGCGCGACGAACGTATGACTGACGCCGACCAGACGTGCAAGCTCGCGGTCGTGACGATGCGGGTAACGGCCGAGCAGATGTAAGGTCGCCGTGCGCTTCTCGCGCCTCGTGAGCGGCTTCGCCGAGCGGGCTGCGTTGCCGACGCCGCGTTCGAACACGAACCAGCCAAGATCAACACCAGGCGGGACGCCCAGGACATCAGCCGGTAGGTACTCCAGTCCGGCGCGCTGCGCTGCGGCGAGGCGATGATGGCCCTCGACGAGCAGGTAGGCGCCCTGGTCGAGTTCGATCACCTCGATCGGAGGGAGCGCCTCTGCGCCGTCGCTCTCGTACAACTCCGCGAACTCGGCGACACGGGCACCGTCCAGCCGCTCGCGGGGCCAGAGGTCACGTTCAATCCGAATCTGATCAATGGGTATTTCCGTGGTTTCTGCCATGCAGTGATTCCTCCTCGCGACGCGCCCTCAGGCTCGATCACGGAAGTAGTGAATTTGGCTTCGAAAGGATCGGTGTCCGTCGCACGACTCAGAGCCGTGACGCTCACACCATTCGCAGGGGTCCAAGATAGGTCGCTGTCCGGACAGACAGGCACTGGACCGCGCGCCCCTTCGCGCCTAGAATGAGTGCGACAACAAGTTGCCCCCGCGACTGCGCAAACAGCCCGGGGGCTCGGCACACGGAGGTAAGTCCGTATGCAGCGCGAGCCTAGCTCAGCACCATCCACCAGCACCTTCGCGGGCGAAGGCGTTTGCGTCGTAGACGGCTACGCCTGCCGCGTCCACGTCACGAAACGACACCTGCACGTGACCGACGGGGTCGGTCGAAGTCGTCGCGAACGCCGTTACACCCGCGCAACGTCGAACCTGAAACGACTCGTCGTGTTCGGACACAGCGGCAGCATCAGCTTCGAAGCCTTGCGTTGGCTGGCCGACGTTAATGCGGCGTTCGTGCAGGTCGACCGGGACGGACGGGTGCTCGCTACCTCAGCCCCGCGCGGCGGCGACGTCCGCCTTCGTCGCGCCCAAGCACTCGCCGTCTGGAACGACAGTGGTCTCCAGATCGCGCACATGCTCCTTCGGCGCAAGCTCGACGGACAACGGCACGTCCTCGCGCAACTGCCTCAGGATGCGGTGTGTTCCGAAGCGTTCGCGGCGGCGTCCGCGAACCTCGATCACGCGAGCAGCGTCAACGAGCTTCTGGTCGCGGAGCGGGATGCCGCGCTCGCCTACTGGCGCGCATGGGCGCCCATAACCGTGCGCTTCGGGAGGGCCGACCGGCAACGCGTGCCAGAGCACTGGACGAATTTCGGGGTTCGCGGCTCACCGATCGCCGACGGCCCACGCGCCGCCGGAAACCCGATCAACGCACTCCTCAACTACCTCTACGCGATTCTCGAAGCCGAGACACGCATCGGATGTCTGACGATCGGGCTCGACCCGGCGCTCGGCGTCGTCCATGCGGACGTTCGCGGACGCGACTCGCTTGCCCTCGACATCATGGAAACCGCCCGGGCCGCCGTCGACGAATACGTCCTCCGACTCACGCAGACACGCGCCTTTCGGCTGCGCGACTTCCACGAAACGTCGCGTGGCGTCTGCCGCCTCGCAGCCGACCTCGCCAAATCACTCGCCGAGACAACCCTCGCATGGCGCGACGCCGTCGCACCGTCAATCGAAGACACTGCGCGACTGCTCGCGAAAGCTCCAGGCGCGCGGATCGACCGCGTACCGACACCGCTTACGCACGGCAACCGACGCACCTCACACCCTCCGCGCCGCCAACCACCGAAACCGCCTGCAGAGATTCCGCTTCCGGCCGTCTGCCGCGGCTGCGGCGAACCACTCCCGCTACCTGACCGCGCCTATTGCAACAGCTGTCTTCCCGACTATGAGCGCGAACAGTTCGAGACGACGTTCTCGGGCTCCGGACTCGCCGCGATCGAGCAACGCAAAGCACAGGGACATGACCCCACTCACACACCGGAAGCCGAACGGAAGCGTGGTGCCACGATCGCCGACCGCAAACGCGAGATCCGTGAATGGGAGGCGCAGTACGGCCGCGTGATCGACCTCACCGTCTTCAGCGATCAGATTCTGCCGCTGATCGAGGCCGTTCCACTCAGCCGACTAGTACGCGCAACTGGTCTCTCTCTGCGTTACTGCTCGCAGGTGAGGCGCGGTGAAAAGACCCCCCACCCGCGTCACTGGGACGCCCTTCGAGCATCAGCAACCGAGGGTAGTTGAGGGAGGGGGAAGCGTTTGCTGAGACAACCAAACCGAGTACCGTAGGGAATCAGACCTCAAAGTCCCGGTTTGTTGGTGGCCGGTGCCCGCCTTGCTGTCCGGTCCAGAAAGAATCATCGCTCAGAGAGAGGATCCCATGGGAGCGTGGCTGAAAATGATCGGTACGTCCGCGTGGCGGCTCGAAGACGACTGGCTGACTCAGCGGTCTGACCTCCTTCACAAGGTTCGGTTCGCACGCCATAAGCGTCCGAGTGGAGTGTCGATTCACGATCGGCTCGTCTACTACGCCGCCGGATGGGAAGTCTTTTTCGGCGTCGCAATCGTGACGTCCGAGGAACCGACGATGAACGAGGAACCCGGCGAGGAGCGTTGGCCATGGACACTCGATGTAGTCGTCCCGCTCGTGTGTCCGACGCTCTCGCTGGCCCCCCGGCTGTCGAAGATCGGGGTCGCGAGTACGTCGGTGCGGCAGCAATCTCACATCGAACTAACGGACGCCCAATTTGACCTCGCGATCGAATCGCTCACCGAGCGGCTCGAAGAGCGCGACCTACCTTCAACAGATCAGCTGCTGGCACGTGAAGTTGTCGTAGGCGGAGCAAACCGATGACGACACGCGCCCGCGAGGCGCCTGCCGTTCAGGTGGCAGTGGAGGCCGTTCCGGAGGGGATGATCGTGGATTTCCTGACGGATCGTCAGGTGCGGGATACGGCCGAGGAATACGTTCGTCAGAACATCGAGCGCGCGCTCGTGCAGCAGTACGGCTTCACAAAGGGCGACTGCGAGCCTGAGTTTCCGATCAAGGTTGGCTCATCGCGGAAACGCGTAGACATCATCGTCTTCGACGAAGCCGCTTCGCATACTCAGGAGTCGGCGTACATCCTCGTCGAGACAAAACGGCCAGGGACCAGCCCCTCAGACAAGCGAGAGGGCATCGAGCAGTTGAAGTCCTACATGGCGGCCTGCCTCAACGCGAGGTATGGGCTCTGGACGAACGGCGATGATCGCTTCTGCTTCGCCAAGCGCGTCGCCAAAGACGGGCTGGAGTTCGAAGAGATCATCGAGATCCCAGCAGCGGGACAGACGGAGGCCGAGGCACAACGGCCGCGCCGCAAGGATCTCAAGCCAGCGACTGCCGACAACCTGCTTTTCGCTTTCCGACGCTGTCATAACTACATCGCCGGAACTGAAGGCATGCAGAAGCCCGATGCGTTCTGGGAACTACTCAAGCTGATCTTCTGCAAGATCGAGGATGAACGGTCCAAGACGCTCTCGTTCTTCGTGACACCGACCGAACTGACGAGCGCCACCGCGGCTGGGCCCGCTAAGACGCGCATACAGAAGATCTTTACGGATGTCGTCGTCCGTAAGTACCCGACGATCTTCTCAACTCCCGAGACCCAACGCATTCAGCTTAAGTCGAACGTAGTTGCCTACGTCGTAAGCCAGCTGCAGTCGTACTCTCTGCTTCGATCGCCGGTGGACGTGAAGGGCGTCGCGTACGAGGAAGTCGTCGGCTCGAACCTTCGCGGAGATCGCGGTGAATTCTTCACGCCTCGGAACGCCTGTCGCATGGCTGTCACGATGATCAACCCGCAGCCGGGTGAACGTCTGCTCGATCCGGCGTGCGGTACTGGCGGCTTTCTGATCACCGCCATGAACCACGCACTAGACCATCTCGAACGCAGCGAAAAGTTGGAGTGGGACAACGTCTCCTCGCCCAGCGACCTTGAGCGCGAAGAGCTATATCGAAAGCGCGCTGACTACCTTGGCTCAAGCGTCTTCGGTCTCGATCTCAACCCGAATCTTGTCCGCGCCGCCAAGATGAACATGGTCATGAATAACGACGGCGCGGGCGGGCTCTTTCAAGCGAATAGCCTTGGGAACCCTCATACATGGAGTCCAGACGCAGCAACCGCCATACCGCTCGGGTCGATCGATGTGCTCTTTACGAACCCACCGTTCGGCGCGAACATCCTGATCGACGACCGACAACTTTTGGCGCAGTACGAATTGGCAGCACGCTGGGACGAAGTCGAACCCGGCCGCTGGGAGATCCGGATCGACAATCACGGACGAAACGTTCTTCAACGGTCGCAGCCGCCGGAGATTCTGTTCATCGAGCGGTGCGTTCAGTTGCTGAAGCCCGGCACTGGTCGAATGGCAATCGTTCTCCCCAACGGGATCCTCAACAATCCGGCTCTCGGTTACGTTCGCCAGTGGATCTTGGAGAACACGCAGGTCCTCGCTGTCGTCGATATGGCGCGTGAGCTTTTCCAGCCGAAGAACGACACTCAGACCTCAATGGTCTTGCTGCGCCGTCTCTCTCTCGAAGAAGCGACGCAGGCGAAGGCTGATCAGCTGGACTACCCGACCTTTATGGCGGTTGCAGAAAAGGTTGGACATGACCGGCGAGGGAACGCCGTGTACAAGCTCTCGCCGACCGGAGAGGAACTCGTCGCCGTCCGAAAAGAATTCGTGCAGATTGCTGACCCGGATTCGGAGACCGACGCTTACCGCGAAATCGAGGTGCGAGAGCCGATCATCGACGATGACCTTCCTGAGGTCGCCACTGCGTATCGTCGCTGGCTAGGCCAAGCTGCTCAATGATCACCTCGACGGAGATGGCGCGGTCACTACGCGAGCGCGGACGTCTTGACGCGCGGTACTTCCTCTCGCAAGGAAGACGCGTTGAAAGGATGCTGCAGCGTGCCAGTGCTTCCGGTCTAACACTCCGAAGCCTTGGCGGCTCCGAAGGGCTCGCACGCGTCTGGGCGCCGCCACGTTTCAAGCGGGTCTATGCCGCAGCTAACGAAGAGTCCGTGCCTTATCTGAGGCCGTACGACATCTTCGATTACCTCCCTATCGAGGCGGATCGGCTCTCCGCACTTCGCTCCCCCAACCTCGACAAGTACCGCGTCGAACGCGGCACGATCCTCCAGACTTGCTCGGGCCGAAACCTTGGCCCTGCGGTCATGGTGGATGATTCGATCGCGGAATTCGCGCTCAGTCACGACCTCGTTCGAATCGAGGTAGAAGACGAGACGCTCGCGCACTACGTCCTCGCGTTCTTAAGCTCTGCCTCGGGCCAAGAGCTCCTCAGACGCGACAAGAGCGGGACGGTGATCGATCACATTTCCCCCGCCCACGTGTCGGAGTTACAGATTCCCATACTGGACGCCGATACCAGAGAACAGATCGCGTCTTCGATGAGATCGGCAGTCGAGATGCTAGAGAGTGGCCGACATCGTCTAACTGTGGCGCTACAGGAGCTAGAGCAGAGATTGCCGCCCCTCATGCGTGAAGCGGATCTCTCTGAAGGATGGACGACGCATCGACATGCTCTCCAGGGGCGGCTCGACGCCGCCGCACACGACCCTCTTGTTTTGCGTGTGCACGAAGAACTTGTTCGTATCGGAGGAGAACGAGTTAGTGAACTCGCACGAGTTCACAAACCGGGGGGACGCTACAAGACCGTCTACGTCGAGGCTCCGTTCGGACGACCGATTTTGTCTGGGGGCCAATTGCTCCAATACGTGCCAATCAACCTTCGGCAAATCTCCGACATTGCGTTCAAGAAGCCCGCAGAGTACGAGGTCCGAACTGGATGGATCCTCTACGCAGCCGATGGTCGCGCGGAAGAGGGCCTCGGACTGCCCGCGGTCGTTACGCGTGACCGAGATGGCTGGCTCGCCAGCGGACATGTCGGACGAATCATTCCGAACGACGATCGCGACTCGCCATGGCTTTACCTGGCGTTGCGATCCGCACACGCTCAGCTTCAGATTCGCGCCACAGCTTCCGGTTCCGTGGTCGACTCAACTTTCGAGAACGACATGGCCAACGTCGTCCTGCCGCCTCGTGAACTTATCGCCAACGTCAGTGAGATCGCCGAAGCATGGCGGGAGATCGAACTCTCAGCCATTCATCGTCGGGATGCGATCGACCTCTTCGATCTCGCGCTTCAGGAGACGGCCGGGTTCGTGGAGCAGGGCACATTCGCGGAGAGCGTCGCGCGCGTTCGGGAACTCCTCGGCCTTAGAGACCCAGAGATCGCACGCGGACTCCACGCCACGCCAGCCGAGCTAAGGCGATGGGTCGGCGGGCAGAAGCCCCCGAGTGCTGACGCCTCCAAGCGTATGGCTGATTGGGCGCGCTCTGCGGAGCGGCTGGCTCGTGTGTTCCCAACGCAAGAACTCGAGACTTGGCTACGCGAAAGCATTCCCTCTCTGGGAGGCGAACGCCCCGTTGACGTCCTGCTCAGCGGCGACACTGCTGCGGTGGAGCGCGTCCTGTCAGAACTGGAACAGCCCGGCGCTATTTAGCAGGTGCCACTTGATACCGATCCGCATGCCGTCAGCGGGTCGTATTGGCGGCACACACGCGCGGGCGCCAATCCGCGCTACCGCCCGACCCCACCGGCTGACAACCGCTGGCAACGCGGCTCGATCGTCGATGCCCTGTACTTGGCCGAATCGGCGGACACAGCGTGGGCCGAGTGGTACCGGTATCTCGCAGAAGACGGCATTTCTCCGGTGGAACAGATGCCACGAGACCTGTGGGAGTGGTCCATTCGCGTTGAGGTAGCCGATTTATCAACGCCCGCGCGACTCGATCGCGTCGGCCTCCCTCAGCCGACGCCAGGGCGCTTGACTTTTCCGGCCTATCAAGTCGTTGGCGAGCAACTTTGGCGCGAGGGTTGGAGCGGACTCCTTGCGCCGAGCGCAGCCAGGCCGTCCCTCGGACAAGTCCTATGCCTCTTTCGGACTGCGCTCCTGATTCCGGGAACGCTTCCGATTGCAGCCGAGACCTTCGCCGTGCCACCACCACCTCCCCTAGGCATGACGACATAAGTGCCTCTGTCCGGTTGTGAGGCGCTTCTACTCCTATCCCAGTACCGCGGGTCTAGAAGCGGGGATCCGTCTGCTCCGCGATCCGCTGCACCTCACCGGATTGCTTGCGCACCACGTCGTAGCCGGCTGCGTGCTCGACCACGTCCTCGAGCTCGGGCTTGTCGTGCCCGGGCTTGACGACGAAGAGGGTGGCGTCCGCGCGAATCTCCTCGTACTTGGCGACCGGCACGACGATCCGCTCGATGCACGCGAGATCGCCGCACTCGCAGACGACGTGCATCCGGTCATCGCTGAGCTCGGCCAAGTGGCGGTTGACGCCCTCGACCTGCTCGTTGATCTCGCGGAACACCGCTTCGTTCCTCCCGATCCGCCGTGCCCGGTCGTTCATTCCTTCCCCCTGACGGCGACCCCGAACACCTCTTTCCACGGCACGGCCTTGTAAACGCTGGCGCTCGCAGTACCGTTGCGACGTGACCGAGATCCGGGAAGCAACCGAGGAGGATTTCGAGGCGGTGTTCGAATTGCTGGACCTGCGCAGCCGCGCGGCGTTCGGCCTTTCCGACCAGAAGCGCGAGCACCTGCGCCACCACTGGGATCTGCCCTCGACGGACACGTGGGTCGCGGTCGAGAACGAGGCCGTCGTCGGCTACGCCGCGCTCGACGAGGACCAGGACTTCATCCATACCGCAAGAGACCCCGAGGTCGGCGACGCGCTGCTCGCGCAGGTCGAGCACCAGGCGCGCGCCCGCGGCTTCCCCCACGTTGCGGTGATCGCCGTGCCCGAAGACACGCCGCTCTACAGCGCGGTGCAACGGGGCGGCTACAAAACCGACCGAGCGATCCTGCGAATGTGGCGGACGCTCGACGGCGACCTCCCGGAACCGACGTGGCCCGACGACGTTGCTGTCCGCTCCTACACGGATGCGGACGGCGAACGCGTCCACACGCTGCTCGACGAGCAGTACGGCGGCTGGGATCGAAACTACGTGCCACGAAGCCACGAAGGCTGGCTCTCGTTCATGACAACGCAGGACGACTTCGATCCTGCGCTGTGGTTCCTCGTCGAGCGCGACGGCGACCTCGTTGCGTGCGCACTGCATTGGAGGGAGAACCAGGGGCGCGGGTGGGTCAAGGACATCGTCGTCCGTGAGAGCGAGCGCGGGCGGGGTCTGGGCAAGGCGCTGCTCCACCACGCGTTTCGCAGCTACGCGGAACGCGGCGTCGATCGCGTCGGGCTGAAGGTCGACTCCACGAACCCGACGGGAGCGCCGCAGCTCTACGCACGCCTCGGTTTCGTCACCGACCAGCGGCTCGAGATCTGGCAGAAGCGGTTGTGACCACGTCGACGACCGTCTCGCTGCTTCGCTGGCTACGCCGCCAGATGCGTGAGCCAACGCCGACGCGGGAGCGGCTCGAGGCGGCAATCGCGAACGACGATCCCTCGGAGGCGCGCCAACTCCTGAAGGGCATGGACTTCAACGATGCACAGCGGCGGCACGTCGAATCGCTTCTAACCGCGTGGGAGTCCGAAATTCGTAGCTAACCGACGATCGCCGCTATCGTCAGTAACTGCGTGAGGGGTCGCACGCTCATCGCCGCCGCGGCGGTTGCATTCTCTCTCGTGGGCGCAGCGCCCGCGACGTCCGTGACGCCACTCGAGCGCTCCGCAATGAAGGCGTTCGCGACCTCCCGGGTCGACGACACAACCGCTGCACGCGGCCGCGCCGAAGTTCGCCGCGCGGCGTACCTCGCGCGCACGCTGCCGAGCGGCAGACGCGAGCACATCGCCGTCGCGCTCGCGGAGATTGCCTCGTTCGCAGGCAAGATGACGCAGCCGCGCGCGCTCGTACTGATCGGCGAGCTGAAGGCGAACGACGACTACTTCCTGCAGCACTGGGCTCCCCAACCGAAGACCGACATCACCGACGCAGACGGCGTCGTGTACCGCTACTTCGCAGGACGCTGCTTCGAGTTCCATCCACTCGCGAACTTCGGTGCGCTCAACGCGCGCGTCGCGGCGGGTGACGCAGACGGAGCGCAGCGCCTGGCGAACGCGCTGATCGCGCGCGGCGTCTACCAGAAGAGCGGCGGCATCGGCTGGGAGTACACGTTCCCGTACGGTGGCGGTCGCGCGCCGTGGCTCTCGGGGATGGCGCAAGCCGTGGCCGCGCAGGCACTCGCCCGTACGGCGCGACTCGTGCTCACGCCCACCGAGTCGGCGTCGCTACTGGGCAAAGCGCGCGCCGCGTACCAGGCGATCCCAGGACGTCTGCTCACGTCGGTTGCCGCCGGGCCATGGATCCGCCTCTACTCCTTCACCTCGTTGCCCGTGCTGAACGCGCAGCTGCAGGCGGTGATCTCGCTGCAGTCATACGCGACGACGGCGGAGGACAGCGAAGCCGCGGCACTCGCGACGCGCATGCAACGCGCGGCAGCCGCGACGCTGCCGCGGTTCGACACCGGCTACTGGAGCTACTACGCGCTGCCGCACGACCCGTCGCCGCTCGACTACCACGAGTACGTCGTGCAGCTCCTGCAGCGGCTCAAGACCGCCGATCCGCGTTTTGCGGATGCTGCCGTTCGCTTTGCCGCCTACGAGAAGCAGCCACCGGCCTTCCAGCTTGCCCCCGGTTCGCTCGGCGCCTTGACGTTCTGGATCTCGAAGCCGTCGACCGTCTCGGCCGTCACCGGAGCGGGGCGCTCGCGGCGCGTTTCGGTCGACGGCGGCTGGCATACGCTGTCGTGGGGCGTTCCGAAGCGAGCCGGCACGTACCCTGTTCAGCTCACGGCGACCGACTCGGCCGGGAACCACGCGTCCTTCGATGCGCTGCCGATCGTCCGTGCGACCTCGACGATGACGAAGCGCACGACGCAATCCGCTGCCGAGGCGACGCCACCGGCCGCGCCGTCCTTCCGCGTCGGTGCGACGCTGGGCGATCCCTCGCAATCGGCGCTCGCGGAGCAGGCAGGCCTGCACCTCGTGCGCATCAACGTCACCTGGCCACAGGGTGCAACGGCGCCCGACCCCGCGCTCCTCGCCGCATTGCAGCAGATGGCCTCCACCGAGACGATCGTCGAGCTGATCGCGGCGCCGCTGCCGGCCGACGACACCGCCCGAGCGGCGCTTGCGCAATACACCGCTGCACTCGCGTCCAGTGTCAAGGCGCTCCACGCGGTCGTCTTGGCGCCTGCGCCGCTTGCAGCCGATACGCCCACGTACGCCGCCGCATTCGACGCGATCCGCGCAGCCCTGCCCGACAGCTCGCTCGGAGTTGCCGTCGACGGCAGCAGCGACCCGGCCGGCACCGTGAGCGGCCTCATTGGACTCGACGCCAATGTCGTCGCGTTCCGTCCCGCGCCCACGCCGGCGAAGGGCGTTTGGACGCTGGCAGATCGTTCGCAATTCAAGGATGCGTTCCCGGATGCGCCGATCGTGATCGACGGTGCGCCGACGCCTTATGCGACCACGCTGAAGACCACGGCGTGCGCGCCGGACGTGAGCGCCGTCCTGTTCGATCGCCTCTCCGACGCTACGCGTGCCGGGCTCCGTTCCACGATCAGCACGGCGGAGCGCGGTGGGTTCGTGTGTCCCGGCCTCACCGCCGAAGCGCTGCCCTTCGAGGTCCAGTATCCGGCCGCGCTCACGCAGCCGATCGCTGTTTCGCTCAACTGTAACCGCGACTGCCTGTACCTCGTCACGCTCGACCGCACGGATGGCCGTCCCGTCGTCGCCCACCGCGGACAGATCGACGGCGGACCATCGAGCCCTCTGAGGAAGGTCGTGCTGCCGCGCGCGAAGCTCGCGGCCGGCAGCTACCGGATCGACATCCGGATCGTCGCGCGCGTGAACCCAGGCCCCGTGGCGAGATACCTCAGCCCGCCGCTGAACGCGGGCTAGCTACCTCTTGCGCCGGACGATCTGCAGGCCCCAGGCTTCGCCAGAGACGAACAGCGCGTCCGGGTCGACATCGCCGAGCCAGCCGATGAAGTGCGTCTCGGGCTCAGCTTCCGTCGACCCGTAGACGGCCGCGCGTCCGGCGTCGAGCTGTCTGCTCAGGTCGTCACCGCGCTCGAGCGCCGCCAAGCGCTCCTCGATGGCGCTGCCTTCCGCGTACCCTTTGCCCATGGAGGGAGCGTACTCCGCTGCGCTTTCCTCAAACGCTGTAGTTCAAAAACAGGGGCCGGTAGCTCAGTTGGTAGAGCAGGGGACTTTTAATCCCAAGGTCGTAGGTTCGATCCCTACCCGGCCCATATGAGAAAGGCCAGCAAAGCGGGCTCATGTGTCTTCTGAATGGGCGACGACGTAGCCAGGGTGTCAACGAAAGTGATAACACGAGCCTCTCGCGAGGAGGCGTCAACGCTGAACGCCCTGGCCGCGGCCTCACACCTCGAGAACGTCCCGCCTCGAGATAGACACGCTTCATCCGCCCGACCGTACTCTGCTCTCCAAATGCCGCTTTTCGCTACTCGGCCGCCAGCGCCGATGCCCGTCGGCTCGGCCTCGAGCTCCTCGACGTCACGCGCGGATACGAGAACCTCGTCGTGCCGCGCGGCCTCGGCCCGACCGACACTGCCGTCCTCGCCGTCGTCGCGCGCGCGCGTCGCCTCCTGAAGCGCGCCATCGCCGTCGCCGACGCCGGTGACGACCTCAGCGCCGCGATCCTCATGCGCGGCATCACCGAATCGGTCTTCACGCTCGCCTGGGTCAACAAAGATCCCGAACTCGCCGGCATCGTATGGATCCTCGACGAGATCCGGACCCGCCTTAACCAGCACAAGGAGGTGGCACGTCTCGAGCGCAACACGCGCCGCCGCTCCCGCCGCCGCGGCGAAGCTGCGCCACCGGTTCCCGTTGGTCAGTCGCACGGGCTGCTCACGCGTGCGTCGGTGCGCGCGCTGAAGCGGGCGCTCGCCGGGGCGCGCGCCCGCGCCCAGCGCCTGCCTCGCTACCGCGTCCGCCTCAAGCGTCTGAAGGTCGACCAGATCACGCGCATGCCTCCCTTTGAGGCCCGCGCCGACGTCGGTGGGGCCGAGATGATCTACTCGCTCACCTACCCCGCGCAGGAAACGCGACCATCGCGTCGTTCGTGACACAACTCGCCAACCATCCAATGCCATTTGCCGTGGCCGTCGCCGCTGGGGACGAATGAGCCGCCCGTATTCGATCGAGCACGTCGTCACGTTTGCGGAAACGAACCTCATCGGCAACGTATACTTCGTGAACCACGTTCGCTGGCAGGGCGAGTGTCGCGAGCGTTTCCTCTACGAGCAACCCCACAGATCGTCGAGAGGCTTCAGGACGACTTAGTCCTCCTCACGACCTCCTGCTCCTGCGAATACTTTGGCGAACTCGCGGCGTTCGACCGCGTCCGAATCAGCATGCGGCTCGATGAGATACGCCAGAACCGCATCCTCCTAGCGTTCCAGTACGCCCGCATCGACGGCGACCGCGAGGACATCGTTGCGCGCGGCACGCATCAAGTTGCCGTCATGCAGCGTCGGCCATCGGGTCTTGTTGCCGCGTCCATTCCGGAGGAGCTGACCAGAGCGTTGCGAGAGTTCGATAGGGCCGCACCCGCCTGAGCACTCGCGAGCGGGCCATGCGTGCGAGGTACACAATCTGCGCCGACTGCGAAGAGGGCAATTGAGAAGAAACGTCGCTCTGTGCCGTGTGCTACTCGTCCCAAACGGGCGGTTTTGTACGAGGTTTGATCGGAGGAGCAAAGATGGAATATGAGGGTTGGCCCAGCCCCGAGACGCCGAGTGAGCGCGCTCGAGCGGGAGGCGCGAACACGCGCGAGGAGTTACGGGCACGACTTCCGGTGCGCGAACCACCGTCGCGCGAGGAGCTGGGTAAGCCCCAGACTTCCTTTCCGGAGCGCGCAGAGGTCGAATACGAACGGTCGGTGATCCGGATCCCCTTCTACCTCAAGGGATCCGGAGAAGCTCAGCGCCGGCAAATCGACGTCATGGCATTCGACGCCTACATGCGTCTCATCCGCGAAGCCCCGGTGCGAAACGGGCTCGGGCTTCGTCAGTTCGAATTCTTCATCGACGCCTGGGAGCTGACCAACACCTACAGCAAAGGCCTCGATGCGGACGTCACGTTCACGCTCTCCGACACGGTGCAGCCTAAGAGCATCTGCATTGCGAGGGAGCGAAAGTCCGATTACCCGGCGATGATCGTCTACAACGCGATCTACGACGTGTACTTGGGTAAAGAAAAGATCATCGAAAACCAACCGGGCACCGCTTTTGCGGCGCCGGTCTGGGAGATCCCCCCGCGTAACGTCACGGTCGCCTTCGAGAAGCCGTTCGAGTCCGCTCGCTTCAGCTTCTCTGCTGGGACATGCGAGGGAATGTACGCCATCACGCAGGATGAGTTCGAACGGGGCGCTGCTCTCGCAGCGTCGATTCGTGGTCAAGCGTGAGCGCGGACACTTGCCGGAGAAAACCGACCTGAGCTCCTCCCGGATCGAGATCGATAGAGCCACAGCCATGACCGAAGACCCGTCGCGATGACGGAGTTGGCTTCGCATACGCGTCGTGCCGTGGATGTCCTAGACGGCCTCTCACCAAGGCTGACGGGTGAGGTTCTTCTCGAACGACTTCTGGCTTATTGCGAAGGGCTCGACTTGTTGGGACGAGACGGGAGCGACGGCAGCCCGGTGGTGGGGGCCGAAGCACTCCTCGCCCTGCTAACAACTGCGGTCCCAGAGCCCGAGGCGATCAAGCTCGTCGAGGAGCTCGAACGACTTGACTCCGCACGCCTTTTGCGTTCGGACGAAACGGCCGCTCCTCTCTCTTGGTTCGAACTTGCTGCCCGCGTTCCGGTCCTCGACTCCGACGACACGGCAAGCTTCGAGGATCTCGACATTCCGGATGACGCCCCACGGTGGATGATCGTCGACGCGGTGCAACAGCGCTTCCCGAGCCTCGAGGACGAACTCGTGGATCCGGAAGTGATGCCACCAGCCATTGAAGCTGCGGTGACACACACATCCGAAGACGAAGGGCAATCGCAGCGACTTAGCGAACTGTTCGACGAGGTCGCACGCCAGCTCGGCTGGTGGGCGGCACTCGCGCTCGTTCTGTCTGTTCCTCCGGCCTACTTCCAGCAGGAGCGCGCGCACGGTCGCGACGTTCTCGCCGGCACAACGCATCCCTGGCCCCTGTTCGTCTTCGTTGAGGCTGCAGCGATCGGAGGGTGGACACTCACCGTCGTCGACAGTTGCGTGCTCGCGCCGCGCCCGAGTGACAGCACGTGAACTGCTTCGCTCTGCGGAGATCGCCGCCGCTGCCGCCCAAGTCGGCGTCCTGATCCTTGCGCGGCGTGGCGATCGCCGCTCAGCCGCGATTGGGGAGTCTGTTTCCGTCTTCTGCGTCAGGCTGGGTCCGACTTTCGTCAAGCTCGGACAGCTACTCAGTACCCGCGTCGACCTGCTGCCGCGCGAGGCGATCCTCGCGCTCGAACGCCTGCAAAATCGATTGCCTCCGATGTCGTTCTTCGAGGCTCGCGCAGCCTTGGAACGCGAGCTGTGCTCTCCGCTCGACGACGTCTTTGCTTCGGTCGACCCGACTCCGGTTGCGAGTGGGAGCATCGCCTGCGTTTATCGCGCCGAGTTGCACGATGGTCGACGTGTCGCTCTGAAAGTCCAGAGGCCGGGATTAGCCAAGCTTCTCTTGCTCGACGTAAAGATCCTCCGCTGCGGTGCGCGGTTGCTCGGCAGGCTCCCCATGCTCAAAAACGTCCCACTGGAAGAGGGTTTCGAAGAGATCAGCGACACCTTGATCCAGCAGATCGATTTCGAGCGGGAACGCGAGAATCTCGATCGTCTCGCCGAGGCTCTACGCGATCTTCCCTCGGTTCGTCTGCCACGCCCAGTACCCGAGCTCTGTAGCCGGCACTTGCTCGTGCTCGAGTTCCTTGACGTGGAGAAATCAATCTTCATTGCCAACAGGGTCAACGGTGAACTCAACGCAGCTCTCGGGGCGGCGCTTGATGCGCTCTACACCATGATCTTCCAAGCCGGACTGGTCCACTGTGACCTCCACCCAGGCAACTTGTTCCTATCAGCCTCTGGTGAAGTGGTGATCCTCGACACGGGCTTCGTCGCGGTCATCCCTCCAGACACCCGTCGCTCATTTGCGGCTTTCTTCTATGGGATGGCAACGAATAACGGCCCACTCTGTGCCGATCTCGCGCTCGATCTGGCGTCACGAGTACCTGTTGGGCTGAGTAAGCCGGACTTCGAAGCCGCGATCTCTCGGATTGTCGCCGATGCAGCTGGAATGCCGGTGAGCGAGTTCAGTATCGGCCGGTTCGTTGCACAACTGTTTCGCGCCCAGGCGTCGTTTGGCGTTCGTAGCTCTAGCGCGTTTACATCCGCGATTCTTGCGCTCCTCGTATTCGAGGGGGTTGCGAGGCAGGTCAACGGAGAGCTCGACTTCCAAACGGCCGCCAAGCCACACATTGCAAGGGCGTTGTTTAGCTAATCCTGTGGCCGCAAGTGGGCCATCCGGTGTCAGGGGGAGTCTCCACACAAGAAGACCTCTCCACTGTACGAAACTGTGCAAGTTGGGAGAAGTCCCGCGCCAGCGCAGGTCGTAGTGTTGGGGTGATGTCGTCGTCTGCGGGCGCCTCTCCGATGGCCACACGGGCCTCGCGTTTGCGCGCTTGAAGGCGCTACTCGCGGGAACCGATCAGCGAGGGACGCGTCTCGGCGACCGCCTCGCCATTTGGCTCGGAGCGTTCGGACTCGGTCGCTACACCGTGCGCGTCGACTTGACCAATCACGACCTCTAAAGTCAACTGCGAGGAAGAGCGTAGGGTTCGCAAACTCAGGCGGCCTCGTATTCGTGGATGAGTCCGCCGAGAAGATCGTGGCGCCGTAGGGCGCATTGTCGGTTCGAGTTGTGTCGGAGCCCGACCGTTAGGAGGCAGCAGCGCGAGGGCGCGATGTGGCCTGTGCTCGTTGTAGTGACGGCCGTAGACCCGAAGCACATACTCGAGGTGGCGGCGGCCGAGGATGAGGATCCGGTCGAGGCAGTCAGCGCGGATGGTGCGGACCCATCGCTCAGCGTGGGCGTTCGCGTTGGGTGCTTGCACTGGAGTCCGGATCACCTTCAGGCCCTCGGAGCGGAACACCTCGTCGAAGGCGTGGCTGAACTTCGTGTCGCGATCGTGGATCAGGAACCGGAAAGGTTGCTGGTCGCCGAACTGCATGGTGAGGTTGCGCGCCTGCTGTGCCGTCCAAGCGCCGTCGGGGTTGGACGTGCAGGCGACGTACTCGATCCGCCGACTCGCGAGCGAGATAAAGAACAGCACGTAGATCCGCTGCAGAAACGCCGTCTCGACCGTGAGAAAGTCGCAAGCGAGGATGGTGCCGGCCTGCGCTCTCAGGAACGCACGCCACGAGGAAGGCGCTCGCTCCGGCGCCGGCAGCCGATCCCATCCGATTCGATTCGGCGTAACCATGCCGCCTTGCGAGCTCACGCGAGAGCGCGCGCACTCAGCTGCACCACTTTTAATCCCAAGGTCGTAGGTTCGATCCCTACCCGGCCCATGGAACAGGCCCTCCCATTGACGCACTCACCAGGAGGGGGTCGAACCGGAGCACGACTTGCACTATGGTCGATCCTCTGGCGCCTTCCGTCACCGCAGATCGCAAAAGCTCCAACCGCGCGCCGGCGGCCGGAGCAGAGAGAGGGGTCGAGATGAAATTGAGGATTGTCTTCCTGCTGGTTGTCGGAGCGTGCCTGCTCGCACTCCCGAGCGCAGCGCTCGGCAACGCCTCGCGCACGGTCGCGAACGCCGTGACCTTCAACGATTCGGTGGGCGAGGACGCCGCTGCACCGGATATCACGAGCGTCGCCGTCTCGAACGATGACGCAGGGCTGATCACCTTCAAGATCGCGATCAGCAACCGGCCGACACTGACGTCAGACATGACCGTGCTTCTCTACCTGGACACCGATCAGAAGCCGACGACAGGCGATGCGAGCTTCGCCGGCACTGACTATGTGATCGAGCTCGATCCCGGTTCAGTTTCCCTCTTCCAGTGGAACGGCTCCGACTACGTCGCCGCCCCTTCGCAGTCCTCGCTCATCTTCGCCTATGACGCGAGCGGGGCGACGATCAAGGCGGGCGCTGTCGACCTGGGCAAGACGAAGGGGTTCAACTTCGTCGCGATCGCCATTTCCGGGATCGCGCTCGACGCGAGCGGCAATCCCGACTTCACAAATATCCACGCCGACGCTGCGCCCGACTCGGGTCACGGGCTCTTCAGCTACCAGGTGCTGACCAAGCTGACGTTGAGCGTGGTCGCGTTCTCGACCGTCCCGAAACCGGCCAGGGTCGGCAAGAGCTTCGTCGCGGGCCTCGCGGCGAACGAGAGCGACACGAACGGGCCCGTGCAGAGCGGTACCGTCGCGTGCAGCGCGACGATCGGGACGAAGCACGTCACCGCGAGCGCCCACGGGATCGCGAACGGGGTCGCGGCGTGCTCGTGGAAGATCCCAAAGACCGCCAAGGGAAAGACGATCAGGGGCACGATCACGCTCACCGTTCAGGGCGTGAAGGTGTCGCACAGCTTCGCCGTCAAGATCCTCTGACGGACTGTTCTAGGGGCGGGGCCGGCGTTCGCCCGGCCCGCCCCTAGATGATGATCTAGACGATCTTGCCGCCGAGCGTGCCCCGCAAGACGCCGCCCTTAAGGCCCAGGACGCCGCCCGAGGCTCCTGCGCCTGCGACCGTCACGACCCCCTGGAACTCGAGCGGCGGCCCGACTTTGGTGATGCGGATCGCGCCGCTGACCGCGACGCCGCGGGCGATGCTGTAGCCGACCAGCTTGAACGTCTGTGCGGAAGTCGCGACGAGCCGACCCCCGAACACGCCCGGGATCGCCGACGTGGATCCGGACGCGCCGGCGGTCATCAGCCAGGCAGCCTCTGCCTCCCGCAGCGTCTTCGTGACGATCGCGAGAGTCTTCGCCGGTGTGGCCGGGTGGGCAGGTCGCGCCGCACCCGGCGCCGGCAGTGCCGGAACGGGCGCCACGAGTGCCTTCGGCCGCGCGCACTGGGCCGGGACCGCGCCGCCGGTCATCCACGAGTGAACGGCCCGCGCAGCGCAGGCGGAGAAGTCGGCCGTAACGGTGCTGTGGCCGATGCCGGGCACGACAAGCAGCCGGCCTTGCGGGAAGCGTGTGACGACCGACTGCGCGCCGGCGGTTGGCGTGCGCATGTCGAAGCCTCCGCTGACCGCAAGCACGGGCACGTTCGGCAACGGGCCCGCCCCGAGGGCAGCTCCGCCCGACGGGCTCGGCCAGGAGAGGCAGAAATCGGCGTTGCCGAAGCGAGCCGCCCAGCTCCCGAAGGGGCCGAGCGAGCCGGCCGGCAGGCCGGCGAGCGCAGCCTGCTCGAGCGCCGGGCGTCCAGCGACCGGCGTGTCGGGGGCCCACGGAAAGGGGCCGTCACGGCAGACGGTCGCGGCGTAGAGGGCGAAGCTGAGGTCGATCGACGGCACGGCCGAGGCCCCGGCGTGCAAGGCGGCGAGTCGCACGAGCGGCTGGGTGTTGCCGACACGGGCCGCCTTGACGACGGCGGGAAGCTCGGCGGCCAGGCCCGGGTTCAGGTCGGCGTCCAGGACAATCGAGAGCAACTCGAGCCCGTCCACCCGGATCGTCGTGGTTCCGCCGCCGTTCCGGGGGAACCTGCCCTGGAGAGGCGAGGCGGCGAGCTTGTTCGCCACGGCCGCGACGTCGCCGGGGAAATTGGCCGACGCGGCGCGACAGCCCCCGTCTGAGCAGAACGCGGCCAAGGTGGCCGGCAGCGTGCGCAAGACTTGCGCGCTGAACGGGTCGGAAAGTTCCGGCGGCAGGACCGAATCGAGGAGCAGGCGTTCGACGTGGTCGGGGTGCGCCAGCGCATACGCCATGGCGAGCTTGGTGCCGTAGGAGACGCCGTAGATCGCGACCCTGTCGAAGCCGAGCGCCTGCCGGACGGCTTCGAGATCTTCGGCATGCTCGGCGGTGCTGTAGAAGTCGCGCTGCGGGCCAAGCGCCTCCGCGCACGCAGCCGCAGCGCTCTGCTCCGAGTCGGCGGTGTTCGCCTTCTGGAGCGTCGGGCAGTCGAGCAAGCCGGAGGTGCCGGTGCCGCGATCGTCGTAGGCGACCAGCGTGTAGCCGGGGAAGAGAAAGCGATAGAGCGACAGCGCCGCGTCTGAACCGAGGCCGAAGACATGCGCGGATCCCTGACCCGGGCCGCCGGCGATCAGGAACATGACACCGCGCGGAACGCCGGCGGCGGGCACCACCTCCACGTGCAGCGACAGCGTGCCGGGAACGGCGCCGGAGCGGTCGAGCGGGACGACCACCTGGGTGCAGAGCACCCCCGTCGGCTTGCCGCAAGAGGTCGGAGTGACGGTGGGCGCGGAGAACGGGGCGGCGCCGAGGCGCGCGAAGTGGCTGGCCGCGGGGATCGTTAGACGAGCGAGCGCTGCTTCAGGCGACTGCGCACCTGCCGAGGCACCCGCGTGCGGCCGGGCGGCGGCGCCGGTCGCGAAGGCGACGAGCCCAAGCAGCGCGATGGCCAGGGCGACGGCTCGCCGAGTCTTCATGTCTTCGACCCTCTGCACCTGCGGGGCCACGGTAGCCACTTTCGGGGGCGGGCGCTGCTCAGTCGAGCCTGAAGATCTCCTCGAGCGGCGGCGGGCCGCCATCCGGCACGCGCTCGACGAGCAACTCGGCCATCGCGTTCTGCCAGCGCGCGCTGACCTCCTGCGCGGCGAGGTAGCGCTCCGCCCGTTCGAGGTCGTCGGCCTCGAAGTAGCCGAACATCTCGCTCTCCGCGCGGAAGATCGTGTAGTTGCGGATGCCCGCGGCGGTCAGCGCCTCGAGCAGCTCCGGCCACACCTCACGATGCGCCGCGACGTACTCGTCGACCCGCTCGGGCTTCACGCGAAGAACGAAGCCTCTGCGCTCAGTCAAAGGTCTCCTCGACGATCACGACGACCAGCTGCCGAGGGCCGTGCACGCCCTCGACGCGCTGGAGCTCGATGTCGGACGTCGCCGACGGGCCCGACACGAACGTCAGTGGACGGGAAGCCGATTCGCCGAGTACGTCGAACGCCTCGGGCACCGCCTCCACGACCTGGGCAGACCGAACGATGCAGACGTGCAGGTCGGGCACGAGCGTCAGCGCCCGCCGTCCCTCGCTCGGCCCGCCGGAAAGAACGAGCGTGCCCGTCGCCGCGATCGCGACGGTGCAACCCGTGACGACGCCGTCGAGCGCATCCAACTCCTCCGGCGTGAGGCTGTGATCCTCGACCGCGCCGTCCGGCCGCCACTCGTGCGCGAGCCCCGGCGGGACGCCGATCCGCCCGGGCGCAAGCTCGTCGATCGCCTGTCGGAGCTCAGGCGCCGCGACACGTCGCACCGTCGCGCGGTAGTCATCGACACGCTCACAGAAGAGCGCGACTCGCTCGTCGTGCGACCGCACCCCGTGTCGCCGGTAGGTCCGCTCGACAGGCGCCGGCACTGCCCCGCCCGCGGTCGCCTCGCGCACCGCCGCGAGGATGGCCTCACGCGCCGCGCTCACGGCTCCACCACTCGCGGAACGTCTCCTTCGGAAGCGGCTTCAGGTCGCGCGTGCGTGTCCACTTCGCGAGCGGGCCAAGACGCCGGGCCGGGCGCTGCAGCAGACGCGCGAGACGTTGGGCTCGCCTGTAGCGCCGCGCGCTGCCGAACACGCGCGCGACGCTACGCATCATCGCGCGCTCCGGTGTTGCGCCCGCCTTTCTGACGACCTCCGCGCGCAGGTGCAGCAGCACCGCCGGTATGTCGATCTTGACCGGGCACACCTCGTAGCAAGCACCGCAAAGGCTCGATGCAAATGGGAGCGACTTCGCGTTCTCGACGCCGCGCAGTTGCGGAGTGAGGATCGCCCCGATCGGGCCTGGATAGACGGAGCCGTATGCGTGGCCGCCCGTCCGCGAGTAGACGGGACAAACGTTGAGGCAGGCGCTGCAGCGAATGCAGTGCAGCGCCTGCCGGCCGACCTCGTCGGACAGGACGCGCGTCCGCCCGTTGTCGAGGAGCACGACGTGGAGCTCCTGCGGGCCGTCGCCCTCCGTGACGCCGGTCCAGAGCGACGTGTACGGATTCATGCGCTCGCCGGTCGACGAGCGGGGCAAGAGCTGCAGGAACACCTCGAGGTCGGCAAACGTCGGCACGAGCTTCTCGATCCCCACCACGGTCACGAGCACGGGTGGGAGCGTGGTGCACATGCGCCCGTTCCCTTCCGATTCCACCACCACGACGGTGCCGGTCTCCGCAACGCCGAAGTTCGCGCCGCTGACACCGACCTTCGCCGTGAGGAACTTCTCACGCAGGTAGACACGCGCCACCTCGGCGAGCTCGCTCGGCTCATCGGAGAGCGGACCCTCGGCGATCGTGCGCAGGAAGAGGTCGCGAATCTCCGTGCGGTTGCGATGGATCGCAGGTACCAGGATGTGTGACGACCAGTCGCCGTCGAGCTGCAGGATCAGCTCCGCGAAGTCGGTCTCGATCGCCTGGACGCCGCCGGCGGCGAGCGCGTCGTTCAACTCGATCTCATCGGTGGTCAGCGACTTCACCTTCACCACCTCGGACGCGCCGTGCGAGCGCGCGACGTCCAGGACGACAGCGTTCGCCTCGGCCGCATCGCGCGCCCAGTGCACATGTCCCCCTGCGGCCTGCACCGAAGCTTCGAACTGGAGCAGGTACTCGTCCAGCCGCTGCATGACGTCTGCTTTGATCGCGCGGCCGGCGTCGCGGAGCTCTTCCCAGTCCGGTACCTCCGCGACGACACGTGCCCGCTTGTCGCGGATCGTCGTCGTCGCGTTGCGAAGGTTGTGTCGCAGCCGGCCGTCGCCGAGGGCGATCCGCGCGGCCTCGGGGAACGAGGTCACGACGCGAGGATCTCCGCCAGATGCATCGTGCGAACCCCGCCACGCACACGCGCGAGCCCACCGCCGATCTGCATCAGGCACGAGCTGTCGACGGCAGTGCAGACCTCGGCGCCGGTCGAGAGGATGGCCTGGCACTTGTCCGCGAGCATCGCCGTCGAGGTTTCCGCGTTCTTGACCGCAAACGTCCCTCCAAAGCCACAACACTCCGTCGCCTCCGGTAGCTCGACCAGCTCGAGACCGCGCACGGCGCGCAGGAGGCGCAGGGGCGCGTCGCCCACTCTCGCTACCCGTAACGAATGACAGGTCGGGTGGTACGTCACACGATGCGGAAAGGACGCGCCCACGTCTTCCACGCCGAGGTGGGAGACGAGGAACTCCGAAAACTCGAAGACACGCGGAGCGAGCGCCGGACGGAGCTCGCGGATTGTCCCGACGCACGACGACGAGGGCGATACGATCGCGTCGAAGCCGTCGAAGATCCGCTCGAGGCGCTCGGCAAGCGCCGAGGCTTCGTCGCGGTAGCCGCTATTGGCGTGGAGCTGGCCGCAGCACGTCTGCTCGCTCGGGAACTCGACCTCGTGGCCGAGCCCCTCGAGCACACGCAGGACTGCCTGCGGTGCCTCCGGAAAGAGCGTGTCGCCGAGACACGTGACGAAGAGCCCGACCCGCACCAAGCTACCGCGGGTAGGAGAGCGCGACGCCGCCGTCGACATTGAGGATGTTGCCTGTGCTCTTCGCCGCGCGGTTCGGCGAGGCGAAGTAGAGGACCGCCTCCGCGACGTCGGCCGGGAAGATGTTCACCTTCAGGGTCGTGCGAGCGCGGTAATGGTCCTCGAGCTTGTCCTCGGAGATCCCGTAGGCGCGTGCGCGCTCGCCGCGCCATGCCGAATCCCAGATCTTCGAGCCTTCGAGGATCGCGTCCGGGTTGACGGTGTTGACCCGAATGCCGTCTCCCCCCAGCTCCTCGGCCAGGCAGCGCGCGAGGTGGAGCGACGCTGCCTTGGCCGCAGAATATGCGGCCGCGTTCTTGCCCGGCGCGAGCGCGTTCTTCGACCCGATGAAGACAATGCTCCCGCCCGTTCCCTGGGCGCGCAGAACCCGTGCCGCTTCGCGCGCGACGAGGAAGTAGCCGCGCGCGAGGATGTCGTTGTTGCGGTCCCAAAGCTCGAGGCTCGTCTCCTCGATCGGCGCACTCGACGCGATCCCCGCGTTCGAGACGACGATGTCGATCCCGCCGAACGCGAGCACTGCCGCACGGTAAGCGTCGATGACCGAGGCTTCATCCAGGACGTCGGCTCGCGCCGCGACCCCAACGTCGCCGAGCTCGTCCGCCACGCTGGACGCACCGCCGAGATCGAGATCGGTCGCGACGACGCATGCGCCCTCGGCGGCGAGCGCGCGGGCGACGGCGCTCCCGATTCCGCCGGCCGCTCCGGTGATCAGAGCCACCGAGCCCTGGAGCTCGCGCGGCAGCGGCGCGAGCGACAGCTTGTAGAGCTCGAGCGGCCAGTACTCGATTGCGAAGGATTCCTCGTCGTCCAGCGAGACGAAGCCACCGAGAGCGGCGGCGGAGCGCATGACGGCGATCGCGCGGTGATACAGGTCGCGCGCGAGCCCGGCGGCCTTCAGCGTCCGCCCGACCGAGATCAGCCCGACGCCTTGGATCACAACCACGCGGGGGCTCGGATCGCTGAGCCGGTCCTCACCGCGGTGGCGCTCGAAGTACTCCAGCTCGCGCGCACGCCATTCCTCGACGCGCTCTGCGATCCGCCCCCGCAGCACCGCAGCGTCCTCGGAATGCGGATCGAAGTCGATCCACACCGGGAGGCGCCTGGTGTGCACCAGGTGATCGGGGCACGCGGCGCCGACCTGCGAGAGTTGCGGGGAATCCGCGCCGCCGGCGAATTCGAGCACGTCGGGGGAGGTATCGACCTGCAGGATGCGAGGGCCGTCGACGGACACGGCGCCACGCAACCCCGGGAGCACGTCCGCAAGGAGCTCGGTCCGCTCCGCGTCACCCAGCGGCTTGACCCTGGCGCCGCCGAAGGGCGCCTTGTCGCGTGTCCGCTCGGCGATGAACGAGGCCGCCCGGTTGATCGCGTCGAGCGTCGCCGCATAGGACTCCTCTGCTGTCTCTCCCCACGTTACGAGGCCGTGTTTGGCCAGCAGAACGACCGTCGCTTCCGGATGCTCGGCCACCGCGGCGGCCACGAGCCTCGAGAGCGCGAAGCCCGGGCGGATGTAGGGGATCCAGACGGCGTCGGAGCCGAAGCACTCGTCGGCGAGGCGCTCGCCGTCGACCGTGCCGACGATCGCGCCGATCGAATCGGGATGGGTGTGGTCGACGTGCGGGTGCGGGACGAAAGCGTGCAGGAGCGTTTCGATCGACGGACGCGGCATCGACGGATCGATCTGACAGCGCGCGAGGTACGCGACCATCTCCTCATCCGTCATCGCGTCTCGCCCCGCGAGCGGGAGGATCTCGTCGAGGCGCAAACCGGTGAAGCCGCCCGGAACGATGGTCGCGAGGTCGCTTCCCGAGCCTTTCACCCACAGCACGGTCGTCTCGCGTCCGGCGTGGTCGGTCTCGCGCGTCTTGACGGACGTGTTGCCGCCTCCGAAGTTGACGATCGCCCGATCCGACGCGAGCAGGTTCGAGCGGTAGACGAGAGCCTCGAGCTCGCTCAGACCGGCGGGCGGTTTCCAATGATTCTCGAACGTCGGCGGGGCGGTCAAAGGCATGAAGCACGTACTCCTCTGCTGTCGTTGATCAAAGCCATGCGGCTGCGGTTCCGTGCTGACGTGCTTGCGCGACACGATCGGCGTAGCCGCCCGCACGGAACGATGCGATTGGGTCGGCGGCGGCGCCGAGGTCGTCGCGAGCCTTCGCACAAAGAGGCCGAACGTCTGTGTTGTAGGCGTCGACGAGAATTCTGTTCGCGGCGAGGATGTCGCCGCCGGATTGCGCGCGGTCGAGCGCGCTGCGGTCGACGAGCAGCGCCTTCGCGTATGACTCCTGCAGGTTCATGACGGTCTGGATCATCGCCTCGATCTTCGCCTCGACGTTGTGCGACTGGTCGATCGTCAACCGGATGCCCTGCTCGAAAGCACCGGTGTCGATCAGCTCGAAGAAGATTCGGAACAGCTGATACGGGTCGATCGATCCGACGATCAGGTCGTCGTCGCCGTACTTGCGGTCGTTGAAGTGAAAACCGCCCAACCGGCCCGCGCCGTGGAGGAGCGAGACGATCTGCTCGATGTTCACGCCCTGGGCGTGGTGACCGAGATCGACGAGCACCTTCGCGCGCTCGCCGAGCTCCTGGCAGGCGAGCAGAGCCGAGCCCCAGTCGGCCAGATCGGTCGCGTAGAAGGCCGGCTCGTACAGCTTGTACTCGACGAGCAGCTCCAGCTCGTCGCCGAGAGCGT
This sequence comes from Gaiellaceae bacterium, assembly GCA_045805985.1. Taxonomy (GTDB): domain Bacteria; phylum Actinomycetota; class Thermoleophilia; order Gaiellales; family Gaiellaceae; genus PALSA-600. The sequence goes on along the minus strand of JBJMKA010000005.1, from coordinate 85,039 downwards.
CGTAGATCTCGCGCAGAGCATCAGTGAGCCGCGCGCGTCGTCCGGTGAGCGAATCCTGGCCTGGGTAGTTCGTCCCGTCCGCGAGCCAGAGCGAGATCGCATCGGAGCCGAGCGTCGCAGCGAACCCGATGCACTCGAGCACGTGCGCCACCGCGCGGCGCCGGATGCCGCCGTCGGGATTGCAGAGGCTTCCGAGCTTGTATTCCGGCTCCTGGAAGAGATTGGGGTTGATCGCACCGACCCGGAGTCCGAGCTCCTCCGCCCGCTCGCGCAGCTCGTTCAGGTTCTCGACCCGATCCCACGGAATATGCAACGCGACCGAGCGGGCGATCCCCGTCAACCGCTGCACCTCCCCTGCATCCTCGAGCTTCTCGAACGGATCGCGAGGCGCGCCGGGCTGCGCGAACACCGCGAAGCGCGTGCCGGAGTTGCCGAACGCCCAGGACGGCGTCTCAACCTCCTGCGCGCGCAAAGCGTCCTCCACGCGCACAATGTCGTCACCGCGCGCCGCGAGCTGTTCGGCGATCAGGTCGTAGCCAGCAGTCATCCGGTCAGAACCTCCGACTCGAGTACAGCGCAGAAGCGACCGTACAAGTCATGCCAGCGATCGGTCTCGGAATCGGGCTCGTACGCACTCAACTGCGTGGACGAACGAATGACGTCCCGCATCTCTGCGAGCGATGCGATGTCACCAAAGGCGTGCAGCTGGACGAGCACGTTCCCGAGCGCGGCCGCCTCGACCGGGCCCGCGACCACAGCGCGCTGCGAGATGTTCGCCGTCAGCTGGCACAAGAAGGCATTCTGGGAGCCGCCTCCAATCACGTGCACGGTCTCGATCGCCCGGCCGGTGACCGATTCGATCTCGTCGAGGACGAGCCGGTACTTGCACGCGAGGCTCTCGAAGATCGCGCGCAGGAGGGCCGGCCGCTCGTCGGGCGCCGGCTGCCCCGCGCGCGTGCAGGCCGCGCGGATCCGCGCGGGCATGTCGCCCGGCGTCAGCAACTCCGGGAGGTCGGGGTCGAAGAGCGCACCACCCGGCGCCGCCGCCGCGATTGCGGCGAGCTCGCCGTAGTCAGGTGCATCCCCTTCGCGCAGCCACGCGCGCCGGCACTCTTGCACCAGCCAGAGACCCATGACGTTCTTGAGCAGGCGGATCGTGCCGCCGAACCCGCGCTCGTTCGTCAGGTTCGCGGCCCGCGCACGAGCCGACAGCACCGGGGCGTCGAGCTCTACGCCGACAAGCGACCAGGTCCCACTCGAGATGTAGGCGGTGTTCTGCGAGGTGGCGGGAACCGCAACGACGGCCGAGGCGGTGTCATGCGAGGCCACCGTGGCGACCGGCGTGGAGCGCGGCAGCCCCGTCGTCTCGGCGACGTGCGGCAGGAGCCCGCCGAGAATCGACCCCGCGCGGGCGATCGACGGGAACATGCCACGCGGCAGACCGAGCCGCTGAATGAGATCGAGAGCCCAGTCGCCCGTTCGCGCATCGAGAAGTTGCGTCGTGCTGGCGTTCGTCTCCTCGACATGGCGTTCGCCCGTCAACCAGTAGGCGAGCAGGTCGGGCATCAGCAGCAGGGTTTCGGCGCGATTGAGCGCCGACGCGGCGTCGAGTGCGAGCAGCTGGAACAGCGTGTTGAACGGCAGGAGCTGGATGCCGGTGGTCGCGTAGACGTCCTCGGCAGGCACGCGGTTCAGCGCCTCGCGCACGAATGCCGCGCCACGGCCGTCGCGGTGCGACAAGGGGTTGGCGAGCAGCGATCCGTGCCCGTCCAGCAATCCGAAGTCGACGCCCCACGAGTCGACACCGACGCTTCTCACGTGCGCGCCCGCCGAGCGCACCTCCGCCAGCGCCAACGTCAGCTCGCCGAAGAGACCGAGCGCATCCCAGTAGAGGCCGTCCGGCAGGCGCACGGACCGGGTCGGGAACCTCCGCACCTCGGCCAGCTCGATTCGGTCGTCGCGGAAGCGCCCGATCATCGCTCTGCCGCTTTCGGCGCCGAGGTCGAACGCGACGTGGACTGCGTCAGTCACGATGCCGCCTCGCGCGCTCGCGCACCGCGCGCCGCGCCGAGCTCGCGGCGTCTCAGGAACTCGCGGCCGCGCTCGATGAAGGCCGAGACGTTCGGGATGAGCACGCTGAGCAGCAGGAGCGTGCCGGTGACGACGCCCATCGCCCGTTGTTCGAAGTTCGTCAGCAAGAGCGCGTTCTGGAGCCCGGCGAAGACGGCGAGCGCAAGCACAACGCCGACGATCGTTCCGCGCCCACCGAAGATCGAGACGCCGCCGAGCAGGACGATCGTGACGACGCTGAGCTCGAGGCCGATCCCGTTGTCCTGCACCGCCGTCGACAGGCGGAACGTGTAGAGGATTCCCGCCAGCGCGCACACGATCCCGGAGACGACGAACAGGATCAGCTTCGTGCGCTTCACCCGGATCCCGGCGTAGCGCGCCGCCTCTTCGTTGGCACCCATCACGAAGAGCGAGCGTCCGGCAGGGGTGGCGTGCAGGACGATCGCAAACGCGAGCGCGAGCACGATGAAGATCCCGACGGAATACGAGAGGTAGCCGCCGGTGTACGGCAGCGGCGTCACGCCGATGTCCGTGTACCTGGAGGGGAAGTCCGAGATCGTGTTGGGGCCGAGAATGACCACGGCGATGCCGCGATAGAGGGTCAGCGTCCCGATCGTGACGGCGAGCGACGGCAATCCCACCTTCGTCACGAGGAAGCCGTTGAACCAGCCCGCTGCGGCACCGACAAGGAGGACCGCGACGATCACGAGCGGCATCGGCCAGCCGTGGCTGTAGAGATCGCCGGTGAGCGCGCTCGACATGCCGAGGATCGACGCGACGGAGAGGTCGATCTCCCCCGTCACGATCAGCATCGTCATCGGGAGCGCCATGATCGCGATCTCGCCGATCGAGAGGTTGAGATAGAAGAGGTTGGAGCTCGTCAGGAACTGCGAAGACGCAGTGATTCCGAAGACGATCACCGCAACGAGCGCAACGGTGAGGCCAACCTCCCAGCGCACCAGCGACCGGATGCGCTCGGCAGTCGTGTCAGGCGCCAAGGTGCGTCCTCCTCTTCCGCAACGCTGCTGCGAGCTGGAGGGAGATACCGCGGTCGAGCGCGATCGCGCCGAGCAGCAACGCTCCCGCGATCGCCTGGTTCCAGAACGGCGAGACACCGAGGACGTAGAGCGCCGAGAGAATCGTGTTCAGAAGGAGCGCACCGAAGGCTGCACCGACCGCGCTCCCGCTGCCACCGAAGATCGCCACCCCTCCGACGACAACCGCTGCGATCACCGACAGCTCGTACCCACTCCCGGCCGTGGAGTCGATCGTTCCGTAGCGAGCCGCATAGAGGACGCCCGCGATCCCGGCGATCCCCCCGCAGATCACGAACGCGGTGAACACGCGCCTGCCGCTCGGAATCCCGGCGAGCCGCGCGGCGTCGGGGTTCGATCCGATCGCATACAGCTCGCGACCCGATCGGAACGACCGCAGGTAGTACGCGCCTGCGGCAACGACAAGCGCGACGACAATCGCGAGGACCGGAATGCCGGCCACGGTCTTCCTCGGGATCTCGAGGAACGAGTTCGGCAAAGAGCTTGCGACAACCTGCCCGCCTCCCACGACGAGCGTGTCGACGCCGCGAATGATGTACAGCATGGCGAGCGTCACCACGAGGCTCGGCACACGGCCGGCGACGGTGAGGAACCCGTTCACCAAGCCACAGGCAACGCCGATCGCACCCCCGACGACGAACACGAGCACGATCGAGATGCCGTGGTGGTGCCCGAAGAGATTCGCCGACAGGAATGCCGACAGACCCAACACCGATCCGATCGAGAGGTCGACGTTGCGGGTCAGGACGACCATGGTCTGACCCAGGGCCAGCAACGCGAAGATCGTCGCGTCCACGAGGATGAATTGAATGTTCGAAAGGTCGAGAAACCGTGGCTCGACCAGGGCGGTCACGAGCACAAGCAAGGCGAGTACCGCGACGATCCCGAACTCCCTCAGCCGGAAGACGAGATCGACGAGCCGCCGGGCGTTTGCCGAATCGGCGAACGACGAGGTCGTCGTCTGCGGTTCGACCGTCGCGGTCACGCCGCCGCCTGATCGCGCTGGCCCGTCGCTGCGGCGACGATCGACTCCTCGGTTGCGTCCACGTGCGCGAAGTCGGCGACGAGCCGTCCTTCTCGCATCACGAGGACGCGGTCGGCGAGACGGAGCACCTCGGGGAGCTCCGAGGAGATGACAAGGATCGCCACGCCCTGCGCCGCGAGCTCCTCGAGCAGGCGGTAAACCTCGGCTTTCGTGCCGACGTCGATGCCACGTGTCGGCTCGTCGACGATCAGCAGCGACGGCTGCCGTCCAAGCCACTTCGCGAGCACGGCCTTCTGCTGGTTCCCGCCCGAGAGCGACGTCATCGGATCGGCGAGGCGCCCGTACTTGACCTGCAGCCGCGCCGCCCAGTCGCGCGCGAACCGGCGCTCAGCCGCTGCGCGAATGAAGCCGGCGCGACGCAGCCGCGCCAACGACGCGAGCGAGATGTTCCGGCCGATCGACATCTCCATCACGAGACCCTGCTGACGCCGGTCCTCGGGAACGAGCCCGACTCCCGCCGCCATGGCCGCCGTCGGTGAGGCCCGGCGCAACGGCTTGTCATTGACCATGACGCTGCCGGCGTCATACCGATCGATCCCGAAGATCGCGCACGCGACCTCGCTGCGGCCGGCCCCCACGAGCCCCGCGAGCGCGACGATCTCGCCGGCGCGAACATCGAAGGACACGTCAACGAACACGCCTTCGCGCGTGAGGCGCTCGACGCGCAGCACCGTGTCTCCGATGCTCTGTTCCTGCATGACACGCTCCGGCAGCTCACGACCGACCATCGCGCGCACGAGATCGTCCCCGGTGAGACCGGAGAGCTCGCGCGAGATGACCAGGCGACCGTCGCGGAGCACAGTGACGCGCTCGCACAGCGCGAAAACCTCCTCGAGCCGATGCGAGATGAAGAGGACGGCCACGCCCGACGCACGCAAGGTCTCGACGACCCGGAAGAGCCGCTCGACCTCGAACGCCGAGAGAGCCGCCGTCGGCTCGTCCATCACGATCACCCTCGCACTGAGCGACAGCGCCTTGGCGATCTCGACGATCTGCTGCTCTGCGATCGAGAGGCCGCGCGCGATGCGGGCGGGATCGAGCGGCACGCCGAGCCGCCCGAAGATCTCCGTCACTTGCGAGTTCATCGCACCGACATCGATCCGCCGCCCTGCGCGCAGCGGCTGCCGCCCAATGAAGATGTTCTCGGCGACCGTCAGGTCGGGGAACATGATCGGCTCCTGGTAGATGATCGCGACACCCGCGTCGCGTGAGGCGGCCGGCCCCTGCAGAACGATGTCGTGCCCACCGATGCGCAGCGAGCCCGTGTCGGGGAGATGCACGCCCCCGAGAATCTTTACGAGCGTCGACTTGCCGGCGCCGTTTTCACCCACCAGGGCGTGCACTTCGCCCGCATGTAAGTCGATCGACACGTCCTCCAACGCGTGGATCGCACCGAATGACTTCGACGCGTGCTCGAGCGAGAGGATGGGCTGCTGTTCGGTCATGTCACGGGCGTGAAACGAGAAGCCTAGAAGGAGCAGGCGTGCCGGCAGGAGGTCCGGCACGCCCTGTTCGAACACCTAGAAGTGGAACTTGCCGATGTTCGCCTTGTTGAAGACGAACGGCGGGCCGAGGAGCACGGTGCTCTTCGCGCCCACCTTGTACTTGCCGAGCTTGCCGGCGGTGAACGTCTGGCCGGCCTTGCCGGTGAGCTTGCCGGAGGCCACGTTCACCGCTGCGTACGCGGCGAGGTAGCCGAGGTCGGCCGGGTTCCAGAGCTCGAACGCCTCGATCGTGCCGTCGAGGACGTACTTGCGCAGCTGGTTCGGCGTGCCGAGGCCCGTCAGCTTGATCTTGCCGCGGTACTGCGCGGTGTCGAGCACTGCCGCCGCCGCAGCGATCCCGACGGTCGTGGGCGAGATGATGCCCTTGAGGTTCGGGAACTGCTGAAGCAGCCCTTGCGTCACCTGCGTCGACACGGTCGGATCGTCATTGCCGTAGACCACGGAGACGAGCTTCATGTTCGGGTACTTCTTCAGCTGCGTCTTCATGTAACCGATCCACGCGTTCTGGTTCGTCGCCGAAGCCGCAGCCGACACCACTGCGATCTCGCCGGTGCTGTTGATCTGCTTCGCGAGCAGGTCGACCTCACTCGTGCCGATCGCCTTCGAGTCCGCCTGGTTGATGAAGATGTTGCGACAGGCCGGAGCGTCGGAGTCGTAGGTGACAACGGCGATCTTCTTGGCCATCGCCTGCTTGAGAGTCGGGCAGAGCGCCGACGCATCGGTCGCGGAGACGATGAGCCCGTTTGCGCCCTTCGTGATCGCGGCCTGGATCGCCGGAAGCTGTGACGCGGCAGTCGCCTGCGTGCCGCTCGTCTCCTTGCCCTGCTCCTTCAGCTCCGCAAGCGCCTTCAGCGCACCACCGGACTTGAAGCTGTCTGAGGTGGTGAAGTAGGGGTTGCCGAGGTTCTTCGGAATGACGAAGACCTTCAATCCGGTCTTCAGCGAGGTGGCTGCCGTGGCAGTCGCCAGCACGATCACGCCGAGCACACAGATGAGACCGATCGAGGTGACCTGCTTCATGAAACGGCCCTTCATTTTTTCGTCCTTTCGATCACGAGCAATGATTGGGGGTTCGTGCAGGCCCGCCACCGCGAGGTCACGGGCGCCGGCCAGAGGTCACGCGCTCGTATCCGTCACCTCCTCGAGATCGGAGGCCGGGAACGCCCGCCGAAGCGGAGAACGCTGAGCCGTGTTCGGCTCCGGGGCGAGCTCGGCGGCGACGACTTCAATCTGGTGGTCCCGCCATTCCTGCATCAGCTCGGCCGGCGCGGCGGCGTCGGTGACGATCGCGCTGATTCGCTGCGTCGGCACGAACGTCAGCAGGGCCTTCCTCCGCCACTTCGTGTGATCGAACACGCCGATCACGCGCTCGCAGACCTCCGCCAGCTCGCGCTTGATGCGAACCTCCTCCGGGTTGAGGTCCATGAGGCCACGGTCCAGGTTGACCCCCCGCGCACCGAAGAAGCCTTTACCGATGCTGGTCGTCCGCAGGACGGCAGAGGCGAAGTCGCCGACAAGCGACATGGCCGCGAGTCGAAGGATGCCGCCCGGGACGATCACGCTGACACCTGCTGCGTCGGCGAGAGCCGAAGCGACACGTAGCCCGTTCGTGACGACGACGAGCTCGCGCTTCTCACGAAGCTCGAGCGCGATGTAGTACGCAGTCGTGCTCGAGTCGAGGGCGATCGCCTCGCCGTCGCCGACCATCGCGGCGGCCGCGCGCGCGATCGCACGCTTCTCCTCCTCTTGAACCCGGAGCCGGACGTCGAACGCGACCTCCGACTGCCCTCTCTGCAGAGCACGCGCACCACCGCGGATGCGGGCGACCAAGCCCTGACTCGCAAGCAGTCCCAGATCGTTGCGCACGGTGACCTCGGAGACCGCGAACGCGTGCGCGAGCTCCGTCACGCTGACCGCGTCGCGGGTCTCGAGCAGCTCGAGGACGCGGTTCATCCGGTCGCTTGCGGTCGAGCCTGGGATTTCATGATCGGGGGCGCCGTCGCCCAAACCCGTCCTCCATCGTCCGAGTTCCGAGAGACGCCAACTTACGATTCTCTTTCACATGAAGTCAATAGACCTTCAAAATTTTCTGTTTCGAAAGTCTTTCGCAAGTCGTTGATGGTCAGCATCACCGCGTGGACTCTTAGCCCCGGCACAGCACAACCTCACCGCGCTCCTAGGTGGCCGCAGAACACTGGCGCCATGTCCACCGCACGCCTTCAACGCCCCACCGGCCTGGAGCGGCCGGCCCTTGCCGGCGGGTTGCCGCCGCCGGCCGTCGACATCGTCGTCCCCGTCTACAACGAGGCGGCCGGGCTCGCCGCGAGCGTCGAGCGCCTCCATGCCTATCTCGTCGAGAACTTTCCCTTCACCTTCCGGGTCACGATCGCGGACAACGGCAGCACCGACGGGACGTGGGAGCTCGCAACCGATCTGACGCGACGACTGACCTCTGTGCGCGCAGTTCGGCTCGACGAGCGCGGGCGGGGCCGCGCGCTGCACGCGGTGTGGTCGGCGAGCGACGCAGACGTGCTCGCCTACATGGACGTCGACCTCTCGACTGGGCTGTCGGCTCTGTTGCCGCTGGTCGCGCCGCTCCTCTCCGGCCACAGTGACCTTGCGATCGGAAGCAGGCTCACGCGCGGGGCGCGGGTCAGCCGCGGCCCGAAGCGGGAGATCATCTCGCGGATCTACAACAGGATCCTCCACACCGTTCTGCGCGCACGGTTCTCGGACGCCCAGTGCGGCTTCAAGGCGATCCGAGCGGATCGCGCGCGCACGTTGCTGCCGCTCGTGGAGGACCGCTCGTGGTTCTTCGACACCGAGCTCCTGGTCGTCGCCGAGCGCTCCGGGCTCCGCATCCACGAGGTACCGGTCGACTGGGTCGAAGATCCGGACTCTCGCGTGGACATTTTCGCGACGGCACTCGCCGATTTGCGCGGTGTGCTGCGGCTCGCGCGCGGCCGCCTGCCGAGAACATCCGGTTTCGGAGGACAAGTCACGCGCTTCGCCGGCATCGGCGTCGTCTCGACGCTGGCGTACATCGCCCTCTTTGCAGCCCTGAGAAGCGCCTTGCCGCCGCAGGCCGCGAACGCACTCGCCCTGCTCGTCACCGCGGTCCTCAACACGGCCGCGAACCGCCACTTCACATTCGAAATCCGAAGGCGCGCACACATGCTTCGCCATCAACTTCAGGGCCTGCTCGTGTTCGGCCTCGCGCTGGCGCTCACGTCCGGCACGCTCGCCACCTTGCATGCGCTGGTCACGCACCCTGCGCGCTGGCTCGAGATCGCGGTGCTGACGTTCGCGAACCTGCTGGCCACCATTCTTCGCTTCGCTCTGCTGCGCGCGTGGGTCTTCAACACTCGCCGCGCAGCGCCGGAGGAGGTCTGATGAGCGCCGTCGGGAACACGCTCCGGGTCCGCGGCCGGAGCGCACCGGAGCTCCGCAGCCTCGTGCGAGGGCGCGCCGAGGATGCAGCCTGGGTTCGCCCGGCACTGCTCGTCTTGCTCGCCGGCACCGCGGTGCTCTACCTCGCCGGCCTGGCCGCAAACGGATGGGCCAACGCCTTCTACTCGGCGGCCGTCCAGGCGTCGACGAAGAGCTGGAAGGCGTTCTTCTTCGGTTCCTTCGACTCGTCGAACTTCATCACCGTCGACAAGCCCCCGGCGTCGCTCTGGGTGATGGGCATCTCGGCGCGTCTGTTCGGCGTCAACAGCTGGAGCATCCTCGTCCCCCAGGCCCTGGAGGGAATCGCCTCCGTCGCGCTGCTCTACGCGGCCGTGCGGCGCTGGTTCACTCCGACGGCGGGCCTCTTGGCAGGCGCGGCGCTCGCGCTGACGCCGGTCGCGGTCTTGATGTTCCGCCTCAACAACCCGGACGCGCAGCTGACCCTGCTGCTCATCGGCTCCGCCTACGCGATGACGCGCGCCGTCGAGAAGGGCCAAACACGATTGCTGGCGCTTGCGGGCGTGCTGATCGGCTTCGGCTTCCTGACGAAGATGCTGCAGGCGCTGATCGTCGTCCCGGGCTTCGCGCTGGTCTATCTCGTCCTCGCGCCCACTCCATTGCGGCGGCGGCTCCTGCAGCTGCTCGCCGCAGGCGCGGCACTCTTCGTCTCCGCGGCGTGGTGGGTCGCGATCGTCGCCCTCTGGCCCGAGTCGAGCCGGCCGTACATCGGCGGCTCGCAAGACAACAACATCCTCAATCTGATCTTCGGCTACAACGGATTCGGCCGCCTGACGGGCAACGAGGCCGGCAGCGTCGTCGGCGGCGGCCGCACCGGGAACGCCGGCCAGTGGGGGCCGACAGGAATTAGCCGGCTGTTCAACGCCGAGATGGGAACCCAGATCGCCTGGCTACTTCCGGCCGCGCTCTGCTTCGGCGTCGCCACCCTCTGGCTCGGCCGGCGCGCCAAGCGGACCGACCTTCGTCGCGCGGCGATCCTCCTCTGGAGCTCGTGGCTCGTCGTGACGGGGCTCGTGCTCAGCTACGCGCAGGGGATCATTCACCCCTACTACATGGTCGTGCTCGCGCCGCCGATTGCAGCCCTCTTCGGTATCGGCATCACCTGGACGTGGGCGCGCCGCGAGCTGCTCGTTGCCCGGCTGGCGCTCGCGATCGCAATCGGCAGCACAGCGGTCTGGGCCTACGTGCTCCTCGACCGGACACCTACCTGGCAGCCATGGCTTCGCTTCGTCGTGCTCAGCGCCGGCCTCGCGGGAGCGACGCTCGCGCTGGCGCCCCCGTCACTGCGCCTTGCTCGGATCGCCGTGGTGCTCGCCGTCGCAAGCGCGCTCGCGGCTCCGGCCGCCTATGCGCTGCAGACCGCCTCGACGGCGCACGGCGGCGCCTTGCCGACCGCGGGTCCCGCCGGCGCGTCAACGATGGGTGGCGGCGGTGGCTTCGGCGGTCCGCGAGGCGGCTTCGGCGTACCCGGAGGCGGCGGGTTTGCGCCGCCGGCCGGTCGCGGCGGCTTCGGCGGCGCGAACTTCGGCGGCCGCGGTGGATTGGGCGGCCTCCTCGACTCCTCGATGCCAAGCGCCGCGCTCGTTGCGCTGCTGCAGAAGGATGCGAGCAGCTACACCTGGGTCGCGGCGGCAGTCGGCTCGAACAGCGCGGCCGGCCCGCAGCTCGCTTCCGGCGAGCCGGTGCTGGCGATCGGCGGCTTCAACGGCACCGATCCGGCACCCACGCTGGCGCAGTTCAAGAGCCTGGTCGCGGCACGGAAGATCCACTACTTCCTGGCGGGCGGCGGGCGCGGCGGCGGATCGAGCAGCTCGAGCGCGATCGCCGCCTGGGTGGCGAACATCTTCCCCAGCCAGACCGTCGGCGGTGTCACGGTCTACGACCTGACGGCAGCCGTCGGTGGTGCTTCCTGAGGAGATTCCTAGGTGGCTCTCCGGCTGCCGTTAGGTCCGCGAACGAAGCTCTCTCCTGTCGCCTACCGCATCCTCTCGGTGGCGATGGGGGCGGAACGCAGAACCGCCGACTGACCAAACAGACTGCTGCGGGCGGCCGACGCCGCCCGCAGCAGGTCCATTGCGCCGCAGATCCATCGCCTAGTGCGCGGCAACCGCCTCGAGCATGCCGTGCAGGTGTGCGACGGCTTTCTCAATGTCGTCGTGCTTGTACTGGCCCGCGCGCGACTCGGCGGAAAGGATCGCGCAGCGGTGCACCTTCTCGAAGTCGCCGGAGGGGAACTTGTAGTGCGCCTTCGTCTCGGACGTCGCTTCGTCGTCGACCCCGAGGTGCCACTTTCCGTACTCGCTCCAGCCATGGTCGTCGATGAAGCGGTTCTCCTCGTCGGCCGACGGCTGGTGCTCGCTCCATGCGTCGCGATCGTCGATCACGACCCGACCCGTTTCGATCAGGCTCTGTGCGTGCTCGAAGCCCGATCGGTTCAACTTGACTGCCATCGTTGTCCCTCCTTGCTTCGAACTGATTCATGCGGGCGCTCCGGCCGCCGTGGCCTCCGACGCGCGGGCGAGCAGGTCGCGTACCTCGTCGTCGCTCGTCTGCGAGAAGTCCGCGTACCAGAGGCCCACCGCCTGCAAGAACTGCGGTCTGATGCCGCACACGACCTCGTCGACCACGTCGCGGAGGTCGTCGCAGGCCTGGGGCGTTGCAACCGGCACCGCGACCACGATCCGCGCGGGATGCCGGCGGCGAGCCGCCAGCACCGCGGCGCGCATCGTCGAGCCCGTTGCGAGCCCGTCGTCCACGAGCACGACCGTCTTGCCTTCCAGGTTCGGCGGCGGGCGACCTTCGCGGTACACCGCCTCGCGTCGTTCGAGCTCCCGCAGCTCGGCTTCGATCCTCCGCGGTAGCTCGCCGAGCGGAATCCCGAGCCGTGCCACGAGACTCTCGTCCAGCACGAGCTCCCCGCCGCTCGCGACGGCCCCCATCGCGAGCTCCTCATGGCCGGGCACGCCCAACTTTCTCACGGAGAGAACGTCGAGCGGCGCGTCGAGCTGCCGCGCCACCTCGTATCCAACTGGGACGCCGCCGCGCGGGAGCGCAAGCACGATCACGTCGTCCCGCCCTGCGTACGAACGGAGCCGCTCGGCGAGGAAGTGTCCAGCATCCGTCCGGTCTCTGAAGCGCATCGCTTCCATCCCCTTGCCGCTACCCGACCCCGGACGGGGAAAACCGACCCCGCACGAAGCGTTCGCGGAACTCCGCCTCGATTTCCGGGAACATGCGTGCCTTCGTCTCCGGCACGAGGCGGTGGACGAAGACGAGCCCGAGCGCACACGGCGCGGCGAAGATCCAGAACACGCGGCCCTGCCCGGGGTGAGCGCCGGGAACCTTCCCGTACGATCCGCCGCGTGATCGTTCGTACTGTTCTCGGCGACATCGCGCCGGGCGACCTCGGTCCATGCGACGCGCACGAGCACCTCTTCCTCGACACGCCGGCGCAGCCGGGCGAGGAGTTCCTCGACCGCGACAAGGCGACCGACGAAGCCCGCGCGCTCCTCGCCGCGGGTGCCCACTCGCTCGTCGACTGGACGCCGCTCGGGCTCGGACGGGACCTGGACGGGCTCGCGCACGTCGCCCGGGAGACGGGCCTGCACGTCGTTTCCGCGACCGGCCTCCATCGCGACGCCCACTACACGGCCGACGATCCGTACCGCGCAGAGACAGTGGATGAGCTTTCCAGGCGCTTCGAGGCAGAGCTTGCCGAACGCTGCGGCGTGATCAAGGCCGGCGCGAGCTACCACCATCTGACTCCGTTCGAGGAGAAGGCGTTCGAGGCCGTCGCGGCCGCGCACGCGCGCACGGGCGCGCCCGTCTGCGTGCACACACAGCACGGAACGATGGGGCTCGTCCTCGTCGAGCGGCTCTCGTCGCTCGGCGTCCCTCCCAGTTCGGTGATCCTCGCGCACGTCGACCGCAACCCGGACGCGGGCGAGCACGCCGAGACCGCCTCGACCGGCGCCACGCTCCAGCTCGACGGCCCGGGACGCGCGAAGTACTGGCCCGACTCGACGATCCTGCAGCTGATCGCCGAGCTGGCCGAGCGCGGCCACGCCGAGCGCCTCTTGCTCGGCGGCGACGTCGGCCGGCGCGGGATGCTGCGCGCCTACGGCGGCGGCCCCGGGCTCGACTACGTCTTCGCGCGCTTCAAGCCGCGCCTCGAGCGCGAGCTCGGCAGCGACCTGTCGGACCAGATCTTCGTCAGGAACCCCGCGCGTGCCTTCGCCTGGGATCCCGCTGCTTGCTCAACCATCTAGACAGCTATACAGTCGCCGCATGGACGGGCCCTCCAGCCTGGCCGGCAGGCGCGTCGTCGTCACGGGCGCTTCGAGCGGCATCGGCGAAGCCGTGGCGCGCCGCTTCGCGGCCGCAGGCGCGCGCGTTGCCGGCATGTCGCTCGACGGCGGGTCGCCTGTCGAAGGCATCTTCGTCCCCGGCGACACCGGAGACCCGGACGCCGTCGAGGCACTCGCCGCCCGGGTCGAGGCCGACTGGGGCGGCATCGACGTGTGGGTGAACAACGCGGCACGCCTGATGGTCAAGCCGCTCGTCGAGACGTCCGACGAGGACTGGCACGGGCTGCTGCGCGCGAACCTGCACGGCTACTTCTACGGGTGCCGCGCGGCGGCGCGGCGGATGCTCGCCGCCGGACGCGGGCGGATCGTCAACGTGACGTCCGCGGCGCGCATCCTCGCCGTGCCCGACTTCGGCGCATACATCGCCGCGAAGGGCGCGATCGACGCGCTGACGAAAACGCTCGCGCTCGAGCTCGCTCCGCACTCGATCACCGTCAACACCGTGGCGCCGGGCGCGACCGACACGCCGCTCAACGCGACGGCATACACGCCGGAAGTGCGTCGCACCTACGAGCAGCGCATCCCGGTGGGCCGCATCGGCACGTCCGAGGAGGTCGCGGACACGATCCTCTTCCTCGCGAGCGATGCCGCCCGTTACGTGACCGGGCACGAGCTCGTCGTCGACGGTGGCCTGACGATCAACGGAGCCGTCGGTCATGTCCGCGACTGAAGTCCTCGTCGAGGGGCTCGACCACCCCGAGGGCGTCGCCTGGGACCCGGCGACCGGAGTCCTCTGGGCGGGCGGCGAGGACGGACAGCTCTACCGCGTCGACGTCGACGCGCGCACGTGGGAGGAAGCTCCACGCGCACCAGGCTTCGTCCTTGGACTGGCCGTCGACGGCCGGAGCCGGATCGCCATCTGCTGCTCGGGCACCGGCGCGCTCTGCGCGCTCGCGGACGGTGCGGTGTCGACGCTGCACGACGGCTTCACGCTCCCGAACTACCCGGCCTTCGCGCCCGACGGGACGCTGTACTTCTCCGACTCGGGAAGCTGGGGCGCCGATGACGGGAAGGTCTTCCGTCTCGCCGCGGACGGCGAGCTCGAGCTCTTCTCCGAGCGCCTGCCCCACTTTCCGAACGGATGCGCCGTCACGCCAGACGGGCGGCACCTGTGGATGGTCGAGAGCTATTCGCCGACCGTGAACCGCTTCGACCTCGCGACCGGCGAAGTCGAAGAGGTGACACGGCTCGACGGCACCGTCCCCGACGGGATCGCGTTCACAGACGACGGGGGCGTGATCGTCTCCTGCTACCGGCCGGACCGGATCGTCCACATCGCACGCGACGGGCATGTCGAGGTGATCGCCGAGGACCCGCAGGGGACGCTGCTCGCTGCTCCGACGAACATCGTCTTCGTCGGCGGCGCGCGCGACCGGCTCGTGTCCGCGAACCTCGGCCGCTGGCACCTGACGCTCCTCGACGTCGGCCTGTGCGGCGTGCCGCTGCATTATCCAGAGCGCTGGGCCGTCGACGCATGACCGGGTTCGTCCCGCGCTACTACGAGATCGAGCAGGCGCTGCGCTCGCGCATCGCGACGCTCGACCCGCATGCCCCGCTGCCGTCGGACGCGCAGCTGTGCGAGGAGTTCGGCGTCTCGCGCATGACCGCGCGGGGCGCGATGCAGCGGCTGGTGCAGGAAGGGCTCGTCTACCGCGAGCCCGGCCGCGGCACGTTCGTCGCTCCGGCACGCGCGAACCGGACCGCAAGCCACATCCTCTCCTTCAGCGACGAGATGCGCCGCCGCGGCGCCACCCCTTCGTCGCGCGTCGTCGAGCGCACGCGCCGCACTGCGACGCCTGACGAGTCGCGCAAGCTCGCGACGGACGAGGTCTTCGTCCTGCGCCGCGTGCGCGAGGCGAACGGCGAGCCGGTGGCACTCGAGACGGCGGTCTTTCCGTCGGCGCTCGTGGGCAACTTGCTCGACGGCGACGTCGAGGTTGCGTCGGTCTTCGCTACGCTCGCGGGCGCCGGTCTCGTCCCGACCGCCGGCCGCGCCGCGATCTCGGCGGAGTCGGCGAGCGCCGAGGACGCAAAGCTGCTCGGCGTGAAGCGGGGCGAGCCGTTGCTCGTCGAACGCCGCCTGATCCACGACGACAAGAGCGTGCCGCTGGAGTTGACCGAGAGCCGCTACGTGGGCACGCGGTACGGGCTCGACGTCGACTTCGACGTGGAGCTGCCACGGTGATCGAGCCACGGTGATCGAGACCCTGACGCTCGAACACGTCGACCTGAGTGTCGACGTCCTTCCCACTCGGGGACTCGACCTCGGCGCTGCACGCCTCGGCGGCGAGCGCTTCTCGTGGGAGTCGCAGCTCGGGCATGTCCCGTGGCGGGGCGAGTTCTTCGACTCGTTCGGCGGCGGCCTGATGTTCACGTGCGGGCTGGGAAACGTCGGCGTGCCGTCCGAGGGACAGCCGCAGCACGGCTGGTACACCTCGCTGACCGCGCACGATGTCGAAGTGGAGAGCACTGCCATCCGCGGGCGCGTGGTCGATGCGGCGCTCGAGTTGACGCGCGAGATCGCGGTCATCGACGGCGCGGTCCGCGTCACGGACGTAGTGCGCAACACGGGCGGCGCACCTGAGCCCGCACCACTGCTCTACCACGTGAACCTGCTCTGGGACACGGTCACGACCGATGCCGGCGAGGTCGTGCCACGCGACGACGACGCGCGGGCAGGTGACTGGCGCGAGCTGGGACCGCCCGGGCCGGAGCGCGTCTACGAGCACATCGGCGCCTCGAGGGCGACAGTGGGCTTCGGGAACATCCGCGTCCGCGTCCGCTCGAGCCTCCCCCGCCTCTGGCAGTGGATCGACCCGTCGCTCGGCGTGCTCGGGATCGAACCGGCCAACTGCTCGGTGCTCGGGCGCGCGCACGACCGGGCCGAAGGCCGGCTGCCGGTGCTCGCGCCCGGCGAGACGCGTACGTCGACACTCGAGATCACCGTGGAAGCGGCGTGAACCCCGAGCAGCAGATCGAGGAGCTGCCGTGCGCGGCCTGACGAAGCTCGCACCGGGCGCCGGGAACGTCGCGCTGAGCGACCGGCCGGAGCCCGCAGCCGCGCCCGGGCACGTCGTGCTCGACGTCGTCGCGGCGGGAATCTGCGGCACCGACATCCACATCTACGACGGGGAGTACGCATCCCAGCCGCCCGTCACCATGGGGCACGAGGTCTCGGGCGTGGTCGCCGAGCTCGGGGACGGCGTCGACGATGCCTGGCGCGGCGCGCGCGTCGTAACGGAGACGTACTTCTCGACGTGCGGGCAGTGCGGGTTCTGTCTCGACGGACGGATCAACCTCTGCCTCGAGCGCCGGTCGATCGGCTCGTTCGTCGACGGTGGCTTCGCGCCCCGCCTGCACGTTCCGGCGCGGAACCTGCACCGGATCCCCGACTGGCTGGATGGGCGCGTCGCGGCGATGACCGAGCCGCTCGCCTGCTGCTGCCAGTCGCTCCTGAACCCCGAGCGCGTCGCGGCCGGTAACGGTGTCCTCGTCGTCGGGCCGGGCCCGATCGGGCTGCTTGCCGCCCAGGTGGCTCGCGCTGCGGGCGGCGACGTCCACGTGCGCGGCACGCTCCGCGATGGACCGCGGCTCGAGGTTGCAAAACGTCTCGGCTTCACCACCTCGACCACAGACGACGGCCCGGCCGGCGACTTCGACGTCGTCGTCGAGTGCTCGGGTCACGAGGCCGGGATCACGTTTGCGCTCGAATCGGCGCGCCGCGGTGCGCGCTACGTGCAGATCGGGCTCGCCGGGAAGCCCGTCTCAATCCCATTCGACCTCGTCTGCTTCGGCGAGTTGATCGTCACCTCGGGGAACGCGTCGACGCCGACGTCGTGGGAACGGGCGCTGCAGTTGATCGGCGACCGGCAGGTCGACCTCGAGCCGCTGTTCTCGGATGCCGTGCCGCTCACGGAGTGGGAGCAGGCGTTCGCCGCGACGCGCGCCGGCGCCGGCATCAAGTACGTGCTCGTTCCCTAGTCCGGCCCTCGGGCTCCAGGACACACGAAGGCCCGCCGCGAGGCGGGCCTTCGGGTAACTCAACTAACAGAAGGCGACTGTCCAGTTTCTATTGTACCGCTCACTGGCAATCCAGAGCAGGGCACAAACCCATCGCACGCTTCGGGAATTCGATCTCGCCAACCAACGCGTCGAGTCCTCTTAAGTCAGCGCGGCCGCACGGAGCGCGAGGTACTGCCGCTCCGCGATGCTCCTCGTCATCCGCGCCGCGCGCCGGTAACACTCGCGCGCGGCGGCCGTGTCTCCGGCGCGTTCCAGCAGGTGCGCGCGCACGGCGTCGAGACGGTGCGTGTGCGCCATGCTCTCGTCGCCTTCGAGCGTGTCGAGCAGAGCAAGCCCTGCGTGCGGGCCTTCGACCATTGCGAGCGCGACCGCACGGTTGAGCGTGACGACGGGCCCGGGCGAGACGTGCTCGAGCACACCGTAGAGCGCGAGGATCTGCGGCCAGTCGGTGTCCTCGGCGCTCGCGGCCTCGTCGTGCACGGCCGCGATCGCAGCCTGCACCTGGTACGGCCCAGCCGGGCCGCGGCCGAGCGTCCGTGTCAGCAGCGCGATCCCCTCTGCGATCTGCTCCTTGTCCCAGAGCTCGCGCTGCTGGTCGGCGAGCGGGACGAGCGTGCCGTCGGGCTCCGACCTCGCGGCTCGGCGGGCGTCGGTGAGCAACATGAGCGCGAGGAGTCCGGCCCCTTCGTGCTCCTCGGGCACCAGCCGGTGCAGCAGCCGAGTCAGCCGGATCGCCTCGGCCGTCAGGTTTGCGCGCTGCAGGTAGGCCTTGTTGAAGACGAGGGTAGAGCGCGTGCATGACCACGCGTAGGCGCTCTGCCCGCTCGGACGGGAGCGGCGGTTCGAACGTGACGCCGGCGGCCCTGATGCTCTGCTTCGCCCGGCTGACGCGCTGCGCCATCGTCGCCTCGGGGATCATGAACGCATTTGCGATCTCCGCGGTCGTCAGGCGGCCCACCGCGCGCAACGTAAGCGCGAGCTGCGAGGGAGCAGAGAGCGACGGATGGCAGCAGAGGAAGAGCAGCGTGAGGGTGTCGTCGTGATCCGGGCCCGGGGCACGGCCGGCCACGTCGAGTACCGCGTCCATTTCCTCCCGGCGTCGCCGCGCGCTCTCACTGCGCCACTCGTCGGTCAGCCGCCGCTCGGCGACCGTGACAAGCCACGCCAACGGGCTGTCGGGAGTGCCTTCTCCCGGCCATTGCAGGGCGGCCGCGAGCAGCGCTTCCTGCACGGCGTCCTCGCAGGCATCGAACTGTCCGTGGCGCCGCACGAGCGTGCCGAGGGCCTGCGGCGCCAACTCGCGCAGCAGGCCCTCGATGTGCCGCGCGCCCGTCAAACCTCCGGGGCGGTCCCGAGCGGGCGCACCTCGACCACCTGCGACCACTCGACGATCTGCCCGGCGATCTCGAGGATCCGCGCCTCGTTCTCGACGTCGAGCACCCAGTAGCCGATCAGCGATTCCTTCGCCTCCGCGTACGGGCCGTCCGTGGCGACGGGCAGGCCGTCGGTCAAGCGCACCGTCTTCGCCGCGGTGGCGTCGGCGAGCCCGGCGTTGAAGACCAGCTCACCCGAGCTCGTGAGATCCGCGTCGAGCTGACGCATGAACTGGATCATCTCCCTGATCCACTCCGGCGACTTCACCTCCATCATCTCGCCCGCGCTCCCGAACATCATGATCATGTACTTCATCTCGTCACTCCTTCGTCGAGGCTGCTGTTGACAGAGGCTTGATGTGGAACTGCGTGCCCGTGGGGATGGCTCAGACCAAGCAGGTCGCACGGGTCGGGCGCAGGGCATAGCGGTGCCTACGTTCAAGCCCGACCCGGGCGAGATGCGCAGTGTGTCTGAGCCACCAGCCGCGGGTGCGCGTGCGTTCCACATCACGCCTCTAAGTCGGAGCGGGCGAGCCGTTCTCGACATCGTTAGACAATCAATGGCGCAAGTGTGTTCCGGGCGAGCAGGAACCCGCGCTCGACCAGCTCCTGCGAGCCCTCGAAGCGCCGGTCCTCGTGCTCGACCGAGAGCACGTGGTCGTACCCGACCGCGTACAGCGCCGCGACGAACCGGCTCCAGTCGACCGTGCCGAGCCCGGGGAGCCGCGGGACCTGCCAGCCGATGCCGCCCGAGAAGGTGCCGTGGCGGTAGAGGCCGTCGTTGCGCACCTCGAGATCCTTGGCGTGCGCGTGGAAGATGCGGTCGCCGAAGTCGTAGATCGCGCGCTCGTAGTCGATCATCAGCCAGACGAGATGCGAGGGGTCGAGGTTCAGCCCGAAGTTTGCCTCGGGGATCGCCGTGAACATCTCGTCCCAGATCGCCGGTGACCACGCGAGGTTGGTCCCGCCGGGCCACTCGTCGTAGCTGAAGATCATCGGGCAGTTCTCGATCGCGATCTTCACGTCGCGCTCGCCGGCATAGGAAACGAGCGACGGCCAGATCTTGCGGAAGCGGTCGAGGTTCTCCGGCAAGGGCCGGTCCTTGTCGTTCCCGATGAAGGTCCCGACGATCCCGACGCCGAGCGCCTGTGCGGCATCGATCACCTTGCGCAGGTGACCGTTGACCTCCTCACGTACGGCGTCATCGGGGTGCAAGTTGTTGGGGTAGTAAGCGAGCGACGAGATGCCGACGCCGTGACGCTCGAGCATCGCGTGCACCGCATCGACATCGAGCGCGTCGACGTCGATGTGAGAGACACCGGCGTAACGCCGCCTTTCCGCGCCTCCGGCCGGCCAGCACGCGACCTCGAGCATGTCGAAGCCGTTCGCAGCCGCCCAGGCGGCCACCTCGTCGAGCGACAGGTCGCCGAACGCTGCGGTCAGGAGTCCGAGCTTCACAAGGTCACCTCCACCCATCTCTGGTCTCGATTGGACAGTGCGACGGCCTCGCCGAGGACATTCTCGACGTGGCCGGCGCGGAACGTCGGGTAGTCGTCGCCGGGCTCGCCCGCCGCGACTGCGCGATACACCGCGCGGTACAGCTCGCGGAAGGTGTCCGCAAAGCCCTCGGCATGGCCGGCCGGGAGCTGCGTGGTCGCCGCCGAGGAAGCAGCCATCAGCGCGGGGTTCCGCAGCAGCGTCCCGTTCGGTTCGTCGCGATGGCCGAGCCACAGCTCCTCCGGCTGCTCGCCGTTCCACGCGACCGACCCTCGCGAGCCGGCGACCTCGAAGCCGATCGCGTTCTTGCGCCCGGCGGACACCTGCGAGATCACGGACGACCCGCGTCCGCCGCCGCGGAAGCGGACGAGGATGTGCCCGAGGTCCTCGCTCGACATCTGCACGTCGACGCGTTCGACGTCGTCCGCGGCCGCGAACGTCTCGACCTGCGCGGCCGGCCGGCGCCGGACGGGGATCGTCGTCGCGAGGTCGGCGAAGACCTGCTCGACCTCGAGGCCGGTCACGAACTGCACCAGGTCGAGCCAGTGCGAGCCGATGTCGGCGACCGCGCGCAGCTCGCCGCCCTTGCCCGGCTCCAGCCGCCAGTTCCAGTCGGTCGGGAAGAGCAGCCAGTCCTGCAGGTAGGCGCCGTGCACGTTCCACACCTCGCCGAGCTCGCCACGGCGAACGCGAGCCCGCGCTTCCTGCACCTGCGGGTAGAAGCGGATGTTGAAGTTCGTGCAATGCACGAGCCCGCTCCCCTCGGCGAGCGCGAGCAGCTCCTCCGATTCCGTCACGGTCAGCGCGAGCGGCTTCTCGCAGACAACATGCTTGCCCGCCTCGAGCGCGGCCTTCACCTGCGGATAGTGGAGGTAGTTGGGCGTCGTCAGATGAACGACGTCGACACGCTCGTCGGCGAGCAGGGCGTCGTAGCTCTCGTAGGCCGGCGCCAGCCGCTTCGCCTCGGCGCGCTCGGGGCTCGAGCCGACGACGCCGGTCACCTCGACACCCAGACGGCGCAGCGCGTCGACGTGGACGGCGCCGATGAACCCGGTGCCGACGACGCCGGCGCACAGCTCGTCGATCCTGCGGGTCACTCGGCTGCGGTCGCCCGCGCGTAGATCGCCGCGAGTGCGAGCACGATCAGGCCGTAGATGATCTGCCGAACGGCCTGCGACGCGTTCAAGATTGTCAGGAGCGAGTCGAGGACGGTGAGGATCAACGCGCCGAGGATCGTCCCCGCGTAGCCGCCGAGCCCGCCGAAGATCGAGGTGCCGCCGATCACCACCGCCGCTACCGACGGAAGGAGGAAGGGCGCGGCGATCCCCAGGTCGGCGGCGTTGTTGAAGCCGACGAGCAAGACGCCCGCCGCCGCCGACAGCAGCCCGCAGACCGCGTAGACGAACAGCAGCACTTGCCAGGTGCGCACTCCGGCAAGGCGCGAGGCGGCAGGGTTGTCGCCGACCGCGTAGATCATGCGGCCGATCCCGGAGTAGCGCAGGCCGAGGATGATCAGCGCCGCGATCGGCACCCATACGAACAGGTCGTACGGGATGTAGGTGAGCACGCGGCCCGAACCGAGCGTGACGACGAAGTCGGGCACGAGCGAGGTGAACTGTTTCTGTGCCTGCACGGTCAGAAGCCCGAGCGTGATCGTGGAGATGCCGAGCGTCATGATCAACGCGTTCACGCGGAAGAGGGCGACGCCGATCCCGTTGACGAGGCCGATCGCCAGCCCGACCGCGAGCGCGATCACGATTGCCTTCGCGGAGCCCTCGGTGCCGAAACGGGAGACCATGAACGCCCCCGCCGTCGCGGTCGTCGCGACGGAGAGGTCGACGCCTCCCGTCAGCATGACGAGTGTCTGGCCGGCCGCCATCAGCCCGAGCACCGCCGCGAACAGGAACGTCGTCGAGATCTGCCTCAGCGTCAGGAACGCACCGCCTCCCTGGGCGCGGTTGACGATGTCGGTGCCGATGAAGATCCCGATGAAGACAAGTGTGAGGACAGCCGCGGGGCTATCGCTCGCAAGACGGCGCAGCGAGAGGCGTTCGCGTAGCTGCGGCGCCGCGCTCACGAGCCCTTGCCCTTCTGCCTGATCGCAAGGCCGCCGACCATCACGACGAGCACGATCAGAGCGCCCTGGATCACCTGGGCGTAGTTCTGGTCGACGCCCCTGAGGATCATCAGCGTCTTCACGAGGGTGAGCACGAAGGCTGCCGCGATCGGGCCGATCAGCCCGCCGACGCCGCCGAGCAGCGAGACGCCGCCGAGCACCGCGGCGGCAACCGAGTTGAGCGTGTAGATCCCGCCCGCGTTGGGATCGCCGAGCCCGGAAGCGGCGGTGAACGCGAGCCCGCCCAGCGCCGCGAACGCCCCGGAGTACGCGTACGCGAGCACGCGCGAACGTTTGACGTCCACACCGGCGAGATACGCGGCGTTTCGGTTCGACCCGGTCGCATAGAGCGCAAGGCCGGGACGCGTGCGTCGCACCGTCAGCCAGAGGAGCGCGAACGACCCGAACAGGATCAGCAGCGCAGCCGGGAACCACTGGGTGAGCACGGTGTCCACCGAGACGAGGTTCTGGAAGCGCACGGGCGAGCCGCCACCGGGAACCTGGAGGACCGCGAGCGCCAGCCCTCCGAGCACGAACAGCATCGCCAGCGTGACGATGATGTCGGCGACGCGTGTCACGACGATCGTGAGGCCGGTGATCGCGCCGACGAAGGCCGCCCCCGCCACGACCGCGATCGAGAAGAGGATCGCCTCGTCGAAGCTCATGTGGAGCATGTACTTTGCGGAGACGACGTTCGCGAGCGACATCATCGACCCGACCGAGAGATCGATCCCGCCGCTGATGATCACGATCGACTGCGCGCACGCGGCGAAGCACAAGGGAAGCGCGTCGATCACGAGCGACTGCACGTCGAACGGCCCCCATTTCACGGTGGTCTGCGACCGCCAGTACAGGGTCAGGACGAAGAGCAGCGCGTAGATGCCGACGGTCCAGCCGTGTCGGCGCACGAAGCGCGCGAGGCCACCGCGCCGCGGCGCGGCAACAGTGGTCGACGTCACGCCACCGCCTCGGCGTCGGCGAGCCCGTGCATGGCGCGCAGCAGCGAGGCCTCGTCGGCCGCGGCGCCCGCCAGCTCGGCTGTCACTTCGCCGCCGAAGAGCGTCAGCACGCGGTCGCAGACGAGCGGGAACTCGGCGAGCTCGCTCGAGAAGAAGAGGATCGCGGCGCCGTCATCGGCCAAACGCCGCAGCAACGCATAGATCTGGCGCTTCGTGCCGACGTCGATTCCGCGCGTCGGGTCGAAGCAGAGCATGGTCGCGAAGCCGTTTGCGAGCCAGCGGGCGATCGTCACCTTCTGCTGGTTGCCGCCGGAGAGCCGCCGCACCTGGCGCGCCGCGCGCGTGTCGATCTGCAGCGCTGCCTCGGCCTCGCGCACGCGCCGTCCTTCGTCGCGCATGTTGATCGGCCCCCACCGCGGGAGGGCGTTGTACCGCGGCGCGGCGATGTTCTCGCGCACCGACCGTTGCGGCAGAAGCGCCTGCAGGCGGTCGGCCGGGACGAGGACGACGCCCGCGCGGATCGAGTCGTAGGGATGACGCGCCTTCAACACACGGCCGCCTGCACGCACCTCGCCGCTCGCGGGCGACTGCTGCCCGGAGAGCACGGCAAAGAGGTCGTCCTGCCCCTGGCCCTCGAGCGCGGCCACGCCGAGGATCTCCCCCGGACGAAGTGCGAACGACACACCACGCACGCTCCCGGCCGAGAGGTCGACGACTTCGAGTGCCGGGGTCACACCGATCAGGTCAGGCGCCGTGCGCACAGCGCCGGCGTCCTGTTCGACTGCCGCCGCGACTGCCTGCGCGGCTTCGGGCCCGAGCATGTGCTCGACGATCGTCTCTTCGCCGCCTTCCTCCGGCACGATCGTCGCGACCGCGCCACCGTCGCGCAGGATCGTCGCGCGGTCGCAGGACGCGATCACCTCCTTGAGGCGATGCGTGATGAAGAGCACCGACCGCCCGCGTTCGCGCGAAGCACGCATGACGGCGAAGACCCGCTCGGCGAGGTCGGACGGCAACGCCGCCGTGATCTCGTCGAGCAGCAATAGCTGGGGATCACGTGCGAGCGCACGCGCGAGGTCGATCATGCGCAGCATCGGCAGCGGCACGTCGCGCGCCTGCTCGGAGAAGTCGACGGCGAGGTCGAGGGCGCGGAGCTCCCGTTCGACCGCTGCGGGGGAGGCGCCGGTCAGGCGCATGTTCTGCGCGATCGTCAGGTCGGGGACGAGCGCCGGGTCCTGGAAGACGGGTGCGAGGCCGGTGCGCGCAGCCTGCGCGGGCGACCCGATCCGCACGGTCTTGCCGTTGATCGAAACGGTGCCGCGGTCGGCCGAGATCACGCCGGTGAGGACTTTGACGAGCGTGCTCTTCCCGGCGCCGTTCGCGCCGAGGAGCGCATGCACCTCGCCCGGCTCGACGACGAGGTCGGCCGACCGAAGCGCCTGGACAGCGCCGTAGCTCTTCGCGATGTCGCGTGCTTCGAGAAGTGGAACGTTGGTCATGAAGAGAAGAATGCGGGAGAGGGCGTTCGCCCTCCCCCGCAGTTCGACGTTACGGCCCCTTGCAGGCCGTCAGCTGAGCGGTCGTGTAGGTCGTCCAGGGCTTGATCTGAAGCCGTGCGCTGTAGGTCGGCGCACGCTTCGGCGAGTAGTTCGCCTTGATCTGGGCCTTGGAGCTCGGCATCGACCAGACGAGCGGCGTCAGCTTGACCCAGGGCTGGACCTTCTGCCCCTGGAGCAGCTTGATCGCGACCGCGGCGCCCGCGCCCCCGATCACTGCCGGATTCGTCACTGCCGCAGCCTGCAGCTTCGGGTACTGCACGAGCATCTGGTGCAGGAACTCGTTGTTGTCCGCACCGACGATCGGGACGAGCGGCTTGCCGGCCGTCTTGAACGCGGTGATGACCGTGTAGTCGGCACCGGAGTTCCAGACACCGTCGACCTTGACACCCGAGTTGAGGATGTCGAGCATCTGCTTGCCGGCCGTCGCGAAGTTCCAGCCCATGAAGGTCGACTTGACGACCTTGATGCCCGGGTACTTCTTGAGGGCCTGGTTGAAGCCGGTGTGGCGGTCGGTGTCGGCCGGAACGCCGGCGATGCCGCGCATCTCGACGACGTTGCCCTTGCCGCCCAGCTTCTTGAACAGCCACTCCGCGCCGAGCCGCCCATAGGCGACCTGGTCGTTCGTGACGTTGTGGGCCGACGGGGCCGAGACGCGCTGATCGACCGACACGACCTTGACCCCACGGGCGTTCGCCTGAGCAATCACCGCATTGAGTGCGTTGCCGCTCGACGGGTTGATGATGATCGCATTCGCACCCGCCGACATGAGGTTCCGGATGTCTGCGATCTGCTCCGCGGGCCCACCGTTGCGGTTCGCGATGATGACCTTGCTGACCACGCCGCTCGCCGCGGCCTGTGCCTTGACCGCACAGATCATCTCTTCACGCCAGCCGTTGCCGACGAGCGTGTTCGAGACGCCGAGGATGAACTTCGCATGGGACTTGTCGGTGCGTGCGGACGCCGTGACGGCGACCGTGACGGCGACTGCCGTCAGCGCTACGAGGGCGATTGCCCAGCGTGCGCTCTTAGACGTGACCTTCAACTGACCCTCCTCTTTCGCTTTTGGGGGAAAACCGGATGGGGGGTTCGTGCGAGCAACCCTATGACCAACAAGCCCTCCTTTCTCCTCTCGGGACGGAGACGCGGGCGTGCCGGACTTCGGGCCACAATCTCACGCCCTTCTGCAAACTGTCAAGCAAAAGTTCGACTAATGCTTTCCGGAAGTGACAGGCAACGTGTCGGAAGGTAGGTTTGGGGGCTAATGGCGAAGCTCGGATCAGTGGACAGTCGGGACAGCGCCGCGGGGCTCGTCGACGTGCTGGATTACGTGCGCCGCCACGGAACTTCCACGCGCTCGGCGCTCGTCGAAGCGACAGGCCTCAGCCGGGTCAGCGTCGCGCAGCGGCTGGCGGCGCTGCTCGACCGCGAGCTCTTGGCGGAGGGCGAGCTCGGCCGCTCGACCGGCGGCAGAGCTCCACGGACGCTTCGCTTCCGCGGCGAGGCCGGGTACCTGCTCGTCGCCGACATCGGCGCGACGAGCATCGACGTCGCGGTTGCCGACCTCTCCGGCACCATCCTCGCGCACGCCGCAGAGCCGGCCGACATTGCGGCTGGACCGGACATCATCCTCTCGCGCGCGGAAGAACTCTTCGACGACTGCAGGGCGGGGGCCGCTCCGCTCTCGGGCCATCTCTGGGGCATCGGCATCGGCGTGCCGGGCCCGGTCGAGTTCGAATCCGGCCGTCCCGTGACGCCGCCGATCATGCCCGGCTGGAACGGCTACCCCGTGCGGGAACGCTTCGCCCGCCACGGCGTGCCGGTCTGGGTCGACAACGACGCCAACGTGATGGCGCTCGGCGAGCTCACCTCCGGCCTCGGCCGAGACACCGAGAACTTCGTCTACGTCAAGATCGGCACCGGCATCGGCGCCGGCGTGATCGTGCGCGGCAAGCTGCACCGCGGCACGCAGGGGTGCGCGGGCGACATCGGCCACATCCAGGTGCCCGTGGCGGGGCGCGACGTGATCTGCCGCTGCGGCAACGTCGATTGCCTCGAGGCGCTCGCCGGGGGCGCCGCGCTCCAGCGCGACGCCGAGGACGCTGCGCGTGAAGGGCGCAGCCCATTCCTGCGCGCCGTGCTCGACGAGAACGGATCGCTCGATGCGAGCGACGTCGCGCGCGCGGCGGCCCACGGAGACGTGACGAGCGTCGAGCTCTTTGCGAGTGCGGGCCGCCATGTCGGGGGTGTGGTCGCGGGCATCGTCAACTTCTTCAACCCGTCGCTCGTCGTGATCGGCGGCGGCGGCGCGCGGGCCGGCGATCACCTGCTCGCCTCGATTCGCGAGACCGTGTACCGGCGTTCGCTGCCACTCGCGACGCGCAATCTTGCCATCCACCGCTCCCAGCTTGGTGGCCAGGAAGGCGTGATCGGCGCCGCGGCGATGGTGACGAACGAGCTGTTCGCGCCGGACTTCCTCACCCGCTGGCTCGATGCGGGCACACCGGTCGGCCAGGCGCACGCCGCCCAGGCGTGAGCACCTCACGAGGCGCCCCGCAGCGAACGGGCATACCGCCTCGCGTGCTCGGAGTACGCAGCGTCGAACAGCCGGGCGGAAGCGTCCTTGCCGACGACGGCGGCGCTCGTGAGCACCGGGGGCATCGCGCCGCGCTCGACGAGCAGCTCCGCGGTCTGCGCCTTGATCTCGTTGACGAGCACGACCGCCGCGATCGTCGAGCCGGGCGCGACCGGCGTCTCGAGGCCGTCGATCGTGACAAGTGCGTCGCCCTCGGGCGTGCAGAGGTCGAGCACGATGTCGGCGTTGTCGAGCAGGCGGCCGGCTTCATGCGTCGGCTCACCCGCCATCGACTGCGCGACCGAGGTGACGGCGACGACCGTGAGGCCGCGGCTCCGCGCACCCGTCGCCATCTCGATCGGGACGGCCGAGAGGCCGCTCGCCGAGAAGATCATCATCACGTCGGTGGGCAGGAGCTCGAAGTTGGAGAGGATCGTCTCGGCGAGCCCCGGCATGCGCTCGATGAACATCGCCTGGCGCTGGCCGTTGGAGCCGACGACCTGCGTGTGGAAGGTCATCGAGAGCTCGACGATCGGGTTGAAGCCGGGGTACGAGCCGTAGCGCGGGAACATCTCCTCGACCGGAATGCGGGAGTGGCCGGTGCCGAAGAGGTGGACGAGGCCGTCCGCGGCGATCGCGTCGGCGCAGGCGGCGGCGACCCGGCTGATCGCGTCGGCCTGCGCCTCGACTCGGTCGAGGAGAGCGCGCGCAGCAGTGATGAACCTTGTCGTTCCGGGCGAGGTCAGAGTAGAGTCGATCCCCAGCAACCTGTATAGACGTTTAGACAGGTGCGACGGTACTCCCGCCGCGATCCCCCGTCAAGAAAGGAGCGCGCAGACCCGTGAACGGCCACCACGTGACGATGCTCGGAACGGGCCTGATCGGCCTCTTCTACACCCGCACGCTGCACAGCCAGCGCAACCGCGACCGCGTTCACGTCGTCTATTCGCGCTCCCAGGAGCGCGCCGGCGCCTTCGCGCGCGAGAACGACGTGCCCCACACCTCGACCGATCTCGAGGAGGCGATCGCACACCCGGAGACGGACGTCGTCGTGATCGGGCTCCCCAACAACCTTCACCGTGAGGCAGTCGAGCTGTGCGCGAAGCACGGCAAGGCGGTGCTCTGCACGAAGCCGCTCGCACGGACCGGCGCGGAGGCGAAGGAGATCCTCGACATCGCCGAGGGCGCAGGCATCTTTGCCGGGTATCTGGAAGACCTCGCCTACACCCCCAAGACGCTGAAGGCCGTCGCAGCGGTGCAGGCCGGGCAAATCGGTGACGTCACGTGGGCGCGCTCGCGCGAGACGCATCCCGGCCCGCACTCGGCGTGGTTCTGGGACGCAGACCAGGCAGGTGGCGGCGCCGTGATCGATCTCGGCTGCCACTGCATCGAGATCATCCGGAGCTACCTGGGCAAGGGCAACCGGCCGGTCGAGGTGATGGCGTGGACCGACACGCTCGTGCACCCGATCGAGGCCGAGGACAACGCGATCGCGCTGATCAAGTTCGAGTCGGGCGCGATCGGCCAGTTCGAGGTCTCGTGGACGTTCCGCGGCGGGATGGACCTGCGCGACGAGGTCGCCGGTACCGAAGGGACGATTTGGACGAACCACTTCCTGCGCACCGGCTTCGAGATGTTCTCGTCGGGCGAAGGGGGCGGCTACGTCGCGGAGAAGTCGGAGTCCGCGAGCGGCTGGCTGTTTCCCGTCGGCGACGAGGTGCACGAGCTCGGTTACGTCGACATGTTCACCGACATGTTCGACGCGATCGACGAGAGCCGTGCTCCGCGGGAGAGCTTCTACGACGGCTACGTCGTCAACGTCGTGATGGACGCTGTCTACGCATCCGCGAAATCCGGGCGCTGGGAGCCGGTGCAGCTGGACGACTGGCGCGGCGGCACGACCGAGCGGCTTGCGCGCAAGCGCCGCGAGCACAACGGCAAGACGGTGATCAAGGAAGAGCAGATGCCGGACGGTCGCCGCAAGCTGATCCTGAAGGACGAGGCGACCGGTCAGTTCTCGGACGTCGTTACGAACGGCTGACGGCGGCAACGAGCGCGGCGGCCTCGTCGATCCGTGAGGTGCCGACGGCAACCGCGCCTGCGTCGAGGAACGCGCGCGCATTCGACGCGTCGACCCCTCCGGTCACGATCAGCGGCACGTCCGACAGCGGCGCGAGCAGGTCGCGAACATAGCGCGGGCCACCGAGCGCCGCAGGGAACAGCTTCACCATCGCGGCGCCCGCGCGCCAGGCGGCTTCGACCTCGGTCGGCGTCAGCGCGCCCGGGATCGCTGGGACGCCGAGCTCGCGCGCACGCTCGAGGACCTCGGGGACAAACGCCGGGGAGACGACGGCGGCCGCCCCGGCACCGACGGCCGCGTCGACCTGCTCAGGCGTACGCACCGTCCCCGCGAGGGCCCCGGGGTTGCGGCGGATCGCGTCGAGTGCGCCGTCCGAGTCGAGAGTGATTTCAATCAGGCCGATCCCGGCGGCCGCGAGACGCGCGACCGCGTCATCGATGTCGGGCACGCGCCGCAGCACCGCGACGATCCGCTCCTCCCGGATGCGCTCAAGCGCCGACATCGGCGCCGTCCCCGCGCAGGCGTGCGCGCAGCGCTTCCGCCACGAGGCGCTTGGGCTCGTAAGACAGCGCCGCCGCCGTGCCTGCCGCCTGCCCCATCGCCATGCACGTCCCCATCGACCGGGCCGACGCATGAGCGTCGTGCGTCGCGGAGAAGCAGCGTCCGGCGACGAGCACGTTGTCGAGCCGCTGCGGTTGCAGCGCGCGAAACGGGATCCCGTAGGTCGCGCCCTTCTCGAGGTAGACCCAGCGCGTGTCCTCGCCGGAGTGATGCTCCTCGATCGGCGCACCGCAGTGCGCGATCTGATCGTCGAAGCGCGCCGCAGCGAGGATCTCGTCGGCCGTCAGGACGTGCTCGCCGATGATGCGGCGGCTCTCACGCACGCCGATCGCCGGGCTCGTCGAGACGAGCGCCGCACGCTCGTATCCCGGCACGCACTCGCGCAGGAAGCGGAAGTACTCGTGAGCCTGGCGGCGGCCCTCGCGCTCGGCCGACGACAGCTGGTCCGCATCGGTCGCGTCGACCTTCCGCACGCGCGTCATCAACGCCATCATCACCCCTTCGTGCGGCGTGCGGTGCACCGAGCCCTCGATCCGCGTCAGCTCGTAGCGGCCCGAGTCGCGCGCCCCGCGCATCAGCGCCCAGAGCTCCTGCTTCGGCAGCGCCTCGGCGCGTGCCACGTCGACATTCGCGATGCGGAACACCGTCGAGAGACTCTGCACGTTGTCACCCGGCGCCTCGAACGGTGCGCCGGCGAGCGCACAGACATCGGCGTCTCCCGATGCATCGACAACCACCCGCGGACGCAACCGGCGCACGCCACTCTTCGTCGCGGCGTCGACCGACACGACGCGCCCCTCGTCCTCTTGCACGGCGAAGACGAAGGCGTGCAACAGCGTCCTCGCGCCCGCCTCGAACACGAGCTCGTCCCACACGCGCTTCAACGACTCGGGGTCGTAGGTGATGCCCGTGCCGGCGCCGTAGGTGTTCGGCCGCTCGAACGCCATGCCGCGCTCGGTCAGTCGGCCGACGACGTCGTCCGGGATGCCGGAGACGACCTTCCGCGGCGTGGCGCCCGGCGTGTAGAAGGCGTAGAAGGTGTCGAGCACGGCGGTCGACGTGCCGCCGAGGAAGCCGAAGCGGTCGACGAGCAGGGTCGAGGCGCCGGTGCGCGCGGCGGCGATCGCCGCGGTGCTCCCGGCGGAGCCGGCGCCGACGACCAGCACGTCGATGACGTCGTCGCTCATCTGTGCAAGAGTATGCACGAATGAGCAGGCGCCGATGAGCAGAGAGGCGATGGCCGAGGTCGCACGGCTCTACTACGTCCGGGAGCTGACACAGCAGCAGATCGCGCAACGCCTCGGCGTCTCGCGCTTCAAGGTGCTGCGCCTGCTCGAGCAGGCGCGCACCGAAGGCGTCGTACGGTTCGAGATCGACGAGCCGGTCCCTGTGCTCGACGATCTCTCGCGCCGGCTCGAGGAGCGCTACGGGGTGATCGCGGTCGTCGTCGAGCGCGACGTCGCGCGCGCGGCGGCGAACCTCCTCCCCGGCCTCGTGCACGACGACGACGTGCTCGGCGTCGCCTGGGGCGAGACCCTCGCTGCGCTCGCCGAGCAGCTGCCGGCGCTGGACGGCGAGGTGCCGGTGGTGCAGATCTGCGGCGCGATCGACGGGCTCGTTGCCGGCACCGGGCCGACCGAGCTCGCCGCCCGCTTCGCGGCCAAGACCGGCGGCCGCTTCCATCCGCTCGAGGCGCCCGCCGTCGCCGACGAGCGCGCGCTGCGCCGCGCGGTGCGGCCGACGACCGCGATCTTCGACGAGGTGTCCCTCGCGCTCGTCGGGATCGGCGCGCGCCCGGACGCCGCCGGGCACATGCTCGTGCACGTGTTCGACGACGAAGGCCGCATCGTCTCGGCGGAGCGCTCGATCGCGCTCTCGGTCCCGCAACTCCGACGAACGCGCGTGGTGGCGGTCGCCGGTGGGCGCCCGAAGCATCGTGCCGTCCTCGGGGCGCTGCGCACGAAGCTCGTCGACGTGCTCGTCACCGACGCAGGGTGCGCGAGGTTCGCCCTCGCATGAAGGTCGCCGTCGTCACCGGCTCGGCCGGCGGCATCGGAAGCGCCGCCGTGACCGCCTTCGAAGGTGCGGGCTTCGCCGTGCACGGCGTCGACCGAGACGATTCGTTCCCGCAAATGGATCGGCTGGACGCGCTGGTCTGTACGCACGGGATCAGCGGCCGCCGTTTCGGGGATGGGCCCGTCGAGACGTGCACCGAGGATGGTTGGGACAC
Organism: Gaiellaceae bacterium; assembly: GCA_045805985.1. Lineage (GTDB taxonomy): Bacteria > Actinomycetota > Thermoleophilia > Gaiellales > Gaiellaceae > PALSA-600. The sequence goes on along the minus strand of JBJMKA010000005.1, from coordinate 52,559 downwards.
GGTGCTCGACGCAAACCTGAAGAGCGTCTTCCTCTACGCGAAGCAGGCGATCCCCGCCCTGCGCGCAAACGGCGGCGGCGCGATCGTCACGCTCTCCTCCGCGCTCGGCCTCGTCGGCGGCGACGACGACTTCGCGACGCACGCCTATGCAGCCTCGAAGGCGGGCGTCATCGGGCTCACGCGCGCGATGGCGGTCACCTATGCGCGCGACGGCATCCGCTGCAACGTCGTCGCGCCTGGGCTGATCGCGACGCCGATGAGCGCGCGCGCGCAAAGCGACCCGGCGATCGTCGCACGGCTGCCCGAGCTGCAACCGCTGACGGGCGACTTCGGCTCGCCCGAAGACGTCGCGCAGGCGTGCCTCTACCTCGCGACCGCGCCGTTCGTCACCGGCGCCGTGTTGAGCGTCGACGGCGGCTGGACGGCGCGGTGAGAGCACTCGGCCTCGACCTCGGCGGCACGAACATCAAGCTCGCGCTGCTGGAGGACGGTGTGCTCATCGAGCACCACGAGGCGCCGACGCGCTCGGAGGAAGGCGGCCCCGCCGCGGTCCTGCAGCGCATCGTCGAGCTCGGCCGCTCGGTAGGCCCTGTCGACTCGGTGGGCGTCGCACTGCCGGGCCTCTTCGACGAGAACGGCGTGATCGTCCTGCTCCCGAACCTCTACGGCGCGTGGACCGGAACGCCCGCCCGCGAGCCGCTCGAGGAGGGCTTCGGCGTACCCGTCTGGATGATCAACGATGGTCACGCGTTCGCCCTCGCCGAGTCGACGCTGGGCGCGGGCCGCGGCGCGGCGAACGTGATGTGCGTCGTGTGCGGGACCGGGATCGGCGGCGGCCTCGTCCTGGACGGCCGCCTGCACCTCGGCCCGGACCAGCGCGCGGGTGAGTTCGGCCACCACACGGTCTCCGAAAACGGCCCGGTCTGCGAGTGCGGCAACCGCGGCTGCCTCGAGCTGTACGCCGGCGCGCGAGCGATCGCGGCCGCTGCGGGAGCGCCGTCGTTCCACGAGACGGTCGTGCGAGCCCGGGCCGGCGACGACGCCGCGCTCCGGGCGCTCGCACGCGCGGGCGAGTTGATCGGGCTCGCAATCGCGAATGTGCTGATCTTCCTCGCGCCGGACCGCGTTGTCGTGGGCGGCGGCGTCGCCGAGGCCGGAGAGCTGCTCCTCGCTCCACTGCGTGCGTCCGTCGCCGACCGCGCGCGCGTCGCGCCGCTCGATCGCATCGCGATCGCGCCGGCCGAGCTCGGCCCGCGCGCCGGAGCGATCGGCGCCGCGCTCTGGAGCGCGTCGTAGACCGGACCGCCGTTCACTTCTCCCCGCACCCCGACGACGAGGTGCTCGGCGCACCCGGCGCACTCTTTGCGCTGCGCGACGCAGGCTGGCGGATCGTGAACGTCGCGTGCTCGCTGGGACGGCCCGAGCAACGCGATCGCCGGTTCCGGGAGCTCGAGGAAGCGTGCAGGCGCGCGCGGTTCGAGCTGCGCATCGACGACGTCGAGCCGGAACGAGTGCTCGCGGAGCTCCAGCCCGAGCTCGTCGTCGCACCAAGCCCCCACGACCGTCACCCATTCCACGAAGAGGTCGCACGCGACGTGCTCACCGCCGTCGCCGCGGACGGGGCGCCGACCACGGTCTGGCTTTGGAGCCTCTGGGGCGAGTCCGCGCTCCCGTCGCTGGCGCTGGAGCTGACCGACGAGCGCCTCGACGAGATCGAGCACGCGCTCGAGGCGCACGAAGGAGAGCTTGCACGAACCGACTTCAAGCGCCTGCTGCGCGCGCAGGCCGACGCCTACGGCGTGATCGGCGCCGAGCGCATTTACGACTTCGGCGCTCCCTCTCTGCCCTTCCCGCGTGCGGAGCTCCTGACGGAGATCGTGCTGGAGGAGGGCCGCTGGCGCCTGTGCGAGCCACGCGTTCTCCGCGATGGAGAGGCGAACGTCGAGCACACTGCCGGCGAGCTCGACGTGACGGACTGGCTGTTCGCCCCGAGCGTCACATCGCGCTTCGGCAGACGCCGCCGCGGCGGCTAAACTCGTGCCAGGCTGTCGAAGGCGTCGGCCACCGGTCATCGAAGACCTCAGGCAGATGCCTGGGGTCTTTTTCGTGCTCGAACGAGGAAGGAGTCCCCCGTGCAGCCCGCGCGTCGCCCCCGGCTCGTGGTCGCCGAAGACCAGGCGCTGATCCGGCTCGACCTCGAGCGGCTGCTCGACGAGGCCGGTTTCGACGTCTGCGGTTCGGCGCGCGACGGGCAGGAGGCGGTCGAGCTCGCGCTCGAGCACCACCCCGACATCGTCGTGCTCGACGTGAAGATGCCGCGACTCGACGGCGTCGAGGCCGCCCGGCAGATCCTCGCCGACCGCTTCGTCCCGATCGTCATGCTCACCGCCTACGGCTACGGCGAGCTGATCTCGCGCGCGGCCGACGCGGGAGTGGTCGGCTTCGTCGTCAAGCCGTTCCGAGAGAGCGTGCTGATCGAGGCGCTGCACGAGGCCCTGGAGCGGGCGCCGGACCCGGCCTCGCTCAGCTACCTCGGCCGACCGTCGCGGGACTGATGCAAGGATAGGGCCGTGCACTCACGGCGGCTTGGGAAGACCGGACGCAACGTCTCCGAGATCGGCTTCGGAGCCTGGGCGATCGGCGGCAGCTGGGGAGAGACGAACGACGACGAGTCGCTCGCGGCGATGCATGCCGCGGTCGACGCGGGCGTCACGTTCTTCGACACGGCGGATGTCTACGGGGACGGCCGCTCGGAGAAGCTGATCGCGCAGCTGCTGCGCGATCGCGATGAGCCGCTCACCGTGGCGACGAAGTTCGGCCGCCGCGCGGCGCAGCAGGAAGTCGGCGAGTTCACATACGACAACTTGCACGGCTGGCTCGAGCGGTCGCGCGAGAACCTCGGCGTCGACACGGTCGATCTCGTGCAGCTGCATTGCCCGCCGTGGGAGGCCTACTACACACCGTCAATCTTCGAGTCGTGCGAGCGGCTTGTGGACGAGGGTCTCGTTCGTGCCTACGGCGTGAGCGTCGAGAAGATCGAAGAGGGTCTGAAGGCGATCGAATATCCCTCGGTCGCGACCGTCCAGATCATCTTCAACATCTTCCGGCAGAGGCCGGCCGAGCTCTTCTTCGAGCAGGCCCGCCTGCGCGACGCAGGCCTGATCATCCGCGTGCCGCTCGCGTCGGGCCTCCTGACGGGGAAGTTCTCCAAGGACACGAGCTTCGCGCCCGACGACCACCGCTCGTTCAACCGGCACGGCGAGCAGTTCGACGTCGGTGAGACCTTCTCCGGCGTCGACTACGCGACGGGCGTGGAGGCCGCCGAGGAGGTGAAGGCTCTCGTTCCGCCGGGCGCCTCGCTGACGCAGCTGGCGCTGCGCTGGATCCTCGACCAGGAGAGCGTCTCGACGGTGATCGCCGGCGCGCGAACGAGCGACCAGGTGCGCGACAACGCCGCCGCCTCCGATCTCGCACCGCTGGCCAAGACGACGCACGCGGCAATTGCAACGCTCTATCGCGAGCGGATCGCGCCGCAAGTGCACCAGCGCTGGTAACGCGGCGCGTGAAGGTCGTATGAGCGACGTCGCCCCCATCTGGCATCCCTCGGCCGCGGCGGTCGAGGGCGCGGAGCTGACCCGCTACCAACGCTGGCTCGCCGCCACACACGGGAGGACGTTCGCCGACTACCAGGAGCTCTGGGAGTGGTCGACGACCGACCTCGACGGTTTTTGGGGGTCGCTGTGGGAGTACTTCGAGATCTCCGCGAGCACCCCGTACGATCGCGTCCTCGGCCGCCGCGCGATGCCCGGCGCCCACTGGTTCCCCGGCGCGAAGCTCTCGTATGCCGAGCACATCTTCCGCGGCAAGCGCGACGACGACATCGCGATCGTGCACGCGTCGGAGACGCGGCCGCTCGCCGAGCTGCGCTGGGGCGAGCTGCGCACGCTGACGGCGCGGATCGCGGCCGGTCTGCGCGCGAACGGCGTGACGCGTGGCGACCGCGTGGTCGCCTACATGCCGAACATCCCGGAGACGGCAGCGGCGTTTCTCGCCTGCGCATCGATCGGCGCCGTGTGGTCGAGCTGCTCACCGGACTTCGGCCTGCGCAGCGTGATCGACCGGTTCGCGCAGATCGAGCCCAAGGTCCTGCTGACCGTCGACGGCTACACCTACGGCGGCAAGGCGGTCGACCGGAGCGCCGACCTCGCGGCACTGCAGGCCGCGATCCCGAGCCTCGAGCAGACCTTCGTGCTGCCCTATCTCGGTAACGAGGGGAACTGGGACGACCTGCTCCGGCCCGGCGAGCTGGCGTTCGAGCAGCTGCCGTTCGATCACCCGCTCTGGATCCTCTATTCGTCGGGCACGACCGGCCTTCCGAAGGCGATCGTTCACGGTCAGGGCGGGATCCTGCTCGAGCACCTGAAGAAGCTGCACCTGCACATGGACGCCAGGCCGGGCGACCGGCTCTTCTGGTTCACGACAACCGGTTGGATGATGTGGAACCTGCTGGTCGGCGGGCTGCTGACCGACGCCGCGATCGTGCTCTACGACGGCAGCCCGGGTCACCCGGACCTGGACCGCCTCTGGGACCTCGCGGCCGACGCCGGCGTCACGTGTTTCGGCACGAGCGCCGCGTACATCTCGGCGTGCCTCAAGGCGGAGGTCGAGCCGCGCGGTGCCCCTCACACGCGTGGCCGCGACCTCTCGCGGCTGCGCAGCGTCGGCTCGACGGGCTCACCGCTCTCGCCTGAAGGCTTCCGCTGGGTCTACGACAGCCTCGGCGACGTGTGGCTCTTTTCGACGAGCGGCGGCACCGACGTCTGCTCCGCGTTCGTCGGCGGGGTGCCGACGCTGCCCGTCTACGAGGGCGAGCTCCAGGCACGGTCGCTCGGCGCGAAGGTCGAGTCGTTCGACGACGAAGCCAAGGCGCTCATCGGCCGGGTCGGCGAGCTCGTGCTGACCGAGCCGCTTCCCTCGATGCCGCTCTATCTCTGGGGCGACGCGGACGGCTCCCGCTACCACGAGAGCTACTTCGCGATGTACCCGGGCGTCTGGCGTCATGGAGACTGGATCGAGATCACATCGCGAGGCACCGCCGTCATCTACGGACGCTCCGACTCGACGATCAACCGCGGCGGGGTGCGGATGGGAACGAGCGAGCTCTACAGCGCCGCGCTCACCATCCCGGAGCTCGTCGATGCCTTGGCCGTCGACCTACCGCGCGACGGCACGCCCGGCTGGCTCGTGCTCTATGTCGTGCTCCGCGACGGTGCACACCTCGACGACACGCTAGTCGCTCGGATCAAGGCGCGCATCCGGGAGGACTGCTCGCCACGGCACGTCCCGGACGAGATCACCGAGGTGCCCGCCGTTCCGCGCACGCTCTCCGGCAAGATCCTCGAGGTGCCGGTCAAGCGCATCCTGATGGGCGCCGACCCGGACGCGGTCGCGAGCCGCGACTCGCTCGCGAACCCCGCCGCGCTCGACTGGTTCGTCTCCCGGCGCGCCGCCGTCGGCTAACCTCGGAGCACGCCGCCCGCAGCCGGGCGACCCTCCGCGATGCAGCGGGCTTTCTTACTGCTATCGACAACGAGGAGGGGACGATGCGCGTGCTCATCGCCGAGGACGAAACGCTGATCAGAATGGACCTGCGGACCGGGCTCGAGTCGCACGGGCTCGAAGTCTGCGGCGAGGCGCGCGACGGGCACGAGGCGGTCGAGCTCGCCCGAAGCATGCGGCCGGACGTGGTGGTGCTCGACGTGCGCATGCCGGGCCTCGACGGGCTCGAAGCCGCGCGGCGCATCCAGGCCGCGAGGCCGACGCCACTGCTGTTGCTCACCGCCTACGACGATCCCGAGCTCGTGACACGTGCGATCGACGCGGGCATCTCCGCGTATCTCGTCAAGCCGTATCGCCCCAGCGCCCTCGTGCCGGCACTCCGGACCGCAGTCGCGCGGCACGGCGAGCTCGAAGAGCTGCGCGGGAGACAGAAGCGCCGCTCGACGAGCGGGACCGCCGCACGCCGTGACGAGCTGCTCGCCGCGGCCGCCCGCGTCTTCGGCGAGAAGGGATTCGCCGCAGCGTCGATGCAGGAGCTCGCAGAAGCGATGTCGTTGAAGCCGACTGCGCTGTACCACTACTTCTCCTCGAAGGACGAGCTGCTGGCAGAGGTCGTCGTGAAGGCCCACACCGAGGCGTGGCAGACCGTGTCGCGCGCCATGTCCGAGGCGAGCGATCCCGCGCACGCGCTGTCAGCATTCGTGGAGTCGCTGACGAAGTGGGCTGATGGACGGCGGCATGAAGCGGCGCTGCTCCTGCAGCCGCAGCCGATCGCGGAGGGCGCCGGACGCGAGGCGGTCAGGACGGCGGGAGCGGCGTACCGCGACTGCGTCACAGACCTGGTGCGGCGTGGCCAGGCGGACGGTCAGTTGAAGAGCGACGTCGATCCGGAGCTCGCGTCCGCGGCGATCCTCGGGGCGGTGGCCGCCGTCACGTCGCCGACCCGAGACGTTCGCGGGCGAGACGGTCGCGCGCTTCCTTCGCTCGTGCTCGCCGGCCTGGAGGTCTGAGCTCCGCAGGGCTGCGGCGGTGCGCCGCGGCCCTGCGGAGCCGGCAACACGACCTACTTCCCGCGGGACGTCTTCTTCTGCTTCTCGACCTTCTTGGACGCTTCCGCCGGCTTGTCGAGCGAGGTGCCCGCTGCTGCCGCTCTGAGCTTCTGCTTCCTCGTCGCCATCGCTAGCTCTTCCCGAGCCAGCGCTTCCAGAACGGTGTCTGAGCACTGCTCTTCGGCTTGTCGGGAGTCGCGTCGGGAGTCGCGTCCGGTGCGCTCGTTGCCGCGGCGACCGGCTCCGCCTTTGTTGCCTCGTTGGGCTCGCTCAAGGTGCCACCATCGATTCTGCGGCTCTGCCGCCTGGGACGGAGACGTGAAACAAAGGGTCGCGGCCGGGCTGAAGAGCCACTCGGCCGCTCACGTCCTACCGCGTCCTGCGCTCTGAAGCCTACCCGCTGCCGCCATCGCCTTCGCCGTCTCAGGGTCGCGCCGCAACTTCGGTGGCGCTCCTTCGGTGCCAGGCACCGAAACGGAGGCGTGACGATTTGTCCACACCCCTGGCGCTGCGGTTTGCTGCCAGGCACGATCGAACTGCGGGCGGGAGGCCCGTGAACGACACCTACCGACCGTAGGTTCATAACGGACAGGTGGCGCAGGTGCGCGCCGGCTGCCGCACCGCGCAGGCCCCTCGGCTACGGCGTGAGCGCGCCCAGCTCTTCGACGAGCAGGTCGACCTCTGCCCGCGTGTTGTAGTGGATGAGGCCCGCGCGCAGCGACGTCTCCGGCAGCCGCGGGCCGAGCGCCACGCAGTACCAGTTGTCCGCGGCCCAAATGCCCACCCCTCGTTCGCCCAGATGCTCCGCGACGCGCTCGGCCGGCACGCCGTCGACGTTGAAGAGGAAGGTCGGCACGCGACCGTCCATCGACTGCGGCCCGTACAGCGTCACATTGTCCGGAAGGCTCTCGATCAGATGACGGCCGAGCTCGCGCTCGTACTCGCGCAGCAACGCGATCCCGTCAAGTGAGTCGAAGTATGCGATCGTCGCGCTGAACCCGGCGAGCAGCTCGAACGGCAGCGTGCCGGTCTCGAACCGGCGGCCAACGGGCGTCGCTGGCGACGGCCGTGCTTTGTACGGCCGCCACGTCTCCGCGAGCTGTTGCCTGACGTACGCGATCCCCAAATGCGGCCCGCAGAACTTGTACGGCGAGCAGACCAGCACGTCGCAGCCCAGCTCGCGAACGTCGATCGGTTCGTGCGCGGCGTAGTGCACGGCGTCGACCCATGAGATGGCGCCCGCTTCACGGGCGAGCGCGCAGATGCGCTTCCCGTCGGCGATCGTCCCCGTCGCATTCGAGGCAAGCGCGAACGCGACGACGCGTGTGCGATCGGAGATCTGCCGCTCGAGGTCGTCGTAGTCGACCGTCAGCTCGTCCGTCGCCTGCGCGACGCGGACCTGCATGCCCTTGTCGGCCGCCAGTTCCACCCACGGCGCGACACCGCCGTCGTGGTCGAGCTGGGTCGTCAGAACCTCGTCACCGGCGGCGAAGTCGCGCCCGGCGGTACGCGAGAGTGCGAAATCGAGCGTGGTCATGTTCATCCCGAACGAGACCTCGTCGGGACTGCAGCCAAGGAAGCGCGCCGCATCGTCCTTGGCGCGAACGAGGATCGCCTCGATCGCGCGGCCCGTGGCGTACGGGGCGCCGAGGTTGCCGGACGCATCGCGGAGCGCTGCCGCAATCGCATCGCCTACCTCGTCGGGCACCTGCGTCCCGCCCGGCGCGTCGAAGAAAGCGAACCCGTTGCCGAGCGACGAGAAGCGTGCGCGTGCGGCCTCGACGGAGAATCCAGTGGCGGTCACGTCACTCAGGGAGGTTGAGCCTCGTCAGGTCGTTGCGAACGTCCCAGAGCTCCGGGAAGAACGAGTGATGGATCAGGCGTCCCATCACTTCGACCGGCGTGCCCTGCGTGCCGATCACGTCGGCGCCGATCGTCCGTTGCACGACCTTGAAGTGGCGGACGCGCCAGACGGTGACGCGCTCGTCGAGCTCGATCAGCAGCTCTGCGAGGTTGTACAGCTCGTCGAACTCACGGCCACGCGTGTAGACGTCGATCAGCGACAGCCCCGCCCGCTCGCGCGCTACATGGAACGCGTCGCCGAGCGGCTTCGCGACGCGGCGCAGCTCGCGAAAGCCCGGCGAGTCGAAGCCGCTGCCGTGCCCGAGCGTCTTGCGCACCTCGGTGTACTCCCAGGGCGACATGTGCTCGAGCATGTCGAGCGCGGCAGTGACCAGCTTCAAGCAGTCATTCGCGCGCCGCAGCGGTTCGCCGCCGGGACGTCGTCGGCGGCCACGAGCCTGCACGCCTCCTCGGCCTCGTTCCACGCGAGCTTCAGCCACAGCTCCGAGGACTGGTGGACAGTCTGGAACAGCAGCTCGTCGCGGTGCACCCATTCATCCGCGCCCTTTTGCAGCGAGAGCAACGCGTCGGTGCGCAGATAGCGCTCGTAGTCCGAGGCGCCGTCGCCCGGGAGGATCGGATCCGCGAGCTCGTTCACGTGCTCCATCCTAGGCCTACGATCAGGGGGCGATGAGCAACCGTCTCGTCTATTCGACCGGCGACGGCGACCAGCGCCGGCGCGAACAGAAGCCCGCCGAGAAGTCCCGAGGCCCCGAGCTCCCGCGCGACGGTGTCGTACGCATTTTCCGCGAGAAGGGCCGGCGCGGCGGGAAGATCGTGACTGTCGTGCGCGGCCTGCCCTCTCGCGACGTCGACGCAGTCGCCAAGGACCTGAAGCGGTACTGCGGCGCGGGCGGCGCTGCGAAGGATGGCGCCGTCGAGATCCAGGGCGACCACCGCGAGAAGGTCGCAGCCCGTCTGACGGAGCAGGGCTACCGGGTCAAGCTCGCGGGCGGCTGACGCCCGCAAAGATGTCCGACACCTCGGCGCGATCCGCAGCTGGCTGCGGCCCGAAGGGGTGTCAGACACCGGTTTCAGGTCTTGGCCAGCCAGCGATCCGCCGCCGCGAGCCGGCGTTCGAGCTCGTCGATCGTCGCCTCGGACACCTTGCGCACGCGCGAGAGCCGGTTCAGCTCGGCGTTCACCTGCCCGTGCGTCATGCGGGTGCGCCGGACGAGCTCGCGGGCGACCTTGGCGTTCGCCTCGCGCAGCTCGTGCTTCTCTTCCGTGCGCGTGAGCGTCGCCGTGCCCTCGTCCGCTCTGCCGGAGAGCGGTGGCGGCGGTGCGAGGGTCAGCTCGATCTCGTCGTTCGGGCCGTCCTCGAGCTCCGGTTCGTCACCGAAGTCTCCTGACGGATCGGAGGCCTCGGTCGCGATCGCCGAGAGGACAGCGAACAGCGACATCTGCTCCTCCTCGGCGAGCGTACGCTCCTGCTCTGCTTCGACACGCGGCTCGACGTCGCGGCGGCGGAGCGAGTGCCGCCGCTGCTCCGCGACGCCTGCCGCGTGGCGCCGCAGCCGCGGGTCGTCGGGGATGAAGAGCCAGGCCCGCTGGCGTGGAACGCCGCGCGTCCAGCGGACGAGGCGTCCGACCGCCTGGCGGAAAAACAGCTCGGTCGAGGTCGTCGTCGCGTAGACCCCGACGCGGAGGCGCGGGATGTCGACGCCCTCGGACACCATGCGCACGGCCACGAGCCACGGATCCGAGCCGGCTGCGAACTCGGCAATCCCTGCGGAGGCGAGGGGGTCGTCGGACGTCACGACGCGCGCCGACGTCCCGAAGCGCGTGCGCAGCAGCGAGGCGATCCCGCGTGCGTGCTCCTGGTCGGTCGCGATCACGAGCCCACCCGCGTCCGGCTGCTCGCGTCGAACTTCGGTCAGCCGCGCGTGCGCGCTGCGCAGCACGGTGGGCAGCCACTCGCCGTCGAGTGAGAGTGCGGTTCGCAGCCGCTGGCTCGTGCGCGCCGTGTCCAGGCGGTCGTCGAACGTTGCAGAGTGGATCGACCCGTCGGGCGCCGACCACTCCATCTGGCCGTTCGTCGTCGGGAAGTAGACCGGCCGCACGACGCGGCGGTCGGCGAGCGCGTCGCCGTAGCTGTACTCGAAGTCGGGCACGGCCTCGTCGCCCTCGTACGCCACGAACGGGATTGCGCGCGTGTCCGACCGGAACGGCGTGCCGGAGAGCGCGAGTCGGCGACGCGCGGGCGCAAACGCCTCCTGAATCGCGGCCCCCCAGGCACGGTCGTCGGCGGCGTGGTGGAGCTCGTCGAAGACGACGAACGCGTCGCGGGAGAGGCGGCGCAGCAGCGTCGCACTGGTCGCGACCTGCTGGTACGAGGTGACAATCCCGTGCATGTCCGCAGGCAAGCGGCCGTCGGCAGCCGACCAAGAGGGATCGAGGTGCAACGAAAATGCCGCCGCCGCGCGCGCCCACTGAACCTTCAGATGCGCGGTTGGAGCAACGACGATAAGCCGAGCTGGGTGCCCCGCGAGCTGGTGCCGAGCCGCCGTGAGCGCAAACGTCGTCTTACCGGCGCCCGGTGTCGCAACCGCGAGAAAGTCGGGCTTGTCAGCTTCGACGAATTGATCGAGGGCGGCCTTCTGCCACGGCCGTAGGCGGATGATCCTGGTCATGTGGAGAGGTGAAACGAACGCCCACGGCTGCGGGCGACGCGCCTGGGCGACGCCCGGACGACGATAGCGGCAGGGTCCGCCAGCGCCCGCGCTCAGCGAAACGCGGCGGCGACGAGCTCGTAGGAACGTCGACGGGCTTCGTGCTCGTAGGTGATCGTGACGATCATCGCTTCGTCCGCTCCGTACGCCGCAACCACTTTCTCGAGCCCTGCCCGAACCGTCTCCGGTGAGCCGACGACTGCTCGTCGGCCGCTCGGCGGAGAGTGCTCCTCGAAGAAGGCGAGCGCGGTCTCGACCGGCGGCACGGCGATCAGCCGCCCTTGGCGCAGGAGCGTCATCGCCATCCGCGCGCTCTTTGCCAGGCGTTCCGCCTCCTCGTCGTTCTCGGCGCACACGACGGAGACGGCAACGCCGACGAACGGCGTCGTCCGGCGCCGCGACGGGACGAACCGCTCGCGATAGAGCTGTGCGATCTCGGCGCCTGCGGGGTTGATGAAGTCGGCGAATACATAGGGCAGGCCGAGCTCACCGGCCCAGAGCGCGCTCTGCGGCGACGAGCCGAGGAGCCAAACTTCCGGCCGCTCAGGACCGCCGGGCAACGCAGCGAGCCGGGCAAAGGGATGGGCGGCCGGGAAGTCGTCCTCGAGATAGGCGAGCAACTCGGCGAGCTGCTCGGCGAAGTCGTCGGGCAAGGCTTGGCGACGGTCGCGTTGCAGCGCGAGCATCGTCTCGCGGTCGCTGCCCGGCGCGCGGCCGAGGCCGAGGTCGATGCGACCGGGATGGAGCGCCGCGAGCATGCTGAACACTTCCGCGACCTTGAGCGGGCTGTAATGCGACAGCATCACGCCGCCGCTCCCGACCTTGATGCGGGACGTGGCCGCTGCGACCGCCGCGATCAGGATCTCGGGCGCCGCGCTCGCCAGCATCGGGGTGCCGTGATGCTCGGCGATCCAGTACCGCTCGTAGCCAAGCGCTTCGACCGACTGCGCCAAGTCGATCGAGTTGCGGAGCGCACCGCCTCCGACCGAGCCCTCCGAGATCGGGGACTGGTCGAGGACGCTCAGCGGGAAGGGCACGGGCCAATAGTGCCCGTGCCTCAGCTGAAGGAGTCGGCGGCGGCTCCCGCGCGCGCGAGGGGGCCGAACGCCTTGCCGCGCGGTCCCGAACGGCGCCGGACTGCCGGCGCGGCAAGCAGCGGGACGAGCGTGAGCGCGTTCTTGGTGCCGTTGCCAAGGATCGCCACGTTCACCTCCGCGCGCTTGCAGAGATCGACTGCGATCGCGACGAACTCGCGGTTGGTGAGCGACGCCGGGAAGCATTCGACGGCCACCGGCACGCCCGTCGCGACGACGTCGTCAAGCGCAGCGCACAGGCGCTCGATTGCCTTGTTCTCTCTCGCATCCCACGAGAAGAAATGTTCAGCGACAAACATGTGATCGAGTCTCCTACGTCGACGGGACAGCTGCCTCGCCGCGAGGCTCTGACTCAAAACCGCAGGCTCCCACCCTAACGCGCGCTCGCAGAGGTGCCTCCCCCCTTTCGGGGATTCCTGCGCTCACTCGTCTCAGGGATCGACTCCACGGGCCGGATCCCCGACGACGTGTAGGCATGGGCGACGGAAGAACCCTCGGACAGGCAGTGCGCGCGCTCGAGAAGTTCATCGTCGAGCAGGACCGCCGCGACACCCCCAAGGTTCCCGCCGCGAACTCGCCCTTTCGAGCTGCCGACGACCGCCCCGCCGGCGGCACCCAGCAGTAGCTACTCGCTGCTCGAGCCCTGCCAGAGATTGATGCCGCTGTCGGTCGCGTAGCGGTCGATCTCCGCGAGCTCGTCTGCAGAGAAGTCGAGGTTGCCGAGCGCGCCGAGGGAGTCCTCGAGCTGCTCGACGCTCGAGGCGCCGATGAGCGTGGAGGTGACGCGCGGATCGCGCAACGTCCACGCGAGCGCAAGCTGTGCGAGCGACTGGCCACGCCGCTGCGCGATCTCGTTCAGCGCGCGGATCTTCTCCAGCGCCGCGTCGGTCAGCAGATCCGGCGAGAGCGATGAGTGCTGGGTCGCGCGCGAGCCCTCGGGGATCCCGTTCAGGTACTTGTCGGTGAGCATGCCCTGGGCGAGCGGCGAGAATGTGATGCAGCCGGCGCCCACCTCTTCGAGCGAGTCGAGCAGCTCCGGCTCGATCCAGCGGTTGAGCATCGAGTACGAGGGCTGGTGGATCAGGAGCGGTGTTCCGAGGTCGCGCAGGATCGCCGCGGCTTCGCGTGTCTTCGCCGCCGAATACGAGGAGATGCCGACGTACAGCGCCTTGCCGTGCTGCACGGCCGTGTGCAGCGCCCCCATCGTCTCCTCGAGCGGAGTCTCGGGATCGAAGCGGTGCGAGTAGAAGATGTCGACGTAGTCGAGCCCCATGCGCGCGAGCGACTGGTCGAGCGACGAAAGCAGGTACTTGCGCGAGCCCCACTCGCCGTAGGGACCGGGCCACATGTCGTAGCCGGCCTTCGTCGAGATCACGAGCTCGTCGCGATACGGGCGGAAATCCTTGTCGAAAATGCGGCCGAACGTCTCCTCGGCCGACCCGTACGGCGGGCCGTAGTTGTTCGCCAGGTCGAAGTGCGTCACGCCGCGGTCGAACGCACGCCGCAGGATCGCGCGGCCCGACTCGAGCGGCCGGTCGGCGCCGAAGTTGTGCCAGAGGCCCAGCGAGATCGCCGGGAGCTTCAGACCCCAGCGCCCGGAGCGGCGGTACTGCATCTGGTCGTAGCGGTCTTGGGCCGGGAGATAGCTCACGGGAGAGAGTATGGCGAGCGGCGGGAGGGTGGCGACGGGCGGATCGTTCGAGCACAGCAGAAGCTCCGCGGTCTGCGGTCCGCGAAGCTTCGGCTTGAGGGAGGGAGGGCGGCGGCGAACCGCGGCAGGCATGCGGGCCCGACACCGCCCACCCACAGGACACCATCGCGGGCCTTGCTGTGGCCTGACTAAGAGCGAGCTAAGAGGGATCTGAGGCGCGCGGCGACGTAGAACGCAAACGAGATCGCGCTGATGAAGAAGCTCGTCGGCCAATCCTTGGCGAGCGACAAGAGAATGCCGCCCTCGGTGGCGACGAGCGCGATCCCGACGCTCAAGAGCAGGGTGAGGCCCGGCCGCACGGTCAGCCGCTGCGCCGCAGCCGCCGGCGTGATCACGAGGGTCAGGACGAGCAGCACGCCGACGACCTGGATCGCCTCCGCCGTCGTCAGCGCGACGAGGACGAAGATGGCGACCGACAGCGCTCGCACGGGCACACGACGCGCTGCGGCGACCTCCGGATCGATCGCCGCGAAGTACAGCGGCCGGTAGAGCACAGCCAGCGCGACGAGCACGAGCGCCGCAACGGCCGCCAGGACGCCGAGCTGGGCATCGTCGACGCCGACGATGCTGCCGAACAGGATGTTCGTCGCGGCGGTCGCATAGCCCTGATAGAGCGAGAGGAAGAGCACCCCGAGGCCGAGGCCGAATGCCAGCACGGCGCCGATCGCGCTGTCGCGCTCGCGACCGCGCAGCGAGAGCACTCCGAGCGTGGCGCCGACGGTCAGCGAGCCGCCGATCATCCCGAGCACCGGGTTGAGGCCGAGCACGAGCGCGCCGGTTGCGCCGGTGAAGCCGAGCTCGGAGATCGCATGCACAGCGAAGCTGAGCCCGCGCATCACGACGAAGACGCCGATCGCACCGGAGACGATTGCCACGACGGCTCCCGCGAGGAGCGCCGTGTGCACGAAGTGCTCGCCGAGGAGCGTCGTGAACATCAGTGGACGTGGTGGACGTGCTCAGCGTCCGGTGTGCCGACGACGACCACACGCCCGCGAACGCGAAGCACATCGACCTCGATGCCGTAGAGGCGGGAAAGAGTCTCGGTGTTGAGCACGTCATCGACGGAGCCGATCGCCCAGCCGTCCGGGCCGAGGTAGAGCACGCGGTCGACGGCGGACAGGATCGGGTTGACGTCGTGCGTGACGAAGAGCACGGGCGTGCCTGCGCTGCGACGGCGCTCGTCGAGGAGGTTCACAATCACCTGTTGGTAGGCAAGGTCGAGTGAGAGCAGCGGTTCGTCGGCAAGCAGCAAGCCGGGCTCCGAGACGAGCGCTTGCGCGACGCGCAGCCGCTGTTGCTCGCCGCCGGAGAGACGGCCGAGCGGCGCGTCTGCGAGCTCGGAAGCCCCGACCGACGCGATCACGTCGTCGATCCTCCGGCGATCGACTGCGCCGAGGCGTCCCACGCCCCAGCGGTTGCCGTCGAGCCCGAAGCGCACCAGGTCGCGGCCCCGCAGCGGCAGGTCGCGATCGAACACACGTTGCTGCGGCACGTAACCGATCCGGCTGCGGTCGAGCAGGACACGACCCGCCGTGGGCTGCAGCTGCCCGAGCAAAACGCGCAGCAGCGACGTCTTGCCCGCACCATTCGGACCGAGCACGGCGAGAAACTCGCCGCGCTCGATCGCGAATGTCAGGTCGCGCAGAAGCTCACGTTCGCCGAAGCGCAGCCCGAGCGCCTCGACCGAGACGACAGGCATCGCCTTTGGCAGCTCTGTCACCCGCCGAGCGCCCGTTGCAGCTCGCGCGCCTGCTTCAGCTGCCACGCCTGGAAGGTCAGACCGGGCGGCACCGTCTCTGCGACGCCGACAACAGGGACGCCCGCGGCCGTTGCCGCCGCGCGCACACGCTGCGTGATCGGCGACACCGCCTGGCTGTTGTAGAAGAGCACCTTGATGCGGTGCCTCGTCGCGAGCGCCGACATCGCGGAGACGGCCTGAGCCGACGGCTCGCTGCCTTGCTCGATCGGAAGCGTGAACGAGGCGAGGGAGAGGTTGCGCAGACCGGCCGCTTCGACCAGGTAGCCGGGCACAGGCTCTGTATACGCGACCGGGGCCCCTGCATGGGCCGTCCGAATCTGCGCGATCGTGCGCTGCAACGGAGCCAGGCTCGCGACGAAGGTGCGCAGACCGGCGCGGTAGTCCGAAGCATGGCTTGCATCGGCTCCGGCGAGCGCCTGCTCGATCGCCGCGGCGACCTTCGGGAGCTCTGGCACGTCGTACCAGAGATGCGGATTGCCGTCGTGACCGTGCACTCCGAGCACGTTGCTGATCGTCACGACAACGCGCTTGTCGCTGGGCGCCGCGCTCTCGAGCCGCGACATGAACGCGTCGTAACCGAGCCCGTTCTGGACGACGACGCGCGCCCGTGCGACTGCAAGCCCGTTCACCGTCCCCGGCTCGAACAGGTGAGGATCGGCATCCGGATTGGTCAGGATGGACGTGACGGTGACGTGGGAGCCGCCGATCTGCCGCGCGATGTCGCCGTAGACGTTCGTCGAGGCGACGACCGGCAGCGTCGTGCCCTTCTTGGCGCCGCCACCGCAGCCGGGGGCGGCCACCACCAGTACTGAACAGATGAGAACTATTCTTGTCATGGCCGGTGACGATAGCGATTCTCGTCAAGCTTGTCGAGAACGGTTACCATCAAGGCGTGTCGAAGACGTGGGCAGAGGACGCGCAGCACCGGCTCCGGGAGGCGGGCTATCGCAACGGGCCGGCCCGGGTCGCGGTGATCCGGCTGCTCGACAGCGAGGACTGCTGCGTCTCGGCCGCAGACGTGCACGAATCACTCGACGACCGGGTCGGGCTTGCGAGCGTCTACCGCGTGCTGGAGTCGCTCCACGCGGTCGGGCTTCTCCGGCGCGTCGACGTTGGCGACGGGATCGCGCGCTACGAGCCGCTGCGCGAGTCCGGCGAGCACCACCATCATCTCGTGTGCACGGAGTGCGGCAAGGTCGAGGCGTTTGACGACCCGGCGCTCGAACGCGCAATCCGCCGTGTCGAGGAGAAGAGCGGATACGCCGTCGAGCAGCACGACGTCGTGCTCCAGGGCGCGTGCGACACCTGTAGGGATTAACCAGCTAGCGGTTCTCCGCGCTCCCGGCGGAAAGCACAGGCAGGATGCACGATCGCTGAGAACTGGGATCCCGTTCCGGACCTACGCGCCGGAGACACGATCGGGCGCGCGCTGCGCGCGCTGCCGTACACCGAGGAGTCGGTCGTCGAGCTGCTCGGCGACGACGGGCCGTCGGCGAGCCTCACGGACGTCCCGGTCTTCGACCGGCGGCTGCCCGACACGCCTCTCGGCAACGCGATCCGGCTGCTCCTCTTGCAGCTTCCGATCCGCCGGGACGATGCGACTGCCGCGCTCGGCGAGGGCGGACTCGACGCGCTGCTGACGACCGGCCTCGCACGCGGGGACGGCGACGGGGTCGTCATGCGGGGCCGCGTCGTGCCGGCGGAGGGGCTGCTCATGTCGTTCGACGGTTTCGCGGTCGGCAACGACGATCCGCACGGGTATGTCGCGAGCTACACGCCGACCGCCTCCTGGCTCGCGGCGCTCACGCCGCGCCGCCGGTTCGGACGCGCGCTCGATATCGGCACCGGGAGCGGCGCCCAGGCGCTCCTCGCGTCGCGCCACAGCGACCACGTGATCGCCACCGACCTGAACCCGCGCGCCGTCGCGTTCACCGCGTTGAACGCGGCGCTGAATGGGATCGACAACCTCGAGGTGCGGCTCGGCAGTCTCTTCGAACCGGTCGCCGGCGAGACGTTCGATCTGATCACCTGCAACGCGCCCTATGTCGTCTCGCCGGAGGACCGCTGGCAGTACCGCGACGCCGCAGGCTTCGAGGCCGACCAGCTCTCGCAGACCGTCGTCACCCAGGTGCCCGCGCACCTGAACGAGGACGGATTCGGCTGCATGCTCGTGAGCTGGCTCGCGAAGTCCGAGGACGACCCGGACCTGCGGGTCGATCAGTGGCTGCAGGACAACGGTTGCGACGCCTGGGTGCTCGGCCTGAGCGGCGCCGATCCACTCGATCACGCCGCGGGCTGGAACGAGCATCTCTCGGTCGATCCAGACGCTTACGGCGCGGCGCTCGACAAGTGGACCGCGTACTTCGACGAGCTCGATGTCGGCTGGATCACGGAAGGCGCGGTGCTGCTGCACAAGCGGCCCGCCGAGGTGCACATGATCCGCACGGATCCCGTCGACGAGGACGAGCTCGAATACGCAGGCGACCAGGTCGAGCGCGTCTTCAAGGCCCTCGAGCTGGTTGCGGGGATCGACGATCCGGTCGAGCTGCTGGGCGAGCGGCTCGCGCTCGTCGAAGACGCACGCATCCAGCAGTCGGCGGGCGAGGACGGAGCGCTGGTCATCCTCGAGGAGGGAACGTGGCAGGAGGTGGAGGTCGACGAGGAGACGGTCGACCTACTTCTCGAGCTCGACGGCCGCGCCACGCTCGCCGAGGCGATCGACCGCGCCCGCGTGCCGCGGCGCCGCTCCACGCTCGCGGACGTCCAGGAGCTGCTCGAGCTCGGCATCGTCGAGCTTCGCTCGTGAAACGCTTCTCGCGCAACGTGCGGGATTTCGCCTCGAAGGCCCCTTGCGGGCCGCGTCCGGTCCGGCATACATTGCGGATCCCGCAGGGCACGGAGCGCAAGTAGGTCGAAGCCTCCCGAGCGGTCGTGAAGGGCGCAAGCCCGGATCGGTTGGTCGGGAGGTGGACGAAAGCGCCACCGGCTCGGCGGGATTTTTTGTCCCTTTTTAGAGTCCAGGAAAGCCGGGCGTCGAGAGCACGGTCTCGTCGGCGAGGATCGTCATCGCTTCGTAGCCGCGCAGCCGCGCCGTCCACTTCGGCCCCTCGCGCCCCATCGCGAACGCGGCAGTGGCGTAGGCGTCCGCCGTCGCGAGCACGGGCCCGGTGATCGTTACCGAGAGGACGCCCTCCGGCGGTCTTCTCGTGTGCGGGTCGAGCACGTGCTCGCCGCGCGCATACGCGCCGGAGGTTGCGACGGCGAGGTCGTTGGTGATCACGACCTTCGCGATCTTGTCGCGCTCCAGCGGGTGCTGGATCCCGACGCGCCAGCAGTCGTCGGGGATCGCGCGACCACGAACGAGCATGTCGCCGCCCGCGTTGAGGGCGTAGTTCCGCAGGCCCGCCCCGTCGAGGATCGCGGCGGCGCGGTCGACCGACCAGCCCTTGACGAGGCCGGACGGATCGAGCACCGCCTCGGACGCCGGGCGCGCGTCGAAATAGCCGTTCGTCTCGTGGCGCAGCTCCTCGCAGCGGTCGAGCACCGTGCGAACGTCCGGGCTCGCGTCCTCGATCGCCAGCTCACCACGGTTGATGCGGCTGACCTCGCTGCCCGCCTTGTAGGTGCTGAACGTCACGTCGACGAAGCGCAGCCAGTCGAACATTCGGTCGAGCGCCGCGCCGTCGACGTCCGGGTCGCGGACGTCGACGACGATGGGCATCCCCATCACGTGCTCGACGCGGTGCACCGCCGAACTACCAGGCCTTGGCGTGCACGATCGCGGCCTGGAGCGACTGCGCGAAGGCATAGCTCGTGTCGGTCGCACCCGAGACGGCGTAGATCTTCGAGCTCTGCGCCTTCAGCGTCTCCTGCACGAGATACGGGATTGCCTGCTGGTTGATGTACACCGACCGGTCGGTGTGGTTCGGGTAGACCGGCACGGTCGCCTTCGTGATCTTCCGGGTGACTGTCTTCTTGGTGCCGACGGTGGTTGTCGTCTTCTTCACCGCGATCGTCACTTCGACCGCGCCCCAGCGGTCGGCCTGCGCCGCCGTGCCGGTGAACGACTTCGTCGCGACGACGACCTTCTTCTTGACGGTCGTGTTCGAGACGCTCTGGCGACTGGCGGCCCAGGCGTCGACGCTCGGCACGGCGAGCGCCACGGTGCTGAGGATGAGCAGGATGGCTTTGCGCACTGGTTGTTCTCCTTAGGTGAGAGCGAAGCGTTCGGTGTGGATGTGACGGCGCGGCACGCGCGCGCCGCGGACGTTCTGTTCGAGCACCTCGATCATGGCCGGCGGACCACAGAGGAAGACATCGCGTTCTTCGATGTCCGGGACGAGCTCTTTGAGGTGCGTGGACGAGAGCAGGTCGGCGCCGTCGCCGCGGTGGTCGCCGATCACGTAGTGCACGCTCGCGCGACGGGCTTCCGCGATCCGGTCGAGCTCCTCGCGAAAGATCACGTCCGCTTCGGAGATCGCGCGGTAAAGCACGACGACATCTCCCCACATCGTCTCGAGGAGCGCGCGTACCGGGGTGATCCCGATGCCGCCTGCGATCAGCACCGCTTTCTCCCGGCGGCGCGCGCGGTCGGTGAAGACGCCGAACGGCCCTTCGGCGAAGACACGCGTCCCGGGTCGCAGCTCGGCGAGCCGCGCAGTGTGGTCGCCAAGCGCCTTGACGGTGATCCGCAGTGACCGTCCGTCGGGTGCCGCCGAGAGCGAGAACGGATGGGCCGAGCGCCAGCGCCTGCCGTCGAGGAAACGCCAGAGGAAGAACTGCCCGGCGTGGACGCGCAGGCGGTCGAGCTTGTGCCCGGTGATGCGGAGCGAGACGACGCCAGGCCCCTCGGGTATGACCTCGGCGACGCGCAGGCGGTAGCGAAGCGCACCGGCCAGCGGGGCCAGAATGCGGAAGACGACGAGCACGACGATCGTGGCGATGTAGAGGCCTTCCCAGTAGTCCGCGGCGGTGTGGTCGAGCACGAGCTCGTTGCCCGTCGGGATTTGGTGGAACCACGCGAGGGCGATCCCGGCGTAGGCGAGCAGGTGCACGACGTACCACCACTCGTAGCTGAGGCGCCGCCGCACGATCACGAGCGAGGTGGCAACGACCCCGAGCAGCATGGCCGTGCCGACGGTGGCAGTGATCATGCCGGGATAGATCCCGCCCCAGATCATCGTCGAGATCTCCTTCGGGATCGGAAGCCTGTCCATCAACGCGTAGCCCCAGACGCTGAACACGACGTGCGCGATCACGAGATCGATGCACACGTGCCCGTTCCAACGATGCCAGCGGCTCAGGCGGTCGAAGCCGACCACCCGCTCGACTGCGGGCAGGCGCGCGAGGAGCACGACCTGGATCAGCGCGAGGTACGCGCTCCAGAGGCCCGTCAGCCGCGCGATGCTCGTGAAGATCTCGCCGGTCGTGTGCACCTTCGTGACGTTGCCGCCGTCCGCCCACAGCCACGTGATGACGGCTCCGTTGCCGACGACCACGAGCCCCACGATGGTTGCCGCGGTGTTCCGGCGCAGGCCGTCCCATGCGCGGGCGGGCGCCCGCGCATGGGTCTGGTCGAGGACAACGTCGGTCATCGCGTCACGGCAGGCGGCGTTTATGAGCTGACGCTGAACGTCAGGTCTTCGAGCCCAGCGTCGCGGTCAGGGTCTGGGACGAGCCGCCTCGCGTGATCGTCAGGGTGATCTTGTCGCCCGGCTTGTCGGCGGCGATGATCGCCCGGAGCTTCTCCGCGGTCGCGACCTTCGTCCCGTTGACGGCCGTGATTACGTCGCCCGCCTTCAGGCCGGCGGAAGCCGCGCCGCTGCCCGAGCTCACCGCACCGACCTTGACGCCGCCGGAGGCGGCCGTCGTCACGCTGACGCCGAGCAGCGCGTGCTGGGCCTTGCCGGTCGAGATCAGCTGGGTGACGATCGAGCTCACGATGTTGGATGGCACTGCGAACCCGACGCCGTCGTTACCGCCCGAGTCGCTCTGGATCTGCGACGTGACGCCGATCACCTTGCCCTGCAGGTCGAACAGCGGGCCGCCCGAGTTGCCGTGGTTGATCGCGGCGTCTGTCTGGATCGCACCTTCGATCGGCGTGTCGTCGGGCGCCACGATCTCACGATTGAGCGCACTGACGATGCCGCTCGTCACCGATCCGTCGAGACCGAACGGGTTGCCGATCGCGACGACCCCGTCACCGATCGAGACCTTGCTGGAGTCTCCGAGCGCAAGCGGGACGAGCTTCGACGAGGGCGCGTCGATGTGCAGCACGGCCAGGTCCGTGCTCGGGTCGGACCCGACGACGGTCGCCTTGTAGGTCGAGCCGTCGGAGAGCTTGACGCTGACCGACGACGAGCCGCTGATCACGTGGTCGTTCGTGACGACGTCGCCCTTCGTGTCGTAGATGAAGCCGGTGCCCTGCGCCGTGCCGCTGCCCTGCTGGCCGCCTGGGAACGGCGACTGGCTCGCGGTCTCGGTCGCATCGACCTCAACCACGCTGGCAATCGATGCCTTGGCGATCTGCTCGACCGTGAGCGAGCCGGATGCGACGTTGGCGACGGTGGGCGACGCGGCCACGGTCGGCGTGGTGCTGGACGAACCGTGCGTGAGCGCCACCACACCGGCGCCGGCTCCTCCCCCTGCGAGCGCCGCCACGCTGACCGCGACGGCGAGACGATTCTTGATCCTGGGCATTGCGTTTCGCTCCTCCTGGTTGTCGTCTCGCCAGGAGACCAGCGGCCACTGTGCTGACGCTGAGCGGGACCTAAGAAGTGCCTGAGAAGGCACAGTGTCCGCCGTGCTCGCACTGCCGCCCGCCCTTCTCCACCGCGACTTCCGCCGTCTCTGGTCGTCGATGCTCTGCTCGAGCCTCGCGATGCAGATGGCGGCCGTCGCGATCGGCTGGCAGGTCTACTCGATTCACCACAGCGCCTTCGATCTGGGTCTGATCGGGCTCGCGGAGTTCGCCCCGGTGCCCCTTCTGGCGCTGCCAGCCGGGCAGCTCGCCGACCGCCTCCCACGCGTCGCCGTGGTGATTGTGTGGGGCTTCGCCGACGCGGCGGTTATGGGCCTCCTCCTCTACGTGACGATCAGCGGCGCGCGCCAGCTCTGGCAGTTCGTGGCCCTCGCGGTGCTGACCGGCGTCCTGGGCGCCGTCGGCAACCCGGCGGGCCGGTCGCTCGTCCCCGAGCTCGTTCCGACCGAGCTGCTGACCGGTGCGCTCGCGCTGCGCTCGATCGCTGGACAGATCACGACGATCGGCGGACCGGCCGTGGGCGGCCTGCTCTTCGCGCTCCAGCCGGAGGCGGTCTACAGCGTGGCGATCGTCCTGCTCGTCGCATCGTCGGTGATGCTCTTCCCGATCGCGCGTCCCGAGATCGTGGAACGCGTCGAGCCGCCGCCGCCGAAGCTCGACAGCCTCCTCGGCGGCATTCGCTTCATCCGTTCGAGCCCCGTGATCCTCGGAGCGATCACGCTTGATCTGTTCGCCGTGCTCTTCGGCGGCGCCGTCGCGTTGCTGCCGCTCTTTGCCCAGTCGATCCTGCACACGGGACCGTTCGGGCTCGGCGTGCTGCGCAGCGCCGTTGCCGTCGGCGCGCTGATCGCGGGCATCCGGCTCGCACGCAAGCCACTCGGCTCGCACGCCGGCCGGACGCTGCTTTATGTAGTGGGGGCCTTCGGCGCGAGCATGATCGTCTTCGGTCTCTCGAAGTGGTTCTGGCTCTCCGCTCTCGCACTGGCGGTCAGCGGGTTCGTGGACATGATCTCGATGAACATCCGTGCGACGGCGGTGGCACTCGCGACGCCGAACGACGTGCTGGGGCGTGTCAACGCCGTCGAGGGCGTGTTCATCGGCGCGTCGAACGAGCTCGGCGCCTTCGAGTCCGGCGCCGCCGCGGCACTTCTCGGCGCCGTCCCTGCAGTCGTCGCGGGCGGGGCGCTCACGATCGCGCTCGCGCTCATCTGGCCGAGGGTCTTCCCCGACCTTTCACAGATCGACCGGCTCGAGGACCTGAAGCCGTCCTCAACCGCCGGTGCGCGAGAAGTGCTGGTAGTCGGGGGTGGCGGCCCAGCGGCCGCCCCAGAGCCAGCCGACTGACGCGAACGCGCGCACGAGCACGCCGCCGGCAACGGCCATCCCCTTCCGGTAGCGCGAGCGTTCGAGGTACGCACGACCCGCCGCCGGGCTGACGTAGCTGCCCTGCACATAGGGGTTCTCGATCGTGTTCACGTCGATCGCCTCGCCGTAGGCATGCGCAGACCAGTGCTTCGGACCGGACACGGACGCGTAGCGGCAGTTGAAGCCGGACGTGTTGTCGGCGGCCATCGAACGCCGGTCACTGCCGCCGTACTTGGCGATCGGCTCCATGCGGCGGATCGGGAACCGTGCGGCGTAGAGGCGGCGAAAGACGGTCGTCACCTCGCCCGCCACGTCGCGGTGAACGACGATCGCCCCGGCGTGCGCGCGGCCGTCGAAGCCGACGAACGAGACGTGCAGCGTGCGCAGCTGCCCCGGTCCGACCGGGCAGCCCTGATGCCAGGAGCCACCGAGCTCGGCCGTTGTCACGGGCGCGACGCTCGCCTCGAACGGGGGCAGGGCGGCCATCAAACGGCAGAGTACGCGCATGCTCACCCTCGCTCTGGCGCTCGCCCTGCAGGGCTGCCCGCAGCGGATCCTGGTCGTGGCGCCAAGCGCGCGCTCCACGACCGCGACGCTGACCGTGCGCGAATGCGGCAAGCGGGTCTTCGGACCGTGGCGCGCACGGGTGGGGCGCAACGGGCTCTCGGCGCACCATCGCGAGGGAGACGGGACGACGCCGACCGGCACCTTTCGCCTAGGTCCGGTGCTGTACGGGATCGACTCCGATCCCGGCGTTCGCCTGCACTACCACCGCCTCGTCTGCGGCGACTGGTGGGACGAGGATCCGCGCTCGCAGGCGTACAACACCTTCCGCCACGTCGCGTGCGGGACGAGCCCGCCCTTCGGCGGGGACAGCGAGGCGCTCTGGCGGATCACGCCTGCCTACCGCTTGTTCGCGCTGATCCGGTACAACGTCGCGCCGGTCGTGCCCGGGCGCGGCTCGGCGATCTTCCTGCACGTCGACACCGGCCGAGCGACGAACGGCTGCATCTCGCTGCCGCTGGGCGACTTGCGTGGACTCCTGCGCCGGCTCCGGCCCGGGGCGACGATCTCCGTCGTCGTTTCCGCATAATTTCAGTATTTCTGTATAGTTCTCAAGGTGAAGCGCACCGCTGCGATCCTCGGCTGTGCCGGTTATTCCGGACAGGAGACCCTCGACCGGGTGCTCGCCCACCCTGGGCTCGAGGTGCTGGCGCTCGGCTCCAACTCGCTCGCCGGCCGAGGCGCCTCCGCGCTCGATCCGCGGCTGAACGGGTCGCTGCCCCCTTTCGTCCCGAATGACGAGGCGGCGGCCAGCGGCGCCGACGTCCTCTTTCTCTGCCTCGACAACGAGACCGCGGCCGCCTTCGAGCCGCCCGCCGACACCGTGGTGGTCGACCTCTCGGGGGCGCACCGGCTGGTCGACGACGAGCTGGCGCGTGGCTGGTACGGCACCGCCCCCGGTGCCTGGAGCTACGGCCTGCCCGAGCTCTTCCCGGCTGAGGGGCTGCTGATCGCCAATCCCGGTTGCTACGCGACCGCCGCATTGCTCGCGCTCGCCCCGCTCACTCAGGTCGTAGACGGCCCGGTGGTCGTCGACGGCAAGTCAGGCGTCTCCGGCGCCGGCCGCACGCTGAAGCAGAGCTCGCACGCGGGCTCGGTGCTCGAGAACGTCTCGCCCTACGCGGTCGGAGAGCACCGGCACGCACCTGAGATCGGCCAGCAGCTCGGCTTCCCGGTGACCTTTGTGCCCCACCTGATCCCCGTGCGGCGCGGCCTGCTCGCGACCTGTTACTTGAGGACGGACGCCGACGTTCGCCCGCTGCTCGAAGAGGCGTACAGCGGCAGCGCGGTCGTGCGCGTGCTCCCAGAGGGAGTCAGCCCGGAGCTCGCGCGCGTGCAGAACACGGATGCCGCCGAGATCGGGATCTTCACGGACGAGGCGACGGGCACGGCGATCGTGATCTGCGCGATCGACAACCTCGGCAAGGGCGCGGCCGGCCAGGCCGTGCAGAACGCGAACCTCGCGCTGGGCTTCGACGAGACGGCGGGGCTGCGCCTCGCAGGAGTTCTGGTTTGAGCGTCACTGCCGCACTGGGCTTCGTCGCCTCGGGGGTGCACGCGCACATCCGCAAGGAGAAGCGCGACCTCGCGATCGTGCGCTCGATCCCGCGCGCCACGGGCGCGGCGATGTGGACACAGAACCGCGTGCTCGCGGCGCCGGTCGTCGTGTCGAAGCGCCACCTCGAGAGCGCAGAGCCGCAGGCCGTCGTCATCAACTCGGGCGTTGCGAACGCGGCAACGGGCGCGCAGGGCGATGCCGACGCGACCACCACCGCCGAGCATGCCGCCGGTCTGCTCGGCCTCGCACCGGACGAGGTGCTCGTTCTCTCTACCGGCGTGATCGGCGCGCCGCTGCCGATGGACCGCGTGCTCGCAGGCGTCGATGCAGCGGCGGCCGCACTCTCGGCGCACGGCGGCGACGAAGCGGCCGAGGCGATCCTCACCACCGACACGCACGCGAAGACGTCGGTTGCCCACGCCACCGGCTTCACGGTCGGCGGGATGGCCAAGGGCTCCGGGATGATCCACCCGAACCTCGCGACGATGCTCGCCGTCGTCACGACCGACTATCCGCTCGAGCCCGGCGAGGCCCTCGAGCTCCTCCGTCCCACGGTCGACGCGAGCTTCAACTCGATCACGGTCGACGGCGAGTGCTCGACCAACGATGCGGTCATCCTCCTCTCCTCCGGCGCCGCCGGGATCGACCGCACCGCCGCCACGGATGAGGCATTCGTGATCGCG
This sequence comes from Gaiellaceae bacterium, assembly GCA_045805985.1. GTDB lineage: Bacteria > Actinomycetota > Thermoleophilia > Gaiellales > Gaiellaceae > PALSA-600. The sequence goes on along the minus strand of JBJMKA010000005.1, from coordinate 25,883 downwards.
CTGCGCAAGGTCTGCACCGATCTGTCGCACCAGATCGTCGTCGACGGCGAGGGCGCGACCCTCGTCGCCGAGATCAACGTCAGCGGCGCGCTCAACGCGGCGGAAGCGCGGGCGATCGCGCAGCGCATCGCAACGTCACCGCTCGTCAAGACGGCACTGTTCGGTCACGACGCGAACTGGGGCCGGGTGCTGATGGCTGCCGGGTCGGCGCCGTTCAACGGCGGCTACGCGCACCTCGACCCCGCTCTCGTCTCACTGTCGTACAACGGCACGGCGGTGCTCGTCGGCGGCTCGCCGCAGGACGCCGAGCCGAACGTCGACGGCGCCGTGTGCACGATCGACCTCGACCTCGGCCTGGGCACCGGCAGCGCCGGGTACCTGACGAGCGACCTCTCGTACGACTACGTCCGGATCAACGCGGAGTACCGGTCGTGACGCGCCTCGTCGTGAAAGTCGGCGGTGCCGTTGCGGCGGAATCCGCGGACCGCATCCTCGGCTTGCGCGAAGAAGGGCACGAGGTCGTCGTCGTGCACGGCGCGGGACCGCAGATCACGGACGAGATGAAGCGCCGCGGCATCCCCGTCGAGTTCGTCGCCGGCCGCCGGCGCACCTCGCGCGCGGCGCTCGACGTCGTCCGCGAGTCAATGGAGGAGGTCAACGCGGAGTTGTGCGCGGCGATCGGCGCCGCGGCGGTGCCCGTGTTCGGCGACCTCGCAGGCTTCCTCGCCGTCCCGGTGCCGCCGCTCGGGTGGGTCGGCGACCCGCTGCCGTGCAGGCCGAAGCAGATGCTCGACGTGCTCGCCGCCGGGCTCATCCCCGTCGTCGCACCGATCGCCGTCGGTCCGCTGAACGTCAACGCCGACGATGCCGCCGCCGCGCTCGCCCTCGGTCTCGGTGCGAAGCGTCTCGTCTTCCTCACCGACGTCCTCGGCCTCTACGTCGGCGGCGACCTCGTCGACAGCATCGGCGCAGGCCGCGCGACGCAGATGCTCGACGAGGGCGCGTTCGAAGGCGGCATCGTTCCCAAGCTCCGCGCCGCCGCTCTGGCCGCGGGCAACGGCATCGCCGCGCAGATCGGCAGCACGGCGGTGATCGCATGACGCAAGTGATGACTCATCACAATCTCTTGCCGACGTACGCGCGCCAGGACGTCACCTTCGTCGAGGGCGACGGTTCCTGGCTCGTCGACTCGAACGGCAAGCGCTACCTCGACCTGCTCGGCGGGATCGCCGTCGTCGGCCTCGGCCATCGCCACCCTGCACCGTTGAAGGCCGCGCACGAACAGCTGGACCGGCTCTGGCACACGTCCAACCTCTTCTTTACCGAGCCGATGGAGCAGCTCGCGTCGAAGCTCTCGGATCGCTTCGGCGACGCCGACGCGTTCTTCTGCAACTCGGGCGCGGAGGCGATCGAAGCGGCGCTCAAGTGGGCGCGCAAGGCCACCGGCCGGACCGGGTTCGTCTCGCTCGAAGGGTCGTTCCACGGACGCACGCTCGGCGCGCTGTCCGTCACCGGGCAGCCCGCGAAGCGCGCCGCGTTCGAACCGCTGATCCCAGGCGCCGTCTTCGCGACGACCGGCACGCTCGCAGAGCACGTCGGCCCCAACACCGCGGCGATCTTGCTCGAGCCCGTGCAGGGCGAAGGCGGCGTGCATCCGCTCTCGACCGAGGTGCTCGCTCAGGCGCGTGCGCTCGCCGACGAGCACGGCGCGCTGCTGATCTTCGACGAGGTGCAGACCGGCGTCGGCCGCTGCGGTGCGTTCTTCGCCTGGCAGCGGTTGGGCGTCAAGCCCGACGCGCTGACACTCGCCAAAGGGCTTGCAAACGGGCTCCCCGTGGGCGCGTTCCTCGTCGGCCACGACGCGCCGACCGCCTTCGAGCCCGGCGACCACGCCTCGACCTTCGGCGGCAATCCCGTGGCCTGCGCGGCGGCCTGCGCCGTCGTCGACACGATCGACGACGCACTCCTCACGCAGGTGCGCGCGACCTCGGACAGGTTCGCGAGCGCGCTGCCGAACGTCCGCGGCCTCGGGCTCCTCCTCGCCGTCGAGCTCGACGGGCCTGTTGGGCCGTTCGTCGAGGCCGCGCTCGAGCAGGGGCTCGTCCTCGGGACCGGGGGGCCGAACACGCTGCGCTTGACGCCGCCACTCACCCTGTCGGCGGAGGAGATCGACCTCGCGATCGCGCTCCTCCTGGAGCTGCTTTCGTGACGACCAAGTTCGAGCGGCAGGGCACGATCATGCGCCTCGTGCAAGAGCGACCGCTCCACACCCAAGCGGAGGTGGCCCACGCGTTGCGCGCGAACGGCATCGCCGCCGTGCAGGCGACCGTGTCGCGCGACATCCACCAGCTCGGCCTGACGAAGGTGCGCAACGGTAACGGGAAGCTCGTCTACGCGCTGCCCGGCGCGGCGGACACGCGCCGCACCGATGAGTTGAGCGGCGCGCTTCGGCGCTGGATGGGCGAGTCCGCCTCGTCAGGAACGCTGCTCGTGATCCAGACGCCGCGCGGCTTCGCCGCGGCGCTTGCCGACGCGATCGACGCCGCCGCGCTCCCCGAGGTTGCGGGCACGATCGCGGGCGACAACACGGTCTTCGTCGCGTGCGCCGACTCGACGAGCCCGGCCGAGCTCGAAGCCGAGCTGCGGAGCCTCGCGTGAGCGTTCGTGAGGAATCTGGTGTCATCCTCGGTTCGCTGCCAATCGGCGAGCGCGTGGGAATCGCGTTCTCGGGCGGGCTCGACACGAGCTGCGCGCTCGCCTGGATGCGCGAGAACGGTGCGATCCCTTACGCGTTCACAGCCGACCTCGGCCAGTACGACGAGCCCGACATCGATGCGGTGCCCGCAAAGGCGCTGCAGTTCGGCGCGGAGGACGCGGTCCTCGTCGACTGCAAGGACGCGCTGGCGCGCGAGGGAATCGTCGCGCTGCAGTGCGGTGCCTTCCATATCCAGACCGCCGGCAAGCGCTACTTCAACACGACGCCGCTCGGCCGCGCGATCACCGGGACGATGCTCGTCAAGGCGATGGCCGCGCACGGCGTCGACATCTGGGGCGACGGCTCAACGTACAAGGGCAACGACATCGAACGCTTCTACCGCTACGGCCTGCTCGTCAACGAGCACCTGCGGATCTACAAGCCGTGGCTCGACGCCGCGTTCGTGGCCGAGCTCGGCGGCCGCAAGGAGATGAGCGAATGGATCGTCGAGCGCGGCCTGCCGCACAGCGCGTCCGTCGAGAAGGCGTACTCGACCGACGCGAACATGCTGGGCGCGACGCACGAGGCCAAGGACCTCGAGCTGCTCGAGACGTCGATGAAGATCGTCGAGCCGATCATGGGCGTCGCTCCCTGGGCTGCGCAGATCGAGCCGGAGACGGTGAGGGTCGTCTTCGAGCGCGGCTTCCCGGTTGCGGTCGGCGGCGTCGAGTCGGAGGACGCGGTCACGCTGATCCAGGCGGCAAACGCGATCGGCGGACGGCACGGGCTCGGCATGAGCGACCAGATCGAGAACCGCATCATCGAGGCGAAGAGCCGCGGCATCTACGAGGCGCCGGGCATGGCGCTCCTGCACATCGCATACGAGCGCCTGCTGAGCGCGATCCACAACGAAGCCACACTCGAGCGCTATGCGGAGGAAGGGCGCCGGCTCGGCCGGCTCCTCTACGAGGGCCGGTGGTTCGACGTACAAGCCCTTATGCTGCGCGATGCACTGCAGCGGTGGGTCGCGCCCGCCGTCACCGGCGAGGTGACGATCGAGCTCCGCCGCGGCGACGACTACACGATCGTCGACACGCGCGGCACGGGCGTCACGTACGACCCGGAGCGGCTGAGCATGGAACGCAGCGCGACCGCATTTACCGCCACCGACCGCATCGGGCAGCTCGCGCTGAAGACGAACGACATCGCGGACGCACGGCGGATGCTCGCCGAGCTCGGGTGGACGCTGTGAAACGGCGTTGTCTATGAAGCTATGGGCCGGGCGCGTCGGCGGCGAGCTCGCACCGGAGGTGTGGGACTTCCTCCACGCCGACGACGCGGAGCTCCTCCCGTACGACCTGCGGGGAACGCTGCTGCATGCGCAGCGTCTGCACGCGGCCGGAATCCTCGACGACACAGAGCTCGCCGAGGTGACGGAGAAGCTCGCCGCGATCGAGGAGATCGACGAGAGCGACGAAGACGTGCACTCCTCGATCGAGCGTCAGCTCGGCGACGTCGGCCGGAAGATCCACGCCGGTCGCTCGCGCAACGACCAGGTGGCCACCGCATTCCGGCTCTACGTCGGCGATGCCTGCGCCGAAGCGGACGCAGCGCTCGTGAACTTCGCACACGCGGTGCTGGCCCGCGCCGGAGCGGAAGCAACAACGCCGCTGCCCGGCTACACGCACCTGCAGCGGGCGCAGCCCGTCACGCTCGGCCACCACCTGCTCGCGTGGGTCGAGATGCTGGAGCGCGACCGCTCACGCTTCGCGTTCGCCGCTGCACATGCCGCTCCCTCGCCACTCGGCTCCGGCGCGCTCGCGGGCTCGACACTGAAGATCCCGCCGCCGCCGAACCAGATGCGCAACTCGATCGACGCGGTCGCGGACCGGGACTTCGCGCTCGACTACCTCTACGCGGCGGCGGTGCTCTTCACCCACCTCTCGCGCGTCGGCGAGGAGCTTGTGCTCTGGACGACGACGGAGTTCGGCTTTGCGCGCCTGCCCGAGGAGGCGGCGACCGGCTCGTCGATCATGCCCCAGAAGCTGAATCCCGACGTCGCTGAGCTCGCGCGTGGCAAGGCGGGCACCGCAATCGGCCGGCTCACCGGGTTGCTCGCGACGGTCAAGTCCCTTGCGCTCGCCTACGACCGCGACCTGCAGGAGGACAAGCCTCCCGTGTTCGCCGCGCGCAAGGATGTCGCCGGCGCGCTCAGCGCACTGGCCGTCCTCGTCGCGGGCCTCGAGTTCGACCACGATCGCCTGGCGGCAGCCACCGCCGATCCACTGCTGCGCGCGACCGACGCCGCCGAAGCACTCGTCGCCGAAGGCGTTCCGTTCCGCGACGCGCACGAGCAGGTCGCGAGCCAGGTTCGCACAGGCACCTTCGAAGCGCCACCGGCAGGCGACCGGCTCGGCGACGTCTCGTCCGCGGTCGCCGCCGCAAAGGAGCGGTGGTCTTGAGGACACGGTCTTGAGGACACGGTCTTGAGGACACCCCTCGAAATCTCCCTAGCCGGCCGCGACTTCCTCCGCATCTCGGACCTCGTGCCCGCCGAAGCTGAGGCGATCCTCGACCGTGCGGTCGAGCTGCGGCTGAGCCCCAAGCAGCCGTTGCTGCCGGGCGCCACGCTCGGCCTCTACTTCGAGAAGCATTCGACGCGGACGCGCGTCTCGTTCTCCGCGGGCATGGCGCAGCTTGGCGGCGCAGCGATCCACCTCGCGCCGGAGGAGCTTCAACTCTCACGCGGCGAGTCGCTGCCCGATACGGCACGAGCGCTCTCGGGCTATCTCGACGCGGTTGCAGTACGCGTGCACTCTCATGCAGAGCTCGACGAGTGGGCGCACTGGGCATCGATTCCGGTGATCAACGCGCTGACCGCGGAAGAACATCCGTGCCAGGCGCTCGCCGACGCACTCACGATGCGCGACCGGCTCGGGTCGCTCCAAGGCGTGCGCGTTGCGTGGGTCGGCGACGGCTCAAACGTCTGCACCTCGCTCGCGCGGCTCGGCCTGCTGCTCGGCTACGAGGTCATCGCCGCGTGCCCGGAAGGCTACGAGCCGGCCGTCGACGTGCACCTCGTGCGCGATCCGCGCGAGGCCGTGCGCGCCGCGGATGTGATCGTCACCGACACCTGGGTGAGCATGGGCCAGGAGGACGAGCACGACCAGCGGGTGCGCGACCTCGAGGCCTACCGCCTCGACGCCGCCTTGCTTGGACATGCGTCGCCCGAAGCCTTCGTCATGCACTGCCTGCCCGCTCATCCAGGCGAGGAGATCACCGCGGACGTGCTCTACGGAGACCGCTCGGCGATCTGGGACGAAGCAGAAAACCGCCTGCACGTGCAGAAGGCGCTGCTCACGCTGCTGCTCGGCGCCTAAGACGTGCCCGAACGCCTGACGGCGCAACTGCTGGCGGGCACTCCGGCGCGCAGCCCGGTCGCCGTGGTCGAGCGCCTCCTGGCGGTGCAGGCTCAGGACCTCCGTGGCGCCCGGCTTGCGGTGCGCGCGCGGAGCGAAGGTCTATCCGCGTCCGATGTCGACCGTGCTCTCACCGAGGAGCGGTCGCTCCTGATCACGTGGCTGAACCGCGGCACCCTGCACCTGGTCACGAGTGACGACTACCCGTGGCTGCAGGCGTTGACCACGCCGCCGCTCGTCACAGCCAACGCACGGCGGCTCGCGCAGGAAGGCGTCATGCCGGCGGCGGCCGAGCGCGGCGTCGCGGCGATCGAGCGCGCGCTCGCCGACGAAGGGCCGCTGACACGCGACCAGCTACGCGATCGCGTCGCCGCGGCGCGCGTGCCGACGAAGGGGCAGGCGTTCGTGCACGTGCTGTTTCTCGCGGCCTTGCGTGGGATCGCCGTCCGCGGACCGATCATCGGCCAGCAGCATGCCTACGCGCTCGTGCGCGACTGGCTGGGCGAGCCGCGGCCCGTCGACCGTGACCGTGCGCTCGCCGAGCTCGCACGCCGCTACCTCGCCGGGCACGGGCCCGCTCACGAGCGCGACCTCGCGCGCTGGGCCGGACTACCGCTGCGCGACGCGCGTGCCGGCATACGCGCAATCGCCTCGGAGCTGGTCGAGCGCGAGGACGGGCTCGTCGACCTGGCGCGGCGCGCGACGGCCGCTGCGCTCCCGCCGCCGCGGCTCCTCGGACCGTTCGACCCGCTACTCCTCGGCTGGTGCTCCCGCGAGCCGATCCTCGGCTCGAACGCAGGGCGGGTCGTCATCGGCGGGCTCTTTCGCCCCTTCGCGCTGGCCGGCGGTCGCGCCGTCGCCACCTGGCGCCTCGCCGCTGCTGCGGTCACGCTCGAGCCCTTTGCTCCTCTGAAGGAGAAACAGCGCGCTGCGCTGGCCGCGGACGCCGAGGACGTGATCCGCTATCTCGACCCTCATGGGAAAGGCGGCTCCGGCCGATAGATGGCTCGTGGAAGCCGCATCCGTCCCTCAGGCGAGCAGCGCCATGCGTCTCGGCGAGCTCCTCGTGCGCGCCGGCAACGCGACACAAGAGCAGATCGATCAGGCACTTGAGCTGCAACCCGTGCTGCGCAAGCGCCTCGGCGAGATCCTCGTCGAGAAGCGCTGGTCGACACCACGCGCGGTCGCGGAAGCGGTCGCCGAGCAGCACGGCCTCGAGTTCGTCGACCTCACACAGATCGCCGTCGATCCACGCGCCTCCAGCCTTCTCCAGGAGGGTTTCGCAATCGGACATCAGGTCGTGCCGGTCCGCTTCCTCGACGACGACAACGTGCAGGTCGCGCTGGCCGACCCGAGCGACCTGCACACGACCGATGAGCTCCGACTCGCGCTCGGGCTCAACTGCACGGTCGCGGTCGCTGCCGCCGACGCGCTCGCCTCGACGATCCGGCGCACCTATCGGTTGACCGTCGCCGTCAGCGACGTCTCGCCCGATTTCCCGGAAGAGGACGACGACAGCATGGCGGACGGCGCGCTCGAGCTCGTCAACGACCTGATCGGCCGAGCGGTCAACCGCGGCGCGTCGGACATCCACCTCAATCCGCAGCCGCACGACGTGCTCGTCCGGTTCCGCGTCGACGGGGTCCTCCGCGACGAGGCGCCGATCGACAAGCGTCTTCAGAACGCGCTGGCTGCCCGCGTGAAGGTGATGTCGCACCTCGACATCGCCGAGAAGCGGATGCCGCAAGACGGCTCGTTCGTGGTCTACATCAGTGGCAACCCTGTCGACGTGCGCGCCGCGATCCTGCCGACCAAGCACGGCGAGCAGGTCGTGCTCCGCGTATTGATGCGCGAGGCGAAGCTCGAGCTGCCACAGCTCGGGATGAGCCCGGAGATGGAAGGCGTGTTCATGCGGGCGATCGAGCAACCGCACGGCGCCGTGATCAGCTGTGGGCCGACGGGCTCCGGCAAGACGACGACGCTCTACGCCGCGCTCGACCGTCTGAACGACGGCGAGAGATCGATTGCGACGATCGAAGATCCCGTCGAGTACCAACTGCCGGGCGTGATGCAGACGGAGGTGCACGCCAAGATCAACCTCAGCTTCGGCCGTGGCCTACGCACGATCCTCCGCGCTGACCCGGACGTGATCCTGGTCGGTGAGATCCGCGACGAAGAGACCGCGAAGATCGCGATCCAGGCTGCGATGACCGGCCACCTCGTGCTCACCACGCTGCACACGAACGACGCCGCCAGCGCGATCGCACGCATGCGCACGCTCGGCGTCGATCCGGACCTGCTCGCGGGCTCGATCAACTGCATCGTCTCGCAACGCCTGGCACGCCGCGTATGCATTCATTGCCGCCAGGCGTACGAGCCGACGGAGGAGCAGACGATCTCGATGAATCTCGTCTCCACCGCCTCCGCGCCTACGCTCTATCGCGCCGGAGGCTGCCTGCAGTGCGCCAATACGGGTTACTCGGGTCGCGTGGCGCTCTACGAGCTGATGCCGGTGCACGGCCTGGGCCGTGTCCTCCTCGACGGCTCGACCTCGGAGATCTTCGACGCGGCCGTCGCCGCCGGGATGCGCACGCTCCGCGAGGACGGCGTCCGGCAGGCACTCGCCGGCGTGACAACCCTCGAGGAAGTTCGCCGCATCACCGGCGACCGCCGCCTGCTGTCATAGAGGCTTGGTGCGCCGGCGACGGCGATACGCGCGCGTCTTCTTGCGGTTGCCGCAGAGCTGCATCGAGCACCAGGTCGCCGAGCGGTTCGGAGAGTAGTCGTAGAAGGACCAGCAGCAGTTGCGACACGCCTTCAGGCGCGACCAGCTGCCGTCGAGCATCGCGCCGAGCGCGATCGCCACGATGCCGTCGAGCGCGTCGCGTCCCGGAGCGACGCTCAGGCGGCCGTCGCCTCCGAGTTGCAGCGGCAGGCGCGTTGCGGTGTCGTTCACGAGCTCGAGCGACGGCTGGTCGAACGCGGCGCCGTTGTTCGCGAGCACGAGCGCGCGCAAGGCTTCGCGCAACGAGCGGGCGCGCTCGAGCTCGCCCGCAAGCCCGCGCTCGTCGAGCCAGTCAGGCAGCCAGTCGACCTCGTGCTCCAGGTCGACGCTGTTCACGAACTGCTGGACCTCCCGCAGAGGCTCGGGCGCGGCTTTCGGCACGTCGTAGCGGGGGCTCACCGTTGCTCCTTAGTCTAGACACCAGTAGAGTGCCACTACCGGTGTTCCTGCGTCGCTTCGCGTACCCCCTCGGGCTCGTCGCCGCCAGGCTGCGCGGCGGTGGAAGCCGGCTGGGTTTGGTTCTGCTCGGGGTGATCGCCGGCGCCGCGGTGCTTGCCGCGGTCCTTGCCGGCCGCCTCGTGATGCAGGACCGCGCGCTCGCGGATGCAACGGCACAGCTCCCTGCGGGCGACCGCCAGGTGCAGGTGAGCTGGAGCGGCGCGACGAACGATTTCGTCCGGCTCGACGCATTCGTCGCACCAACGATCCGCGCGCTGACGGGCAACCGGCCGACCGCGGCGATGCTCTTCCGGGAGGCATCGATCCAGCGCCGCCTCGTCAACCTGCGCGCGGCCGACGACCTGGGACGCTGGGTAGACCTCCTATCGGGCCGGTTGCCGACGATCTGCCGTCCGTCGCACTGCGAGGTGCTGCGGCTCGCCGGGCGGGGCCCGATCCCCTCGACGAAGGTGCTGCGGCTGATCGAGGTCGGGCGCGCGACCCTGAAGCCCGGCACGCCGTTCGCGCCGTTCGTGCTCCCCACGCCGCCCACGGAGATGATCGCGCGCGCCGTCCGCTACCACACGCCGCAACCGTCGCCCGTCGTGATCGCGAACGGCGTCGCCGGTCTCTCGCAGACGCCGGAGCTCGAGACGTTCTACCGCTCGTATGCCTGGTTCCTGCCGATCCGGAGCGGCGACGTGCACCCCTGGGAGATCGGGGCGTTCCAATCGCGCGTGCAACGCCTCTCCTCCCAGATCGAGGCGAGCTCGGACGGCTTCCAGGTGACCGCACCGACAGAGGCGCTCTCGAGCGCGGCAGCGTCCTCGCATGCGGCCGCAGGCCGGCTGCTCCTGCTCGGCGGCGAGGGCGGAGCGCTGCTACTCGCATTCACGATCCTCGCGGCGGCGGCGCTCCGCCGCGATGCGACCGACGCACGGCGGCGATTGACGTGGTTCGGCGCGCGCCGCTGGCAGGTCGAGTTGTTCACGCTCGCCGAGTCGACAGCACTCGCCACGCTCGGCACGCTCGCCGGCTGGGCACTCGGCGGCGCCGCCGCAGCGTTCGTGGCCGCGCAGGCGGGCTCTCCGGCCGCGGACGTCGTGACCCACGCGCTGCTCTCGCGCGGAGGGATCCTCGCCGCATTGGGCGTCGCGCTCGTCGCGGGGCTGCTCCTGTTTGCGACCGTCCGGGCCCCGGCGGTCCAGGTCGGCCGACTGGCGTTCACGCCGCTCGACGCCGCGGCGCTCGGCGCTGTCGCGACGGTGCTCGTCGGGTGGGCGCGCGGCTCGGTCGATGCGCACCAGCTTGCGGCCGAGCGTGGAACGAGCGCATACCTGCTCCTCGTACCCGCGCTGATCGTGTTCGCGGCTGCGGTGCTCTCGGCCCGCCTTCTCGCACCGGCGCTGCGCGCACTCGGTCGCGCCGGGCGCCGCGGGCCGATCGCGCTGCGCCTTGCTGCCGCGTCGCTTGCGCGCAATCCGGGACACGCTGCGATCGCCGCGACCTTTCTCGTCGCAAGCCTCGGGCTCGCCCTCTTCGCCGTCGCCTACCGCTCAACGCTGCTCCAGGGCCAGCACGACGAGGCGGCCTACGCAGTCCCGGCGGCGTACGTGCTGAACGAAGACCTCGCGCAGCTCGTACCGGTGCTGCACGGTCCACCGCCGCCGTCGTCGGTCGAGGTGCTGCGACTCTCCGGCAACGTGGCGTCGGGGACGACGTTCTCGTTCCTCGGGCTCGGGAGCCTCGACGGGGTTGGCGGCTGGCGGCCCGACTTCGCCGCGCGCCCGCTGCACCAGCTTGGCGCGGCGATCGCGCCGCACAGGGACACCTCGTTGCGGACGACCGCGCTCCCGGCCGGGCGGCGGTTCACGGTCCCGGTGACCGCGAAAGGGGACGACGTCGCGGTGCGCGCCATCTTCCGCTCCTCGCTCGGCGACTACGAGAGCATCCCGCTCGGGAAGACGAACGGACCCCACACCGTCGTGCTGCGTGGCCGCATCCCGTTCGCCCATGCGTCGCTCGCGCAGGTCGAGCTCGACCTGCTGAACGGCGGCCGCAACACCGCGAACGGGGGCACGGGACTGCAACCGGCCGCGAAGGGTGTGCTGAGGTTCGGAACGCCGCGCGTCGACGGCCGTGCCGTTCCGGCCGCCTTCGCAGCGTGGACCGGAACCGGGGGGATCAGCGGCACCGCGGCGCAACTCGGCTACGTCTTGACACCCGACCGCACGGGCCGGTTCCGCGCCCGGCAGCCGACGGACGGATCGGTTCTCCGCGTGCTGGCGACGCCGCACGTCGCGGCGGCCGCGGGCCCGCACGGGATCATCCCGCTGCAGATCGAGGGGGAGCAGATCGCGGCGCGCATCGTCGGAGTGGTCAAGCGGTTCCCGTCGATCGTCGGCGACGCGGTGATCGCGGATCGTGTCACGGCGGCAACCACGCTCGATACGCGCTCGCCCGGCGTCGGTACGACCGACGAGCTGTGGCTGAATTCGTCACAGCGGCCGTCGGTGCCGCAGCTCGCGCTGCAGTCGCGTGCCGACACGCTTGCGCGCCTGCAGGCCGACCCGCTCGCGCGTGGCGCGTTGCTCACGCTTGCGGGCACCGCCGTGGTCGCGCTGCTGCTCGCGCTCGTCGGCCTGCTGCTCGCGGTCGTAGGTGACGTGCGAGACGATCGCGGCGAGCTCTTCGACCTGGAGGCGCAGGGCGCATCGCCGGCGACGATCCGCGCCCACTTGCGGCTGCGTGCGCTGCTTGTCGCCGTCTTCGGGATTCTCGGCGGCGTGGCGCTCGGCGCGATTCTCTCCTTGCTCGTCATCTCCCTCGTCTCTGTCACCGCGGGGTCGGCCGAGCCGGAACCGCCGCTCCTGCTCTCACTCGACCTGCCGTTGCTGGCGGCCGCGGCGGCGGCGTACGTCCTGATTGCAGCCCTCCTCGTCGCGGCCGCGACCGCGCTGCGCGGCCGTGCTCCGGCGCGCACGGCCGAGGCAACCGCATGAGCACGGCGATCGAGCTGCGCGATGTGTTCCGGGTGCACTCGACGCCGGAGGGCGACGCGGCGGCGTTGCAAGGGCTGTCGCTGCGCGTCGCCGATAGCGAGGTGCTGGCGGTGCTCGGCCCGAGCGGCTCGGGAAAGTCGACGCTCCTGCGGCTGCTCGCCGGGCTCGACCGGCCGTCGGCCGGCCTCGTGCGCGTCTACGGCGAGGACGTGGGGAAGCTGGCGGCGCGACGCCTCGCGCGCTATCGCTCAACCTTGCTCGGCTATGCCGACCAGCACTACGGGCGCGCACTCGCACCGGAGCTGACGGCACGCAACCTCGTCGCGCTCCAGCTCGGCCTGCGCGGCACGTCACGCGCTGACCGCCTGCGGCGCGCCGACGAGCTGCTCGAGCGCGTGGGCCTGGCGTCGAAGCGCGAGCGCCATCCGACCCAGCTCTCCGGCGGCGAGCAGCAGCGCGTCGCGCTGTGCGCCGCGCTCGCCCACCGCCCGAAGGTCTTTCTCGCGGACGAGCCGACGGGTGAGCTGGATGCCGCGACCGCCGGAGAGGTCTACGCGATGCTCAACGAGCTCGTGCGCGAGCACCGGTGCACGACCGTGATCGTCAGCCACGACCCCGAGTCCGCGAGCATCGCCGACCGCATTGTGCGCATCCGCGACGGGCGCGTCTCCGAGGAGTGGTCGCGCGAGGGCGAGGCGAGCGACACGATCGTCGTCGGCCGCGGCGGGTGGCTCCGCCTCCCGGAGGAGCTGCTGCTTCGCGCGGGGATCGACGCGAAAGCAACGGCCCGCTACGAGGAGGGCGAAGTGGTCGTGACGCGCGCCGGCGCGCCGGCAAGTGACAGTCTGTTAGAAGCAACGCCCGGCCCGGTTCGCGAGCTCGCAGAGGTCAGTAACAGTCTGTTACAAGCACCGGTGGCGGAGGCGCGCGGCGTGACCCGCCGTTACGGCGGGACGATCGCGCTCCGCCCCATCGACCTGGCGCTCCAGGCCGGACGGTTGCACGCGATCACGGGGCCGTCGGGCTCCGGGAAGACGACGCTCCTGCACCTGCTCGCCGGGCTCGAGCTCCCCAACGGAGGACGGGTCACGATCGACGGGGTCGAGCTGACCGCGCTCGACCGGACGGGGCGGGCGGCGCTCCGCCGTGAGAAGATCGCCTACGTCGGCCAGCAGACGAGTCTCGTCCCTCACCTCTCGGCGCTCGAGAACGTCGAGCTCGTGCTCGCCTTACGGGGACTGGACGGAGGTCGCCTCGCGGCGCTCGCCGCCCTCGAATCGGTCGGGCTCGGCGAGCGCGCAACCCAGCGCGTCGCCCGGCTGTCGCAGGGCGAACGCGCACGCGTGGCAATCGCGCGGGCCGTCGTCTCGAAGCCCAAGCTGCTCCTGGCCGACGAACCGACCTCACGCCTCGACGGCGCCAACGCCATCTCCGTCGCGATCCTCCTCGCCCGGCTGGCGCGTGAAACGGGTGCCGCCCTTGCCTGCGCGACGCACGACTCGCTCGTGATCGAGCAGGCCGACAGCCAGATCTCGCTTTTGTAGTCCCTCGTTTGGGGGAGGGCCGCTTCCCGGAGTCAACCGATCTCTCCTACTGCGGTGGCGACTCTCGACGTGCGGCAATCCACGATCTTTTCGCGGCTGCGAGGCCTCCTCGAAGTCACGCGCCTTGTGCGGACCGGCGAGGAGCTCCCCGAGCTGCTCGCAGCGATCGCCCGCACCGTTTCGGACTCGCTTGCCTTCCGAACCGTCGTCATCAACCTCTACCGGCAGGAGTGGGACGACTTCGTCGTTAGCACGGTCTACGGCAGTGATGAGGCGCGTGAGGCGCTGCTTGGCCAGGTGCGTCAGGTGAGCGACTGGGAGCCGCTGCTCGACCAGCGCTTCCTGCAGCGCGGCGCCTATCTGGTGCCGTACGGCGAATTCAACTGGGAGTCCCTCGCCGCCTACACCCCTGATCTTCCGATCAGCGACGACCCGAATGCCTGGCATCCCGACGACGCGCTCTTCGCCCCGATGCGCGGTGCCGACGGCCGTCTGCTCGGCATCCTCTCGGTCGACGAGCCGATTTCCGGCCGCAAGCCGAGCGGCGACGAGATCGATGTCCTCGTTGCAGTCTCCGAGCACGCGGCGCTGGCCGTCGAGGCGACGCAGGAAGCGACGCGGGCGCAGGCGAACCGCGACTCGCTCGAACGGCTGCTCGCCGTCTCGGCCTCGCTCAACGAGACGTCGGACACGTCAGAGCTGCTGCAGCACGTCTGCGGAGCCATCTCCGAAGCCCTCGGGTTCGAGAAGGTCGCCGTGCAACTGCTCGGCGATCGAGGCCTGCACGAAACGGCCGCCGCCGTCGGCTTCGGCCCCGACGAGAAGATCGGCGCGCCGATCACTCCAGACCAGCTGGACCGTCTTCTTCAGCCCGAGTTTGACGTCGCGGGCTGCTTCCTGATCCCGCACGAAGAGGCACACCGGCTGCTGCCGGATCGCCCCGTCGGCTACCGCTCGCAGCGCGACGGCCGCGGGCCGTACGCCTGGCACAACAACTGGCTCTTCGTGCCGTTGCACGATCGCCGCGGAATGCGCATCGGCTACATCTGGGCCGACGATCCGGTCGACCGGTTGCATCCGGACCCCGAGCGCCTGCAGATTCTGCGCGCGTTCGCGAACCAGGCGACCACGGCGCTCGAGCAAGCGTCACAGTTCGAAGAGATTCAGAACGCCTACGAGCATCACCGCGCGCTGATCGACGCCTCGCCTGTGGCGATCGTCGACTTCGAGCTCGATGGCCGGGTCCGCGCGTGGAATGCCGGAGCGACCGAGATCTTCGGCTGGACGGCCGACGAGGCAATCGGCCGCGTCAACCCGACCGTGCCCGAGGACGACCTCTCCTACTTCCTCGACAACATGGCGCGGATCGGCCAAGGCGCCACCGTCCGCGACCTGGACGTTCGCCGCCTCCACCGCGACGGTTCGCCGATCGACGTCAGCATCTCCGCCGGGCCGGTGCGCGACGCCCACGGCGTCGTGATCGGGGCGATCGCACTGTTGATCGACGTGACCGCACGCAAGCGCTCCGAACGCGCGTTGCTCGCCAGCGAAGGGCGCAAGGACGCCGTGCTTCGAGCGTCGCTCGATTGCGCCGTGATCGTCGACCACGAAGGCCTCGTCACTGAGGTCAATCCCGCGACCGAGGAGACCTTCGGCTGGACGCGCGTCGATGCCGTCGGCAAGCGCTTCCTGGAGTTCATCGTCGCACCCGAGCACCGCGAAGAGCTCGCCGAGGTTCTGACGACAGGAACCGGACCGCTGCTCGGCGCACGCCTCGAGATCAACGCTCTTCGCTCCGACTACCGGACGTTCCCCGCCGAGGTGGCGATCACCCGCGTCGATGTGCCGGGACCGCTCCTCTTTGCCGTATCGCTGCGTGACGTGACCAAGCGCCGCGAACGCGAGGAGCGCGTGAAGGAAGCAGAGGCGAAGTACCGCACGCTCGTCGAGAAGATCCCGCTTGCGACGTACATCAACGAGATCGGCATGCCGGTGCAAACGAAATACATGAGCCCGCAAATCGAGACGATGCTCGGATTTCCGATCTCGGATTGGCTCGAGCCCAACTTCTATCTCACGCGTCTCCACCCTGACGACCATGACCGGGTGCTGGCCGAGGTCGAGCGGACGCACAACGCCGGCGAGGACTTCCGCTGCGAGTACCGCCTGATCGGCGCCGACGGGCGTACCGTGTGGGTGCTGGACGAAACGGTTGCTGTGCGCGACGACGAGTACCGCCCGATCTTCCTCCAGGGCTTCCTCGTCGACGTCACCGATCGCCGAGCCGCCGACGAAGCGCTGCGCGAGAGCGAGGAGCTCCACCGCCTGGTCGTCGAGGGCTCACGCGATCTGATCACGCTCCTCGACCCGACGGGCAAGGTGCGCTACGCGTCACCCGCCGTGCAGACGGTCCTTGGCTGGACGCCGGAGGAGGTTCAAGGGCGCAGCTGGACGGACGACGTGCATCCCCACGACGTCGCAGCCGTGAACGCCTACTTCAAGAACCGCGAGGCGGGCGTGGACGCACCGGCGCTCGGCGTTCGCATCCAGCACAAGAACGGCTCGTGGGTCGCGGTCGAGGGCTCGCTGTGGCCGACGCGAACGCCGGACGGAGCGGTCACTGGCTTCGTCGGCGTCTCTAGGCCTCTACAACGGTCCGTCCTGCGGCCCGCCGCCAGCTAGACCAGCCGCCTTCGTACGAGCGCACGTCGCCGTCCGACACCTCGAGGATGCGGTCTGCGATCCGATCGAGGAAATACCGATCGTGCGAGACGAAGATCGCGGTGCCTTCGAAGCTCTCGAGCGCGCTCTCGAGCATCTCGACGGACTCGATGTCGAGGTGGTTCGTCGGCTCGTCCAGCAGCAGGCAGTTCGCGCCTTCGAGCATCAGCAAGAGCAGCTGCAGGCGCGTCCACTCGCCGCCCGAGAGCGAGTCGAGCGGACGCCGCACCTGCTCGTAGGTGAACAGAAACTTCATCAGCCGCGACACGGCTTCGCCCTCGGAGATCGGCGCCGCGCGACGGACGAGCTCGAGCGGAGTCGCCCTGGGGTCGTCGGGACGGCGGTCCTGCTCGAGCCGGCCGAAGCGGATGGACGGCCCCGCCTTGCGCTCGCCCTCGCTTGGAGCGAGCTCCCCGGCCAGGATGCGCAGCAGGACCGATTTGCCCGCGCCGTTGTCGCCGACCACGCCGACGCGCTCGCCGCGAAGCACCGTCAGCTCGACGTCGAAGAGGATCGGCCGGTCACCGAGCTCGATGCCGACCGAGCCGAGCTCGACCACGCGCTCGCCGCCACGGGCGTGCGGCCGCAGCTCGAGTGCGATCTTTCGGCGCTCGAGGACGGGACGGTCGACCTTGTCCATGCGGTCGATCTGACGCTGCTTGTTCCGCGCCTGCTTGATGTGCCGTTCGTCGACGACGCGGCTCGCCCAGTCCTTGAAGCGGCGAATCGCCTCTTCGAGCCGCGCGATCTCTTTTTGCTGGGTCACGTACATCTGCTGCTGCCGCTGCAGCTCGAGCTCCCGCGCCACCGTGTAGGCCGAGTAGTTCCCCGGCCACATGCGAATCTTTCCGCCGGCCAGCTCGGCGATCTCCGAGACCGTCTCGTCCAGCAGATAGCGGTCGTGCGAGACCGCGACGACGGCGCCGTCGAACGCGCGCATCAGGAGCTCCAGGCGTTCGCGTGCCTCGACGTCGAGGTGCGCTTCCGGTTCGTCGAGCAGCAGCACGTCGGGGTCCCGGAGCAGGCAGGCGGCGAGACCGACCAGCTTCCGCTGGCCGCCCGACAAGACGCGTGTCGGTTTTGAGAGGTCCTCGTCCTCGAGGCCGACGTCGACGAGCAGCGCGCGTCCGCGACCCTCGAACCCCGGTCCGCCGGCAGCGGTCCAGCGCTCCAACAGCCCTTCCTGCCGCCGGAGCAGCTTCGTCAGGCGGTCGAGGTCCGCGCCCACCTCGCCGAGTGCTCCCTCGACCGTTGCGAGCTCGTGCTCGAGCTCGTCCAGGTCGGGACGCGCGGCGCGCAGGGTCGCAAGGGCCTGCCGCTCGTCGCCTTCGAGCTGCTGCGGCAGGAATGCGACCGTCAGCCCGCGGCGTTGCGTGACCTCTCCCGCGTCCGCGTGCTCGTCTCCCGTCAGGATTCGCAGCAGGGTCGATTTGCCGCCGCCGTTCGGGCCGATCACGCCCAGGCGGACGCCCGGCTCGATGTCGAGATCGAGCCCGTCGAGGATGAGCCGCGAGCCGAAGCTCTTGACGAGGCCGCGTGCCTGGAGCAGCGCCATGACCGGTCACGGTAGCCCGGTCAGCCGCCGAATGTCCTTGTGGTTTTCGCATAAGGTTGTCGGGAGGATGGCTACCGCGCAGGCGCCGACGGCCGCGGCGTTCGCGCCGTATCTGCCCCGCCTCGCCTTGGAGTGGGAGGCGCGCTTCGGCGCCGCACGCGCTCAGGCCGTCGACGGCTCCCTGGTCGGGATCGACCTGTCCGGGTTCACGGCACTCTCGGAGCAGCTGGCCGTACGCGGGCGCCTGGGCGCGGAGGAGCTGATCACGACGATCAGCCGGATCTACTCGAACCTGATCGCGCTCGCCCTCGCGCACGGCGGCGACGTCCTGAAGTTCCGCGGCGACGCGCTCCTGCTCTTCTTCGACGGCGCCGGGCACGAGGTTCGCGCCGTGGCGGCGGCCGCTGAGATGCAGCAGTTCATCGCCGTGCACGGCGAGCAGCCGAGCTCGGTCGGCCCGGTTCGACTCGGGATGGCCTGCGGCGTCGTCTCCGGCCCGTGCCACTTCTTCCTGCTCGGGTCGCGTCACCAGGAGCTGATCGTCTGCGGCCCGGCGGCATCGGCGACGCTCGCCCTCGAGGACGAAGGCGAGCGCGGCGAGACGCTCGTCAGCGCCCGGACGGCCGAGGCACTGCAGCCGGGGTTCGTCGGCGAGCCTCGCGGTGACGGCTTCCTGCTCACCGCCACTCCTGTAGGTGCAAAGGCGGACGCGCCAGTGGCCGCGGTGCCCGCAGACGTCGAGCTCTACATCCCGCCCGGGCTCCGTGAGCGACTCAGCACCGGCGCTGTCGAGTCGGAGCACCGGCATGCGACCGCGGCCTTCGTCCGGTTCAGGGGGACGGACGCACTCGTCGGCGACCTGGACACCGCCGAAGCCGCTCTCGGGGCGCTCGCGGACGTCGTGAGCGAGACGACGGATGAGCTCGATGTGACGTGGCTCGAGTCCGATATCGATCGTGACGGCGGGAAGCTCTACCTCGTGGCCGGCGCGCCGTGGAGCGCCGGCGGCGACGAGGAGCGCGTCCTGCGTGCAGCGCGCGCGATCGTCGACGCGGGAGTCGGCCCGCCGATCGCGATCGGTATCCACCGCGGCCCGGTGTTCGCGGGGGTGATCGGGTCGGCCGAGCGCCGCACGTACGCCGTGATGGGCGACACCGTGAACGTCGCGGCGCGCCTGGCCGCGCGCGCGGAGCAAGGCGAGATCCTCGCAACGGGTGATGTGCTGCAACGCTCGCGCACACGTTTCGACACGACATCGCGCCAGCTGCTCGCCAAAGGGAAGGAGCAGCCGATTACCGCCTTCTCCGTCGGCAGCCTGGTCGAGGTCGTGAGCGAAACGGAGCGCGAGCGGTTGCCCCTCGTCGATCGCGAGCACGAGCTGCCCCAGCTCGTCGAGGCGATCAACGCCGCGCGCCTCCGCGAGAGCCGGGCCGTGGAGCTCGTCGGCGAGGCAGGCATCGGCAAGTCGCGGCTCGTCGAGGAGCTGAAGACGCTCGCCGTCGGCTTCCAGCAACTCGAGGCACGGTGCGAGCAGTACGCGGCTGCGACACCGTTCGCGCCGTTGAGCGCGATGCTGCGTCCACTCGTCGGGATCCTTCCCGATACGGCGCCGGAGGAAGCCGGCCGCCTGTTGCAGGCGTTCGTCGCTTCGGTGATGCCCGACCTCGCACCGTGGCTCCCGTTGCTCGCGCTCCCTTTCGACGCCGAGGTGGAACCGACGGCGGAGGTCGACGAGATCGACCCCGCATTTCGCCGCGACCGCCTGCACGAGGTGATCGAGCAGCTGCTCTCCAGGCTCTTGCTGATGCCGACGAGCATCCTCATCGAGGACGCGCACTGGCTCGATGACGCCTCGCAATTGCTCATACGGAAGCTTGCGCAACCCGCACCGCGGCCGTGGTTCCTGTGCATCACCCGCCGGCCGGGTGGCCCCGCCGTCGCGGGCGATTCCGCAGCGGTCCTCGAGCTCGCGCCGCTGCCCGAGGGGGACGCGCGCACCCTCGCGCTCGCCGCCGCGGGCGACGAAGCCCTCTCAGAGGAGCAGCTCGAGGAACTGGCCGAGAGGTCCGGGGGGAACCCGCTCTTCCTGCGCGAGCTGGTCGCGGCGCCGCAGCTCGAGGCGGGGCTGCCGGAGTCCCTCGAGACGCTTTTGACGACGCGCATCGACACGCTCTCGCCGGAGGACCGGCTGCTGCTCCGCCACGCGGCGGTGATCGGGCGCTCGTTCGAGCTCGACCTGCTCGCCGAGATCCAGACCGAAGAGAAGGGCGCGGACCCGAATCGGTGGCTCCGACTCGCGGAGTTCGTCGAATGGCAGGACGGCTCGACGCTTCGCTTCTCGCACGACCTCGTGCGAACCGCCGCGTATGAAGGGCTGCCGTTCGCGGTGCGACGCGAGATCCACGGACGGGTCGGCGCCGCGCTCGAACGGCGCGTCGCCGAGGCGGAGGACCTTGCCGCGCTGCTGTCGCTGCATTTCTTCGAGGCGGGCGAGTTCGACAAGGCCTGGTCGTATTCCGTCGCCGCCGGGGACGACGCGCGATCGAAGTACGCGAACGTCGACGCAGCGATCTTCTACGAACGGGCGCTTGGGGCTGCTGCCGAGCTTTCCTCCGATCCGGTCGCGGCGTCGCAGGTCGCGGAAGCGCTTGGCGACGTCTATGAGCTCACCGCGCGCTACGAGGAGGCAGACGGCGCGTACGCCCAGGCGGAGGTGTGCGCCGCCGACGTCACCGCGCGCGCACGTCTGCTGCGAAAGCGCGGAATCCTGTCCGAGCGGACCGGCCGTTATGACGACGCGCTGGAGAGCTACGCCCGTGGCCTCGAGCTCGGCGACGCCGACGAAGCCGAGCTGGCAGAGCTCGCCAACGCGACCGCGATCGTGCTCTACCGGCAAGGCAAGCTCGAGGAGTGCGTCGTGTGGACCGAACAGGCGATCGCCCGAGCGAAGTCGGCACACGACAGGAAAGGGCTCGCACGCGCGTACTACATCCGCGGGGCGGCCGAAGGCGACCTCGGCGGCCCCGCACGGGAGTTCCTCGAGCTGGCGCTCCCGATCTTCGAAGAGCTCGGCGACCTCGTATCGGTCGGCGTCGTGCTGAACAACATGGGCATCCCGGCGCACTACGAAGGGAAGTGGGACGAGGCAATCGCGCGTTACCGTGCGGGCCGCGAAGCGTCGAATCGTGCAGGCGACGTCGTGCGGGCCGCGACCGCCACCGGCAACGAAGCCGAGGTCCTGCTCGATCAGGGTCGTCTCGACGAGGCAGCGGAGCTCTTCGCCGATGCGCTTCGCGTGCAGCGCGCGGCCGGCTTCGCGTTCGGCGTCGGCTCCGCGACTACGAACCTCGGCGTGATCGCCGCACGCCGCGGCTCGTTCGACGAGGCGCATCGTCTCCTCGCGGAGGCACGGGCTCAGTTCGAAGAGATCGGCGCCGGGTCGTTCGCGCTCCACGTTCGGGTGCGCGAAGCCGAGGCGCTCGTGCTCGAAGGCCGTCATGGACACGCCATTGCGCAGGCCGGGGAAGCGTCCGCGGCGCTCGCAGAAGCGGGCGAGGTCGGCGTGCACACCGCTCAGCTCGAACGCTTGATCGGATACGCACTGGTGCAGGCACGGCGGCCGGACGACGCGGGGCCACATCTCGCGGAGAGCCTTCGCGTCGCGCGCGAGCTCGGCGCCGCACATGAGGAGGCGCTGACGCTGAAGGCCTTGGCCGACACCGGACTGGGATCGCCCGGCGACGGTGAGGCTGCACGGCGCATCCTCGACGGGCTCGGCGTCGTCAGCGTGCCGGCGATCCCGCTGCCCTAGAGGCTTGATGTGGAATTGCGTGCCCGTGGGGATGGCTCAGACCAAGCAGGTCGCACGGGGCGGGCGCAGGGCATAGCGGTGCCTACGTTCAAGCCCGACCCGGGCGAGATGCGCCGCGTATGAGCCACCAGCCGGGGGCGCGCGTGCATTTCACATCAAGCCTCTAGCTGAACATCAGGCATGAATCAGAAGAAGAACTGGCGCCAGGCCGTCCACCAGTCGTCCGCCCGGGACGAGATCTGACGTGAGCCCCTGATCTCGACGCCGGCGCGGTAGCGGTACTTCTCGACGTGATCCGAGGTGTTGAAGTCGACCAGGATCTCGGACGGCGAGCCCGGGTCGTACGGGCGCACGGCCGTTCGGTTCTCGACGGCCCGCCGGGCTGCGTCCTCGATCAGCTCCCGGGCGCGCGTCGCCGGGAACTGGCGCGCGCTGAAGCGGCCGAGCCCCTTCTTCACCGCCGCCGTCGTGATGTCGCCGAGCAGCTGTCGTCCCTCGCGGCAGGCCGCCTCGTCGCCGGTGACGAGGACGACGGGACAGCCCCAGGTGCCGCAGAGCGCGGCATTGATGCCCGTCTCGCCGACCTCGACGCCGTTGAAGCGCAGGCGCCACCAGGATGAACCGCTCACCGTGTGCGCGAGCACGCCGTCACGTGTGCCGGCCATCGCGTGCATGCCGACGAACAGCGCCGCGTCGACACCGCCTTCGAGGTACTCGGTGTATTCGGTCCAGTCGTTCTGCACGACGTATTCACAGTCGCGATCGAGCTCCTCGGGGATCAGCGAGTTGAACGTCCACCCCTCGCCCGCACCGTGGCAGTCCATGACCACGATCTCGGTCGCGCCCGCCGCCTTCGCGCCGCGCACGGCCGCGTTGATCTCACCCGTGTAGAGGCGACGGCCTTCCTCGTACATCGCGTGGCCGCCCGTCACCTGCTGCCACTTGACGATGCCGGCAACCCCCTCCATGTCCGACACGATGAAGACCTTCATTGCGCCAAGGTTATTGCGCCGACGATCTCGCCGAGGCTGTTCTTCACGGGAGTCTCCGCCAGCTCCTCGATCCCGAGCACGAGCGCGAGCGCCGGCCCGAGCGCGCGATTCGCGCCGTCTTCTGCTTTCAAGGCGATGCCGCGGCCGTCCGCGTGCGCCGCGCAGAAGAGCCCTTCGGCGCCACCCTTTGCGATCCAGCCGTCGCGGAGGCGCATCAGGTCCGTGTCGAGCGCGCCATGCTCGGCGCCTACGAGCTCAGGGCGTGCGCGCATCGCGTCGCTGATCCGCCGCGGCGTGCGCGTGAGCAAAGCCGCTGCGCCAGCGAGGTTCGTGGAGAACGTCGGCACTCCGCACCCGTCGATCGCGAGATGGTCGCCGCCGAGCAGCTCGGCGATGCGCCGCTGTAGCGGATGCACTCTGTCGCGGTACGGATGAAGGCGCCAGCGGTGGGCGCGACAAGCGGCGAGCATCCCGGCGTGCTTGCCGGAGCAGTTGTGGCCAAGCTTCCCCTCAGGGCGTCCCTGCTGCAGGCCGTTCTCCAGGTCGTCGACCGTGGCCGCGGCGCGGGCGAGCACCTTCCGCACCGCCGCGAGCTGCGCGGGGGCCGCGCGATGCGATGCGCAGGCGATCGCGATCTCGTCGTCGTCCAAGTCGTCGTAGCCCTCGACGAACGGAATCGCCTGGATCGGCTTCGACGCGGAACGGAGGAAGAAGGTCAACTCCGGGTCGCCCCAGCTCTCACCGCCTGTCGTCGCGGCGTGGACCCGGTGCACCGCTTCGACGACCTCCCCGCGGCGCACGGTTACCCTGATCGCGTCCACCGAAGCGGAGATTAGTACGTTGCCCGAGTTGCCCGAGGTCGAGGCCTGGCGCCGCCAGCTCGACCCCCTTGTGAAGAAATTCCCGATCGAGCAGGCCGGGCCGGCGCACATCGCCACGCTGAAGACGTTCGACCCGCCGATCTCGGCGCTCGACGGTGAGGGCTTCAAGGGAGTCGAGCGCCGGGCGAAGCGCTTCCTGCTGCCGACCGACGACGACGAGCTCGTCGTGATGGTGCACCTGATGAGCGCGGGCCGGCTGAAGTACGTGCCGCCGAACGGCAAGGGGGCGAAGACGCCGATGTTTCGAGTGCGCTTCACGGACGGCGGCGAGCTGCAGCTGACCGAGGCCGGCTCGAAGAAGCGTGCCGGTGTCTGGCTGCTCCGCCCGGAGGCGCTGGCGGCCGAGCTCGCGCACCTCGGCCCGGAAGCCGACCAGCTGACGACGGACGACGTCGCGCGCATCCTCGCGTCGGACTCGCGGCGCCTGCACTCGCTGCTTCGCGACCAGCGGCTGATCGCGGGAATCGGCCGCGCGTGGGCGAACGAGATCCTGTGGGCGGCGAAGCTGTCGCCGTACCAGCTCTCGACGCAGGTCGATGCCGAGGAGACCGAGCGCCTGGCGACGGCGATCCATGACGAGCTCGCCCGCGGGCTCGCTCTGCGGCTCGAGAGCGCAAAGGACGAGAAGACCTACCGCGTCCACAACAAGCTCGGCGCGCCGTGCGAGCGCTGCGGCACACCACTCGCGCGCGTGGACTTCGAAGAGCACACGATCTACTACTGCCCAACCTGTCAGACCGGCGGCCGCACGCTCAAGGACCGGCGGATGTCGCGGCTCCTCAAGTGAGACTCGCCTTGCCGGTGCTCGTGACGCTGGCGCTCCTGGGCTGCGGCGCAGCCAAGCCGAGCGCCGAGGCTCGCGCCAATGCAACGCTCCTCGACCGCGCGCCCGTGTATCCCGGCGCGATCGGGCCGAAGACGACTCCGGGCGATGCGTTCGCGGCGCGCGATTGGACGCTGCCTGCCGGCGCACGCGCCGCCCAGGTGATCGACTGGTACATCGCAAGGCTGCAGGCGCGAGGCTGGAAGGTGACCGGCAAGAGCTTCAACACGATTCGGGCGACGCATGGGCGGTCGTCACTCTCGGTGGGCGTGCGTGCGCGCCTGCTCGAGGTGGTCGCGGCAGGTTGAACCAGGAGCTGCTCTCAAAATGCGCCTTCGAGTCGGCGGCAGAGGATGAGGGCGCAGGCGAGTTCGGCGAAGGAGAGGTAGAGCTCGGGTCGTCGTTCCCAGCGGGTCGTGATGCGGCGGTTGTTGTGCAGCCAGGCGTTGGTGCGTTCGATCGGCCAGCGCTCGGGTGCTTGCGGGTCGCGCGCGCGGCCTTGCCCGGGCGGTCGTTTCTTGACGATCCGCGGATCGATCCCGCGCTCGCGTAGCGAGACACGGATGTGTTCGGCGTCGTAGCCGCGGTCGGCGAGCAGCTGGTCGGGTCGTTTGCGACGGCCGCGGCGCAGCGGCGGGATCGCATCGACGACCGTGATCGCGTGCTGGCGGTCGTGGTCGTTTGCCGGGCTCAACAAGACGGCCAGCGGCGCGCCGTTGCTGTCGCAGGCTAGATGGAGCTTTGAGGCCGGACGGCCCCTGTCGGCAGGGTTTTTGCCGATCTCGGCGCCCCCCTTTTCGCCGCCACGATCGTCGAGTCGATGATCGCCCGCTCCCACTCGATCTGATCCGCTTTTGCGAGCCGCCGCTGCAGCCGCTCAACCAGCTGCGCCCAGACACCCGCCTTCTCCCACTGATCAAAGCGCCGCCAACACGTCTTCCCCGACGGTCTGCCCGGCACGCTCGGCAACTCTGCCCAGGGGATCCCCCAGCGCAACACCGTCAAGATCCCCTCCAAACACGCCCGCTCCGAAAAACGCTTCCGGCCCGGATAGCGAAACCGCCGCTGCGGCACCGGAACCAACGGCTCGATCTCCCGCCACAGCGACTCCGGCACCTCCACCCAAAAACCGGCCATGCTCACCTCCCGGTTGGCTGACACCAACCAGTTCGAGAACAAAGCACGGGTCCCTTCATTCCGAGACAACTTCCAGGTTC
>JBJMKA010000004.1:0-46597 GCA_045805985.1 Gaiellaceae bacterium | reverse complement strand
GGCGGCCTCGTCTACACCGGCTCCTTCCACCAGCTCGGCATCCAGGCGCTCGGCCTGGCCGCGGTCGGCGCCTTCACCTTCGGCACCTCATACGGCGCACTCTTCGTCATGCACAAGCTCTGGGGCATCCGCGTCGAAGAACACGTCGAGACCGCAGGCCTCGACGTCTCCGAACACGGCATGTGGGGCTACCCCGAGTTCTACATCCCCGTCCCCGGCGGCTACGGCACCGACACCCACAGCCACCTCGGCACGCACCACCGGCAACCGCCGGCGCCTGCACCTGCGCCGGTCACCGAGCCCGTCACGGGAGCTGCATGACCGAAGGAACGACCTCGCTCTGGTGCACCTGTGCGAATCCGTTGCCGGTGCACATCGCTGAACGCAAAGGAGCCGCTCGCAGCGTTTGCGCCCGCTGCGAGCGGCCCTTGCGCCTGCAACTCCGCGTCAGTACGTCCTGAAACTCAGCGGATCCTGAACGTCACTGATACGTCCGCGGTGACGTCTTGGGTCCCGGGCTCGATCGGCATCGAGTCCTTCGCGGCCACACCGGAAGCCTGGAACACCTGCGGCGGACCGCTTCCGGCCTGCTCCGTCACCGACGACACAGGGCCGACGCCGAACCCGCCGGCCTTCGCCAGCGCCTCGGCCTTCAGGCGGGCGTCGGTGACCGCCTTGCCGAGCGCGTCCCGGTAGCGCACGTCGCGGTCCGACACACTGAGGGACGGCCCGCTGACGGTGTTGGCCCCCGCCCCGACCGCGGCGTCGATCAAGGAGCCGGCTGCGGCGATCTTCGTCTTCGCCGAGACGGAGTTGTCCGCCGCGTACGCGGTGACCTCGCCCTGCGGGCTCGTCTGCGGGTAGAGCGAGACCTGCTGCGTCTGCAGCTGCTCACCGCCGGCCGCTTCGAGCGCGGCGACGACGGCGTTCATCAGCTTTGCATTCTCGGCCAGCGCTGCAGACGCGGACGCGGCCTGCGTGTGCACACCGGCGGTGACCGTAGCCTCGTCGGGCGCGACGGTGATGACGCCGTGCCCGAGCGTCGTAACGGTGTCGGGCGTCGCGACCTCGCCGCGGGCCGCCTCGGGACGGCCAATGCCGACCAGGGCCGCGGCGACGAGCACCACGGCGGCGATCAGTACGAGTGGAAGAAGGCGTCTCATGCCCCGAGTACGCCGCCGCCGTGGTTTCCTGTCACAGATGGAGTACCGCTTCGTCGACTGCCGCTGGGCCTTGGACGATCCCGGCTTCGGGCGGCGGGCCTACCTGGCGGCTCACATCCCGGGTGCCGCGTTCCTCGACGTGGAGCGCGACCTCGCGTCGGCAGCAGGGACCGAGGGACGGCATCCGCTGCCCTCGGCCGAGCGGTTCGCGGCCGCGGCCTCCCGTGCGGGCATCGGCCCGGAGACGTTCGTGATCGCCTATGGCTCGCTCGGCGGCGCGGAGCGCCTCTGGTGGCTGCTCCGGCACTTCGGGCACGGCGACTGCGCTGTCTTCGAGCTGGACGCCTGGCGGGGGCCGCTGGTCGCCGGGGAGGAGCTGATCGAGCCGGCGGCGTTCGAGGCTGCTGCTTTCAACAGCACCGAGCGCGACGACGACACGATCTCCCGCGACGAGCTCGCAGCGCAACTGGAGCGGCTCGTGCTGGTCGACGCGCGGCTCGAGCCGCGCTGGCGCGGCGAGCCCAACCCGGTCGACCGCGTCCCGGGCCGCATCCCCCGAGCGCTGAACGCCCCCTGGAACGCACCGCCGCCCGAGCTTCCGGCGGGCGAGGTCGTCGCCTACTGCGGTTCGGGGATCACGGCGTGCGTCGTGCTGCACCGGTTGCACCTCGCCGGGCGGGACGGTCGCCTCTATCCCGGGTCGTGGTCGGAGTGGGAGCAGCACCCCGAGCTCCCGGTGGAACGGTCCTAAGCGGCGGCGGTCGACGTCGCGTACGGCCCGAGGTACTGCTCCCAGCGTTGTGGGATCTTCGGCGTCGCGAGCCGGATGAAGAGCACGGGCGCCGGCGGACGGGGGCGCGCCGACAGCTCCATGTGCACCTCGTGCGGCAGGCGGTTGCCCTTGCGGAGGTTGCATGGCGCACAGGAGGTGACGACGTTCTCCCAGGTCGAGTCGCCGCCCTTCGAACGGGGAATCACGTGGTCGAGCGTAAGGCGCCCGGCCGTGGTGCCGCAGTAGACGCAGCGCCAGCCGTCACGGGCGAAGAGGGCGCGGCGGGAGATCTTCCGCTGCACCATGCGGGGCACGCGGACGTAGTGCACGAGCCGGATCACATGTGGCCACTGGAAGGTGTCAGTGGCCGAGCGAAGTGGTCGATCGAGCTCCTCGACCACCTCTGCCTTGCCCTTGAAGACGAGCACGTGGGCGCGGCGCAGCGAGCACACATTGAGCGGCTCGTAACTCGCGTTGAGAACGAGAACCTGCTGCACCTTGGCCGGAATGTACCCAACGGAACGGCTCTCAGGCGTTCGGCCCAAAACGGCTGACGCTCTCTGGCAGCCGCGGAGCCGGGCTCCGCCCGGCGGGAGCGGCCGCCGGCCGAGGGCGTCAGCGGCCCATTGCGCGTTCGACGGCTTCTTGCTCCTCCGGAGAGAGGGCGACCGACGCGCGGCCTCGCTCCAGCTCCTTCATGTAGATCCGGGCGTAGTCGCGGCCCTGGATCGCGGTCACCACGACCCCGGTGCGCGCGGAGTCGAGCAGGGCCACCGAGGCCGACTGGTGGCCGCCCGTGTCCTCGTAGGCGTCGTAGCGGACGATCGAGGTGTTCGTCACCGTGCCGTCGATCCGCCGGTCGACCCGTGCCAAGCCGGCGGCCACCTCGTCGACGGCCCGGTGCAGGTCGTCGATGCGCCCCTGCAGCGAGACGGCGAAGTCCACGAGATCGCGCCGGCCGCCGCCGAGCAGCAGCCGCTGCGCTTCGCGCACACGGCGGGCCTTGAGCCACGCCCACCAAGCGAGGCCGATACCGATCGCGCCGGCCGCGAGTGCCACGATCGCGACGGCCAGTGCCTGTGTCGCCGTCGAGTGCATCCGGCGAGGCTAGCTCAGCCGATCGAGAACAGGACCGGGTAGGTCGCCTTGTTGTTCGAGGCGTCCTTCTCCCCCGGCACCGGAGCGACGTCGATCGTGAGCTGGGCGGGCTGCGCGAACAGCCCGGTGACGTTGACGTTCTTGAACGTCACGGTCGTGTCCAGGCCAGGATCGATCGAGGCGATCGTCTGCGTCTTGACGATGGCGTTGCCGCCACTGACCTTCTGCAGCGTCATCGTCACCTTGATCTGAACCTCCTGTGAGTCGCCGCCGTTGTGGACGGTGACGACGAACCCGAGGTCCTGCGTCGCCACGACCGTGTTCTGCGACGACGGGGAGAGCGTCTGACCGCCGGGCTGGACCTTCGTCGAGACAACGTTCGTGCCGTGCACGCCGGTCGGGGTGCCACCGCTCACGGAGGCTCCACGCAGGCGTTGGAGCACGAGCCCCATGGAGCGCACCGTGGCGAAGTCGGGATTGGTGACGAAGTGGGACTCGGGAGCGACGACACCGCTGACGCCCTCGTTCTTCATCGTGTTCGTGGCCGGCACGCGGAACAGGTCATCCCAGGTCACGTCGCTCGCGAGCAGCCGCTCGGCCGGAGCCGCCAGGAGCACGGCGTCTGAGCTCGCCTTCGAGTTCGCCGTCTTGCGGAAGGTGTCGGCAAGGCCCTGCACGCCGCTGACACGCAACTGCAGCGCCTCGATCAGCTCCTCGTTCTCCGGGCGCAGCCGTCCCGGCGGGTCAAGACGCTGGGCGGCGGCGACGTTCTGCCGTTCCTGCGCTGCGACGCCGTCGAGCTTGTTCGCGAGCTCGGCGACCTTGACCCCGGACGTCGTCAGGTCGCTCGCAACCTGCGCGCCGTCGGAGGCCGAGCTCTGCGCTATCGCGGCGACCTGTGTCATGTAGCTCTTGTAGGCGTCGTGCTTGGACGTCGAGGCGCACGACTGGAGGAGGAGCCCGAAGAAGACGAGAACCGCGACGATGATCGCGATCAGGGCAAGCAGGCGCAGCAGGGGCGTCAGGCTGCCCGAGGGGCCTCCCGGGCGGCGCATCCGGGGCCCGCGACCGCCCCGGCGGGGCAGGCGCACGCGCGAATGCGAGGACTGGGCCTCGGTCGTTGCCGGCTCCTCGTCGAAGAAGTCGAACTCGATGTCGTCGTCGCGCGGGTCCATGGAAGGGCGAATCTACCGCGTTCTTTCGGCCCGTAGAGGAAATGTCCTGGCGGGGCCGTAACCACGGAGAGTGTCTTCGTCGGCGCTCGCGCACGATCTCTTCCTCGACCGGTATCGCCCGTTGCGCCCGCTGGGCTCCGGCGGGATGGGCCAGGTCTGGCTTGCGCGTGACGAGCGGAGCGGCCTCGACGTCGCGCTGAAGATCGTCGCCCGCGAGGGCAAGACCGGCCATCGCGCCGAGCGCGAGGCCCGCGCGGCCGCCTCCCTCCGCCACGGTCGGTGCCAGCGCATCCTGTCGCTCGCCCGCGACCCGTCCCACGTCTATATCGCCTACGAGTACATCCCGGGCCGCACCCTGCGAGAAGCGATGCGCGCCGGCGAGATCGACGACCGCGCCGCGCTGCAGGTCGCTGCGCAGATCTCGGACGCGCTCGCGCACGCGCACGGCAAGGGGATCGTGCACCGCGACGTCAAGCCATCGAACGTGCTGCTCGCACAGCACTTGGATGCTCAACCGGAGCGCATCGACGTGCGGTTGTTGGACTTCGGGCTCGCGCAGATGGCCGAGTTCGACACCCTGACCGCGCTCGGCGACGTCCCGGGGACGCTCGCCTACATCGCGCCCGAGCGCCTGCAGGGACTCACGGCAACGAGTGCCGCGGACGTGTGGGGCGTCGGGGTCCTCCTCTGGGAGACGCTCGCCGGCGAGCACCCGTTCTGGGGTGGCGACATGGTCGAGACCTCGCGCCTCATCCAGCAGGGAGCGCCCGGCCTCGAGACGATGCGCCCGGATCTGCCGCAGCACGTCCTGCAGACGGTCGCGAGCGCGCTCTATGTCAATCCGCAGCGCCGGCCCTCTGCTGAGCGGCTCGCGGCCCAGCTCCGCGAGCTTCCGAGGCGGCGCCGGAAGAAGGGAAGCGGCGGCTCGAAACCGATCGCCACGGCCCGCGTGAGCACCGTGGCGCTCAGCCGGCGTCTCCTCCCCGGGGCGCTGGCCGGGCTCGTCTCAGGGTGGATCGCCTCGCGCCTGCCGTTCTACCCGCCGGGCTGGCCGATCGCGATCACCGGCGCGGGCGCCGCGCTTGGTTTCACCGCACCGCGGCTCGGGCTGCTGTTCGCGCTGACCGTCGCCTTCTTCCCGCTCGCGAACATCTCGCTCGGGCTCGGCATCCTCTTCGGTCTCCTCGCCGCGGCCTGGGTCGCGCTGACCTGGAAGGACGCGCGCGCCGGGCTGCTCCTGGCCGCCGGTCCGTTGCTCGCACCGGTCGCCGCGCTCGCCTTCCTCCCCCTGGCGGCGCAGCTCGCGCGCGGACGGGCGCGGCGGGCGCTGCAGGCGTTCGCCGCGGTCCTGCTCGCGGGGCTGATCGCCGGCCTCCGGAAGGTGCCGCTGCCCTTCGACGGGTCCGCGCCCCCACTTGGTCTTGGCGTGACAGGGTCGACGCGCCCGAGCGCGGTCGCCCACGCCTTCTGGTTGCAGCTCGCGGCGCACCCGGTCCTCCTCGGCGAGGCGGTCGTGCTCGCAGCGGCCGCGGCACTACTCCCCTACGCGCGAACCCGCGGCCCGTGGGGCGCCGCGGCGTTCGGAGCCGCTCTCCTCGCGGGAACCGCGCTCGTCGCCCCCGCGGCAGCCCTGCTCCCCCTCGTCGCCGCTGCCTGGCTGACGGCGGGCACACTGGCGCTCCAGGCCAAGTCTTAGACTTTGGCCTCCGGGGCACCATCCCGGGGCTCCCCATGTCAGTTCTCCGCAACATCGAATCCAAGCTCGAGTCGCTCTTCGAGGGCGTCTTCGGTCGTGCGTTCCGTACGAACGTCCAGCCGGTCGAGCTCGCGCGCAAGCTCGTGAAGGAGATGGACGACCACCGCAACGTGTCGGTGTCGCGTGTGTACGTACCAAAC
This sequence comes from Gaiellaceae bacterium, assembly GCA_045805985.1. Classification (GTDB taxonomy): domain Bacteria; phylum Actinomycetota; class Thermoleophilia; order Gaiellales; family Gaiellaceae; genus PALSA-600. The sequence continues at coordinate 40,493 of JBJMKA010000004.1, read as the reverse complement.
GAGTACACGATCTATCTCGCGCCGAGCGACCGCGAGCAGTTCTCGAGCTACGAGAACCAGCTCAAGGGCGAGCTCGCGGACTACCTGGGCGAGCATGCACGGCGGGAGAGCTACGTCCTCCTCACGCCACCGCGGATCGTGCTCGAGACGGACGAGGACCTCGACATCGGCGTGTTCGGCATTGCGACACGCATGGTCCAGGGCGCCGGCGACCCGGAAGACGACGGCGAGCCGAACGCGACGATGGTCTACAAGCCGTCGGCTGCCCCCGGGCCTCAAGCAACGGAGGCCGCGTCGCCGGTCGACCTCGGCATCCAGCGGGAGGTCGCGGTGCTGAGCTGGAACGGCGAGCGCCACGAGATCTCGAAGCGCCGCGTCGTGCTCGGCCGCTCGAAGGACGCCGATCTGCAGGTCGCCGACCCGAATGCCTCGCGCCGTCACGCAGAGCTGCGGCAGGAGGGCGCGACGTACTGGCTGGTCGACCTCGACTCGACGAACGGGGTAGAGGTGCGCGGCAAGCGCGTGAAGCGCCTGAAGCTGGAGGACGGCACGCGCTTCACGATCGGCTCGACGGAGATCTCGTTCTCCCGGGAGCTCCAGTAGTGCCGACGCTTGCCTCGGCTCAGGTCGAGACAACGCTGCTCGCCCTGAAGCTCGCGTTCCTCGTCCTCCTCTACGTCTTCATCTGGCGGATCGTGCGCTCCGCGGCTCGCGACCTGCGGCTGCCGCAGGAGTCGATGATCCTCGCGCCCCAGCAGGCCGTGGCCGCGGGCCTGATCCCGCAACCGATCGCGCGCGAGCTCGGCCGCCTCGTTGTCGTCTCGAGCCCGACGTTCCAGGACGGCGAGATCTTCGTGTTGGACACGCATCCGCTGACGATCGGCCGCGCCGTCAACAATGACGTCTCGATGCCGGACGACGAGTACGCCTCGGGTCGCCACGCACGCTTCGAGCCACGCCGCGACGGCATCTGGCTCGAGGACATCGGCTCCACGAACGGCACGTTCGTCAACGGGATTCGCCTCACCCGCGAACGCAAGCTCACGCCCGGCGACGTGATCCGAGTCGGCGAAACCGATCTACGGTTCGAGCCATGAGGATCGCCGCCTCCCATGCCGGCACGGACCCGGGGCGGAAGCGCCGGATCAACGAGGACTCGTTCGTGATCGTGCCGCCGCTGTTCGCCGTCGCGGACGGCATGGGCGGCGCGCAAGCCGGAGAGATTGCGTCCGGCCTCGCGGCAGCCGCTCTCGAGGAGAGCGGCGCCAACGGCGGCGGGGAGCGCCGTGTGGCCGAGCTGATCCAGGAGGCGAACCGGCGCGTCCACGCACGCGCAACGACAGATGCCGCGACGGCCGGCATGGGCACGACGATCACGGCGGCGCTGGTCGAGCCCGACGGCCGCGTGGCCTTCGGCCACGTCGGCGACTCCCGCGCCTACCTCCTGCGCGGGGACAAGCTCGAGCAGCTGACCGACGACCACACCCTGGTCGCCGAGCTCGTGCGGCGTGGCGAGCTCTCGCCGGGCGAGGCCGAGGTGCACCCACAGCGTTCGGTGATCACGCGCGCGCTGGGCACGGATCCCGATGTCGACATCGACACCTTCGCGATCGAGGCCCAACCGGGCGACGTCTACCTGATCTGCAGCGACGGGCTCTCCTCGATGGTCGGCTTCGGCGACATCGAAGAGATCCTCCGCGCGCACCGCACCGACCTCGTGGGCGCATCAAAAGCACTGATCCAGGCCGCCAACCGTGGCGGCGGCGAGGACAACATCACGGCGGTGCTCTTCACCGTGGACGAGGGAGAATCGGGCCGCCAGGCGAGCGAGCCCGACGAGCACACGCGCGAGCTCGCGGTCCACCCCGAAGAAGAGGACACGCTCCACCCCGAGGACGGTATTGCACCGCCTCCGCCGGCACCGTCGGCGGTGGACACGATGGTCGTCCCCGCAGCCGACATCCCGGCGGCGGTCGCAACGGACGAAAAGCAGGACACTCCGCAGGCGGGCATCGGAAGGCGATTGCTGGCGTTGCTGGTCATCCTGGCCCTCGTCACCATCATCGTCGTCCTCGTCTGGTGGGGGCTCGCGCGCTGAGTCTGAGCTACCGCAACAGAGAGCTCTTCTATCTGGCCGTCGTCGGCGTCCTCACGGGCCTCGGGTTCGCGTCCGTCTACATCGCGCGCCAGTCGGAGGTCAGCTGGGGCTCGCTCACCTACGCGCTCTTCTTCTTCGCGCTCTATCTCGTCGCGCACCTCGTCACGCGCCGGGCCGCGCCCAATGCCGACCCATACCTGTTGCCCATGGCCGGGCTCCTGACCGCCGTCGGCGTGACCGAGATCTACCGGCTGGGGAACGCGGATGCGTTCAAGCAGGGCCTGTGGATCGTGATCGGCGTGGGCCTCTACGCGCTCGCGCTCTGGGGTCTGCGCCGCGACTACCGCACGCTCGAGCAGTACAAGTACATCTTCGGAATCGCAGCGATCGCAGCGCTCTTCCTGCCGCGCGTCCCGGGCATCGGCACGACGGTCAACGGCGCGCGCCTCTGGGTGCACGTCGGCTCCTTTCGCTTCCAGCCGGGGGAGTTCTCGAAGATCTTCCTGATCGTCTTTCTCGCGGCGTACCTGCGCGAGAAGCGCGAGGCGCTCGCACGGGCACGGCTGAAGGACGTCGGCCCGCTGCTCGTGATCTGGGGCGCCTGCATGCTCGTGCTCGTCTCGTCGAACGACCTCGGCTCGGGGCTCCTCTACTTCGGGATCTTCCTCTCAATGCTGTACGTGGCCACCGCACGGCTCTCGTTCGTGATCGTCGGGATGGGACTGTTCCTGGCAGGCGGCTACGTCGCCTACGACAAGATCCCGCACGTGCACGAGCGCGTCACGATCTGGTTGCACCCGTGGACGTCGAACAAGGTGTACTGCCCGTCGACGGGTGGGCTCGCACTGCGCCAGGACTGCGAGAGCTACCAGCTCGTCAAGTCGCTCTACTCGATCGGGAACGGCGGCTTCGGCGGCACAGGTCTCGGCAAGGGCACCTTCACGACGACCGACGGGCGTTCGCTGATCCCGTACCTGAACAGCGACTTCATCTACTCGGCGCTCGCGCAAGAGCTCGGTCTCATCGGCGCCGCCGCCCTGCTCCTCGTCTTCATGCTCTTCGTCGCACGCGGCATGAAGATCGCGCTGCAGGCCGACGACGGGTTCTCCAAGCTGCTTGCCGCCGGGCTCACCTTCGGCTTCGCGCTACAGACGTTCATCATCGTCGGCGGCGTCCTGCGGATCATTCCGCTGACCGGGATCACGCTGCCGTTCGTCTCCTACGGCGGCTCGTCGGTCGTGGCGAACTTCTTATTGCTCGCCGGGCTGCTGCTCGTCTCGAACCGGGCAAATACTTGACGACCCCCACCCGCACATCTCGCACTCGCTCGGGCGCTGCAAAGCTCCGCCTCGCTGCGTCCTCGGCCGAGCCCGTAGAACAACGATACGAACTCGGCCTGCATCCTTGCGAGGCGGGCTTTTCGCGGCGATCAAGCACGATCTGTACGGATGGGTGCCGTCAATGAACAAGCAGATCTCTCGCGTCGCGCTCGTCGCCCTGCTGCTGCTCGCATCGCTGATCGTGGCGACGACGTATTGGCAGACGTGGGCGCCCGGCAGCCTCGCGGCGAAGCAGGACAACGCGATCCAGCGGGTCGCGCAGTTCCGCATCGACCGCGGGAAGATCTATGCCTCCGACGGCAAAACCGTGCTCGCGAAGAACGTGAAGAAGAAGTCGGCGGGCCAGACGTTCTACTACCGCACCTACCCGACGCACGGGCTCGCATCGCAGACCATCGGCTATTCGACCGTCGGCCGCTCACGCGCCGGCATCGAACGTGAGGAGAACTCGTACCTGACGGCAAGCAACGCGAACGTCGGGACGATCGTCCAGAAGCTGACCGACTCGCTGAGGGGGGTGACGATCCGCGGCAACAACCTCGTGCTCAACCTCCGCGTGAATGCCCAGAAGATCGCGGAGACCGCGCTGCGCGGCAAGTGCGGCGGGGCGGTCGTCCTGAACCCGAAGACCGGCCAGGTCTACGTGATGGCGTCGGCGCCCGGTTACGACCCGAACAAGATCGAATCTCCCAACGGCTTCGCGAGCATCATCCATTCGCCGAACGCCTGCCCGGGCTCATCGTCCGCGCTCTACAACCGCGCGACGCAGGGGCTCTACGCACCGGGCTCGACGTTCAAGACGGTTACCGCGGCCGCCGCGCTCGACTCCGGGATCTACACGACCAAGTCGAGCTTCTACGACCCCGGTTACTGCACGGAGTACGGCGTTCCAATCCACAACGCGCTCGACCAGAACGGGCCAGAGCAGTTCGGGAACGTCGACCTCGTGCAGGCGTTCGTCCATTCGATCAACGCCGTCTTCTGCGAGCTCGGGATCAAGCTCGGCCCGAAGCGGATCCTCGACGAGGCGAAGAAGTTCGGCTTCTACTCGAAGCCGCCGATCGAGCTGCCGCCGAGCGAGGTTGCGGCCAGCGGCCTCTACAACTTCGAGAAGGGGACGATGTTCGACGACCCCAAGCTCGTCGACCCCGGCCGCCTCGCGTTCGGTCAGTTCAAGATGATCGTGTCGCCGCTCCAGATGGCGCTCGTCGCGGCAGGGATCGCAAACGGCGGCACCATCATGGCCCCGCATCTCGTCGACCGGGTGACCAGCCCCAGCGGCGGCACGGTGGTGAAGATGCACCCCCAGGTCTGGAAGCACGCGACAACGCCGGAGACTGCCGCGGCGATCAACTTGATGATGCAGGGAGTCGTCCAGTCGGGGACCGGCACGGCGGCCCAAATCCCCGGTGTCAAGGTGGCCGGCAAGACGGGAACTGCCGAAACTGCCGAACACAACGTTTACACGGCCTGGTTCATCTTCTTTGCGCCCGCCGACAACCCCACAATTGCAGGGGCAATCGCCGTCGAGCACCAGGTGAACGGCTTCGGCGGGGCCATTGCAGCCCCGATCGCCAAGCAGCTAATGCAGGCACTCTTGCCCCAAGCGTCGAAACCGTGAAGCTGGCCCCCGCATGACCACGACTGACACCCTGATCGATCGCGTCTTCGACCGGCGCTACGTCATCAAGCGCAAGCTCGGCTCGGGCGGGATGGCGGACGTCTATCTCGCCGAGGACCAGGAGCTCGGACGCCGTGTCGCGCTCAAGCTGCTCAACGACCGGCACGCCGCGGACGACCAGTTCGTCGAGCGCTTCCGGCGTGAGGCCCAGAGCGCGGCCGGCCTGAACCACCCGAACATCGTTTCGATCTTCGACCGCGGCCGCGCCGAGGGCACCTACTACATCGCAATGGAGTACCTGGACGGGCGCACGCTCAAGGAGCTGCTCGTCCGCAACGGGCCGACGCCGATCCCGATCGCGATCGACTACGCGCGCCAGATCCTCGGCGCCCTCTCGTTCGCGCACCGCAACGGGATCATCCACCGCGACATCAAGCCGCACAACATCGTCGTCGGCGGCGACGGGCGGCTGAAGGTGACGGACTTCGGGATCGCGCGCTCCGGCGCCTCGCAGATGACGGAGGCAGGGTCGATCGTCGGCACCGCGCAGTACCTCTCGCCGGAGCAGGCACGCGGCGCGCCCGTGGACCCGCGCTCGGATCTCTACTCACTGGGGATCGTGCTCTACGAGATGCTGACCGGCAACGTGCCGTTCACCGGCGACACCCCGGTCGAGATCGCGATGAAGCACCTCTCGCAGATCCCGGAGCCGCCTTCGAAGCTGCGCCCGGACGTGCCGCACGACCTCGACGCGGTCGTCATGCGCGCACTCTCGAAGGAGCCAGACCAGCGCTACGGGTCGACCGAGGAGATGGACGCCGATCTCGCACGCGTTGCGCGCGGCGTCGCTGTGGCCCCCGAGACCGAGGATGCAATGACCCAGGTGCTCTCCGGTGTCGGCGCGACCTCCGCGCAGACGATGGTCACGCGCCCGCGCGCGGTCGCGCCGCCGCCGGCGCCGCCGAGCTACCGCACCCCCGGGCCTTACTACGACTACGAAGAGCCACCGCGCGGCCGCTCGATCTGGCCGTGGCTGCTCGCGCTCGGCCTGATCGTCGCCGGCGCGATCGGCGGTTGGTTCCTCTACACGAAGATCCAGCAGCAGCTCGACAGTAACCGGCCTGTCGCGGTGCCCGACGTGCGGCTCGTCCAGCGAGACCTCGCGGTGCTGAAGATCCAGCAGGCGGGCCTCAAGCCGCTCGTGATCAAGGCGTCCGACGACACCGTGCCCGCCGGTCAGGTGATCGACGAGAACCCGGGCGGCGGCTCGAAGGTCGGCAAGGGCTCGACGGTCACGCTCAGAGTCTCCACCGGCAAGCCGAAGGTGACCGTGCCCGACGTGCGCGGGCGCAGCGTGACGGATGCGGTCACCGCGCTCGCGGGCATCGGGCTCAACCCGAAGATCGTCCATATCTACTCGCCGCAACCGGCCGACACGGTGACCGGGCAGTTCCCACCCCCGAACGCCAGCGTCGTCAAGGGCAGCAACGTGCGCATCAATGTCTCGCGCGGCGCGAAGCCGGTGCCGGTGCCGGACGTGACGGGGCAGCCGTACCTGAACGCGAAGTCCGCGCTCGAGGGCCAGGGCTTTGTCGTGAAGCGCGTCGACATCCAGTCCGACCAGGCCCAGGGCGTGGTCGTCACGTCGGACCCGCCGCCGGGATTCGCGAGCTCGAAGGGTGCAACGATCACGCTTTCGGTGTCGAAGGGGCCCGCAACGACCCAGGTGCCCGACGTCCGAAACCAGAACCAGGCGACCGCCGAGTCGCTGCTCACCGGCGCGGGCCTGACTCCGTCCGTCGTCTATCAGCCCGTCAACGACCCGAGCCAGGACGGGATCGTGATCGACCAGAACCCGGCGCCCGGGGCGGACGCCAAGTCGGGGGAGATCGTGATCATCACCGTCGGTCAGCTCCAGAGCGGCTCGCCCGGCGGCGACGGCGGGACCACCACAACAGGGCAGTGACACGGTGATTGCTTGACCCGGCGCATCGCCGTCATCCTCGGCGGCCGCTCGAGCGAGAACGCCATCTCCCTCGCCTCGGCGGCCAGCGTGATCGACGCGCTGGAGCGCAGCGGCAACGAAGTGGTATCGGTACAGATCGATCGCGACGGCCGCTGGGAGCTCGGCTCCGGCCAGAAGGCGCTCGAAGCCGGGGACCGGCTGCCGGGGAAAGAGATTGCGCGCGCGCTCTCAGATGTCGACGTCGTCTTCCCGGTCCTGCACGGGCCGTTCGGCGAGGACGGGACGGTGCAGGGGCTGCTCGAGCTCGCCAACGTGCCGTATGTCGGCGCGGGTGTGCTCGGATCCGCGCTCTGCATGGACAAGGACCTGTTCAAGGCGGTGCTGCGCGACGCGGGGATCCCGGTGACGCCGAACATCACGCTGCGCCTCGGCGACGAGCCGCGCAACCCCTTCGACTACCCCGTCTTCGTGAAGCCCGCACGCCTCGGCTCGAGCGTCGGGATCACGAAGGCCCACGACGCGGAGGAGCTGCAGAAGGGTGTCGCCCTCGCGTTCGAGCACGACGAGAAGGTGCTCGTCGAGCAGTTCGTCCCCGGGGTCGAGGTCGAGGTGGGCGTCCTCGGAAACCTGCAGCCGATCGCATCGCTGCCGGGAGAGATCGTCGTCACACACAACGAGTGGTACGACTACGAAGCGAAGTACGACGAAGGCGAGATGAACCTCGTTGTTCCGGCGCGCGTCACCGAAGCCCAGCTCGAGCGGGCTCAAGAGCTGGCGGTGGGCGCGTTCGTCGCGGCCGACTGCGAGGGGATGGCGCGCGTCGACCTCTTCGTGCGCACAGACAGCGAGGTGCTGGTCAACGAGCTGAACACGATCCCCGGCTTCACCTCGACGAGCGTCTATGCGCGACTGTTCGAGGCATCGGGGATCGGCTACGCCGATCTGCTGCAGCGCCTCGCCGACCTCGCGGTCGAGCGGTTCGAGCGCCGGCGTCAGCTGCGCTACTAGGCCCCCTACTAGAGGCTAGGTCGCCTTGATCTCGTTGACGCGGGCCGTGTTGTAGTTCGGCCCGAGCCGCGTGATCCAGAGCAGGTAGTAGCGGTGCGGCTTGCCGACGATCGTGAAGGTCGTCTGTCCGGAGACGGTCTGCGACGCAGAGACGGTGTCCGGGAACTGGGTCGGCGAGTCGCCGGCACGGATCACCGCGTTGAAGCCGGGAGTCGAGGTGACGACACCGAACTCGTGCAGCTGCACGACCGACCCCGCGGCGAGCACGAGCCCCACCCCGGCCTTGTTGAGACTGGGCGCGTCGTAGTACCGCTCCGTCTCCCAGTACGTGTCGGCGTTGCCGTCCGTCGCGCGCTTCGCTTCTCCGTCGTTCTCACCGCCCGTGCCGAACGGATCGTAGGCGCCGATCGCCGACAATGCGACCACGCCGCCACCACCGCCGCCCGTGGTGGACGTCGGGCCGCCGTTGTTCCGGGTTGCGAGGTAGGCGATCACCCCGCCGATCGCGATCAGCGTCAGCAGCGCGAGGATGATCGGCCACGGGTTCGCGCCCTGGCGACTCTGGCGGCGCGGCGCCCGCCGGGGGAGGGCGGGCGCCGCCACCGTTTCGCCCTGGGCCTCGGCGAGGTTCGCCTCCAGCTCCTGGCAGAAGTCGCCCATCGTCGGGAACCGGTCCTCCGGCTGCTTCGCCATCGCCCGCTGCACCGCAGCTTCGAGCCGGGGTGACACGTCGGGCCGCTTGTCGCGAATCGCCGGCGGCGGCTCGTTGATGTGGCGCATCGCGACGGCGACGAAGTTCTCCCCGGGGAACGGAACCTCGTTCGTCAGCATCTCGTAGAGCACGACGCCGAGCGAGTAGACGTCGGTGTGCTCGTCGACGCGCTGACCCTGCGCCTGTTCCGGCGCGATGTAGTCGGACGTGCCGAGCACGGTCCCCGTCTGCGTCATCCCATGCTGCACGTCGAGTGAGCGCGCGATCCCGAAGTCGGTCACCTTCGCCTGGCCGTCGCCGTTCAGCAGCACGTTCTGCGGCTTCACGTCGCGGTGGACGAGGCCCCGCTGGTGCGCAAACGAGAGGCCACGTGCGACCTGCAACGCAAGCTCGAGCGCGGTCGCCGGAGGCGCGGGTCCGCGCCGCTGGATCAGCGCCTTCAGATTCTCGCCGTCGATGTACTCGAAGACGATGAACTGGCGGTTCTCGTGCTCGCCCCTGTCGATCACCGTCACGATGTTCGGGTGCGAGAGCGCGGCCACCGCGCGCGCCTCCCGCCGGAACCGCTCGACGTACTCGGGGTCGTCCGTGTACTGCTGGTGGAGCACCTTCAGCGCGACCTTGCGATCGAGCAGACGGTCATGCGCGCGAAAGACGCTGGACATGCCACCGGTACCGACGAGCTCCTCGACTTCGTACCGGTCGGAAAGGACTTCACCGACCATGCGTGGGGAGCGTACCCCTGTAAGCCTGATTACAACGTGGCTTCGAGGGCGGATTCCCAGACATAGAGCGCTTCGTCGAGCTCGGGGTCCGTGATCACGAGGGGTGTCAGCACGCGGATGCAGCTCCCGTGCACGCCCGCCTTGAGAAGCAGGAGGCCGCGGTTCAGGGCCTCGGTCACGACGTGCGAAGCCAGCTCGGGCGCCGGCTCCTTGCCCTCGCCGACGAGCTCGATCGCGAGCATCGCCCCGACGCCGCGCACATCGCCCACCTGCGGCCACCGCGCCTGCCAGCTGTCCATGCGGGCGCGCATCGTCTCGCCGATCACCGTTGCCCGCTCAACGAGCCCTTCGTCCTCGATCACGTCCAGCACGGCGAGCGCAGCGGCCTGGGCGACCGGGTTGCCGACGTAGGTGCCGCCGACCCCACCGTCGACCGGCGCGTCCATGATCGCCGCCTTGCCGAGCACGCCGGAGAGCGGCAGTCCCATCGCGATCGACTTCGCGACCGTGATCAGGTCCGGCTCGACGTCGTAGTGCTCGATCGCGAAGAACCGTCCGGTGCGCGCAAAGCCGGTCTGCACCTCGTCGCAGACGAGCACGATCCCGTGCTCGTCGCAAATCGCCCGCAGTCCCTGCGCGAACTCGCGGGTCGCCGGGATGAAGCCGGCCTCGCCCTGCACCGGCTCGAAGACGATCGCGGCCACGTTCTCCGGCGCGACCACCGTCTTGAACGCACCGCGCAGCGCGGCGAGCGCCTCGGCAGGCGAGGGTCCGCGATACGCGTTCGGGAACGGCACGCGGTACACCTCGGGCGCGAACGGGCCGAGCCCGGCTTTGTACGGATGCACCTTCGAGGTGAGGGTCAGCGACAACAGCGTGCGTCCGTGGAACGCGCCGTCGAATCCGATCACGGCGGGCCGCCCCGTATACGCGCGGGCGAACTTCACCGCGTTCTCGACCGCCTCGGTCCCGGCGTTGAAGAACGCGGCCTTGGCGGGACCGGTGAAGGGCGCGAGCGCGAGCAGGCGCTCGGCCAGCGTGGCGTAGACCTCGTACGGGACGACGGTGTAGTCCGTGTGCGAGAAGCGGTCGAGCTGCTCCTGCGCCGCCTGGACGACGTGCGGGTGCGAATGACCGACGTTCAGGCAGCCGACGCCGCCGGCGAAATCGATGAAGGTGTTGCCGTCGAGATCCGTGATCGTGGCGCCTCGTGCCTCGGAGACGACGACGGGGAACGTGAGCGCGAGCGGCGAGGCCACGCTGGCGGCCAAGCGGTCGAGCACCTCGCGCGTCCGCGGGCCCGGCACAGGTGTCTTGAGCTCGATCGTCCGGGTCGTGGCCATTGTTTCGAGCGTAGCGGAGCGCTCGGATCCGTTGCACCGGCCGGGAGGTGCGTGAACGCCTAGTCGTTCCAGAAACGTTGCCGCAATCTCTTGCAAAAGACTGCAATGAAGCTTAGGATCAACTCATGTCAACGAGTCTGGCGGACGTCGCACGCCAAGCCGGGGTCAGCACCGCCACAGCAAGCCGGGCCCTGAATGCCAAGCGCGGCGTCGCCGAAGAAACACGGAACGCGGTCTACACGGCGGCGGACGAGCTCGGGTACGCGCGAGCCCCGCGGCGCACGGCATCCGCAGCGCTCGGGGTGATCGTCCCGGAGCTCGCAAATCCCGTGTTCGCGGAGTTCGCGCAGTGCCTCTCGACCCGCCTGCGGCAGGGCGGTCACAGCCCGATTCTCGGCACAGAGACGGCAGCCGGCATTTCAGAGGACGAATGGATCGAAATGCTGCTCGATCTCGACGTCGGCGGCATCATCATCGTCTCGGGCATGCATGCGGACACGCATGCAAGCATCGACCGCTACGAGCGGCTTCGCGGCCTCGGCATTCCGCTCGTCTTCGTGAACGGGTTTGTCGATGGCCTCGATGCCGCGTTCCTTTCTACTGACGACGCCACCGCGGCCATGCTCGCTGTGAATCACCTCGCTGCGCTCGGGCACCGCGCCATCGGGCTCGCCGTCGGGCCAGAGCGTTACGTGCCCGTGATCCGCAAGACCTCCGGCTTCCTGCGCGCGGCCGAAAAGGCGCAGATCGAGCCACTGATCGAGTCGACGCTCTTCACGATGGAGGGCGGCGCCGCAGCTGCCAAGCGTCTCGTCGACCGTGGCGCCACGGCGATCGTCTGCGCCTCGGACGTGATGGCGATCGGCGCGGCTCGCGCGTGCGCGGCCGACGGACTCGCAATCCCTCACGACGTGTCGATCGTCGGCTTCGACGACTCTGCAATCGCTTCGTGTGCCGGGCCACCGCTCACCACCTTGCGCCAGCCGGTCGTTGCGATCAGCGCAGCCGCCGTACGGCTCTTGCTCGAGGAGCTCGCCGGCGTCGGCACGCCCAGTCAGGAGTTCCTCTTCCAGCCCGAGCTGATCGTCCGAAGCTCGACCGGGCCGATGCGACCTCGGCTTAACCCGACCACTGCGGCACGACCCGCGCAGCCGTAGCCGGCCCTCGCCGGCCTACGGGTGTGCTCATCCGCAAGGGAAGGAGAACGTCGTGCAAGTCACTCGCATTCGCTGGTGGATTCCCATCGGCCTCGTCCTGCTCCTCGTCATCGCAGCCGCAGGTGGACGCGCGGTACGTGGCGACGCAGCGACCTCAACGGGCGCAATCGGCCCGGTCACGCCGAAAGACGTCGTCTACCAGATCATCACCGACCGTTTCGTCAACGGAGACACGACGAACGACAAGCCCACAGGCTTCGATCCGACGCTGTTCGACGGGACCGGAGCCGACCTCAAGCTCTACCAGGGCGGTGACTGGCAGGGGATCATCAACAAGATCACCTACCTCAAGAACATGGGGATCACGGCCGTCTGGATCTCGGCGCCGTACGAAAACCGCGACACCGAGATCGACGACTTCCACCCGGGTGGGCCAACCGACCGGTGGACAAGCTTCCACGGGTACCACGTCCGGAACTACTTCGCGACGAACAAGCACTTCGGACTGCTCGCGAAGTTCAAGGATCTCCGCGACGCACTGCACGCGCAAGGGATGAAGCTGATCATCGACTTCGTCACCAACCACACCAGCCGGTACCAGAACCCGACGAACGGCTACTCACCCGAAGACGGCAAGCTTTACGAGCCGGACAAGGATGGATCGGGGAACTACTGCTTCAACGCTGCAGGCGATCCGTACGACTGCACTGGGGACGGGATCGTGGAGAACCTGATCGCCGATCCAAACAACAACGTCGCCGGGTGGTTCCACGACCTCGGCGATCGTGGAGCGGATACGAGCAGGTTCGGCTACCGGTGGAAGGACCTCGGGTCGCTCGGCGATTTCTCACAGGAGAACGCCAACGTCGTGGCACACCTCGAGAAGGCAGCCCTCTACTGGAAGGCACTCGGTCTCGATGGCTTCCGGCACGACGCAACGCTGCACATGAATCCCGCGTTCGCCGAGGATCTGAAGGACGCGATCGACTCGGCTCCCGGTGGGCCGCTCGGCCACTTCGGGGAGTTCTTCATCGGCCGGCCCGACCCGAAGTACGACGAGTACCGAACGTTCCCGGACCGGACCGGCATCAACAACCTCGACTTCGAGTACTACCGCGCATCGACGAACGCCTTCGGCAACTTCTCCGAGGACATGACCGCGTTCGGAAACATGCTGACGCAGACGTCGTCCGACTACATCTACGAGAACCAGGCGGTGACGTTCCTCGACAACCACGACGTCACGCGCTTCCGCTACATCCAGCCGAACGACAAGCCATATCACGCGGCTCTCGCAACGCTGCTTACCGCACGCGGCACGCCGAACATCTACTACGGCACGGAGCAGTACCTCTCGTCGGTCGACGCGAGCGACGTCGCCGGCCGCGTGTACATGCAGGTCGCGTCGCCCGCCTTCAGCCAGACGACGACGGCGTACAAGGTGATTCAGTCACTGTCTGCTCTCCGGCAGTCGAATGACGCATTGGCGTACGGGCAGACGTCGGTCCTCTACAGCAACAGCGACGTGCTCGTGTTCAGCCGGAAGTTCTACGACAAGGAAGTGATCGTCGCCGTCAACCGGCAGCCGAGCACCTCGTACACGGTGCCCGCGCTCACGACCACCTTGCCCACGGGGACGTACACCGACACGCTCACGGGCCTGCTCACCGGCGCGTCCGAGACCGTCAGCGGCGGCCAGCTCGCGAGCTTTGTGCTCAGCCCGGGCGAGGTCGACGTCTGGTCGTACAACTCATCGCTCGGAACGACGATTCCCCGCATCGGCGACGTCGAGTCGACGATGGGCCGCATCGGGAACATCGTCTACATCAGTGGCACGGGTCTGGCCTCGCCGACGTCCGTGAAGTTCGGGACGACTGTCGCGACGGTCACCAGCTCAAGCGACACGTCGATCGAGACGACCGTGCCCGCCGGCGCGACTCCCGGCGTGCAGGACATCACCGTCACGAAGGGAGCGAACCTCAGCAATACGTTCCGTTACAACGTGCTGTCCGGCGATCAGGTACAGGTGATCTTCCACGTCACTGTCACGACCTCGCCGGGAGAGAACATCTACGTGGTGGGGAACATCCCCGAGCTCGGCAACTGGGACCCGGTGAAGTCGACCGAGGCGATGCTGAACCCGAGCTATCCCGACTGGTTCCTGCCGGCAAGCGTGCCGAAGAGCACGACGTTCCAGTTCAAGTTCATCAAGAAGAACGCGGCTGGAGCCGTCACCTGGGAAGGGGGCTCGAACCGCTCGTTCACGTCTTCATCCAGCTCAACGGGCACATCCGACACGGCTGCGCTCACCTGGCAGCCATAGGCCCAGGCTTTGGGAGGCGCGCCGCACGCCGCGGCGCGCCTCCGAGCCTCCTTTTGCGAAATTACATCTGAAAATTTCCGAAACAGCGCTGAACGTGGTACGTTCGCCCTGTGCCCGTCCGGCTGCTCGACGTCGCGGATCACGCCCAGGTCAGCCAGGCCACGGCCAGTCGGGTCCTGAACGGCCGCGACGGGGTTTCCCGCCGCAAGCGGGATGCCGTCCTCTCGGCTGCCGAGGAGCTCGGGTACACGCGGACCCGGCCAACCGCCCGGCGGGTGCTGGGGATCCTCGTCCCGGAGCTCGAGAACCCGGTGTTCGCGGAGTTCGCCCAGCGCCTCGGCAACGCACTTGCCCAGGGAGGCGACACGCCGGTGCTCTGCTCGCAAACAGCGAACGGCGTCTCCGAGGACGAATGGATCGAGGTGCTGCTCCAGCACGAGCTGGCCGGAGTGATCGTCGTCTCGGGCATGCACGCGGACACGCACGCGGACGCGGAGCGCTATCGCCGGCTGCGCAGCCTCCGGATTCCGGTCGTCCTGGTCAACGGGTACGTCGAAGGGCTCGACGCGGTGTTCCTGGCCGATGACGACCATGCGGCAATGGCCCTCGCCGTGTCGCACCTGACCTCGCTCGGCCATGCGCGTATCGGGCTCGCCGTGGGCCCGGAGCGCTACGTGCCGGTGATCCGCAAGGTTGCCGGCTTCAAAGATGCGCTCGACGACACGGCAGACGGGCTCGTCGCCCACTCGTTCTTCACGATCGAGGGCGGGCGAGCCGCCACGAGCCGGCTGCTCGAGGAGGGGGCCACGGCGGTGATCTGCGGCTCCGACACGATGGCGCTCGGCGCGTACCAGGCGTGCCGTTCGCTCCGGCTCGGCATCCCGAAGGACGTCTCGATCATCGGCTACGGCGATTACGCCCTTGCGGCGTTCACCGGGCCACCGTTGACGACCGTCCGCCAATCGATCCCTGCCATCTGTGACGCGGCCGTTCAGGCGCTGCTCGACGAGCTCGACGGGCGTCCCGCGGCACGGCAGGAGTACCTGTTCCAACCAGAGCTGACGGTTCGCGCCTCGAGCGGCCCGGCACCGGGCTCTGTCACTCAACGCGGCCGCTTCCGGTGAACGTGAGCGGCGGCGCATCGACCTCTTCGGACCCGTGCGATGGGACCGACCGGCACGAAAACGAGTCGGACCGGCCTGGAGTTTCTCTCGGCCGGATCTGGGCTCGCGCAAGAGGTGCCTGCCCCCAGCTGGCTCCGTCGTCATCCCCCAAGCTTGGAAAGGGCTTTTGATGCAGAACTCGCAGAAGCGGCTCTGGTCGCTGCTCGGCATCGCCGCCGCGGCGCTCGCGGCGCTCGTGGTCGCCATCCCGGCGGTCTCGTCGACGAAGGAAACCACGGTTGTGATCTGGACCGACCAGGACCGGCAAGCCGCCGTCACGAAGCTGGCGACTCAGTGGGCGGCGTCGAAGGGCGTGACGGCGAAGGTCGTCGTCAAGGACTTCGGCTCGATCCGCGACAACCTCGGCACGGTCAACGCAGCCGACGCGCCCGACGTGTTCAACGCCGCGCACGACTGGACCGGCCAGCTGGCCGCAAACGGGCTCGTAGAGCCGCTGTTCCTGAGCGCGGACGTTCGGGCGCAGTTCCCGTCCTACACGCTCAACGCGTTCTCGTATGGCACGGCCGTCAAGAAGCTGTACGGCGTACCCGTCGCGGTCGAGAACATCGGGCTCGTGGTCAACACGAAGCTGGTGAAGGTCCCCAAGACATTCGCGCAACTCGAGAGCGAGGCTCTCGCGTTCAAGAAGAAAGCGCACCAGACGTTCGGCATCGCCGTACAGCAGGGCACAAACGGCGACGCCTACCACATGTACCCGTTCTTCTCGGGGCTCGGGGGCTACATCTTCGGCACCAACAAGGCCGGAAACCTCGATCCTTCAGACATCGGCGTGGCGAACCCGACGTTCCTGAAGAACGCGAAGTTGATCGACAAGTGGAACAAGGAAGGCCTGATCAACTCGAAGCTCGACTACACGGGTGGTCTGAATGCGTTCCTCAAGGGACAGGCCGCGTTCTGGCTCACGGGTCCCTGGAACACCGACACCCTGAAGAAGAGTGGTCTGTCGTTCAAGATCATCCAGATCCCGGCGATCGCGAAGCCGTCCGTGCCGTTCCTCGGCGTACAGGGAGTCATGGTGAGCAAGTTCGCCACGACGCACGGCGTGGATGCGGCGGCGAAGGACTTCGTGAACTTCCTCGCCACCCCCGCGGCCCAGACGGAACTGGCAGCTGCCAACGGCCGGCCGCCGGCCAACCTGAAGTCGAAGTCGAACGACCCCGTGCTCGCTCAGTTCAGCGCCGCGAGC
The DNA here is from genome assembly GCA_045805985.1 of Gaiellaceae bacterium. Taxonomy (GTDB): domain Bacteria; phylum Actinomycetota; class Thermoleophilia; order Gaiellales; family Gaiellaceae; genus PALSA-600. Next base: position 23,830 of record JBJMKA010000004.1, on the reverse strand, counting down.
AAGGGCGGGGTCCCGATGCCGAACATCCCGCAGATGTCCTCGGTTTGGGGCGACCTCGGCCAGGCCTGGGTCCGCTCCACGAAGGGTGCGGGCTCGATGCCCGCCGCGCGGTCCTTCAAGGGTGCGGCTCGCAGCATCGCCGACAAGATCGGCTAGCCGCAGTAGTCCACTGAGGTGCGTGGGGCGCTCACCGGCGTCCCACGCACCTCAGCTCTTCGCTCCCGCTCGACCTCCGGAGGACACCGTCCTGACCCGCTCCGCCGCCCCGACAGCCCAGCCGCCTGCGAGCTTCACTCCCGGCCTGATCTCACGCGCGATCGCGGCGATGTCCGGCGCCCCTGGTCTGGCGGTCAAGATCGCCCTGCTCTCGCTCACGAACGCTCTCGCAGCCTGGGCGGCCGTTGTGCTGATCGGACGATCGAACTGGATCGCGGTGGCGGTGCTTGCAGCCGCGACCGCGATTACGGACTTCGTGTTCCTCGCTCCGCGCAGCGGGACGATCCCTGCAAAGTTTCTGCTTCCCGGCGTCGTCTTTCTGATCGCATTCCAGATTGTCCCCATCGCCTACACGATCACGGTTGCCTTCTCGAACTACTCGACCGGACACGTCATCGGCAAGGCGGCTGCAATCGAGGCGATCGAGCAGAACTCGCTGCAACCTCCGCCGCATGGCAAGCAGTATGTGATGGCGCCCTCGCGCAACAAAGATGGAGCGCTCGTGATGATCCTCCGCGATGACGCGGGAGCTGTCTTCGCAGGCACGCGCAAGGGCCTTACTCCGTTGCCGAAGAACAGTGTCCAGGTGGATGCGTCCGGCCGGCCGATCTCGGCCAAGGGGTACACGCTGATCAAGGGCGCAGCTCTGTTCTCTCTCGACGCGGAGCTCCGAGACTTCAACATTCCGACGCACGGCAACGCCGCGCTCCAACCTCAGGGCATCAGCGCCGCCGTCGAACTGCGACCCAGCCTTCGTTACGACGCGACGAAGGACGAGTTCGTGCGCCTGTCGGACGGGGTCGTGTTCAGCAACAACGGTCAGGGTTCGTTCGCGGTGGCCGGTGACCCGAAGAACGAACTGGAGCCGGGCTGGAGGACCTACACCGGGTTCCACAACTTCGACAAGCTCGCGACGAACCCGCTCTACCGCACGCCCTTCTTGCGCGTATTCGTCTGGACGATCGTGTTCGCCACGCTCACAGTGCTCATCTCGTTTTCAGTCGGCCTCTTTCTCGCGATCACCCTCGACAAGAAAGGAATGCGTCTGCAGCGTCTCTACCGCTCGGCGCTCCTGATCCCCTACGCGATCCCAGGTTTCCTGTCGCTGCTCGTCTGGGGCGGATTGCTGAATGACGACTTCGGTGTCGTCAACAAGCTCTTCCACATCCACGTGCCGTGGTTGTTCGACGGCGACTGGGCTCGCGTCTCGGTGATCTTCGTCAGCGTCTGGCTAACCGTGCCGTACTTCTTCCTCGTCTCCCTTGGCGCGCTCCAGTCGATCCCGAGCGAGCTGACGGAGGCGGCCCGGGTCGACGGGGGCGGAGGATGGCAGATCTTCCGGCGCGTCACGCTGCCGCTTCTCCTCGTGGCCGTCGCGCCGCTGATGATCGCGTCCTTCGCATTGAACTTCAACAACTTCAACAACATCTACCTGCTGACGGGCGGAGGGCCATACGACTCTGGCTCCTCCTCGGTGGCGGGCGCTACAGACATCCTCATCAGCTACACGTACAAGCTCGCGATCGCATCCGGCAAGGGGCAGGATTTCGGTCTCGGCAGCTCGGTGGCGATCATCATCTTCCTGATCGTCGCGTCGATCTCGAGCATTTCCTTCTGGCGAAGCAAGTCACTGGAGAACATGCGATGAGCGCGAGCGAGAACGACGCCATGACCGGCGTCATCGGCTTCCCCGTGAAGGCGGCCCAAGCAGCGGCGGTCGCGGCGAAAAGTCCACGGAGGAAGCTGAAGCTGAAGGACACCTGGTGGCGGCACGTCGTCGGCCTGATCGGCCTCGTCGTTTCGCTCTTCCCCGTGGTCTACATCGTCTCGTCGGCGTTCAATCGCGACCAGAACCTCTCGGGCGCGCAGATCATCCCGCTTCACCCGACGCTGCACAACTTCGGAAACCTCCTCCACAACAACGTCACGACGAGCGGGGGCGGGAAGGCCGACGCGCCCTACATCAATTGGTACGTGACCTCAGTGATCATCGCCGCGGCCACCGCCGTGATCACGCTGATCCTGAGCTCTCTCGCGGCCTATGCGTTCAGCAGGTTCCGATTCAAGGGCCGGCGTCTCGGGATGATGACGCTCCTCCTCATCCAGATGTTCCCTCAGTTCCTCGCGATCGTCGCGATCTACCTGATCGTCCTGAACGTCGGGAACATCTTCCCCGTCATCGGGATCAATACGCTCTTCGGTGTGATCGTCGTGTATCTCGGCGGTGCACTCGGCGTCCAGGCCTGGCTGTTGAAGGGCTTCTTCGACACGATCCCAACCGAACTCGACGAATCGGCCCGGGTCGACGGCGCAACCGCGGGCCAGATCTTCTGGGGCGTTGTGCTGCCACTCGCCGCGCCGGTCCTCGTCGTCGTCGCCCTGATCTCGTTCGTCGGAACGCTCAACGAGTACGTGATCGCGTCGGCGCTCCTCCAAACGACAGACCATTTCACGCTGCCGGTCGGCATGCGCGGATTCATCGACCAGCAATACGGTCAGCGCTGGGGACCATTCGCGGCCGGCACCCTGCTCGCGGCCGTTCCCGTCGCGGCCCTCTTTCTCTTCCTGCAGAAGTACATCATCAGCGGGCTCACATCGGGATCCGTCAAGGGATGACGACACCCGCCTCGACCGTCCAGAATCTTCTCGACGAACCACACCACGACGGCTCCGACCTGCACATCCTCGAACGGCCGGCCGAACTGGGCGACTCCGCCGTTGTCCGTCTGCGCGTTCCGCGCGCACAGACCGCTGATCGTGTCGTGCTGCGCTACGAGCGGGACGGCGAACCGCACAGTGCCGAGGCGATCGTCGACGAGGAAACGGAGACCGACGTCTGGTGGCGCGCCGAGTTCGCCGTCGTCAACCCCGTCACGCACTACCGATGGCTCCTCAGCGGGGGCGATGTCGGCTACCGGTGGGTGAACGCCCTCGGCAGCAGCACCCACGAGGTGGCCGACGCCGACGATTTCGGGATCGCGGTCGGCGCCTCGGGACCCGACTGGCACCTGGCCTCAGTCGTGTACGAGATCTTCCCCGACCGGTTTGCGTCCTCCGGCCTGTCGGTGGATGCACCCGACTGGACGATCCGCCGCGATTGGGACGAGTTGCCCACGGGACGCGGACGCGCGACACCGCATGAGCTCTTCGGCGGCGACCTGTACGGAGTCGAACAGCGCCTCGATCACATTGAGTTCGTCGGTGCGAACGTGATCTACCTGACGCCATTCTTCCCTGCGGGCTCGACGCATCGCTATGACGCAACGACCTTCGCGCACGTCGATCCGCAGCTCGGCGGCGGCGACGCATTGCGCTCACTCGCCGCTGCGGCGCACACGCGCGGCCTGCGCGTCGTCGGCGACATCACACCGAACCACACCGGCGACAAGCACGAGTGGTTTCAGGCGGCACTGCGCGGCGAGGAACCGGAGCGCAGCTTCTACTACTTCGACGACGCGATTCCCGGCGGCTACGAGTCCTGGCTCGGCCACCGTTCGCTGCCGAAGCTCAACTGGCGGAGCGAGGAGTTGCACGAGCGCTTTGCCGGAATCCTGCAGCGGTACCTCGACCTCGGTCTAGACGGCTGGCGCGTCGACGTTGCGAACATGACTGGCCGGCACCGCGACGTCGATCTCAATCACGCCATCGCCAAGTGGATGCGCGCGCAAGTCGATCCCGCACTGCTCATCGCCGAGCACGGCCACGACTTCCGCGCCGACCTCGGCGTACGCGGCTGGGACGGCGTCATGAACTACTCGGGATTCCTGCGTCCGCTCTGGACGTGGTTGCTCCGCGACGACCCGCACCCCGAGCAGCAGGAGCAGTTCTGGGGGGTCCCCGTCGGCGTTCCGCAAAGCGACGGCGAGAGCGCGTTCGCATCGCTACGCCAGTTCCGTGCCGGCGTGCCGTGGGAAACGATGCTGCATTCGTGGAACCTGCTCGACAGCCACGACACCGCGCGCTTCCGGACGATCGCCGGGACCCCGGAGCGTCACCTCGTGGGCGTCGGTCTGCAGATGACGATGCCCGGTGTGCCGATGCTGTTCGCAGGCGACGAGCTGGGCCTCGAAGGCGCCTGGGGCGAGGACGCACGGCGGACGATGCCGTGGAGCAAGCGCGAGACCTGGGATCACGCCTTCCTCGGCGAGGTTCGCGCGCTCGCTGCACTGCGTCGCTCGAGCGAAGCGCTCGCGCGCGGCGGGCTGCGCTACGTGCACGTCTCTGCCGATGCGGTCGCGTTTCTGCGGGAGACACGTACTGAGCGCCTGCTCGTGCTCGCGGCACGTGCGTCCCACGACCCGATCTCGACCCCGTTCACATCACTCGAAACGCTCTACGGCCAAGACGGGCACAACGGCGTGCTTCCGGCCGACGGCCCCTCGTTCCACATCTGGAGGATCAGCTAGCCATGGCCGATGTCGCATTCAACGAAGTCGACAAGATCTACGACAACGGCGTCCAAGCCGTCATCGACCTGACGCTCGACATCCACGACGGCGAGTTCCTCGTCCTGGTCGGCCCATCTGGCTGCGGCAAGACGACTGCGCTGCGCATGGTCGCCGGGCTCGAAGACATCTCGGATGGCACGCTGTCGATCGGCGGCCGCGTCGTCAACGATGTGTCGCCGAAGGAGCGCGACATTGCGATGGTCTTCCAGAACTACGCGCTCTATCCGCACCTCAGCGTCGCCGAGAACATCGCCTTCGGCCTGCGTCTGCGCAAGGCGCCGAAGGCGACGATCAATGAGCGCGTCGCCTGGGCCGCGAAGCTGCTCGATCTCGCGCCGTACCTCGACCGCAAGCCGAAGGAACTCTCCGGCGGGCAACGGCAGCGCGTTGCCATGGGCCGCGCGATCGTGCGCCAGCCGCAGGTCTTTTTGATGGATGAACCGCTCTCGAACCTCGATGCGAAGCTGCGCGTGCAAATGCGGGCGGACATCGCGAAGCTGCAGCGCGAGTTGAAGACGACGACCGTCTATGTCACGCACGACCAAGTCGAGGCGATGACCATGGGTGACCGCGTTGCCGTCATGAGCAAGGGCATCCTGCAGCAGGTGGACGCGCCGCAGCGGCTCTACGACCGCCCCGAGAACCTCTTCGTCGCCGGCTTCATCGGAACACCGCCGATGAACCTCCTCGAGGCGAGGGTCTCGGTGAACGGCGGCGTGTCGATCGACTTGGGCGGGAACACCCTGCCGATTCCCGACCAGGCCCTCGCGAACTATCCCAAGCTGCGCGATTGGAGCGGCAGCAATGTGATCGTCGGGCTGCGCGCCGGTGACCTGCATCCGGCGCAGGGCTTCGACCATCTCCCGCAGATCACCGCAGACGTCGAGCTCGTCGAGTCGCTCGGCGGCGAGTCGATGGCGTACTTCAAGATCGGCGCGCGGCAGATCAAGGCGGAGTCGAGCGCGGCCGAGGAGGAGCTTGAGAACGAGGACGAGGCCAGCGTCGTTGGCTCACGTCCGAATCTCGTCGCGTCATTCCCGCCGCACGTTCAGCTGAAGCTCGGGGACCGTGTGCAGATCGCCGTCGACGCGAAGAACCTGCACTTCTTCGACGAAGCTTCGGGTGCTCCGCTGCGTTAGTGGCGCAATTGCTGCCGCAATTGCGCTAGCTGGACCTGGTGGTGCGAGCGTTGCGGGCGGACCTCCAACGGGAGTGGCACTGGAGCAACTGTCAGCGCTCCCCACCCAGTCGTCACTAGCTTCGCAGCGCATCTACTTCGTGATGCCCGACCGCTACTCCAACGGATTGACGGAGAACGACACCGGCGGGCTGACCGGTGGGCGCGCAGTGACCGGCTTCGACCCGGCCGATACCGGCTACTTCCACGGCGGCGACCTCAAGGGCCTGGCGGAACACCTGCAACGGATCAAGGACCTCGGCTTCACGGCGCTCTGGGTCACGCCCGTGCTGAAGCAGCAGGCCGTCTCGCAAGGGAGCGCGGCCTACCACGGCTACTGGGGCCTCGATTTCACGACCGTCGACCCGCACCTCGGGACCGACAAGGACTTCACCGACCTCGTCGCATCGGCGCACAGGCTCGGACTGAAGGTCTACCTCGACGTCGTCGTGAACCACACCGCCGACGTCGTGCAGCTCACCGGAACCTCGTACACCGACATCCCGTACCGCGACTGCCACGGCAAGCCGTTCAATCCCGCGCGCTACGCCGGCAAGACGACGTTCCCATGTCTGAAGGCCACGACGATGCCGCGCGTCCCGTTCCTCTCCCCTGGCGACCGCAAGGCCAAGAGCCCGGCGTGGCTGAACGATCCGCTCAATTACCACGACCGCGGCAACATCGACTTTGGCTCGTGCAACCTGACGTGCTTCGAGCAGGGCGACTTCTTTGGGTTGGACGACCTCTTCACCGAGAAACCGAATGTGCTGAATGGCCTCGCCCAGATCTACGCCTCGTGGATCACACGATTCAAGGTGGACGGCTTCCGCGTCGACACCGCGAGGCACGTCAACGCGAGGTTCTTCAAGTTGTGGGTACCCAAAGTGCGCGCGGCCGCCGCCTCGATCGGCATCAAGGACTTCCCGATCTTCGGGGAGGTGACCCTGAACGACTCGGTCGACCTGTCCGAGTACGTTCGCGATCGCGGGCTGCCCCAGGTGCTCGACTTCCCCTTCCAGCAGGTCGCGGTCGCGTACGCGGCAGGCACGTCGGGTGCTCGCGGCCTTAGCCATCGCCTGGAGGACGACGACTACTTCCGCACGCCGAGCGGCATCGACCCGTCATTCCCGACATTTCTCGGGAACCACGACATGGGGCGCAGCGCCATGCAGGTCTTGCAGCAGGCACCCGGACTCTCGGGCAATGCGCTCCTGCAACGAATGCTGTTCGCCTACGACGTCCTCTACTTGCTGCGCGGCGCGCCGGCCGTCCTCTACGGCGACGAGGTCGGGATGGCCGGCTCCGGAGGTGACCAGGCCGCGCGCCAGGACATGTTCCCGACCCAGGTCAGCGCCTGGCAGACCGAGACGCGCGTCGGCTCGGCGTCGATCGGCAAGGGCTCCGCGTTTGACGTCGCCGACAACCCGTTGGGCGTCCAGATGAAGTCGCTCGCCGCGGTGCGCGACGCGCACCCGGAGCTCTCGACCGGTGCGTCAGTCGTTCGCGCCGCCAAGGACGCTGTCCTCGTCGTGTCGCGGCTCGACCTCGCGACGGGCCGCGAGATCGTGACGGCCTTCAACAACGGCACTACTGCGTCGACCGTGCGCATCCAGACCTCAAGTCCGAGCGCCGTCTGGAGCATCGCGTTCGGGAGCGGGGCTGCGAGCGGCAACCTGACGCTGACGATCCCGCCCGTCTCGGCGCTCGTCGCGGTGCCGAGCACGGCGATGCCCAAGGTCGCGCCGCCGAAACCGATCTTGACTGCGCGAACCGATGATCTGACCTCGTACTACCGGCTCGGTGTCGCAGGCACGGGCACCGCTCTCGTGAGCGTTGCCTTCGCGATCCGCCGCCGCGGCGGCGCTTGGCAGCGCGTCGCGATCGACGACTCGCTCCCGTACCGCGCTTTCCTCTCGCCGACTCGTTTCAAGAAGCACGAAGCCCTGGAGGGTGTGGCAGTCGCGCGGGGCCTCGACGGTACGATTTCGATCTCACAGATTGCGAGCTTCGTGCCGAATCCCTGACCGGCTGGGGCGCGTGTTCGGTAGCTTGCGCGCTTTCGGCCCCCTTTTTCAGACCTGACCTCTTCGAACACGACATATGACGCCGCGACCTGGTGGGAGCGGACCCACGGGGACGCCGACAGCGACCTGCTGATCGCGTACTTCAGCATGGAGTTCGCCGTCGATGCGGGTCTCCCGATCTACTCGGGCGGCCTCGGCGTTCTCGCCGGCGACCACCTGAAGGCGGCCGCCGATCTCGGGATCCCACTCGTCGGTGTCGGGCTCTTCTACCGCGGCGGGTACTTCACGCAAGGCCTGAGCGCGGAAGGCCGCCAGACGGAGGACTACCACGGCGTCGACCCGGAGGCAGCGGGCCTCGTCCGCGAACCGGTCTCCGTCGACGTGGAGCTCGCGGGCGAGACCGTGACCGCCGCGGTCTGGCGGTACGACGTCCGGACGGGAGTTGGCAATACGGTTCCGCTGTACCTCCTAGACGTCGACATGCTCACGGACGCGCTTTACAGCGGCGACCGCGAGCACCGGATCCGGCAGGAGCTGCTGCTCGGTGTCGGCGGCGTGCGCGCGCTCTCCGCGCTCGGCCTGAGGCCGACGGTCTTCCACGTCAACGAGGGGCACTCGGCCTTCCTGGCGATCGAGCGTGCACGCGAGCTCCACGAGCAGGGCGAGGAGCCCGAGCGCGCGCTCGGGATCGTGCGCCGCTCGACCATCTTCACGACGCACACGCCGGTGCCGGCAGGCAACGAGGTCTTCGGAGACGAGCTTGTCGTGCGCTACGTCGGCGACCTCGCAGCACGAGCCGGGCTGTCGAAGGAAGAGCTCCTGGCGCTCGGACGCTCCGAAGGTGTCAACGGCTTCGGGCTGACGCCGCTTGCCCTGCGCCTCTCAGCAGCCGCGAACGGCGTCTCCGAGCTGCACGGCGAGGTGGCCCGCGAGATGTGGGCCCCGCTCTGGGCGGGCGAGGAACCGCGGATCAGTCACGTCACGAATGGTGTCCACCTCGGCACGTGGCTCGCTCCCGAGCTCGCCCAGCTGCTCCGCAGCGCCGGCGTGCGCCCCGAGGCGCCGCCCGACGAAGGCAACTGGGAGGCGGTGCACGAGCTGGCGGGTGCCGAGCTGCTGCGCGTCCACGCGACGCTCAAGGAGCGGCTCGCGACCCGCACCGGCTTCGAGCCCGATCGGTTGACGATCGGCTTCGCGCGCCGCTTCGCGACGTACAAGCGCGCCGGGCTCGTCTTCTCCGACCTCGAGCGCCTGTTGCAGCTGCCCGTCCAGATCGTCGTCGCCGGCAAGGCGCATCCGCAGGACGTGGATGGCAAGGACGTCATGCAACGGATCGTCGAGCTCTCGCGTGACCCGGCGGTCGCGGGTCGCGTGGTCTTCCTCGAGAACTACGATCTGGATCTCGCACGCACGATCATCCCTGGCTGCGACATCTGGCTGAACACGCCGCGCCGCCCGCACGAAGCGTCCGGCACGAGCGGCATGAAAGCGGCAGTGAACGGCGTGCCGAACCTCTCCGTGCTCGACGGCTGGTGGGCCGAGGCCTACAACCCAGAGGTCGGGTGGGCGCTCGACGGCACGACCGACGAGGCGGATGCCGAGCAGCTCTACCGCGTGCTCGAGGAGCAGGTCGTCCCGCGCTTCGAGTCCCGCGACGAGTGGGCGCAGATGATGAAGAGCTCGATCGCGCAGCTGGCGCCGCGGTTCTCCATGCAGCGGGCCGTGATCGAGTACGTCGAACGGTACTACCTGCCGGCGACCGCGCACGTTCGCGCGGCCTAACCGGCAGTCCCTTCACTCACACTCAGATGCTCGGCTCCGGCTGCGGCGCGTCGACGAGACGCTCGAGCAGCTCCTTCACCTTCTTCTGCTCGCCGTCGAGGTGTTCCTGGTAGCGCTGCAGGCGTTCGACGAGCTGCTCGCGGTCCGGGAAACCGCGCCGTCCGCGATGGTGTCCGTGTGATCCACACATAGGTAGATTCACCTCCTCTCTTCACTCCCGATAATAGTTACATGATGATAACTAATGAGCAGCAGCTGGAGGAATTGCGCGGCCTCCTCCGCCGCGTGATGCGCGGGCTCTGGGCACGGCGGCGCCCTACACCGGAGCTGCTGGAGCTGGTGAGCGGCGAGCCGCCGCTCGGTCGGCGACACGTGGGGCTGCTCGCGCAGATCGGAACCGAGGGAGAGCGCAGCGTCGGCGAGCTGGCGCGCGAGCTCGACCTCTCTCTCCCAGCGGCGAGCAAGCTGACGCGCGACCTGGAAGACCACGGCCTCGTCGAACGGCGGGAGGATCCCGAGGACCGGCGGCGCACCGTGGTCGCCCTCAGCCCCCGGACGTCGAAGGGCGTGCATGCCTGGCTCGAGCAACGCAGCAAGCCACTGGAGCAGGCGCTTGCGACGCTCGACACGAAGGAGCGCGAAGCGTTCCTGAAGGGACTTCGTGCACTCGGTGACGCGCTGATGGAAGAATCAGCCTGTGGTCCTGAGCGACGTCACGATCGAAAGGCTCATCGCCGACGGGCGCATCGGGATCGATCCCTATGACGACTCGCTACTGCAGCCGTCGAGCGTCGACGTGCGCGTCGACAAGTACTTCCGCGTCTTCCACAACGCGCGCTACCCGTACATCGACGTCAAGCAGCCGCAGGAGGAGCTGACGGAGGAGGTCGAGATCCAGGGCGACCAGCCGTTCATCCTCCACCCCGGCGAGTTCGTCCTCGGCTCGACGCTCGAGCGCGTGTCGCTGCCGGACGACCTCGTCGCGCGATTGGAAGGGAAGTCGAGCCTCGGCCGCCTCGGGCTGCTGATCCACTCCACCGCCGGCTTCATCGATCCCGGCTGGGACGGTCACGTGACGCTCGAGCTCTCGAACGTCGCGAACCTCCCGATCACGATCTACCATGAGATGAAGATCGGGCAGATCTCCTTCATGCAGCTGACCGAGGCAACCTCCACGCCGTACGGCACCGGCACGCTCGGATCGAAGTACCAGGGCCAGCGCGGGCCGACCCCGTCCCGCTACTGGAAGAACTTCGAACGGAGCTCCAAAGACCAATGACGGTCCTCGTCACCGGCGGCACCGGCTTTGTCGGTCCGAAGGTGGTGCATGCGCTGCGCGCGCAGGGACGCGAGGTGCGTGCGCTCGTGCGGCGACCCGACCGAGCAACACAGCTCGCCGCGTGGGGTGCGGAGCTCGTCGCGGGCGACGTCACGGATCCCGCGAGCCTGCGCGTCGCGGTCGACGGCTGCACGCACGTCATTCACCTCGTCGCGATCCTCAAGGGCAGCCCGAGCGACTTTCACCGCGTGATGACGCAGGGCACTGCCGACCTCGTCGCTGCAGCGAAGGATGCAGGCGTGGAGCGGTTCGTGCTGATGAGCGCGCTCGGCACGAGCGAGACGACGAAGGACACCATTCCCTACTTCGCGTCGAAGTGGGCGATGGAGCAGGCGACGCTGCAGTCGGGCCTCGAGTACACGATCTTCCGCCCGAGCTTTGTCTTCGGACGCGACGGCGGCGCGCTGCCGACGTTCCTCAAGCAGGTGCGGTACTCGCCGGTCGTGACCGTGATCGGCTCCGGTCTGCAACGCATCCAGCCGATCTGGGTCGAGGATGTGGCCGACTACTTCTCGCGCGGCGTCGACCACCCGCAGGCGGCGAACCGGACGTTCGAGATCGGCGGCCCGGACGTCGTGACCTGGAATGAGCTCTACCTGAGGATCGCCAAGGTGCTCGGCAAGCGACGCAAGCTCGTGCACATTCCGTCGGGCGTTGCGCGCGCCGGAGCGCAGCTGACGCAATGGGCGCCCGGCGCGCCGTTGACCACCGATCAGATCGCGATGATCGAGGCGGGTGACAACGTCGTCTCGAACACCGAGGCAGTGGACACCTTTGGCTTCCCGCTCGTCGCGCTCGACGAGCAGATCCGCCGCGCGAGCTAGAGCGCGACGAACGCGCCGGCGACCCCTTCGTCGATCGCGCGCGGCACCGGCACGACGCACGCCTCCCGCCCAACGGCGCCCGTCGCAACAGCCTCGAGGCAGCGCGCCTGCAGCGCGAAGCCGAGGTCCATCGACTCGATCGAGTTGCCGAGCGGACGTGCCCCGGCGAGGTTGACCATGTGGCCGCCCGTGAGGACGTGAACCCTCCGACCGGCCTGCTGCGCGGCAGCTGTGATTCCGGCGGCGTCGATCTCACACGGGAAGTGGCCGGCGTTCGCGAGGATCGCACCCTCCTTGAGGAGCGGCAGGTCGGCGGCTGTGACCACACCCTTCGCACCCGTGACGGTGAGCACGACGTCTGCGCTGCGCAGCGCTTCCTCGCGCTCGGGCACGAGGAAGCCGTCGAGCATCGCCTCGAGCCGCGCGACTGGATCCCTTTCGACGACTGACACTACGGAGTACGCGTTTCTGAAGTTCGCCGCCACGCCCTTGCCGCACGCGCCGTAGCCGAAGACGGTCACGTGCTTCCCGTTCGTCGACTTGTTGGTGAGGCGGATGAACGACTCGAGCACGCTCTGACCGACGGCGTGCCGGTTCTCCGCAAACTGCTTGATCGGGCTGTCGTTGATCACGAGCACCGGGACACCGAGGCGGTCGCGCAGCGGCTCGAGGCGCGTGCGGCCCGACGTCGTCTCCTCCGTCCCGCCCATCAGGCCCTCATACGGCTCATCGAGGTAGCGGACGAACAGATCGCCGCCGTTGTCGAGCAGCAACTGCGGACGCGTGCGCACGAGCTCCCAGAGGTAGCCGTCGTGCTCGGCCGGATCCTGCGTCGGACGGCCGATCATACGCACGCCGCGCTCGGACAGGTAGTCGATCGCAGACTGCTGCGTCGTGTTCAGGTTGCCGGTCGACACGACGTCCGCACCGCCACGCTGCAGCGTGAGGAGCAGCGCGACCGTCTTTGGCTCGAGATGGATGCCGGTGCCGATCGTCAAGCCTGCGAACGGCTGTGTGCGGCCGAGCTCCTCCCCGATCGCGGCGAGCAGCCGGCAGTTCTCGATCACCCACTCGATCCGGTCCACGCTGCGATTAAAGACAAAACAAAAAGGGCCCCGGTGAAGGGGCCCTTTATGCGGTAACCAGCTTGGACTTCGTAGAGGCGCTTCCGGCCGGTTAAGGCGGCGCGTTTGCGAGTCCCCCACGCTGGCTAGACGATTCCCGTCAGGTCACGGGGACACGCCTCTACGAGCTGGTACCTCCACTGCCCGTACTTGAAATCTCCAACGCCGGACCACCTCCTTTCCGCGGTTAGCCCAAATCTAGCGGATGGGTCAGGACAGACGTCGGCGGGAGCTCTCGACGGCCTCCCGGACCCAGCAGCCGGCCAGGTGGTCGTTGACCACGCCGCAGGCCTGCATGGCCGCGTAGACCGTGGTCGGGCCCACGAACCGGAACCCGGCCTGCTTGAGCCGCTTGGAGAGCGCCGTGGACTCGGGTGTCGTGGCAAGCCAGTCGCCCTGCCCGGTCGGGGCGGCGTGCTCGGCCGGGGCGTAGCTCCAGAAGAGCTCGTGGAGCGGCTCGGAGTCGCGGAGGGCGACCGTGGCGCGCGCGTTTGCGATCGCCGCCTCGATCTTGCCGCGGTGCCGGACGATCGAGGCATCCGCGACGAGCCGCTCGACGTCACGCTCCCCGAACGCGGCAACGCGATCCGGGTCGAACCCCTCGAACGCCGCGCGAAAGCCCTCGCGCTTGCGCAGGATCGTCAGCCAGCTGAGGCCGGACTGGAAGCCCTCGAGGCTGAGCCGTTCGTAGAGCCCGCGCTCGTCGCGCACAGGCCGCCCCCACTCCTCATCGTGGTAGGCGACGTAGAGGGGGTCGGTCGTCTCCCAGCAGCGGACTATCGCTCGAGGACCTCGACCTGGACGATGCCGTCCTCGACTGTGACGGGGTACGTATCGACCTTCTCGTACGCCGGGAGCGACAGCGGCATGCCCGTCTCGAGATCGAACGCGGAACCGTGCCGCGGGCAGATCACACGGCACATGTCCTCGTCCCACTCGCCTTCGCAGAGCGGGCCGTCGTCGTGCGAGCAGCGATCCTCGAGCGCGTAGAGCTTCCCGTTGCAGTTGTAGACGCCGATCGACGTCCACCCGAGCGTGACGATCTTCGTGGAGCCCGGAGGGAACTCTTCGAGCGGTGCGACGTGGATCTTTGCCAACGTAGCCTTTACGCGAACGAGAGGTCGTCGCCCATGCCCTGCCACTCCTGCGGCAGGGGCGTGCCCTTCGCCTTGTGCAGAGCGACCTTCAAGACGCCAAGCCCGAGGATCGCGCATTTGAGACGGATCGGGGTGAGCGGAATGCCGATCTCGTCCAGCAGCTCCTCCTTCGGCAGCAGCGCCACCTCGGAGACCTTGCGGCCCTGCACGAGCTCGGTGAGCATCGAGGTCGCAGCCTGCGAGATCGCACAGCCGTGCCCCTCGAAGCCGACGCTCTCGATCGTCTCGCCGTCGGCGGCAAACTTGACCGAGATCGTGACCTCGTCGCCGCACAGCGGGTTCTGCCCCTCGGCCTGCGCGTCGGCGTTCTCGATCAGCCCGTGCCCGCGCGGCGACTTGTAGTGATCCAGGATCACCTCGCGATACATCTGATCCATTTCGCTCATGCGAGACCCCGCAAACATGCTGTCGCATGAGCGAAATGGCCGCTTTTGTCGGCTCCGTCGAGCCTACGCCGAGTCTCACTCATACGCCGAAGGTGTCCTTCACCTTGTGCAGCCCGGCGATCAGACGGTCGACGTCCTCGGGAATCGAGTAGAGGTAGAAGCTCGCGCGCGTGGTTGCCGCGACGCCGAGGCGTGTCATCAACGGCTGCGTGCAGTGATGCCCGGCGCGGACGGCGATGCCCTCCCAATTGAGGATCTGCGCGACGTCGTGCGGGTGCACGTTCTCGAGCTCGAAGCTGACGATGCCGGTGCGGCGGTCGGCGGGAGGACCGAAGATGCGCACTCCGGGAATCTCCGCGAGCGCATCCATCGCGTGCGCGACGAGCTCGTGCTCGTGCGCCTCGATCGCCTCCAGGCCAACCGCGGAGACGTAGTCGATCGCCTGACCGAAGCCGTACGCCTCGGCAATCGCGGGCGTGCCGGCCTCGAACTTGTACGGAAGCTCGTTCCAGCTCGTGCGCTCCAGCGCAACCGAGCGAATCATCTCGCCGCCGAGGTTGAACGGCTGCATCTCCTCGAGCAGCTCCCGCTTCCCCCAGAGTGCGCCGACGCCGCTCGGCCCGCACAGCTTGTGCGACGAGAAGGCGAGGAAGTCGCACCCGAGCGCCTGGACGTCGATGTGGCGGTGCGGAGCGGCCTGCGCCGCGTCGACGACCATGATCGCGCCCCGCGCGTGCGCCCATGCAGCGAGCTTCTCGACGGGATTGATCGTGCCGAGCGTGTTCGAGACGAGGTTGTTCGCGACGACCTTGACGTTCCCGCGCGTCGCGATCTCGTCGAGCGCGTCGAGCTGCAACTCGCCGTAGTCGTCGATCGGAATGTGCGCGAACTCGGCGCCGGTCTTCTTGGCCACGAACTGCCACGGCACGAAGTTCGCGTGATGCTCGAGCTCGGTGATGACGACGACGTCGCCGGGGCCGAGATTGTCGAGCCCCCACGAGTACGCGATGAGGTTGATCGCCTCGGTCGCGCTGCGCGTGAAGATCACCTCGCGGCGCGACGGCGCGTTGATGTACGCGCGCACCTTCTCGCGCGCGCCCTCGTAGCCCGCGGTCGCGCGTTCGGCGAGCGTGTAGACGCCTCGGTGCACGTTGGCGTACGAGTGCTCGTAGAACTCGCGCATCGCGTCGAGCACCTGGCGCGGCTTCTGCGTCGAGGAGGCCGAGTCGAGGTACGCGACCGGCTTGCCGTTGAAGAGCTCCTCGAAGACGGCAAAATCCGCGCGCAGCTTCTGCGCATCGAGCTTGGTTGCGGGCGTTACGGCCACGCGCACACTGTACCGAGGGGACTATCGGTGGACGATTTCGCAGCTGATGAGCTTGTCGGTGCGATCGGCCCAGACCGTGTCACGACCCGCGCCACAGTTCACGCGATCGGTGTGCCCATCGTTCGCGTGGATCTGATCGTTGCCGCCGAAGGCCCTGATGACGTCTCCCTCGCGAGGCGTCCCTTCGATCGTGTCCGCGCCGGCGGTGCCGTCCACGAGACAGCTACCTGTCAGCATTCGCCCGTTCTCGCGCAACCCCAGATGACCGGGGCAAGCGGCGCGTGGCGCCGGGGCGACGTAGCCGTAGCCGTTCGGGTCGAAGGACCCGCCGACACGGATTGTCACGTCGTCCGTCGACCAGCTCGGACGGAGGCCGTTCGGCTGATTCCTCGCGACGATCTGCGGCGAACGCCCGTCGACGAAGGCAACGTAGAGAATGCCGCGCGAAACGAACGCGATGCGCTGCCTGTCGTGCGACCACACCGGCGGCCCGGGCTCGTCGATCGGGACGAGCCGGCGATCGCTGTTCGGCGAGTTCGTCAGATAGATGCCGTCGTCGCGCTGGAAGGCCAGCGTGCCACCGTCCGGCGACCACGCCGGGCCACCGATGACGTTCGTCGCCCAGGGCTTGCCTGCGACCCACAGGTCGGTGTTCTTCGCGCCGTGCGTCGTGAGATAGGCGAGGTCGGAGCTGGCCGGGCGCCAGGCGGGAGCGAAGGCCCGCGTCGGGGCTGCATAGCGGCGTTTGCCGCTTCCGTCGGCCCGGGCGATCCAGAGAATCCCGCCGGAGGCGTAGGCGATCTGCGTTCCGTCGCTGGACCAGCTTGGCTGCAACTGACCCGCGCTCAAGCCGATCGACATGATGCCTCCACTCGACGTGTCGATTGTCAGGAGCTGCATGTGGTTCTGATAGACGCGCGTGAAGGCGATGTGCTTTCCGTCCGGCGCGTACAGGGGCCACAGGTCCTGCGAGGCGATGATGCGCGCGGTCGACGCCGAGGCAGGCACCACCGCCACGAGGACCGCCGCGAGCACGATGACCTTCTTCACGACCGGAGCGTACGACCGAGCGGTAAGGAGACCGTCAACGCGGTGTTACCTTGCTCCGCGTGAGCAGCGAATACATCTTCACGATGTACCGGGTCGACAAGTTCTACGGCCCGGAACGTCAGGTGCTGACGAACATCTCCCTCTCCTTCCTGCCCGGAGCGAAGATCGGGGTGCTCGGCGCGAACGGCGCCGGCAAGTCCACGGTGCTTCGGATCATGGCGGGCAAGGAAGAGCCGTCGTCCGGAACAGCAGACCTGGCGCGGAACGCGACCGTCGGTCTCCTCGAGCAAGAACCGGAGCTCGACCCGAAGAAGACGGTGCGCGAGAACGTCGAAGACGGCGTGCGCGAGGTGCGCGACCTGCTCGACCGCTTCAACGCGATCTCTGCCCAGTTCTCGGAGCCCGACGCCGACTTCGACGCGCTGCTTGCCGAACAGGCGACGGTGCAAGATCAGATCGACCGACGCGGCGCATGGGAGCTGGAAGCGCAGCTCGACCACGCGATGGACGCCCTGCGGCTGCCGGAGGGCGACCGCGACGTGACCACGCTCTCCGGCGGTGAGCGCCGCCGCGTTGCGCTCTGCCGCCTGCTCCTCTCCTCGCCCGACCTGCTGCTGCTCGACGAGCCGACGAACCACCTCGACGCCGAATCGGTCTTCTGGCTCGAGCGGTTCCTCGCCGACTACAAAGGCACCGTCGTTGCGGTCACGCATGACAGGTACTTCCTCGACAACGTCGCGGGCTGGATCCTCGAGCTCGACCGCGGCAAGGGCATCCCATACGAGGGCAACTACTCGGGCTGGCTCGAGCAGAAGCAGGCGCGGCTGGCGATCGAAGAGAAGCAATCGTCTGCGCGTCAGCGCACCCTTCAGCGCGAGCTCGAATGGGTCCGCCTGGCGCCGAAGGCGCGGCATGCAAAGTCGAAGGCGCGCCTCGGCGCGTACGAGAAGCTGCTCGCCGACGAGGACAACGTGAAGCTCGACAAGGTCGAGATCCACATCCCGCCGGGCCCGCGCCTCGGCGACGTCGTGATCGAGGCGAAGGGCGTGTCGAAGGGCTTCGGCGAGCGGCTGCTCTTCGAGGACCTGACGTTCTCGCTGCCGCCGACGGGCATCGTCGGCGTGATCGGGCCGAACGGCGCCGGCAAGACGACGCTCTTCCGGATGATCGCCGGCCAGGAGACACCGGACTCCGGCGACCTGCGCCTCGGCGACACTGTGCAGCTCGGCTACGTCGACCAGTCCCGCGCGGATCTCGATCCGAAGAGCACCGTGTGGAAGGAGATCTCGGGCGGCCAGGACATCGTCCTCCTCGGCAAGAAGGAGATCAACTCGCGGCAGTACACGTCGTGGTTCAACTTCCGCGGCGGCGACCAGCAGAAGCCCGTCGGGAAGCTGTCGGGCGGCGAGCGCAACCGCGTCCACCTCGCGAAGATGCTGAAGAGCGGGGGCAACGTGCTGCTGCTCGACGAGCCGACCAACGACCTCGACGTCGACACGCTGCGCGCGCTCGAGGACGCACTGCTGGACTTCGCCGGCTGCGCGGTGGTGATCACGCACGATCGCTGGTTCCTCGACCGTGTCGCGACGCACATTCTCGCGTTCGAGGGCGACTCGCAGGTGACGTGGTTCGAAGGCGACTGGAGCGAGTACGCCGATTGGGTCAAGGAGACCCGCGGCCCCGAAGCGCTCGAGCCGCACCGCATCAAGTACAAGCCGCTCGTCCGCGCGTGACCCGCCCGAACCTGTCGCGGTCGAACCTGGTTCGGTCTTCAACCAGGTTCATGAGTTTGTTCTTTTCTAAGCTAGCGACGTGGCCACCCACCGTCTGAGCCCGGTCGAGCTGCGCGTGCTCGGTTGCCTGATCGAGAAACAGCGCACGACGCCCGAGCAGTACCCGTTGACGCTCAACGCACTGCGCCTGGCCTGCAACCAGGCGACGAACCGCGAGCCGGTGCTGGAGCTGGACGAGTCGCAGGTGCGGTCCGCGGCGCAGCACCTCGGGACGCTCGGCTGGGCGCGGCTCGCGACGGGGCCGGGCTCGCGCACGGCGAAGTACCGTCAGCTCTTCGGCGAGGCGCTCGACCTGATGCCGGCCGAGGTCTCGATCCTCGCCGTGCTGATGCTGCGCGGGCCGCAGACCGTGTCCGAGCTGAAGACGCGCACCGAGCGGCTGCATCGGTTCGCGTCGAACGACGACCTGACGCAGACCCTGACGCGACTCGACGAGAAGGAGCTCGCACATCTCTTGCCGAGGCAGCCGGGTCAGCGCGAGGAGCGCTGGACGCACCTGCTCGCCGACGGCCCGACCGGCGCCGGCCCGATCGACGAGCCGGACGTCGCCGCCGCCGAGCCGAGCACGCTGGAGCGCCGGCTCGAACGCGTCGAAGCGAAGCTCGCAGAGCTCGAGCAAGCACTGGCCGAACGCGACTTGCTCTAGGGCGCCGGCAGAACCGTCGGCGTCTTCACCGGAGGACCGGCGTTGGGGTGCGCGACGCGCACCGTGCCGGGCTCGTAGTAGCGGATCGGGAAGGAGTTGAAGACGGAGGTGTTGGCGCTAGTCGTGAGGACGCGCCGGTTCGGATCGGGAACACCTCCGCCGATGTCGATCGGATTGCCTGCTCCATCGTAGAGCAGCACGTCGTGCAGGAGCTTCCCATGGAGTGAGTAGGGGTAGATGTTCTGCACCGGGGCGCCGTTGTACGCGAGGCCCTGCGGCGGATACAGCAGCGGGTACGAGACGTAGACCGGTGGGGTCAGGCTGCTCTTCGTCAGCTGTCCGACAGCCGGCGCAGCGAGTAGGACACAAGCGAGGTTCGCGGCGAGTGCGACCCGCCGAGCACCGATCCGTCCGTGACGCATCCGGAGGCCGAGCGTCACCGAACCCACGATCGCCAACAGGATGACCGCAACACCCACCTCGGCGCTGCCGAAGCGCGGGACGGCGGGATAGCGCGTCGACCAGCTACCGCCGAAGAGGACGGCGATGCCCGCGACGATTGCGTAGGCGCGCGCGACCCACCAAACGGGCGCGAGCTCGGTCGCGATGCGGCGTGCGCCCGCGATGCGGGGATGCGCTGCAAGGCGCTCGAATGTCTGCCGGAGCGTCCTTACGTGTGCCCTACGAGTCGGCGACTCGTGCAGACCTGCTGCAGCGCGGAGCTCCGCTGCGAACTCCTCCGGCGAACCGAGGCGCGCGCCGATCGAACCGGTGTCGTCGGCCGCTTCGCGCAGCGACGACTCCACCTCCGCGAGCAGGTCGTCCCGCTCCACGGGTGGAAGGTCGGAGAGAGTGGCCCGCACGGCGACGAGGTACGCCTCCACCTCGGCCGGGGTGTCGTCTGTGATCACGCTCATGCCGTCACCTCCGCTTTGGTCTCGAGCAGGGTCGTCAGGGTTTGCGAAAAGTCGGCCCAGATCGTCTGGGACTCGACGAGCTGGGCGCGGCCGCGGTCGGTGACGCCGTAGTAGCGGCGATGCGGCCCTTCGTCGGAGGGCATCACGTACGAGGTCAGCGAGCCGGCGCCGTAGAGGCGCCTCAGCGTCCCGTAGACCGAGGCATCGCCGACGTCGGTCAATCCGGCCGCCCGGAGCCTGCGGACGACGTCGTAGCCGTAGCCGTCCTGCGCGGCGACCACGGCGAGCGTCGCGGCGTCGAGCGCACCCTTGAGGAGCTGGCTGCGATCCATTCTGCGAAGCAGACTACTACGCTTACCGCAGTAGTGCAACTGCCGCCCGTCCGGCGCCATTGGGGACGCCGGACGGGCAGCGCGCGAGACCTACAACGCCGAGGCGGCGTCGCCCGAGTGCGAGCAGTGGTGACCGCTCCAAACGTGGGCTTTCGTCAGCATGTGCTGACGTACCGTCTTCTGCACCGTCGGCTTCGTGCTGTGTGAGCTGCCATGCGTGGCAGCGATCGCTCCGCCCCCGCCTGCGACGGCGAGCACCGCGATCGAAGTGCCGATAGCAGCCCTGCGACCGAGCATGGACGTCTCCTTTCGCTCGGGTCGAGCAGAGTCTCTCAGCTCGGGCGCGGTTCGTCGAGCGCCGAGTCGAGCAGCGCGCTCACGAGCCGGCGGCCGTCGCGCGCGGGTTTGGCCGAGCGCTGGACGAGCGCCTGGCTCTGGATGCCCTCGTAGACGATCATCAGCTGCCGCCCCAGGAGCGCCGGGTCGGCGGCGCCGGCCTCGCGGGCCCGGGTCACGAGCCACTGGCGAAAGCGGTCCTTGTGGCGCCGGATCACCGGATGCGCGGGATGGTCGGGATCGGCAAGCTCGGCCGACGCGTTGACGAAGGGGCAGCCGCGGAACTCCGGTGAGTCGATGGCCGCGTCGAGCTCGGCGAAGAGCTGCTCGATCTGGCCGCGCGGGGTGTCTGCCTGCCCGGCCGGCGTGGTGAAGCGCTTGAACACCGGGTCGTCGAAGGCCTCGAATGCGGCAGCGATCAGGCCGTCCTTGCTGCCGAAGCGCTCGTACAGCGTGCGCTTGGAGATGCCGGCGGCCTTGCTCAGCGCCTCGACGCCGGTCGCGGTGATCCCGTGCTCGTGGAAGAGCTCTCCGGCGAGCTGGGCGACGCGGGTGTCCGACTCGGTCATGCCGGCATGGTACCGATCGGTTTTCAGTTTGTGTATAGTCGCGAGTTCTGAAAACCGTTCGGTTTTCTCCGCAGACCACACGCAAGGGAGTCACCTATGAGTCAGATCCGCCGCTGGCGTGCATTTGCACTACTTGCAGTCGCGTTCTTCATGACGATCGTCGACCTGGCGATCGTCAACGTCGCACTCCCGACCATCGGCCAGAAGCTCCACTTCTCCGAGGCGAACCTGCAATGGGTCGTCACCGCGTACGGGTTGACGTTCGGCGGCTTCCTGCTCCTCGGCGGGCGCGCGGCCGACCTGCTCGGCCGACGGCGCGTCCTGATGGTCGGCCTGGCCGTCTTCACCGCCGCGTCGCTCGGGTGTGCGCTCGCGACCACGGACACGTTCCTGATCGCGATGCGCGGGATCCAGGGACTCGGCGCGGCGATCGTCCTTCCGGCGGCGCTCTCGATCGTGATGGAGATGTTCCCGGAGGGCGCCGAACGCAACAAGGCGTTGGGCATCTGGGGCGGCATCGGCGCCAGCGGGGCGACGATCGGCCTGATCGCCGGCGGCCTGCTCACGCGCTACGCGGGCTGGGAGTACATCTTCTACTTGAACGTCCCGATCGGAGCGGCGGCGCTCGCACTTGCACCGCGCCTCGTCCCCGAGAGCAAGCTCGAGACGACCCGGCGTCGCTACGACCCGTTCGGCGCGATCACCGTGACCGGCGGGCTGCTGCTGCTCGTCTACGCCTTCTCGGAGGCGCCACAGATCGGGTGGAGCACCGCGCGGACGGTGAGCGAACTGGCGATCTCCGTGGCGCTGCTGCTTGCGTTCCTCGTGATCGAGACGCGGGTCGAGGCGCCGCTGATGCCGTTGCGCATCTTCCGCCAGAGGACGCTCGCCGGCGCAAACGCAGCCGGGCTGCTCCTCGGTGGCAGCTTCTTTGCGTACATCTTCGTCGGCACGCTCTACATGCAGCAGGTGCTCGGCTACTCGGCGCTCAAGACGGGCCTCACGTGGCTCGCTACCTCGCTCACCTCGGTCGCGTTCGCGGGCTTGTCGCAGGCGCTCGTCACCCGCGGCGGCGCGAAGCTCGTGCTGGCGCTCGGGATGGCGTTGATCGGCGGCGGACTCCTCTGGACGACGCAGGTGCCGGTCGACGGACGGTTCTGGAGCAACCTCGCCGGCCCGTTCGTGATCACCGGACTCGGCACGGCGTTCGCGTTCATTCCGATCTCGATCGCTGGGCTCGCGGGCGTTGAGAGGCATGAGGCGGGGCTTGCGTCAGGGCTGCTCAACACGTCGCAGCAACTCGGTGGAGCGATCGGGGTCGCCGTCGCGTCCACGATCGCCGCCAGCCATTTCAAGACGCTCGAGCATGCAGGCAACGCTCCGGCCGCGGCTCTGACCGGCGGTTTCCAGTGGGCGTTTTGGGTCTGCGGCGCGATCGGCCTGTTCGCGGTGCCGGTGACGCTGCTGCTCGTCCGCCGCGACGACGTGGCGGAGGTCGTCGAGGCGACGACGCTCCCGGCGCAGGCCGCGTAGAAGACAACGAACAGGAGGCTCGACATGAAACGCGTCATGGTCACGTACAAGGTCAAGCCCGAAGCGGTGGCCGAGAACGAAGCGCTCGTCCGCGCCGTGTACGAGGAGCTGCGCCAAACGCAACCGGAGGACATGCGCTACGCGACGTTCAAGCTCGAGGACGGCGTGACCTTCGTCCACCTCCACTCGAGGGATGGCGAGAACGCGGTGACGCAGCTCGTATCGTTCAAGGCGTTCCAGCAGGGGATCGCGGAGCGCTGCGACGAAGGGCCGTCGAACAGCGAGCTGACGGAGATCGGCTCGTACCGCTTCGACACGGAGAGCTGAGCATGGGAGCCGGGCTCGGAGCTCGCTACGCCTGCGGGATGCGAGCTTCGAGCGCGGCGCCGAGCGCTTCGCGCACCGGCTCCAGCTCGATGCGGTCGAGCACGTCCTG
This sequence comes from Gaiellaceae bacterium, assembly GCA_045805985.1. Taxonomy (GTDB): domain Bacteria; phylum Actinomycetota; class Thermoleophilia; order Gaiellales; family Gaiellaceae; genus PALSA-600. The sequence goes on along the minus strand of JBJMKA010000004.1, from coordinate 414 downwards.
GAAGAAGCCGCGCACGATCAGGCGCTCGGCCTCCGCGCGCGAGAGGCCGCGGGCCATCAGATAGAAGAGCTCCTCCCGGTTGATGCGACCAAGCGTCGCCCCGTGGGTGCAGCGGACGTCGTTGGCCATGATCTCGAGTCCCGGGATCGAGTCGGCGTGCGCCTTGTCCGACAGGAGGAGGTTGCGGTTCTCCTGGTAGGCGTTCGTCTTCTGCGCGCCCTCTTCGACGCGGATCATCCCCCGCCAGACGGCAGTCGCGTTCTCGCGCAGCGCGCCCTTAAAGGCGAAGTCGCTCTCGGTGTTCGGCGCCAGCTCGAGTCGAGCGAGACACGTCGGTGGAGCGCTCGGCGCACGTCGAGGCACAGGCGAGAAACTCGCGCGATGTCTCTCCGAACGTGCCCTCCGCGACTCGAG
>JBJMKA010000003.1:0-104987 GCA_045805985.1 Gaiellaceae bacterium | reverse complement strand
CGTTTGTCGGTCGCGCGGCTGCCGACACGCGTCGGGCCGTCGGTTTCGACGTGGACGCTGACGATCTGCTGCTGCCATTCGGCGTGCTTCCCGAGATCGTCGAAATACGCGAAGACGTCTTCGGGCGTGCGGTTGATCTCGATGCTGTCAACGAACGGCGCCATGATGCGGGTTCTCCTGACGGTGATCGGTGGCGCAAGATGCGACCACCATATTGGTTAGACTTAGAGTATGGTTAATAAGGGCGATGGAGTCAAGCGTTCCTACGATTCCCGGCTCCGAGACGCGCGGGCGGAAGCGACGCGGCTCGCGATCGTGGCTGCTGCCGGCCGCCTGTTCGCAGAGAGCGGCTACGCGGCGACCTCGATCGAGGAGATCGCCGCAGCCGCAGGCGTCGGCCGCGCCACCGTCTTCACCTCGGTCGGCGGTAAGCCGGAACTGCTCAAAGAGGCCTACCGGCTCGCGGTCCGCGGTCCCGCGAATGCGACCACGCCGCTCGGCCAGCAAGCCCGCAGCCGCAGAATCAGCGCCGAAGCGGACGCACACAAGCTCCTCGCCGGCTACGCCGGCGTGATGGTCGAGGTCGGCCGCCGGCTCGCACCGCTCTACGAAGCCGTCCGCGCGGCAGCGCATGCCGACCCCGCGGCGCGCGAACTCTGGCAGCTCATCACCGAGGAACGGCGCACCGCCGCGACCGGCATCGTCCGCCGCCTCGCCGAACGCAGGGCCCTGCTCCACGGCCTCGACCGGCAGAGCGCCAGCGACATCCTCTGGGTTCTCAACGATCCCGCCCTCTACCAACTGCTCGTCACACAACGACGCTGGACACAACGCCGCTTCCGCAGCTGGCTCACCCACAGCATGCAAACTCAACTCCTCGAACCACTCGATCCCACGGCTGGCGAATGACCAATCTGCGGTTACCTTGGGGACGGTTCGGATTGCCGGTTCACGGACGATCTTCAAGCAGGTCTGGTCGTCGAGAACGGCGACCTAGCCGGGCTTGCTATCCATCACAGATCTAGCGCGCGCACTCGAGGTGCGAGGCCGTCCGAAGCGCGCCGCGGATGCGACGAGACGCGTCTGTTGGTCTCCGTAGGGGATCGGCACCTCCAAGAGAAGCGTGAGCGGGCGTCTGCGGTTGTATCGGGCGGTTCCGTCCCACGCGTTTCTGCGTCACGCCGGCCCGAGCTTGAGGGCTACGGTTGTGTCGGTGCGGTACCTGTCGCTCGACGTCCCGAAGCCGGTCTCGAAGATCGGTCTTGGGACGTGGCAGTTCGGGTCGCGCGAGTGGGGCTACGGCGGGCGCTACGCCGACGTCGAGGCGGCGCGGATCGTGGAGCGTGCGCTCGCGCTCGGGATCACGCTGTTTGACACAGCCGAGATCTACGGGGTCGGGCGCAGTGAGCGCATACTTGGTCGCGCGCTACGGGCGCACAACAGTGAGCCGTTCGTCGCGACGAAGATCTTTCCGGTGTTGCCGCTGGCGCCGGTCGTCGAGCAACGTGGGGTGGCGAGCGCGGTGCGGCTCGGGCTCCGTCATCTCGACCTGTACCAGGTTCACCAGCCGAACCCGTTCGTCCGTGACCGTACGACGATGCGTGGGATGCGTGTGCTTCAGGACGTCGGGCTCGTGGGGGCTGTCGGTGTCAGCAACTACTCGCTCGAGCGCTGGAGTCGTGCCGAGGCTGCGCTCGGCCGGCCGGTCCTGTCGAACCAGGTGCGCTACAGCTTGGCCGACCGGCGTGCGGAACGCGACCTGGTTCCGTATGCGGAGGACAAGGGGCGCGTCGTGATCGCATACAGTCCGCTCGCGCAGGGCTTCCTTTCGGGTCGCTACAGCCCTGCCAGCCGTCCCTCGAACTTCGTGCGTCGGCGGAGCAAGCTGTTCAGGCCGGATTCGTTCGAGCGCGCGGCGCCGCTCTTCGTTGTGCTTCGCGAGATCGCGGCCGCGCACGATGCCGCTCCTGCCCAGGTCGCGCTCGCTTGGACGATCCGCCACCCGAATGTGGCCGCGATTCCGGGGGCGTCCTCGGTGGAGCAGGTCGAGTTGAACGCCGCCGCTGCTGATCTCGTGCTGAGCGACGACGAGATCGCCGCGCTGTCGGTGGCGTCGGCTGTCGTTGGTGCTCCGGTGTGACAGGTTGTAAGGCCGGCTCTAACAAACCGATCACCGTTGCACGCGCAAGCGTGAGCGATTGAACAGGCACGAAGTCGTCGAGGCGCTGAACTTACGTTGGCCGTGCTAGTCCATTAGACGCCGCCAGATGCGGAGGGCGACGTGGCTACAGCCGTCCTCCCAGGGACGCCAAAGGAAACGATCTGGCTCGCGGAGCTCACGACGATGCCGCGCCGTGAGAACAGCTCAGACAGACGGTTTCAGCGGGTGGGGAGAGTGGGCGGAACTCGTCGGTGCGCAAACCAAGTCTTCGTCGTGGCCGCGCGCTTACGTTGGGACGTATAGGGCAGTCGCCGAGGCCCCGACCCGATGATGCGATCGTGCCCGACACGCGATCGGAACCGTCATCGAGGATTCGGTGTTGGCTTCGCTCCGTGCCCATGCGATGGTTGCGTCGGTGTGTGTGCTCTGACAATCGAAAGGAGCAAACCATGACGATTCGCACGCTTGCCGCGCTCGCCGCGGTCGCGGTTCCGGCTGCCGCAGCGGACCCACCGCCGGGCCAGGCCGACTGGGTCGCCCAGTTCGTGACGGACTTCCAGAATCTCTTCCCCTGCTTCACGATTGGCGACGTGCAGGGGCACCTCGGCCTGCCGACCCCTGGCTAGTTGTTCCCGATCGGCGGGCAGGCCCACTACCTGCAGCCATTCGGCGAGCTGCTGAAGGGGCAGGCGACGGCGGCGCACGATGCGTGTCCGTTCGACCTGACGCCGTAGACAGTCGGGCGCGGCTCCGCCACGAGCCGCGCCCGAACCCATTCCTCGCCGAGGCACCTGCTCCTCGAGCGTGTCGATCGTGTCCTTGCACGCGGCGAGGCGCATCGCCTCGGTGATGATGGGTGCGATGTGCAGCCGACCTGAATCGGTCGCCTTCGTGCCAGACCTCGAGCGGGCGAACCAGTGTCGCGGCCCATCAAGAGCTAACTCGCACTTTAAGCGTGCCGGCTGCGGGCGTTATCGATTACTTCGATGAGAAATCTGCACGACGTCGGTGATGGGCGCGCCTGGGATCGAATCAGCTCGGTCGTGACGATCTAGTCGGACCGTACAGGACCTGAGCCAAATGCGATGCCTGCACGGCGACATGTGACGACACCGTACGACGTCGTTCGCCCTTCAGATCTGACACAGAATCTGACACGCGACGAAGCGGGAGCGTTGCTGGGTTTCGTGAACGGCATCAGCGCGGCAAGCCATGGGTGCGTAACGGCGACGAACCTCCGTTGAAACAACGGACGATCATCGGGCCGAGTTCGGCGCGATTCGATCAGCGTCCTTTTCGCAAGCCATCGGTAACGAGCGCGGATGCTGTTGGTGGCGGTCGACTCGATTATCGAACGCATGGTGTTTACCCGCCGGGCGACCCAAGCGGCGACGGTTCCCGGCGCTCCGTCGCCGCTGCAAAGGGAGGCGAATCGTGGCTGCAACTGACGCTGCTTCCGTACCACAAGCGACCCCGCTCAGAAAGACAGCGAGCAAGGTCGTGCCCCGCCCGATGTTCATCTCTTGGCTCGCACTCGCTTTCATGACGACGAGCTCAGTTGCAAGCTTGCGTGCCGCGCCGTCGATGGCCGTGTTCGGTCTCGTCTCACCGCAGATGGGCTTTCTCGCGGTGTGGTGCCAGTTCGCGCTGACGATCACCTATTACCCCAGCCTGCGTACGTCGCGAGCACGTTTGCGTATCGGCGTGACGCGCGGCCTCGATCGGCTGCTGGACTAGGGGTCAGTCGACCTGGAGCTCGGCGCTCCGCGAACGAGAGATATCCGCCGGGGCCGGTGGGCTGAAGCGCCGGACGAAGTCGAGGGCGGTGCGTGCGACGTCGTGCCAACCATCGTCGATCGTGAGGGAGTGTCCGCGATTCGGAATCGCGGCGATCTCGGTCACGTTCGTGTTGCGTCGCTGCTTCTTGTACGAGGCGTTGGCGATCGCCCACGGGACAGTGTGGTCGCTCTCGCCGGAGATAATCAGAAGCGGTCCCCGCTCGGCGTTCTTCCGGTCGACCTTTGCCTCAGTCCAAGGGTTGAGGTTGGAGGTCGCTGCCTGGACGACCGTCCGTCCCGCCCCCGGCACCGCATAGAGCTCGTACAGCTCCTTCGCTTCGGCTTCATCGACGGCATTTGCGAATGAGTAGCGAAACTGCTCGTAGGTGAGTGACACGGCGCGGTTGCGGTTCGCCGGGTTCTTGAGGACGGCCCAGGTCGCCTTCAGCACCGAAGCCCGCTGCGTCAGGACGCCGCGGAAGGGCGCAGGGTCGATCGCCACCGATGCCGAGGAGAGACCTCGGCCGGCGATGATCTGGGTGATCAGGCCCCCGAACGAGTGGCCGATCACTGCCGGCTTGCGCATCAGTGCACCGATGACGTCGGCGTAGTGGTCGGCGAGCTGGCCGACGCCTTTGCCTGCGAACACCTTGGGTTGCCCGTTGGCCTCGAGGACGGTTTCGGGGTCGTCGGGCCAGCCGGGTGCAATTGCCGCGTAGCCCGCCTGCTCGAAGAGCTCGAGCCAAGGGTTCCAGCTGCTCGATAGCAGCCAAAGACCGTGGATGAACACCACCGGCGTACGTCCGGAGGCGTTGGCCCGGTCGATTTGCGCGGCGGCGTCGGAAGACGTGGTCATGACATTCCTTCCTGTCGAGAGGGTGTGCGCCGAGCGTAAGAGTGGCGCCCCGCCACGGCTTCTGTGATGTCTCTGCATCGCTGCGACTTTTTCGCAACCTCACCGTCGCCAGGAGGACGCGATTTGGTGGACGCGCTTCTAACGTCGAAGCGTCAACTACCAGGAGGCGAGACACTCATGCCCAGGAGGCGCACAGTCAGTCGAAAGAGACGTCGTTCGTGGTCGATCATCGCGCTCGTGTTGCTGGCCGCCATTCCATCGGCCATGTCGGCGTCAGCTTCAACGTCTGCAACGGCTGCCAAGCCCACGGTCGTCCTCATCCACGGCGCGTTCGCCGATGCGTCAGCATGGAACGGGGTCATCAGCCGTCTACAGAAGGACGGCTATCCCGTGATCGCGCCGGCCAATCCGCTTCGAAGTCTCAGCGGTGATTCGGCGTACATCAAGAGCGTGCTCGAACAGACGCCGGGGCCGCTTGTGGTCGTTGGCCACTCCTACGGCGGTGCCGTGATCACGAACGCGGCCGCCGGGAACACCAACGTGAAGGCGCTCGTCTACGTCGACGCATTCCTCCCGGCCGTTGGAGAAAAGACCGTGGACCTCGGCGGAGCTGACAGTGAGCTTCCGACGGCGATCGAGTTCAAAGCGTTTCCGCCGTTCGGCCCAACCGATGTCGACATCTACCTGAAGAAAGACCGGCTTCGCGCGGTCTTCGCCGCCGACGTTCCCGCGAAGACCGCGGCGTTGATGTGGGCAACCCAGCGTCCGCTGGCTGCTGCAACCGGTGCAGAGCCGACAACGGCCGAAGCATGGAAGACGATTCCGTCATGGGCCGTGATCGGGCGCCAGGACAGGACGATCACGCCTGACGCACTTCGTTCGATGGCAACGCGCGCTCACGCGCACATTGTCGAGACCGACTCGTCGCACGTCCCGATGATCTCCCATCCCGACGCGGTGACCGACGTGATCGAGCAGGCCGCCGAAGCCACCGACTAGGTACGCCAAACGGGCGGTGCGCGTCACGCGGCTGGCGAGCACCGCCCCGCCGTTCGGTTGGCTACAGAGCGCTGGCGGCCGCAGCCACTTCGAGCTCGTCCGCCCTGGGCCCGCGTCGCTTGCCGATGGCGATGCAGACGATCGACCCGATGACGGCGTACGTGGCCAGGACTGCGAGCCGACCGCCGATGTTCGTGCCGTCGAAGTAGACAGCTCCGCGAAGCGCGCTGAGGCCGGCGGCTTGCGGCAGGTACGGCCCGATCGCACGCCAGAAGCCGGGTGCGAACGTGAGTTGGTAGGGGCCCCCAGCCGAGGAGTTGCCGAGGATGATGAAAACGACCATCGCGATGCCAGTACCGGCGACGCCGAGGGCGGTTTGCAAGGCAGCGGTCGCTGCGGCAGCCGCGAAGACGATGAAGGCTCCGAGCGACCACAGCGCAAGGAAGTGGCTGGTGATCGCGCCGTAGCCGTCGACGATCGAGGCGCCGACGAGTCCGGCGAGGCCGGCGAAGATCGCGAGCGCGCCGACCCTCGCCGCTGCGAGCAGCCTTGTGGGAGTTGAACCGAGCAGCAGGTTGACGATCGTCGCGGCGAGGTAGCCCCCGAACACCGATGCGATGACGAGATAGAACAGGGTCGTACCGCGTCGGTCGCCCGGTGCCAGCGGTGCGACGTCGCGCACGGCGAGGCCGTTGATCTGCTCGCTGAAGACCGCGCGGACCGTCGCGGCGGTTGTGTAGCTCTCGCCGCTTGCGACATACAGCGTGTGTCCGGCGAGTCCGGCCGCGATCTTGCGCGCCTTCAGGTTGTGGATCAGCGCGCCGAGCGTTGGCGCGCGGCGCGCGCCGAAGGCTCCGTTCGACGCGTCGACCGCGGCGGCGTTGCGCGCGTCGATGACGCCAATCGGTACGTGATGCGGCGTCGGATCGTGAAAGGCGCCGACGTACGCGGCGGCGAACGCAGCCATCGCCAGCAACGCGACCACGAGCCCGCCTGCGGTGAGCAGGATCCGCCGTCTGAGCCGAACATCAGTCTGCATCGAGATCACCTCGGCGTCGCCCACGCATCAGCGAATTCCGACCTGTTCCCAGCGCACAGACGCTGGGCACGAGGCTCAGGCGAAGCGATGTCATTGCGCGGCCGAGCGGGTGAACCCGCCGAGATGCTCGCCGTTGACGCTCACCTCGACGCCGCTCCCCGCCTGCTGGCGGAGCAGCTCCAGGATCGCATCCGTCGGGCTTGCCGAAGACCTGAACGCGCACCGTCGCGTCGAGCGTTTCCGCGTACGCCTCCATCGCGCGCTCGCGAACGATCTCCATGTGGGCCTCCATCGACGCAGCGTCTGGGTGGATCTGCACGACGGTCACCTCATCGCCGGCTTCGTTGGCGTACTCGTTGAACGCGATCAGTCATGGTTCGTTGGCCTCGATGAACTCAACGAGGCCCGGCACGCGTTCCCGCTCGCGCTCGAGCGCCCCCGGCTTGAGACGGTTCGTGGCGATGAAGATGAACGGCGACGACATTGCGGTTCCTTCTAGGTGGGGCCGATCAGGCCGTTGGCGAGGGCATAGAGGACGAGTTCTGCCCGGGTCTCCAGGTTCAGCTTTTGCATGATGCGCGCGCGGTGGGTGTCGACGGTCCGGGGCGAGATGAAGAGCAGTGCGGCGATCTGTTGGTTCGTGTACCCGAGCGCGAGCAGGAACAGGACGTCTCGCTCTCGTGTTGTGATGGGCTGGGTGAGCGCCGCAGCGTCGGAGACGACGAGGTCGCCGCCAAGCTCAGGATCGACGTAGCGCGAGCCTCCGGCAACGCGGCGGATGGCGTCGAGCAGGTCGGTATCGGAGGCGTGCTTGGAGACGTAGCCCGCGGCCCCAGAGATCAGTGCTTGTTTGACAGCGCTCGGGTTGGTCTGCATGGAGAGCATGATCACGCGCGCCGCGGGAGCGACCTTCTGCAACTTGGGCAGCGCGTCGAAGCCGCTCTTGCGGGGCATGACGACGTCGAGCAGGATCACGTCCGGCTGGAGAGCCCGCGCCTTGATCACCGCCTGGTCGGCAGTCGCCGCTTCACCGACGGTGATCATGTCCGGCTCGCTCTCGAGCAGTGCCGCGACGCCTTTCCGGAGGACGGTGTGGTCGTCGGTGACAAGGACGCTGATCATTGCGAACGGAAGGCGAAGGTGGACGGCATCTCCAGCCAGATGTCGCCGCCGCGACGGCGCAGGATCTCGCGGCACAGCGTCAGTCCAAAGCCGCCACCGCTCAGCTTGGTGGAATAGACGCCGAAGATCGTGGCTGCGTGCTCGGGTGCGACGCCAGGCCCGTCATCGCGCACGCAGATCGTGCGGTCCGGCCGTGCGAAGACCTCCACCTTCGACGCGCCTGCCTCGAGCGCGTTCGCGACCAGGTTGCGCAGGACGATCTCGACCAGTCCTTCCGGCAGGAGCAGGACGGGGAGCTCGCCTGCGAGGATCTCGGCCTCGAGGAGCTCGATGTCCGGGCGAAGATCGTGGAGCACGCGGCGCAGCGCTCCACCCGTGTCGCCCGGCGCACCCGGTTGATCGCGCTCGAGCTCAAGCAGCGTCTCGACGAGCTCCTGCACGATGCGCGTGTTCTCGCGTGCAGTCTCAAGGCCGTCCTCACCTGCGAAGGAGAGCGCACGCTCGGTGACCTTCAGCCGCGTGCGGAGCTCGTGTGCCAACAGCGAGATGAAGGCTTGCGACTCCGCGTAGGCGCGCGCCAGGCCCGTGAGTTCGTCGACGAGGATGTCCTCTCGGTGAGGCCACGCCATCGTCCGCTTTCCGGAAGGACGGACACCGTCGCCGAAGGCGTGAGGATGGGTCATGCCCGCTCCCTCCGAGTCTCGTGAGCCCAAACCGCTTGGAGCCGGGGGTGGGCTACTGGATGCGAGGAAGCGACGCTACTGCGCACTGCGTTCCATGGCATCCACCGATTGACCAGTCCTTTGCTGGAGGGGGTAGCTTGTCGGATTGATTCCAGTCTGTCTGGTAGCCTCGATGGTATGAACGAGCAGCTCGGCTCGGACGTTCTGCGCTCGCGTGGTTTGCGTGTGACGGCCACGAGGTTGGCCGTGCTCGAGACGTTGGCGGAACTGCCTGCGCATGTCACGGTCGAGCAGGTCGAGCAGGGAGCGCGCAAGCGCTTGGGTGTGATCTCGACCCAGGCGGTCTACGACATCATGCGCGCTCTGCACGAAGCGCGTCTCGTTCGGAGGATCGAGCCGGCCGGAAGTCCCGCGTTGTTTGAGACGCGAGTCGGCGACAACCACCACCATCTCGTCTGCCGCGATTGCGGCAAGACCGTCGATGTCGACTGCATCCTCGGGGCTGCACCCTGCCTGACAGCGGGCTCCGCCGCCGGGTTCGAAGTGGACGAGGCCGAGGTGATCTTCTGGGGGCGCTGCCCCGAATGCATCCGCCGAGTAGAGCCCACACATCAGGATTCCCATGGCTGAAGAAGCGCTCGTGTCGACAATCGCGTCGGGCGGATGAAGGGTGGCGAGACCCGAGGCGCAACGGGATCCGCAGTTCGCCTTCAGTGACGCCCCGGCGCATGTGTTGTACGGGCGTGAGCCCGAGCTCGGCTTCCTCGCGGATCTCGTCGGAGGGGTCAGGGACACCGGCGGGGTGTCGCTGGTGCGCGGGGAGCCGGGGATTGGGAAGTCGGCGCTCCTCGCGGCGGGTGTCGCGCGCGCGTTAGACGACGGGGTGCAGGTGTTGTCCGCGGTTGGGGTGCAGTCGGAGGCGCACCTTCCGTTCGGTGGGCTGCATCAGCTTCTGCGACCGATCCTCGGCCTCGCGGACGACTTGCCTGCTCGTCAGCGAGACGCGTTGCTGACGGTGTTCGGCATCTCCGACGCAGCCGTTTCCGAGCTGTTCTTGATCGGGCTTGCGACACTCGAGTTGGTCGGCGAGGCGGCTGCAGCGGCTCCGGTGCTGTTGATCGTCGAGGACGTCCAGTGGCTCGACGATCCCAGCCGCGCCGTGCTCGCGTTCGTCGCGCGCCGGCTCGAGGCGGAGCCGGTTGTCATGCTCGTCGCGATTCGTGACGGCCATGAGACTCCGTTTGACGACCTCGGGTTGCCCGAATTGCGGTTGCAAGGGCTCGACTTGCCCGCTGCGGAGGCGCTCCTGAATGCGAACGCGCCCGAGCTCGACCCCGTACTGCGGGAGCGCGTTCTGGTCGAGGCGGCGGGTAATCCGCTCGCGTTGGTCGAGCTGCCGGCCGGCTTGCGACTCGAGGAGCTCGGTGACGGAGCGTTGCTCGCGACGCCGTTACTGTTGACCGCCCGGCTCGAGCGCGCGTTTTCGACGAAAGCGTCCGACTTGCCCGCCGCTACCCGCACGCTATTGCTGGTGGCCGCTGTCGATGACGGCGGTGTTCTCGATGAGGTGCTGAGCGCGACACGGGTCCTCGAGGGTGAGGTCGTGTCGGTCAACACCGTGACGCCGGCTGTTGATCTGCAACTCGTCGCGATCGATGGGATGAGTCTCCGTTTTCGGCATCCTCTCGTCCGCTCGTCGATCTACCACGCGGCGAGCTTGTCGGAACGCCAGGCCGCGCATGCCGCGCTGTCGACCGTCCTTGTCGATCAGCCGGATCGCCAGGTGTGGCATCGGGCCGCGGCAACTCTAGGGCCGGACGAGGCTGTTGCGGTCGAGCTCGACGGGGCCGCTGACCGAGCAGGCCGCCGGGGGGCGCTGGCGGTCGCGATCACGGCCCTGGAGAGGGCGGCCGAGCTGAGCGAGCGATCGGCTCCTCGTGGCAACCGACTCGTCCGTGCAGCAGGATTCGCATTCGAGCTCGGCCGCCCCGAGCTCGGGGTGCGGCTGCTTCGAGCGGCTGAGCCGCTCGATCTGGCAGCGGAGGATTGGCTGCGGCTGGCGTGGCTGCGTGACGGCTACAACCACCCCAGCTGGTCGGGGCCCGACAGAGTCGACTCCTTCGTCGAGAGTGCCGAGCGATTGAGATTGGAGGGTCGCGCCGACCTCGCGATGACGTCTCTGCTCACGATCGCACTCACCTGCTACTGGGCCAATCCTGAGGACGGGACACGTGAGTTTGTCGTCGCTGCGGCCGAGCGACTGCCGGTGGCCGACGACAGCGCGGAGTTGACCGCGATCCTCGCGCTGGCAGCGCCGGTGCAGCGAGCGACCGTCGTCCTCGAGCGCATTCGGCGGTTCCCCGTGGCTGCGAGCGGTGATCCGGCAGCGATGCTGCTGATCGGCGAGGCAGGCGCGGCCGTCGGCGAGTTCGAGCGCTCGGCGGCATGTCTTGTCGCCGCTGCCTCCTGGCTCCGTGCCCAGGGCCGGCTCGGGAGCCTGACACGCGCGCTCCAGATCTTTGCCTTCAGTGCGGTCTATCTCGGGAGCTGGCAGCACGGCAGCACGGCCGCCGACGAAGCCGGCAGGCTGGCGCGCGAGACCGGGCAGCTGGCCTGGGCGGTGGCTGCGGATCTCGTCCAGGCCACGTTCGCCGCGGTGCGGGGCGAGGAGGAATTAGCGGAAGCGCTTGCGGCGAAGTCCGAAGCGATACTGGTGCCGCTCGGTATCAACCCGATGCTGTCGCTCGCTCAGCAAGCGCGTGGCCTCGCTGATCTGGGCGGCGGACGCTACGCCGACGCGTACGAGCAGCTGCGGCGCATCTTCGACCCGGCTGATGTCGCCCACCACCCGTTCGTCCGCTGCTGGCTGATCGGAGAGCTCGCCGAGGCCGCCGCGCACAGCGGGCAACAAGCCGAAGCTCGCCCGTACCTTCACGAGCTCGAATTGGTGGCCGCCGAGACCGGGTTCCCGTACCTACAAGCGTCCCTTGCCTATGCGCGGCCGCTGCTCGCTGACGACGACGAGGCCGAGGAGCTCTTCGGGGCGGGCCTCTCAACCGATTTGACGACCTGGCCGTTCCTGCGCGCACGGCTGCTGCTTGCCCATGGCGCCTGGCTTCGGCGTCACCGGCGGGTCGCCGAATCGCGTGCACCGCTGCGCGCCGCGGTCGAGGCTTTCGATGCTCTCGGCGCCGATCCCTGGGCAGACCGTGCTCGCCAGGAGCTCCGTGCCTCGGGCGTGACGAGCCGCCGCCGGGTTCCCGAGACGCGAGGCGAGTTGACGCCCCAGGAGCTGCAGATCGCGAGCTTGGCGGCGGAGGGCCTGTCGAACCGCGCGATCGGCCAGCAGCTCTACCTCTCCCACAGGACCGTCGCGTACCACCTACACCGGATCTTTCCGAAGCTCGGCATCACGTCCCGCAGCCAGCTGCACGCGGCGGTGCTCGGCCTCAGCGACGCGACCGGCTAACGGCCGGTGCGTGAGGAGTTGCTCTCACCGGGGAGCCCGCTGATCTCGGCTGGTGCGCGTTCGACGGTCGGGGTGACGTCGGGCGTCGCGCGTGCCCAGTCGGCGATCTCGTCGCGCCGTGCCCACCAGACGTCCGGCTGACGGCGCGCCCACGTGAGGAAACGGTCGAGCGCGCGGACGCGCGACGCGTGCCCGGAGATTCGGTCGTGGAGTGAGATCGACATCATCCGCCGGCGACTCGCCCCCTCCTCGTACAGCTGCTCGAACTCGTCGCCCAGCTGTTGCTCGTAGTCAGTAGGCGAGAAGCCGGCGAAGTCGAAGGAGGCGATGTCGTTCAGGTGCACCGTGTACGGCACGGTCACGAAGGGAGCGCCGTTGATCTGTTGGATGAACGGCTCGTCTGCCGAAAGGTCGTCGATGTGGTACGTGAACCCGAGCTGCTGCAGTAGTTCGAGCGTGTGAACGCTGCCGCGCATCCAGTAGTTGTTGTACCCCTGCGGCGTCGTGCCGGTGGCGTTCTGGATCGAGCGCACACCGTCGACGATCCAGGCGCGCTCTTCGTCGGGTTCAAGCAGGTACTGGTACTCCCAGCGCCGCCCGTGGGCAGCTGCCTCGTGACCTCGGCGCACGATCTCAGCCGCCAGTTCGGGATGCTTGTCGACCGCTTGGCCGATCATGAACGAGGTGACCTTGATTCTGTGCTTGTCGAACAGGTCGAGCAGGCGCGGGATGCCCTCGCGCACGCCGTACTCGTAGAACGAGTTCTGCGGCAGGTCGGGGTACCCGGGCTCGACGGGATCGGTAACGGGGCCGGGTGCGCCGGAGATCGGTTGCCCGCCGGCCTCGAACTGCATCGAGATGGTGACCGCGAGACGGGCACCGTCTGGCCATAGCTCGGTCTTGGTCACCTCTGGCCCGACCGGTTGGGGATCAATGGACGGCCAGCTTCATGACGCTCCTTCGTCCGTGGTGCTTTCCCTTTGGATCCCGGCGCAGCCGATGGGGCTCACTGCGACGTCTGTGCCTTCGCAGGAGTGGGAACGAACTGGTCACCGACGACCTCCGATCCCGCGCTGACGCGCTCCAATCTCGCCCCGCGCCGCTCACGCCGAATCGGTGACTGTCCTGAACCGGTGCGTGTTTTCACGTACCAGCCGCCCCGCGGTCTTTTCGCAAGCAATCGGTGCGACTGCCGATGCCGCCGATCCCGAGGAGCCGTGAAACTGATGCGACATGGTGCTCTCGCAGCTCACGCGCAACCGACGTGAGATCGCTCGTCGCAGCCGTTCCTGAGGGTGGACGTGTCGCCCGCCGCGCCCGAGCCAGTGCGTCCTTCTCGCAGGAGGCGGAGCTCGTCTCGACGATCCGACGCTCCGTTGCTTGTGACTCTTGCGCCGCGGACGATCGTCGTGTTCACCAGCGTCGCGGTCGGCAGCCTCTTGCTCCTCACGGTTGCCTACGCGGCACGGGCTGTGCTCCTTCGGCTGGTGGTCGCGACCGTCCTGGCGATGGCCGCCGAGCCGCTCGTTCGGTCATTCGAGCGGCGTGGCCTGCGTCGCGGTAGCGCCGTCGGCGTCAGCTTCGTGCTGGTCTCGCTGGCGCTGATCGGGTTCGGGTATCTGTTGGTTACGCCGCTTATTGACGAGACGCGCCGGCTCGTCGAAGACGGTCCGGGCCTGTTGCAGCAGCTCGCTGACAGCAACGGGAGGGTGGGGTTCCTCGAGAGCCGTTTCCACATCGTCGAACGCGCGCGAGAGGCGGCCGATTCGGGCCGGTTGGCCGCGACCGCCGGGCCCGTGTGGAACGTCTTCGGCTCCGCTCTGCAGACGGTTGGGGCTCTCGTCTCGGTGGCGTTCCTGACCCTGTTCGTGGCGCTCGGCGGCCGCCAGTGGTTCGAATCCGTCGTCGACCTCGCGCCGGATCACGCGCGCGCACGGCTGCGGCGCACAGGTACCGGCATCGCAACGGCGGTCGGAGGCTACGTCTCCGGCAACCTTCTGATCAGCCTCGTCTGCGGGTCGGTGACGACGTCAGTCCTGTTCGCGCTCTCGGTCCCGTATTCGATCGCACTCGGACTCGTCGTTGCGGTGCTCGACCTGATCCCGCTCGTCGGCGCGACAATCGGAACGGTCATCGGCGCCGCGGTCGTCATGGCGACGCGCGGCCTCTGGCCGACCGTCATCTTCGTCGTTGCGATGTTGGTCTACCAACAGGTCGAGAACAATCTGCTCCAACCGCTCGTCTACAACCGCACGGTGAAGATTTCTCCGCTCGCGACCCTGGTCAGCGTGGCCGTGGGCGCAGAGCTCGGCGGCGTCATCGGTGCGCTCCTGGGGATCCCGTTCGCCGGAGCGCTCAGGGTCGTTTCGCGCGAGGTGCTCGCAAGCCGGCGTGGCGACGAAGCTCCCTCGGATTAGCAGCGCCTGCGTCCTCGTGCCGTCGAGGAGTGCGACTTTCGCGCAAGCGACCGGAGGCATTGCGGATTCGCCGCTCGCCGCGGGTGGAGAGGCTGACAGGCGTGACGTTCGCCCAGCAGGCCCCTCTCCGCCGCCCTCGCACTCGCTCCTATCTGTTCGTCTCGGCGGCAGAGCCGCTCGCGGCGGCGCAAGCGGCGTGGTCGGCTCCGACGCCGATCGACGTGTGCGTCTCAGGACCGTCTGCGGCGGCACGGGACGCCGCCGCGTTTGCGTCTGCCGGGCGGCCGGTGCGCATGGTCGAGGAGCCATTGCTTGGCGCCCGACGCGCCGACGAAGACGACATCGCAGTCGTCAGGCGCCACGCCGACGCATTGCGTGCCCTCTACGCGCTCGACACCCGGTCTGCACTCGTCGTGTGGGACGACCTCGCAGCCGGTGGTCAGAGCGCGCTCGTGCTCGACGACGCGTGGCTGCTCCATACCGCCGAGCTGATCGAACGCCACCTTCCGCTGCGGTGAGAAGCCGATGAACACCTCGACGCAGTCCGCCTCGCCCGCATCGGCGCTATTGCGCCACTTCGCCGACTTGCGTGACGGAACCCACGGCGGTGCCAGATCGCGATCGGACAAAGAGGAGCTTTTCGCTGCAGCTGTTCCGCTGCTCGATCCGTATGCGCGGCAAGCGCTTGCGGAGCTGAACGGACATCTGCTGCTGCGTTCCGGCGAGGTGACTGCGACGGGAGTTCGGCAATCACCGGACGGCCCCGATGCCGTCTGGGCATTGTCATGGCCCGAGCAGCGGGCCGCCGGTCTCGAGCCGATCGTCGTTCGCGCCTACTTCGGTACCGCCTTCCTTCACCCGCATCTGCAGAGCGGCACCGTCGGCGATTGGCCGCTCAACGTCTTCAACGAGGAGCAGGCGGCGGCCGAGCTCCCGACCCTTCGCGCCATGGCGGCGGCGGATGCGCACAACCTCGTCTTCCAGCTTGGGGGAGACGTTCGCATCATTCCGGCCACCGTCCACGGAATCGACGCGTAACTCACCGACGACGAAATGAGGAGGAGACCTCGATGGCAACAGCAGCTGAACGCCTGAGCCGGATTCCCGGAGGTAACGCAGCGACGCCGAAGCGGCGGGTGACGAACGGAAACGTCACGCTCGGACGCTTCGGCGGGATCGAGGTTCGGGTCAACTGGAGCTGGCTGGTGATCTTCGCTCTGATCGTCTGGTCCCTGTCGGTCGGCATCTTCCCGGCGCAGAACCCCGGTCTCTCCGACGGTGCGTACCTCGCGATGGCGATCGTCGCGGCGCTGTTGTTCTTTGCCTCGCTTCTCCTGCACGAGCTCGGGCATGCGTGGCAGGCGCGGCGAGAAGGCATGGAAATCGACGGGATCACGCTCTGGCTGTTTGGTGGCGTCTCGCAGTTCAAGACGCGGTTCACGAGCGCCGGCGCCGAGTTTCGGATCGCCGTGACCGGACCGCTCGTCTCGCTCGGTCTCGGCGTGGGCTTCGTGCTGCTGGCGCTCGTGGGGCTGCCGAGCGCCGTCGACGGGGTCGTGGCCTGGCTCGGTTACATCAACTTGTCGTTGTTCGCTTTCAACATGGTTCCGGCTTTACCACTCGACGGCGGTCGCGTGCTGCGGGCGGCCCTCTGGCAGGCCAGAGGCGATCTCGCCTGGGCGACGCAAGTGGCTGCGCGCGTCGGCCAGGGCTTTGCCTACCTGTTCATCGGGCTCGGAATCGCGATGTTCATCTTTCAAGGTTCGTTCAGCGGGGCCTGGCTCGCGTTCATCGGCTGGTTTCTGCTGCAGGCTGCCGGCAGCGAGGCGCGCTACGTCGCAACGGAGGCAGCACTCGACGGTCTGCGGGTACGTGACCTGATGACCCGCGAGCCAGTAACCGTCGACGCCGATCTCACCGTCGGCCGGTTCATGGACGAGGTTGCGTCGTCGCGTCGTTTCACGACCTATCCCGTCGTCACCGCAGGGCGGGCCGTCGGTCTCCTGGCTTTCAGCTCCGTTGTGTCCGTGCCGCGCGCGGAGTGGGACACGCGACGGGTGCGAGACGCCATGACACCCCTGAGCGGCGTGCTGCAGCTCGCCGAGGATACGACCGCGGTCGAAGCGTTGACCGCGCTCTCGTCGCCGACGACGAACCGGGGTCTGGTCGTCGAGAACGGCGAGCTCGTCGGGCTGCTGTCCATCACGGATCTGGCGCGCGCACTCGAGGTGCGACGCGGGCCGCAGCGCGCCGGCGCGAACGTTGCGCGACAAGGCCAGGCCGAACGGATCGCCCGCGGCCGGACCTGACACGGATCTGACACTGCGCCTGCGCACCGCCGCGAGAACGGCTCGAACAAACGGTTAAGCGGCAGGGGAGCGTGGGCGCAGCTGGGATCGAATCAGCTCGGTCGTTACGACCTAGTCGGACCGTACAGGACATGAACCAAATCTGTTTGGAGTCGGTACGCCGCTGAGCGACATAACACGACCTCGTGCGCGCGTCGAATCTGACACGGAATCTGACACGGCAGTGGGCGCGCCCCTCGTCGCGGAGTTCCTGCCAAAGAAGATCACCGTTTGTGTCAAGACGCGTCTCTTTTCCGACGTTTGATCGCACGGTGAGAAACCGCGCGGGACTCTCGCGTTCAGAGATAGGTGGTAGTGGTCGTTTGCGGTGGCTAGCGTCACGGGCGGACGACGAGCTTGCCCGTCGCCCGCCCGTGCTCCATATCGTCATGCGCTTGGGCGATCTCGTCGAGCGTGTACGTACGGTGGATCGGGACGGCGAGGCGCCCTGCAGCGACCCCGTCGAGGTAGGCCTGGAGTACATCGGCAGGGAGATCGGCGGCCTCGCCGCCGTATGCAGTGAGCCGGACCCCCGACGGTATGTACTCGATCGGGTAGAAGTCCGCGACGGTCCACTGGTTGCTCAGCATGCCCGTGAAGCACACAACGCCATGGACCGCGGCGGCGCGCAGGGTGTCCGGGAGCGTGTTGGTGCCGACCAGCTCGAGCGCGGCCTCGACGCCGTCTGGGACGATCGCTCGTGCTTGGGCTGCAACATCACCGTCGTCGATGAGGACGTGGTGGACGCCGATCGCCTCCAGCGCAGCTACGCGCTCGCGTTGGCGCGTCGTCGAAAGGACAGTGAGGCGCGGTCCTTTGCAAGGATCGCGGTGGCCATCCCGATCGACGAGGTGCCTCCGCGGATCAGAAGCGTCTGCCCCGGCTGAGCGTCGAGGCCGACGGTGAGGGAGCCGTGGGCGGTCTGGATCATCTCGGGGATCGCGCCCAGCGTCGCCCAGTCGAGCTCCGAGGCAAACGGGATCACCTGAGCGGCGGGCACATTGGTGTACTCGGCATAGCCGCCGTCGAAGGTCCGGCCCATGCCGCCCATCATCGCGGCGACCTGCTGGCCTTCTTCGAACTCGCCTCCCGGTGCGGCGGCGACGATGCCGGTAGCCTCGATGCCGAGCACGCGCGGGAAGGTGACGCCTTGTGCGAGGCCCAGGCGCGTGTGCAGCTCGGAGCGATTGATCCCAAACGCCTTGACCCGGATGAGCACCCAGCCTGGGCGCGGTTCCGGGATCGGCAGCTCGCGGATCCGAAGTGCCTCGGGCGGGCCCGGGGCGTCCAGCACGACAGCGCGCATCGTCGCGGTCATGTCCATTCTCCTTGGTCGATCGAATTCAGTAGCCGTGAGATCCGTCCGCCGCAGAAACCCTGTCGGCTCAACGGAGCATTTGACGCTGGCCGGTCGCGGCGGCCGTCTCGATAGCGTCGAGCATGCGACGGCGTGTGACCGCGTCTTCGAAGGTGGGGCAGCGGTGCGTTCCCTCGCGATAGTCGCGGGCGAAACGCGTCGGTCCCCGTGACGAAGGCGACCGCCGGTGCAGAGCGGGCCTGCAGGCCCGCTGCTGCGAGGGCGCCCTGCTTCTTCGCCAGCTCGGCCAAGGTCTTCGCCTCGTTGAGGCCGTTACCGAGCGGCCATTCGCATTGAGGGTCGCGGATACGCATGCCTGCTCACTGGCTTTACCTAGGGGGCATCCGCACGATCGGCTTGACGACCTCACCCGCCGCCGCGTCGCCGAGGGCGCGGTTGATGTCTGCCAGGTCGTAGAAGCGCACGAGCTCGTCGAATGGGAAGCGCCCCTGCTGGTGGAGGCGAACGAGCGCCGGGATCGACTCGCGCGGCACGGCGTCGCCCTGATTGATACCCACCAGCCGAATGCCTTTGATGATGAAGTCCAGGACGTTGAGCGCGACCTCGGCGTCCGGGCGCGGCGCACCGATGATGCCGCACGTGCCGCGCGGCCCGACGCTGTCGACAGCTTGGCGGAGCACCGACACCACGCCGGTGGTCTCGAGCGTGTGGTCGGCCCCGCGGCCGCCGGTCAGGCTGCGAACTGTCTCGACCGGGTCCTGCTCGAGGGCGTTGATGGTGCAGGCGGCACCGAGGCGGTCGGCGAGCTCCAGTCGTGCGGGGTTGATGTCGACGGCGATCACCGTCGCACCCGTGAGGTTCGCGCCGGCCATCACGGCGCTCAACCCCACCGCGCCCGCTCCGAAGACGACGAGCGTGTCGCCTGCGGCGGGGCGGAGGATGTTGACGACCGCCTGAACGCCGGTCTGCATCCCGCAAGCGAGCGGCCCCAACAACTCGAGTGGCGCTTCCTCCGGCACCTTCACGACGCTTTGTGCTGCCGCGAGCGCGAGCGTCGAGAACGACGACTGCCCGAAGAAGTGCCCGTGCAGCGACGTGCCGTCGAGAGCGAGGGTCGCGCTGCCGTCAGCCCGCGTGCCGTCGAGCAGGTTCAGCGACCCCCACGTGTCGCAGTAGACCGGGTGGCCGTGCCGGCACGACTGACAGCGGCCGCAAGACGCAAAGGAAATGACGACGGGATCGCCGACCGCGACGTCAGTCACGTCGCGGCCGACCGCTTCGACCAGTCCCGCTCCCTCGTGACCAAGGACGCCTGGAAGAGGAAAGGGTGTGACGTCGTCGCGCACGCTGAGATCCGTGTGGCAGACCCCGGACGCGACGATCCGCACCAGCACCTCGTCCGGACGAGGATCGTCGACCTCGATCTCGGCGAGTTGGAGATCGGTGTGATGGTCGTGAAGAACGGCGGCGGTTGCGGTCGGCATGGAACTCCTCGTGGCCTACAGGCAGTTGAACTGGACGGAGAAAGGAGACGTCCAGGAGGGCCCAAGGAGAACGGCCTCCCTGGACAGGGGGAGCTCAGGTGATCAGTCGACGAGCGCTCAGAAGGGGTACTCCCGCTGCGTGTTGCGCAGTGTGACCCACTGCCACTGCGTGAACTCGTCCCATTCGGCTTGTGAGCCGAATCGTCCGCCGTTGCCGGAGATGCCGAACCCGCCGACGGGCGCGTTGGCCTCGTCGGCGATGGTCTGGTCGTTCACGTGCACCATGCCGACGCGAAGCTGGCGCGCGATCGCGAGGCCGCGCGACGGATTGCGTGTCTGGATCGCGGCGCTCAGGCCGTACTCCGTGCGGTTGACGAGCTCGATCGCCTCCTCGTCGGACGAGACGATCGTGATCGGGGCCACCGGACCGAAGATCTCCTCGGTGAACGCCGGCATGTCCGGGCGCACGCCGTCGATGACCGTCGGCTGGTAGTAGCGCCCGTCGTGGGTTCCGCCGGTGATGATCGTGGCGCCGGCGGCCTCGGTGTTCCTGACGATCTCTTCGACGCGGTCGAGCTGGCGACGGTTGATCATCGGCCCCACCGCAACGTCCCCGGTGAACGGGTCTCCGACGGGGAGCAGCCGCGCGCGCCGGGCGATCGCCTCCCGGTACTCGTCGGCGACGCGCTCGTGCACGAGGTGGCGCCCGGCGGTCATGCAGATCTGGCCCTGGTGGAAGAACGATCCGAAGGAACCCGCAGAGCTCGCTACCTCGATGTCGGCGTCGTCGAGGATGACGATGGCGTTGTTGCCGCCGAGCTCGAGGGAGACCCTCTTGAGCGCCCCTCCTGCGAGCTCGCCCACCCGCCGGCCGACCCGCGAGGAACCCGTGAAGGTCACCATCGTTACATTCGGGTCGAGGACGACCGCCTCTCCGATCTCGGCGCCCCCGGGCAGGACGTGCACAAGGCCCTCCGGCAGTCCCGCCTCCTCGAGGATCTCGGCGACCAGGAACCCGCCGCTGATCGGTGTCTGCAAGTCGGGCTTGAGCAGTACGGCGTTGCCCAGCGCGAGGGCCGGTGCGAGGGCTCGCATCGCGAGCGCCAGCGGTGCGTTCCACGGCGTGATCTCGCCCACGACGCCGATGGGGACGCGCTGAGCGATGCTCGTCTGCTCGGGATCGGTCGGAGCGACGAGCTCTCCGTAGGACTGCGTGCAGAGCGCTGAGGTCGCGTACAGCCGGTCGATCGCATAGTTGATCTCGAAGTCCGCCTTCGGGCCGATCCCTCCGGTCTCGCGAATCACCCACTCCGCGATCTCCGCGGTGCGCTCCTCGAAGAGCACCGCGGCGCGGCGGAGGATGCGAGCCTTCTCCTTGCCGGGCGTCTGCGCCCAGTCGCGCTGGGCACGCATGGCCATCTCTCCCGCATGCCGGACGTCCTCGGGCGCGGCTGAGCCCACGACTGCCAGCACCTCGTCCGTCGCCTTGTCGAGAACCTCGATCGGTTCGCCCGCGCCCGTGGTCCACCCGCCGGAGAAGATCCGGCCTTCCCAGCTAGCGGCTTCCAGCACCTTCGTCATCGCTCGTCCCTCCTGTCATCGCGGGCCTCTTCCCCGTCTGCGGTGACGAACCGGCCCCGCGCGATCTTTGTGGTGACACGATACAGAACGTTATTCTGCAGCTTCTCGCGGTCCCGGGTCAAGTCGGGAGCCTCTTGATTGCCGCTCCGCAGAACTGTAGTCTGTAAAGTGGAATACTCCCCGCAAGAAAGGGATGACGTGACCGAACTCCGCGAGACCAGTGAGGCAGTCGCCTTCTACGACGAGCTGCCGAGCCACGACATCGAGCCGCTATGGCGGCGGCTCGGCACGCTGCTGCCGGCAGAGCCCAGGAACCCCGCGGTCCCGTACGTGTGGCGCTACGCGGATCTGCGACCCCTGCTCATGCGTGCCGGCGAGGTCGTCACGGCCGAGGAGGCCGAACGTCGTGTGCTGATGCTCATGAACCCCGGTCTGCAGCCGACAGCAGCCGCAGCCGTGAACCTCTACGCGGGGCTGCAGCTCATCCTCCCCGGCGAAGTCGCGGCCGCCCACCAGCACGCGGCGGCCGCGTTGCGGTTCGTCGTCGAGGGGCACGGGGCGTATACGGCGGTGAGCGGTGAGCACACGCTCATGGAGCCCGGTGACCTGGTGCTCACGCCGGCATGGGCATTCCACGACCACGGGAACACGTCCGACGACCCGATGATCTGGCTCGACGGCCTGGACCTGCCGCTCATCAATCACATGCACGCGAACTTCTTCGGCGGCGCGCTCGATCATTCGCAGGAAGAGCTCGTCGCGGCCGACACCACGACGCGGCTGTATGCAGCCGGACGGCTCACCCCGCAGTGGCGGACGTGGAGCGAGTCGTACTCGCCGGTCATCAACTACCCCTGGGCGAAGACCGGCCAGATTCTCGCCGAGGCCGCCGCGATCGGGGAAGGCTCGCCCTACGACGGCGTGATCTTCGACTACACGAACCCGTACACCGGCGGATCGGTGTTGCCCACGATCGGCTGCTCGATCCAGCTTCTTGCTGCCGGCCTGCACACCGAGGCGCACCGTCACACGGTCTCGGCCGTCTACCACGTCGCGCGCGGGGTCGGCACGACGATTGTCGACGGCGTGACGATCGACTGGAGCGAGCACGACACATTCGTCGTCCCAGGCTGGACCGTGCACGAGCACATCAACCACAGCGGCGAAGACGCCGTCCTGTTCTCGTTTACCGACGCTCCCGTTCTTCGCGCGCTTGGCTTCGCGCGCGAGGCCGCAGCGCCACGGCAGGCCTGAGGAGGACCGGTGCGGCTCGCAACGCTGGAGTTGAACGGGACCGGGACTGCTGCGGCGGTGCTGCGAGATGGACGGGCGGTCGTTGTGCGCGACTCGGCGGGGCGCGTCGCGTATCCCGATGTCGGTGCGCTCCTAGCGGCCGGCGACGCCGGGCTCGACTCGGCGCAGCGTGCTCTCGACGACGGCGACGAGCGGCCATACAGCTCTGCTGCGGTGCGCCGCCCAATCCTGGCGCCCGGCGCGATCTTCTGTGTCGGTCTCAACTACGGCACCCACATAACGGAGATGGGGCGCGAGTTGCCGGCGCACCCGACGTTGTTCTCCAAGCTGTCGCGGGCGCTCACCGACCCCTACGCCGACATCGACGTGCCGATCGCGGGCGCTGCCTGCCTCGATTACGAGGGAGAGCTGGCGGCGGTGATCGGGACGCAGGCGCGCAACGTCGACGCCGCCGAGGCCATGAGTTACGTCGCCGGCCTGACCGTTCTGAACGATGTGACGATGCGCGACTATCAGTGGCGGAGCGTGCAGTGGTTCGCAGGCAAGACCTGGGAGCGTTCGACGCCGTTTGGACCAGCCGTGGTGACGCTCGACGAGCTCGGGGACGTCGGCGCTCTCGAAATCGTCGTCACTGTGAACAGCGAGGAGCGCCAGCGCGCACGTCTGGGCGATCTCGTCTTCGGGGTCGCCGATCTGGTGGCTGACATCTCACGGATCGTGACCCTCGAGCCAGGCGACCTGATCGCCACAGGGACGCCGGGCGGTGTCGGGGACGCCATGGTCCCGAAGGGCTACCTCGCCGACGGCGATGTGGTCGAGGTGCGCATCGACCGTCTCGGGTCAGTCCGTAACCGCATCAAGGTGCTGGCGTGATCATCGATCCTGCAGAATTGGGACGGCGCGAGCTCAATGTCTTGCTCAACGGCCTCGTCGCGCCGCGCCCGATCGCCTGGGTCTCCACGGTCTCGGCGGACGGCACGCGCAACCTGGCGCCGTTTTCCTTCTTCAATGCCTTCTCGTTCTTCCCGCCGACGATCGGGATCGGGCCGGGCAGCCGCGACGGGATCAACAAGGACTCGCTTCGCAACAGCCGCGAGACAGGCGAACTCGTCGTCAATCTCGTCAGCGAGGATCTCGCTGAGCTGGCCAACCTCTCCAGTGCCGAGTTCCCGAGCGAGGTGGACGAGTGGGAGGTGACGGGGCTGGAACCTGCACCGTCGGTCGTCGTCGTGCCGGACCGGGTGGCTGCGTCGCCTGCATCGCTCGAATGTCGTGTCAGCCACATCGTCGACCTCGGCGACCCGGGGCTGCCGACGAACTCACTGATCATCGCCGAGGTCGTCCGGCTGCACGTCAAGGACGAGGCGCTCGACGGCCTGACGCCGAGGCCTGAGGCGCTGAGGCTCGTGGGCCGCATGGGCGGCGACTGGTGGGTGAGAACCACGGACCGCTTCGCGCTCCCGCGTCCCGCAGTCGCCGACATGGCGCAACTCGGAGAGCGCGCCCGCGGGCGCGCCGCCATCTAGCGCTATCGTTCCGCCATGCAGAATCAAACGGAGAAGGTCCCCAACTATCCGATCGGCTCTGTCAGCAATGCGTTGCGACTGCTGCTGATGTTCCGTGACGATCCGCTGATTCGGGTCTCTGAAGCCAGCTCCGCGCTCGGCGTGGCACCGTCGACCGCGCACCGGCTGCTTGCGATGCTGGAATACCACGGGTTTGTGCAGCAGGATCCGGCCACGCGAGGCTACCGCGCGGGCCCTGCGGTGATCGACATCGGTCTCAGCGCGGTTCGCTCGATCGACGTTCGGGCGCATCTGCTGCCATACATGGAGCGATTGTGCGACGAGGTGGACGAGACGGTGCAGCTCATTGTGCTGGAGGGGGCCGACTGCTTGTTCCTCGAGGCTGTCGAGAGCCGACAGGTTGTACGGACGTCGTCGCGGGTCGGAGTACGACTGCCCGCGCACACCGTCTCCGGTGGAAAGGCGCTGCTCGCCGAACTTCCCGCGGATCGTCTCCGCGAGCTGTATCCATCGCCGCGGTTGGAGGGCCGGACACCACGCTCCATTCGGACCCGGGCCGCGCTCGAGGCCGAGCTCGCGCGTATTCGTGACCTCGGGTTCGCCGTGAACCTTGGTGAGAGCGAGGCGGACGTCGGAGCGGTGGGGGTGGTGGTGCGCGACACCCTCGGCCACCCGCGTGCCGCCTTGGCGATCTCCGCCCCGCTGTCGCGGATCCAAGGGGAGCGCGTGGCCGAGCTGGCCGAGGCGCTCAAGCGCACCGCTCGCGAGGCCGCAGCCGGCCTCGCCTGAGCTCTAACCACTCCTCCACAGCAGTCGCCAGCCTCGTACGCCCGCCCCGGCGTGAAGTGCGGTCGCACCTTCCGTCGTGCGGCGCTTTCCACACGCCTTGACGCCGCAACGCTGAACGGTATAACCTATTGTGCAGAATGGTAATCTGCTGTGAAGAATAGCTGTCCTCCCAGGCCGCGGCCGGCGAGCTCCGAACTCGAACTGCCGGAGGCGATGGTCGGATGACCCTCGGGCCCGTCGGTGGGCAGCTCCGGATTCCGCGCTACTCCGCGATCTGGATCGCGACGGCACTGCTCTTCGCCGTCAGCCCGCTGCTCGCGTCGGGCAGCGTCAGCCAGAGCGCGCTTCTCTCCACGCTGCCATTCGCAGCGATCCTCGCGATCGCGGCGATCGGTCAGACGCTCGTCGTCCAGCAGCGCGGCTTCGACCTCTCCGTCCCGGGGATGATCACGCTGACGACGATCATCGTCACGAGCTTCTCGCGAGGGAGCGACGACCGTCTGTGGGGTGCGCTCGGCTTGGTGGCAGTCGCCTGCGTCGCCTCGGGTCTCGTCAGCGGCCTGGCGATCACGTGGCTCGGCGTGACACCGCTCGTCGCGACGCTCGGGGTCAACGCGCTCTTGACAGGCGTCGTTCTGCAGATCACGAACGGCGCCTCGACGTCGTCGGCCCCGCCCGGCCTGGCCCGCTTCGCGATTGCGAAGGTCTGGGGCATCCCGAATACGGTGATCGTCGCGGTGATCGCCGTGGTCGGGGTCGCAGTCGTCATCCGGACGACGGTGATCGGCCGCTGCTTCATCTTCGCGGGGGCGAGCCCGGCGGCTGCGCGCGCCGCCGGCATCCGCGTCAAGCGGGTCGAGCTGGTGACGTACGTGCTCGCCAGCGTCTCGTACGGCGTCGCCGGGATCCTCATCGCGGGCTTTCTGCGCACCCCCGGAATCGGCGCCGGCAACGACTACCTCCTACCCACGATCGCCGCGGTCGTCCTGGGCGGCACCTCACTCGCAGGTGGGCTCGGAAGCGTCGTCGCGACCGCCGTGGGCGCGGTTTTCCTCACGCAACTGGGGGCGGTCGTGCTCGGCATGGGGGCGGTGCCGGCGGCCCAGCTCGTCATCCAGGGTTCGATTATCGCGCTCGGGATGGCCGTCCGAAACGTGCCCTGGCGGCGCATGCGGGCGGCTCTCCCTTCGCGCGTACCTCACTTCGGCGGCTCTGACGACCCCTCGTCCGCCGAGGACGCTCGATCGACCCAGCCGCTGCTTGCGGCGGGCCGAATCGACACGCAAACCACACCTACATGGGGTCGAGGAGAGTCGAGATGACCAGTAGCACCACGATGACCAGCATGGCCCTCGACCGGGCCCGATCGCTGCTGCACACGCGCCGCAAGCTTCCGCTCAAGGCGCTCGTACTCGTCGTTCTCGCCTCGGCCGCTGTGACGGCGACGGCGGCGGCGACGAAGACATTCACCTGGCCGACCGCATCGCAGGAGATCGCCAAGTCGGGGATCTCGACCGACATCTCGTTCTGCGGCACCAAGCAGATCACCCTCGGCGTCCTCGACGGGTTCGGCATCAACGCGTGGTCGCAGGAGTCATACGCCGCGGTTCGCTCCGAGGCTGCGAAGTGCAAGAACGTCAAGCAGATCGTCTTCGCCGGCGGAGGCGACCTGCAGAAGATGATCTCGGACGTCAGCTCCGCTGTCGCGCAGGGCGCGAACGCGATCGTCATCAACCCCGACTTCGGCCAGGCCGAGCTCGCCGCGATCAAGCAGGCGACCGGTGCGGGCGTCAAGGTCGTGGCTGTGTACAGCGACCCGGGGGGAAACCCCGGCGTCGACTACGTGAGCGTCGTGAAGTGGAACAACAGCCACGCGGGCACCATCTGGGCCAAGTGGATGGTCAAGGCGCTCAAGGGCCGCGGCAACGTGGTCTTCACCGGAGGCCCGGCCGGTTCCGCCGTCGGCGTCGGACAGCTCGCGGCGATCGTCAAGGTCTTCGCGAGGTATCCCGGCATGCACCTACTCACCGGCACGAAGACCTGGCCGGTGACGAACTGGGATCCGGCCACCGCGCAGAAGGTGACTGCGGCGCTGCTCGCCAAGTACCCGAAGATCGACGGGATCATCTCGAACTACGGCACCGACGCTCTCGCGAGTGCCCGGGCCTTCCAGAACGCTGGGCGCAAGCTCGTCCCGGTTACGACGCTGGACGCCAACAACCTGAGCTGTCTGTACAAGAAGGCCGGCGTCGCGATGTCGACGAGGTCGTCGGGGAACTGGCTCGGCCGGGTGGCGGCTCGCAAGGCGATCGCGGCGGCCGAGGGGCTTCCGAACAAGGAGCCGAACGACTACAACCTCCCGTTCTTCGAGGACACGCTCGCGGGCAAGCCGCTGCAGTGCAACCCGAAGGCGCCGGATGACTTCTATCCGTCGAACAAGATCACCCTGGCCGAAATCGCAACCTACGGAAAGCCGTAGGCCGGGAGGTCGCAATGCCAGCCCGGGCCGCCCTCCGCCTGTCGGACGTCGTCAAGACGTATCCCGGCGTGGTGGCCCTGAAAGGGGTCAGCTTCGAGGTCGCCGAGGGTGAGGTCCATGCCTTCGTCGGCGAGAACGGCGCAGGCAAGTCGACCCTGATGGCCGTCGCCGCCGGCTCGACGCTGCCCGACTCGGGCAGCGTCGAGATCGGCGGCCGGCTGATGGGCGAGCCCTCGCCGGCCGCCTCGCAGTCGCTCGGTCTGGCCGTTGTCTACCAGCACCTCTCCATCCTCGAGGACCTCACGGTCGTCGAGAACATGGTGTTCGCGATGCCGCCGCGGTTGCGGCCACCCATCTCGAGGGCCGGGGGGTGGACCCTCGAGAAGCTAGCCGTGATCGGGGCGAGCATCGACCCAGCGGCACGGGTCAACGAGCTCAGCGTTGCGGACAGGCAGCTGCTCGAGATCGCGAAGGCGCTCGCGCTCGAGTCGAAGGTCCTCGTGCTCGACGAGCCGACCGAGTCCCTCACGCGGTCGGAGAGCGAACGCCTCTTCGAGTGCATCCGCTCCATCGCAGACGACGGCACGGCCGTCGTCTACATCTCGCACCGGTTACCTGAGGTACAGCGCATTGCAGACCGGATCACCGTCCTCCGAGACGGCGAGATCCGTGGCACCAGGTCCGCCGCCGGCGTCTCCGAAGAAGAGATCCTGCGGCTGATCGTCGGCAGGCCGGTCGACCAGGCCTTCCCCGACAAGGCGGCGACCGGTCAGGCCGGCGACCCGTTGCTCGACGTCGCGTCGCTGCGAGGACCGCGCTTCCACGACGTCGATCTCCGGGTGCGTGCAGGCGAGATCGTCGGCCTGGCAGGTATCGAGGGCAACGGCCAGCGCGAGTTCGTCCGCGCGCTCGCCGGCCTCCTTCCCGCGCGCGGGAGCGTCAGGCTGCGAGGCCGCCGGGTGCCGCTCGCCGATCCGAGCCGCACGGCACGGGCGGGGATCGTGTATCTGCCCGGTGATCGGCACGCCGAGGGTGTAGCCCTGCCGCTCAGCGTGCGTGAGAACACCTCGCTCCTCGCGCTCCGCCGTACCGCCCGGTTCGGCGTCGTCCGGCGCAGCTCGGAGGCGCGAGTCGTCGAACGCGAGCTACGGCAGCTCGCCGTCCGGACACCGAGCGTCGAGACCCCCGTGGCCTCGCTGTCCGGCGGGAACCAGCAAAAGATCCTCTTCGCGCGGTCACTGCTCGCCGATCCGACCGTCTTGCTCGCGGACGAGCCGACCCGCGGTGTCGACGCGGGCGCCCGCATCGAGATCTACCAGGTGCTGCGCGACACCGCCGAGTCGGGCAAGGCCGTCGTCGTGCAGTCGTCCGATGTCGTCGAGCTGCAAGGGCTCTGCGATCGCGTGCTCGTCTTCTCGCACGGACAGATCGTCCGCTCGCTCGAGGGCGACGAGATCACCGAAGAGAACATCACCGGGACGGCGATCACGTCTGCAGCCCGACGCGACGGCGTGACCGCACCGGTGCGGCGTCGCTTCCCGCTCCGACGCTTCGTCGCCGGGGACTACCTCCCGGCAGTCGTGCTCGCGCTGCTCATCCTCGCCCTCGGCGCGTACACGTCCGCGGACAGCAGCTTGTTCCTGACCCGGTTCAACTTCGTCGCGATGCTGCTGTTCGCGAGCGCGCTCGCGTTCGTCAGCTTCGGCCAGCTGATCGTTCTGCTCACGGGCGGCATCGATCTCTCCGTTGGACCTCTAACGGGGCTCGTCGTCGTCGTCTTCTCGTTCTTCGCCGCTCAGGGCCAAAGCGACGGCCGTCTCGCGCTCGGAGTGGCCGCGATCGTCGCCGTCGCACTCGCGGTCGGGCTGACGAATGGTTTGCTCATCCGCGCGTTCCGGCTCGCACCCGTGCTGGGGACGCTCGCCCTCTTCTTCGTTCTACAGGGCGTTTCGCAGCTGCTTCGGCCGCAAGCCGCGGGCTTCTATCGCAGCGACGTCACGAGGCTCATCACGACGACGTGGGGCTGGGTTCCCGTCGCCTTCGTGGTCGCGTGCGTCCTCGCGGTCGTGGCAGAGCTGCTGCTGCGCTTCACCCGGGCCGGCCTGCAGCTGCGGGCGGTCGGCTCCGACGAGACGCGCGCGCACCGGCTGGGAGCGCGGGTCACCGCGACACACGTCACCGCATACCTCCTCTGCTCGCTGTTCGCCGCCGCGGGCGGAGTCATGCTCGGCTCTCAGGTCGCGGTCGGAGACTCGCGCGTCGGGATCAGCTACACACTCTCGAGCGTCACGGCAGTCGTCCTCGGCGGTGCCAGCATCTTCGGCGGACGCGGGTCCTTCATCGGCGCGCTCCTCGGCGCGCTCCTGATCCAGGAGATCATCACCTCGACGACGTTCCTGCAGATCGGCATCGAGTGGCAGTACTACGTGCCGGGGCTGCTGATCCTGCTCGGCGCCGGGGTCTACTCACGCGCCCGGCGGGTCGGAGCGCTCACCGGCGCCGGTGCTTCGGCATGAACAGAGAGGAGCTGACCGGTATGTCCAAGACCGCGCGGACCGTGGAGCATTCCGCCCCGGTCGAGATCGCCGCACCCACCCTGCATCACGTCAACCTGAAGACGACAAGGCTCAGCGAGATGATTGAGTGGTACGGGTTGGTCGTCGGGATGCGTCCGACCTACGCGTTCGAGGGGGGAGCGTGGCTGAGCAACGACTCGGCCAACCACCGCCTCGCACTGCTCTCGACGCCGCTCGTTCGCGATGACCCGGACAAGCTCGTCCACGCCGGCATCCATCACACGGCATTCGAGTACGGAACGCTCGACGAACTGCTGGGGACCTACGTGCGGCTCGAGGCGGCCGGAGTGCTGCCGCACAGCGTCCTCGACCATGGAATGACGCTGTCGTTCTACTACTTGGACCCCGACGGCAACAGCGTCGAGCTGCAGGTCGACCACTTCGGCGACTGGGCCGGTTCGACCGAGTTCATGCACGGCGAGCGCTTTGCCGAGGACCCGATCGGGACGTACGTGGGTCCCGAACAGCTCGTCGCAGCTTGGCGGATGGGGATGTCTGCGGCCGAGCTGCATCAGCGTGCCTACGACGGCGAGTTCGCCCCGACCGAGCCGCAAGACCTCAGAGTCCCGTTCGCTTGAGTCCACGGCAGATGGCGTACCAAAACCATGGACTCGTATCGGTCGGCCAATAAGAAGGAGAGGAGAATCATGAACGTCACCGAGACGGACGTCCTCATCGTCGGTGCCGGCCCTGCGGGCCTGTCAGCAGGGCTGTTCCTCAGTGAGTACGGCGTACCGAACGTGCTCGTCGAGCGCTACCGCTCGCTGTCTCACACGCCCCGCGCGCACATCACCAACCAGCGGGCGGTCGAGATCATGCGCGACATGGGACTCGAGCACGAGATAATTGCGAAGGCGACGCCGCAGGACCTGATGGGCAACCAGGTGTTCTGCACCAGCCTCGCCGGCGAAGAGCTGGCGCGGCTGCGCGTGTGGGGCACCCATCCGAGCCGTCGAGCCGACTATGAGCTCGCGAGCCCTTCGAGCATGTGCGACCTGCCCCAGACCCTCCTCGAGCCCATCCTGCTCGAAGCTGCCGCGGCGCGCGGGACGGAGGTGCGATTCAACACCGAGTACCTCTCGCTGGAGCAGGACGGCGACGGCGTCACCGCGACCGTTCGGCACCGGCCGAGCGATGCGGTATCGCAGATCCGCGCCAAGTACCTCCTCGGCGCCGACGGAAGCCGCAGCAAGGTGGCCGATGACATCGGACTGCCGCTCGAGGGGCAGATGGGCGTCGCCGGAAGCATGAACATCCTCATCCGCGCGGACCTCACTCACCTGGTCGAGCACCGGCCCAGCGTCCTGTACTGGATCCTCCAGCCGGGCTCGACGATCGGAGGCGTCGGGATGGGCGTGGTGCGGATGGTCCGGCCGTGGAACGAGTGGCTGCTCATCTGGGGCTACGACATCAACGAGCCGGCGCCGCAGGTCGACGACGACGAGGCGCGCCGCATCGCCCACCGCCTCATCGGCGACGACTCGATCGACGTCCAGGTCGAGGACATCTCCCTGTGGACGAACAACCGCGCGTACATGACGCGCTATTCGTCGGGACGGGTGTTCTGCATGGGTGATGCGTGCCATCGGCATCCCCCGAACAACGGCTTGGGCGCCAACACGTCGATCCAGGACTCCTACAACCTCGCCTGGAAATTGGCCCACGTCCTTCGCGGCCAGGCCGGCCCGTCGTTGCTGGACACGTACGACGATGAGCGCGTGCCGGTCGGCGGGCAGATCGTCGAGCGCGCGAACAAGAGCATCGCCGAGTTCGGTGCCATCTTCGAGGCCTTCGGGCTCACCGACCCCACCGACGCTGAGCAGATGCGGGCCAACATGGCGGCGCGCAAAGACGACACCCCGCAGGCCACCGCGCAGCGTGAGCAGCTTCGTCGAGCGATGGAGCTCAAGAACTACGAGTTCAACGCTCACGGCGTCGAGTTCAACCAGCGCTACAGGTCTGCGGCCGTGGTGCGCGACGGCACGGAGGAGCCGGTGTACGAGCGCGACCCGGAGCTCTACTACCACCCGACGACGTGGCCCGGGGCCCGGCTTCCGCACTGTTGGGTCGAGCACCGCGGGCGTAAGGTCAGCACGATCGATCTGGCGGGCCACGGTCGCTTCACGCTGCTCACCGGCATTGGCGGCGAGAGTTGGGCGCAGGCGGCGGCGACGGTCTCCGCGCGCATGGGAGTGTCGATCGGGGCGTTCGTAGTGGGGCCCGGCCGCGAGGTGCTCGACCTTTACTACGACTGGGCTTCGCTCAGTGAGGTCTCCGAACGCGGGTGCGTGCTCGTCAGGCCGGACCTCCACGTCGCCTGGCGCAGCCACGACCTCGCAGCCGATCCGACGGTCGCGCTCGCGCGGGTGCTCGATGCGATCCTCGGCCGCGGCACCGACGAGGACAGGGGCCTGGCTCGCCGGAAGATGGACACGGCGACCGCGCTCAGCTGAACTTGACAAATCCATATAACAGAATGATATTCTGCAAGAGAGTCTTCTGCCGGAGGCTTCCAGGCTGGCGACAAGGAGGAGTGCAGTGGCCCTTACTACGCAGACGATGACGCGCGAACAGATGAAGTCGGTTGCGCTCGAGTACCTGAAGCGCCTCGATCGGGGCGCTGATTTCTTCGATCTGTTCGCGGATGACGCCCAGCTCTACTTCCCGAAGTACGGGGTGGTGAACGGCGTCGATGAGATCCAACGTCTCTACGGATCCGTCGGGCAGATCATCGCGGAGGTCCGGCACGACTACGGCTACTTCAATTTCGTCTGCGAGGGAGACATGCTCGTTGTCGAGGGCACGAGCTCGGGCTCGACGCACTCTGGAGCGGAATGGCGGGCGGGAGTGACCCATGCGGGTCGCTGGTGTGATGTCTTTGAGATCCGCGACTTCAAGATCCAGCGGCTCTTCATCTACCTCGACCCCGACTACGGAAGCGAGGACACCGAGCGCTACCCCTGGCTGCAGGAGACGGCTGTCTACTAGCGCATCGCTCAAGGTCCGACTCGCGTCGCAAGCTGGTCAAACAATGGCGACTACCGCGCTTCCGTTCGATCTCTCGGATTTCTTGTATGCCACAGTCCGGTCAGCCGGCCCGAAAGATGAGCGGCAAGCTCGCGCTGAACGGCGTCGTACGCGACCGGACCCGACACAGATCTGACACAACGCAGGTGGGAGAGGTGGGCGCACCTGGGATCGAACCAGGGACCTCTCGCGTGTGAAGCGAGCGCTCTCCCGCTGAGCTATGCGCCCGGGAACGAACAAAGACCGCGGCACCGGTGAGGGATCCTTAGGGCTGCTTCCTCCCGGATCTGACCCGGTTCGGAATCTCACCGCGCCGCGGGCAGCGAGATTGTACCTCGGTTCCAGCGAGGAGAATCGACGAGGCGAGTTCTTCGCAGACTTGCGCAACATGCTTCCTGTCCGCACAATGACCAAAGTCCCGACGACGGAGAGAGGTGGTGCACCGATGAGACAACTCGAGCTTGATCGCGTTTCCTGCGCCCCCGCCCGTCGCAGCCTTTCGTAGAGCTTCAATAGGTCTGTGCTGCCGTGACGGGCCGGGCGCCACCCGCTCACCGTTCACACGCGCAAAGGAGCTTTGCTTGACTCTTCCGGTTACGGAATCGTTGCTTCACCGCCTTGGCTGGGACGACGGCTGGGAAGCCGCGTTCGCCGAGCACCGCGCCGCCGGCCTCGTGCCCGCCCGCGTCGCGATCCAGCACAGGGGCGCCTACGACCTGATGCACGAGCAGGGGGAGCAGCGCGCGAGCGCGGCGAACCGCCTCGTGCGCGAGGAGGGCCTGCCGGCGGTCGGCGACTGGGTCGGCCTCGACCCGACGTCGAACCTGATCGAGGCGCTGCTGCCTCGTCGCACGTCGATCTCCCGCAAGGCGACCCTGGACGTCACCCAGGAGCAGATCCTCGCGGCGAACATCGACGTCGCGTTCCTCGTCCAGGCGCTGCCGCTCGACTTCAACGTCCGCCGCCTCGAGCGCTACCTCGCGATGGCGTGGGAGAGCGGCGCACAGCCGGTCGTGCTGCTGACGAAGACCGACCTGGTCGACGACGTGCAGCCGTTCCTCGACCGCGTCGAGGAAGTCACGCTCGGCTCCGTCCCGGCCCAGCACGTCTCCGCAAAGACAGGCGACGGGATCGACGGGCTGCGCGCCTGGCTTCAGCCGAACCGGACCGCGGTGCTGCTCGGCTCGTCCGGCGTCGGCAAGTCGACGATCGTCAACGCCCTCGTCGGCGAGGAAGTGCTCGCGACGGCGGAGGTGCGGGAGGACGATCAGATGGGCCGGCATACGACAACCCATCGCGAGCTGATCCTCGTGCCGAGCGGCGGCGTCGTGCTGGACACGCCCGGCATCCGCGAGCTGCAGCTCTGGGACGCCGACCTCGAGCAGACGTTCGGCGACATCGAGGAGATCGCCCGCCGCTGTCGCTTCAGCGACTGCAACCACGACCAGGAGCCCGGCTGCGCGATTCGCGAGGCGCTGGCCGACGGGTCGCTCTCGCAGGAACGCTGGCAGAGCTACCAGAAGCTGCAGCGGGAAATGGAAGCGATCGAGGCGCGGCGCAACCACCTACTGCGACAGGAACGTGTCCGCGAATACAAGATTCGGGCACGCGCGAACAGGCCCAAGAAGAAACGTTGAGCTCACCCCGCGTCTGGGAGGACGCGGTCGACTTCGTGCTCGCCGACCCCGAGCACCGCTTCGGCAAGGTGGCGCTCGGGCAGGACGTCACACGCCCTCGCCCGGGGCCGCCGTTCGAGTGGCGTGATGGCCGCTGGCGGTTGACCTTCCCGCGCCCTGAGGTCGACCGGCTCGAGTATCTGCTCGGCGTCGACGGGTCGTTCATCCCCGATCCCGGGAACCCGCTCCGGGTTCCCGGGCCCTTCGGCGACAAGTCGGTCGTCGAGTGGCCGGAGTACGAGCGGCCCGCGTGGCTCGACTCAATCGCCGACCCGGGGCCGGTCGAGGACTTCGAGGTTCGCTGCCGCAGGCTCGTGGCACGCATTCCCGTGCGCCTCTACTCCACACCGGAGCCCCCCGGCCCGGACGCGCCGCTGCTCGTGGTGCACGACGGGCCCGAGTACGCAGAGTACGCCGGGCTCACCCGGTTCCTCGACGTGATGAGCTGGGAAGAGCGAATCCCACCGTTGCGCGCAGCGCTCATCCAACCCGTCGATCGGAACGAGACGTACTCCGCCTCCGCGTTGTACGCCGGCGCGCTGGTGCGCGAGCTGCTGCCGGAGATCACGAAGCGCGCGCCGCACGGCCGGCGGATCGGTATGGGCGCGAGCCTCGGCGCGCTCGCGATGCTGCACGCACACGTGCGGCATCCGAGGTCGTTCGACGGGCTGCTCCTGCAATCGGGCAGCTTCTTCCGGCAGCGCCACGACAAGCACGAGTCGAGCTTCCCGCGGTACCGGCGGATCACGCGCTTCGTCGGAACCGTGCTGCGCGGCGTGGACGTCGAGCGCACGATTCCGGTGGCGATCACGTGCGGCACGGCCGAGGAGAACCGTGCGAACAACGAGGACGTCGCTGCGGCGCTCACCGAGCAGGGCTACCCGGCGTGGCTGGGAGAGGTGCGTGACGGGCACACCTGGACCGGCTGGCGCGACTCGTTCGACCCGCACCTGCCCGCGCTGATCGAGGCTGTGTCGTGAACCGGCGCATGATCGAGATCGACGGCGGCGCCGTTCTCGCCTACGGGCACTACGGCCGCCCGGTGGTTGCGTTCCCTTCCGAGAACGGCGAGGCGCACGACTGGGAGTCGCAGGGGATGATCGACGCGATCGCGGGGCTGCTCGACGGCGGCAAGGTGAAGCTCTATTGCGTCCCCTCGTTCGACGGTGAGAGCTGGACGCGCGACGATCTGCCTCTCGAGGACCGCGCGCGGCGGCACGGTCATTACGAGTGGTGGGTGCTGACCCGGCTCGTGCCGTTCGTCCAGGCCGACTCGCACACCGCGGAGCTGATCGCGGCCGGCGCGTCCTTCGGCGCCTACCACGCGGCGAACTTCTGCCTCAAGCGCGCCGACCTCTTTCCGGTCGCGATCGGGATGAGCGGCGTGTACGACGTATCGGTACAAGGTGGGGGAGAACGAGGCGACGCCGTCTACTTCAACAATCCGATGGACTACGTCGCCAACCTCGCGGGTGACCATCTCGGCTGGCTGGCCGCGCAGGCGTCGCTCCTGCTGATCTGCGGGCAGGGCCAGTGGGAGGACACAACCGGCGCGCTCGACTCGACGAAGCGGTTCGGTTCGCTGCTCGCCGAGAAGGGGATCCGGCACGAGGTGGATCTCTGGGGACACGACGTGCCGCACGACTGGCCGTCCTGGCAGCGTCAGCTTGCTCACCATCTTCCCCGCTTTGTCTGAGCACGTCATCGGACTGCTCCTCGGCACCGAGGAGGATTGGCCCGCGGCGTTCGAGGCGCTGATCGCGCGCGTCGGCCAGGTCGATGGGCACACGCTGCGCACGCAGCGAATCCTCAACGAGCCGTTTGACCTCCGCTCGAAGCCGCAGTACTCGCTCGTGATCGACCGCCTCGCGTGGTGGTACGACCTGCCGCGCGCGTGGCTGAAGAAGGTCTCGCTGATGGACGACGTCTATCTGCTCAACAACCCGTTTACGTTCCAGGCGATGGAGAAGCACTCGGCGTACTGCGCGCTGATGCGCCTCGGCATCCGCGTGCCCGGCACGTGGCTGATTCCGCACAAGGTGCCGCCGGCGAACGAGCGCTTCGGGCCGACCGCCGAGCGCTACAACGCCCCGTTCGACCTCGAGGCGATCGGCAGGGAGATCGGCTACCCGATGTTCATGAAGCCGTTCGACGGCGGGCAGTGGGTCGGCGTCTCGCGCGTGGGCTCGCCGGACGAGCTGCGCGCGCGGTACGACGAGTCCGGCGAGCGGATGATGCACCTGCAGACCGCCCTCGAGGGCTTCGACGTCTTTGTGCGCTCGCTGTCGATCGGCGCCGAGACGATGTCGATGTGGTTCGACCCGTCGCAGCCGATCCACGCGCGGTACGAGGTGAAGCACGACTTCCTGACGCCCGAGCTCGGCGAGGAGATCATCTCGATCTCGCGGCTCGTCAATGCATTCTTCCGCTGGGAGTTCAACTCCTGCGAGACGATCGTCAAGGACGGCATCGCCTACCCGATCGACTACGCGAACGCATCGCCCGACGTCGCGCTCACGTCGCTGCACTATTACTTCCCGTGGGCGATCACCGCGCTCGTGCGCTGGAGCGCGTTCTGCACGGCGATGCGACGCGAGATGCAGCTCAACCAGAACTCGCGCGCGTACTTCGAGTGGGGCGACCGCGACGACTTGACCTACGAGGAGAAGCTCGCGCAGTACCGCGAGCTCGCCGACGGCTACTTCCAGGTGGACGCCTACCAGGAGTTCTGCGCCACGCACCTGTCGCACCTGGACGACCTCGCGCACGAGTGGTTCACCTCACCGGAGTTCGACGTTGTCCTCGTGCGCACGGTGCGCTCGACGTTCCCTCCGCACGAGCACGACCAGTTCGTAGAGCATTACCGCGGCCTGCTCGGCGCCTGGGCTCGCGACAACGCCTGAGCTGCGAAACCGTTTCGCGATCACCCGCGTACCTCCCTCCGACCATTCTCTTCAACAGTTCGGGGGACCACATGTCGTTTTTCAGATGGTTGGCGATCGCCGGCGCCGCGGTGCTCGTAGGCGGTGTCGCGGCGGTAGCCGATGCGCGCGAGCAGGCGAACGCCTACACGGTGCACGCACTCGTGTCAGACGGCACGGCGGTGCCTGCGACTGCAACCGACGCCAACCTGGTCAACGGTTGGGGGCTGTCGGCCGGGCCCACCACGCCATGGTGGGCGGCAAACAACGGGACGAACACGTCCACGCTCTACAGCGGTGCAGGAGTAAAGGCGGCACTGACGGTGGCCGTCCCGGGCGCACCCACGGGCACCGTGTACAACGGCAACGCGGCTGATTTCATCGTCAGCCAGAACGGCAAGAGCGGTAGTGCCCGCTTCCTCTTCGCGACCGAGGGCGGCACGATCCTCGGCTGGTCGCCGACGGTGAACGGGACGACCGCGCTCACCGGCGCCGACCGTTCGGGCGCAGGTGCGATCTACAAGGGCCTCGCAACCGTGAACGACCGGTTGTATGCCTCCGACTTCCACAACGCCCGGGTCGACGTCTTCGACGCCTCGTTCGGACTCGTGGCGTTGCCGGGCGGCTTCCAGGATCCGAAGCTCGCCAAGGGGTTCGCACCGTTCGGGATCCAGGCGCTGGGCGGCAACATCTTCGTCACCTACGCGAAGCAGGACGCCGCGCGCAAGGATGACGTCGCAGCGCCTGGGCAGGGCTACGTGGACGAGTTCACCCCCGACGGCAAGCTCGTTGCACGAGTCGTGAACAGCGGGAGAAAGAACGCGCCGCTGAACGCCCCGTGGGGGCTGGCGACTGGGCCGGCCGACTTCGGTTCTTTCGCCGGAGACCTGCTCGTCGGGAACTTCGGGAACGGCCGAATCAGTGCGTACGTCAAGCGCGGGCGCGTGTGGGTCTACAAGGGACAGCTGCGGGCCGCCGGCGGCACACCGATCGCGATCGACGGGCTCTGGGCGATCGCGTTCGGCAACGGCGCCGCGTCGGGACCGACGAGCAGCCTCTACTTCCTCTCGGGGCCCGGTGACGAACAGCACGGGCTCTTCGGGTCGATCACGGCCGGTTGACCTTCGCCCCGGCGTACGAGACGCGAACGTCTCGTACGCCGGGGACCTCTGCCGGTGTCGCTGACGTATTCCTCTTCGATGCGCACACTTCTCCTCGTCGCCGGAGTGATCGTCGCGCTCGCGGTAACTGCCACCGCAGCGGCCGACGGCCTACCGGTGCTCGGGATCGACGTCGGTTCGCAAGGCGTCACGGCGGCCGGTAGCCCCGACCGGTACGTCACGATCAACGACGGCAAGACGACACTCGTCGAGCGGATCGCGCGCAACGGGGGACGTGTGCTCGGTTGGCAGCGGATCGCAGGGACATTCACGATCCCTGCCGTCGCGTACGACTCGTCGGCCAGCGGGGTCTCGGCCGACGGGAGCACGCTCGTGCTGATCGAGCCGCGCAAGGCTTTCCCGCGCGCGGCGACGACGTTTGCGCTCTTCGACGCGCCCAGTCTGAAACTGAGGCGGACGTTCACGCTGCGCGGCGACTTCAGCTTCGACGCGGTCTCGCCCGGCGGCCAGAAGATGTTCCTCATCAACTACACCTCGCCGGCCGACCCGACCCGGTACACCGTCCGCGGCTATGACCTGGAAGCGGGCGCCTTGTTGCCGAAGCCGATCGTCGATCCGGCTGAGCCGTCGGACAAGATGCGCGGCTCGCCGATCACGCGGATGCTCAGCCTCGACGGGCGGTGGGCCTACACGCTCTACGACGGTGCGGGCGGAGAGCCGTTCGTGCACGCGCTCGACACGAGCACCAGTCGCGCGCACTGCATCGACCTGCCGATGCTCGCCGGCAACCAGAAGCTGTGGTCGCTGCGCTTCACGCGCGGTCCGGCTGCGCAGATCCGGATCGGTGCCGCCGGCGGCGAGGCGCTCGCGGTGGTCGACACGACAACCTTCGCGGCGAGCGTTCCCGCGGCCTCTGCTCCGTCGGATCTCCGCTCCTGGTTGATCGCCGTCGCCGCCGTGCTGGCCGGGCTCACGTTGCTCGTCGCACTGGCTGCGACCCGGCGCCGCTTCGGCAGCCGCGCGGCCCCAGCCTGATCTAGACGCGACTGCGCTGCTTCCGCAGCCGGCGGACGCGCACCAGGTAGCTCGGCAGCCCGACGATCAGGAAGAGGAACACGAAGCTCGCCCAGGCCGAGGGATGAGGGACCTTGTGGCGCTCGGCGTGGAAGAAGACGGCGGTTCCTGCCGCCGCTGCGAGCAGGAACGCGAGCAGGAACTGGGCTGGCGTCACGTTGGCCACGGCGGGCAACGTACCTCGCGTGCGATTGACCTGGGGCCGCCTCCCGCGTACCCTCAGGTTCGTCACTGCGGCGCCCATTCGACAGGAGGCCTCGCATGGCAACCACTCGGGTCGCGGCGCAGATGCTCGGGAAGCTCCCCGTCCGCACCGACACACGGACGCTCTCGCTCGCACGGTACGTCGACGGCGCCAGGCTCCCGTCGCC
The DNA here is from genome assembly GCA_045805985.1 of Gaiellaceae bacterium. Lineage (GTDB taxonomy): Bacteria > Actinomycetota > Thermoleophilia > Gaiellales > Gaiellaceae > PALSA-600. The sequence continues at coordinate 64,918 of JBJMKA010000003.1, read as the reverse complement.
GCCTGCGTCGTTCGACGAGACAAGCGGCATCGACAACTGGCCGATGTACGCGAACGACCGGATCGGCGATTGCACGACCGCGGCCGCGGCGCACATGATCGAAGCGTGGACCACGCTGGGACGAGGTCACGCGATCGAGCTCTCGGAGCGCGCGGTGCTGGACGCGTTCAACGACGTCAAGCTGATCGACCCGTTCACGGGCGAAGAGGGTGCGGTCGAGCTCGACGTGTTGCGCTACTGGCGTGCGAACGGGATCGGCGGACACCGCATCGGCGCCTACGCACGCGTCGGCCGGCACGACCAGCGGCTCGTGCAGACAGCCGCCTGGCTGTTCTGCGGCCTCTACGTCGGGCTGCAGATGCCCGTGACCGCACACGCGCAGCAGGTGTGGGACTGGACGGGGTCGCTCGCGGGGCCGGCGCGACCGGGATCGTGGGGCGGCCACGCGGTCGACGTCGTTGGCTACGACAGGAACGGTCTCACCGTCGTCACCTGGGGCCGGTTGCAGGAGCTGACCTGGAGCTTCTGGGATCGCTACTGCGACGAGGCGTACTGCATCCTCTCTGACGACTTCCTGAAGGAGGGGCAGGCGCCGAGCGGCTTCGACCTCGCCGCGCTCGAGGCGGATCTCGCACTTGTGACGGCATGATGGGCGCATGCCCGAGGCTGCGATCCTCGTCGTGGACGACGACGCCCCGATCAGGCGCATGCTCGACCGCACCCTGTCCGCGGAGGGCTACGCGGTCGCGACGGCGGCTGACGGCGGCGAAGCGCTCGCGGCCGTCGAGCGCTCGACGCCCGACCTCGTCGTCCTCGACGTGGGATTGCCGGGCGTCGACGGGCTCGCCGTCTCGCGCCGGCTGCGCACGAAAGGCCTCGCGGTTCCGGTGCTCTTGCTCACCGCCCGCGATGCTGTCTCGGATCGCGTCGCGGGCCTCGACGCCGGTGCCGACGACTACCTCGTCAAGCCGTTCGCGACCGAGGAGCTGCTCGCGCGCGTGCGGGCCCTGCTGCGTCGCGGCAAGTCTCCGGAGGAGCTGCTCGCGTTCGGCGACCTGACGCTCGACCCGTCGACACGGGTGGCCCAGCGCGGTGGGACAGCCTTGTCGTTGAGCGAGCGCGAAGCCGACTTGCTCGCGTTGCTGCTGCGTAACGCGCGACGTGTCGTCCCGCGCCAGCAGGCGGTGGCCGAGATCTGGCAGGGCGATGCGAGTGCGAACGTTGTCGACCGCAACGTGTCCAACCTGCGCCGCAAGCTCGGAGAGCCGTCGCTGATCGAAACGGTGCGCGGGGTCGGGTTCATCATCGGCCGATGAACCTGCGGCTTCGCACGATCCTTGCGGCAGCTGCCGCGACGATGCTCGCTGTGGTCGTGCTCGGCTCGGCGGTCGACGTCCTCGTCGCGCGGCACCTTCGCCACGAGCTCGACCGCTCGCTGCGCACACGCGCGATCGGCGTTGCGCAGCTCGCGGCCTCCGCGCCCGCGCTGCTCACCACGCCGGGCGCGCTCGACGCGCCCGCCGGCGGGACGCAGGCGCTCGTCGAGGTGCTCGACAGCAAGCACCGGATCGTCGCGCGCTCGCTTTCGCTCGGTGGCCGTGTCCTGCCGGGGACGCTCGCGCAGGAGGCGATCGGCAGCGACACGTCGCGCTACCGGACCGTGCGCTTCGGCGGCGACGAGCTCCGGGTGTACGCCGCGCCGCTCGCCAACGTCTCGGGCGGTGGCGCGGTGCTCGTCGCGGCCTCGACGGCCGACCTCTCGAACACGATCTCGACGCTGCACGGGCTGACGATCATCGCGGCGCTCCTGGCGGCGGGAGTGGGCGCGGGAGCGGCAGCATTGCTGATGCGGGGTGCGCTGCAGCCGCTCGCGCGCCTCGACCGCGCAGCCGGTGAGATCGGCCGCACCGGCGACCCGAGCCGCCGGCTGCCGGATCCGCACGGCGCCGACGAAGTGGGTCGGCTCGCAACGACGCTCAACGCGATGCTCGACAGCCTCGAGCGCGCGCGCGAGTCGGAGCGCCGTTTCCTCGCCGATGCGTCGCACGAGCTGCGCACGCCGCTGACCGCGCTGCGCGGGAATGTCGCGCACCTCGCTCGTCACGGTGCGACCCCTGCACTGGTGGCCGACCTGGAAGCCGACGCGGAGCGGCTCGCGCGGCTCGCCGACGATCTGCTCACGCTCTCGCGCGAAGAGGCCGCCGCGCCGGCTGACGACGACGTGCGCGTGGACGAGCTCGCGCGTGCTGCAGGCGCAGACCGAGTCGACGCAGAGTCGGTGGTCGTTGCGGGCGATCGCGCGGCGCTCCAGCGCGCGCTGTCGAACCTCGTCGAAAACGCGCGGCGGCACGGCCGCGGTGTGGTGACGATCACCGTGCGCGCCGATGGCGACCGGGCGCTGCTCAGCGTCGAGGACGAAGGGGTGGGCGTGGTCCCGCTCGACCGCGAACGGGTCTTCGAGCGGTTCTACGGCGACGGCTCCGGGCTCGGGCTGGCAATCGTGCGCGCCACCGCCGAGCGCCACGGGGGTCGCGCCTACGCCGACGGCTCGAGCTTCACGATCGAGCTCGTCAGGAAAGCTTCAGACTCCGACAGGCACCCTGCGGGCGAGGAACCCGAGAAAGGACCCCCGTGAAGATCTTTCGCACGCTCTCAACCGCTCGTCTCATCGCTCTTGCCGTTGTCGTCGTGGTCGTCGCCGCAGGCGGCGCGTTCGCCGTTGCCGCCACCGGCGGTAGCGGCGCAACGCCCGCGCCGAAGCCGCTCGCGCAGGCGATCCACGATGCTCTGGCCGGTCAGAAGCCTGCAGGCGTCACCGCCGACATCGGCTTCACCAACACGCTCTTCCCGTCGGGCGCGATCGCGGGGCAGGCCGGATCCGCGCTGATGTCGAGCGCGACCGGGCGGCTGTGGGTCAACGCGAACGGCGGCCGCCTCGAGCTGCAGTCCGACGCGGGCGACGCGCAGATCGTGTGGAGCAAGACGAAGGTGACCGTGTATGACGCCACGTCGAACACGGCGTACACCGCCGACATTCCGCAGGACACATCCACCACGAGCGACACCGGCTCCGCCGTTCCGACGGTGGATGAAATTACGACGTTCCTCACGAACCTCGGCAAGGAATGGACGGTCTCCGGCGCCGACCCGTCGAACACGGGCGGGCAGGAGTCGTACACGGTGAAGGTCTCACCGAGCCACGATGGCGGCTTGCTCGGCTCCGCGGAGATGGCGTTCGACGCGCTCCGCGGCGTGCCGCTCAAGGTTGCGATCTATGCGCAGGGCTCGACCTCTCCGGTGCTCGCGCTCGAGGCGACGAATGTCTCCTACGGCGACGTTCCGAACTCCGACGTGCAGGTCTCGCCGCCCGCCGGCGCGAAGATCATCGACCTCTCGTCGCAGGCGCAGGGGGGCACGAGCGGCTCGTCAACGCCGCCGGTCACCGGGCTCGGCGCAGTCACCGCAGCGGCGCCGTTCACCGTCGTCGCACCCGACACGCTCGTCGGCTTGCCGCGCCAGGACGTCCGCCTCGTCGGCGGGACGACCGTGATCGCGGTCTACGGCCAGGGCCTGGGCGCGATCGTGGTCGTCGAGCGTGCTCCGGACACCGCTGCGAAGCAGGCGGGCGCACTCGACGCGCTGCCGCAGGTGACGATCGACGGCGCGACCGGGCATGAGCTCGCAACGCAGCTCGGCACCGTCCTGACCTGGGATCGCACCGGCGTCTCGTACGTGCTCGCCGGCTCGCTTCCTCCGGCCGCAGCCGAGGCGGCGGCGCGCTCGCTCAAGTGAGCGACGCGCCGCCCGTCGCGGCACGCGGGCTCGTCAAGCGGTACGGCGACATCACCGCGGTCGCGGGCGTCGACCTGACGGTCGAGCGCGGCGACGTCTTCGGCTACCTCGGCCCGAACGGAGCGGGGAAGACCACCTCGCTGCGCATGCTGCTCGGCTTGATCCGTCCCACCGAAGGGAGCGCGCAGCTCTTTGGGCGCGACCCGCTCGAGGTCGGCGCACGAGCGCTCGATGGGGTTGCCGGCTTCGTCGAGGGGCCGCGCTTCTATCCGTACCTCTCTGGCCGCAAGAACCTGCGGCTACTCGCCGATCTCGACGGCGGTGCACCCGCGTCGCGGATCGAAGAGGTGCTCGACGTCGTCGACCTCCGTGACCGCGGCAAGGATCGCGTCGGCGGCTACTCGCACGGCATGCGCCAGCGGCTCGGCATCGCCGCGTCGCTTCTGCGCGATCCTCAGCTGCTGCTGCTCGACGAGCCGACGACTGGGCTCGATCCGGCGGGCATGCGCGACATGCGTCAGCTCGTCAAGCAGCTCGCGTCCGAGGGGATCACGATCCTGCTCTCGAGCCACATCCTCGCGGAGGTGGAAGAGCTCTGTAACCGCGTGGCGATCATTCGCAGCGGCCGGATCATCTACGAGGGCTTGCTCGAAGCACTGCTGCAGAGCGCCGCCGGTGGCTTTCGCCTGCGGACGTCCGATCCGGAACGCGCACGCGCCGTCCTGCTCGCGCGCGGGCTGGAGGGCGTGCAGCTCGTGGACGGCGAACTGCGCTTTCAGGCGGACCCCGCCGCGATCGAGGCGGCGACCGTCGCGCTCGGCCAAGCGGGCATCGGGATCTCCGCGCTCGTTCCGCTCAATGCAACGCTCGAAGAGCTCTTCCTCGGCATGACGGAGGAGGAGGCGGCGTGACGACAAGCGTAGGCTCGACGGAGCGGCAATGAGCACGAGCGTAGGCTCGAGGGAGCGGCAATGAGCAAGGTCTACAAGTGGGAGCTGCTGAAGCTGCTCGCGCAGAAGCGGACGTACCTCGGGCTCGGCGTAGCGGTGCTCGTGCCGCTGATCTTCACCTTCGTGCTGATCTTCAAGCCGGGCGGGCCGAACGACATTCCGCTTGGCCGCTACATCCGCGAGACGGGCCTCGCGCTGCCGTTCGTCGTGCTGTTCTTCATGTCGATCTGGGCGTTCCCGTTGATCACCGCGCTCGTCGCGGGCGACATCGTGGCCTCGGAGAGCCACAACGGGACGCTGAAGACGATCCTCACGCGCTCACGCAACCGCGGGCAGATCTACGCCGCAAAGGTGCTCGCCGCGTTCACGTATACCGCGTCGGTCATACTCGCGATGGGCGCGGTCGCGGTGATCGCTGCGAGCATCGAGTGGGGATTCAATCCGCTCACGTCGCTTTCGGGCACCACGGTCAGCGCCGGGCATGCGCTCGGGCTGCTCGCCGCGAGCCTCGCGATCTACGCATGGCCGATGGCCGGGATCGCCGCGTTCGGCATCTTCCTCTCCACGGTCACGCGGAACAGTGCGGCGGCCGTCGTCGGCACGCTCATGTGGGCGCTCTTCATGCAGCTGCTCGGCGTGCTGCCGGGCACCGAGTCGATCCGGCCGTACCTGCTCGGCGAGCAGTTCCAGGCGTGGCACGGCTTCCTGCGCACACCCGCCGACTGGACACCAGTCGTGCGCGCCCTCTGGGTGTGCGCGCTCTACGTGACGATCCCGATCGCCGCCGGCTACCTGGTCTTCGTGCGCCGCGACGTCGCGGGCGAATAGCACTCTTCCGTCCGGACGTGCCTCGCGCGGTCAGGTCCTGACGCCAAACGTCGTCACGAGAGTGCGACCGACAATCCACAGGCGGCTTTGATTCGTGGTGGGTACCCGCTCGGGCGCGGGCCGAGGGGCCATGTCTAGTCGCCAAACGACGATGTGGCGCGCCGGTACGCTCGCAGGATGAGCATCGTCTCCGACGTCAAGGAGCGCGGCTTCGAGGCCGTGCGCGAGTGGGCGCTCAAGCTCGACGGCGCGGAGCCCGCGCGCGCGGTGGCCGAGCCGGAAGGGTTGCCGCGCGAGGCGCTGCTGCAGCTTGCAGACCGCGTGCGGCGCTGGCACGAGGCGCAGCGGCCCGCGGACATCACGCTCGAGGTGGAGCCGGGCGTCACGCTCGAGCGCCGCTGGCTCGCACTGGACACGGTCGGCGTCTACGTGCCGCGGAACCTGATCTCGACGCTGGTCATGTGCGCCGTCCCCGCACAGGCCGCCGGCGTGCGCCGGATCGTCGTGTGCACGCCGCCCTCCGGCGCGGGGCTGATCGCGGCTGCGGCAGAAGTGCTCGGCATCGACGAGGTCTGGGCGATCGGTGGCGCCCAGGCGATCGGTTGGCTCGCCTACGTCGAGCGCGTCGACAAGATCGTCGGACCGGGCAATGACTATGTGAACGAAGCGAAGCTCGAGGTTTCACGCGACGTGCCGATCGACCTGCCCGGCGGGCCGTCGGAGGTCGTCGTGCTCGGCGACGGTGACCCGGCGCTGATCGAGCTCGAGCTCGCCGCGCAGCGGGAGCACGGGCACGAAGCCGTCTGCCGCACGGTCGACACGCTCGAGGAAGCGGAAGCGATCGCGCCGGAGCACCTCGTGCTGCTCGGCAAGGCCGAGGCCTACGCCGACCGGGTGCGAAACGCCGGCTCCGTCTTCGTCGGCCCTTGGTCCGCGGTCCCCGCCGGCGACTATGCGACCGGTGGCAACCACGTCCTCCCGACGAATGGCTGGGCTCGCTCGGTGGGCGGGCTCGGGCTGGAGACCTTCCTGAAGCCGCTGACGATCCAGCGCCTGACCAAAGAAGGCCTCGAGCGGGTCGCCCCGACCGTCGAGGCGCTCGCCGCCGCCGAGGGAATGCCCGCCCATGCGGAGGCCGTCAAGCGCAGAATTTGACAGGTGACCATTTGGTCACCTATTATCCGCAGCATGGAGGACGACGCGGTCTTCAAGGCCCTCGGCGACCCGAGTCGCCGCCTGCTTCTCGACCTGCTCTTCGAACGTGACGGCCGCACGCTCACGGAGCTGGACGCAGAGCTGGAGATGACGCGGTTCGGCGTGATGAAGCACCTGAAGGTGCTCGAGGAGGCCGGCCTTGTCGTCGCCCAAAAGCGGGGGCGGGAGAAGCTCCACTTCCTGAACCCGGTCCCGATCCGCCAGATCCACGACCGCTGGATCGACAAGTACACGGAGCGGCGCGTCTCGGCGCTCCTCGACCTCAAGAACGAGCTGGAGGAAACAGCATGAGCACGAACACGATCACGCAGACGACGGTTCAGGTCTACCAGGTGTTCATCAAGGCGAGCCCCGAGCAGATCTGGGACGCGATCACGAAGCCCGAGTTCACGGAGAAGTACTTCTACGGCGCGCGCATCGAGAACACCGCCGAAACGCACCGCTCCCACGGCCCCGACGGATCCGTGTGGGCGGACGGCGCCACGTTCGAGTTCGACCCGCCCAAGCGGCTCGTGCACGAATGGCGCTCGCTGTACGACCCCGAGCTGGCGAACGAAGAGGCGAGCCGTGTCACGTGGGAGATCGAGCCACAGGATGGGGGAGTCTCGATGCTGACTGTGACCCACGACCAGCTCGAGGGCGCGCCGAAGACCGCCGCGAGCGTCTACGGGCCCGGCTGGATGCTGGTCCTGAGCGGCCTCAAGACGCTGCTCGAGACGGGCAAGCCGCTCAGCAGCTAGTCGCGACCGGGCCCGCCTACCCGCGACACCGCAACGTGCTCGCTGCGCGCAAGCGCAGCGAGCCGCGTGCGGTAGGTCTCCATGTCGGCGTGTGTCCAGTCGCCGTGGGTCTGGCAGCGCCACGGCGCGTAGCGCTCGCGGTGGTAGCGGCTGGTCAAGCTCTCGTTGTGGCCGATCACGTTCGGCAGCGAGATGCCGAAGCGGTGCATCAGCCACAGTGTCAGCTTCAACGACGCGGCGATCTGCTTCGGGTTCTGCAGGATCGACGCGTCACTCGTTCCGACGTGCTCGATCCCGATCGCGGTCCAGTTCAGGCCGACCGTGTGGCGACACATCGTGTTCAGCGGGACGAGCTGGTAGATCGTCCCGTCGCGGTCGATCACGAAGTGCGCACACGTTCCGGGAAGCTCGTGCAGCTCCGGGTCAGGCGCGTCGCTCGCGAAGGTGTTCCACGCCGATGAGAACGAGTTGCCCGCCGTGTAGTGCTCGACGATCACTTTCGGGTGCTCGAGACGCCAGGTGTGCAGGCCGTAGTGGCGCGCGGCGTACCGCGCCGTCTCCGCGCGCCGGTGCGCGTCGAACGGAATCGGCTTCCACACGATCGCCGGCCTCGCGGGCGCGACCACCGCAGCGACGAGGAGGGCGAGAAGGATCCGCACGCGCCGAACCTAGCGCGGGCGGGCCCTTCTCTGAGGAGCCTCAAATGTGCGTGCCGTTCCCGGGCGCGGCGGGCGTGCTGCCGGGCGCGCCGGGCGCGGTGCCGTCGGGCGCAGCGCCGCCGGGTCTGAGGCCACCCTGGCCGCCTGGGCCGTGCGCCGGCCCGCTGCCGTTCACCTCGGCGGTCACGCGTGCCGTCAGACCGGCTGCGATCTGGTCGGCCTGAGCCTGGGTGAAGCGACCCGCCGTGACCGCGGCGGCGAGCTTGGCCTTGCCGGATGCGACGAGGGCGTCGATCAGGCCGGCGACGCTCTTGCCGCTGGTCGCACCGGCGACCTGGGCGAGCGTCTTACCCGACTGAAGCGACGTGAGCAGATCGGACTGGCTGACACCGAGGTAGGTGGCCGCCGCCGCGAGGTCGCCGCCGCCGCGGCCCGGCTGGCCGCCGCCCCGGCCGCCGAAGCCGTAGCCGCCGCCGTTCGAGCCGGCTGACTTGGCCGAAAGGGACCCGGCAGAGCCGGGTGATGAGGAGGAGCCGTGGAGCCTGCTCGCCGCATAGGCGGAGCCCGCTGCGATCAGCGCCGCGGCCAGGACGACGAGTGCGAGATATCTGTTCCTGGAGTGAGTCATGCCTGGACTGTCGCCGCCCGTGCTAAGAGCTGGCTGTGCATTGGCTATGAATCGCGCGGCGGCCCCGGGGGGTGACCGCGCCCCAAATGACTGCGCCCTGAACGGCACTGTTTTGTGGCATCTGCACGGAGCTAGGCTGCCCCTGTGACAGGCGCGAAGGTGATGGTGGTCGAAGACGATCTCGACCTGAGAGGCGTCTTGCTGCGGGGCCTGCAGGAGGAGGGTTTCGCCACGGTCGGTGTGGGGAGCGGTGCGGAGCTCCTCGATCGGCTCGATCCCGAGGGACCTGATCTCTTGATCGTGGACATCGGCTTGCCCGACACCGACGGCCGCGACGTCGTCCAGGCGCTGCGCGCGCAGGGCGCTTCGCTCCCGATCCTCTTTCTCACTGCACGGGATGCGCTCACTGACCGCGTCACGGGTTTCAGCGCCGGCGGCGACGACTACCTGACGAAGCCCTTCGCGTTCGCCGAGCTCGTCGCGCGGCTGCAGGCCTTGATGCGACGCTCCGGCGCTGACACATCGGTCGAGGCGGGAAACCTGCGACTTGATCCCGTGGCGCACGTGGCGTCGGTCGACGGCCAGAAGGTGCCGCTGACGCCGACGGAGTTCCGCCTTCTGGCGAAGCTCGTCGCGAACCAGGGCTCGACGGTACGCAGGCGCGATCTGGTGCGCACCGGCTGGCCGCACGGTGCTCGCGTGCGCGACAACACCCTCGACGCGTACGTCGCACGCCTCCGGAAGAAGCTCGGCGAGCTGCCGGGCACTCCGGGCATCACGACGGTGCACGGCGTGGGGTACATCCTCGAGTGACCGTGCTGCCGCCGTTTCGCGGCGTGCGCACGCGCCTGCTGCTCGTCGTCGTCGGCGCTCTCGCTGTCGCACTGGGCGTCGCGACGATCGGCTTCAACGTTCTGCTCGCGCGTGCGGCGTCGGGCGACGCGAATACACTGCTTCGCGCGCGCGCGGCGTCCGAGCTCGAGCTCATCCGGGTCACCGACGGCAGGATCACGATCGCCGAGACGCGCGACGATCCGCTCGGAGACAGCGGTATCTGGATCTACAGCGGAACCAAGCCGGTCCAGCAGCCCCGCGCCAAGCCGGAGACGGAGCTCGCAGCGCGGTCGCTCGCCGGCGGGCCTGCGCAGTTCTTGAACGTCCCCGACGAGTCCGACGAGCGGCTCTACGCAGTTCCGATCGTCCACGACGGACTGCGCGTCGGCACGCTCGTCACCGGGATCTCGCTCGCGCCGTATCACCACACGCAACGCACCGCGCTGCTCGGGTCGCTCACGTTGTTCCTCATCCTGCTTTCGATCACCGCTGTCGCCGCTTGGTGGCTCTTGCGCTCGGCGCTGCGCCCGGTTGCGCAGATGACCGACCAGGCGAGCACGTGGAGCGAGGAGGACCTCGACCGCCGGTTCGCACTCGGCGAGCCGCATGACGAGTTGACGCAATTGGCGGCAACGCTCGATGGGCTCCTCGACCGGCTGGCCGCGAGCCTGCGGCACGAGCGTCGCTTCTCCGCCGAGATGTCACACGAGCTGCGCACGCCGCTCGCGAAGTTGATGGCCGAGGCGGAGCTCGCGCTCCGGCGTGAGCGCTCGGAGTCGGACTACCGCGAGAGCCTGCAGGCCGTGCTCGCGAACGCTCAGCACATCGAGCGCATCGTCGAGACGCTCGTCTCCGCTGCCCAGCACGATGCGCAACCGCAGGGGGTCGCGAACGCGGTCGACGTGGCCGAAGCCGTCGTTGCGGCACACAGTCACGACGCGTCCTCGCGCGGGTTCGACCTCGAGCTCGTCGACATGCCCGAGCGTGTGCGGGTCGGTGTCGACCAGGACCTTGCCGAGCGCATCCTGCACCCCGTCGTTGAGAACGCGCTCCGCTACGGTCGCGGCAAGGTGCAGGTGCGCGTTACGCGCAACGGTTCCTCCGTGCTCTTCGCTGTCGACGACGACGGGCCCGGCGTGCTGGCGGACGAGCACGAGACGATCTTCGAGCCTGCCGTCCGCGGCAGCGCCGGCCGCTCGACCTACAACGGCGCGGGGCTCGGGCTCGCGCTGTCTCGTCGCCTTGCGCGAGCTGTCTCGGGCGACGTGGAGGCGCATCCCGGAGGGAGTGGCCACTTCGTCGTTCGGCTGCCTGCCGCTTAGCGCGCCGCGCGGAGCACGGACATCGTGAGCACGGTCGCCACGGCGATCGGCAACACCCACCACGCTGCGAGTGCGGCCGTCAACGCGAGTCCCGCGATCACACCCGCGGCGGCGACCCAGTCGTCACCGACGACGAAGTCCCACCAGAACCGGCCGAAGGCGGCGACGCGGTTCACGCGGGCACCAGCTCCGCACGGCGGCGGCGCAGCAGCGTGACCATCGAGAGCGACAAGAGGACGACGAACGCGAGGACGCCGAGCAGTGCCGCATCGCTGCCGGGCCAATGCGCGCCTGCTCCCTCCGCGCCCCAGAAGATCCCGAAGGTCGTCAGCATCACGCCGACCGCGAACTTCATCGTGTTCTCGGGAACGCGTGCAAGCGGCGCGCGGGCGAGGACGCCGACAGCACCGACGAGCACGACAGCGACTGCCGCACCGAGCGCCGCGAGCGGAATGTTCTTTTGCGTGCTGCCGAACGTGAGCACGATGAACGCGACCTCGAGCCCCTCGAGGAACACGCCCTTGAACGAGAGGGTGAACCCATACCAATCGATGGGCGCCCGCGCGTCGCGCGGCGCGGTTTCAGCCTCGCGGAGCTCCCTGGCGAAGACCGCATCTTCGTCGTGCAGTGGCTTGTAGCCGCTCGCGCGCAGGATCGCCTTGCGCAGCCACTGCAGACCGAAGGTGAGCAGCAGGCCGCCGACGACGAGCCGCAACGCGTCGATCGGGATCAGTGTCAACGCCGGGCCGAGCGCGGCGACCACGACGGCCAGCGCAAGCGTCGCCGCGCCGACGCCGATCAGCGACGAGCGCCAGCCGCGCGCCAGCCCGGACGCGAGCACGATCGTCAGCGCCTCGACCATCTCGACCGCGCTCGCGAGGAACGCCGACAGCACGAGCAGGACGTCTTTCACGCAGACGTTCTACCCAACGGGAGGTGACCGACGCGTGACTGTGTCTAGACTCGGTGCATGAGCACACGCATCGCGATCCTTGGTGGCGGCCGCCTCGGCGAGTCGATGCTGCGCGGTTTCCTCAGCTCCGGCTGGCGCTCGACGGACGACCTCGTCGTGACGGCGCGCCGTCCCGAGCGGCTCGCTGAGCTGCACGAGAAGTACGGCGTTGTCGCCGAGCCGTCGAATACGGCTGCGCTGAAAGGCGCCGGGCTCGTGATCGTGGCGGTCAAGCCGCAGGACATGGAGGCGGTGCTCGAGGAGATCTCGCCGGAGCTGACCCCGGCGCAGACGCTGCTCTCGGTGGCCGCCGGCGTGACGACCGCGTCGATCGAGGCGCACCTGCCTCCGGGCGCGCGGGTCGTGCGCGCGATGCCGAATGCGCCCGCGCTCGTCCACGAAGGGATCGCCGGCATCTGCGGCGGCCACGACGCCCGGGAAGAAGACATTGCGCTCGCCGCCGACGCCCTCGGACATCTCGGCGCGGTCGTGCGAGTCGCCGAGTACGACATGGACGCAGTCACCGCGCTCTCCGGCTCCGGCCCCGCGTACTTCGCGCTGCTGGCGGAGGCGATGATCGAAGCCGGCCTCTTGCTCGGTCTGAGCAGGGAGGTCTCGACGCAGCTCGTAGTCCAGACGATGTTCGGGAGCGCGCTGCTCCTGCGCGACGAGGGGCTGCACCCCGTGGAGCTGCGGGAGAACGTCACCTCGCCGGGCGGGACGACGACGCGGGCGATCCGCGAGCTCGAGCGCTCCGGCGTCCGCGCGGCGTTCCTCAACGCGATCACCGCGGCGACCGAGCGCTCCCGCGAGCTCTCGGAACGCGTTTCGAGCTAGCGCAGGATTCCCGTGTGCCCGAGGGAGTACCGCCCGGGCTGCGGCCAGACGCACAGACCGTGCGGCCCGCTCCCGACCGGGATGCGCGCGAGGAGCTTCCCGTTGCGGGTCGAGATCGCGTAGACGACGCCGCTATAGCGACCGGAGACCCAGAGCACCTTCCCGTCCGCCGAGACACCGCCCATGTCGGGACTCCCACCGCCGGGGATGCGCCACTTCGTCACGACCTTGCGCGTGCGAAAGCTGATCACGGAGATCGAGCCCTCGCCGCGGTTCGTCGCGTACAGGTACTTCGAGTCGCGGCTTGGGTAGAGGCCGTGCACGCCCGCTCCGGTGGGCAGGAACCCGATCACCTTGAAGCGGCGGCCGTCGATCTTCCACAGCCCGCCCGCGTGCATGTCGGCGACGTAGAACACCTTGCCGTCGGGCGACAGCTTTACGTCCTGCGGCATCCCGCTCCCGCCGTCGGGCAGGGTGAGCGTGCCGACTACGCGCTCGGTCTTCAAGTCGACCTTCACCATCTGGCCCGAGAACTCGCAGCTCGCGATCAGGTAGGTCTCGTCCGCGGAGAAGTCCATGTGGTCGACGCCGCCGCACGGCACGCTCACCGAGTTGTGCAGCTGAAAGGTGTGCGCGTCGCGGAAGTCCAGCCGGTGCAGCCGTTCGGCGACGACGATCGCGTACTGGCCGTCGGGTGTGAAGTACATGTTGTACGGGTCGTCCACCGGGATCGTTGTGCCTGGCTTGCCGGTCACGGGGTCGATCTTCGTGAGGCTGTTTCCGGTGTCGTTGGTGACGTAGAGCGTCTTCAGGTCCCAGGCGGGGACAACGTGCTGGGGCAGGCCGCCGACGGCGAAGTGGCCGACGATCTTGTAGGTGTGCGGGTTGATGACGTCGACGGTGTCGCTGCGGCTGTTCGGGACGTAGACCAGCTCTTTCGCGTTGCGCGCCGCCGGCGCGATCCGGTTCGCGCCGTCATGCGCATAGACGTCCGAGGTGTTGATCGTGTGGGTCGCGACGACTCCGCTCGTCGACCGCGCGCCGGGCGCGAGCTGCGAGATCGTGGCGACGGTGCCGCCGGCGCCCTTGCCGCCCGCGACGAGGATCCGCGAGCCGACGGTCGCGGCGGCGAGGTCGGAGCGCGCGGTCCTCAGCTGCCCTGCGGCGCGGACCCGCTTGCGGGCGAGGTCGATCGCGACGATCGCGGTCGTCGGCGTGCCGGTCGAGGCGCCGCGGCCGCCGATCACGTAGGCAACGTTTCCAAGCGTGGCCGCGGCTGCGTGCGTGGTCGGCGCGGGCAGGGCGCCGATCCTCGTCACGCGCCCGGTTGCCGGCACGTAGAGGAGCACCGCATTGGTCGCCGTCCCGTTCTCGAGCGAGCCGCCGGCGATCACAAGCCTGTTGCCGACAGCCGTCACGGCCGCGTAGCGGAGGGTCCGCGGCAGGTGCGCCACGACCCGTGCCGCCTTGCCTGGCCGGTAGGCGACGATCGTGTCGAGCCAGCGGGTGCCGGTATAGCCGCCGACGATGTACGCCGTACCGTCGATCGCCGCCGCGGTCGAATCGGAGCTCGCCGCCGGGAGGCGCCCGACGAGCGCCGACCGACCACTCGCCCGGTCGACGCGCACGATGTCGTTGAGCTGCGAGGGGCCGTTCCCGCCGCCGAACACGTAGACCGCGTTGCCGATCGCTGCGGCGGCGGTGTCGTGGCGAACCGACGGCAGGCCGCCGACCACGCGCGCGCCGTGAAAGCCTGCGGAGACGACCGAGCCGACGGAGACATCGGCCGAGTTGAGGCCTCCGAGCAGAAGGACGCTGCCGCCGCTCGTCGCGAAGGACGGATTCTGGAGCGGCGCCGGCAGCGAGCCGGTCATCTTTTCGGCGAGATCGCGCTGCACGGGCTGCGCGACGGGGTCTGTCTGTGTCCGAACGGGTTTCGCAGGAGTCGGCGGTGCGCTCGTCCGCTGGCCACTGCGCACGAGCGCCGCGGCGACCGTGCCGAGCGCGAGCACGATGACCAAGGCGATCAGGAAGCGTGGGAGGATCCGGCGGCGTTTCCGCACCCGGCGGCGCGGGCGCCTTTCGGGCGGCATCACCCCGTCATCCTGCCCAACCGGTCTCGGTGGCGGGTGACTGAAAAGTGAACGTCACGAACTGAACCTGGTTCGGCGGTGCCCGGCGCGTCGACTCGCGGTGGCATGCAGGCCGAACCAGGTTCATGCGTTTGCGTCGGGCGGCCGGAGACTCTCGAACCTGGTTCGCCCGCGTCGTGTCGGGCGGTGAGGCCTGTCGCGGACTGCGCGAATCAGGTTCGGTTCTCTGGGGTGTCAGAGCGTTTCGCGCACTCCCTCCAGGAGCGACTCCAGCTCCCAGCCGCCGTTGTGGCGCACGCCGTTGATGAAGAACGTCGGCGTCCCGTTGACGCCGCTGCGCACGCCCGACCTGAAGTCGCGCCGGACGCGCGGCTCGTAGGTCCGTTGCGTCACGTCCTCGGCGAACTGCTCTAGGTTGAGATCGAGGCTGCGGGCGAGAACGAGCAGGTCGCGCGGCGCCAGCCGGTCCTGGTGGGCGAAGAGCAGCTCGTGCATCTCCCAAAAACGGCCCTGAGCGCCGGCGGCCTCCGCTGCGATTGCAGCGTCCAGTGCGTGCGGGTGGACCTGGGCCAGCGGGAAGTGCCGAAAGGCGAACAGCAGGTCCCCGTCGAGGAGACCCAGCAGCTGCCTCACGACCGGCTGCGCTCTCCCGCAGAACGGGCATTCGTAGTCGCCGTACTCGACCAGCGTGACGCGGGCGGTCGGCGGGCCGATCGTGTGATCCTCGGGCCCGATCGGGTTGGTGAGACGCGGGCTGTCGAGCAGGATGCTCATACCGGCACTGCCTGGTGCGAGAGCGACTCGAGCGCGGTGAGGATCCCGTCGGCTCCCGGGTTGACGCCGATCGGCGACACGTAGCTCCAGCGGATCGTGCCTTCGCCGTCGATGACGAAGAGGGCACGCTCACTCATGCCTATGTCGTCGTCGTAGACGCCGTAGGCCTGCGCGACTTCGCCCTTCGGATGAAAGTCCGCGAGCAGCGGGAAATGCAGGTTCCTGCTCTGGGCGAAGGCGAAATGGCACCACGCGTGATCGATCGAGATGCCGAAGAGGACGGCGTGGAAGCGCTCGAACTCCGGGAGGATCTCGTTGTAGAGCGCCATCTGGTCGGTGCAGACGGGGCTCCAGTCGGCCGGGTAGAACGCCAGGATCACCGGCCTGCCACGGAAGTCCGATAACCGCACCGACTGATCGGGCGTGCTCTTGAGCTCGAAGTTTGGCGCGGCCGTTTCGGCGCCGAGTGCGGTCATGCCGGCTGCGGCGTTCTGGCCGCCGCCGTCGGCGTCGTGGACATCCGGGGATCGCGGTGCAGCTGCAGCAGCTTGAATCCGAAGACGATCGCGGCGACACCGCGGAAGACCGTCGAAGCGCCGACGAAGGCGACGAGCAAAATCACGCTTCGGCTCCAGTAGCCCGCCGCCCAGAAGCCGAGAGCAACCTCGAGGATGCCCGAGACCAGCTGCACCCACCAGAACGGCACCTCCGTGCGCGTTGCGATCGACGTGACTATGTCGAATGCGCCCGCGAACACGAAGAAGAAGCTGACGAGTGCCGCGAGGGCGACGAACGTCCCGCCGGGCCTGAAGTACGACAGGACGCCGACGAAGAGGAAGATCGCCCCGAGGAGATAGTGCAGCACCTTCCAGCCCCCCGAGGACGCCGCGCCCGCGGCGATCTCGAGCACCCCGGCGATGATGGCGATCGTGCCGAAGAGCACGCCGATCGCAAGGACGCTCGTCCAGTCGAAGCGGAAGATGATCATCGAGACGGCCAGCCAGCCGACGCCGGTGATGATAAAGAGCCACCAGTAGCGGGCAGCGGCCTCTGCGGCTTCGCGAGGCTGGAGCCAGTACGCGTTCATGAGGATTTCTCCTTGGTCGAGGTGCGGCCCAAACGCTCAGCGAGCATGCGGTCCCCGTCAAGACACCTGGGCGTGACTTCGGCACCGGCGTGTTTCCGCAGCGTGAGAGTGGTCATCTCGATGGAGATGGCTGTCGCGGCCGCATCCGATACCGAGCTGATCGAGCGAATCGACCACGCGCTTGCCGTCCTGCAAGGGAAGTGGAAGGTCCATCTCCTCTTCTCCATGGCCCGCGGCGTGCACCGCCACGCTCGCTTGCTCGAGTCCTTGCCGGGGACGTCGAAGAAGGTGATGATCGACACGCTGCGCGCGCTGGAACGCGACGGGCTCGTGACGAGGAACGTCTTTCCGGAGGTTCCCGCGCGGGTCGAGTACTCGCTGACTCCGCTCGGGTGGTCGATCACCGAGCCGCTCGTCGCTCTGGCCGAGTGGGACGAGGAGCACTACGCGGCGTGACGGCGGCCGGCATCGAGATCGGCGACCTCAAGCCCGCGGAGACCGAGCTGCTGTTCGGGCTCGCGAAGAGCGCATTCGAGACTTCGCCCGGCTGGACGGACGGACGTGTCCTGGCTGCCCTCGAGGACGACGTCGTCTTCGTAGCGCGTGAAGGCGGCGTGCAGGCGGGCTACGTGGCGCTGCGCCGCAATGCGGACGAAGGGTTGGTGATCGAGCAGCTGCTCGTCGTGCCCGGCCACGAGCACCGAGGCGTCGGCCACCGTCTCCTCGCCTACGCCGAGGGGTACGCGATTGCTCAGGGCGCCCCGAGCCTGCTGATCGTCGCCGAGCCGGACAACCACGCCGCGCGCGGCTTCTATGTGCGCGCAGGTTTCGTCCCGGTCGGCGGCGACCTGCTCGAGCTCGTGCTGCCTCGTCTCGCCTGACAGCGGACCAGTCTGCGATCCTCGCGCTGTGACCAAGCATCGCGAGATCAAGTCGTGGCTGATGGACATGGACGGCGTGCTCGTGCGGGAGGAGCACCCGATCCCAGGGGCGGGCGAGTTCATCGCGCGCCTGAGCGAGCTGGAGATCCCGTTCCTCGTCCTGACGAACAACTCGATCTACACGCGGCGCGACCTCGCCGCGCGGCTCGCGGCGAGCGGCCTCGTGGTCCCAGAGCAGTCGATCTGGACGTCGGCGCTCGCGACGGCCGACTTCCTCGCCGACCAGCGCCCGCGCGGCACGGCGTTCGTGATCGGCGAGTCGGGTCTGACGACGGCGTTGCACGCCAACGGCTACACGCTCACCGAACGCGACCCGGACTACGTCGTGCTCGGCGAGACGCGGACGTACAGCTTCGAGCGCATTGCGCAGGCGATCCGGTTGATCGTCAACGGCGCGCGATTCATCGCGACGAACCCCGACGCCACCGGGCCGACGCCGGACGGGCCACTGCCGGCGACCGGTGCCGTCGCGGCGCTGATCAGCCGGGCGACGGGCGTCGCCCCGTACTTCGTCGGCAAGCCCAACCCACTGATGATGCGCTCGGCGCTGAACGCGATCGAAGCGCACTCCGAGTCCTCGGCGATGGTCGGCGACCGCATGGACACGGACGTGGTCTCCGGGATCGAAGCCGGCATGCACACCGTGCTCGTGCTGACGGGATCGACGCAGCGCGAGGAAGCGGAGCGCTTTCCATTCCGGCCGTCGCGGATCGTCGACTCGATTGCCGATCTGCTGCCCGAGCTCGGGTGACTAAGTGAAGGGGCGCACGGCGGGATAGAGCGCGCGGAAGCGCTCGTACCCTTGGTCGTAGACGTCCGTCCACGACTCGTTTGGCTCGACGCGACCGGTGACGCGCACGCACTCGGCGACTGCTTCGTGGGCGTCCGCGAACCGGCCTGAGCGAACGCCGGCCAGCAGGGCAGCGCCATAGGCCGCGCCCTCGTCGACGGCGGTCCGTTCGAGTGGGATCCCGAGCACGGTCGCGACGATCTCCGTCCACAGCTCGCTGCGCGCGCCGCCGCCGGAGACGCGGCCGATGCTCGCCGCGAAGCCGAGCTCCTTCAACAGCTCGAGCGAGTCGCGCAGCCCATACGCGACGCCTTCGAGCACTGCGCGCGTCAGTCCGCCGCGGTCGTGCCGCACGGTGAGACCTGCGAACACCGCGCGCGCACCGGGATCGGCGTGTGGCGTTCGCTCGCCGGTGAGGTACGGGAGGAACAGCAGTCCTTCCGCGCCGGGCTCCCAGGCCGCCGCTTCGCCGACGAGCGTCGCTTCCTCGGTGCCGATCACGCTACGCAGCCAGCGCAGCGACCCCGCCGCGGCCAGCATCACGCCCATCGCGTGCCACATGCCGGGGACGGCGTGGCAGAAGGTATGCAGGCGCGCCTGCGGTTCGGCGCTGTACCCGGGCAGCACGCCGAAGACGACGCCCGACGTGCCGAGCACGACGGAGAGCGGGCCCGGCTCGTCGATCCCGACGCCGAGCGCACCGGCCGCCTGGTCGCCAGCGCCCGCGATCTCCGTCGACTCGTATGACGGCGGCAGCCACTCGTGGGGAATGTCGAGCGCGGCGAGCACCTCGTCGCTCCAGCTGCGGTTCGCCACGTCGAAGAGGAGCGTTCCCGACGCGTCCGCAGCGTCGATCGCGAGCTCGCCCTCGAGGCGCAGGCGCACGTAGTCCTTCGGCAGCAGGATGTGCTCGATCCGGCCGTAGACGTCCGGCTCGTGCGTGCGCAGCCAGAGCAGCTTCGGCGCGGTGAAGCCGGTGAGCGCGCGGTTGCCGGTCAGCTCGATCAGGCGCGCAAGCCCGATGCGCTCCTCGATCTCCGCACACTCCGCAGCCGTGCGCTGGTCGTTCCAGAGGATCGCCGGCCGAAGAGGCTGCTTCGCCGCGTCGAGCGTGACGAGACCGTGCATCTGGCCGGAGAAGCCGATCGGGCCCTCCGGCAGGCCGGCGAGGCAGGCCTGCGTCGCCCGCCACCAGTCCTCGGGGTCCTGCTCGGACCAGCCGGGGTGCGGCGTCGAGAGCGGGTACGACTCCTCGGCCAGCGCGAGCACCTCGCCGCGCGGTGAGATGGCAATGCCTTTGACGCCGGACGTGCCGACGTCGATCCCGATCAGCGGTGTGTCAGGCACCGGTGTCTGACACCTTTTGGCAGTGCGAGGTGCGCTCGCGCTTCGCAGAGGTGTCAGACACCTTTACGCACCGAGGGCGGCGTAGACGAGCTCGTAGGCGCGGACTGCGTCTTTCTCGTGTTGGGCTTTGCGGAGCTCGTCGCCGTCGATCTTGCCGGCGACCGCGTCGATGAAGTTCCACTGCAGGACGGAGCGCTTGCAGGCGCCGACGGCATCTTCGGTGTAGGGGTAGAGGTCGAAGCCGAGCCGCTCGCCGCCGGCGCCGTAGTTCGCGCGGCGGAGCTCGATTGCGAGCTCGAGCGTCTCCATGAACGCCGTTGCGCCGACCATGTTGTCGTCGTCGAAGGTGCCCCAGCCGGAGTTCGCGTGCTGGTGGCCGAGCAGGCCGTCAGCTGCGAGGAGGGCGGCGTACTCGGCGAGGTTCTCGCCGTTCATGATCAGGTGCTGCCAGTCCATGTTCACCGACAGGTTGTCGACGCCCTGTGCGCGCAACTTGTGGATCACGTGCAGCGTCATGCCGATGTTGCGCATGAAGATCTTCATCGCGGGCTCCGAGTTCTTGTGCTCCAGGAACACGGTTACACCCTTCTCCTTGGCGTGGTTGGCAGACTGGCCGACGCCGTCGATGAAGCGCGCCCACGACTCCGCGTACGGCGTCTGGAACGGGTAGTTGTAACCCTCGATCCCAGGCCAGATGATCATGTGCGCACCGATCTCGCCGGCGAGATCGATCGCCTCGAAGGTCAGCTCGAGCGCCGCCGCGCGCGTCTTGTCATCAGGCGAGGAAAAGCCGCCCTTGGCGAAGCGCGGATCGAGATGGAGGCCGCTCGCGACACAGTAGATCCCGTGCCCGTCGAGCGCCTGCTGCACCTCTTCCAGGTTCTCCCGGTTCAGCTCCTGCGGATAGTGGAACTCGTAGTCGTCCATCAGCTCGCCCAGCCCCTCGACCGCGGTGCGCACCTTCTGCACCGTGGACGCGCCGGCGAGCTCCGGCTTGTAGCCGCCAGGATTGAAGCGGGTCGCCATCCCGCCGAACGCCCAGATGCCAAGACTCGTCTTCATCGGATCTCCTTTGCTTGCTCGACCAGGACGGTCAGAACCTCGTGCGGTCGATACGGAAGGACGAGCATGCCGTTTTCGAGCTCGACATCGCCAGTCTCCTCCTCGAGCGCGTTCGCGAATCGTGCGCGCTGCACCTGCGCCGTCAGCCGCACGCGCGCGATGCCGCGCCCGCCGTGGGCTTCGTAGAGACGCAGTACGAGCGACTCGGAGCGCTCGCCGCGCTTGATCGTGTCGAGCACGAGATTCGGGTCGTCGACAGATGCGAACGACGCCTCGGGTCCGTCGTGCGTCCAGCGCAGCGGTGCGTTGAAGCGCATGCCCTCCGCGACGACGCCAGCATCCCGCCAGCCGCCGGAGTGCGGAAAGAGCGCGTATGCAAACTCGTGGTTCCCCATGTCCGCTTCCGGATCCGGGCTCTTCGGCGCGCGTAGCAGGCTGATGCGCAGCTCGTTGCCGTAACAGCTGTAGCCGTACTTCGAGTCCGTGAGCAGCGCGGCGCCGAAGCCGTGCTCGGACAAATCCGCCCAGCGGTGGCCGGGCACCTCGTAGCGCGCGCGGTCGAAGCTGGTCGAGTAATGCGTCGGACGCTCCGCGTAGGCGAACGGCATCTCGTACGTCGCGTTGGGCGAGAGCACGGCGAGCGGGAAGCACACCTTGAGCAGCTTGTGCTCCTCGTGCCAGTCGGCGGTGGTGTGGAACTCGACGCGTCGCGCCCCTGCGTCGAGGCGCGCGACCTGACGCAGCGTGCTCCGCTCGCCGATGCGCCGCTCGAACGCAATCTCAGCGCGCAGCGGCCCGGCCGAGACGACCGACCAGGAGTCCGCGGCCGGGCAGTCCCGCCGCGTCTCCAGGTGAGACGGGTCGACGTCCCAGGCGTCGAACTTCACGGGCAGGTCCTCGTAGAGCTCGAGCCGGTTTCCGGACGCGGCGAGCGTCTCGCGCCCTGTCGCCTTGTCGACCACGCTCCCGACGCTGCCGTCCTCACCGAGCCGCACACGGAGGCGCGCGTTCTCGAGCGTCAATCCGTCGACGCTCACCGCGTCGTCCGCCTCCACGATCCGGCCGGCGGCAAACGGCGGCGCTTCGACGACGACAAGCTCGTCCCTCTGATCGCGGACGACCTCGTGCCGCGCCACCCCGATCGTGTTCACCGGCGCCTGCCCAGAGCCGATCAGCGCCTCGAGCGACGACTCGAGCTCGCTGAAGTCGCGGCGCGCGTCGTTGTAGACGAGCCCGATCGAGGAGCCGGGAAGGATGTCGTGGAACTGCTGCAGCAGCAGGAGCTTCCAGAGCCGGTCGAGCTCGTTGCGTGGATAGTCGCCGCGCGCGGTCGCCAGGAACTCGGCGTCGTGCAGCAGCTGCTCGCACACGCGGTTGCCTCGCTTCGTGAACGCCTGCGACGTGAACACGCCGCGGTGGTACTCGAAGTACAGCTCGCCGACCACAACGGGGCGGTCGGCGGCTTCAGCTTCGAGCGCCTCGAAGAACTCGTCGCTCGTCGCAGTGTGTGTCCGGGGAAGGCCTTGCAGATCAGCAGCGCGCCGAAGCGACTCGATCATCGCGCGCGTCGGCCCGCCGCCGCCGTCGCCGTACCCGTAGACGAGCAGGCTCGTTCCGCTCGACTCGTGGTCGGCGAACTCGTGGTCGGCGTAGAGCAACTCTTTCACGCTCACGTCGCTGTTGTAGGTGTCGGCCGGGGGGAAGTGCCCGAGCACTTGGCTGCCGTCGATCCCCTGCCACGTGAACGTGTGCGAGTCCGGGCGGTTGAAGCGGTTCCACGACAGCTTCTGCGTGAGGAATCGCGTGATGCCCGATAGGCGCATCAGCTGCGGCAGCTGGCTGCAGTAGCCGAACGCGTCCGGTGACCAGAACTCGCGGCAGCGGATCCCGAACTCGTCCTCGAAGAACCGCTGCCCGTGGATGAACTGCCGGAGCAGCGACTCGCCGGACGGGATGTTGCAATCCGGCTCGACCCAGCTGCCGCCGACCGGCACGAACTGGCCGTTCTCCACCTTCGCGCGGATGCGCTCCCAGAGATCGGGGTTGCGCTCCTTAATCCACGCGTACTGCTGTGCCTGCGAGCACGCGAAGCGGAGCTCCGGGTACTCGTCCATGTAGCGCGTCTGGCTGCTGAATGTACGTACGAGCTTGCGATAGGTCTCGGCGAGTGGCCAGAGCCACGCGGTGTCGATGTGTGCGTGGCCGATCGCCGCAATCTCGTGCACGCGTGTCCCGTTGTGGTGTTCGTAGAGCGCGGCGAGGATCGCGGGGTCGTGCTCGTTGCAGAAGCGGTTCAGCTCGGAGCGGAGCTTGCCGCCCCAACCGGGCTCGAGCGTGTCCGACGCCTCGAGCGCACGGAGGATCTCGAAGTCGTGGTAGAGCCGCCAGGCGTCTTCGTCGTAGAGGGCGATCTCGCAGCCCTCGAGCTCGGGGGGCGCATCGAGGTAACCGAAGAGCCCGTTGCATGCGAGCTCAATCGCGAGCTCGAGTTGCTCTCCGCCGCGCGCCTGCTCGACGAGCAGCGCATCGGGGCGTTGCGAACGATCGGAGCCGTGCAGGCCCTGGATGCTTCGCCCGTCGATCCAGAGCGTCGACTCCGCGCGCGATGCCCAGAGCAGGTCGACGCGCCCGCCGCGCCATTCGTCGGGCACGGTCGCGCGCATGCGAAACCAGTAGGTCGCCCAAAGTGGCCCGAGGCGGTCGCCGAGTTGCGCGACGCGATAGTCGAGCCCCGCCGCTTCCTCGACCGGGATGGGGTCGACCGGGCCGGCGACCAGCAACTCGTCCGGCGGGCGCGTCTCGGGGTACACGAGCTCCCGCAGGCGCTCCGACATCTGCGCGAGACGAGCACGGGTGTACTCCGGGTGGCGGATCACTTGGACGGCGAGAAGTAGTACACGGCCTGCGTCCTCCGGTGAGAAACTGATGTGGTGATCACGCGCGAGGAGCACGAGGAAGCTGTGGCCTACACCGTCGGGCAGCTCGCTGCGGCCGGCATCGAGCTGAGCGACGAAGAGCGCGGCCGGATCGAGGTTGCCGACTTCGGGCTCGACAACCTGCGCGAGACCGGGCTGATGCTGCTCGTCTACGTCAACACCGACCGCTACTGCGCGAAGGAGCTCGTGCTCTATCCGCGGCAGACCTGCCCCGAGCACCGGCACCCGCCGTTCGACGGCACACCGGGAAAGGAAGAGACGTTTCGCTGCCGCCGCGGCAGCGTCGACCTCTGGATCGACGGGGAACTGGTCGAGCTGAAGCCGGGCGAGCAGTTCACGATCCCGCCTGACACGCTGCACTGGTTCCAGGCCGGGAAGGAGGGAGCGGTCGTCTCGGAGTTTTCGTCCACGAGCAGGGACGACCTCGACGTCTTCACCGACCCGCGCATCGTCCGCGCCTCGGCGGTCGAGGACGAGCCCGCGGGTTGAGTCAGTCGATCGACAGCAGATCCACGACGAAGACGAGCGGCTCGTGCGGTTGGATCGCCTCGCCGGCGCCGCGTGCCCCGTACGCCATGGCGGAGGGGATCGTGAGCCTGCGGCGGCCGCCGACCTTCATGCCCTGCACGCCCGCGTCCCAGCCGGGGATCACCTGGCCCTTGCCGAGCTTGAACTCGAACGGCCGGCCGCGGTTCCAGGAAGCATCGAACTCCTCGCCGGAGCGGAACGCGACGCCGACGTAGTGCACCGTGACCTTCTGGCCGCTCGTCGCCTCGGCTCCGTCACCGACGACAAGGTCTTCGATGCCGAGCTCGAAAGGGATGTCGCCTGCGGGCTTTTCGATCTGTGGGCGTTCGAGGGCCAAAGCGCCGCCACCCTAACGGATCGGCGGTGGGACGCCCTCGGCGCTCGCGGCGAGCCCCGGATCCCAGCCGCACACTTCGCACCCGTGCCGGACGGCGGAGCGGGCGAAGTCGAGCGCGGCCTCGTGCGGGTCCGGGGCCTCGCGGACGTCGTCCCAGTCGAGGATGAACTCGCCGAGCGTGGCCTCCCAGTGCGCGGCGGCGGGTGAGAGTGTCGCTGTCGAGAGCCCTTCGGGCGCGGGATAGGGGTAGGCGAAGAAGGCGGCCCGCGGATAGCGCGCGTCTCCCGGCCACCACCCGACCGCCACCTGTTCGGCGTTCCCCGAGTTGCGCATGATGAAGTCGTCCGAGGTCGGCTCCACCGACCGCCCGGAGAAGAGGCCCACCGAGAGATCGAACGCGCCCCACCATGCGTTGACCGGCGTCGAGCGACCGCGGTATGGCGCGCGCACCTCCGCCAGCACCTGTGCGGCACGCGTCGCGGCCTCGAAGTAGGCGTCCACCTGCGCACGGTCGAAGCTCGCATGCTCTTCGTCCTCGTCGAGCGGCGTCTTCCACGTCGTCTCCTGCGGCGTCGGGTTGATCTCCACGGGGCCGGCGAGCTCGCGGACAGCCGCCAGCACCTCACGCGTCACCTCGCCGACGGGTCGGTCAGGGGTGAGCGCGATCCGCCGGTCTCGCCCGCCACTGTGCTCGACGACCGCTTCGCAGGAGCGCAGGTCCAACGCCACGACGAACGCACCCGAGCCGTCAGGGGCCGGCAACGGCAGCGTCTCCCAACCACGCGCGGTCAGTCGCAGCGCGGTGTGCTGTAGCTGAGGCTCCGGCGGAGCGAGCACCACCGCCAGCTTGCCGAGGACCTGCGTGTGCGAGTGCAGCGTGTCACGGGTGGCTTGCCACGGTTCGTACGGGAGGGCGGGCCAGCCGGTTGGCATCGGATGCACGCTAGCGCGGGCGGTGACTCAGCGGACGGTAGCCTCGTCATATGAGCGACGACGACCTGCGCTTCGCGCACACGCTCGCGGACGCTGCCGACGCGGTGACGACCGACCGCTTCCGGGCGCTCGACCTCCGCGTCGACACCAAGCCCGACCTGACGCCTGTGTCGGAAGCCGACCGTAGAGCGGAAGAAGCGATCCGCGAGCTGGTCCGCGACTCGGGTCGGGGCGAGGGCGTGCTCGGAGAGGAGTTCGGCGACGACGGCGGAGACGCCAGGTGGATCGTCGATCCGATCGACGGCACGACGAACTACGTGCGCGGCGTGCCGGTATGGGCCACGCTGCTGGCGCTCGAGCGGGAGGGAGTGGTCGAGCTGGCCTTCGTCTCCGCGCCCGCCCTCGCACGCCGCTGGTGGGCGGTGCTCGGCGAGGGTGCGTACGCGGACGGCGTGCGCTGCCACGTCTCCGCCGTCGACCAGATCGAGAACGCGGCTGTGTCGACGACGTCGGCCCGCCGGATGCCCGAGGGCTGGCGGACGATCGTCGACCGCTCGTGGTCGAACCGCGGCCTCGGCGACTTCTGGCAGCACTGCCTGGTCGCCGAGGGCTCACTCGAGATCGCCTGCGACTCGGTGATGGCGATCTGGGATTACTCAGCGCCGCGGCTGCTCGTCGAGGAGGCGGGCGGTCTCTGCACGACGTTCACCGGCGAGGCGCCTGCCATCGGTCAGAGCTTCGTCGCGACGAACGGCGTGCTGCACGACGAGGCCGTCGCGCTGCTCCGCTCCTAAGCGGTGTCTGACACCTCTTCGTAGTGCGTGCTTCCGTCGACGTGCGAAAGGGTGTCAGACACCTTGCGAGAGCAGAGCGCGGCCAACGATTGCCGCTTCGGCGCCCGCGCCCGCGAGCGCTGCGACGTCTTCGACCGAGCGGATGCCGCCGGCCGCGAGCACACGACCGCCCGCGTCGACCGCCTGCCGCACGAGCTCGACGTCCGGGCCCGTGAGCGTGCCGTCCCGGTCGATCGCGGTCACGAGCATGCGACTGCCGCCGGCGCGTGCGAGCGCGTCTTCGAAGCGGATGCCGGTGCCGACCGTCCAGCCGGCGGTCCGCACCTCGCCGTCGCGCACGTCGAGCGCCAGCACGAGCGCGTCGCCGAGCTCGAACCAGGGCGACGGATCCGGCCAGGCCGCCGTGCCGACGACGACACGGTCGGCGCCCGCCTCGAGCAGGGCACGTGCGTCGGCGAGGCTGCGGATCCCGCCCGAGGCCTGGACCCGGACGCCCGTGGCCGCGATCGCGCGCACGAGCTCGGGACGAACCCGGCCGCTGCGCGCGCCGTCGAGGTCGACGAGGTGGATCCGAGGCGCCCCGGCCGCGACCCAGCGCTCCGCCAGGACGACCGGCTCGCCGGCCCGCTCGACGACCGAGTCGTAGTCCCCGCGCTCAAGGCGCACCGCGCCCTCGCCGAGCACGTCCACGGCCGGGATCACCTCAATCTGTTGCTCGAACCACATGACCGCATGTTAGCGTGCTAACATAGAGCCATGAGAGAGAGAACGCGACATCCGTGGCGGACCAAGGAAATGAAAGCGCTCTTCGACGCGATCCAGTCGCTGGAGAGCCGGGAAGAGACGGAGAGCTTCTTCCGGGACCTGTGCACGCTGTCGGAGCTCGAGGCGATGGCTCACCGGTGGGAAGTAGCACGCCTGCTGGAGCAGGGACTGCCGTACCTGGAGATCGCCGAGCGAACCGGCGCCTCGACGACGACGGTGACGCGGGTCGCCCACTGGTTGCGTCACGGCGAGGGTGGCTACCGGCAAGCGCTCGATCGCGCGACGTCCTAAGCCGTAGGCCCGACGGAGGCAAGATGATGCGTGTCGCGGTGCCGGTCAAAGGGAGGCTCCGCGAGCCGTCCTTCCACCTCCTCGAAGACGCGGGCCTCGGCCCGGAGCAGCCGGGCGACCGCGCGCTCGCCTTCCCCTGCCGCAACGCGCCGGTCGAGGTGCTGCTCGTGCGCGCTTCCGACGTTCCGGAGTACGTCCAGGACGGCGTGGTCGACTGCGGGATCACCGGGATCGACCTCGTGCGCGAACGCGCCGCAGACGTGCTCGAGGTGCTGCCGCTCGGCTTCGGCTCGTGCCGGCTCGAGGCGGCGGTGCCCGAGGAGTCGCCGTATCGCGAGCTCGCGGACCTGGCCGGCGCCGCAGTCGCGACCGTATATCCGCGCCTCGCCGCTGAACTGCTGCCGGTCGACGTCACGCTCGTCGATGTCAGCGGCTCCGTCGAGATCACGCCACGCCTCGGTCTTGCCGACGCGATCGTCGACCTCGTCTCGTCCGGCAACACACTGCGCACGAACGGCCTGCGCTCGATCGCCGTGCTGCTCGAGTCCGAGGCGGTGCTCGTCGCGCGCGACGAAGAGCGCGCCGGCCCGCTCGTTGCGATGCTGCGCGCCGTCGTTGAGGCCCGGCAGCACCGTTACCTGATGCTGAACGCACCGGAGAGCGCGTTGCCGGCGATCGGCGAGCTGCTGAGCCCACGCGTTCCGAGCGTCCTGCCGCTCGCGGCCGAGAGCATGGTCGCCGTGCACGCGCTCGTGCCGGCCACCGACGTTTGGCGGCTGCTGCCCGACCTCGAGGCCCTGGGCGCGTCGTCGATCCTGATCGTCCCCGTCGAGCGGATGGCGGCATGAGGACGCTCGCTCCCGCGTTCAAGCCCTACGCGTTCGCATTGCCGTCGGACGAGGTTGCGCGCCTCGCCGGCATCGACCCCTCGCAGGTGCTGCGCTTCGACCAGAACACCCCGTCGCAGCCGCTCTCCTCGACGCGACCCGCGACCGTTGCCGGGCCCCTCGCGCGAATCAGCGGCTACCCGGCCGGCGGCTACCGCACGCTGCGCCGCGCGATCGCCGACTACGCCGGAGTCGAGCCCGCCAACGTCGTGCTGGGCGCGGGTGCCGACGATCTGATCCTGCTCTGTGCCCGCGCGTACGCGGGGCCCGGCGACACGGTCGCCATCCCCGAGGCGCCGACATATCCGCTCTTTCGCATCGCCATCGAGCTCGCCGGTGCGCAGGTTTTGGACAAACAGAGTGGTGACGAGGACCCGGTGCTCACCTTCGCTTGTCGTCCGAACAACCCGACCGGCACGCTCGGCCCGCTGCCGGACGCGCGGCCGCTCGTGGTGGACGAGGCGTACTTCGAGTTCAGCGGTGAGACCGCCGCTCCCCTGCTCGACGAGGGCGTGATCGTCCTGCGCACGTTCTCCAAGTTGTTCGCACTCGCGGGCGCGCGCATCGGCTACGCGCTCGCGTCTACCGAGATCGCCGCCGAGCTGAACGCGCGACAGGCGCCCGCGCCGATCTCCGACCTCTCCGCGGCGCTCGCGATTGCCGCGCTCGCCTCACGACCGGATCCGCGGCCGGTGCTGGAGGAGCGCGAGCGCTTCGCGGACGGGCTGCGCGCGCTCGGCTTCGCGCCGCTCGAGTCGCACGCGAACTTCCTCTACGTCCCGGCCGAGAACGCCGAAGCGATCGTCGACTCGCTGCTCGGGCAAGGGATCGTCGTCCGCTCGTTCCCTGGCGCGTTTCGGGTGTCGGTACTCGATCGCGAGGACGACGATCGCCTGCTCGAAGCGCTCGGCGGCCCTGCCGTCTCAGGTGGGCGCAGCGTCCGCACGATTCGCGCGACCGCGGAGACGCGCTTCGCGACGAGGCTCGCGCTCGACGGGCAGCGCCGTGTGCGCGTCGCGACCGGCGCAGGGATCTACGACCACTTTCTCGAGCAGCTCGCGTTCCACGCAGGCTTCGACCTCGTGCTCGAGGGGGCCGGTGACCTCGAGACCGGCGACCACCACACCGCCGAGGATGCCGCGCTCGCCTTCGGCGAAGCGCTCGATGCTGCGCTCGGCGACCGCGCGGGGATCGCGCGCTACGGCAACGCCGTCGTGCCGATGGACGACGCGATCGCTCGCGCCGCCGTCGACCTTGGAGGTCGCCCGTTCGCCGAGCTGCAGCTCGAGCACGACCCGGGCCTGGCGGTCCACATGTTCACGAGCCTCGCGCAGGCGGCCCGCGCCACCATTCACGTCGAGGCCTCGGGGCGCGATGCCCACCATGTCGCGGAGGCGGCGTTCAAGGCGGTCGGCCGTTCGCTCGCGGTGGCCGTCGCGCCTGCCGGCGCCGGCATCCCGTCGACGAAGGGGATCCTGTGAACGTCGCGATCTGCGGCTACGGCGCCGGCAACGTGCGCTCGGTGGAGATCGCGTTCCGCCGCCTCGGCGCGCGCATCACCACGGATGTCGCGCGCGCGGACCTGGCCGTCCTGCCCGGCGTCGGCTCGGCGCGCGCGGCGATGGCCGGCCTGCGCGAGCGTGGCCACGACGTCGCGCTGCGCGAGCGGTTCGACCGCGACCGCCCGATCTTCGGCATTTGCCTCGGCCTGCAGCTCGCGCTCGACTGGACGGAGGAAGATGGCGGCGTCGACGGGCTGGGCTTCGTTCCGGGTCGCGCCGCCCGGTTGCAAGAAGGCCGCGTGCCGCGCATGGGCTGGGCCGAGGTCGACGAGCGCGGCGCCTTCTACTTCGCGCACTCCTACGCCGCGGAGACGCCGCACGCGACCGCCTGGTCGGAGGGCGTCGTCGCCGAGGCCCGCCTCGGCTCGTTCGTCGGCTGCCAGTTCCACCCGGAGAAGAGCGGTGCGCTCGGTGCGCGCTACCTCGAGGAGGCGCTATCCCTCTCCCGCGTTTGATCCCGTGCCTCGACGTCGCCGCCGGGCGCGTCGTGAAGGGCGTGCGGTTCAAAGGGCTGCGCGACGTCGGCGATCCGATTGAGCTCGGCGCGGCGTACTCGGACGCAGGCGCGGACGAGCTGGTGTTCCTCGACATCCAGGCGACGATCGGGGAGCGCCCGACGCTCGTCGAGCTCGTGAAGCGCGTCGCGGAACGCCTCGCGATCCCGTTCACGGTCGGCGGCGGCGTGCGCTCGGCCGACGATGCGGAGCGCCTGCTGCAGGCGGGCGCCGACAAGGTCGGCGTCAACTCGGCGGCACTCGCGCGCCCTGAGCTGATTACCGAGCTCGCGGAGCGGCTCGGCTCGCAGGCGGTCGTCGTCGCG
This sequence comes from Gaiellaceae bacterium, assembly GCA_045805985.1. Taxonomy (GTDB): domain Bacteria; phylum Actinomycetota; class Thermoleophilia; order Gaiellales; family Gaiellaceae; genus PALSA-600. The sequence continues at coordinate 34,214 of JBJMKA010000003.1, read as the reverse complement.
ATCGACGCGGAAGGCGGTCGCGTCCGCTCGCACGCAGGCACGCTCTCCGCCCGCCGCGACGCCGTCGAGTGGGCCCGCGAGGCCGAGCAGCGGGGCGCGGGGGAGATTCTGCTCACCTCGATCGACGCCGACGGCACGCGCGAGGGCTACGACCTGGCGCTGACGACCGCCGTCGCAGGCGCGGTGAGCCTGCCGGTGATCGCCTCGGGCGGAGCGGGCAACGCAACGCATGTCGCCGACGCGCTCGGCGTCGCGCAGGCGGCGCTGCTCGCATCGATCCTGCACGAGGATCCGCAACGGCTGGCGTCGCTCCGCGAGGAAGTCCGCGAGCTGGGAGTACCGGTCCGATGAACCTGAAGGCGGCGATCGTGCAAGACGCGCAGACGAACCGTGTACTGATGCTCGGCTGGATGAACGACGAGGCCGAGCGTCTGACGCGCGAGACCGGCGAGGTCTGGTTCTGGAGCCGCTCGCGCGAGCAACTCTGGAAGAAGGGCGAGACGTCCGGGAACACGCTCGCGGTCGAGGAGATCCGTGACGACTGCGATGGCGACGCGCTCGTCGTGCGCGCGACTGCGGCCGGGCCTACGTGTCACACGGGGGCGAGCTCGTGCTTCGCGCCTGCGCTGTGGCGCACGATCGCGCAGCGCGCGGCCGAGCGTCCGGAGGGCTCCTATACGACCGAGCTGCTGAACGCCGGCGTTGGCGCGGCGGCGCGCAAGGTGGGCGAGGAAGCGGTCGAGGTGACGGTGGCGGCGCTCGACGAGACCGACGACCGCCTCGTGGAGGAGGCCGCCGATCTCATCTACCACCTGTACGTCCTGCTCGCCGCGCGCGGCATCGATCTGGCTCAGGTCGAGGACGTGCTGGCGTCCCGAGCAGTTCGTCAGTGACGTCCGCTCGCGGAATCCGTTAACAGGCGTACGATCTTGGGGTGCAGGCTGTGGATCCCATCACCCCTGAGGAGCTGGCGAGGCTCGACGAGGAATACGTCCTGTACCCGCAGTTCGCCGAGTGGCCGACAACCGTTCCCCGGGAACTCGTCTGGGATAAGCGGCTAGCCGAACTAAATGCGCTCGCCAACAGGGTTGACCGGGCCAGCCTGGCTCAGGCCCTTGATGTCGTCCTGCGCGCCGCGGCCTTCGACACAGGAGCGATTGAAGGTCTATATTCGACGGACCGAGGCCTGACGATGACTGTGGCGACGCAGGCCGCGGCTTGGGAGCGGGCATTGGAGGCGCACGGTGGTGAAACCGTGTCTTTCTTCGACGCGCAACTCGCCACCTATCAGCTGGTCCTTGACGTGGCAACCCAGCGCATTCCGGTGACTGAAGCTTGGATCAGGCGCATTCACGAAGAGCTGACTAAGCCCCAAGAGACCTACACCGTGCAGACGCCGGTCGGGCGGCAGGAACAACCCCTCACTCGCGGGCAGTACAAGCAATACCCGAACCACGTCCAGCTCGCCGACGGCTCACGGCACGCTTATGCCCCGGTCGATCGCACCCGCGATGAGATGGCCCGTCTCGTTGCGAACTTGGAGAGCGAGGAGTTCGCCGCTGCTCATCCGGTACTGCAGGCGGCTTACGCCCACTACAGCTTGGTCGCGATCCATCCGTTCGCGGATGGTAATGGACGCGTCGCTCGCGCACTCGCGTCTGTGTATCTCTATCGCGCGGCCAGCGTTCCGCTGTTGGTCTTCGCCGATCAACGGCTTCCGTACTTTGATGCTCTCTCGTCCGCGGACGCCGGCGACCGGGCCGAGTTCGTCGCAGTAGTTAACAACGCCGCCATCGCGGCGGTCGAGCTCGTTGCCGAGACACTACGCAGCGCCGGAACTCCATCGCCTGAGCAAGGCGCTGCTCGGCTTCGCACGCTAGTGATGGCGCAGGGCGGACTGACGCATACAGACATCGATCTATACGCGAGCAACTTGCTTGCTGAATTCCAGCGAATGCTTGGGCAAGAGGCCGGGACATTGAGTCTCCCGAGCGGCATCACCATCAGCGTTGGTGGTGGACAGACCCAACCCCCAGCAACTCCTGACGGATTCCGCGCGTTAGTCCAGACGCCTGGCCAAATCGTTTCGCTATCGGTGAACTCCGCGGGTCCGGCTGCAGCGTCGCGGAATGCGGTATTTCGCATCTTCATTTCGAAAGATCTTGACGAAGAGTCCGACCTCTTCTGGATTTTTCAGGAGGGCACCGGGACTGGAGCCACATTCTCGCTCACAGATATCTACCCTCAACTCTCCGCCGCCGCGGAGCAGCGAATGAGGATGCTAAGCAGCCGCATCCTGGGCATCGAACTCGCGGAGCTTTCCCAGGAAGCAGAACGCTCACTACGCAACAGCGGCTACGTGTAGCTAGCGCCTGCCATGCTGCATCGCCAGCAAACAGGGCCATGAGCGTTCGGGTTCACGGTCGTGAGTCTTGTTCGCCAGCGCTGAAGCGGGTTCAGCGCTGCCCGAACCTGATTCCTGACAGGGAACTCAGGGTCGAGAGATCACAATCTGCCGAGAAACTCTGGAACCTGGTTCACAGAACGAACCAGGTTCCGTCCCTAGAACCGAACCTGGTTCGCTCTTTAACCAGGTTCGTGAGTTTCGACTTGCCTAGCCCGTCGGCTGCGGCGTCTTCCGCAGGTACGGCTTGACCGTCTCGTAGCCTGGGAAGCGCTCGGCGGCTTCCTCGTCGGAGACCGACCCGGCGATGATCACGTCGTCGCCCTGCTGCCAGTTCACCGGCGTCGCGACCTTGTGGTTCGCGGTGAGCTGCAGCGAGTCGATCACTCGAAGTACCTCATCGAAGTTGCGGCCCGTCGTCATCGGATAGACAAGGATGAGCTTGACCTTCTTGTCCGGGCCGACGACGAAGACATTGCGCACCGTCTGGTTGTCGGCCGGGGTGCGTTCAGCCGGGTCGCCGGACACGGACGCGGGGAGCATCCCGTAGAGCTTCGACACGTTGAAGTCCGCATCCCCGATCAGCGGATAGTTGGGCGCGTGACCCTGCGTCTCCTCGATGTCCGCTGCCCATTTCGAATGCTTGTCGACCGGATCGACTGACAACCCGATGATCTTGACGTTCCGCTTGTCGAATTCGGGCTTCAGCTTGGCCATGTAGCCGAGCTCGGTCGTGCACACCGGGGTGAAGTCCTTGGGATGCGAGAAGAGCACGCCCCACGAGTCTCCGAGGTACTCGTGGAACTTGAGCTCGCCTTCCGTCGACTCGGCGGTGAAATCGGGAGCTTCGTCACCAAGCTGCAGTGCCATGGATCCTCCTTGAAACCTTTGGGGACGTTAAGACTACAGAAAATGAAGTGTCAGACCGACTCGCGATTTGCGTCTATCCGATTGTTGCTTTACTCTTTGAAGTGATGCAGTCGCGCGAGCCTCTCGTTCCGAAGATTGTCAAGTTCTCGCGCCCGCAACAGCGCTAGCCGGCTCCGCTTTCCCCTCACCCCGCCGGACTAGCCAAAAGTCAGGTGGGGGGACGGAGCTTATGGAAGTGCAGCGCTGATGAAGGCATCGGGCCTGTATGACCCGGCTTTCGAGCACGACGCGTGTGGCGTCGCCGTGGTGGCGCGGCTGGACGGCGTCCCGACGCACGAAGCCGTTGCCCGCGCCCTGACGGCGCTCGCGAACCTCGAGCACCGCGGCGCAGCCGGCGCCGATGCCGACACGGGTGACGGCGCCGGGATCCTCGTCCAGATGCCGGACGCGTTCTTGCGCGGTCTCGGGGAGGTGAAGCTCCCGCGGCGCGGCGCCTACGGCGTCGCCGTGTGCTTCCTGCCGCAGAAGGCCTCCCGCCGCGCCGAGCTCGAGCGCCTGCTCGAGGAGACGGTCGCGGCCGAGGGCCAGACGGTGATCGGCTGGCGCGACGTACCCGTTGACGGGCGCCACGTCGGTTCGCAGGCGCGCCTCTTTGCGCCCGTCGTGCGCCAGCTTTTTGTCGAGGCTGCGCCGGAGCTGGCGACCGACCCCGACGCGTTCGAGCGCAAGCTCTATGTCATCCGCCGTGTCGCCGAGCTCGCCGCGGGCCCGGAGCTCGTCGTCCCGAGCTTCTCGGCACGGACGCTCGTCTACAAGGGGATGCTGACGGCGCCGCAGCTCGGGAGCTACTACCCGGACCTCGCCGACGAGTCCTTCGCGAGCGCGCTGGCACTCATCCACTCGCGATTCTCGACCAACACATTCCCGAGCTGGGAGCTCGCGCACCCGTACCGGATGATCGCCCACAACGGCGAGATCAACACGCTGCGCGGCAACGTCAACTGGATGCGCGCGCGCGAGTCGCAACTCGCATCGCACCTCTTCGGCGACGACCTTCAGAAGGTGCTGCCGGTCGTGCGCCCCGGTGGCTCCGACACAGCGGTGCTCGACAACGTGCTCGAGCTGCTTGTGCTCGCGGGCCGTTCGCTGCCGCACGCGCTGATGATGATGGTCCCGGAGGCGTATGCCGGGCGCTCCGACGTCTCCGACGAGCTGCGCGGCTTCTACGCGTTCCACGAGTGCCTGACCGAGGCGTGGGACGGTCCCGCGGCGATCGCGTTCACGGACGGACGTGTGATCGGCGCGACGCTCGATCGCAACGGCCTGCGTCCGGGCCGCTGGCTCGAGACGCGCGACGGCTGGGTCGTGCTCGCGTCCGAGACCGGCGTGCTCGACATTCCCGCCGAGGACGTCGTGCGCAAGGGGCGCCTGCAGCCCGGGAAGCTCTTCCTCGTCGATCTGGAGCAGGGGCGGATCGTGCCCGACCCGGAGATCAAGCGCGAGGTCGCGACGCGGCGGCCGTACGCGGAGTGGTTCGAGCGCGAGCACGTGCGGCTCGCCGACCTGCCGCGCCGCGAGCCGGAGCGCCCCGCGGGCGAGCCGCTGCGCCGCCTGCAGCTGGCCTTCGGCTACACGCAGGAGGACATGAAGGTGATGCTCTCGCCCCTCGCGGCGAACGCGGAGGAGGCGATCGGCTCGATGGGCAACGACACGCCGCTCGCCGTGCTCTCGAACCGGCGGCCGCTCCTCTACTCCTACTTCAAACAGCTCTTCGCGCAGGTGACGAACCCGCCGATCGACTCGATCCGCGAGGCGGTCGTGATGAGCGTGCAGTCGCTCGTCGGCTCCGAGCACAACTTGCTCGACGAAACGCCCCAGCATGCGCGTCAGCTGATCATCGAGAACCCGATCCTCAGAAACCACGAGCTGGAGAGCCTGCGCCAGGTCGACTCGGAGGTCTTCAAGGGGCACACGATCGACACGACCTGGCCGGTCGAAGAAGGCGTAGACGGGCTCGAGCGGGCCGTCGAGCGCATCTGCGCCGAGGCCGACGGCGCGCTCGCCGGCGGCGCGAACATCCTGATCCTCTCCGACCGGTCGATGGGCCCGACGCGCGTCGCGATGCCGTCGCTGCTCGCGGTCGGTGCGGTGCACCACCATCTCGTGCGCGCCGGGACGCGACTGCAGGCGGGCTTGATCGTCGAGTCGGGCGAACCGCGCAGCGTGCAGAGCGTCGCCGTGCTGATCGGCTACGGCGCGGCCGCGGTCAACCCGTACCTGATGCTGGCGACGATCTCCGAGCTCGTGCGCGAAGGGCGGCTCGAGCTCGACGCGGAGGAAGCGAAGGCGCGCGCTGTGAAGGCGATCGGCAAGGGCCTCCTCAAGACGATCTCGAAGATGGGCATCTCGACGATCTCGTCCTACTGCGGCGCGCAGATCTTCGAGGCCGTCGGGCTCTCGACCGAGCTCGTGGACAAGCATTTCACCGGCACGCCGTCTCGCATCGGCGGGATCGGGCTGCCGGAGCTCGCCGAGGGGGCGCTCCTGCGGCATGCACGGGCCTATCCCGGCGTGGCGGGCGAGCTGCTGCCCGTCGTTGGCCTCTACGCCTGGCGCCGCGACGGCGAGCACCACCAGTGGAACCCCGAGACGATCGCGCTCCTGCAGCATGCGGTGCGCGGCGGCGGCGCCGAGACGTATGAGCAGTACGCCGCCGAGGTCAATGCCGACACCGCGCGCCGCTCGACGCTGCGCGGCCTGATGCGCTTCAAGGCGCGTGCCGACGGCGGCATCCCGCTCGACGAGGTCGAGCCTGCCCGCGAGATCGTGAAGCGCTTCTCGACCGGCGCAATGTCGCTCGGCTCGCTCTCGCGCGAGGCGCATGAGACGCTCGCCGTCGCGATGAACCGCATCGGTGGCCGCTCGAACACGGGCGAGGGCGGCGAGGACCCGGTGCGCTTCGGCGACGAGCGTCGCTCGAAGATCAAGCAGGTCGCGTCGGGCCGCTTCGGTGTGAACATCGACTACCTGACGAACGCCGACGAGCTTCAGATCAAGATGGCGCAGGGCGCGAAGCCCGGCGAGGGCGGGCAGCTGCCGGGGCACAAGGTCGACCGTTACATCGCGGGCGTGCGCTTCACGACACCGGGCGTCGGCCTGATCTCGCCGCCGCCGCATCACGACATCTACTCGATCGAGGATCTGAAGCAGCTGATCTACGACCTACGCTGCGCGAACCCCGAGGCGCGCATCTCGGTGAAGCTCGTGTCCGAGGTCGGGGTCGGCACGGTCGCAGCCGGCGTCGCGAAGGCGAACGCCGACCACGTGCTGATCTCCGGTCACGACGGTGGGACGGGAGCATCGCCGGTCTCGTCGATCCTGCACGCGGGCGTCCCGTGGGAGATCGGGCTCGCCGAGACGCAGCAGACCCTCGTCCTCAACGACCTGCGCTCGCGTATCTGGGTGCAGACCGACGGCCAGCTGAAGACGGGCCGCGACGTCGTCGTTGCAGCGCTGCTCGGCGCGGACGAGATGGGCTTTGCGACGGCGCCGCTGATCGCGACGGGCTGCGTGATGATGCGCGCCTGCCATCTGAACACCTGCCCAGTAGGGATCGCGACGCAGGATCCCGAGCTGCGCAAGCGCTTCAAGGGTCAGCCCGAGCACGTGATCGAGTTCTTCTTCTTTGTCGCCGAGGAGGTGCGGGCGATCATGGCATCGCTCGGCGTCGCGAAGTTCGATGATCTTGTCGGCCGCGTCGACCTGCTCGAGGCAGACGACGCGCTCGAGCAGTGGCAGGAGCGCGGCATCGACCTCTCCAACCTGCTGCGGATGCCCGACGTGCCGGCCGGCACGCCGCTCCGCCGCACGCACGGGCAGGTATCGCCGCTCCCGGGCGCACTCGACTGGACGCTGATCGACTCCGTCGAAGAAGGCGGCGCAACGCGCTTCGACGTCCACAACGTCGACCGCACGATCGGCGGCCTGCTCTCGAACCACGTCACCAAGCAGCACGGGCGCGCGGGGTTGCCGCCCGGCTCGATCGCCTTCGAGCTGCACGGCTCCGCGGGCCAGTCGTTCGGTGCGTGGCTGGCGCCTGGCGTCGAGCTGACGCTGATCGGCGACGCGAACGACTACGTGGGCAAGGGGCTCTCGGGCGGAACGCTCGCCGTGCGCCCGCCGGACGAGGCGCAGTTCTCCGCGGAGGAGAACGTGATCGTCGGCAACACCGTGCTCTACGGCGCGACGGCCGGCCGTGCGTTCTTCCGCGGGATCGCGGGCGAGCGCTTCGCCGTCCGCAACTCCGGTGCAGCGGCCGTCGTCGAGGGCGTCGGCGACCACGGGTGCGAGTACATGACGGGCGGCCGGGTCGTCGTCCTCGGCCCGACCGGACGCAACTTCGCCGCCGGGATGAGCGGCGGCATCGCCTACGTCCTCGACGAGGACGGGGCCTTCGCTACGCGCTGCAACACGCAGCTCGTCGGGCTCGAGGCGCTCGAGGAAGAAGACGAGGAGACCGTGCGCGTGCTTCTCGCCGAGCACGCCGAGCGCACGGGCTCGCCCGTCGCCGCGCGCGTTCTCGCGGACTGGAACTCGGCCCGGTTCGTGAAGGTGATGCCCCACGACTACAAGCGGGCGCTCTCCGAGCTCGGCGACGAGGAGATCCGCTACGACGACGCGCCCCTCTCCTCCGGCGGTGCCGGCTTCGTGACCAAGGAATCGGAGGCGGCGGCCTGATGGGCCGCATCGGAGCATTCATCAAGGTGCCGCGGCAGGACGCGCCCGAGCGCGACCCGCGCGAGCGCGTCGGCGACTTCAAGGAGTTCGTCGGCACGCTGCCGCTCGCAGAGCTCCGCGAGCAGGGCGCGCGCTGCATGGAGTGCGGCGTCCCCTTCTGCCATGACGGCTGCCCGCTCGGAAACCTGATCCCGGACTGGAACGACCTTGTCTATCGCGACCGCTGGGAAGAGGCGATCCAGCAGCTGCACCGCACGAACAACTTCCCCGAGTTCACCGGCCGCCTCTGCCCGGCCCCGTGCGAGGCCGCGTGCGTGCTCGAGATCAACGAGGGCAACGCGGTGACGATCAAGCAGATCGAGGTCGCGATCGTCAATCGCGCGTGGGACGAAGGCTGGGTCGTGCCGCAACCGGCCGCGAAGCGCACCGGCCGCAGCGTCGGCGTGATCGGCTCGGGCCCGGCGGGCCTCGCGGCCGCGCAGCAGCTCGCGCGCGCGGGCGAGCAGGTGACTCTCTACGAGCGCGACGAGGCGGCGGGCGGGCTCGTCCGCTTCGGGGTGCCGGAGTTCAAGATCGAGAAGTGGCTCGTCGAGCGCCGCGTGCAGCAGCTCGTCGAGGAGGGAGTGGAGTTCGTCTTCGGCGCTGACGTTGGCGGTGACGTCGACGTCGCAGAGCTGCAGGAGCGCCACGACGCGCTGGTGCTCGCGACCGGGTCGCGCGTACCGCGCGACCTGCCGGTGCCGGGCCGCGAGCTGGACGGCGTCCACTTCGCGATGGAGTACCTCTACTCCCGCCAGCGCGGCGAGAGCGGGATCAGCGCCGCCGGCAAGCACGTCGTCGTGATCGGCGGCGGGGACACCGGCGCCGACTGCGTCGGGCATGCGAACCGCGAGGGCGCCGCCTCGGTGACGCAGATCGAGCTGCTCGGCGAGCCGCCGCTCTCGCGGCCCGACGAGATCACGCCGTGGCCGCGCTGGCCGATGAAGCTGCGCACGTCGTACGCCCTGAAGGAGGGCGGTGACCGCGACTTCGCCATCTCGACGACGGCCCTGACCGGGAACGGTCGGGTGGAGCAGATCCACTGGCAGCAGAACGCCGGCGTGCCGCCCTTCGAGCTCGTGCCGGGGACGGACGAGTCGCGGCCGGCCGACCTGGTGCTGCTCGCGATGGGCTTCCTCGGCCCCGAGACGCCGGTGCTCGACCGGCTCGGAGTACAGCGCGACGACCGCGGCAACGTGGACGCCGCCCGCTACGGGACCTCGGTCGACGGTGTCTTTGCCGCCGGCGATGCCAGGCGGGGCCAGTCGCTGATTGTCTGGGCGATCAACGAGGGCCGGAAGTGCGCCGCGGAGGTGATCGCCTGGCTCGATGGTGTCGAAAACGGGTCGACGGGCAGCACTTCACTTTCGATAGCCACGAACCGCCGGGGGGAGTAAGATTCGCGCCATGAGAAGAACGATGAACGACACCCACGTCCACGTGAACTGCGCGGTCGCGGCAACCGCGGAGATCATCGCCACCAAGTGGACCCCGCTGATCGTCCATGACCTTTCCGAAGGCCCGCGCCGCTTCATGCAACTCGAGAAGGCCTGCCCCGGCATCAGTCCGCGCACCCTCTCCGAGCGGCTCGACATGCTCGAGCGCCAGGGTGTCCTCGTTCGCAGGAGCTACCCCGAATCGCCGCCGCGCGTCGAGTACGAGTTGACGGAGAAGGGGCGCGCGCTGCTGCCGATCATCCGTGAGATGCGCAGGTTCGGCCGCTCGTGGATGATCCCGGCCCCCGCCAAGGGCCGTCGCACTCCCGCCGCTCACTAGCGCGCCGGGCTTCCGTTAGCGCCGAGGACGGTGCCAGGCACCGTCACAAGTGTGTGCCAGGTTGTTCACGGGCCTTGCGGCTGCGCCTTGCGTGCGCTTCACTGGTTGGCATCGGACCAGCGGACGGGATGCCCGCCGTGCTCCGCGTTCGGTGCCAGGCACCGGGCGAGGAACACGCCGAGACGCGCCAGTTCAGCGTCGAACGACCTAATCGAACAGCAGGGCCCCCTCGAGCGCCTTGCGCTGGGCGAGCGCGCGGTTGACCGCGTTCACGACCGCGCGCAGGGAGGCCGTCACGATGCTCGGGTGGAGACCGACACCCCAGATCAGATCGCCGTCGATGTCGGCTTCGATGTAGGCAGCCGCGGTCGCGTCCGCGGCCGCGGCCATCGCGTGCTCGTGGTAGTCGCGAATGCGGATTGCGATCCCGAAGTTCTGCTCGAAGGCGTCGACGAGAGCCGCGATCGGCCCGTTGCCCGACCCGGAGACCTCCTGCGCCTCGCCGTCGCGCGCGAGCTCCGCGACGATCTGATCCGTGTCGGTGCTCGAGTGCGTGTAGGACCCGAGCTCGTAGGGGCCGGTGTGCGAGAGGTAGTGCTCGTGGAAGGCCTCGAGGAGCTCGTCGGCGGTCAGCTCGCCGCCGCGCAGGTCGGTGATCGCCTGCACCTTCTGGGCGAAGTCGACCTGAAGCCCGCGCGGCAGCTCCAGGCTGTGCTCGGTCTCCATCAGATAGGCGACTCCGCCTTTGCCCGACTGTGAGTTGACGCGGATGATCGCCTCGTAGCTTCGGCCGAGGTCTGCAGGATCGATCGGCAGGTACGGAACGTCCCACACCTCCGAGCGCTCCTGTTGCTGCGCGTACATCCCTTTCTTGATCGCGTCCTGGTGCGATCCGGAGAAGGCGGTGTAGACGAGCTCTCCGACCCAGGGGTGGCGCGGGTGGATCGGCAGCTCGTTGCATTCCTCGACGATCGCCTTCGCCTCGTCGAGCTGTGACAGGTCGAGTTGTGGATCGACACCCTGGGTCAGCAGGTTCAAGGCGATCGTGATCAGGTCCACGTTGCCGGTGCGCTCTCCGTTTCCGAAGAGGGTGCCCTCGACGCGATCGGCGCCGGCCATCAGACCGAGCTCGGCGGTCGCGACGGCCGTGCCTCGATCGTTGTGGGGGTGCACGCTCAGCAGGATGCTGTCGCGCCTCGAGACGTGCCTCTGGAACCATTCGATGCGATCCGCGTAGACGTTGGGAGGAAACGCTTCGACCGTCGTCGGCAGGTTTACGATCATCGGTTTCTCAGGCGTGGGCTCCCAGACCTCCATGACCGCTTCGCAGATCTCGAGCGCGAACTCGAGCTCGGTGCCGTGGAAGCTCTCGGGCGAGTACTCGAACAGGATCTCCGTCTGCGTTTGCTCGGCGAGCTCCTTGCAGAGCGCGGTCGCACGTACGGCGAGATCCACGATCCCGGCCTTGTCCAGGCGGAAGACGACACGCCGTTGCGTGGCCGACGTCGAGTTGTAGAGGTGCACGATCGCGCGCCTGGCGCCCTCGACCGCTTCGTAGGTCCGCTCGATCAGCGCGGGCCGGGCCTGCGTCAGCACGGCGATCGTCGTGTCGGCGGGAATGCGATCCTCCTCGATCAGCCGGCGGACGAACTCGAAGTCGGTCTGCGAGGCGGATGGAAAGCCGACCTCGATCTCCTTCACCCCGAGCTGGACGAGCAGGTCGAACATGCGCTGCTTGCGCGCGGAGTCCATCGGCTTGACCAGTGCCTGGTTTCCGTCCCGAAGGTCGGTCGAGCACCAGATCGGCGCCCGGTCGACGACCCGGCTCGGCCAGGTGCGGTCGGGCAGGTCGACGGTCGGATAGGGGCGGTACTTCCAGTAGGGCATCGTCATGGCTTGGCTCCTCGAGTGGGCGGACTGCTCCCGCAAGGCGGGAAACGCGAGACGGATATGTCGCGTGGTCGGCTCCCCTAGGGGAGGAGGAGGGCAAGCGCGCGCAGGCCGACGGTGCGAGAAATGCTGTCGGCCGCGTGGGAATGTGGGCGCTTTCCGATCATCGCTTTCAAAAGCATAGTGAGAGCCGCCCGGTTTGGCAACGAGAGGTCGCTATACCTTGTAAAGCTTGACAACCCGGATCGTTGTGGGCACACTCAAATCACGATGATCCGTTCAGCCCTCGCATTCGAGCCCCGGACGCCACTTGCGGCGCGGTTGCTCATGCCCGGGCTCGTCATTCTTACGGTCATCGTCATTCTCCCCCTCTAGGGGGAGATTTCGCTCACGCGGCCAGTCGACGCCGCATACGCCGACTTCAGCAGGAGCAGTGCGCCCGCGGTGCGGGTCGGACGAAGCGAAAACGATCGATGACCCTTTCAGGAGGTTTGCGAGTGAATGTCAAGACTGTTGCCTGTCTCGCCGGAGACGGGGTGGGGCCCGAGCTGATGGCTGCGGCGACGCGCGCGCTCGAGCGCGTGTCGAAGCTGCACCAGCTCGACCTCGACGATCGCCACCTCCCGTTCGGGGGTGAAGCGATTACCCGCTCCGGCCATCCGCTGCCGCCCGCCACGCGGAGCGGCTACAGGGAAGTCGACGCGATCCTGGTCGCTTCGCCGAACGAGCCGGCGCTCGACGGCGTGAAAGCCGACCTGCATCTCGCCTGGCGCGTCGCGCGCGTGCAGCTGCGCGATGCCGGAGATCTCGTGGTCGCGGGGCCGGTCGGCGACTGGGCCAACGACATCGCGATCGCGCGTGCGTTCTCGTGCGCCGCCTCTCGGCACGGGCGTATCCTTTGTGTCGGCGAGTCGAGCGAGTGGCGCTCCGCGATCGCCGCGCAGACCACCCGCTGGGGCGGGCTCGAGGTCGAAGAGTCCGGTCTCGGCGAGGCGCTCGACCGGTTGCGCGACCGGCCCGAGTCGGTCGATGTGATCGTCACCGAGGCTCATCTCGTCTCCCCGGTGGTCGACGCGGCTGCGCACTACGCCGGCTCACCGTCCTCGGTTGCCCACGCGTGGCTTCCCGACCACGGGCCCGGCGTCTTCGCGCCCGGCACCTCCGACTCGGATGACGTCGCCGGCTTCGGCGTCGTCGACCCGATGGGGATGCTCCTGACGGCGTCGCTGATGCTGAGCGAAGGCCTCAAGCGGCGCTCGGCCTCGCGCACGCTCGAGCGGGCCGTCGGCGAGGTCGCCCGGCGTCGCGACGATCACGACACGCGCTCCTTCACCGACGCGGTGATCGAGCTGCTCCCGCAGTCGCGCACCGACGTCGAGCACTTCGACGAGGTGGCGGGATGAGCCGCGGCAAACGGATGTTGGGATCCGACGCGATCCTGCGCTCTCTCGAGGCCGAGGGTGTCGACGTCGCGTTCGGCATCCCTGGCGGCGCGATCCTGCCGACCTACGACGCGATCGCGCGCGGCACCACCGTGCGGCACGTGCTCGCCCGTCACGAGCAGGGCGCGGGCCACATGGCGGAGGGTTACGCGCGCGCCTCGGGCAAGGTCGGGGTCGCGATCGCGACCTCCGGGCCAGGCGCGACGAACCTCGTCACCCCGATCGCCGACGCGTGGATGGACTCGACCCCGCTCGTCGCGATCACGGGTCAGGTGAAGTCGAGCCTGATCGGCACCGACGCGTTCCAGGAGATCGATGCCACGGGCATCACCATGCCGATCGTCAAGCATTCGTGGCTCGTTCAGGATGTCGAGGAGCTGCCCGGCGTCATGAAGGCAGCGTTTCACGTGGCGCGAACCGGCCGTCAAGGGCCCGTGCTCGTCGACATCGCCAAGGACGTCCAGGAAGCGGAATTCGACTTCGTTTACCCCGACGACGTCGACCTGCCTGGCTGGAAGCCCCCGCACAAGGTGCACCCCAGGCAGCTTCGGGAAGCGGCCAGGGCAATCGCCGCGGCGCAGCGGCCGATCGTCTACGCCGGTGGCGGTGTGCTCAATGCGGACGCCTGTGCCGAGCTGCTCGAGCTCGTCGACTCGGCGCAGCTTCCCGCAGTCGTGACGTTGATGGGCAAGGGGTCCCTGCCGGACTCGCACCCGCTGAACTACGGGCACCCCGGCATGCACGGCTCGAAGTACGCGAACTGGGCACTCAACAAGGCCGACCTCGTGATCGCCGTCGGCTCGCGCTTCGACGATCGCGTCACCGGCAAGGTGTCGGCGTTCGCCCCGGGCGCGAAGGTGATCCACTTCGACATCGATGCGGCGGAGGTGGGGAAGATCCGCCACGCGGAGATCCCGGTCGTCGGTCCGCTCAAGATCGCGCTGTCGCAGCTGGCGTCGGAGGTAAGAGCGGCCGCAGCAGACGGCGCTCCCGACCGCGGGCCCTGGCTGCGCCAGCTCGAGGACTGGCGCGCGCAGTTCCCGTTCCGGTATGAGAAGGCGGACGGCGTGCTCAAGCCGCAGACGGCGGTCGAGGCGCTGCGTGACCTCGCCGCGACCCGCGAGGAGGACGTGATCTGGACGACGGGCGTCGGCCAGCATCAGATGTGGGCGATGCAGTACATCCAGTGCGAGCAGCCGCGGTCGTTCATCACGTCGGGAGGGCTCGGGACGATGGGCTACGGCCTGCCCGCCGCGATCGGCGCCAAGGCTGCGCGGCCCGATGCGACCGTGGTCTGCATCGACGGCGACGGTTGCTTCCAGATGACGTGCCAGGAGCTCGCGACCGCCGCGCTCGAGCGGCTGCCGATCGTCACCGTGATCCTGAACAACGGCTGGCTCGGCATGGTGCGCCAGTGGCAGGAGATGTTCTACGACGAGCGCTTCGCCCAGACGCACCTGACGCAGGTCGCGCCCGACTACGCGAAGCTCGCCGAGGCCTACGGCTGCGCGGGCTTCACCGTCGAGAACGGCGATCAGCTCGAGGACGCGCTGGTGGCGGCGTTCGACGCCGGTCGCACCGCCGTCGTCGACGTCCGCTGCGATGCCGAGGAGAAGTGCTTCCCGATGATCCCGGCCGGCGCGGCGGCGGTCGACATCATCGAGGCGCCCGGTGGAGAGGTCGTGTCGGCATGAGCAGCCACACGATCTCCGTCCGTCTCGAGAACCGGCCGGGCGCGCTCGCGCGCGTGTCTCAGCTCTTCTCGCGGCGCGGGTACAACATCCAGAGCCTCGCGGTCGGGCCGACCGAGAGTGCCGACATCTCGAGGTTGACGCTGCGTGTCGACTGCAGCGAGCACTCGCTCGAGCAGATCGAGAAGCAGATGCACAAGCTCGTGAACGTGCTGCGCGTCACCGAGCTGCGCCCCGACGAGGCCGTCGAGCGCGAGCTCGCGCTGATCACCGTCAGTGTCGCCCCCGATCGCCGTGCGGAGCTCGTCGCGCTCAGCCAGGTGGCCGGCGCCCAAGTCGCCGACATCGGCCGCGATGCGATCACCTTCGAGTTCGTCGGACGCCCGGATCAGCTCGAGGCGTTCGAAGAGCTCGTTCGTCCTTACGGCGTGCGCGAGCTCGTCCGCACCGGGCGAGTCGGCCTCCGCCGCCCCAGCGCGGCAGGTCGCGACGCACAATCCTCCGTCAACGTCTGATTCGAAAGGACCACCAACACATGGCCGAGATCATCAAGGCGGGCAACATCGACCTCCTCAGCGGGAAGGTCGCGGTGCTCGGATACGGAAGCCAGGGGCACGCGCATGCGCTCAACCTGCACGAGTCCGGCGTCGACGTCGTCGTCGGGCTGCGCGAGGGCAGCGCCTCGGCCGCCGCGGCCGAAGAGGCCGGGCTGACGGTCGCCTCGACCGCGGACGCCGTGAAGGGCGCGCAGCTCGTCGCGTTCCTCGTCCCCGACGGCGCGCAGCCCGCGCTGTACGAGAACGAGGTCGCACCGAACCTCGAGCCCGGCGCGGCACTGCTCTTCGCGCACGGCTTCAACGTCCACTACGGCCGCATCACGCCGCCGGAGGGCCACGACGTGATCATGGTCGCGCCGAAGGGCCCCGGCCACGTCGTTCGCCGCTTCTACACCGAGGGGTACGGCACCCCGGCGGTGGTCGCCGTCGCGCAGGACGCGAGCGGTGAGGCGAAGGCGCTCGCGCTCGCCTACGGCGCAGCGCTCGGCGCAGCGCGCGCGGGCATGGTCGAGACGACTTTCGCGGAGGAAACCGAGACCGATCTCTTCGGTGAGCAGACCGTGCTGTGCGGCGGCGTCACGCAGCTGATCCAGCTCGGGTTCGAGACGCTCGTCGAGGCCGGCTATCAGCCCGAGGTCGCCTACTACGAGTGCCTGCACGAGCTGAAGCTGATCACCGACCTGATCTGGGAGGGCGGGATCGAGCGGATGCACTACTCGATCTCCGATACGGCTGAGTACGGCTCGCACGCGATCGGCCCGAAGGTCGTCGATGAGCACGTGCGCGAGAACATGCGCGGCGTCCTCAAGAACATCCAGGACGGGACCTTCGCCCGCGACTGGGTCGCCGAGATGGACCGCGGCCAGCCGGTGCTGGACGAGTACCGCGCGAAGCTCGCCGAGACGCAGATCGAGCAGGTAGGTGCGCGTCTTCGCGCGCTGAACGTGCGCGAGGAAGCCGCGGAGGTTCATGGCGTCGGTTGACGTACCGGTCGCACTGCTCGGCTACGGCACCGTCGGTGCGGCAGTCAACCGCTTGCTGACGGATTCGGCTGACGACATCGAACGGGCGACGGGCCACCGCATCCGGCTCGTGAAGGCGCTCGTCCGCGATCCCCGAAAGGAGCGTGAGTACCCGGCAGAGCCTTTGAACGGCAGCGGCGGCGTGCTTACCACCGACTTCTCGGAGATCGCGAACGACCCGTCGATCAAGGTCGTCGCCGAGGTGATGGGGGGCGTCGATCCGGCAGGCGGCTACGTGCTCGACCTGCTGCGCGGCGGCAAGCACGTCGTCACGGCAAACAAGCAGCTGGTTGCACGACGCGGCGCCGAGCTCTTCGAGGCGGCCTCCGAGGGCGGCGTGCAGCTGCGGTTTGAGGCGAGCGTCTGTGCGGCGATCCCGGTGATCAAGGTGCTGCGCGAGTCGCTCGTCGTCTCGAACGTGCACCGCGTGCTCGGCATCGTCAACGGCACGACCAACTTCGTGCTTACGGAGATGGAGGCGGGCAAGAGCTACGACGATGCACTGGCGGAAGCGCAGCGGCGCGGCTTCGCCGAGGCCGATCCGACCGACGACGTCAACGGCGCCGACGCAGCCGCCAAGATGGCGATTCTCGCAACGGTCGCGTTCAACTCGCGGGTCGCTCTCGAGGACGTCGACTACTCGGGCATCACGACGATCGATCCGCTGGACGTTGCGGCCGCCCACGAGCTCGACATGGTGATCCGCCTGGTTGGGGCCGCCCGTCTCGTCGACGGTCAGTTCGACGTGCGCGTGCGGGCCGCCCTCGTCGACAAGCAGCACCCGCTGGCCAAGGTCAACGGCGCGTTCAACGCCGTGATGCTGCAAGGCGATGCGATCCGCGAGATCACGCTCGAGGGGCCCGGCGCAGGCGGGATCGAAACCGCGTCGGCCGTGATCGCCGACATGGCCAGCGTGATCGGGACCATGGGCACCGGCTTTCTGCAGAACGACGCCGCCTGGCGCAAGCTGCCCAAGCTGCCGAGTGGGGACAGCACCTCGCCGTTCTACTTCCGCCTCTCGGTCGAAGATCGTCCCGGCGCACTGGCACGGGTCGCCGAGGAGCTCGCTCAGCGAGAGATCTCGATCGCGCGGCTGCTGCAGCACCAGAACGGAAACGGCGCGGCACTGCACGTCGTCACGCACGAAGCGCGCGTCGGTGCGCTCGAGGAGGCTCTGGTCGCGCTCGGAGCGCTCCCCGAGGTGCACCGTGCCTCACAGCCGCTGCCTGTCGTCTCCGACCGCGGCGTCACGGAGCTCGGGTGGGCGTGACCTCCGTCGCGTCCTGGTTGTCGCTCGGCGAGGGCTCGACGCCCCTCGTTCCCGCACGCCGGCTCTCCGAATCGCTCGGCTGCGAGCTGCATCTGAAGTGCGAGGGCCTGAACCCGACGGGGAGCTTCAAGGACCGCGGCATGGTCGTCGCCGTCGAGCGCGCGGTGACCGCCGGCGCGAAGGCCGTCGTCTGCGCGTCCACCGGGAACACCGCTGCATCTGCCGCCGCCTACGCCGCACGCGCCGGAGTCCAGGCCGTCGTCCTCACCCCGGCGGGCGCGACCGCGGGGCCCAAGCGTGCGCAGGTCCGCGCCGTCGGCGCCCGCGTGATCGAGGTGCTCGGCAGCTTTGACGACGCGCTGCGTCTGTGTCGCGAGCTCGGCGAGCGCGACGGCTACGTCGTCGTCAACTCCGTCAATCCGGACCGCATTGAGGGGCAGAAGTCCGTCGTCTCGGAGTTGATCGAGCAGCTCGGTGGCGCGCCCGACATCGTTGCGCTGCCCTTCGGCGGCGGTGGCAATGTCTCCGCCGTCGCCGCAGGCTTCACCGAGGCGGGGCTCGCGCCGCGGATCGTCGTCGGCCAGGCTGCCGACCGCACCACGACCTGGGCGTCCGCGATCAGGATCGGCGAGCCCGCACATGCAGCTAATGTCGCCGAGCTCGTCGCCGCCGGCCGGGTCGAGGTCGCCACGCTGAGCGAGGACGAGCTACGCGTCGCGTGGGGCCGCCTGGCAACGGAAGAAGGCGCCTTCTGCGAGCCCGCGAGCGCCGCCGGCCTGGCAGCGCTCGAACTTTGTGATGAGTCATCACTAAGTGGGAAGGTCGCGGTCGCGATCCTCACCGGCCATGGCCTGAAGGACGCCGAGGCTGTCGCTCAGGCGGCCGAGGTCGTCGTCGAGCCGACACTCGACGCGGTGCTGGAGGTCTTGTCTTGAGGGTCCGGGTGGTCGCACCCGCCTCGACGGCCAACCTCGGTCCCGGGTTCGACGCCGCAGCGGCGGCGCTCGAGCTCTGGAACGAGGTGGTCGTCGAGGAAGGCGGCAGCGGCGTCGAGATCGAGGGCGAGGGTGTCGACGAGGTGCCGCGCGACGCGACGCACCTGACGCTGCGCGCGTTCGCGCTCTTCGTGCCGGCCGAGGGCTATCGCTTCACCTTCGTGAACCGCATCCCACTCGAGCGCGGGCTCGGCTCGAGTGCGGCGGCGATCGCGCTGGGGCTGGTCGCGGGCGCCGCCGTCAGCGGACGATCGGCCGCCCCGGGCGAGCTGCTCACGCTCGGCGTGCCGATCGAGGGCCACGCCGACAACCTCGCCGCCGCTCTCTACGGCGGGGTCTGCATCGCGATGAAGCGGAACGGCACGATCCACGCAGCGCGCATCGCGAGCGAGATGCCGGTCGCGGCGATTCTCGCCGTGCCGGCGGCGAGGACCAGCACCGCGGCCTCGCGCAACGGGTTGCCCGCGAACGTCACGCACGCGGACGCCGCGCACAATGCAGCGTCCGCCGCACTGCTCGGCGCCGCGATTGCCCGCGGCGACGCGAGCTTGCTCCGCGATGCCTTCGACGACCGCCTGCACGAGCAGTACCGCATCGCCGACGCGCCGCTGCTGCGCGCGTTGCGCGCGCACGCGCCGGACGGGACGGTCGGCATCACGCTCTCCGGGTCGGGCCCATCGGTCGTCGTGTGGGCGGAGAACGACCGCGCCGCCGCCGTCGCGCTCGAGCTCAAAGATTCCCTCCCCGACGA
This sequence comes from Gaiellaceae bacterium, assembly GCA_045805985.1. Lineage (GTDB taxonomy): Bacteria > Actinomycetota > Thermoleophilia > Gaiellales > Gaiellaceae > PALSA-600. The sequence continues at coordinate 14,770 of JBJMKA010000003.1, read as the reverse complement.
CACCATGGTGCTCCCACTGCGGGTGGCCCAGGAAGGAGCCAAACGCACATGAGCGCCTACGGCAAGAGCCACCCTGCGAAGCGGCAGAGCGCCGCACTGACCGACGGCGTCGACCGCGCACCCGCGCGCGCGATGCTCAAGGGAGTCGGCTTCACCGACGCCGACCTCGCACGGCCGCTGATCGGCGTCGCCACGACGTGGATCGAGACGATGCCGTGCAACCTCAATCACCGCCTGCTCGCCGGGTATGTGAAGCAAGGTATTCGCGCCGCGGGCGGGATGCCGCTCGAGTTCAACACGATCGCCGTCTCCGACGGCGTCACGATGGGCACCGCCGGCATGCGTGCGTCGCTCGTCTCGCGCGAGGTGATCGCCGACTCGATCGAGCTCGTCGCGCGCGGGCACCTGTTCGACGGCATTGTCTGCATCGTCGGCTGCGACAAGACGATCCCCGCCGCCGTCATGGCGCTCGCGCGCCTCGATCTTCCCGGCTTGGTGTTCTACGGTGGCTCGATCGCCGCCGGGCGCTACCGGGGCAAGGACGTGACGATCCAGGATGTGTTCGAAGCGGTCGGCTCGCACGCCGCCGGCTCGATGACGGACAACGAGGTGCACGCGCTGGAGAGCGTCGCCTGTCCGGGGGCGGGCGCCTGCGGCGGTCACTTCACCGCGAACACGATGGCGACCGCGCTCGACTTCCTCGGCGTGAGCGCGCCCGGCCTCAACGAGGTGCCGGCGACCCATCCCGGCAAGCCGCACGCGGCGGTCGCCGCGGGCGAGCTCGCGATGAGGCTCGTCGAGTCGGACACGCGCCCGTCGTCCGTGCTCACGCGCGAGGCCTTCGAGAACGCGATCACGGCGATCGCGGCGACCGGCGGATCGACGAACGGTGTGCTGCACCTGCTCGCGATCGCGGCCGAGGTTGGGGTCGAGCTCTCGATCGACGACTTCGACACGATCTCTGCGCGCACGCCGATCGTCGCCGACATCAAGCCGGGCGGCCGCTACGTCGCGACCGACCTGTTCGACGCGGGCGGCACGGCCCTCGTCGCACGCGAGCTCGTGCGCGCGGGCGTCATCAACGAGAGTGCGACCGGGGTCGATGGGAGGACGCTCCGCCAGGTCGCGGATGGAGCACACGAGCGGCCCGGCCAGGATGTGGTCGTGTCATGGGACAACCCGCTCAGCCCGACCGGCGGCCTCGCAATCCTGCGCGGCAATCTCGCGCCCGACGGCTGCGTCGTGAAGCTCGCGGGTCACGAGCGCCTGCACCACAGCGGCCCGGCTCGCGTCTTCGACTCCGAGGAGGCGTGCTTCGCGGCGGTCAAGGCGCGCACGATCGTGCCGGGCGACGTGGTGGTGATCCGCTACGAGGGGCCCGCCGGCGGACCGGGCATGCGCGAGATGCTCCACGTGACGGCATCCCTCGTCGGCGAGGGCCTCGGCGACGAGGTCGCCCTGATCACCGACGGGCGCTTCAGCGGCGCCACCCACGGGCTGATGGTGGGCCACGTTGCGCCGGAGGCGTTCCGCGGCGGCCCGATCGCGCACATCCGCGACGGCGACACGATCGTGATCGACGTCGAGAACCGCCAGCTGAACCACGAGGTGCCCGAGGACGAGCTCGCCCGGCGCGCCGCCGAATGGTCGCAGCCCGAGCCGCGCTACGCCTCCGGCGTCTTCGCGAAGTACGCGAACGCCGTCGGCTCGGCGTCCGAGGGAGCGGTCACCCGCTAATGCTGAGGCTTGTCGAGCAGCTTCTTGATCGCACGCGTCGCCTGCCCGATGCGCTGCTCGTTCTCAACGAGCGCGAAGCGCACATGCCCGTCGCCGCCGTCGCCGAATCCGATCCCGGGACTGACGGCGACGTCCGCGTCGCGCGCGAGCCGGAGCGCGAACTCGAGGGAGCCGAGCTCCTGGAACTGCTCCGGGATCGGCGCCCAGACGAACATCGTTCCCCGGGGCGGATCGACGTGCCAGCCGGCGCGGGCGAGCCCGCTGCAGAGCGCATCGCGGCGGCTCCGGTAGATCTCGCAGACCTCGGCGGGATACTCGGCCGCCTCCCGGAGCGTCACGGTGGCCGCGATCTGGATCGGCTGGAACGTGCCGTAGTCGAGGTACGACTTCAGCTTGGCGAGCGCGCCGACCACGTCGGCGCGGCCGAGCACGAAGCCGACGCGCCAGCCCGCCATCGAGAACGACTTGGTCAGGCTGTAGAGCTCGACCGCGCAGTCCTGCGCGCCGTCGGCGGCGAGGATGGACGGCGGCTTGTGGCCGTCGAAGGCGACGTCGGCATACGCGAAGTCGTGGACGAGCAGGAACTCGTGCTCGCGCGCCAGGTCGACCAGCCGCTGCAGGTCCTCCGCGGTGGCGACGGCGGTCGTTGGGTTGTGCGGGTACGAGACGACGACGACCTTCGGGCGCGACGCGCGGACCGCTTCGGCGATCGCCTCAATCCCTCCGTCGGCCCGCGGCGTCACGACCGTCGCTCCGGCGAGCCGCGGAGCCACGCGGTGGATCGGGTAGGCCGGCGTCGGCACGACGACGGTTTCGTTCCGGTCGACCAGCACCCACATCAGGTGGGCGAGGCCCTCCTTGGCGCCGATCGTGCTCGCGATCTGCGTCTCCGGATCGAGGCTGACGCCGAAGCTCCGCTCGTAGTGCTCGGCGGCCGCCAGGCGCAGCTGGTCGATGCCGCGGCTGACGGAGTAGCGGTGGTTCCGCGGGTTGAGCGCTGCCTCGCGCAACTTCTCGACGGCGATCTCGGGCGAGGGAATGTCCGGGTTGCCGAATCCGAGATCGACAACGTCGCGGCCTTCCCGCCGCAGCGCACGCTTCAGCTGATCGACGGTCGCGAAGACGTACGGGGGCAGGTCATCGATCCGGTAAAACTTCATTTCCAAAAGGATTGTAAGGACGTAGGCTCGAGGGAGCCTGGAGGAAAGGGCTGAGAATGGGTGTTGAGATCCTGAGGTGCCGCGTGTGTGAGGCGGAGTATCCCGCAGTTGCGAGCGGGAGCTGCGCGCGCTGCTTCGGGCCGCTCGAGCCTGTGTACGACTGGGACGAGCTTGCGCGGACCGTGACGCGGCAGAGCATCGAAGCGGGGCCGCGCTCGCTGTGGCGCTACGAGGCCCTGTTGCCGACGACCGCGCCGGCCAACGTCATGGGCGGCCCGGGGTGGACGCAGCTCGTCAGCGCCCCTCGTCTTGCCAGCGCCGTCGGCGTGGGAGAGGTGCTGCTGAAGCTCGACCACACGAATCCGACGCATTCCTTCAAGGATCGGGTGGTTGGGGTCGCGGCGGCGAAGGCGGCCGAGCTCGGGATCGACACTCTGGCCTGCGCCTCCACCGGCAACCTCGGCAACGCCGTCGCCGCGCGCGCCGCTGCGGGTGGCATGCGCTCGGTCGTCATCTATCCGAATACGGTCGAGCCCGAGAAGCTGCTCGCGACCGCGGTGTACGGCGGCGAGATGTACGCCGTTCGCGGCACGTATGACGACTGCTCGCGGTTGATCGTCGAGTTGTCCGGCGAGGTCGACTGGGCGTTCGTCAACGTCAACCTCCGCGCGTACTACGCGGAAGGTTCGAAGACGCTCGCATTCGAGATCGCCGAGCAGCTCGGGTGGGAGCTGCCCGACGCCGTGATCGCACCGATTGCGTCGGGATCGCTCTTCACCAAGATCTGGCAGGGCTTCGAGCAGTTCCGTCGCCTCGGTCTCGTTGAGGGCGAGGCACCACGCCTCTACGGCGGCCAGGCCCAAGGCTGTGCGCCCATCGCGCATGCGTTCGCCGGCGACCGCGCCGTCTCACCGGTGCGCCCGGACACGGTCGCTCACTCGCTCGCGATCGGTGCTCCCGCCGACGGCGATCTTGCGACAGCCACCGCACGTGCCTCGAACGGCGCCATCTACGCGGTGCCGGAAGAGGACGTCGGCCCGAACATGTCGCTGCTCGCAGGCACCTCCGGCATCTTCGGCGAGACCGCAGCGGGCGTCACCGTCGGGGCGCTTCGCGCGGCGGCCGCCGCCGGAGAGATCGGCGAGAACGACCGCGTCGTCGTGCTCGTCACCGGCACCGGTCTGAAGACGCCTCAGGTGGTCGACACCCGCCCCGGGATCGAGATCCAAGCCGATGTCGACGAGCTGCTCGAAGGGCTTGGTGTCGCGTGAGCGTTCAACACCCGTCCGCCGATCCCGTCGTCGCATCGTTCCGCGACGAGATCACCGCACTCGACGTGCGGCTCGTGAGCACGATCAACGCGCGGATCGAGGCGGTCAAGGCGCTCGCGCAGTACAAGGAAGAGCAGGGGATCGCGTTCTTCGACCCCGACCGCGAAGCGTCGCTCGTCGCATACCTGAAGCGCGTGAACAGCGGCCCGCTCTCCGACGAAGGGCTCGAAGAACTGCTGTCGTTCGTGCTGGCGCTCGTCAAGGATGAGGTTGCGGGTGACTGACGTGATCGCCTGCCTGCCGGGTGACGGCATCGGCCCAGAGGTGCTGGAGCAAGCCGTGCGCGTGCTCGAGCGCCTCCCGCTCGACGTCGAGGCCGTGCGTCTCCCGTTCGGGGGCGCCGCGATCGACGAATTCGGCGACCCGCTGCCCGCGCAGACGCTTGCCGCCTGCCGCTCGGCGCGGGCCGTGCTGCTCGGCGCCGTCGGCGGGCCCAAGTGGGAGGGCGGCAGCGTCCGGCCCGAGGCGGGTCTGCTCGGCCTGCGCAAGGAGCTCGACGTCTACGCGAACCTCCGGCCCGCGACGCTGCATTCTGAAACGCAAGGAGACGTCGACCTGGTCATCGTGCGCGAGCTGGTCGGCGGCCTCTACTTCGGCGCACGCGGCGTGCGCGACGACGGGACCGTCTTCGACACGCTCGAGTACCACCCGGCGCAGATCGAGCGCGTCGTGCGCCGCGGCTTCGAGCTTGCCACCGCACGCAGCGGCTCGCTCGTCTCGGTCGACAAGGCGAACGTGCTCGACACGTCGCGCCTGTGGCGCCGCATCGTCGACCAGCTCGCACCGGAGTATCCGAGCGTCCAGGTCCGGCATGCACTGGTCGACAGCTTCGCGATGGAGCTCGTGAGCTCCGCCGACCGCATCGACGTCGCGGTCACCGAGAACATGTTCGGCGACATCCTCTCGGACGTCGCCGCCGCGGTCACCGGTGGCCTCGGCCTCGCAGCCTCGGCCAGCCTCGGTGACAACGGCCCGGGGATCTTCGAGCCGGTGCACGGCTCGGCACCCGACATCGCGGGCACCGGTCATGCAAATCCCACAGCAATGCTGCGCTCGCTCGCGCTGATGCTCGAGCATGGTTTCGGGCGGCGAGATCTCGCCGCCGTGGTCGTCGCTGCGTCCGAGGACGCCCTCGGCTCGCACCCGACACCCGATGCCGGCGGCCGTGCGACGACCGGCGAGGTCGGCGACGCTGTTCTGGCATCGCTCGACAAGCGACTTGCGAGCTTGGAGGAGCTCGCCGCCCGATGAGTCCCACGGTCGGCTACCCCGGGCCGCCCGGCAGCCACAGCGGTGCCGCCGCGACGGCACTCGTGCCCGACGCGTCGGAGTCGATCGGCCTGCCGAGCTTCACGGCGGTGATCGAGGCTGCGTCCGCGGCGGAGATCACCCTCGGCGTGCTCCCGATCGAGAGCTCCCTGATCGGGCCGATCGCCGAGACGCACGACCTGCTCTACCGCGCGCCGCTCTCGATCGTGCGCGAGGTGACGCTGCCGATCCGCCACTCGGTGCTCGGGCTTCCCGGCGCGACCCTCGAGCAGGTGACGTCTGTCTGGTCGCATCCCGCAGCGTTCGATCAGTGTCGCGACCTCTTCTCCGACTGGAACGTGAAGTGCGTTCCTGCCGCCACCACCGCGGACGCCGCACGCCATGTCTCGGAGACGGGCGACCCGGCCCACGTCGCGGTCGCGAGCACGGAGGCTGCGGACGAGTACGGCCTGACGGTGATCGCCGACGATGTCGGAGACAGCCCGGGCGCGTTCACGCGCTTCGTCGCGATCGCGCCGTACACGCAGATCGCCGGCGGCGAAGGCTGGCGCACCGCGCTCTCGTTCGTCACCGACCACCAGCCCGGCGCTCTCTTTCGCGCGCTGGGACCGCTCTCGCGGAACAACGTGAACCTCGTGCAGCTCGTCTCGCGCCCGCTGCCGAACTCCCCGTGGCGCTACCGTTTCGACGTGGTCCTGGACGGTCACGTCTTCGACGCGTCGGTGCGCCCGGCGCTGCTCGAGCTCGCGGGCCTGACGCGTGAGGTGCGCCTTTTCGGCTCGTACGCCCGGGAGCGGACGCAATGAGCGCGAGAACCTTGTTCAAGAAGGTCTGGGACGCGCACCTCGTGGCCGAGGAGCCTGACGCGCCGTCGCTGCTCTACGTCGACCTGCACCTCGTCCACGAGGTGACGAGCCCGCAGGCCTTCGAGGCGCTCCGCGTAGCCGGGCGTCCCGTGCGCAGGCCCGACCTGACCGTCGCGACGATGGATCACAACGTGCCGACGCTCGACGGTCCGATCACCGACCCGCTTGCGCGCGCCCAGCTCGAAGCGCTGCGCCGCAACTGCGACGAGTTCGGTGTCCGCCTGTTTGCGACCGGCAGCGGACGCGAAGGGATCGTGCACGTGATCGGCCCGGAGCTGGGCCTCACGCAACCCGGCCTGACGATCGTCTGCGGCGACAGTCACACCTCGACCCACGGCGCCTTCGGCGCGCTCGCGTTCGGCATCGGGACCTCCGAGGTCGAGCACGTGCTCGCGACGCAGACGCTGCCGCAGGTGCGCCCCAGGACGATGGAGGTGCGGTTCGACGGCGACCTGCCGTTCGGGTTATCCGCAAAGGACATGGTGCTTGCGGCCATCGGCCAGTTGGGGGTCTCAGGCGGCCGCGGCCACGTGCTCGAGTACACCGGCGAGGCCGTGCGAGCGCTCTCGATGGAGGGCCGCATGACGGTCTGCAACATGTCGATCGAGGCGGGCGCCCGCGCCGGCATGGTTGCGCCCGACGACACGACCTTCGCCTACCTCGAAGGCCGTCCCGGCGCTCCGCGGGGAGCCGGGTGGGAGCGGGCGCTCGACGAGTGGCGCGCGCTGCGCACCGACGACGGGGCCGCCTACGACGAGGCGATCTCCGTAGATGTGCAGGCGTTGAAGCCGCAGGTGACCTGGGGGACGAATCCCGGGATGGTCGTGCCGGTCGACGGCCTCGTTCCCGATCCCGGCGACTACGACGACCCGGAGCAGCGCGAGGCCGTCGAGCGCGCGTTGCGCTACATGGACCTGGCGCCCGGCACACCGCTCGTCGAGGTGCGTATCGACAAGGTCTTCATCGGCTCGTGCACGAACGCGCGGATCGAGGACCTGCGGACTGCCGCGACGGTGGTCGCGGGCCGGCACGTCGCCGACGGGGTGCAGGCGATCGTCGTCCCCGGGTCCGCCCGTGTGAAGCATCAAGCGGAGGAGGAGGGACTGCGCGAGGTCTTCGAGTCCGCCGGCTTCGAGTGGCGGCGGGCCGGCTGCTCGATGTGCCTCGGCATGAACCCGGACATCCTCCAGCCCGGCGAGCGCTGTGCGTCCACGTCGAACCGCAACTTCGAGGGCCGCCAGGGCGCGGGCGGGCGCACGCACCTGCTCAGCCCGGCGATGGCCGCGGCCGCGGCGCTCGCAGGTCGCTTCACCGACGTACGGGAGCTCGCGTGAGGCCGTTGCCGTCCGTCACCGGCACCGTCGCCGTGCTCGACCGCGCCGACGTCGACACCGACCAGATCATCCCGAAGCAGTTCCTGAAGCGGATCGAGCGCACGGGCTATGGCGAGTTCCTGTTCTTCGACTGGATGAAGGACCCGGACTTCGAGCTGCACGGCGCACCGGGAGCCTCGATCCTGATCGCCGGCCCGAACTTCGGCTGCGGGTCATCGCGCGAGCACGCGGCGTGGGCACTCGAGGACTACGGCTTCAGCGTCGTGATCGCGCCGTCGTTCGGTGACATCTTCCGCACGAACGCCGTCAACACGGGGCTCGCTCCGATCGCCGTGTCGCCAGAGCAGATCGCGCAGCTGCGCGAGGCGGTCGGGGTCCTGAACGAGCTCACCGTCGACCTGGAGCGCCTCGAGATCACAAATTCCTGTGGACTGCGCGTGCCGTTCGAGCTCGACGCGCACACCCAGGAGACCCTGGTGCACGGCCTCGACGACATCGCGCGCACGCTGCTACGAGAGTCGGAGATCAGCGCCTACGAAGCCGCGCACACGACACGTTTCGACACGCGCGAGCTTCCCGTCTAGGAAAGTTAACCGACCCGCGGTAACGTGGACGCTGATGGCGGGTCGCGATAGGCCGCGCAGTCCCGATCCCGACGACTGGTTCGCCGATCCCGACCGTGCGTCTCGTCCAGATCGACTCGGCGCGCGTCCGGCGGTACACCCTGCTGGCCCACCGGCCGAGGACGACTGGATCGGCGACGAGCCGCGCTCGCGAGCTCGATGGGAATCGGGGCTCGCCGCATCGTTGCCCGAAGGCTGGGTCCCCGTTGCGGCCGGCGCCCTGCTCGTCCTCGTCCTCCTGTTCGGCGGGCTCGCAGTCGCGGGGGTCTTCAGCGGCTCCAAGCACAACAATGCGCCACCGGCCGTTACCTCCACGCCCCTCACGACCGCACCGACGACGTCCACGCCTGCTGTGACCGTGCCTGCCCCGGCGACCACACTCAAGCCAGGCGACACGGGAGCGCAAGTCAAGCTCCTGCAACGGGCGCTCGCGCACCTGGGCTACTCCGTCGGCAAGGTCGATGGGGACTACGGCACCGCGACCAAGAGCGCCGTCACAGAGTTCCAGACCGCCTCCCACCTCACCGCCGACGGCGTCTTCGGCCCCGCCACGCGGGCCGCGCTCATCAAGGCGCTCAACAATCCGTGAGCTTGCACCGAACCTGGTTCGCTCTTCAACCAGGTTCGAGAGTTCTCTCGCAGGCGGCGGCAGTTCGAAACTCTCGAACCTGGTTCGCGCGCTCCGCGTTCGGCGGTGAGGTACGTCGCTGGTTTGCGCGAATCAGGTTCGGACTCAAGGACCGAACCTGATTCGGCGGTGCCCGTCACGGTCGGGTCGCCATGGCATACAGGCCGAACCAGGTTCGAGAGTTTCAGCCGGTGTTGCGGAGCGCGGCCGCGATGCCCGCGATCGACCGCAAGAGCGGTAGCTGCGCCGTCTCGTCGCCGGCGCGATGGCGGCGGAGCAGCTCGACCTGCACTGCGTTCATCGGGTCGACGTACGGGTTCCGCAACGCGACCGAGCGCAACAGCACCGGCTGGCGCTCCAGCAGTCGCTCGACGCCGGTTGCGGCGTGCACGCCCGCGATCGTGCGCGCCTTCTCCTCTTCGATGATCTCGAACAGGCTCGGGTCGCGGACGAGGGAGAGGTAGCCGCGCGCGATCGTGAGGCTCGACTTGGCGAGCGTCATCTCGAGGTTGTCGACAACCGCGCGGAAGAAGGGGAGACGCTCGTAGAGGTCGCGCAGGCTCTCATCGCCCGCTTCGGCGAAGGCCGTGCCGCAGCCGAACCAGGCCGGCAGCAGCACGCGGTTCTGGGTCCACGAGAACACCCACGGGATCGCTCGCAGTGACGCGAGGTAGTCGGTGTCGTTCGGCCGCCGCGCGGGACGCGACGCGATCTCGAGCAGCGACAGCTCGTCGACCGGCGTGATCTCCCGGAAGAATTGCACGAAGCGCTCGTCCTCCCACACGAACGCGCGGTACGCAGAACGCGAGACGTCGGCCATGCGGTCGAGCAGCTCACGGTCGGCGGCCGACGGCGGCGCCGGTAGGCGCTCCGGATACGTCGCGAGCAGCGTCCCGGCGAGCGCGGACTCGAGGTTGCGCCGCGCGAGCCCTTCGAGGCCGTACTTGAACGAGACCGTCTCCCCTTGCTCGGTTAGCTTGACGCGGCCGGGCGGGAAGCCTGCGGGCTGTGACGCGATCGCAGCGTAGGTCGGGCCGCCGCCGCGTCCTGCGCTGCCGCCGCGCCCGTGGAACACCGTCAGCTCCACGTCGTGACGGCGTGCGACGTCGGCCAGCTCTTCCTGTGCGCGGTAGATGCCCCACTGCGCTGCGAGGTAGCCGCCGTCTTTGCCCGAGTCCGAGTAGCCGACCATCACCTCGACGCGGCCACGCGCGCTGACGCGCCCGTCCTGGAGCAGCTCGTCGAGGATCTTCGGCGCCGCGGTTAGGTCGTCGACCGTCTCGAACAGCGGCACCACAGACAGCTCGTCGCTCAACGCGAGCGCGCGGTGCACGTCATCCGCCGACGAGGTGCCGGAGACGATCAGCGTGTCGAGCGATTCCGGCCCGTGCTGCCGGCGCGCCTCGACCGCGGCGTCGACCGCGTCACGCGCCCGAGCGGAATCGAGATCGCGCGCGTGCAGCCGGATGTCGAGCTTCGCGACGTGGAAGCCGAACAGCTCGACCATCCGCTCCAGCCGTGCCACGCGTCCGTCCGCGACGCGCCGCCCGCCGTGCGCGGTGAGGCTCGCGCGAATCATCCGCAGGTCGTCGAGCAGCGCTGCCGCATCGGTGTAACCGTCGTTGCCGAGCCGCCACCACATGAACGAGAGCTTCCGCCGGTAGGGCTCGAGCTCGTTGCGAGCGCCGATCTCCTCCGCGTAGTACGGCAGCTCCTCCTCGTCGCGTGCGAGCGACGTCTCGAGCTCGGCGGAGACCTGCACGAGCGAGCGAGCCGACGCGAGCTCGACGGCAAGCGCGCGAACCTCCGCGCGGTAGCGCTCGAGCGCGCCCGCCCGCGCGCGCTCGAGCGCCTCGCGGATCGACGCCGGTCCCGCCGCAGGGTTGCCGTCCATGTCGCCACCGATCCAGGAGCCGAACGCGATGGGCGGGGGCGAGTCAGGAAGCTTGTCGCGCCATTCCTTCAGCAGGTCGGTCGCGGCCGACATCAGGCTGTGCTCGAAGAACCACAGGCCGTGGCGGATCTCGTCCGAGATCCGCAGCCGGTCGTGCCGCACTTCGTCGGTCTGCCAGAGCAGCGTCACTTCCTCGGCGATGCGTTCCTCCGCCTCGAGCTGCTCGACCGGAGAGATGCGCGGGTCGTCGAGCAATCGCAGCTGTTCCGAGACGCGGATGTGACCGAGCAGGACCGTGCGCCGCGTCGCCTCGGTCGGGTGCGCTGTCAGGACGAGCCGGATCTCCGTGCCGTGGGCGCGCTCGTCGAGGTGGTCGCCGAGCTGTTTGAACGCTCCCTCGAGCGACTCGCGCGAGACGCGGCCGTCGTGCGCGTCCTCGCGGCGGCGGCGCAGGCGGTGATGCTGCTCGGCGAGGTTCGCGAGCTGGAAGTAGAGGCCGAACGCGCGCAGCACGAGCGCCTGCTCACGCGCGCCGAGCGCCGGGTCGACGGCGACGACGGCGCCGTCACGGCGGGCCGAGCGCGCGTCACGACGGATCTGCTCGACCAGCTCGAGGAGCCAGGGGCCTTCCTGTTCGACGAGCACCGTGCCGAGGATCGTCCCCAGCATGCGCACGTCGCGGCGCAGCGGCGCAGCGGAGTCGGTCGTCATACGCGACAGGCTACGAGTGCAGGCCCAGTGCCGCGAGGACAGCGTGTGCGTCGGGCTCGACCGTCGTCACGCGAGACGCACCTTCGGTCACGGACGGGCGTGCGCCGGTGACCACGAGTACGACGCGCGAGCCCGGTGCGATCTCGCCGCGCCGAATCGCCTCGACGAGCGCGCCGAGGGCCGCGCCGCCGGAATAGTCGGGCGTGACGCCGGTGCTCTCGGAGAGGAGGGCGGTGTGCCTCACGATCTCGTCCTCGGCCACCGCGATGACCGCACCGCCCGTCGCGCGCGCGGCGCCAAGCGCGAGGTCGCCGTGGGATGGATCGCCCACCGCCAGCGACGCGAAGAGCGTGGCCGCCTCGACGCGGGAGATCCGGCGGTCGTCGGCGAAGGCGGCGGCGATCGGGCTCGACCCGAGCGCCTGTCCCGCGAACATCCGCGGCACGGGCTCGGCGGCGAGCCACGCGCGCGTCACCTCGGCGAAGCCCTGCGCGAGCTTTGAGAAGAGCGTCCCGCTTGCCGCCGGGCAGATAACCGCGTCCGGCAGCTGCCAGTCGAGCTGCTCCGCGATCTCGAACGAGATCGTCTTCGCGCCCTCGCTCGCGTAGGGGTGGAGGTTGCCGCTGACGAAGCCCCACGGGAAGAGAGCGCCGAGCTCGAGCTCGAGGCGGCGGCACTCGTCGTAGGTGCCTGCGACGGCGAAGACGCGGGCGCCCGGATGGCGAGCGGCGACGGCCGCGGGCCCGGCGTCGGCCGGCGCCAGCACAATCGCCTCGAGGCCCGTTGCGGCGGCGGCCGCCGCAACGGCATCGCCAAGGTTGCCCGTCGAGGAGCAGCAGAGCGTCGTCACGCCGTGATCGAGCGCCGCCGACGCGGCGAGCGTGGCGACGCGATCCTTGTACGACCGCGTCGGGTTCTCGCCTTCGAGCTTGAGATGGAGGTCGATGCCGAGTGCGTCGGAGAGCAGGTCGGAGCGAACGAGGGGCGTCCACCCGGCGCCGAAGTCGACGCGGGCGCCGGAGGGCAGCAGGTCGTGGTAGCGCCAGAGCGACTCGGGGCCTGCGGCGACCGTGGCGCGCGTGACGGTGCGCTCGATCCGCGCCCAGTCGTAGAGCACGTCCGTCGGTCCGGCACAGCGGCGGCAGGCGTCGAGGGGCTCGGCGACCGTTACTTCCTCGCAGACACGGCAACGCAATGAGTACGCGCTCATCTCAGCGGGGGCCTCCGTCCTTTGTCTGGAACCTAACCGGGAAGGACGGGTGTGTCCGGCTAGGCGAGTTGCGCGCAGGCGATGCCCATGAGCGAAAAAATCGGCTTCATGGTCAGATCGCGCATCGCCGAAATTGTACCGCTCAAGCGTCTCGGCCACAAATTGCATCTTTCACTTCAACTTGTGTAGTATCGGCTCGTCCGGTAGCCGTTGACGGCGACCTGACAGAGGCATCGAGGCCTCGGAGCACCTTAAGGGTGCTCCGAGGCCTCTTTTTTTGTGCGTAAGAGGCGTTGCTTTAGAACCAGAGGAGGAGCGGCATGGTGAAAGTGGAGGCGATGGTGATTCGAGACCGGGTTGAGACGGTCATCGATGCCGTCGAGGAGGCCACGGGCCACGTGGGCGTGACAGTGATCGAAGCGGTGGGTCATGGCCGCCAGCGTGGAATCACGCACGAGTACCGCGGGCGCGTCTTCGAGTCGCGTTTTCTGCCGAAGGCGATGCTGATCTTCATCGTCGAGGACCGCATCGCAGCGCTCGCCGTCGACGCGATCGTCGACGCCGCGCGCACCGGGCACGAGTCGGGCGACGGTCTCGTCTGGACCTCGCCGGTCGCGAGCGTTGTGCACCACCGGACGGGAGAGAAGTTCGAGGAGGGGGTGGAGATCGGTGCCTAAGAACAGTGATCTGCTGATTGCCGCGTCGACGATCTGGGTTGTCATCACGGCGGTGCTCGTGATGTTTATGCAGGCCGGGTTTGCGTTTTTGGAGGCGGGTTTGACGCGGATGAAGAATGCCGGTCATATCGCGGGCAAGAACGTGTTGATCTTTGCGCTCTGTTCGTTGGTCTATTGGGCGGTCGGGTTCGGGTTGGCTTTCGGTGACGGGAACCAGATCATCGGCACGGCGGGGTTCTTTCCGTCGGTTGGTGAGTTGACGGCGGTCGGGAAGGCGCCGTTCGATTGGTTCGCGGAGATCCCGGGCGGGGCGGGTTACCTGTTCGAGGTCGTGTTTGCGGGTGTCTCGTTGGCGATCGTCTGGGGTGCGATGGCGGAGCGGGCGAAGCTCTGGGTCTATTTCGTCTTCGGGATCTTCTTCACCGTCACCTATTCGATCGTCTCGCACTGGATCTGGTCGCCGCACGGCTGGCTGTTCGCGCGCGGGATGCAGGACTTCGCCGGCTCGACGGTCGTCCACTACCAGGGCGCATTGGCGGGCCTGGCGGGGGCGTTGATCTTGGGGCCGCGGATCGGGAAGTTCGGGACCGACGGCCGGGCGAACCCGATCCCGGGCCACAACATCCCCTACGCGGTGCTCGGGACCTTGATCTTGTGGTTTGGCTGGTTCGGCTTCAACCCGGGCTCGACCTTGTCGGTCGATTTCGGCGGCTTCGGCTTCTTCGCCTACGTCGCCACGACGACGAACATCGCCGCCGCCGCCGGCGCCCTGACGGGCATCTGTGTGGCCTGGGTGAAGCTGGGCAAGCCGGACATCTCGATGATGCTGAACGGGGCGCTCGGGGCGCTGGTCGCGATCACCGCGGCGTCGGGCTTCGTCGCTCCCTGGGCGGCGATCGTGATCGGTGTCGGCTCCGGCTTCATCGCCGTCTTCGGCGTCATCTTCGTCGAGTCGCTCGGGATCGACGACCCGATCGGCGCCGTCGCCGTACACGGCTTCTCCGGCGTCTGGGGCACCCTCGCGACCGGCCTCTTCGCCGTCCCGATCCTGGCGAAGAACCTCGCGACCGGCAGCGGCGGCCTCGTCTACACCGGCTCCTTCCACCAGCTCGGCATCCAGGCGCTCGGCCTGGCCGCGGTCGGCGCCTTCACCTTCGGCACCTCATACGGCGCACTCTTCGTCATGCACAAGCTCTGGGGCATCCGCGTCGAAGAACACGTCGAGACCGCAGGCCTCGACGTCTCCGAACACGGCATGTGGGGCTACCCCGAGTTCTACATCCCCGTCCCCGGCGGCTACGGCACCGACACCCACAGCCACCTCGGCACG
>JBJMKA010000002.1:0-95537 GCA_045805985.1 Gaiellaceae bacterium | reverse complement strand
GATCGGACTCGGCAAGCTCTCGCGGCTGGAGCCGCTCGAGCCGCCCAACCGCTACGAGAGAAAGCGGCCGGGCGAGCTCGTGCACGTCGACGTCAAGAAGCTCGGCAAGATCGCACGACCAGGCCATCGCGTCACGGGCCGCGTCTCCGGCGGCGGCCAGCACCGACGCGCCTACCAACTGGGCTGGGAGTACGTCCACGTCTGCGTCGACGACGCAACCCGGCTCGTCTACGTGGAGGTGCTCGACGACGAGAAAGCCGTCACCGCGATCGGCTTCCTCCGCCGAGCGGTCGCGCACTTCGCTGCTTTCGGCATCCGCGTCGAGCGAGTGATGACCGACAACGGCTCCGCCTACCGCGCCACGATCCACGCCCTCGCCTGCAAAGCACTCGGGATCAAGCATCTGCGCACCCGGCCCTACCGGCCTCGCACCAACGGGAAAGCCGAGCGCTTCATCCGCACCCTGCTCGGCGGCTGGGCCTACGGCGCGATCTACCGCAACAGCGACGAACGCCGCAACGCACTCGCAGGCTGGCTCGACTTCTACAATCGCCGACGACCACACCGCAGCCTCGCCCGCCAAGCCCCGCTCGAGCGCCTACACGCACTCAACCGGAACAACGTCCTCGGGTCCTACACCTAGGCGACGACGAGTCTCACCGATGTTCCCAAATCGGGCTCGTGTCAGATTCTGTGTCAGATTCGAGGCGCGAACGAGGTCCTGTGATGTCGCCTACCGGCCTCGCCGCCAACGGATTTGACTCAGGTCCTGTACGGTCCGACTAGGTCGTAACGACCGAGCTGATTCGATCCCAGGTGCGCCCATAACTGACACTGCGCATACCGCGCGCGCGTTGTGCGGCGACGCAACCGTCAGTTGTCGCAGGCGACGGCGATCTCGAGGGCGCGGCAAATCTCACGCATCCGCTTATCGCTGAGTCGGCCAAGGCGTTCGACGAGCGTTCCGAGCGAGACGCTCTCCACCGAGTCGAGGTTGACAACCGAACTCCGCGGCACGGGGTCTTCGCCCGGCTCGAGCGGTACCTCGCTCGGGATGCCGCGAATCGTGGTCGTGCACGGACCAATCAGCGTCCGTCGAAGCCGCGGAATCGCCACGTCGCGAGACAGCACGACGACCGGCCGGCGCCCGATCTCGGCGAGCTCACACCACCACACCTCTCCCCGCGCCGGAAGTACTGTCACGACGCGCCGGCAGCCTTCCGGAATGAAGCGAGGTCTCCCCACTCGTCTTCCACATCCAGAGGGACGCGATCATATGCCTCGTAGGCGGCGTCGACCTCGACCGCACGATTGCGGGCGAGGAAAGCGCTGAGCGCCTCGTCGATGAGCGCGGAATCCGCCAGCTCTGAACGCGTCCGTCGCGCTGTCGCAAGCAACTGCCCGTCGACGGTCGTGCTGATCCTTACGCGCGCCATGTCAGTGTTATACCACATATGTAGCACGACTGTGGCATGGTCCGGAGCCGCACCGCGTTGCCCGGTCAGAGGCGCAGCGGCGGCCGGCCGAGGACGGTCAGTCGACCGGGACGACGACCTCGGCTGCGTCCGTCGTAGCGAGGCCGTTCGCGTTGATGACGCTCCGGTACCAGTGCGCGCTCGACTTCGGGATTCTCCGCTGCGTCGAGTAGTCGACGAACACGAGCCCGAAGCGCATCGAGTAACCCGAGTCCCACTCGAAGTTGTCGAGCAGCGACCAGACGAAGTAGCCGCGAAGGTCGACGCCCGAGGTGAGGGCCTCGTGCGCCGCCTCGAAGTGACGACGCAGATAATCGATTCTCTCCGGGTCGTTCACCCGACCGTCGGGATCGATGTAGTCGTTGTACGGGGCGCCGCTCTCGGTGATGTAGATCGGCAGATCGGGCGCGTAGTCGTCCTTGACGCGCAGCAGCACGCGGGTCAATCCGTCCGGGGCGATGCCGTCGCCTTTGCTCGTCAGATCGCCGACGGCCGGCACACGACGCCAGCCGCGGTTCGGCTCGGCAGGGTCGTTGGCGACGGTCTCGCGGATGTAGTAGTTGAGTCCGTAGAAATCGAGCGGGGCAGAGATCGCCTCGAGGTCCCCGGCCTGGACGAGCCGTTCGTCCCTGAGCAGATCGGGCGCATCCGCCGGATAGCGGCCGTGGAACACGGGATCGAGGAACACGCGGTTCTCCTCCATGTCCGCCGCCCTGGCGGCCTCCGCATCCTCGTTCGTCGCCGCGGCGATGTCGGCGAGATTGCACGTGAGACCGACCTGCGCGGACGCCGAGACGTCACGAATCGCCGCGAGCCCCAGGCCGTGGGCGAGCAGCAGGTGATGCACGGCGGTATAGGCCTCGGCGTAGTCGCGATGGCCGGGCGCGAAGCGACCCTCGTAGTAGCCGAGGAACGCAGCGCACCATGGCTCGTTCAACGTCACCCAGAGACGAGCCTTGTCCGAGAACTCCATGACCATTGCGGCGGCATAGTCGGCGAAGCGGGCTGCCGTGTCGCGGCTCAGCCATCCGCCCCCATCGTCGAGCGCCTGCGGCAAGTCCCAGTGGTAGAGCGTGACCATCGGCTCGATGCCGCGCGCTTCGAGCCCATCGAGGACGCGATGGTAGAAGTCGAGACCGGCCTGGTTGAGCTTCCCCTTGCCGTCTGGCTGGACGCGCGGCCACGCGATCGAGAAGCGGTAGGCCTTGATGTCGAGCTCCGTCAAGAGGTCGAGGTCTTGTTCCAGACGGTGGTAATGGTCAGCGGCGACGTCCCCGGTGTCGCCATGAACGATTCGACCCGGCTCGTGGACGAACGTGTCCCAGATCGAAGGACCGCGTCCATCCGCTGTAACAGCGCCTTCGATTTGGTAGGCGGACGTCGTCACACCCCAGAGGAAGCCGTCGGGGAAAGTCGTCAAGGCAGTGCTCCTGTTCTGATCGAGGTCACGTTCCGAGTGCCGCACGGCGGCGCCGGTTGAGAGCGTCGAGGCTGACTGCGAGGACGAGGATCACGCCTGTTGCAATCTGTTCCGTCGACGCCGGCTTGCCGAGCAAACCGAGCCCGTTGTGCACGCTGGCGATCATCAGCGTTCCGAGCAGGGCGCTGTAGATGCGGCCGCGGCCACCGAACAGGCTGGTCCCGCCGATCACCGCGGCAGCTATCGCCTCGAGCAAGAGGATGCTTCCGCCCGTGTTCGCGGACGTCGCGTAGAGGTTCGAGGTGCTGACGACACCCGCGAGCCCGGCGAGGAGGCCGCTCAGCCCGAGGACCGAGACGCGGACGGCGGAGACCGGGATCCCGGCGCGCCGGCTCGCTTCGCGGTTGCCGCCGATCGCGTAGAGGTAGCGGCCGAAGAGCGTGCGACGGGTGATCCACCCGAGCAGCGCAGCCACGGCGATGACCAGGACGAACACGTAGGGGACACCGAAGTTGCTGTTGAGAAAGGCGACGATCCCGAACATCGCCAGCGCCAGAAAGACGGTACGAGAGATGGACTGCAGCACCGGCGCCCGCTCGCCTGCCTTCCGCCATTCGCGAACGCGCAGCAGCTCCAGCGAGGCGACGCCAAGAACGACGACCCCTGCCAAGACCCACGCCGCGCCGTGCGACATGTAGTCGTTGCCGATCGCCGCGATCGTCGTGTCGTTGACGGGCAAGTTTCCGGCGGGGCCGATCAGCGCCAGCTGCACGCCGGCCCAGGCGAGAAAGCCGCCTAAGGTGACGATGAACGACGGCACTCCGACGAAAACGGTGATCAAGCCGTGCAGCAGGCCGATCGCCAGACCGAGCCCGAAGGTGGCGAGGAGAGCGGTCGTGACGGACCAGTGGTGGTTGGTCAGCAGGATGCCGAGCAGCGCCGATGTAACGCCGGTCACCGATCCCATGGAAAGGTCGATCTCGCCGCTCACCATCACGAGGACAACCGCCATCGCGAGGATTGCGGTGACCGCCATCTGCAGTGTGAGATTCGACAGGTTGCGCGACGTCAGGAAGTTCGAGTTCTGCGTCTGGAAGAAGATCCAGACCGCGGCGACGCCCAGGATCACCGGCAGCGGGCCAAGGTCGCCGGCGACCACCGAACGGACCCTCGACCGAAGTTGACCGAGCTCCGCGCTCCGCACCGGCTCGGGAACCGAGGCCGCGCTCATTTCGCTCCCAGTCCGAATCCGCCGGTCATGGCGCCGACGATCTCGTCGGCGTTGGTCTCGCTGCGCACGAATGTGCCGGCGTTCGACCCGAGCCGGAGGACACAAATGCGGTCGGCAACCGCAAAGACGTCGGGCAGGCTGTGGGAGACGAGCAGCACCGCCTGGCCCCGCCCGGCGAGCCTCCGCACGAGTTGCAGGACCTGCGCCGTCTGCTGAACGCCCAGCGCGGCCGTCGGCTCGTCGAGGATGACGAGCCGCGACCCGAACAACAGCGCCCGCGCAACCGCGACCGCTTGCCGCTGGCCGCCCGAAAGTCCCGCGACCGGAAGGTCGAGCGCCGGCAGGTCGACGGAGAGAGACGCAAGTGTCTCTCGAGCCACACGTCTCATCTCCGGCTCACGAAGTCGCCGCAAAACACCGACCAGCGGCGGCCGGGCGAGCTCGGAGCCGAGGAACAGATTGGCGACGACATCGAGGTTCTCGCAGAGCGCGAGATCCTGGTAGACGGTCGCGATCCCAAGCGAAGCCGCAGCATGAGGGCTCGAGACGCTGACCTCCTGCCCGCCGACGAAGAACTCTCCCTCGTCGGCTGCAACGGCGCCGGAGATCGTCTTGATCAATGTCGATTTGCCCGCGCCGTTGTCGCCGACGAGCGCAACCACTTCGCCTGCGGAGACGTCGAGGTCGACACCGCGAAGCGCGGTGACGCTCCCGTATCGCTTGTGCACCCCGCGCAAGCGGAGGAATGGTGCCTCCTGCTGCTCGGCTGCATCAGGCGTTGTCTGGAGCGTCACCACGTCGCGGATTGCGGCTACTTGGAGGGGCAGGTCGTGCCCGAGGGCAGCCCGTTGCAGATGTCGGACCACTTTGCTCCGCCGTTCTTGACGACGACGGAGACGTTGTCCTTGGTCACGACGACCGGCTGGAGGAGCACGGCGGGGACGATGCCGGCGCCGTTCGAGACCCTTGTCTTCGCCACCGCCTTGACCGCGTTCTTCGTGCCTGTCGCGAGTCCGACAGCGACCTTCGCCGCGGTGGCGGCCTCGGCGGTGATCGGCTTGAACACCGTCATCGACTGCGTGCCGATGAGGATGCTCTGCAGGCCGGCGGTTGTTGCATCCTGGCCGGTGACCAGCACCTTGCCATCGAGCTTCTGCTGCTTCAGGGCCGCGATGACTCCGCCCGCGATCCCATCGTTCGGCGCGAGGACGCCCTGCACGTCGTTGTTCAACTTCGTCAGCGCTTGCTGCATCTCCGTCGTCGCCTTTGCCGGATCCCAGAGGGGGGTGTCGACGTTGTAACCGAGCTTCAACTGGCCGGCGTCGACGGCCTTCTGGATGATCTTGAGCGCTCCCTGCTTGAACTGCACGCCCGGCGTGCTCGTCTGGTCGCCGTTGATCGCTGCAACGGTCGAGCCACTCTTCAGATGGGAGACGAGGTACTGGCCTTGAAGCGCGCCGACCTTCTTGTTGTCGAACGACACGTAGAAGGCGATCTTGGCGCCCGTCAGAAGACCGTCATAGGCGATGACCGGGACGTGATACTTCGCGGCCTTCAGGACAACGGCCTTGCCGACCGACTCGTCGAGCGGCGAGATGACGATCACCTTCGCCCCGTTCACGAGCGCGTCCTGAATCTGGGCGATCTGCGTCGCGTCGCTGCCCTGAGCGTTGGTCGCGATGACCTTGATGTTCGGGTTGAGCTTGTGCACCGACTTGACGAAGTCGGGCTTATCCTGCTCTTCGAACCGCGAAGCGCAGGTCGAGCACGGCATGCTGAACGCGATTGCGACCTTTGCCTGCGTGCTCCCGCCGGCGCCGTGACGGCTCGGCGCAGCGGCCATACCCGCTGAAACTGCGATTGCGGTCGCCGCTACGAGCACAGTGAACAGGGCGGCAACCCGGGAAAGCCTTGCCCTAAGCACAGAAGTGTCCCCCTTCGGACGAGGCGACCGCGCCATTGCGGCCGCACGTAGGTCAGTATCCTTAAGTTATGTCGAAAGAAAAGTCAAGTGGGGTGCTACAGGCCGGACCAGCGAGGAGTTTCGCCCTTGGCTTCGGGCGGATGCCCGCCAGCCGCCAGGAGCTCGCCGACGACGAGCGTCGAGGCCCCGAGGGCGACTGCGTCGTTTCCGAGCTCGCCCAGCTCAACGGTCACCCGCGTCCCGGAGTACTCGAGCGCCTGCGCGGCCAGCACCGTGCGGATCTTCGGCAGCAGCAAGGGCCCCAGCTTGAGCCCGGCCCAGCCGCTGACGATGATGCGCTCCGGGTTGAACAGGTTGACGAGGTTCGCTGCGGCGCTCCCGAAATAGGTCGCGGTGCGATCGAGCAACGCCGCCGCCGAATCGCCCGCTGCGGCCTCGACCAACCGGTCCACCCACGCTTCCTGGTCGAAGCCGACGGGGAGCGACACCGCGTCATCGAGCTCCGCCCATTCCCGCAGCAGGGCTTCGGCCCCGATGTAGGCCTCGAGACAGCCGTCGGCTCCGCACCGGCACTTCTTCCCGCCGATAACCACGTTCGTGTGCCCCCATTCCCCCGCACTCGAGGCGGCGCCGCGATAGAGGGCGCCGTTCGCGAAGATCGCCGCACCGACGCCCGTTCCCCAGAGGGTGACGACGACGTGGCCCGCCCCCCGGCCGGCGCCGAGCCACATCTCCGCCTGCCCGAGCGTCTTCGCACCGTTCTCGATGAACAGCGGTAGCTCGATGCGCTCGCGCAGCAACTGGCCAAGGGGCACGCGCCGCCAGCCGATGCTGGGCGCATAGACGTTCCCGTCGCGGTCGTGTTCGACCACGCCGGGCACGGCAACTCCTACCCCGAGGACACGACGGCCCTCGGCCTCGAATCGCGATTGAAGCTCGCCAACCGCTTCGGCCACCCGGTCGACGACGACCGGAGCCTCGTGCTCCTGCGGGTGGACGTCGACCTCGGCGCCCGCAAGCTCGCTCATCGCCAGATCGAAGCCCTCGACCCGGATCCGCGTCTCGCCGACGTCGACGCCGATCACGACTCCGAACGCCGGGTTGACGCGGAGGAGAACGCGTGGCCGCCCGCCATCCGACTCGACGGTGCCGGCCTCGATCACGAGCTCCTCCTCCAGCAGCTCACCGATGACGTTCGTGACCGAGCCGCTGCTCAAGCCCGTCAGCTCGGAGAGGACGACCCGATTGAGCGGGCCCTCGAAGAACAAGGGACGGAGCACCGCCAGGCGGTTGACACGCCGCAGATCGCGAACGGTTGCGCGCACCTTGACCACTCGGGCAGCTTAACTTGACAACTTAACTCACACCATTTATTAAGTCATTAACACTGATGACTCGTGTCATCCCTGCGGCGGTGTCCTTCCTCACCGACTGGAGGAACAATGACCCCGCTAAAGTCCTCAACGTCCCGCCGGAGGCTGCTCGTCGCCGCACTCGTCGCAGTGACGGCGGCAGTTGCGACGGCCGCATCGACAGTCCAACCGGCGCGAGCAGCCTTTCCGACGCTGCAGGTTTGGCTGACCACAGCCGACGGCTCGACGAATCTCGCACAGCAGTCGAACGTCACGCTCGGACCGGTGAGCCGCGGCGCGATCAACGTCGCCGTCGACGACAGCCGCAGTTACCAAACGATCAGCGGATTCGGAGCGGCGTTCACCGACTCCTCGACACTGCTCATGTCGCAGCTGAAGTCGTACAACCAGACCACCTACAACACGATGATGAATGACCTGTTCAGCACCTCGTCCGGCATCGGGCTCGCGTACTGGCGACTTCCGATGACGGCGTCGGACTTCAACTCGACGAATACGCCCTGGACCGCCGACGACGTTCAAGGCCCGTCCAACAACCCGACGCAGAACTTCGGTCTGACAGCTCAGGACACAGGACATGTCATCCCGGTCGTCAAGGACGCGCTGGCGATCAACTCCAACGTGAAGCTCCTCGCGAGCCCGTGGAGCCCGCCTGCCTGGATGAAGTCGAACGGCTCGATGATCTGCAACACGGGTGGCGGCAACGCGTCACTGCTCTCGGCGGACTATCAGCCTTGGGCCGACTACTTCGTCAAGTGGATCAACGCGTATCAGGCGAACGGCGTGCCGATCTGGGGCATCACACCCCAGAACGAGCCGCTCTACTGCCCGACGAACTATCCAGGTTCCTCCTGGGACCCGGCGGGCGAAGCGAGCTGGGTTCACAGCTATCTGAAGCCGTCGCTGACGAACGCCGGCTTGTCGCCCGTGATCCTCGGCTTCGATCACAACTGGGATGCGCTCTACTTCCCACAGCAGCTCGCGACGAGCAGCGCCGCCGGCGACCTTTCGGGCATGGCCTGGCACTGCTACGACAACAACAGCGAGCCGACGCAGATGTCGGCCATCCACAATCAGTACGGCGGTGACCAGTACGAGACGGAATGCTCGTCGGACACGAGCCCGACCGACATCATCCCCTACACGACCGCCAGCATGGCCCTCCTCTCCGTCCAGAACTGGGCGAAAGGGGTGATCCTCTGGAACGCCGCGCTCAACTCCAGCAATGGCCCGCACCTCGGCGGCTGCACATCGTGCGTGCCCGTCGTCACCATCGACACCACGACGGATGGTTCCGGCCATGTGACGTCGGCGAGCTACAGCCGCCGGAACAACTACTACCAACTCGGACAGCTGAGCAAGTTCGTCGCGGTTGGGGCAACGCACATCGCGTCGACCGTCACTGCTCACGGCGTGATCACCGCCGCGTTCAAAAATCCGAACGGGCAGGAGGCGCTCGTCGCGACGAATCCGACCACGGCGGCGATCACATTCGAGGTGACGTGGAACGGTCAAGGCTCGTTCTCCTACACGCTGCCCTCGAAGGCCACCGTCACCGTCCTCGGCACCGTGGCGGCTGCGCCGTCAACGCCGACGACGCCGCGGTCCGGCCAGACCTACCGCATCGTCAATCACCTGTCCGGGAAGCCGATCGGTGTCTACGCAGCGTCGACGTCGAACGGTGGTCAGATCGTCCAGTGGACCCACGACAGCGATGCCGATCAGCAGTGGACGCTGCTCGACGCGGGCAACGGCTACTACAACATCATTAACGTCAACAGCGGCCTGGCCCTCGATGACACGAACGGCTCGACCGCCAACGGCACGCAGATGCAGCAATGGGCCCTCGTGAACGGCTCGTCGAATCAGCAGTGGCAAATCAACTCCGCCGGCAACGGCTACTACACGCTGATCAACCGCACGAGTAGTCTCGCCCTCGACCTGAACGGCGGTGGGCTCGGCGACGGAGTGGCCATCCAACAGTGGGGGGCCACGAACGGCAACCTCAACCAGCAATGGCAATTGATCGGCACACCGCGGTCCGCGAGCGCCGTGACGCCGGCGGCCGGAGGCAGCTATCGCATCGTCAATCAGGCGAGCGGCAAGCCCCTCGGAATCGCCGGGGCGTCGACGGCCGACGGTGCTCACGTCGTGGGCTCAGCCGACGACGCAGCTCTGGACCAGGTCTGGACATTGGTGGATGCCGGTGGCGGTTACTTCAACCTCATCGACTCGAACAGCGGCAAGGGCCTGGACGACACCGGAGGATCGACCACGAACGGCACACAGATGCAGCAGTGGACGATCGCCGGCACCGGCAACAGCAATCAGCAGTGGCAGATCACGTCCCTCGGAAACGGCTACTACAAGATCACCAGCCGGACGAGCGGGCTCGTTCTCGATCTGACGAACGGCAATACCGACGACGGTACGGCGATTCAACAGTGGGCCGCGGGATCCAACAACCCGAACCAGGGCTGGCAGTTCGTGCCCGCGAAGTAGACGCGATCAATGCTCCGGGAGGGCCCTCGCGCGCGGCTCTCCCGGAGCGACCCTCAGCGCAGCACAGGGTCCGAGGAGCGCGACGTTGTCCTTCGCGCCCTTCGGCCGTCCGACGCTGCGGTGGCATTACCGTCATCGGCACACCAGAACAGGGAGCGGTCGTTGCGCAACCGCGCAATCTCTCGCGTTCCGTCGGATCTGTGTCACGTCCGGTGGACGCTGGTCCCATCGGTTTGGGTCAACTCGAGCCAGCGAATCGATGCTTCACCTCTGACACACTCGATGCGCACCTCATGGCGTCCGGCGGCGATCGCGGACGTGGAGGTTCCACGCATGAGACCGTCTCTCGACGGCTCGATCTCGACCGGCTCGCCATCGATGGAAGCGCCGATCTCGCAGCCTTCGGTGCGGACGGTCGCCACGACGAGCTCGAGCTTCGTAGCCCCGACGACATTCACCTCATACGCGACCCAGTCGCGAGGGCCAAGGCTGACGACGAGCCCGTCGTCACTCGAGTTCGACGCCCCTTCGGCGTGGTCGAAGTTCAGCGTGCGCGGTGTCGATCCGTCCGCATTGCGGATCGTGACGAGATCGTCGCTGCGAAACCCGTCGAGTGTGGCGGTTGCCGAGGTTAAGTACGAACGGGCTGGCCCGAGGAAGCCGAAGCCCACTCCCGGAATCCGCAGCGGCGCCCGGCGCAGAATGGCCGCGATCACCTCGGGCTGATACGTGCAGCGTGCAAGCTCCATCGCCTCGAGCAGGTTCCTGAGGATCTTCCAGGCAGCGTCCGCCGAAGGCTTGGCCGCAGTGCCGGCGGCATAGGCGAGCACGACGCTCCAACCGTCCGGCGGCTCGACCGAGCACGGCGATGTCCGGGTGTCCATCTTTTTCCAGGGCCAGAAGTTCCATGAGATCCCGTGGTCTTCATAGAGCTGGAAGGCGGTCTGCAGCCAAGCGGGGTTGTTCTCCCCACCCTCGCCCATGTAGATCGGCAGACCGAGGTCGTTGGCGGTCGCAAGGTAGCGCCGGATGCTCGGTCGGTCCGGCGGCGACCAGTACTTGTGGAACTGCAGCATCGAGTTGGCGTCCCAGACCTCGGTGAAGATGCTCCAGTCCGTCGCCCAGTGCGTGCCCTCGTAAACGATCAAGTGATGCGGGTCAACCTCCCTGATCGCCGCCGTCAACCTCTTATAGAGCGCGACGAGCTCGCTCGCGTAGCGCTTGCCGTAGCCATTCGGCAACGGTTCATTGAGAAGGTCGTAAGCGGCGACGACGGGCTCGTCGCGATAGCGCCGTGCCAAGGCGACCCACAAAGCAACCGTTTGATCCTGGTAGCGCCGCTCGATGAAGAGCTCCGGTTCGCCGTTCGGCGAGTCGTCGATATTGGTACCCGTCTGACCGCCGGGTGCTCCGTGCAAGTCGAGGATGACCCAGAGTCCATGAGCCCGACACCAACCGATCAGGCGATCGATCAATTCGAGCCCTGAAGAGATCAGCGCTCCGTCGGCGTCCATGACCACGCGGGAGTTGATCGGTAAACGAACGTGGTTCATCCCTTCGGCGGCGATGCGCTCGATGTCGGCCTCGGTGACAAAGCGATCACGAAAGTCCGCCCAGAACTGCGCTGCCCGCTCCTCTCCGACCAGGTCGACGAAGAGCACCTCGATCTCGCGCGGCGACTGCGGCCCCGGTGACTCGAACTTCCACATGTAGCCCTCGGCAAGCAGCCAATTGCCGAGCCCGACGCCGCGCAGCAGCAACGGTTCGTTGCTCGCGTCAACGAGTCGGCCGTTGTCGGCACGAACGAAGCCCTCGAAGAACGGGGCGCTAACTGCCTCGTTCCTCACTTGAGCCCCGACATTGTGAATCCCTGAACGATGTGTCGCTGCAACACGATGAAGACGAGGACGACCGGAATGACCATCAGCGACGCCCCGGCCATCTGCAGCGGCGGGTTGAGGACGAGTTGCTTGTTCAGAAGCGAGAGCCCGACCGACAACGTGTAGTGCTTCTGATCGTTGGCGATGATCAGCGGCCAGAGGAAGCTGTTCCAGCCGGAGATGAAAGTCAGAACGCCGACGACGGCGAGGATCGGCTTCGACATCGGCAGCACGATCGTGAAGAAAGCCCGTGTCTCACTGGCGCCATCGAGCCGCGCCGCTTCGAGAACCTCGTCTGGAATCGTCGTCATGAACTGACGGAAGAGAAAGATGTTGAAGCCGCTGACGAGTGTCGGCAGGGCGATCCCAACGAGTGTGTTCGTCAGCTTGACGCTGTTCAGGATCAGATAGGTCGGGATCATCGTGACCTGAATCGGGATCATCATCGTCGCCAGCACCAGCACGAAGAGCGCCTTGCTGCCGCGGAAGCGAAACTTGGCGAACGCGTAGCCGGCCATCGCCATCAAGAACATGCCGACGAAGCTGATCAGGACGACGATGATCGTGTTGAACAGATACGTCCCGAAAGCGAGATCTTTGAACAACTTCACGTAGCTCGCGAAGGTGAACTTCGACGGCAAGACATGCGGCGGATAGGTGTACGACTCCGACAGCGGCTTAACCGAAGAGGTCAGCATCCAGAAGAACGGAAACGCCGTCAGCAGAGCGCCGGCCGTGAGCACGGCCCCGAGCGGCAGCATCGACAGACGCGAACTCCGGCGACCCTTAACCATTGCCGCGCTCGCGACTCGTTCGGACACGGAGCTGCAGCAGAGTGACGACCGCGATGATCGCGAACAGCACGATCGACGAGGCCGACGCGAACCCGAATTGGTTGTAGCTGAAGCCCTCTTGGAAGATGTAGAGCGAGATCGATGACGTTGCGTGTACCGGTCCGCCTTGCGTCAGGACATAGGGCTCGTCGAAGAACTGCATCCAGTTGATCAGCGTCGTCACGGTCACGAAGAAGATCGCGAACCGCAATAGCGGGATCGTGATGTCGAAGATCTTGCGCACCTCTCCCGCTCCGTCCAGCGATGCGGCCTCGTAGTAGTCGGGCGGGATCGCCTGGAGGGCGGCGAGGAAGATCACGATGTTGAGGCCGGTCGCGCGCCAGATCGCGACCAGTGCGACTGAGAATTTGGCGATGAGGGGGTCGCTGAGCCACTGCACCGGGGAGATGCCAACCAGCGACAGCAGGTAGTTGAACAAGCCGAATTGGGTGTTGTAGAGGTAGCCCCAGATCAGGGAGATGGCGACGATCGCGGTGATCGCCGGAAAGAAGTAGAGGACCCGCAGCGCGCGGAACCAGCGCGACGTCGACTGGTTGAGCGCGATCGCCACCGCCAGGGAGCTGACGATGATCGTCGGGACTCCGATGGCGATGAAGAACGCGGTGTTACGGAGCGACGACCAGAAGACCGGGTCTGAGAACAGCGTGCGGTAGTTCCCGAGCCCGACGAAGTGGATGTTGCTGTAGTTGGCAAGCCCCGTGATGTTCAGGTCGGTCAGGCTGACGACCGCGGCGACGATGATCGGCAGCACGCCGAAGGCGACCAGACAGATGACTGCCGGCCCGACGAACAGGTACGGCATCAGCTGACCGCGGCGCAGCCGCCCACGCGCTAGCAGTCCGCGTCGCATCTGACTCTCAGCGCTGGTGGCGATCACCTCCGAGCTCATCGAGACCATCTCAAATCGGGCATGTGACCACGGACTGTTAGGTGATGCTGTGCGGGCGCCCGGTGGCGCCCGCACAGCAGTGCTTGGAGCATCGAGCGACTACTACTTCTTCTGGAGGGCCGCAACCTGCTGGTTCAGTTGCGCGAGGGTCGAGTTCTCGTCGGCACCCTTCAAGACGATGCTGTTAAGAGCGTCGAGCATCGCCGAGCTGATCTTGCCCCAGGCCGGCACCAACGCCGGCAGCAGCTGAGCCTCTTGGAGCTGCTTGATGTAGACCGAGACGTTCGGGTCTCCCGTCAGCGCCTTGGTCGACAGCGCGGACTTGACGGTCGGCAGCTCATTGCTGAACTTGAACCAGGTCAGCTGCTCCTTCGCCTTCGACAGGTAGTCGAGCAGGCGCAACGACTCATTGACGTGCTTCGACTTGTACCAAACGCCCATGTTCGAACCTGCGAACAGCGACGTCCTAGTCTTGTCCTTCGGCAGCAGCGCCACGCCCCACTTGCCCTTGAGCTCGGGCGCTGCACCGTTGATCGCGCCGGCCAGGTACGGACCTGAGATCACCATCGGCGACGCACCCGAGACGAAGCCTTGCGTCTGGTCGAAGTCGGACGCGGTCGGAACGAGCTTCGACTTGTAGAAGCTGATGTAGAAGTCCGCCGCTCGCTTGAACGCCTTAGTGTTGAAGGTGACGACGCCGCCCTTGTCCTGCACGGTGCCGCCCGCCTGCCAAGTCAGCTCGACCGGAAGCGCGCTGTCCCACTGAGGGATGTAGAGGCCGTACTGACCGGAGCCGCGAGCCGCGAGCTTCTGGGCGTCCTTGTAGAACTCGGCCCACGTCTTCGGCGGACTCGTGATCCCGGCCTGAGCGAGGATGTCCTTGCGGTAGAAGAGGATGCGAACGTCGCTGACCCAGGGGACGCTCAACACCTTGCCCGCGGGGTTGGTCTTGTTCGCCGCAACGCCGTCGAGGAAGTTGCTGCTCTGCAACGCCGGGTGCTTCTGCAGATAGGGCTTGATGTTCTTGAGCGCCCCGGCACCGACGAACGTCGGCAACAGGGACAGACCTACCTGGACGACGTCGGGCCCGTTGCCGGAGGCGATCGCGGTCGTCAGCTTGTCGTTGACGTTCCCCCAGGGAATGGCCTCGACGTTGACCTTGATCCCGGTCTGCTTCGTGAAGTTGGCGACCAAGCTGGTGAAGGCCGTGCTGTCCTCCATCGTCCAGACGGTGATGGACGTAGCGTTTGAAGCGGACGTACGCGCAGTACTGCCAGCGGCAAGACCGGCGGTGATCGCGACGATCGCGACCGCCACCGTGAGCGCGGCTCCGCGGAGAACGACCCATCTCGTTGCTATCTTCATCGAGCCACCTCCTTTAGGTGGTGTAGTCAGTCTGTTGGACTTCCATTGCGTTCGCCCGAGCGGTCTATCCACCGCTCGGGCGACGTACTGGCCGACGTTGGCCGCGAGTTCACCCTTCTCCAAAGGCACCTCCCGTTCCAACGGACTTGCTGTCGGAGCCACACGACGCACGAATGACGAGCTCGGTCGGCAGGATGATCCTGCGGGGCGGCCCGTCGGGGTCGTCGATCATCTCGAGCAAGGTCTGCGTCGCGACTTCACCGAGCCGGCGAATCGGCTGGCGCACCGTCGTCAGCGGCGGGTCGGCCGCGGCGGCGGCCGGAATGTCGTCGAAGCCGGCCAGCGCCACATCCTCGGGCACACGCAGACCGTTCTCGCGCAGCACTCGAAGCGCCGCGAGCGCCATGCTGTCGTTGGCGGCGAAGACCGCGTCCGGCTTTGCCGCGAGGAGGCGCCGCATCGCCTGCGCACCACTCTCTTCGCTCCAATCGCCTTCGACGATCAGCTCGGGAGCCTGCGGGATCCTGAAATCACGGAGCGCGTCGAGGTAACCGTCGAGGCGGTCGCGCGCATCGAACATGTGCTGCGGGCCGGTGATCGTCGCGATGCGCTGGTGTCCGACACGGAGCAGATGGCTGACGAGGCCACGCGCACTCGCGCGGTCGTCGACGGTGACGTAACTGACGTCATCGGCTGCATAGCGGCCGTAGAGAACGAAGCGCTTATTGCCTTTGCGCAAAGCCTCCACGAAAGGATCGTCACTCACGTGTGCGGCGATGATCAACCCGTCGACCGGCCCCGAGCTCCCGACCTTGTCGGCCTTGCGCCGCTCGGTCTCGGGAAGCGCGAGCCAAAGCATCAGCAGCGCATCGGCAGCGTCGCAAGCTGCCGAGACGCCCTCGAGGAACCGCGGGAAGAATGGATCGGTGAAGACCGATGGCAGCGCCATCGGAACAACCGCCCCGATCACATCCGACCGTCCTGAGGCCAGGCTGCGAGCCGCGAAGTTCGGCTGGTAGTTCTCCCGGCGGACGATCTCGAGGATGCGTTCGCGCGTCGCGTCCCGGACGCGCGGGTCGTTGTTCAACACCCGCGAGACGGTCGATCGACCCACCCCCGCCAATTCCGCGATCTCGTCGAGCGTCACTGCCATCCGACCTCTTATCCGTGGGATCGCTCCCACCTCATCGTGGGAGCGATCCCAAGACTATGAGAACCGGTTCAGTCCTGTCAAGAGCGAGTAAGCCAAATAATCTCGCCATATGCCCTTGTCAAGCTCCAACTGCCCGAGTATGCTCACGCCCAAATCTATGGGAGCGCTTCCAAAAATATTCTTTCCCCCGGAGTTCCGCTTCGGGGTCGCGACGTCCGCGTACCAGATAGAAGGAGCGGTCTACGAGGACGGGAGGGGTGAGTCGATCTGGGATCGGTTCTGCCGTACGCCCGGCCGCGTCCTAGACGGCGACACCGGCGATATCGCCTGCGACCACTACCACCGCTGGGAGCGCGACCTCGACCTAATCGCCGAGGTCGGCCTCGACAGCTACCGCTTCTCGATCGCTTGGCCGCGCATCGTCCCCGACGGTCACGGACGCATCAATCAGCGTGGGCTCGACTTCTACCGCCGACTCGCCGAAGGAGCGCTCGAGCGCGGCATCAAGCCGCTGGCCACGCTTTACCACTGGGATCTGCCGCAAGCGCTCGAGGACCTCGGCGGCTGGGCGAACCGCGAGACAGCCGTCGCCTTCGCCGACTACGCCGAGATCGTCTTCTCTGCGCTCGGTGACGTGGTCACCGACTGGGTCACGCAGAACGAGCCGTGGGTCTCGGCCGTCGAGGGTTACGCGCAGGGGAAGAAGGCCCCCGGCCTTGCCGACTGGCCGACGGCGATCTGCGCCTCCCATCACCTCCTGCTCTCTCACGGTCTCGCCGTCGACGCCTTCCGCGCCGCCGGCCCCGTCGACGGGAGGATCGGGATCACCCTCAACCTGGCGCCGATGATCCCCGCCTCCGACGCAGCGATCGATGTCGCGGCGGCCCATCGCGCCGACGGGTACCACAACCGCTGGTATCTCGACCCGGTCCTGCGCGGTCGTTATCCGGCCGACATGCTCGAGCATTACGCCTCACAAGGAGTCGACCTCGCATGTATCAAGGATGGCGACGAGGCTATTATCGGACGCCCGACTGACTTCCTCGGCGTCAACTACTACAGCGTCGGGCGCGTCCAGGACGCAAGCGGTGCGACCGCTGGTGATGCAAGCTTCCTCGGCTTCGACTTCCTCCCCGCCCGCGATCCGGTCACGAAGATGGGCTGGGAGATTGCGCCGGCCGCGCTCACCGATCTGTTGGTTCGCCTTGACAGCGATTACGGCCCGTTGCGCATGATGATCACCGAGAACGGTGGCGCGTTCGCCGAAGAGGCCAGCGACTGGTCTGTTCAAGACCCTGCACGAGTGGCTTTCCTGGCCGAACACTTCGAAGCCGCGCGCCGAGCCATCGCTGCTGGAGTCGACTTGGAGGCGTACTACGTGTGGTCGCTGCTCGACAACTTCGAGTGGGAGTCCGGATACCGACCGCGGTTCGGCATCATCCGCGTCGACTACGAGACGCAGGAGCGGACGCTCAAAGACAGCGCGCTCTGGTATCGCGACCTCGTTGCGCGCCATCGCCCGGTCCAGCTCGGCGCAACCTGATGGCTGAGATCCGCCTCGACGACGTCTCCAAGGTCTACGCGGAGTCCGTGCGCGCGGTCGACTCGGTCTCGCTCGTAGTCGAGGACGGCGAGTTCCTCGTGCTCGTCGGCCCATCAGGGTGCGGCAAGTCGACGCTGCTGCGGATGATCGCCGGTCTCGAGGACGTCGACGGCGGGCGCGTGCTGATCGACGATCGCGACGTAACCCAAGTACCGCCCCGTCTCCGCGACGTCGCGATGGTCTTCCAGAACTACGCCCTCTACCCGCACATGACGGTGCGAGAGAACCTCGGCTACGGACTGCGCGTCTCGCGCGTCCCGAAGGCCGAAGCCGCCAGGCGAATCGCGCATGCCGCCGGCCTACTCGGTTTGGAAGAACTCCTCGATCGCAAGCCCGGCGCCCTCTCGGGCGGCCAGCGGCAACGGACCGCGATGGGCCGGGCGATCGTGCGCGAACCAAAGGCTTTTCTGATGGACGAACCGCTGTCCAACCTAGACGCAAAGCTGCGCGTAAGCATGCGCGCATCTCTGAGTCAGCTCCACGCGCGTCTAGCGACGACGACCGTCTTCGTGACGCACGATCAAACCGAGGCGATGACACTCGGTCAGCGAGTTGCCGTCATGCGCGACGGTCGCGTGCAGCAGCTTGACACGCCTCAGCTGCTCTACAGGCGGCCGGCGAACCTTTTCGTCGCCGCATTCATCGGCTCGCCCTCGATGAACCTGGTCGAAGCTCGACTCGACGACGACGGAGTTGAGTTTGATGGCTACCGCTTTCCGCTTGACCGCCTCCATCGCCCGCGCTCGATGCGCGACTCACGCGTGATCGTGGGGATTCGCCCTGAGGACTTCGGTCTCGAGGCAAACGGACTGCCGACGATCGCTGCCGACGTCACAGTTGTCGAGGAACTCGGCTCCGACACGCACGTGATCTTCCCGATCGACGCGCCTCGCCTCAGCGGTGCCGAGCTCGGGTTGGGACGCGATACGGACGACGACGATGGGCTGCTCACCGGGACACAAACGCAGTTCAACGCACGGATCGACGCACACGTGCACGTGCAGCCCGGGGAGCGGCTGCAGCTCAGCGTCGATCCGTCGCGCTTCCACTTCTTCGCCGTCGACACCGGCGATGCGCTACAGCCGTGATCGGCTGACCGCGAAAGACTCGATCCGAGGTGCGCCCACTTGCTCCGGCAGCATCAACCGGCTTCCAGCCGAAGAGCGGCCAGCGCTCGCTGCTCCCGCTCGTACGTGCGAGGCGAATGGTCTTCGACTTGAGGCCACCATGCGGCGAACTCCTGCAGCATGCGGAGGTGGCCAGTCGTGCAGCCGATGCCGAGGTGCTGCTTCAACTTCCTGCCGTCGAGGACGTAGTGCTCGTCGGGATACGGAAAGACGATGTTCGTCAGATCCACCGTCTCGGCTGAGACGCCGAGCGCCTCCTCGTCGACGTCGACGAGCCACGGCTCCCGGCCTGCGACGGCGGCGCACAGTTCGACCCACCCTCTGTTCGTGATCGCGGCGGGATAGGTGCAGTTGTATGCCTCGCCTGCGGTTGCATCCGGGTGCAGCATTGCCGCAACGAGCGCGTCGGCCGCGTCGTCCACGTAGACGAACTGGTTCAGGGCGGCGCCACCGCCCGGAAGCAAGATCGGCCGGCCGGCCTCGAGCCTGGAGAAGACGAACGACTCCCGATCCGCGAAATTGCCGGGCCCGAGGATGAACGGGAACCGGAACATCGTGACCGCGAAGCGACCCTCCGCGTACGCCTGCCAGAGCATCCGCTCGGAGGCGACCTTCTCCTCGCCGTAGCGACCCCAAATCGGGACCGGCCCGTACGGGAGGCTCTCGGGCCACGGCAGCTCGGGCGAAGGCTTGTAGACCGCCCCGCTCGAGATGAAGACGTAGTGGAAGGCCCGGCCACCGAGCGTGTCGATTGCGTCACGCGTCCAGTCGGAGAAGTAGCCGGACAGGTCGAGCACGACGTCGAACCGTCGGCCGTCCAGCACGCGCAGCGATCCCGGTTGCGTCCTGTCGGCCGCCACGGACTCCGTACCCTCGACCGCCTCACCCGTCACGCCACGATGGACGACCGTCACCTCGGCGCCGAGCGCCACCAGACGTCGCGCGACGGACCGGCCGAGGAACCGCGTGCCTCCGAGTAGGAGCGCCTTCACCGCGCGTCAGTCCTTGGTCCCGCCGGCATTCATCGCGAGGTTGCCCCCGTCGACGGGCAGCAGGACTCCGGTAACCATCGCCGATGCGTCCGATACGAGGAAGAGGACCGGCCCGACGATCTCCTCCGGCTCTCCGAGCCTGCCGAGTGGAATCCCGGAGAGGAACTTCTCCCTGATGTGCCCAAGGCTCGGATCCTCGAGACGGTGACGCAACCCCGGCGTGAGGAACTGGCACGGCTGGATCGCGTTCACGCGGATGCCGTGCTTCGCCCACTCGACGGCGAGCTCGCGTGTCAGCATCACCACGCCGCCCTTGCTGACGCTGTACGGATAGGAGCCGCGTCCGATCGCCGACGTTCCGCCGATCGAGCACATGTTGAGGACGGTCCCCCCACGACCCTGCGCGATCATTCGCCTCCCCGCTTCGCGGCAGCAGAGGAAGTAGCTCGTCAGGTTGATCCTGAGCGCGAGCTCCCAGCTCTCGAGGCTGAGGTCGACCGGGTCGCCGAACGTCGGCGTGTAGGCGAGGTTCACGAGCGTGTCGACGCCGCCGAACTCTTCGTCCACAGCTTCGAACATCTCGCGCACGACGTTCTCGTCGGAGGCATCTCCCTCGAGCACGAGCGCACGCCGTCCGGCGGCCTCGACTCCGGCCGCGGACGCGTCGAGCGTCGCGCGGTCGATGTCGATCAGCGCCACGTCCGCGCCATGACGGGCGAGTCCCGCGCAGATCGTCGTGCCGAGCCCGCCACCGGCACCGGTGACGACAACCGTGCGGTCGGTGAGATCCAGGAGGCTCATCTCGGACTGACGCTCCCGTCGAGCTCCGGTTGGTTGACGACGGAAGGCACCGGACGGCCCGCGAGATAGGCCGCGCACCGGTAGCCGACGAGGTGCCGAAGGTCGTGAAGCGCGGTTTCGGAGTACCAGGCGACGTGATTCGTGAGCAGGAGGTTCGGCGTGGAGAGAAGCGGGTCGGCCGGATCCGGAGGCTCCACCGGAAGCACGTCGAGGGCCGCAACCGCCGGACGCCCTGCGCGCAGGCCGGCGAGGAGCGCTTCGGGATCGATCAGTGGGCCCCGAGAGACATTGACGAGCAGGGCGCCGTCCTTCATCGAGCCGAGACGCTCGGCGTTCGCGAGATGCCTCGTCGCCGCGGTCAGCGGGCAATGGAGCGACACGACATCCGCGGTGGTGAACACCTCGCCGAGCTCCACGCTGCGAATGTCCGCCGCCGGTTGCGCAACCGGATCATGGGCGATCACCTGCGCGAAGAACGGACGCAGCAGCCGTGCAACCTCCGTCCCGATGCGGCCGAGACCGACCAGCCCCAGAGTCGCCTCCGAAAGCCTGCGGACCGGCCGCAGGCTGTCCCAGCTGTCCCACGCGCCGGCGTCGATCAGCTCGCGCGCCTGCGGCAGCTTGCGCCAACCGGCGAGCACGAGTGCCGCCGCATGCGTCGCAACCTCCTCGATGCAGTAGTCGGGAACGTTGACGACCGCGATGCCACGGCTGGAGGCAGCGTCCAGATCGACGTTGTCGACGCCGATCCCGTAACGGCCGATCACGCGCAGGCGCGGATACTCGTCCATCCTCGCCCCGTCCACGCTCAGGTAGCGGACGATCAAACCTTCGACGTCGCCGGCCGCCGCGTCGAGCGCATCGGCGGACAGCTCGCTCGAATCGACCACCGAGATGTCAAACTCGACGACCGCGTCCCGCTCGATCTGCGCATCGTCGAAACCGCTCTCGAGGATCAGCAACGTCCCGCTCACTCGACGGCCTCTTGCAGGTAGTCGTGCAGCACCGTCCCGCCGACGAGCGTGAAGTTCGTGCGCCAGAAGAAGCCCTCGAGCGGCTCGACCACGGGCAACCGCCACACCGGAGCCTGCGGGTTCGGGCGCAGCTCGACGGTGCACGGGCCTACCCAACACTCCGAGACCTCCAGCTCGGCGAGCCGGCGTGAGGTGAGCTGACGGATCGCGGGCGAGCCGTCGACATGCGGGATCACCTTGTAGTTGATGTTGTTGCGGAAGTCGAAATGGCGCCTCATCTCCTCCGGCGCCGCAACCTGCTGCTTGTACGGCAGCGCACCGGTCAGGATCGTGATGCCGTTCCGCTCGACCTCCGCGACGATCAGGTCCCCCCTCGTCTCCAGCCGGAGCGACGCCAGCTTCTTCGGCTGGCCGTGCACCTCTCTTCCGTGGGCGACGCCGACGTCGGAGTCCAGGTAGAGCCCCACCGAGTAGCCGCCCTCGACGATCTCGTCGCCCCCGCTATAGCGCGCGCCGACCATGACGTTGCACTCGTGGGCCTCGCCGACGAAGTCGGTGTCCGGCATGCGATAGACGTGTGCGACGACGACGTCGCCGATCGGCTCGAGCGGCGCAGGGAGAACGCGAGCTATCGCGGCCTCGTCCGTGCGCCAGCAGAGCGTGAGGATCGAGACATCACGAAAGGAAAAAGGAAACGCCGGGACGAGAGGCGCGTCCCAGGGCATGGAGAACGCCGACTCAGCGTCGCGCTCCCGCTTCTCATCGCGGCCGCCGGCTGTCACGAACGCCGTCCCTCCAGGCGAAGCTGGTCATACCGCTCCACGGCGGCCCAGTCCCAGTCGAGACCGAAGCCGGGCCGATCGGGAACGATCGCGCAGCCGCCGACGATCTCGAGCTGCGAGGCGAGCAGCTCGTGCAGCGCGTCGATCCCACTTCCGGGGTCGATGTACTCGAGTCCCGCCGGATGAAGGTGCCCGAGCGCCGCGGCGAAATGCACGTGGATATCCGGGTGGACATGCGTCGAGACAGGCAAGCCGTGCGCCGAGGCCAGCGCAGCCGTCGACATGAACTCGCGAACCCCGCCGACAACAGTCGCGTCGCAGCGCACGACGTCGACCGCATCGGCGGCGATCAGGTCGCGGAACGCGCGGTGCCCGCTGAGGCTCTCTCCCAGGCCGACCAGCACGCCCGTACGGCGCCGGAGCTCGCTCGAGAGCTGCGGCACGGTCTCGGAGAACGGGTCCTCGAGATACGCGAGGTTGAACTCACGCAAACGGCCGACGCGAGCGAGCGCGTCCGCGAGACCGCTGAACGAGCGAAACGCATCGACCACGAGCAGGCAGTCGTCGCCGGTCACCTCACGCACGGCTGCGAGCCGGACGACGTCCTCATCCGGCGTGCCTCCGCCGACGACCACCTTGATCGCCGTGCAACCGAGAGCGAGCAGATGCTCGACATCGGTCTGCAATGACTGCGTGTCCGACCCGTCGCCCTCACGGAGATAGCCGCCGACGCCGCAGATCGGGACGGCGTCGGTTCGCCTCCCGAGGAGGTCCGCGACCGACGCGTCGAGCCGCCGCCCGAGCAGGTCCCAGAGGGCGAGATCGATCACGCTCACGGCGACCACGAAGAGGCCGCGGTCGGCAGCTGGCCAGAACGCGCTCGTCAGCCGCTCCCGCACCCGCTCCGGCGCGGACGCGTCGGCGCCGACCAGGAGCGGCGCGAGGGCATCCCTGACGATCTGCGCAACCGGCAACCCTCGGCCGAATGCGTACGCCGCACCCTCCGCGCCGTCCACGGTACGGACACGAACGACGTCGTACTGACGGTGGGTGACACGGGCGCTGCCGATCAACAGCGGCCTCGGGAGGGGAACCTGGCACGAGTACACCGCGACGTCCTCGATCGCGAGGCCGCCGACGCCTGCCTCGAGCGTTTCAGCCGGACGAGTCACTTCGACTTGGAGGCTCGCGGCGGCGACGTCGAGTCCTGGACGTGCAGGGTCATCTGCACGATCGCGACCCGCGGCGGCAGATCCGGGGTCGCGAGACGGGTCGTGACCATCCGGCCGGCGTGACGGGCGATCTCCTCGAGCGGCCGCGAGATCACCGTCAAGCGCGGCGGCTTGACCGACGCCAGCTCGCTCTCGTCGAAGGCGATCAGGGAGACGTCCCGCGGCACGGCGAGGCCACGCGCGCGAAGGAACTCCAGGACTCCCGCGGTCACCGAGTTCGGGACGCAGCACAGGATCGCCGTCGCTCCCTGCTCGACGAGCCGCTCGGCAGCCGACCATCCGGCCTGCGCCGCCACGTCGGCATAGCGAACCACCACGCTCTCGAGGCTCGGCAACCCGAGCGCGCTCACCGACTCGGCGAACGCAGCGGTCGCCTCGCGGCCCGGCCGAACACTCGGCGTGAGCGTCGCGAGGCCGATCGATCGGTGACCGAGCTCGGCGAGATGCTGGACTGCGGCCTGCACACCGCTCCGCTGATCGGTGAATACGACGTCGGTGCCGACACCGCGAACCTCGCGGTCGAGGAGGATCACGGGGACGCCCAGGGATCTCAGGGCGTCGCCGACCGCGCCGCCCCGATCGTTCACGAGCGACGCGACGACGGCGTCGAGCCCCCGGCTGCGGAGCATCTGCAGGGCGAGCGCTTCGCCTTCGGGCGACCAACCCGAGCTCATGATCGTGACGCCCGTGCCTTCACGACGAAGCTCCTCCTCGAGCACCTCCGCGATCCGGCCGAAGACGTCGTTGCTGATCGCCGGGACGAGGAGTCCGACGAGAGAGCTGCGCGCGGTCCGGAGGCTGCGCGCCGCGACGTTCACCCGGTAGTCCATGCGATCCACCGCGTCGAGGACGCGCGTCCGCGTTCGAGAGGAGACGTTCGTGGACCCCGTCAGGACACGCGAGACGGTGGTCTTGGAGACGCCGGCCGCCCTGGCCACGTCGAAGATCGTGGCCTTGCGGTCGTCGGGCGGGACGGGTGTGGTGGCGCGCTTGGTTGGCATCGAAAAAGCGGGAGAGCCTGCGGACGGGAACGTTCCCACCCTATAATCGCCCGCATGACGACGCAAGGCGGACGGGCCGAACCGACAGCCGGCGCGCCCGCGACTGATCTCCTCACGACGCAGACCGTGAGGCCATACCTGCAGGGCCGGGGCGTGCTCGCGCCGCACGACCCCGTCGCGGCAACGACGCTGGACGGCGGCGTGTCATGCGTCGTGCTCGACGTTCGAAGCGGCCCGCGACGCCTGATCGTCAAGCAGGCGCTTCCGCAATTGCGGGTGGCCGAGGAGTGGCTCGCCAACCGTGAGCGCACGATCAGCGAGGGCAGAGCGCTCGGAGTCGCAGCCGGCATCGACCCGCGCCGGGTCCCGGCAGTGGTCGACCTGGACGCCGAGCGCATCGTCCTCACGATCGAGGCGGCGCCGTTGCACTGGACCGCCTGGAAGACGCGCCTCCTGGCGGGGGACGCCGACCCCGATGTCGCCGCCCGGCTCGGCGCATTCCTGGGCGCGCTGCATCGCGCGACGGCCGGGGATCCGGAGATCAAGGAGGCGTTCCCCGACGCTGAGCCATTCGACCAGCTGCGCGTCGATCCCTACTACCGCGCGATCATCCGGAAGCATCCGTCGTGCGCAGGAGCCATCGAGCTGCTCGTCGAGTCGATGCTCGAGACTCGCACCTGCCTCGTGCACGGCGACTACAGCCCGAAGAACGTCCTGGTCGGCGACGACGGGGTGTGGGTGATCGACTTCGAGGTCGCGCACGTCGGCGACCCGGCGTTCGATGTCGCCTTCATGCTGAGTCACCTCTTCCTCAAAGGGATCCACGTTCCCGCCGCGGGGGCTGACCTCCGCGAGTGCGGCGACGCCTTCTGGAGCGCATACGAGGAGAGCGCCGGCGACGGGCAATCACTCTCGCTCGAGTACGTCCTCGGCCACGTCGGCTGCTTGATGCTCGCACGCGTCGACGGGAAGTCGCCGGCCGAATACCTGGACGGTGAAGGACAACGCGCCGCGCGCGCGCTCGGCCTCCGCCTCCTCCTCGACACACCGGGGTCGATCTCCGACGTCCACCGGACGATCTCTCCGCGCGGGGGACGACACGGCGAGCGGATCAGCCGGGTGACGGCGCGCGAGGTGCTCGACTCACGCGGACGGCCGACGGTCGAAGCGGCTGTCGAGCTCGTCGACGGCTCGTTCGGTCGGGCGAGCGTTCCGTCGGGCGCATCGGTCGGTGCACACGAGGCGCATGAACTGCGCGACGGCGACGCCGACCGGTTCGGGGGCCTCGGCGTGACGGAGGCGGTGCGCCGTGTCATCGACGTCATCGCCGCGGACATTCACGGGCGGGAGGCGACCGACCAGCAGGCACTGGACGACTGCCTGATCGAGCTCGACGGGACGCCGGATCTGAGCCGGCTCGGCGCGAACGCGACGCTCGCCGTCTCCCTCGCCGTCGCCCGCGCGGCGGCATCGTCACGCGGGATGTCCCTCTGGCGGTACATCGCCGGCGAGTCCGAGGTGACGTTGCCCGTGCCGATGGTGAACATCTTCAGCGGCGGCCTGCACGCGGTCGGCGGGCTCGTGTTTCAGGACTTCCTGGTGATCCCGCGGGCCGCCGACCGGTTCGCGACGGCGCTCGAGACCGCCGTCACCGTGCGCGACGCAGCGGGCCGGATCCTTCGCGCGAAGGGGATGACGACCCTGAAGGCCGACGAGGGCGGTTTCGCAGCCGAGTCGTCCCCCGAGGCGACGCTGGACCTGCTCGAGGAGGCTGCGCGCGGGTGCGGCCTGCTCGACAGCGTCGGGTTCGCGCTCGACGTGGCCGCGACGCACTTCCACGGCCCTGACGGCTACCTGGTCGACGGCGAGCACCTCTCGTCGACGGAGTTGGTCGATCGCCTGGAGGCCCTCGTCGAGGAGTACCCGATCGTGTCCATCGAGGATGGCGTCGCCGAGGACGACTGGGACGGCTGGAAGATGCTGACCGACCGCCTGGGCAGCCGGGTGCAACTGATCGGCGACGATCTCTTCACCACGAACGTCGACCGGCTCAGGCGCGGGATCGACGAACACGTCGCGAACGCGGTTCTCGTGAAGCCGAACCAGGCAGGGACCTTGAGCGCGGCGCTCGACGTGGTGCGATTGGCGAAGAGCGCCGGCTACGCGACCATCGCCTCGGCACGCTCGGGGGAGACCGAGGACGCGTTCCTCGCCGACCTGGCGGTCGGCGTCGCCGCCGGCCAGATCAAGGTCGGATCGACAGCGCAGTCGGAACGGCTGGCCAAGTACAACCGCCTGCTCGAGATCGAGCACGAGCTCGGTCCGCGCGCCGTCATCGGCGGCGCGCCGCCGTTCTTCCGCTAGCCCGCGCGGACCGGGTTCTCGACCGGGCGGAGGCCCTCGACCTCCACTCGGACCGTGTCGCCCGGCTGCAGGAACAGAGGCGGCGTCCGGCAGAAGCCCACCCCCGCGGGCGTGCCGGTCGCGATCAGGTCGCCGGCCTCGAGCGTGATCGCCTGGGTGACGAACGCGATGATCTCCTCAACGCCGAACACCATGTTGGCGGTCGAGGAGTCCTGGACGACCTCGCCGTTGAGGATGCACCTCAGCCCGAGGGTCTGAGGATCGCCGACCTCGCTCGCCGGTGTCACCTCCCCGACCGGGCAGAACGTGTCGAGTGACTTCCCGCGCACCCACTGGCCGTCCTCGAACTGCAGGTCGCGAGCACTCACGTCGTTGACCGCGACGTAACCGCTGACGACGTCGAGCGCCCGCGACGCCGTCACCCGCCGGCAGCGCTCGCCGATGACGACGCCGAGCTCGGCCTCGTAGTCGACCTGCTGCGTGATCGGCGGGATCAGGATGGGCTCGCCGTCCCCGATGAGCGTCGTAGGCCATTTGGCGAACAGCAACGGCCGCGCGGGCAGGGGCACGTTCTGCTCCTCAGCGTGGTCTCGGTAGTTGAGCCCGATGCAGACGATCTTGCTGGGACGCAGCTCGGTCGTCATGCGTCGCTCGACGGCCAGCGCTCGAGGGACTGCTTGACCGCGACGACGATGTCCGGCACCTGCGGGATCAACGCGTCCATCTGCCCCGGCGCATGCGGGATCGGGGAGTGCGCCGCCGTCAGCCGAAGGACCGGCGCGTCGAGGTAGTCGAACGTGCTCTCCTGGATTGCGGCTGCGACCTCGGAAGCGACGCTCGCATACGGCGGCTCCTCCGTGACGACGATTGCGCGTCCGGTCTTCCGGACCGATTCCTCGATCAGGTTCATGTCGAGCGGGAAGATCGTCCTCAGGTCGATCACCTCGAGCTCGATCCCATCCTGCGCGAGAGCCTCTGCAGCCTTCAGCGCCTTGCTCACGACGATTCCGGACGAGACGACTGTCGCCGAGCGCCCTGCGCGCGCGACTGCCGCAACGCCCACAGGCGTCAGGTGATCCGGCCCGTGCACCTCGCCCCTGGCGCCCGTGAGCCGCTTGTGCATCAGGAAGATCACCGGGTCGTCTCCTCGCAGCACCGACTTGAGCAATCCCTTCGTGTCGGCCGGAGTGGCCGGCATGACGACGACGAGACCCGGCACGTGCATGAAGCACGCCTCGAGGCTGTTGTTGTGCTGCGCCGCGTACAGGGCCACGCCGGACGATCCCCGGATCACCACCGGCACGGGGCGTCCCCACAGGTACCGCGACTTCGCCGCCTGATTGACGATCTCGTCCATCGCCCCGAACGCGAAGTCGATGAAGTTCAGATCGATGACCGGGCGCATGCCCGCCATCGCGGCCCCGACTCCGGCGGCGACCATTGCAGCCTCCGAGATCGGAGCATCGATCACCCGGTCCCGGCCGAACTCAGGTCCGAGGCCCTGTACCTGGGCGAAGTGCCCACCCCGCAGGAAGAGGTCGGTACCGAGGACGAAGATGCTCTCGTCACGGCTCATCTCTTCCCGCATGCCTTCCTGGAAGGCCTTCGCGACGGTCATCGACGAGCCCATGCCGGCCCCTTCGCGTCGAATGGGATGCTCGAAACACCTTCCGCAGCAGAAGCGGGATCGGGCTGCGGCGAAGCTTCCGCGAACGCAATCGCGTCCTGCGTGGTCTCACGCGCGCTGCTCGCCAGCGCTTCGAACGCCTCTCCGTCGAGGACGCCCCGGAGCTCGAGAGCTGCACGCAGCCGCTCGATGGGGTCCCTCGTCCGGCGCCACTCCTCGACCTCTTCGCTCGTGCGGTAGTCCGCCACCTCACCGGTGTTGTGGCCGTGGTAGCGGTACGTGACCATCTCGAGGAACGTCGGCCCACCGCCGTGAGCCGCCCTGGCCCGGGCAGCCGCAACTGCCTCGTGCACCGCGCAGACGTCCTGCCCGTCGACCTGAAACGACGGAAGCCCGAACCCGGCCGCGCGCTCGGCGATCGAGATCGCCGCCGTCGCGCGACCCACGTACGTCTCGACCGCGTAGTGGTTGTTCTCGCAGATTGCGATCAGCGGCAGCGCCTGAATCGCCGCGAAGTTGACGAACTCCCATGTTCGGCCGGTGTTCGATCCGCCCTCGCCGAAGAACCCGACGGCAATGCGTGCCTCCCGGCGGAGCTTCGCGGCCAACGCCGCGCCCATCGCGATTCCCAGGGATGCGCCCACGATCCCGTTCGAGCCGTAGTAGTTCAGCGCGAAGTCGTTGAGGTGCATGGTGCCGCCCCGGCCCCCCGCGCAACCGTCGACGCGACCCCAGAGCTCGGCCATGATCGACCGCGGAGTCAAGCCCTTGGCGAGGGCGTGATGGTGCGGACGGTGGGGGCTTGCGACCACGTCGTCAGGCCCGAGCGCACGCATCGTCCCCACCGCGACGGCCTCCTGCCCGCTCGCCTGGTGGACGCTGCCCGGGATCTTGCCGCTCAGCGTGAGCGGCTCCAGTGAATCCTCGAACTCGCGAATGAGCAGCATCGCGTGCAACCACTCGCGGAGATCGTCCGTCGGTACGTCGCCCAGGTCCATGACGGTCGTTGCCGTCAGGGCGGCCACAGCTGCGTTCTGATCGTTCACGCTACCCCCTCGAAGAGCCTGCCGGGTGTCTCGACTGCGGCGGCAAAGGCATCGAGGAGGTCGGCTGCGCCGGCCCCGTCGATCGTCCGATGATCCGCGTTCAACGTCGCATGGAAAGTCGTCCTGATCTCGACGGCCGCGCCGTCGACAACCACTGCTCGCGGAATCGCACGGCCGACGGTGAGCAGGCTCGTCTGGCCGACCGCGATGATCCCCGTGAACTGATCGACGCCCCTCGCGCCGAGGTTCGACAACGTCGTCCGAGGAATCGCCTCCAGGTCCTCCGCGCCCAGCCTCCCCGAGTGCGCTCGGGCGACCGCGTCCGCGCGCTTACGACTCAGATCAGCCGCCGGCAACGAGAGGACGTCTCGCACAACCGGAATCACGACGCCGTGCTCGGTCGCAACGGCCAACCCGACGTCCACCGACGACGTGGTGTCGACTGACCGGATCGCCTCTGCCAAGGCACGTAGGAAGAGATCGGTCAGCGTCGGCGACGCCTCCGGCTGCCGGGCGCGGAGGTCCGCGAGCAGCAGCTGCGCAGCGGTGGCGTCGACCTCACGCGTGACCGCGAAGTGCGGTATCTCCCGCCAGG
Source organism: Gaiellaceae bacterium (assembly GCA_045805985.1). Lineage (GTDB taxonomy): Bacteria > Actinomycetota > Thermoleophilia > Gaiellales > Gaiellaceae > PALSA-600. Next base: position 65,327 of record JBJMKA010000002.1, on the reverse strand, counting down.
ACTCCCGGACCTTCTCCGCGATCAAGCTCCGAAAGCGGTCGGATCCTCCCTCGGCGGCCACTGCGCTCCGCTCGCGCTGCGCGCGCCGCGCGCGCGGGCTCAGGCGCCGGCCGTCCGTCTCCAACTCGCTCGGCGCGGCTGCGTCAACGGCCGGCGCCGCCGCGTCCGCGGTCGGGGCCCCGCCCCCTGCCGTCGACGGGGCGCCGTCCGCGGCGCGTGCGGCATCGGAATCGGAGTAGACAGTCACGACCGCAACGCCGACGGGCACGGTCGCACCCTCTGCAAAGAGGTGCGGACCGAGCACGCCCGCCACAGGGCTCGTCAGCTCCATCGTCGCCTTGTCGGTCTCGATCTCGGCGATCGCGTCCTCCTGCGCGACGACGTCGCCGGGCTGCCGCAGCCAGCGGGTCAGCAATGCCTCCTCCATCGCGATGCCGAGCGAGGGGATCACGACGTCTGCCATCAAAGAGCCCTCGTCTCGAGAGCCGGAAGCGAGCGCTCGAATGCGTCGATCGCGTCGCCTCCGGCAAGGACACCGAACTCCAGGTCATAGACCCGTTCCTCGCCCGGCTCGAGCATGATCGGCGCGCCTTCCTCGAGCAATTGCGGAATGGTCTTGAAGGCGTTCGTCGCAGGCTCGAGGCCGACGGCGTACAGACCTTCGCCCATCATCCGCCACTCGAGGAACACCGGCAGCGTCGACGGGTCGTAGCGCAGGTAGACGCCGAGGCCGCCGTCGATGCCCGCGAACGCCCGGTTGACGACGGCGACGGACACGCGGCCGTCGCCGCCCGCGAGCATCGGGATCTCGTAACCCTCCGCCAGGAACTCGTGTTGTGGGTCGGAGAACCTCCGGTAACGGTCGGTGGGACCGTCGTCGTCCTCGAAGAACGAGCCCGGTACCGGCCCGGCGGCCGATGCGAGCAGCTCGGCTCCGTCGTCGACGACGGGGAAGCCGATGTTGAAGTGGTAGAGCAGCTGATGGGGCGTCTGGTAGAAGCCGTCGTTGCGCACGACGTCTCGAAGCCGGAACGCGCTTCCTCCGACCTCCGCCTCGTACCGTCTCGTCAGGAGCAGGTTCTCGCCGTACACGATGTCTTGGCGCACCGTTCCCTCCGCCCACAGGACGCACCGGTCTCCGTCCCAGCTCTCGCCGTAGTTGAAGCGACTTGCGGGAACGATCGCGATGCGGTCGTGTGTGCCGAACCGTTCGCTCGGGCGCGAATGGAACTGGAAGTGCGAGACGTCGACGGTCTGCGGTGCACCGATCGTGACGAGCCCTGCGGTGTTGCAGAGCCCGCCGAGGACGTAGCGGACCCAGGCGTTGTCGTCGTTCTCCCAGTACGCCGGCGCGGGGAACAGCTTCGGCGACAGCCACGCGAGCGAAGCTCCTTGGAACTCGGCGTACCCGGGGTCCATGCCGCGGTCGAGCTCGATCGAGAACCGGAACCCGCTCGCGGTGCGAACGTCGAGGAATCGGCAATCCCGCGAGTACCCCTCGCCGTGCGAGAGAAGCTCTATCCCTCCGATCTGCGCGAAGTTGCCGACGCGGCGAAGAACGTCGCTTCTTGCCATCTCACGTCCGAAGATCTTCATCCCTCCCCTTTCGTTGGGCTCGTCTCGCCGCCGCCGGTTCGCTGAGGTCCGACGTACGCGAGGACGCCTCCATCGGCGTGAATCGTCGTGCCGGTGACAAAAGCACCGGCGTCGGAAGCGAGGAAGACGGCGACCTCCGCGATCTCCTCGGGCGTCCCGAGACGCCCGAGCGGAATCCGCTGCCGGATCGCGTCGAAATCGAGGACGCCGGGGAACTGCTCGTCGTAGTGCGCGAGCGCGTCCGTCATCACCCAGGCGGGAGCGATCGCGTTCACGCGGATACCGTGCGGCGCCCATTCGACGGCCAGCGTGCGCGTGAGGTTCACGATCGCGGCGGCGCTCGAGCTGTACGCAGCACGCTCGGGCAGGCCGCCGTGACCCCCGATCGACGACATGTTGATGATCGACCCGCGGGTCCCGGTCGCAATCATGTGCCTGGCGGCGGCGCGCGCGCCGGCGAACTGTCCGAGCACCGTGACCCGGAGCACGCGTTCGAAGTCCTGAAGCGACAGGTCGACGGACCGCGCGAGGACCGTCGTGCTCGTGAGGTTGTGCATCACGTCGAGGCGACCAAACCTCGCCACCACCTGCGCGACGGCGTCATCGACCTCTCCATCCGCCAGCGCATCGACGCGCGACGCCCAAGCCTCGCCGCCCGCTGCCACCACCGCCGCGGCTGCGGCCTCCGCGAGGTCCGCGTCGATGTCCGCGATCGCGACGCGCGCTCCTTCGCGCGCGTAGGCGATCGCCGTCGCGGCGCCGATGCCTCCGCCGCCGCCCAGCAGGAGCGCAACCCGGTTCTCGAGCGCGGCCATCGCTCAGTTCCTCCGAGTCCTCAATGTCGCGAGATACACGGTGCCGAGAAGGATCACGCCGTAGGAGATCTGGACGGCCGAGGTCCCGAGCGAGAAAAGGTTCAGGTTGGCGGTGATCAACGTCAGGATCAGCGCGCCCGCGACCGTGCCGATGTAGTTCCCACGGCCGCCGAGGATCGAAGCGCCGCCGACCGCAACGGCGATCGCCGACGAGAACAAGTACTCGTCGCCCATGTTCACGAACGCTTGACCGAGGAACCCGAGGAGCAGGACGCCGGCGAGCGCAGCGGTAACGCCGGAGACCGCGTAAGGGATGACAAGCACGCGTTTCACGTCGACCCCGGCAAGCCCCGCCGCGGTCGAGTTCGTTCCGACGGCGTACAGGCGCCGACCGAAGACGCCCCAGCTGAGAGCGATGGTGACGGTTGCCGCGACGACGAGCCACACGATGACCTGAGTCGGGAATCCGAGCGTGTTGCCGTTGACGAACTCGACCAAGCGCGTCGGCGGCGCGGAGGCGAACCCGCCGTTTGTGTAGATGAGAAGAAGCCCTTGGACAGCGGCGTTCATCCCGAGCGTCATGATGATCGGAGGTACGCCCGCGTAGGCGACGCCGACGCCGTTCAGCAGGCCCACGAGCAGACCGCCGGCGAGCACTAGCGGCACGAGCCAGATGAGGGCCGAAGCACGTCCGCCGGCGAGGAACGACGTGACAACGGCGGCCCCGGCAAGAACGGACGGGGTCGAGAGGTCGATGCCGCCGGTAAGCATGCAGAGCGTCTGGCCCACCCCCACGAGACCGACGAAGCTGGCCGTGATGAGGAGCGTCCGGATGTGCGGCCAGCTTGCGAAGTTGGTGGTTCGCGCAGCGCCGGCTGCAAACAGCAGCAGAGCCAACGCGAACGCCAGGACGATTGGGCTGTTCCGCCGCAGCGTCGAGTACACGGCACTCATGCAGCCACCCGCCCTCTGCGCTGAACGAGCGAGTTGAAGACCACTGCGACGATGAGGACGAGGCCCTGGAAGAAGATGCTCCAGAACGAGGTCAGGTTCAGCGAGAAGATCAGGTCGGGGATCATCAGGTAGGCGATCGCACCGGCAACCGAACTGGCGCCCGAGCCCTTCCCACCGAAGATGCTCGTCCCGCCGAGAACGACTGCTGCGATGGACGCGAGAATGAACTGGTCGCCGCCGTTCGGGGCGCCGGCCTGCGTCTGAGCGGTGACCCAGACGCTGGCCAGCGCAGCGAGCAGCCCGCAGAGCGCGTACGCCTGGATCTTCCGCCAGGCGACGCGCACGCCCATGAGGTGTGCGCGGGCCTCGTCGCTTCCGATCGCGATCAGGTCCGTGACGAACCGCGTCGGGCGCAGCCAGAACCAGCAGCCAAAGAGCAGAACCGTCACGAGGACCGATTTCGGAACTCCTACATAGGAACCGGAGACCGCCGAGGTGAGTCCGGCCGCCGGCGTGCCGCCTTCGATCGGCAGGACGGCAAACGCGACGCCTCCCCAGATCGACCATGTGGCGAGCGTGACGATGAACGGCTGGATCCGAGTCAGCCGGATCATCGCGCCGTTCAGCGCTCCGACAGCGGTGCCGATCCCCGCCACAAGAAGCACCTCGCCGACCAAGGCGAGGCCTCCCTGATCCAGATGCGTCGCGAGCAGCGCCGAGACGACACTGATCACTCCGCCGACCGAGAGATCGATCCCGCGGGTGAGGAGGACGAGTGTCTGCCCGAACGCGACGAGCGCGAGCGGTACGACGAGCGCGAACCGCGTTTCGACCGCTCCGGGCCCGTCAATCAGGCGAGGCTCGAGCACGATGATCGCCAGCCCGAGCAGCGCCACGTAGACGTACGGCATGAGCAGGGGCATCTCGAGTGTTCTGCCGGAGGCCCGCGACCGGTCGCGCAGCCGCGCAAAGGAGAGGAAGGAGGCCTGACTCGAGCTCGTCACTGAGAATCTCCGATGCCACCGACCACGGCCGCGAGGATCCGACGCTCGTCAAGTTCGTCGCCCGTGAGCAAGGCACGGACGCGGCCGTCGTGGAGCACGATCACGCGGTCGGACAGATTCGCGAGCTCGAAGACGTCACTCGAGTAGAAGAGGATCGACACGCCGCGTTCGCAGAGCTCACGCATCAGGCGATAGATCTCGACCTTGGTTCCGACGTCGACGCCGCGCGTTGCGTCGAACATGAGAAGGAGTGCCGGGTCATGCGCAAGCACGCGGGCGAGCAGCACCTTCTGCTGGTTACCTCCCGAGAGCGCGCTCACCTCCTGCCGTTGATCGCTCATCCGGATGCTGAGACGTTCCGCGGCAACGCCGACGAGGGCGCGTTCTCGAACCGGACTGACGAGACCGAGCCGCGACAGCGATCCGAGGCTGCTCAGCGAGATGTTGTCGCGGATCGCGAGACCGAGGCAGAGACCCTCGGACGCGCGGTCCTCCGGAACCAGCGCGATGCCGGCAGCGAGCGCATCGCCCGGACGGCGGAGCCGCACCGGCGTCCCGTGCATCGCGATCGTGCCGTCGTGCGGGAGAGCACCGAACAGGGACAGGAAGAGCTGGGCCTGACCCTGACCCTGTAGGCCGGCGACGCCGAGGATCTCGCCGCGCATGATCTCGAACGACACCCCGCGCAGCCGCGGCTCCGCGCTCAACTCCCGAACCTCGCAGAGCGTCACGGGCCCGTCCGAGCCCGGCGCTCGCGGCGGAAACACGCGCTCGACCGTCCGGCCGAGCATCAGCTCCACCATCCGGCTCTCCGCCATCTCCTCGATCGGTCCCCTCCCCACGTCGACGCCACCGCGGAACACGGTCACCCGGCTGCAGTTGCCTTGGATCTCCTCGAGGCGGTGCGAGATGAAGAGGACGGCCCCGCCGCCTGCCGCAAATCGAGCGACCTGGTCGAAGAACCACTCGACCTGTCCCGGCAGGAGTGCCGAGGTCGACTCGTCGAGTACGAGGACGCGTGGTTCCCGGAGCAGCACCTTGACGATCTCGACCACCTGCCGGTCGGCGAGATCGAGATCTCGCGTGGGAGCTGTGGGATCGATCCCGTCGACGTCATAGGCCGCCAGCACCTCCGAGGCGCGCCGGACCAGGGTCCGGCGGTCGACGCGGCCCAGCCTCACCCTCGGCTCCATCCCGTAGAGGAGGTTTGCCGCGACACTCAAGTCGGGGATCAGGCTCAGCTCCTGAAAGACGGTCCCGATGCCGGCGCGCTGCGCGTCGCGTGGGCTGCGAAGCTGAACCGATTCACCGCCGATGCTCACCGCTCCCGCATCGGGGCGAACCGCCCCGGACACCACCTTCACGAGCGTGCTCTTGCCGGCTCCGTTCTCGCCGATCAGCCCGTGCACCTCACCGAACGCGCAGACGAGGCTCGCGCCTTGAAGGGCGTGAACCCCGTCGTAGGACTTGCGCAGGTCGAGAAGCTCAAGCGCCGGCATCACGCGTTCACGGCCATCATTCTGATCGCAACCGCGAGGCCGGTTCGAAACCTGCTCGTCCTCCACGTCTGATGTGAGGAGCTCGGGCACGGCAATGAGGACGGATCACCGGTCATCCCTCCGACGGGGACGAGCATCCGCCGGAGGGATGACAGACCGCTGTCACTTTCCAGCGGCGGCTTTCGGGCTGATGTACTTCGCAAACTCAGGCAGGGTGTACGGGAGAGAGAGGCCCGCCGCCAGGTTCGGGAAGAAGTTCACGCCCTGCTTCAGCACCTCGACCTTCGTGACGTGGCCGGCGCTGAGCTTGATCTTCGGCGTTCCCGTCACGTAGAGGTACATCGGGTACCCGATCCAGTACTTCTGCTGCGGACCGCCGTGCGGCTTCGCCGTCTTGCCCTGCAGGATGCTGACCGCCATCTTCATCGCCAGCTGCACCTGGGCGGGTGTGTTGGTCAGGATCGCGCACTGGTGCCCGCCTGTCCCGCAGGCGGTCATTTCGCCGTTGTAGCCGTAGCAGACGGTCGGAACCGCCGACTTGCCTGCGGCCTTGAGCGCATTGAACGCCGGCGTGCAGTACCCCTGCGTCATGATCCCGCCGACGTCCGGGTTCGCCGTGAGAAGGCTCGAGATGCCGGCCTGCTCCGGGCCCGCCGCGTACTGGCCGTTGTACGAGCCGGCGACGGTGATATTCGGGCCGTACTTGGTGAGGCCCGAACGGAATCCCTGCTCGATCTGCTCGGAGATGCTGAGTCCGGCGATTCCGTGATCGATGAACACGCTGCCCTTGCCGTGCATCGCCTTCGCCATCCACTCGCCCATCGCCACGTTCCCGGCCTTGAAGTCCTGGTTGAGGTTGATCGCGCATGGCGCCCCAACCGGCACGGAAAGCGTGAAGACCAGGATGCCTGCTTTACACGCCCGCGTGATCGAGGCGTCGAGCGCGGTGCTGGAGCCCGGGATCAGGAGGATCGCGTCGGGCTTCGTCTGGATGATGTTGTTGAGGTCAGCAAGCTGCGCCTGGTTCGTGTTCTGCGAATTGACGATCTTCAGCTTGACGAGGTCTTTGAACGCAGGCGTCTTCGCGGTCAACGTCGCAAGCCGCTCGACCTGCGGCCGCCAGTCGTTGCCAAGGAAGTTGTTGCTCAGGACAAGCGTGTACGGAGGCGCGTGTCCCGCCTTCGATGCACTGGCCGTCGCCGAGAGGCCCGCGACGATAGCCGCCACCGATGCCAACAGCGCGGCAACGGCGAACAGACGCCGCCGCCGATTTCCAACAACCCCTCGTACCGTTCTGGACATGCTCAACCTCCTGACGCTCAACGCGCCCCAGTCGGAAAAATGGGATCGTTCCCGCAAACGCGTTCGACCCTAAGCGATTGCTGCCGACCGTGTCAAGCCGACACCTGCGTGAGGCACCGGCGGCAGCCGTCGCTAGGTTCCAGATCGGTCAGCGAAACGGCAGGAAATGCTCCCACACCGGGCGAGCCGCTGATCGCATTGTCGCTGCTCCGTGCGTTATTGCGCCGAAGCAGCGCGCGCTGACCGGGCGCAACCGGTCGAAAATCGGTGCCCTCCCACGCTTGCTCGTCCTGAGATGCCGTTGGAGGATGACACCTACTGCGTGATCGATAACACCATGCAGCACGGGCCCTCGACGGCGGGGGTCACGACCCGATGAAGGGAGCGAGCATGCGTTTGTCCCGTTCGGCGATGGGCCTCAGTGGCGTCATCGTTCTCAGTCTTGCGGTGCTCGTTGGAGTTGGCAGCGCTCACTCCACAGCACGCAAAGCCCAACCCACGATCACGATCGCGACCGTGAACAACCCGGACATGATCGTGATGCAGTCCTTGACGTCGGTGTTCACGAAGAAGTACGGCATCAGGGTCAAGTACGTGACCTTGCCGGAGAACACGCTTCGACAGAAGGTGACGTCCGACGTCGCGACCGGCGGCGGGCAGTTCGACATCGCAACGGTCGGAACGTACGACGTGCCGATCTGGGCGAAGAATAAGTGGCTCGTCAGCCTGGATCCCTCGTTCGCCAAGCTGAGCGCGTCCGCGTCGAGCACGTACGACCTCAAGGACGTGATCCCGAAGGTGCGGCTCGGCCTCTCCTACAAAGGCGGCCTGTACGCGCTGCCGTTCTACGGCGAGAGCTCGATGACGTACTACAACAAGAAGCTCTTCGCGGCGGCCGGCTTGAAGATGCCGCTGCATCCGACCTGGGATCAGGTCGCGTCCTTCGCAGCGAAGCTGAACAAGCCGTCGGCCAACCGATACGGGATCTGCCTGCGCGGCCTGCCCGGCTGGGGCGAGTTCGGCGCGCCGCTGACCACCGTGATCAACACCTTCGGCGGCGAGTGGTTCAACATGAAGTGGGAACCGCAGCTGACCTCTCCGGCATTCAAGGCCGCGGTCAACTTCTACGTCAACTTGATTCGCAAGTCTGGTGAGCCCGGTGCGACGAGCAGTGGCTTCACCGAATGCGAGACCGCGATGGCACAGGGCAAGACATCGATGTGGGTCGACGCCACCGTCGCAGCCGGCCAGCTGACCGACCCGAAGAAGTCGCAGGTCGCGAAGGACATCGGGTTCGCCTACGCACCGACCAAGGTGACGCCGCTCGGCTCACACTGGCTGTGGTCATGGTCGCTTGGAATCGAGGGGTCGAGCAAGAATCAAGACGCGGCGTTCAAGTTCCTGACCTGGGCAACGAGCAAGGACTACATCAAGCTCGTCGCGGCGAAGAACGGCTGGGCTTCCGTGCCTCCGGGCACGCGCGTATCGACGTACAAGAATCCGGCCTACAAGAAAGCCGCGGGTGCGTTCGAGAGCATCGTCCTGAACTCGATGCTGACGGCGGATCCGACGCACTCGACCCTGCACAAGGTCCCGTACACCGGCGTGCAGTTCGTCGGCATCCCCGAGTTCCAGAACATCGGGACGCTCGTCACGCAGAACCTCGCGGGGGCGCTTGCCGGAAGCACGAGCGTCGACTCGGCGCTCAGCACTTCGCAGGCGCAAGTCACGAGGATCATGAAGCAAGCCGGCTACTTGAAGTAACCGGCGCGCACCTCTCCTCCTGGAGGGCTCGGATGAGGGTGGGCACTGGGGCCCGCCCTCATCCGAGGAGCACCCCACACCCATGAGCCACGGCCCACACACAAACGCAATGCTCTACTCCCGATGAGCGCACGTCCCGCATCGATCGCTCCGGCGGCCGCCGGGTTCGGCACACGTCGCCTGGCGGCTCTGCGCACGCAGCGTGCCGGCGCGGTCTTCCTGATGCTGCCCGCCCTCCTCTACCTGGCGGTGATGACGCAGGCGCCGTTCGTGCTCACGCTTTGGTACAGCTTCCACAACTGGATCCTCACCTCGCCCGAGCTCGGGCACCGCTGGGTCGGCTTGGACAACTTCCGTTACGCGATTACGGAGGACCCGATCTTCCGCGCGGCGGTCGTCAACACCGTGGAGATCACTGCAGCTGTCGTCGGCGGCTCGCTCGTGCTGGGGCTCGGCTTCGCGCTCCTCTTGAACCGCACGTTCCCGCTGCGCGGCGTTGCCCGTTCGCTGATGATCGCGCCCTTCTTCGTGATGCCGACGGTGAATGCCGTCGTGCAGAAGAACCTGTTCCTGAACCCCATCTTCGGGCTCGTCAACTGGCTGTGGACGTCCATCGGGTTCCAGCGCGTCGACTGGCTGGCCGTCCACCCAAAGCTGGGGATCATCGAGATGGCGGTGTGGCAATGGGCGCCGTTCATGATGTTGATCCTGCTCGCCGGGCTGCAGGGAATCTCGGACGAGGTGCGCGAGGCCGCACGCATCGACGGCGCAGGACCGGTGACCGAGTTTCGCCGGATCACGCTGCCCCTGCTCGGCCCCTACTTCGAGCTCGCGGTCCTGCTCGGGTTGATCTACATCCTCCAGCTCTTCGGCGAGATCTTCGTCGCCACGCAAGGCGGACCGGGAACCGAGACGACGACGATTCCCTACTACGTCTACCAGACGATCTCGCAGGCCAACGACGTCGGCTCGGCGTCTGCGCAAGGCGTGCTCGCGATCGTCTTCAGCGGCATCATCGCGGCGCTCCTAATCCGCTTGCTGACGCGCACATTCAGGAAGGGCCTCACGTCATGAGCGTCGTCGCCGAGCGGACGATCCGGCGCGCGCCGCGCCGCAGACGGCCGAAGCCCGCAGCGGTCGCGCTGAACCTGTTCACCTACCTCGTCGCGTTGCTCGTCTTCTTCCCGATCCTCTGGGCGATCCTGACCGGGTTCAAGAGCGAAGCGGACGCCGCGGCGATCCCGCCCGTCTTCCTCTTCCACGCCACCCTCGACAACTACCGGACCGTCTTCAGCGCGGACTACTTCACGTTCTTCAAGAACACCGTGATCTTGAGCACCGGCTCGACACTGCTCGCACTCTTGCTGGGGCTCCCCGCCGCCTACAGCCTGGCGTTCCATCCCTCGCCGCGCACGCCCAAGGTGCTCTCCTGGGTGCTCTCGACCAAGATGCTCCCGGCCGTCGGCGCGCTGATCCCGCTGATCGTGATCTACAAGCGCGTCCACCTCTTCGACACGCGCCTCGGGATGATCCTGCTCTACGCCGCGTTCAACCTGCCGCTCGTCATCTGGATGATGCGCTCCTTCTTCGCCGACCTGCCGAAGGAGATCCTCGAGGCCGCCACGGTCGACGGGGCCGGCTTCCTGCGGATCATGACCCGCATCGTGCTCCCGTTGACGGCGCCCGGCCTCGCGGCGACCGCGCTTCTGTCACTGATCTTCAGCTGGAACGAGTTCCTGCTCGCGGTCAACCTGACCAGCGCGAACAGCGGGACCCTGCCCGTCTTCATCTCCGGGTTCATGACCAGCGAAGGATTGTTCTGGGCGAAGATGTCCGCGGCTTCGACGCTCGCGATCGCACCGGTGATCCTCGCGGGCTGGCTGGCCCAGCGTTCACTCGTCCGCGGGCTCACGTTCGGAGCGGTCAAGTGAAGGCCGCCTACTACCAAGCGCGCCGCGAGCTCGCGATCCGTGACGCGCCCGACCCGGAACCGGGGCCGAACGAGGTCCTCGTCCGCGTCGCGGCGTGCGGGATTTGCGGCACCGATCAGCACATCTACGAGGGGGAGTTCTTCCCGTCGTATCCGTTGATCGGCGGCCACGAGCTGGCCGGGGAGGTGGTCGCGCTCGGGCCGCAGAAGATCGAGACCGCGCTACGCGAGGGCGACCGCGTCGCCGTCGACCCGAGCCTCTTTTGCGGCACGTGCTTCTTCTGCCAGCGCGCTCAGGGAAATCACTGCCTGAACTGGAACGCGATCGGCGTCACCCGCGACGGCGGCTTCGCGGATTACGTCGTCGCGCCGACGGCGAACGTGTACCCCGTGGGCGAGATGGACTACGAGGTCGCCGCGTTCATCGAGCCGATCTCCTGCGTCGTCTACGGACTGCAACGTCTACGCCTACCACTCGGAGCGAACGCGCTCATCTACGGCGCCGGGCCTATCGGGCTGCTGATGCTCCAGCTCGTCCGGCACGGCGGCGCGAGCACGATCGCGGTCGTCGACATGAAGGGCGAGAAGCTCGCGCTCGCGCGCACGCTCGGCGCGCACGAAACCGTGCTCGCCGGCCCGTCCGCCGATACGGCGCTGACCGAGATCTCGCCACTCGGCTTCGACGTCGTGATCGACTGCACGGGAGTGCCGTCGGTCGTCGAGCACATGTTCACGCACGTCCGTAAGAACGGGAAGCTCCTCTTCTTCGGCGTCAACCCGCCCGACGCGCGGATCTCGATCAGCCCCTACGACATCTACAGCCAGGACCTCGAGATCTACGGTTCCTTCGCGCTCCGCTACACGTTCCACGACGCCGTCGCGCTGCTCGAGAGCGGCGCCGTCGACGTCAAGCCGCTGCTCTCCGACCGCTTCCCGATCGAACGCTTCCCGGAGGCGCTCGAGCTCGCCGGCTCCGGCGAGGCGTTCAAGGTGCAGATCCAGCCAGGATGAAAGGACACAGCCGTGGCAGCCATTGAGTTCCAGGGAGTCTCGAAGATCTATGCGGACGGAACGCTCGCCGTCGACACGCTCGACCTGTTGGTCGAAGAAGGCGAGTTCATGGTCTTCGTCGGCCCATCAGGCTGCGGCAAGACGACCGCGCTGCGCATGGTCGCCGGACTCGAGGAGATCAGCGAAGGAACGATTTCGATCGGAGACCGGGTCGTCAACGACGTCTCGGCGAAGGACCGCGACATCGCGATGGTCTTCCAGACATACGCCCTGTACCCGCACATGACGGTCGAGGAGAATCTCGCCTTCGGTCTCCGGCTGCGCAAGCTGTCGAAAGCCGAGATCACCCGCAAGGTGCTCGCCGCGGCGACGACGCTCGGGCTCGAGGACTTCTTGCAGCGCAAGCCGCGCGCGCTTTCCGGCGGGCAACGGCAGCGGGTCGCAATGGGCCGCGCGATCGTCCGCGATCCGAGTGTGTTCCTGATGGACGAGCCGCTCTCGAACCTCGATGCGAAGCTGCGCGTGCAGATGCGCGCGGAGATCCACAAGCTGCAGCGAGAGCTCGGCGTCACGACCATCTACGTCACGCACGATCAGACGGAAGCGATGACGATGGGCGACCGGATCGCCGTCATGCGCAGCGGCCATCTACAGCAGGTCGAGACACCCGAGCGCGTCTACGAGCGGCCCGCGAACCAGTTCGTCGCGGGCTTCATCGGCTCGCCGGCGATGAACATGGTCACGGCGCAGCTGACGCGCAGCGACGGAGGCTTGGCCGTCAGCTTCGGTCAGTACCGCTTGACGGTCGATGAAGAGCTGATCGCCGAGCGCCCGGCGCTCCACGGCTTCGAAGGCCGAAACGTGATCCTTGGCATCCGGCCCGAGGACTTCGAGGACGCCTCCTTTGCGCCCGGGGCGCCGCCGGACCGGACGCTCGACACCGTCGCCACCCTGAGGGAGGCGCTCGGATCGGAGGTGCTCGTGCACTTCGAGGTCGCGACCGCGGGCTCGACGGGTGCCGACGCCGGGGAGTTCATGGAGCCGCTGGGAGACGCAGGCGCGATCTTCGTCGCTCGCATCCATCCGCGGACCGCGGCGCGCGAAGGAGAGAAGCTGCGGCTGGTCGTCAACACGAACCGGTTGCACTTCTTCGACCCGGAGACCGGTCTCGCAATCGACGGCGACAGCGACCGCTCCGGCGTTGCGCTGAGCTCGAGTACGGCCTAGCTGCTAAACGCGGACGACGGTCGGACCGAGCTGCATGTAGCGGTGCGCCTCCGACAGTGACAAGCGCGTGTCGGTGATCAGCGACTCGAAGTCCGACACCTCCGCGAACCGCGCGAAGCTCACCGACGAGAACTTCAGATGCGCGCCGATGAAGATCCGGCGCCGAGATACGCGCACCGCGGCGGCCTTCACCGCTGCCACAGCCGGGTCGGGAGTGGTCAGGCCGTGCGTGCGTGAGATGCCGTTCGCACCGAGAAAGGCCAGGTCGATCACGAACTCGGACAGCATCTCCGTCGCCCAGTGGTCGACCGTCGCGAGCGTCCGTCCACGCAGGCGGCCGCCGAGCATGACCACCGAGACCGACGGTCGCAGCGCGAGCATCGACGCGACCGGCAGTGACGCCGTGACGACCGTCAACGCGGTCTCCGTCGGCAACTGCCGAGCCAGCAGCTGCGGCAGGTAGCCCTCGTCGATGAAGATCGTCTCGGCGTCATCGATGTGCTGGACGGCCTCGGCAGCGATTCGCCGCTTCTCGGGCAGCCATTCCGATTCACGCGATGCAAGGTCGCTCTCGAAGCCGGCGCTCTCGACCGGGTACGCCACGCCGTACTCACGGCGGATGAGACCGTGCGCCTCGAGCACCTTGAGATCCCGGCGGACGGTCTCCACCGACATGTGGAGCTCCCGCGCAGCACCGGTCACGGCGACGCGACCTTCGGCTCGCGCGCGCGCGAGCAGGTAGCGCCGGCGTTCGTAGCAGGTCGTCGGATCGGCATCGCGCTGAGGCAAGGCCTCGGTGGCGACTGAACCGTGGGCCTCTGCGTCGAGAGCCATATCCGTATCTTCGCGCAACTCGTGTCGGGCGCGCAACGGGTCAAGGACCTCGAGGTTGATATGCACGCACCCACCCATCCGGGCGATTGTTGTAGTCTCAAGTTCTCGACCGGTGCCGACGCATCCTGCGGCCGCCGACCTCGGTCTTCACGTCCCTGACTCGGAGGTGAATGATGAGCGACGAGGTCCCGGGCAAGCCGCTTTCACGCCGGAAGCTGCTGCAGATCGGTGCCGTGAGCATGGCTGGAGCCGCGGTAGCCGGCAGGCTCCCGGCGGCCGACGCGAAGGAGAAGCCGACCAAGCCACCACCTCTGCGATTTCTCACGAAGTGGGAGTTTGCGCTCGTGGTCGCGATGGCGGAGACGATCTGGCCAAGCGACGAACTCGGCCCCGGCGCTCGCGAAACCGGAGTCGGCTACTACATCGACGGGCAACTGGCGGGCGGCTGGGGGCAAGGTCACCGCACGTACCGGAACGGCCCGTTCTTCACACCCGCGGACAGCGGCCACGGCTTCCAGATCCCGATGACGCCGGCAGACATCTATCGGGCGTTCCTGCCGTCCGTGGACCAGTACGCGAGGACGAAGTACGGCGGGCAATACAGCGACCTCGATGCGGCGACGCAGACGAAGGTCCTGACCGATCTGCGCGCCGGCACCGCGAGCGTCGCGCTCGCGGGCTCGACCGCGTTCACGAGCACCGACTTCTTCAACATGTTCCGGCAGAACGTCCTTGAAGGCATGCTCGCCGACCCGTCCTACGGCGGGAACAAGAACATGGCCGGATGGAAGTACGTCGGCTTCCCGGGAAACCCGATGCGGGGCGGCGCCGACTATGCGAAGTGGATCTTCAACAGCAAGCCCTACCCGTTCCAGTACAAGCCAGCACCTATGCCACAAGACGTCAAAGGGGCGATGTAAATGGCGGTCCAGAAGAAGGTGGATGTCGTCATCGTCGGCATCGGATGGGTCGGTGGGATCATCGCCTCCGAACTGACCAAGGCAGGGCTCAACGTCCTCGGACTGGAGCGCGGCCACCTACGCGGGCGCAACACCGGGGACTGGATGGAGAACAAGTTCGACGAGCTGCGCTACGCCATCCGTTACGACCTCTTCCAGAACACGGCCAACGAGACCTGGACGCTCCGGCACAACCTGAACGAGACCGCGCTGCCAATGCGCCAGCTCGGCTCGTTCCTGCCCGGCACCGGCCTCGGCGGCGCGGGCGTCCACTGGAACGGCCAGACCTGGCGGTTCCACCCGCGCGATTTCACGATGTACACGAGCACCGTCGACCGGTACGGCAAGTCGTTCATCCCGAAGGAGATGTCGATCCAGGACTGGGGCATCACCTACGATCAGCTCGAGCCGTACTACGACAAGTTCGAGTACATGGCGGGGATTGCCGGCAAGGCCGGAAACCTGAAGGGCCAGAAGATCGACGGCGGGAACGTCTTCGAGGGCCCGCGCTCCCGCGAGTACCCGGTCAAGGCGCCACCGGACACCCAGATCGCCGGGCTCTTTCGCAAGGCGGCGACCGAACTGGGCTACCACGCGTTCCCGGGCCCAACCGCCAATCTCCCCGCCGTGGAATACAAGAACCCCGACGGGATCACCCGCGGGCAGTGCAACTACTGCGGCTTCTGCGAGCGGTTCGGGTGCGAGGTCGGCGCGAAGGCGGACCCGACGGTGACCGTGATCCCCGTCGCCCTGAAGACCGGCCGCTTCAAGATGCGCGGCTACTCACACGTGTTCGCGATCAAAAACGACGGCAAGAACGGCCAGAGCGTCCTCTACTACGACGCGGCGGGGATCGTCCAGGAGCAGCCCGCTGACGTGATCGTCCTCGCGGCGTATGTCTTCAACAACGTGCGCACGCTCCTGCTCTCGAAGCTCGGCCAACCCTACGACCCGGTCGCCGGCACGGGCTCCGTCGGGAAGAACTACTGCTACCAGACCGGCGGCGGCGGGGCGAACGGCTGGTTCAAGAGCAAAAAGTTCAAGCGCTACATGGGAGCCGGCGCGCTTTCGATCGGGATCGACGACCTGAACGCCGACAACTTCGATCACGCCGCACTCGGCTTCATCGGCGGCGGGTCGGTCACCTCCGGGCAGAGCGGTGCACGTCCGATCTCCAGCCTCAGCGTGCCGCCTGGGACGGCACCGTTCGGCAGGGATTGGAAAGTCGCTGTGCAGCAGTACTACGACAGCGTCATGGGGGTCGGGTTCCAGGGCGAGTCGCCCGCGTACAAGACGCACTTCCTCGACCTCGATCCAAACTACCGCGACAGCTTCGGCAACCCGCTGATCCGCATCGCATTCGACTGGGAGCCAAACGAGCGCAAGATGATCGCCTATGCCGGAACGAAGACGCTCGAGATCATGAAGGCGATCAACCCGGACATCATCTCGGGCGGCCCGGGCTCGTTGCCCGCGCATTACGACTCGTCGACGTACCAGTCGACGCACAACACCGGCGGCGCAATCATGGGCGCAGATCCCGCGACGTCCGTCGTGAACAACTACTTGCAGATGTGGGACACGCCGAACGTGTTCGTCGTCGGCGCGTGCAACTTTCCGCAGAACGCGGGGTTCAACCCGACCGGCACCGTGGGCGCGCTCGCCTACCGTGCTGCCGAGGGAATTCTCGAGTACCACAAGACAGGAAAAGCGCTCGTGTGAGCGAGTTCGAGCAGGAACAGGACGCCGTCACGGGCGGGGAGGGCGAAGCGCCCTCCCCGCCCGCGGGCGACCTCGAGCACTACACCGGGCAGTGGGTCGCGGTGCGAGACGGCGCGGTCGTGACATCCGCTCCCGATGAGGCGACCCTGCGCGCCGACCCGGCGGTGCGCGACGGCGACGATGTCTATCCGATCGGCGAGCCTCCCAGCGGCTTTTACTTCCTGGAGGGAACCGTCTAAGCGAGCGCTGACGCGCCTTAGTTCTCCAGCGCGTTCCTACGGATGACGAGGTAGCAGTTGTGGCGGTCGACCACGGTCTCGAGGTCGGAAATCTCGTGGCCCGGGAGCACGACGAAGACACCGTTCCCGGCGTGCAGGTGTCGCAGGACTTCAGCAGTCAGCTCAAGGCCTTCGGTGCAGGCTGAGTTCCCGCACTCGCAAATGAACAGCGTCGTGCCGTGACCCTCGTTCGCCGCAATCTCTTCGTTGATCGCGCGGAAGAAGAACTCCGTCTGCACGATGCGCTCCGCACGCGCTGCGGCCGCCAGCTTGGGACGTGCCTCGCCAGGGCGCGGACCACGGCTCGGGTGTCTCGTCACTTGCCCTTGCAGGAGCTCCCCATGAAATCGTGTCGGAGTGCCCGGTGGTAGCGCTGAAGCTCGCCGCCGCAGCGGACCGCCTTCGAGCACGTCGTTGAGCAGTACGCGGCTCTGGCATCGTCACCTTCGATGCAGAACCGCGTCACCCCGCTCAGCGAGCTGATCGACACGCCGGCGCGTGGGCTCGTCTACGGAAACCGTGGCTGCCTGCACGACGACACGGGCCGGATCCGGCGGCGCTACAACGGCCGGCGCTGGATCTCCTGCCAGCTTCAGTTCAAGGACTGGCGACGAGGTTCCCTGCTTCAGCCGGGCAAATTCACCGAGCTCTTCTTCCTCGACGAGGCGACCGCGTTCGCCGCAGGCCACCGACCCTGCGCGCTGTGCCGTCGCGCGGACTACGTGCGCTTCGTCGAGACCTGGCAGACGTTGCACTCGGGGAAGTCGAGCGCCGACGCGATCGATGCGCAGCTGCACAACGAGCGCGTCGAGCCCAGCACTCGCGCACAGCGGCACCACCACGGCCCGCTCGACGACCTGCCGGACGGCGTATTCGTCCTCCACGACGGCGCGCCGCACCTCGTGCTCGGCGACCTTCTGCTCACGTGGTCGGCGGCGGGCTACCAGAGTCGCAGCCAGCGACCGAAGCACACGCAGGCGCGCGTAATCACGCCTCCGTCACTCGTTGCCGTCCTGCGCACGGACTGGCGATCGCTCGTGCCGGTCGTGCATCCGTCGGCTACCACACCGGCGGTCCGTTTGTCACATCGCCCGCCCATCTAGGCTCGCATCGTGGAAGAGCTGGAGCTGCTCGACTGGAAGCGGCGCATCTTCGAGCTATACGCGGAGATCCGCGCAGAGCCGCAGCCTGAGCGCGCCTGGCAACGCTGGCGCCACGTGCGCGAGGAGCTCTTCCGCTCGCACCCGCAGACGCCGTCAGCCGGCGCGCAGCTGCGTTACTTCGACTACGACCCTGCCCTGCGCGTCCATGGAACGGTCGAATTGGCAGATCACGAACGTCGCGAGATCGCAACGTCGGGCGAGGAGTCGTACTCGTTCACGCGCTTCGCACACACGCGCTTCGAGCTCGCCGGGGAACGCCAGTCACTCGACCTCTACTGGCTCGACGGCTACGGCGGCGGCGTGTTCCTCTCGTTCGCCGACGCGACGAGCGGGACCGAGACCTACGGCGCCTGCCGCTACCTGCTCGACACCGTCAAGGGCTCAGATCTCGGCGAGCACGACGGCCGGCTCGTGCTCGATTTCAACTTCGCCTACAACCCCTCGTGCGCCTATGACGCGCGCTGGGTCTGCCCGCTCGCACCGCCCGGGAACCGGCTCGCCGTGCCGGTGCGCGGCGGCGAACGGCTCTAATCCCGGGGCCGCGGCGGCCGACGCCTCGGCCCGGGTCATCTCTGCTTGAATCGTCTGATGGCCGCGCTCTACCGGAAGTACCGTCCGCAGACCTTCGAGGAGGTGGTTGGGCAGGAGGCGGTTGTGCGGACGCTCACGAACGCGATTACCTCGGGAAAGGTGCGCCAGGCCTATCTCTTCGCCGGCCCGCGCGGCACCGGCAAGACCTCCCTGGCACGCATCCTCGCGAAGGCGGTCAACTGCGCCCACGGCCCGACCGCGACCCCCGACGGCACCTGCCACGCGTGTGTCGCGATCGCCGCCGGCACGTCGCTCGACGTGATCGAGATGGACGCCGCCTCCCAGCGCGGGATCGACGACATCCGCGACATCCGCGACCGCGTCGTGCTGCAGCCGGTCGAGGGCCAGTACAAGGTCTACATCCTCGATGAGGCGCATCAGCTGACCGACGCCGCGTGGAACGCGCTGCTGAAGCTGATCGAGGAGCCTCCGCCCCACCTCCTCTTCGTCTTCTGCACGACCGAGCTGCAGAAGGTGCTGCCGACCGTGCGGTCGCGCTGCCAGACGTTCGTCTTCCAGCGCCCGCGGCTCGCCGACCTCGTGAAGGTGCTGCGCTGGATCGCCGACGGCGAGGAGATCGAAGTGCCGGATGCAGCGCTCGCGCTGATCGCGCGCGCCGCGCGCGGCGCCTACCGCGACGCCGTCTCGACGCTCGACCAGCTCGCATCCGCGACAGGCGGCGCGATCACGGTGCAGGACGTGCTGCAACTGCTCGGTGCCGTCGAGGACGAGGTGCTGTTCCGCCTTTGCGACATGGTCGTCGGAAACGAGACGGCCGACGCGCTGATGTTCCTCGAGGAGCTCTCCGAGCAAGGCCAGGATCTCGGCCGGCTCGTCACCGACCTGCTCGAGCACCTGCGCCATCTGCTCCTCGTCCAGCACATGAACGAGGTGCCGGACTCGCTGCCGGTAACCGATGAGGCGCGGGAGCGCCTGCGCGAGCAAGCCAATCAGCTGCCCGCCGCGACGGTCGTGCGGCTGATCGACCTGCTCGCCGTGGCGGTCGACGACATGCGCCAGGGCGGCGATCCCCGGCTGCCGCTGGAGCTTGCGCTGGTGAAGGTGACGCGCCCGGCGTCTGACTTGTCGCGCGAGTCCCTGGCTTTTCGGCTCGAACGCCTCGAGGCAGGCCACAGCGAGCCGGCCGAAAAGCTAGTTGTGGCCCCTGCTAGCGCAGAGGCTCCTCCCGCTGCCGCTCCCGAGGAGCCGGCTCAGCCTCTGCGCAATGAGCCGTTGAAAGTCGAGCTGGAGCAGCTCCAGGAAGCGTGGCGCCGCACCATCCTTCCCGCCGTCGAGCAACGCTCGATCCCAATCGGGAAGACGCTCGCCGAGGCGCACCCGGCCTCGCTCGCGGGCGACACGCTGACGCTCGAGTTCCCGCAGACGGCCGCGTTCCACATGAAGCTCGCCGAGGACCCGAAGAACTCGGCGATGCTGCGCGATGCGCTGTACGAGGTCACCGGACGAAAGCTCGCGATCGAGTTCGAACTCGGCGAGACCGGGAATGCACGCGCCGAGGACGACGCTCCGACGAGCGAGGAAGACGTCCTCGAGCTGATGAAGAGCACCTTCGATGCGAGGGAGCTGGACGAATGAGCTTGCTCACGTTCCTGGGCCGTTGCTGGTGGTGCACGGCCGTAGGGCACAGTGCTCTGCACGGGCCCGGAAGGCCGGGTGCCGCCAGCGGCGGCATCCTTTCGCGGAGCCCGGCTCCGCCGGGCGGGAGCGAAAGGAGACCAGGGACGTGAGCTTTGATCTGAATGCGTTGATGAAGCAGGCCCAAGAGATGCAGGCGCAGATGGAGCAGATGCAGGAGGAGGCCTCGAAGGAGACCGCCGAGGCCTCCGCGGGCGGCGGGATGGTCACAGTCGTCGCGACCGCGGGCGGCGAGATCAAGGAGCTCCGCATCGACCCGAAGGCGATCGACCCGGACGATCCGGAGCTGCTCGCCGACCTCGTGATGGCCGCCGCGAATGAAGCACTGCGCTCCGCGCATGCCAAGGTCGAGGCGAAGATGAAGGCCATGCTGCCGCCCGACCTCGGCGGCCTCCTTCCCGGGCTCTAGTAAAGGCCTCTAGCCATCGACGAGAACTTCGTCGCGAAGCTCCTCGATGTCGGGAGCGAGCTCGAGCTCCCTGAGGGGCACGTCCTCGTCGAGCCCGGCGTGCCCGTCAGCGGCTTGTTCCTGATCCTCCACGGCACGCTGCTCGTCGAAACCCCGGACGACGAATACGACCGCGGCCCCGGCAACGTGGTGGGCGAATGGGAGAAGCTCGACGGCTCGGAGGACATCCGCGTCACCGCGAAGACCGACGTGCGACTCGTCGCCGTCGACCACTCCGCCTACGAGGCGGCGCTCACCGGCTAACGCCCTTCGTTTACGCCCGGTGGGGCCGGGGACCCGTGAGGCATGCGCGCCGCTCTGCTCTGCGTCGCCCTGGCCGCGGTCGTGGGCTGCGGGGCCTCGAAGCAGGCGACGCCGATGATGACCGTGCAAGCGGCCGGCAGAGCGGAGTCGCTGCAGGCTGCGTTCGAGCGCGTCGTTCGCGCCGTTTCACCTCAGGTCGTCCAGATCAGCCAGCCGGCCGGGCTGGGCTCCGGCATCGTCTTCGACAACAAGGGAGACATCGTCACGAACGCGCACGTCGTCGATACCGCCAAGAACGTGGTCGTCACGGTCTCGACGGGGAAGACCTACCGGGCGAAGGTCGTCGGTACCTTCGTTCCGGACGATCTCGCTCTCGTACGCGTGACCGCCGGCAACCTACCGCCGCCGGCAACGTTCGCCGACTCGAGCAAGCTCGCGGTGGGCGAGATCGTGCTCGCGATCGGCAACCCGCTCGGACTGACGTCGAGCGTCACCGAGGGGATCATCAGCGCCCTCGGCCGCACCCAGACCGAGGAGACGGGCGCGACGCTCGCGAACACCGTGCAGACGAGCGCCGCGATCAACCCCGGCAACTCGGGCGGCGCGCTCGTCGACCTGAACGGCCGGGTCGTCGGCATGAACACCCTCGCCGCCGGAAGCCCGGCCGGGGGCCTCGCTCCCGGGATCGGCTTCGCGATCCCGAGCAACACGATCAAGGACATCGGCGGGCAGATCGCGACCCACGGCAAGGTGATCAGCTCGCACCGGCCGTTCATCGGGATCAGCGCCGCGACGCTCCCGACGGGCGGCATCCTCGTCACCAAGGTGTACGCGGGAAGCGGTGCCGCAAGAGCGGGCCTCCGCGCCGGTGACGTGATCGTCGCGATCGACGGAACTCCCACCCCCACGCTCGATGCACTCGCTCAGGCGCTCGCGAGCCACAAGCCCGGCGACCAGGTGAAGGTCGAGCTCAGCGGCCGGCGCAAGGCGACACTGAACGTCACGCTCGGCGAGCTGCCGGCGCCCTAGAGGCATCGACGATCTAGCTACACGCGCGTGAGCTATCGGTTAATAGCCGCCACCGCTGCCGCCACCGCATGCCGCCAAGAGGATCGGCAGAACGGCGAACAACACCAGTAGAAACGAGATTCGCAAACGAGGCATACAGGTGATACGCGGGGTGGCGCCCACCGGATTTAGTCGCTGAGGCGTGCCCGGATTGCCGAGCGGATGCGGTCGGCAACGGCCGGCATCTTCTGCTCCATCTGCTTGAACTCGCGCTGGAACATCACGATCACGCGCATCGGCGTCGAGGCCACGACACTCGCCGTCCGCCGTTCTGTCTCGAGCAGGCCGATCTCTCCAAAGAAGTCCCCGGGGCCGAGCTCGGCGATCCGCTCACCGTTCTGGACCACCGCTGCAGCTCCATCTTCGATCACGAAGAACTCGTGCGCAAAGCGGCCCTCGGTTGCGAGCTCGTGCCCTTCCGGCACCGAGACCTCGTCGGTCCATTGCGCGAGTTGCCCCAGTTCCTTCTTGGACAAGTTGGAGAACAGTCCGACCCCCTCGAGCCGCTTGGCTTCCATGCGGCGATCATGCCAGCCGGGATCGCCGGGCACAATGGCGATGTGTTCAGCCCCTCGGTCGAAAACCTGATCGCACAGCTGACGCGGCTGCCCGGCATCGGGCAACGAACCGCCCAGCGCCTCGCCTTCCACATCCTTCAACGGCCGAAGGAGGAGGCGCTTGCGCTCGCGGCCGCATTGCAGGAGGTAAAGGAGCGCGTGCGCTTCTGCCGGGAGTGCGGCAATCTCACCGAGGAGGAGCTGTGTGGGATCTGCACGGACGCGCGCCGCGACCATTCCCTGATCTGCGTCGTGGAGCAGCCCGTGGACGTGATCTCGCTCGAGCGGACGGCCGAGTTCCGCGGCCTCTACCACGTGCTCGGCGGCGCCCTCTCGCCGCTCGACGGCGTCGAACCGAGCGACCTGCGCATCGACGAGCTGTTCCGTCGCGTCGATGCGAACGGCGTGCAGGAGGTCGTGCTCGCGATGAACCCGAACATGACGGGCGAGGCGACCGCAGGTTTTCTCGCCGACCGGCTACGCGGCCGGGTCCGCGTCACCCGGCTTGCGAGCGGGCTGCCCGTCGGGGGTGACCTCGAGTACGCCGACGAGGTCACTCTGGGCCGGGCCCTCAGCGGTCGACGTGAGATGTAGCGCCTCCCCGACGATCAGCGCGAGGAATCGCTCGGTCCGGTAGGCGATCCAGAAGCACAGCGCCGCGATCGGCAGCTCCGCGAAGACTGCGAGGTACACCGCGTTCCGCAACTCGTCGGCGTGGCTCTCGAGCACGATGTCGAACCAGGCGTCCGTGACAAGTAGCGTCCCGGTCGCCGCGGCGAGCGCCCCGACCCACGGAGACTTGCGCCAGGCGGCGAAGGCGGTCAGGAGAAATGCGAGCGCGAGGCCGGAGTCGAAGCCCGACCAGGCGAGGTCCCAGTGGCGAGTCTCGTGGTCAGCCTTCAGCGAGGCCGAGAGCCAGATCGTCCACGGCAGCAGGCCGACGCCGATCACCCCGAACAGGGCGATCACCCAGTGCCGAAGCCTTGTCGGACGGAGCTTCATCGCTGCCTACACTGTCGCAAATGACCACGATCGAATTCGAAGCGGTACCCGCCGTCCAGGCCCGGCAGCGCACCCCCGGCCTGGTGGTGATGAAGTTCGGGGGGACCTCGGTCGGGGACACTGACAAGCTGAAGCGCGTCGCCGAGCGGCTCGTCGAGGCCCGTGAATCCGGAGCGAAGGTCGTCGCCGTGCTCTCGGCGATGGGCAAGACGACGGACGAGCTGATCCGGCTCGCCTTCGAGGTCTCACCGAGCCCGAACCCGCGCGAGTACGACCTCCTCGTCTCGACGGGCGAACGGATCTCGAACGCGCTGTGCGCGATGGCGATCCACGACCTCGGCCACGAGGCCGTGTCGTTCACGGGCTCCCAGGCCGGCATCGTCACCGACGGCTCGCACACGAAGGCGAAGATCGTCGAGGTGCGCGCGAAACGTATCCACGAAGCACTGGAGCAGGACAAGATCGTCCTCGTTGCCGGCTTCCAGGGCGTATCGAGCGGCACGCAGGATGTGACGACACTCGGTCGCGGCGGCTCCGACACGACGGCGGTCGCGCTCGCAGCGGCGCTCGGCGCGGATGCCTGCGAGATCTTCACAGACGTCGAAGGCGTGTACACGGCCGACCCCCGCCTCGTGCCCGACGCGCTCAAGCTGCCGTCTGTCTCGTACGAGGAGATGCTCGAGATGGCGTCCTCCGGCGCGGGCGTGATGATGGCGCGCTCGATCGAGATCGCCCGCAGCTACGGTGTGAAGCTCCGCGTGCGCTCGACGTTCGTGGACGGCGAAGGTACCTGGATCGGTGAGGAGGACGAGGCAATGCTCGAGAAGGCGATCATCTCCGGTGTCACCCATGACACCTCGGAGGCGAAAGTCTCGATCGTCGGTGTCCCCGATCGCCCGGGCATCGCCGCCAAGGTGTTCCGCGCCCTGGCCGACGCCGGCGTGAACGTCGACATGATCGTCCAGAACGTCTCGCAGGACGGCGCCGCGACGATCTCGTTCACGCTGCCGAAGACCGACGTTTCGATCGCGACGCCGATCCTCGAGGAGCTCGCGAAGGACCTGGGCGCGAGCCGGGTCGAGCACGATCCCGACGTGGCGAAGATCTCGCTGATCGGCGCCGGTATGAAGAGTCATCCCGGCGTCGCCGCCGACATGTTCGACGCGCTCGCCGAGGCGGGGATCAACATCGAGATCATCTCGACGTCCTCGATCCGCGTTTCGTGCGTGATCAGTGCCGCGCAGGTCGAGCGCGCCGTCCAGGTCGTGCACGCACGCTTCCAGTCGTTCGCCGAGGAGCGCGTCAGTGCCTGAGCACCCGTCGATCGGCGTGGTCGGCGCGACGGGTGCCGTGGGATCGGTGACCTTGCAGTTGCTGCGTGACCGCGGGTACGAGAACGTGCGCATCTTTGCGTCGGCGCGCTCGGCCGGTAAGCAACTCGGCGAATGGACGATCGAGGAGGCGACGCCGGACGCGCTTTCGCGCGGCGACGTCGACGTGTTCCTCTTCTCGGTCGGGACGAGCGCGTCGCGCGAGCTGGTTCCCCATGCAGTCCGCGGAGGGGCGGTCGCCGTCGACAAGTCATCGGCGTACCGCCTGGAGCCGGGCATCCCGCTCGTCGTCCCCGAGGTGAACGCCGGCCGCGCGCTCGAGCACGAGGGCATCCTCGCAAACCCGAACTGCTGCGCGATCCCGCTGACCGTGGCGCTGAAGCCGCTGCATGACGCCACCGGCCTCGTGCGGGTGCGTGTCGCGACGTACCAGTCGGTGTCGGGCGCGGGCGCACAGGCGATGGAACGGCTGCGCAACGAGCCGCAGGAAGAGCACGACCTGCGCATGGACTGGAGCTTCGACGGGGTCGAGTTCGAGGAGGAGGAGAAGCTCCGTCTCGAGACGCAGAAGATCATGGAGCTGCCCAACCTGCCGATCCAGGCGACGTGCGTGCGCGTGCCGGTGATGGTCGGTCACGCGGAGGCGATCTGGATCGAGACCGAGGACGACCTGGCGCCCGAGCAGGCACGCAAGTTGCTCGCTGCTGCGCCATCCGTGCGCGTGGAAGACTTTCCCTCGCCGGGCAAGGCAAAAGGCATCGACGAGGTGCTCGTCGGCCGCATTCGCCGCGACCCGACGGTCGAGCACGGCCTTGCGCTGTTCGTCGCAAGCGACAACCTTCGCAAGGGCGCGGCACTGAACGCGATCCAGATCGCGGAGCTCGTCCTGCAGCGCGCTCGCGCAGCCGCCTAGGTAGAGACTTGGACGTCGGCATGTTGGGGCGGTTCTTCGGCCGCCTCACCGGGGGCAACTGGCGACCGCCCGAGCAGGAGCTGCGGTTCGCGGCGGCCGCCGGCTTCGACACGCTCCAGATCCGCAGCGATCGCGCCGGCGAGATCGACGACGAGCTCGGGATCGACGCCCTCACGCTCGGGGCGCTCTTCGACGACATCGGCCTGGAGCCCGTGCTCGAGATGCTGGTCCGGCACGACGGAGAGCGCGGCACGCTCGCCCGTGCACTGCGCGCGAACCTCGCGGCGATCGATGCGATCGGCGTCCTCCGTGTGCACATCCATCCGGTCGGGCCGAGCGAAGCGGCTCGGCTCTTGCACGACGATTTTGCGGAGGCGGTCGACGTCGCAGAGTCGGCGGGCGTGATCCTCGGCTGCGAGCACAACGCGCCGGGACACCGGCTGCTCGTTGAGCCGGAGGAGGTCGAGGCGCTCCTCGACGCGGTACCTGGCCTCGGCTTCGTCTGGGACGTCAACCACACGCGCCCCGAGCACACCGCGCGCTTCCTCGCGGTCCGCGAGCGGTTCACGCTCGTGCACGCCTCGGACACACCACTCCCGGAGACGAACCACCATCTCCCGCTCGGCCGCGGCAACGTCGACTTCTCGCCGCTGCGCGACTTCGAAGATGTGCCGGTGATCCTCGAGATCGGCGGCCTGCCGATCTCCGGCGGCCCTGGGTTCGACACCGACGACGCACTCCTCGACTCATTGGCGCGCCTCCGCGCGGTCGATCCTGGTTCGCCGGTCGATCCTGGTTCCGGTTTTGAACCAGGATCATGAGTTTCGAGCTGCCAGCGCGCTCCCGAGAAACTCTTCAACCTGGTTCAAAGACCGAACCAGGTTGAGGTCGTAGCGCCGAACCTGGTTCGCTCTTCAACCAGGTTCGAGAGTTTCGAGCCTCAGGGTTGCGGCGGGGCCGGGACCGGGTCCGGGAGGAACGCGTCCTTGACGACGCGCAGCACCTTCTCGCGCCTGCCTTCGACGACGGGCACCAGGCCACCGAGCTCCAGGCGCGACAGGCCGACGCGACCCGCGGCACGCACCACCTCGAAGCCGAAGTCGGCCAGGAAGTCCTGGGGGAACACCGTCTTGTGCACACGGAAGCGCTCGTATGCCGACTCGCCCTCCGGGTAGCGATACGAGAACGCCTCGACCGATGCCGCACCGCGGTCGCGCGCTTCGCCGATCGCCGCGAGGAAGAGCGACTGCAGCACCCACGGGCTCGACGCGTCGACGAGGTACGCGCACGTGACGAGGATTGCGTCCCCCGACGGCGGTCCCGCGGGCAGCTCCCACGCCCGCGGAAACGCGGGCGCTGGGCCGTACTGCATCGAGCCGAGCACGCGGTTGTCGTTGTCGTAGTAGACCGTGCCCCACGCGCCGAACTCCAGCTCGACCTTCTCCATCCAGCGGTCCTTGTCGATCTCCCGCCTCCCACGCGTCTGCCACCAGATGCACTCGTGGCAGACGCTCGGCGCCGTCAGCAGCGTCAGCTTCGTCAGGCCGGAGAGACGAGGAGGCATAGCCTCTAGTTACCGCATCACGTCGTCGACTACGACGTTCACGACGGACGGTCGCATGTCGGCCATCTGCGCGAGGTAGTCGATCACGCGCTGCTGGACCTCGGCGGCGACTTCCGGAAGATTCGCTCCGTAGTCGATCACGACGTGCACTTCGACCTCGTTGCCCGAGACGCGCGCGCCACGGCGCTGCTTTGTGTGCACCCCCGGAACCTCGGCCGCCGCATCGGCTGCATAGCGGGCGAGCACCTCCGGCGAGATGACACTGTGGCCTTCCATCAGTTAGGAGATCGTAGAACGAGCTCGGTGGCCTCGGGGCGCGCAAAGAACCTGAAGGGGACAAATGTCGTGCCCAGGCCGGGCGAGACGTGCATGGTCGTCCCCTCCCGCTCGAAGACGCCGTCGGGGTAGCGCGCGCCCGGATGCGCGAGCAAGAGCTTGCCGAAGCCGTACGGGAGCACGATCTGGCCCGCGTGCAGGTGGCCGGCGAGGATCAGGTTCCAGCGGCCTCGGGGCACCGTGTCGAGGGCGCGCGGGAAGTGGCAGAGCAGGATCCGCAGGTCGGCATCCGTGTCTTCGAAGGCGCTGGGCCGTTTCCCGAGCCACGAGCGCGGATCGACTCCGGCGATCTCGACGCGCTTACCGCGCAGCTCCACGACCTCGGCGCTGTCGAGCAGCACCGTCCCGTGCTCGAGGCGCCCCAGCTCGACGGGGCGTGAGAACGGATCGCGCGAGATCGCATAGTCGTGATTGCCCAGCACGACGTACGGATGCGGCAGCTTCGTAAGCAGCACGAGCAGCTCGCCTTCGCCACGCGGACGTGAAAGCAGGTCGCCCGTGACCGCGACGAGGTCCGGCTGCCGCTCCGCGACCCACTCCACCGCTCGCTCGGCCGCGCGGCGCCCACGTGACGGCACGCCGAGATGGAAGTCCGAGAGGTGCGCGATGCGCAGGCCGTCGAGCTCGGGGGGCAGGCCTAGCAGTGGCAGCTCCCGCACGCGCAGGCGCACCCATCCCGCTTCGAACCACGCGTACCCGGCGACGATCGCCGCGAGCGCGATGAGCCCCGCGAGCCAGAGTCCGAGCGTCAGATCTGGAGCTTCTCGAGGACCGGGTCGACCGAGACAACGTGCCGCTTGAACTTCAGCTCGGACTCCTCCAGACCGGCGGCGACGCCGACGAGTTGCGAGAGGTGAAGGATCGGCATCTTGAAGTCACGCCCGGTCGCCTTCTTCAGCTTCGACTGCCAGGCATCGAGCGAGAGGTGGCAGAGCGGGCACGGGGTGACGATCGCGTCCGCGCCCGCCTCGTAGGCCTGCTCGATCGGCTGGATCAGCTCACCAAGCGCCGTCTCTTCGCGCGCCTGGATGATCGGGAATCCGCAGCACTTGATCTTCGCCGGGTAGTCGATTGCCTCGCCGCCGCACGCCTCGATGATCCGCTCGAGCGACCACGGACGGTCGGGATCCTCGAAGCCTTGGATCTTCGACGGGCGGAGGATCTGGCACCCGTAGAACGGCGCGATCTTGATCCCCTTCAGGCCGCGATGCGCCGACTGCTTCAAGAGCTCGTAGCCCTCGCCCTCGGCGATCTCCCAGAGAAGATGGCGGACGTCGACATCCTTCTCGTACGCGGGGACGCCGACCGAGACGAGGTTCTCGTTCACGCGCGCCCGCAGGTCGGCATCGCCTAGCAACATGAAGTTCGCCTGGCGCAGGTTGAGCGTGCAGACGTTGCAGACCGTGAGCAGGATGTCGACGCTCTCGGCCGCCGCGTACGCAAGGATCCGCGCGTTGAGGTGAAGGTAGTAGTCCGGTTCCGCCTCGTGGATGTCGCCGGCGCCGCAGCAGGTCACGGACTCGAGCTCGATCAGCTCGAGACCGACCTTCGGCGCGAGCGCCTGGGTCGCCGAGTCGAGCTCTTTCGCGGACAGCGACGCGAGGCACCCCTTGTAGTACGCGACCTTCTTCATGTTCTACCTTTCCGGCGGTTTTTCGAGAAAGACCGGCGCCTCGAGCTCTTCACCGGCGATGAACGGCCGCTTGTATGCGCCCGGCCGGGCGTAGATCTCCGCGAGCGTCTCCTCGCCGGTGTGGCCGTGCGCGAGCCTCCCGAGCGCGTGCTCGCCCTGCACGATCCCCATGTAGCCCTTCGGGCCGCGCTGCGTCGTCAGCTCGTAGAGGCGGCGCGACTCCTTGACGTCCTTCGCGACGTGCGGCGGGAACGGCGGCGGGACCTTGCCCTTGAGCGCGAGATCGAGGGCGAACCGCGTCTGCTTGATCGCGGAGATGACGCCCTGCGTCTTCGGCACGAGCTCGGTCTCGCGCAGCCAGCCCGTCGTCTTCGCGGAAACGACGAACCACTTCGCGTGCTTTGCGCCCATGTCGCGCTCGATCCCTTCGTGCATCGACTCGGCGCCGAGCTTCGCGATCGCGTCGCGTGGATCGACGCCCTTCGGGCAGCGTTCGGTGCACATGTAGCAGCGGGTGCACTCCCAGATCCCGTGCTCTCCGTTCAGCTTCTCGAGACGCGCGATCTTGTTGCCGTCGCGCGGGTCGCCGACGAAGCGCATCGCCTTTGCGAGCGCCTGCGGGCCGAGGAACATCGGATCGGCCTCCATCGAGTTGCACTCCGAGACGCAGCAGCCGCAGTTGATGCAGAGCGCTTCCTTGTGAATGACGTTCATGCGCGCCTGGCCGATGCGATATTCCTTGCCATCCGGCGGCTCCTCGTAGCCGGGCTGCAGGTACGGGTCGACGCTGCGGAACTTCTCCCAGAACGGCTCCATGTCGACGACGAGGTCCTTGACGATCGGCAGGTTCCCCATCGCGGAGATCACGGGCACGTGGCCTGACTGCGCGATGTCGTACATGCGTGTCTTGCACGCGAGGACCGCGGCGCCATCCATGCGCATCCCGCACGAGCCGCAGATCATCATGCGACAGCTCTTGCGGTAGGCGAGCGTGCCGTCGTGCTGGTCCTTGACGATGTCGAGGCAGTCGAGGAGCGTCGCCTCCTCGGGCGCGCTGATCTCGTACTCCTGCAGCTCGCGTTCACCGCTGCGGGAGTTGTAACGCCAGACCTTCAGACCGACCTGCATCGTCACTTGGATCCCTTCACTCGAGGAACGGTGACCGAAACGTGCTCGCCGTAGCGCGAGAAGTCGATGGTGAGCGAACCGGCCCGATTCTTCAGAGCGATCCGGCGAACGAGACCGCCCTCAACGGTTGCGGGCAGGTGCGCGCGGAACATCTGTGCGGGCGTCTCGGGCGCGCTGCTGCTGACCCGGCGGGACACCCACTCCTTGCCGACCTGGACATAGACCGTGTTATTGGCGAAGACCTCTTTGATCGTTTCGCCGCCCCGGCGCACGACGAGCGTGCCGCGGTCTGGCGTGTTCGTGAAGTCGCCGCTTCCGTGCAACGGAACGCGCTCACCGTCGACGAGGACCGTCCCGCGATACTCGACGTGCTCGCTGCCCTTCGCGAGTGACTTCGCGTACGGGTCGGACTTGCCGCCGCACGACGTCGCAAGGAGTGCCAGCGGAGCAATCGTTGCTGCCACGCGCACTAGTACTTGCGCTCCATCGGGTCGTACTTCGTGTAGCGAACGTCCTTGTACGAGAGCTCGGGGCCGTCGCCGACCCAGCGTGTGATGGAGTGCTTCATGAAGTTCTCGTCGTCGCGCGTCGGGTAGTCGTACGGCCGCGCGTGCGCGCCGCGGCTCTCCTTGCGCGCAATGCCCGCCTGCAACATGCACGCGGCGAGGTCGATCATGTTGCCGAGCTCGATCGCCTGCACGAGGTCGCTGTTGAAGACCTCGCCCTTGTCCTCGACGATCACACCGCGTGCATAACGCTCGCGCAGCTCGCCAATGATCTCGATCTGCTTGACCATCTGCTCCTCGCGGCGGAAGACGCCGAAGTTCTCGAGCATCGAGGTGCCGAGGTCGTTGCGGATCTGCCAGGGCCGCTCTCCTTCGCTCACGTCGAGGAGGGCACGGAGCTGGCGCTCGGCATCTGTCTCGGCGCTGCGCGGCACGTCGATCGTCGTGTTCGAGAGCGCCCACTCGGCGGCCGCGCGACCGGACCGCCGGCCGAAGGTGATGGTCTCCATCAGCGAGTTGCCGCCGAGGCGGTTCGCGCCGTGCACGGACACGCACGCGACCTCTCCGGCAGCGTAGAGGCCGGTCAGCTCCGTCGCGCCGTCGTTGTCGGTCTCGACGCCTCCCATGTGGTAATGAGCGCCGGGCCGGACCGGAATTGGGTCGTAGATCGGGTCGAGGCCCGCGAACGTCATCGACAGCTCGCGCGAGCCCGGCAGTCGCTCGATGATCCGCGCCGCGCCGAGGTGACGCATGTCGAGCATCACGGAGCCGTTGATCCCACGCCCCGCGTCGATCTCGGTCATCTCGGCGCGGGAGACGACGTCGCGCGACGCGAGCTCCATCGCGTTCGGCGCGTACGTCTTCATGAAGCGCTCGCCTTCGCTGTTGATTAGGTAGGCGCCCTCACCGCGGCAGCCCTCCGTCAGCAGGATCCCGGTCGGGTACAGCGTGGTCGGGTGGAACTGCATGAACTCCATGTCCTTCAGCGGAAGCCCCAGGTGCAGCGCCATCGCCGCACCGTCGCCGGTGCACGCGTACGCGTTCGTCGTCGTGCGGTAGATGCGTCCCTGGCCGCCGGTCGCGAGGATCGTCGTCTTGCCGCCGACGACTTTGATCCCGCCGTTCAGCAGGTCCCAGCAGATGACGCCCTGGCACCGTCCGTCGTTCTCGACGAGCTTCCACGCGAAGTACTCCTCATACACCGTGATGTCGCGCTTGACGAGCTGCTCGTACAGCACCTGGATGAGCACGTGACCGGTGATGTCCGCCGCGAACACCGTGCGTGGTGAGCCCGCCGCTCCGAACGGACGCTGCGCAAGCCGGCCGTCGCCCATGCGTGAGAAGAACGCGCCCCAGTGCTCCAGCTGGTAGATGTCACCGGGCGCCTCGGCCGTGAAGATCTCGATTGCGTCCTGATCACCGAGATAGTCGGAGCCTTTGACGGTGTCGAAGGCGTGAATCTCGGGCGAGTCCTCCGCTGCATTGCCGAGTGCCGCGTTGATGCCGCCTTCGGCCGCGCCGGAGTGGCTGCGCGTCGGGTGCAGCTTGGAGATCACGGCGACGTTTGCACCGGCGTCGTACGCCTCGATGGCCGCACGCATGCCCGCGCAGCCGGCGCCGACGACCAGAACGTCGTGCGTCGCTTCCACGTGCACGGACGCTACCGAAACGACTCGCAGCCAGGCGGCATTAGATGGGCGCTGCTTCGACGACCCACAACGGACCGTCGGCGCACTCGATCCGCTCCGAGCCGGCCACCTCGGTGAGGCTCGTGCGGAGCAGACGGACCTTTGTGCCATCCCGCTCGAAGACCGGGCCCAGGTCGGGGAGGACCGGGGGCACGAAGCTCCAGGCCCGTGCCTGCCGGTGCACCTCTGCGGCCGTCTGCGTGACGTCGACGAACCGGTAGTCGTCCTGGAAGACGCTCTGGTACTCGCCACCTTCCTGCGGCTCGCCGCGGTCGCCCCGGGCAAGGCGCTCGAACACGATCGGCAGAAGCTCCGCCGCGACGGCCGGGAACCGCTGAAAGAGCGTTTCGTTCGTGTCGTCGTCGGCGAGCGTGATCGGCTTCTGGGCCAGCACGTTGCCGGTATCGAACGCGGCGTCCATCAGGTGATAGGTGAGACCGATCTCCGTCTCGCCGTTCCGCACCGCCCACGCGACCGGAAACGGGCCGCGGTAGCGGGGCAACAGCGAGGGGTGCCCGTTGACGATGCCGTGCTTCGGCACCGCGATCGCGTCGGCGGGGATCAGCCACGGGAAGCCCGTGCAGACCGCGAGATCGGGCTCGTATGCGCGCAGCAGCGGAGCGAGCGAGTGCTTGGTCGCCGCGAAGAGGATGTCGAGCTCATGCGGATCGTCGGCGACGTGCTCCGCGGCGAAGGGCATCGGCGGTGCTCCGGGAACACGCCGCCGCGGTGTGATCAGGGCGACGGGCTCGTGCCCGAGGGCGCGAATGATCGCTGCATAGCCCTGCGCGACGACAGGAAGCACCGTGATCAGGACAACGCGCCAGGGCGCCCCCGCCATCAGGCCTCTACTAAAGGTTCGGGCCGGCGGCCCGGATCGATTCGCCGACGTCGCCGAATCGCTTGGCGAAGTTGACCGCGAACATCTGCGCCAGCTCGCGCGCCTTGCGGTCGTACTCGTCGGGGTCGCTCCAGGTCGAGCGCGGGTCCAGGAGTTTCGCGTCGACGCCGGGAACCGCTGTGGGGACCTCGAAGCCAAACAGGGCATCGACACGAAACTCAGAGTCCTCGAGCGCGCCGGAGAGCGCCGCGCTCAGCATCGTGCGCGTCGCGTGGATCGGCATGCGCTCGCCTTCGCCGAACGGGCCACCGGTCCAGCCCGTGTTGAGGAGCCAGACCGTCGATCCGTGCTCCTCGAGCTTGGTCTTCAGCATCCGCGCGTAGACCTCCGGGTGCTGCGGAAGAAACGGCTGGCCGAAGCACGTCGAAAAGGTCGGCTGCGGCTCGGTGACGCCGATCTCGGTCCCGGCGAGCTTCGCCGTGAAGCCCGAGAGGAAGAAGTAGAGCGCTTGCTCCTTCGAGAGCCTCGCGATCGGCGGGAAGATGCCGAACGCATCCGCAGCGAGAAAGATCACCGACTTCGGATGACCTGCCATCTTCGTCGGCAGCGCGTTCGCGATTTGCTCGAGCTTGTACGCCGCACGTGTGTTCTCGGTCTTCGACGCGTCATCGAGGTCGACAACGCCCTGCTCGTCGATCGCGACGTTCTCGAGGATCGTGCCGAACGTCCGCGTCGTCTTGTAGATCTCCGGCTCGGCCGTCGGCGAGAGACGGATCACCTTCGCGTAGCACCCGCCCTCGATGTTGAACACGCCGCTGTCACCCCAGCCGTGCTCGTCGTCGCCGATCAACATGCGCTCCGGGTCCGCGGAGAGCGTCGTCTTGCCGGTGCCCGAGAGCCCGAAGAAGACGGCCACCGTGCCGTCGTCGCCGACATTCGCCGAGCAGTGCATCGGAAAGACGCCTTCGAGCGGGAGGCGGTCGTTCATCACCGTGAAGATCGACTTCTTGATCTCGCCGGCGTAGAACGTGCCGCCGACCAGGAGCTCCGTGCGCCCCGGATGCAGCACGACGAACGTGCCGGTGCGCGTTCCGTCCTCGGCGGCCTCGGCCTCCAGGTCGGGCGCATGCAGCACGAGCGCCTGCGGCGTGAACGACTGCTCCTCGTCCGGCGCAACGTCGATGAACATGGTCTTGGCAAAAAGGGCGTGGTACGGGTGCGCGGTGATGACGCGCACACCGAGCCGGTGGGCGGGATCGGCGCCGGCCCAGGCATCGATGACGTAGAGCGCATCGGCCAACTCGAGACGCGAGGTGACCTTGTCGCGCAGGTGACCGAAGTGATCCTCGGAGAGCGGTTGATTGACCTCGCCCCACCAGATCCGGTCCTGCGAGCTCTCCTCTTCGACGAGGAACTTGTCCTTGGGCGACCGGCCGGTGTACTTGCCGGTGTCGACCGCAAGCGGCCCGCCCTCCGCGAGCCTCCCGTCGCCGCGCGTCAGCGCGTGCGTGTAGAGCAGTGCCGTGGACGGATTTCGATAGACGGGACCGGACGCGTCGATCCCATGCTCGGAGAGCGCCACATGCCCCGGCAGCTCGGTCGCGGTCATGCCGAGCGCCCCACGAACGTCGCGTCCATACCCGGATGGTACGGATTCAGCGGTCCGTCTGGGATCCGAATCGCCGTTTTGCTCCTCCTGTGGGAATTCAGAGGTTCGGCTGGGATCCGAACCCTCAGACTTGCCAGTCACCGCCGCGGAGGATCGGGACGCGCTCCCCGTCTGCGGTGAGGCCGTCGACCTCCAGCTCCGGTGAGCCGATCATGAAGTCGACGTGGGTTCGGCTCTCGTTGACGCGCGACACGTCTTCCTCCTCGACGAGAAACGGGAAGCCACCACCGAACGCGATGTGGCTGGCCGCGTTCTCGTCGAGCAGCGTGTCGTAGAACACCGTGCCGAGCGGGCCGATGCGTCCCTGCCGGTCGACCAGGGCCAACTCGCCGAGCCGGAGCGCTGCATCGTCGACGGCGAGGCGCGCACGAAGCGCTTCGGCGTTTTCCTCAGCCTCGATCTCGACGGCGGTTCCGCGCTCGAAACGGACGCGGAGACCGCGCACGATCGTTCCGTCCTGCAGCACAAGCGGTTTCGTCGAGGTGACGTGGCCCTCGGTTCGCAACGGGTCGGGCGTGGTGAAGACTTCTTCGGTCGGCAGGTTCGGCAGGTGACGCAGCCCGTCGACGCCGGTGAAGTCCGCAGCCCACCAGGTGGCGGTCGGAAGCATCCCGATCGTCAGGTCGGTGCCAGGCCCACGCAGCTCGATCGCGTCAAACCTCCGCGCTGCGAGCCGTTGGGCGGACGCCGTGAGAACCGCCATCCGCTTCTCCCAGGCGGCCGTCGGATCCGGCTCGTCCAGCCGCAGGACATGCTCCAAGTCGCGCCACAGCCGTTCATATGCCTCCTCCGGCTGCAACTCCGGCCAGACGAGCTGCGCCCACGCCGGATGCGGAGCCGGAACGATGCACCAGTTCGTGAGCCGCTTGGCGACGACGTCGCCGATCTCGTCGAGACGCGGCAGCCGATCGCGCCCGACGAGCGTCTTGTCCAGATCGTCGAGCAGATTCGGCGCGGTTACGCCGTTGAGGTTGATGCGCGCACCGTGCTCTGCCGCGTGCGCGGTGATGCGGTCCCCGTACCAGGCCGGGACGAACTCGAGCGTGCCGGGATCGGCGTGCTCGATCCGTGCCCGCTTCACATACGGATCGAAATAGCTCACGTCCACGAACTTTGCGCCTCGGTCGTAGGCCGCGGCCGCGACCGCCCGCACGACCTCCGCGTGCCCGAGGTCCGCTTGAACGAGGACGACCTGGCCCGGCTGCACGTTGGCGCCGTGCGCGGCGAGCTGCGCAAGGCGTGTCAGGCGGTCGGCCATCGGCAGGCGATCCTACCCGGGGCGGCGAAAGACAAGGGTTGTGACGTTCGATGCAGCAACCGAGCGCTTCCTGGCGGCCGCCGGCATCTCCGATGCGACTCGCCGTGCCTACGGCGCCGACCTGCGCGAGTTCGGAGACTGGTTCGGGCCCGACAGCCCGGTCGAGGACGTCGACGTGCGCGTCCTCGTCGACTGGGTGGCCGAGCTCGGCCGCGCCCGTGTGCGCGGACGTCTCGCTCCCGGCACGATCTCCCGCAAGCTGGTGGCTCTCCGCTCGCTCCTGCGCTTCACGCTCGGCCCGCAAGGCGTACCCGACGCCGCGCTCGCGCCGAGAAGGCCGCGCCGGCTCCCCGACGCACCGAAGCTGGACGAGGTGGAGGAGCTCGTGGGCACGTTCGACCCGGGCACGGCGCTCGGACTGCGCAATCGTGCGTTGATCGAGCTCGTCTACTCAGCGGGATTGCGCAGTGCCGAAGCGGTCGGCCTCGATCTGGGCGACGTCGACTTCGAGCAGGAGCA
Source organism: Gaiellaceae bacterium (assembly GCA_045805985.1). Lineage (GTDB taxonomy): Bacteria > Actinomycetota > Thermoleophilia > Gaiellales > Gaiellaceae > PALSA-600. The sequence continues at coordinate 28,297 of JBJMKA010000002.1, read as the reverse complement.
CGTGCACGTGCGCGAGGGCAAGGGCGCAAAGGACCGCATCGTCCCGCTCGGGGAAGAAGCGGCGCAGCTCGTCTCGCTGTATCTCCATCGCGCCCGGCCGGTGCTGGCCCGCGGCGCAGAGAACGCGCTGTTCCTTTCGGCGCGCGGACGCCGCCTCGACACCTCGACGCTGCGACGGCTCGTCCCGCATCCGCACCGTCTCCGTCACGCATTTGCGACGCACCTGCTCGAGGGCGGCGCTGACTTGCGAACGATCCAGGAGCTGCTCGGGCACTCCTCCCTCTCGACCACGCAGATGTACAGCCACGTCGACGCCAAGCGCTTGCGAAAGGTCTACGACGGTGCCCACCCGCGTTCCTAACACGCGTGTTCCTAAAGTGCGCGATCCTGACGTCGAGGGCTTCCTCGCCCTGCTCGCCGCACGCCGCGCGCCGAAGACGGTCGAGGCATATCGCCGCGATCTCACGCAGCTCGGCGCGTACCTCGACAAGCCGATCGCGAAGGCGACGCTCGAGGAGCTCGAGCGCTACACCGCGCAGTTGCGCGCGGACGGTCTCTCCGGCTCGACGATCGCTCGTCGCACCGCTGCCGCGCGCAGCTTCTACCGCCACCAGCAGCTGCTCGGCGCGCGTGACGACAATCCGGCCGCCGCGATCAAGCTGCCCCGGCGCGCGAAGCCGCTCCCGAAGACGCTCTCGCCGGGCGAAGCCGAGCGGCTGATCGAGGCGGCCGCCGGCACGCAGCCGCGCGCGCTGCGCGACCAGGCGCTCGTCGAGCTGCTGTACGGCGCGGGGCTGCGCGTTTCCGAGGCGATCGGGCTCGACAAGGCCGGCGTCGACCTCGACGACCGGCTCGTGCGCGTGATCGGGAAGGGCGGCAAGGAGCGCGTCGTTCCGATCGGCCGGCAGGCTTCCCAGGCACTCCTGGGTTACCTCGCGCGCGGCCGTCCCTACCTCGATTCACGGCACCGCCCTGAACTCTTCCTGAACGCCCGAGGCGGCGCTTTGACGCGCGCCGGCGCCTTCCTGATCCTTCGCAAGCTCGCTGAGAAAGCCGGTCTCGACCCTCTCCGCGTCCACCCGCACCTGCTCCGGCACTCGTTTGCCACGCACCTGCTCGAGGGCGGAGCAGACCTGAGATCGGTTCAAGAGATGCTCGGACATGCCGATCTTTCGACGACCGAGCTCTACACGCACGTAACCGACAAGCGCCGTCGGCAGTTGTATTACCAAGCGCACCCTCACGCGCGACGAAGATCAACGGAGGAGCAAGGTGCAACTCGATCCACACGTCGAGCTCCTGATGGCCCTGGCATCGGGCGCGGCGTGGCTGATGATGAAGGCGGGGCTCGCAAAGAACGCGCTTGAGTGGAAGCGCAAGCGCACCGTGTGCCCCTCGTGCGGCCGAGACGACGGCTGCAGCTGCGTCTAGCTGAGAGACTTCACTTCCCTTTGCGCCGCAGTGCCTGGGCGACCTTCGTCGCTGCCTCACGCAGCTCCCGCGGCTGCTCGTCGTCGTCGCCGAGCGAGCTGAGGATCTGAATCGTGTCCGGGCGCGCCGAGCCGTTCTTCAACGCGACCACGGCAAGCCGGCGCACGGCCTCGTTGCCATCGTGTGCCACGAGCTCGTGCAGCAAGGGGCGAACGTCGTTCACGTCACCCGGGTGGTCGCGCGACAGCTTCTCGAGTGCGAGCAGCGCCGAGCCGCGCACGGCCGGGCTGTCATCCTCGAGTCCACGGCGCAGAAGCTCCTTCTTGGTGCGGAACCTGAACTGGCCAATCGCGCGATATGCGACGGCCCGCTCGCGGAAGTCCGCAGTGCGCGCCGCCGCTTCGAGCTCGTCATCCCACTGCGCCCGCAGTTGTGAGAGCTCGCGCTCGTTGCCGTCCTCCGCGAACGCGTCAGCTTGAGCCGCTGCGTCTGCGAGCGAGCTCACGGCGCTTCGGGATACGAGCGGCGAGGCTCGCCGACGTACGTCGCTGACGGCCGGATGATCCTGTTGTCGCTCTGCTGCTCGAGCACGTGCGCGGCCTGGCCCGCGATCCTGCTCGCGGCGAACAACGGCGTGAAGAGATCGGTCGGAATCCCGAGGTACCGGTAGACCGACGCGGAATAGAGATCGACGTTCGGGTAGAGGCCCTTCTCCTCGAACACCGTCTGCTCGGCGGCATCGGTGATTGCGAACCAGTTCGGCTCGCCGCCCTCTGTCGAGAGCTCCTCGGAGAGCCGCTTGAGGATCGTCGCGCGTGGGTCATAGGCGCGGTAGAGCGGATGGCCGAAGCCGAAGAGCTTCGCCTTGCGCTGGAGCAGCTCGCGCACGGCAGCGGGCGTCCGCTCCGCCGAGCCCCACTGCTCGAACAGCGCCATCGCCGCAGCGTTGGCGCCTCCGTGCAGCGGGCCGCTCAGCGCAGCGATCGCGGCGACGACCGCGGCGGTGAGATCGGCGCCGGTTCCCGCGACGACCCGCGCGGTGAACGTCGACGCGTTCATCTCGTGCTCGGCGTGGAGGATCATCGCGATGTCGAAGATCCGCGCCTCGCGATCGCTCGGGCGCTCGCTCGAGAGCATCGTCAGGAAGCTCTCCGAGTAGCCGAGAGACGCATCGGGCGCGACCGGCTCGAGGCCCTGACGGCGACGGTGCTGGCGCGCGATCACCGTGGGAAGCTGCGCGATCAGCCGGATCGCCGCTGCGAGACTCGAATCGCGGTCGGTGGCGCCCATACCTTCGGCGCCGAACGAGAGCATCGACGCGGCGGTGCGCACCATGTCCATCGGGGTGGCGGCGGTTGCAGAACGGTCGACTGCGTCGGCGACCGCCGAGGGCAGCTCGCGCTGCGCCAGCCTGCCCTCGAACGCCTCCAGTGCGGTCGCGTCAGGCAGCTCGCCCTGGAGCAGGAGGTACGCGGTCTCCTCGTAGGTCGAATGCTCCGCGAGATCCGCGATGTCGTAGCCGCGGTACATGAGCACGCCCGCGTCGGGGTCGATCGACGAAACCGCCGACTCCGCGACCACGACCCCGGAGAGCTGAACCGACTTCTTCGCCGTGGCCGGCAGGCTCACTTCGCGACGTCGGAGACCGGGCGGGGCGGCGGGCCGATATAACGCGCCCCCGGGCGGATCAGGCGCCCGGTGCGCTTCTGCTCGAGGATGTGGGCTGACCAGCCGGCGACGCGCGCGCAACCGAACATCGCAGGGGTGAGATCGGCCGGGATCTCGGCGATGTCGAGCACGACCGCCGCCCAGAACTCGACATTCGTCTCGAGCTGGCGATCGGGCGACTTCTCGCGCAGCACCTTCAGCGCCGCCTCCTCGAGCGCGGCCGCCACTTCGACCCGCGGCGAGCCGAGCTCGAGCGCGGTGCGCTTGAGCACCGTTGCGCGAGGGTCGTACGCGCGATAGACGCGGTGGCCGAACCCCATGATGCGCTCGCCCCGGTCGATCAGATCGCGAATGTACTTCTCGGGATCGCCCGCCTTCGCCGCGCCGTCGATCATCGGCAGCACGCGCGCCGGAGCTCCTCCGTGCAGCGGACCCGAGAGCGTTCCGACGGCGGACGACATCGCGGCCGCGCAATCGGCGCCCGTGGAGGCGGCGATGCGCGCCGTGAACGTCGAGGCGTTCAGCCCATGCTCGGCCGCGGAGATCCAATACGTGTCGAGCGCTTTCACCGCGCGCGGGTCAGCCTCGCCGCGCCAGCGGATCAGGAACTTCGCGGCTGCGTTCTCGCCCTGCTCGATCTCGGACTCCGGGACGGCCGGCTGCTTGCCGCGCGCTGCCTGGGCGACGACCGTCAGCGTCGCCGACGAGAGCCGTGCAAGATCGTCGCGCGCCTGCTTGTCGTCGATGTCGACGAGCTTCCGCAGCCCCCACTTCGGCCCGAGCGTCGCGAGCGCTGCCTGAAGATCCGCGGGAACCGACCCGCTCGGATCCTGCAGGTGGATCGCCTCGGTCGGCGGCAGCGGCGAGTTGATGTCCTCGTCGACGAGGAGGCCCCATACGTTCTCGAACGGGTACTTGCCGACGAGATCCTCGATGTCGACGCCGCGATAGCGAAGCGCGCCACCGTCCTTGTCCGGCTCGGCGATCTCGGTCTCAAAGGCGATGACGCCTTCGAGGCCGGGACGGAACTCAGTATCGGCCGCGGCCATCTGCACGAACGGTACAGAAAGGCCGTTCGTGGCGGCTCAAGCCTCTACTACGGGACCGCCACGAACGACGAGAGAAACGCACGGGCTGCCGGTGTGTCGAGCCGGTAGCTGATGCTCTGGCCGGTGCAGTTGTTGTTCCCCGTCGAGGTCACCGCGACCACGACGTTGCCGAGCAGGCGCGGGCCACCCGAGTCGCCGAAGCACACGCCGCCCGGATTGTCCGAGAGGCGAAGCTCGGTCGGCTTCACGTTGGTGAACGAGGACGTCGACCAACGGCGGTAGCCGTCGAAGGTGAACGAGCGGTCGAAGTAGCCGTAGCCGACGTTCGTGAACGCCTGGGACGAAACGCCCGCAGCCTCCAGCGCACCCGCCTGCGGCAGGGCATACGGCGTGACGCCGCTCACCGCGCTGTCGAGGACAACGACCGCGAGGTCGTGCGAGTCATTCTTCACGAGGCCCCACTGCGGATCGGTGTGCGCCGTTCCTGGAAGCAGGGAAGACGAGCCCGCGATGTACTGCGGATCGAAGCTGACCCAGACGCGGGCCGATGCCAGGTTCCCGGTGCAATGCGCCGCGGTGACGAACACGGTCGGCGACACGAGGCTGCCCGAGCAGTCCTGCACGGGGCCGTTCCCGAGGTCCGCGAGGAGCAAGCCGACCGCCGGATGCGCGCTGCCGTCGAGCGAGCCACCGGTGATGGCGAACGCCGGCGCCGCGACTGCCAGAGCCGCGACGCCAACGATCACCAGTCTCGGCACGCGACGCATTAGCCGCCGCTCGAGAATCCGTAGCCGCCCTTGACCGGGTGACCGATCTTGACCGCGGCGACAAGCGACGCGAGCACGATGACGAACACCAGCACTGAGACGAGGTTGATGTGCTTCTTCATGTGGAGTGCTCCTTTCTAGAAGTTGAAGTCCTGGAGCGCCTCGGCCGCGCGGCGGTACAGCGCCACCGAGGCTGCGAGGTCGCCTTTGCGGCCGTACAGATCGCCCTGCGCCATCCACGCGGCCGCGACGTGGCTGACGGATCCAAGTGACTCGAAGAGCCACTCAGCCGCAGCGAACTCTTTCATCGCCTCGTCGTTGCGCTCCTGATCGAGCAGAGCGCGACCAAGCACGAGGTGAACATTCCCCCGCTCGTCGACGTAGTCGGCGCGCTCGGCGAGGATCGACAGCGCGTGGCGCGCCTGCTCCTCGGCGAGTTGCGGTGCGCCGCAGCGAAGGTGAACTTGAGCGAGCGACGACACGGCCTGTGCCGCGTCGGGGTCGTTGCCGATCTCGAGCGAGAGCGTGAACGCCTCCTTGAGATACGCGACCGCGACCTCCGGTTCGCCGAGCAGGTAGCTCAGGCCGCCGAGGTTGTTGACGATGCGCGCTTCGGTCTGCCGGTCGCCGGCGCCGGCGGCAAGCACGCGCGCGCGCTCGGCGTAGAAGCGCGCGAGAAGCGGATCGCCGCGCCGTTCCGCAACGAGCGAGCACTGCATCTTCGCGAGCGCCTCGAGCCCGTCGTCGCCGATCTGCGCGGCGAGCTCGACCGCGTGTTGAGCATCGGCTCCGGCGGCCTCCCATTCACGCTGCAGCTGGTAACAGCGCGAGCGCCACTCATAGGCCTGCGTACGCACGCGGTCACCGTCGATTCCGCTGCTCTCAGCGAGACGTAGCGCGAGCGTGAACAGCGAGACCGCGTTCGTCACCCGGTTCAGCTTGAGACGGCAGCAACCGAGGCGAAACAGTGACTCGGCGCGGTCGAGCTCCGAGAATGACGGCTCTTCGGAGAGTGCCCGAGCCCGCTCGGCGACGGCGTCGGCCGCGTCGACCTGCCCGAGGTAGAGCCGTGCCCAAGTCTCGCAGTGGAGCGCACGGAGGAAGAGATCGGGGGCCGAGGTGGTCGAGACGCGCACAGCGCCAAGTGCCTCGAGTGCGTCCTCATACCGATGTGCCTCCACGTAGCGCTGGACTCTCGCCAGCACTCCCATCGTCTCGGCGCGGCCCGAGGCGGGCCCGGCCGACGCGTGCTGCATGAACGCAGGCGTGACAGGCGGAAATGTCTGGAGGGCCGCAGTCCGTTCCATGCGCTCATCCAAGATGGCGTGAACCCGCGGCGGTATCACCGTTATGGGTTATTCGGCGCAACCTCCTTCTGTGTGTACCCTCCGCCCCCGATGACGCACCGCGTCACCCTCATTCCCGGCGACGGCACCGGGCCCGAGCTCACCGAGGCGACGCGCCGCGTCCTCGAAGCGACCGGTGTCGCGTTCGACTGGGATGTGCAGGAAGCGGGCATCGACGTGATGGAAACAGCCGGAACGCCGCTTCCCGAGGAGACGCTGGCCTCGGTCAAGCGCAACAAGGTCGCGCTCAAGGGCCCGATCACGACCCCGATCGGAACCGGCTTCCGTTCCGTCAACGTGGCGCTGCGCCACGAGTTGGGGCTGTACGCGTGCCTGCGGCCCTGCAAGACCTACGACGGCGTGCGCTCCCGGTACGACAACGTCGACCTCGTGCTCGTTCGCGAGAACACCGAGGATCTCTACGCGGGGATCGAGTACGAGGCCGGCACCAGCGAGGCAGAGCACGTGATCGCCGAGCTGAACAAGCTGCAGAAGAAGCAGATCGCCTCCGGCTCCGGGATCTCGGTGAAGCCGATCAGCCGCGAGGGCTCCGAACGGATCATCCGCTTCGCGTTCGAATACGCGCGAGAGCACGGTCGCAAGCGCGTCTCGTGCGTCACGAAGGCGAACATCATGAAGTTCACCGACGGCCTCTTCCTCGACATCTTTCGCGAGCTCGCGACGGAGTACCCGGAGATCGAGCCGTGGGAGAACCTCGTCGACGCGGTGTGCATGGGCCTCGTCCAGCGGCCCGAGGAATTCGACGTGCTCGTGCTGCCGAACCTCTACGGCGACATCGTCAGCGACCTCACGGCCGGCCTCGTCGGCGGTCTCGGCGTGGCGCCCGGCGGCAACATCGGGCCTGACAGCGCCGTCTTCGAGGCCACGCATGGCTCGGCGCCGAAGTACAAGGGGCAGAACAGAGTCAATCCGACCGCAATGATCCTCTCCGGCAAGTTGATGCTGGATCACCTGGGCGAAGCGGACGCAGCGCAACGGCTCGAGCGCGCTGTCGCCGACGTGATTAGTGAGGGCAAGCGGGTCACTTACGACATGAAGCCGTCGCGCGACGATCCGACCGCGGTCGGGACGAGCGAGTACGCCGACGCGATCATCGAGAAACTGCAGGCGTAGGCTCGACGGAGCCGAGAAAATGGAGGGCTGAGATGTCCGAGAGGCGGAAGGTCACCGTCGTCGGCGCCGGGAACGTCGGCGCAACGTGCGCGCAGGTGCTTGCGCAGCGCGACTACGCAGACGTCGTCCTGGTCGACATCAAGGAGGGCCTGCCGCAGGGCAAGGCGCTCGACATCAACCAGATGGGCGCGGTGCTCGGTTACGAGCCGAACGTCACCGGCTCGAACGATTACGGGCCGACCGCCGGCTCCGACGTCGTCGTGATCACTGCAGGCCTCCCCCGCTCGCCGGGCATGAGCCGCGACGACCTCGTGACGACGAACGAGAAGATCGTCAAGGACGTCACAGAGAAGGTCGTCGACAAAAGTCCCGACGCAATCCTGATCGTTGTCTCGAACCCGCTGGACGCGATGTGCCACGTCGCGAAGCGCGTCTCGGGCTTCCCCAAGGAGCGCGTCTTCGGCCAGGCAGGGATCCTCGACACCGCCCGCCTCCAGACGTTCATCGCCTGGGAGACCGGCGCGTCGATCAAGGACGTCACCGCGGTCGTGCTCGGCGGCCACGGCGACCAGATGGTGTCCGTGATCTCCGCAACCACGGTCGGCGGCGTCCCGATTCGCAAGGTCGTGGCGGAGGACAAGATCGCCGCAATGGTCGAGCGCACCGCCAAGGGCGGTGGTGAGCTCGTGCAGCTGATGGGCACGTCGGCGTGGTACGCGCCCGGCGCCGCGTCGGCCCAGATGGTCGACTCGATCCTGCTCGACGAGAAGCGCGTGCTGCCCTGCACGGCCTACCTCGAGGGCGAGTACGACATCGACGGCCTCTACATGGGCGTGCCCGTGAAGCTGGGGTCGACCGGCATCGAGCAGATCTACGAGGTCGACCTCGACGCCGCCGAGCAGGAAGCCCTGAAGAAGAGCGCCGACGCCGTCCGCGACGTCGTCTCGGTTCTCAGCTCCTAGAGGCTTGATGTGGAACTGCGTGCCCGTGGGGATGGCTCAGACCAGCAGGTCGCACGGGGCGGGCGCAGGGCATAGCGGTGCCTACGTTCAAGCCCGACCCGGGCGAGATGCGCCGCGTATGAGCCACCAGCCACGGGTACGCGTGCGTTTCACATCAAGCCTCTAGCTCAGGCCCGAACCCGGATGCGCTGATCGCGCTCCCGGGGAAGACTCGCGAACCTGGTTCGCGCGCACTGCGTGCACCCGTGAGGTATGTCGATGGTTGCGCGAATCGGGTTCGGTTTTCCGTGGGCTGAACCTGATTCGGCGGTGCCCGGCGCTGCGCGTCGCCGGTGGCCTGCAGGCCGAGCCAGGTTCACGAGTTTCACGGGCACAGCTTCACGCCGTAGCCGAGCGACTTCGGCTTCGTGCAGTAGTAGAGCGCTCGCTGGTCCGCCGGCTTCGGCAACGCATGAGAAGCAACCACGCGACCCGCGCTGTCGTAGCCGACCAGCGAGACGATGCGGTGCCCGAGTGTCCAGTGCGCGGGCGGGATCGGCCAGAGCAGGTAGCCCCGCTTCGGCGTCAACTCGACGCGGTCGCCGTCCTGGAACAGCGCCTCGACACGCGTGATGCCGCCGCCGACGCCGCAGCACAGATGAACGTGCTTGCCACCGTTCAGGAAGCCGAGCGTGGCCAGTGGTCCGATATTGCGGTCGCGCGTCGAGCCGGCGGGGTGGCACCCCAGCGAGTTGTTCGTCCACATGCACGTGCCGCCGCCCCTCCTGGGCGCGATCCAGAGCCCGAGCCGTGCGCCGTCGGCGGTGCGCTCATCGAACAACCTGGTGCGCTTCGCCCAGATCGCCTCGGCGGGCACCTGCAGCGGCGGGAAACCCTTCACCCGATGGGTGACTCCGTCCGGCATCCGCTGCGGCGCGATCACCGGCTCGCGGGCGAGCAGCTTGCCGTCCTTGTCGTAGAGCGCGAGCGACACGGCGCGCGTCGAGGCGTGGCGGTGCGCGTTCGGGATGCGGTAGAGGTAGAAGCCGGCATCGATCGGCGCCGTCACCCAGACAAAGGGGACGTCGGCCGTCGCCCCGTCCTTGAAGCTCATCGTCAGACGGTCACCGCGCGCCTGGAAGAACGATCCCTGGAGCACCACCAGCCCGCCGCGCCCGACCAATCCTCCTGCGTCGAGATGGGATGCGAACTTGTCGTGACGGTCTGCGCGGCAGCCACCGCCGAGGTTCGACCACAGTGCGCAGAAACCGCCCTGCTTCGTCGGCGCGACGTAGAGCGTGTGCACCTTCCCGTCGATCCGGACCACCGCGATTCGCCGCGTCTGGTGCGGCAGCACGCCCGGCGCCATCCCGCGCGGCGCGCCGACCTCCATGCTCCCGAACTCGTTCACCTGCTTCAGGGAGCCGTGCTGCGCCTGCCCGAAGTCGATCACCGGATGGCCGAGCGCGTACGCCGACGCCACACCCGCGGCGACGACCGCGAGCAGCGCAGCGCCGTTCAACGCGCGCCGGCGGCGCAGCGCGCGCCGCGACCGGTGGACGACGTCTCCCCAGTCCGGGCCCAGTGGATCGAGTGCTTCGGTCACGGTCGTGCTCCTTCCGGTGCGAGATGTGCGAGGAGTTCGGCGTGCGATTGCGAGAGCGTCGCCGCCACGGTTCCTTCCGAGATGCCGCAGATGCGCGCGATCTCGTCGTACGGCAGGTCGGCGAAGTAGCGGAGGAAGACGACGAGACGCCGGCGCGGTGGAAGAGCGCGCACCGCGGCGCGCACCTCGTCGTCGCCCGAAGCCAGTTCGAGGGCAACCGGCTCGGTGTCCTCCGCCCACCGCTCGCGCAGCTCACGGCGCGCCTTGAATGCCTGGTTGAGCGCGATCCGCCAGACCCAGGCCTCGAGCGACCCCTCGCCGCGGAACTTCCGCCGGTCGCGCAGAGCCCGGGCAAACGCCTCCTGGACGACCTCGCGGGCAACCTCGCGGCTGGACACGACGCCGGCGAGGCCGTCCCTGAAGACCCCGTAGCGGGCGCGGTAGAGCTCTTCGAGCGCAGCGGTGGAAGCAGCCATCTGACGTATCGATCCTGACGAGTGGCGTTTCCTTTAGCGGCGGCAAACCGCGGCACGCTACCGTCCCGCCCGAATGGATCTCGGTCTGCGCGGCAAGACAGCGATCGTCTGCGGGGCGTCCTCCGGTATGGGGCTGGCCTCCGCGGAGGCGCTCGCGGACGAAGGCGCCAACGTTGCAATGTTCGCGCGGCGCCGAGACGAGCTCGAGCGCGGCGCGGAACGGATCGGCGCGCTCGCCGTGCGCGGCGACGTGACGAACGCGGCGGACATCGAGCGGCTCGTCGCGCGCACGGTCGAGGCGTTCGGCGGGATCGACATCGTCGTGTGGAACTCGGGCGGTCCGCCGGCGAGCAAGGCTTCCGAGCTCACCGATGAGCAGCTCGAGACGGCCTTCGAGCTCCTGCTCGTCCCGGCTGTGCGCCTCGTGCGCCTCAGCCTCCCTCATCTGGAGCAGAGCCCGGCCGGGCGCGTGATCTGCATCACCTCGACGGCGGTCAAGGAGCCCTCCGCAAATCTCGCACTCTCCAACACGATCCGCCCGGGGCTGACGGGCTGGGCGAAGACGCTTTCGCGCGAGCTCGGCCCGAAGGGGATCACCGTGAACTGCGTCGCGCCGGGCCGCATCGACACACCACGCATGACCGAGCTCTACGGCGTGGGCGGCCCGCCCGCGGCGGAGCTCGCGCAGATCCCGCTCGGTCGCATGGGAACGCCACGCGAGTTCGGTGACGTTGTGTGCTTCCTCGCCTCTGAGCGCGCCGCGTACGTCACCGGCATCACCCTGCTCGTCGACGGCGGCAGTTCGCGCGGTCTCTTGTGAAGCTGTTCACCCCCGGCCGCTTGCTCGTCGCGGGCCTCGCGCTCCTCGCCGTCGTACTCGCGCTGGTCGTCCTCCCGTCGAACGAGTACATCTTTCTTCCCGATCAGGCGCATCCGGTGGCACCGCTCGTCAGCGTGCAAGGGGGCCACGACCCGACGCGCGGCGGTGTCTACTACGTCGACGTCATCGTGCGCAAGGCGACGTGGCTCGAGCGACTGTTTCCCGGGATCCACAGCGGCGCCGACCTCTATCCGGTGACCGCGATCGATCCGCCCGGGGTCACCGACCAACTGCGGCAAAAGCTCGATCTGCAAGACATGCGGCTCTCGCAGCAGATCGCTGCGGCGGTCGCGCTGCGCGCGGCGGGCAAGAAGGTCGTGATGCGTCCGGTCGGCGCGCGCATCGCCTTCGTCGTGAAGGGGCTTCCGGCATTCGAAAAGCTCCAGCCCGGCGACGTGATCGTCTCGCTCGACGGCGAGCCGGTGCAGACGCTGCGCGACGTGCAGACTCACATAACCGCGCAGCGCATTGGCGACGTCGTCGCATTCACGGTCCGCCGTGGTACGAAGACGCTCGTCAAGCGGATCACGACAGTTGGCGCCGGCAAGGGCAAGAACCGCAGACCGATCGTCGGCGTCAGCTTGGAGCAAGCACTCGACATCCACCTGCCCTTGCAGGTGCGCATCGATGCGGGGAACGTCGGCGGCCCGTCGGCGGGTGTCGCGTTCGCGATCGAGGTCCTGGAAGAGCTCGGGCGGGACGTCGTGCACGGCCACAAGGTGGCGGCGACCGGAGCGATCAACGCGGACGGTTCGATCGACCCGATCGGCGGGATCAAGCAGAAGACGATCGGCGCGCGCGAGGCGCATGTGGACGCCTTCCTGGTGCCGGCTGGGGACAACGCGACGGAAGCCCGCAGGTACGCACACGGCCTTCGGATCATCCCTGTGGACACCTTTCCACAGGCGTTGCACGCACTGGCGACACTCGGGCAGAACGGCTAGGAAAGCCCAGTTTTCGGCATCTTGGAACTTGCCGGAAAGTGCACGTTTTCCGTTTAGGCAAGCCCTTTTCCCGTGTGGACAGGGGTCGTACCATGCCGTCCCGTCAACCCCCGCTACGACGCCCTTCGGAAGGACGCCATGACCCGACTGAACGCTCCGACTTGTGACGACTGCTACTTCCGCCGTCACGGACTCTGCGCCATGACCCCGGAGCGCCCCTGCCCGACCTTTCGCGCCGCCACCCGTACCCTGCAGCCGCCCCGGCAGCCGCGGCTCGTGCCGCTCGCCGCCTCCGCCGCAGCAGTCGCATGAACGACGAGGGCACGTCCGCAGTCCCGCAGCCGCCGGTCGAGCAGCGGAAGGGGCGGAGGTCGTTCCAGCCGGGGCTCTGGACGCGCCTCGTGCCGGTCGGCCTCGTCAGCGTCTACCTGATCCTGTTCGTCGCCTTCAACACGCGCATGGCGAAGGTCGACTTCGTCTTCAGCTCGACGCGCGTCTCGACGATCTTCCTGATCCTCCTCCCGCTCGGGATCGGGATCGTGCTCGGCGTGCTGGTCTCGCAGCTATACCGGCACGGCAAGCGCCGCCGCTAGCCGCGAGACGCCTTCGGCGATCTCGTCGACGGAGACGAAGCTGTAGGCCAGACGCAGCGTGTCGGGCCCGCCGTCGAAGTCGGTGCCCTTGACGAACGTCACCCCCGCCGCCTCCGCCCGCGCCAGCAACTCGGTCGCATCGACACCGCCGAGCTCGGCCCAGAGAAAGTAGCCGCCTTCGGGGCGCGTGATCCGGATCTCCGGAAGCTCACGATCGAGCGCGGTCAGCATCGCATCGCGGCGCATTCCGATCAGCTCGCGCACGCGCTCGAGGTTCGGCTCGAAGAGGCCGCGGCTGACGAACTCGTGCGCCGCCGCCTGCCCAACGAGCACCGGGCCGATGTACGTGCCGTTGGCGGCCAGCTCGAGCTCGCGCGCGAGCGGCTCCGGCAGCACGAACCAACCCACGCGCAGGCCGGGCGCGATCGTCTTCGAGAAGCTGGAGCTGTACGCGGTCTCACCGCCCGAAAGCTCGAAGAGCGACGGCAGCGCTTCTCCCTCGAAGCGCACCAGGCTGTATGGATCGTCCTCGAGGACGAGCACGTCGTGCTCACGCGCCAGCTCGGCGATTCGACGGCGGCGTTCCTCGCTCAAGGTGCGCCCGCTGGGGTTCTGGAACGTCGGGATCAGGTAGACGAAGGCGGGCTTCTCGCCGCTCTTCAGGGCTTCCTCGAGCGCGTCGGGGTCGAGCCCCTCGTCGTCGCAATACAGGCCTTCGACGTTCGCGCCGAGCTCCCGGAGGATCTTCAGTGGCCGGTCGTACGTCGGCCGCTCGACGAGCACGCGCTTTCCCACTGCCAGTCGCTGCGCGAGGAAGACGAACCCCTGTAGGGATCCATTCGTGATGAAGATGCGGCTCTGATCGACCTCGTGGCGCATCGCGAGCCACTCCCGCAGTGGCCCGTAGCCGGAGGAGGCGCCATACGAGAGAATCGTCTTCCCGTCGCGCTCGAGCGCGACGCGCGCGCAGTCGGCGAGGTCGTCGACCGGCAGGCACTCGGGCGCGGGGATACCGCGCGCAAAGGAGATTGTGGCCACGCGGTCAGACTAAAGGAATGAGGTCGAGCTCAGTCGGCAGCTCGACCACGAAGCGCGCGCCGGCCGGATGACCGCGCTCGTAGCGAAGGTCACCGCTGTGTGCCCGCGCGTAGGCCCGCGCGATCGCGAGACCGAGCCCGGTGCCCGCAACGCGGTCGCGCGCGACGCCCGCGCGCGTGAATCGTTCAAAGAGGGTCTCCTCGATCTCGGACGCGACGCCGGGGCCGGCGTCTTCGACGGAGATGCGCACCTGGCCGCCGTCGACGATCGCGGTGACGCGCACGGGGGCCTGTCCATAGCGGAGCGCGTTCGTGACGAGGTTGGTGACGATGTGGTCGAGAATCGAAGGGTCGACGACTGCGGTCGTAGGACCGCTCACCTCGACCCTGACGTCGCGCGCTCGCGAGCCCGCCGCGACCGCGACGACGTCCTCCAGCCGCTGCCGCAAGTCGAGCTCCTGCGGCTTCACCTGCACCGCTTCGGCGTCGAGGCGCGACAAGTCGAGCAGCTGCTCCACGAGTGCGGCCATGCGCGCCGTCTGCTGCTCGAGCGCCAGCCGCAACTCGTCCTTCTGGCTCTCCTCGAGCCGGTCGCCGAGATGGTTGAGCGTCTGTACGAATCCGTGCACCGTCGTCACCGGTGTGCGCAGCTCGTGGGCGGCGAGGGCGATGAAGTTCGTCATCAGCTCGTTCGCACGTTCCAGCGCAACCCGTGACTGGTGCTCCTGCTCGAAGAGGCGAACTCGGTCGAGCGCGATGCCGGCGAGCGCCGCGACGGTGTGCAGAGTGCGCAACTCGTCCTCGCCGAAGAATGGGGCGTACGGCGACGTCCACACGTGCAGGACGACGCCGGGCTCCTCGACGCGAACTCGATCCCGGCTTTCTGTTTCGTCAGGGACGAACTGCTCGGCGAGGACGTTGCCCTCGGCGTCGAAGATGCAAGCGGCGCGTGCGCCGACGAGCGCCGCGACAGGCCCGAGCACGCGCTGCGCGACCTCGGCCCGGGTCGTCGCGAGCGTCATCAGCCCGCGGATCGCCTCCTGCAGCCGCTGCTGCTCGGGCGCGCGCCAGGAGGCGCGCACGAGCTGCGGCGGTTCGAGCCCGAGCAGGAAGGCGAGGCCGCTCAGGAGGGCGAGCAGCTGGACGACCCCCGCGCCGGGCGAATCCTGGTCGGTCGCGAGCGCCGAGCTGATGATCGCAAGCGTCAGCGCCGCGGAGGCGAACGAGAGCATCCGCATGCGGATCCGGGCCACCGAGGGCTGCCCCCGGCCCGCCCGCCAGAGGCGCGTGGTGACGACGACGGAGAGCAGCGTCCAATGCACGAGGAAGGCGACGATGTAGACGAGGAAGCCGCTCGGGCGAGGCTCGCCGGAGGCCGGGATGCTCGGCAGCGCGAACGTCCAGATGCTGAGACCGGTGGTCAGCAGGCCCACGACCCGCTGGAGGCGGCGCGACGGTGGCACGAAGCTCGTCGCGAATCGGTAGCCGAGGTACGGGAAGAGCACGAGCAACTCGAGCTCGAGCCGCAGCAGCGCGCCCAGAACGAACCCATGCGGATGCGCCGGGATAAGCCTCCCGACGGTGAGGATCAGGCCCAGTGCCAGGAACGAAAGGGCGAGCCAGCCGGCCGCACCGTCCCGCTTCCGTCGCCAGCGGCGCACGGCGACAGCAGCAAGCACCGCGAAGGTGACACTGTTGACGACGCTGAGCGCAGTGACGAGCTCGTGCAAGCGGGCCCCCCGTTCGGCCGCGGGTCGCAGCCTAAGCCGCTTCTTAGCTGCAAGGTGGACAATACGCCCATGACGACCCGTGTCCTTGTTGTCGACGACGACCCCGGCGTGCGCTCGGCGATTGCACGGGCGCTCCGCGTCGACTACGAAGTCGACGAGGCGGAGGACGGCGCAGACGCCTTGGCGCACCACGCTGCGACGCCCGCAGACGCCATCGTCCTCGACCTGCTGATGCCCGAGGTGGGCGGCCTCGAGGTCTGCCGCTCGCTCCGGCGCCGCAACGACCCGGTACCGGTGCTCGTGGTCACCGCGCGGGATGCCGTCGACGACCGCATCGAGGGACTCGATGCAGGCGCCGACGACTACCTCGTCAAGCCGTTCGCGATCGAGGAGCTCCGTGCCCGCGTCCGGGCACTTCTTCGACGCACGGGCGCCGGCGACGACGCGCTCCGCTACGGCGACCTCTCGCTGGACACGGCGACGCGCGAGGTCTACCGCGGCGAGCGCCGCCTGCAGCTGACGCGCACCGAGTTCAACCTGCTCGAGCTGTTCATGCGCAACCCGAAGCAGGTGCTGACCCGGTCGCAAATCTACGAACGCGTCTGGGGCTACGACTTCGGCGCGACGTCGAACGCGCTCTGGGTCTACATCGGGTACCTGCGGCGGAAGCTCGAAGAGAACGGCGAGCCGCGCCTGCTGCACACCGTTCGCGGCGTCGGGTACGCGCTGCGCGAAGAACCGTGAGCTTCCGGCTTCGACTGACGCTGCTCGTTGCGCTGGCGATCGCGGTCACCGTTGCGGCTGCATCCGCCGTCGTGTGGGTGGTGGCAAAGCACCAGCTGCGGAGCCAAGTCGACGCGGCACTCCTCACGCAGGCGAGGGCAGCGGCGCTCGGACACAACGATCCGCTCGGCGGCGGGTTCGCTTACACGATTCTGAACGCCGACGGCAGCATCGATCGCACGACGTTCAAGAATCCTCCGCCGATCAACGCACGCGAGCTCGAGGTGGCCGCAGCCGGTCCGTCGGCTGGGTACTACACCGACGCGACGATCAAGGGCCTTCACGTGCGAATGCTCGTTGCGGGCATCATCGACCACGGCCATCCGGGCGCAGTGATCACCGCGGTGTCCCTCGGCCCGACCGATGCCGCGCTCGCACGCATCCGATTCTGGATTTTCCTGATCGGCGGGATGGGCGTTGCCGCCGCCGCCGCGCTTGCGGCGTTCGTCGCGGCCGCGGCGCTGAAGCCGATCCAGCGACTGACCACGGCCGCGGAGAACGTCGCGGCGACCGGCGATCTTACGGAACGGGTCGCCGCCACGGGAAGCGACGAGCTCGGGCGGCTCGGCCGGCGCTTCAACGCCATGCTCGCCGCGCTCGAGGAGTCTCTGGGCCGTCAGCGGCGGCTCGTCGCCGACGCGTCCCATGAGCTGCGCACGCCACTGACCGCGGCGCGCACCAACGTCGACCTACTCCGTGAAGGAAAGCTGCCCGAGGACGAGCAGCGCCGCGCGCTCGACGAGGCGTCCGTCGAGCTCGACGCGCTGACCACCCTCGTCTCGGACCTGGTCGAGCTCGCGCGTGGCGAGGAGCGGAAGCTCCGTGTCGAGGACGTGCAGCTCGACGAGCTCGTCGAAGGCGTCGTCGAACGCGCGAAGACGCGCGCTCCCGATGCCACCTTCGTCACGTCGCTGACGCCGACTCATGTGCGTGTCGATCCTGTCCTGCTCGAACGCGCTGTCTCCAACCTGCTCGACAACGCGATCAAGTACAGCCCGGAGGGCGCGCCGATCGAGGTGATCGTGCGCGAAGGCGCGGTCGTCGTTGCCGACCATGGGCCCGGCGTCGCGGACGAAGACATCCCGCGCATCTTCGACCGCTTCTACCGCGCTGCCGCGTCGCGCTCGAAGCCGGGCGCAGGCCTGGGGCTCGCGATCGTCCGCGAAGCCGCCGAGGCCCACGGCGGCCACGCGACGGTGGAGAGCTCGCCGAGGGGCGCGCGCTTCACCCTCACGCTGCCCGCGTCCGCCTAAAGAAACCCGCACCGGCTGCCGATGCGGCCTGCGTGAGCTTCGTCACGCGCCATTTGCTGCCGACCGTCCTGGTCGGGGTCGCCGTTTTGCTGCTGGCCGGCTTCTTCGTCTTCGCGCGGCCGCAGCACCACCCGCCGAACCAGGGCGAACAGATCACGGCTCCGCCCGAGCACCCGGCCACCGGCTGGACGTGGGCTGAGGGAACGCCGGGCTGGAAGGCCGGCACGATGCTCGGCAAGCACCACGACTTCAACGTCTCGGGTGTGCAGCCGGTCGAGATCGCAGTTGCCCAGCTGACCGCGGCCCATGCCATGCTCGACGCCGAGGGCCTACGCGTGCTCGACGCGATTCGCGTCGACACGAGCGGACCAGTCGCGATCCTCGCGGCGCCGGCGCTCGATGTAACGCCGACAGAAACGTGTGTCGCGGTCATGCTGCGCGGCGGCGCTCCCGTCAACTGGCGCTGCCCGCGCGAGCTCGCCGGGACGCACGTGCTCGGTGCGATGGTCGCCGGGAGGGCGCCAGCCGGTTCGCTCCCGTCGCTGTTCGTCATGGGTGTCGCAAGCGGCGACGTCCAGCGCATCGTCGTTGTCGCCGCGTCGTTCAGAACTGAGGCCTATACACGCGGCACGACCTGGGGCCAGTTCATGACCAGCCTGCCACCCGCGAAGAGCGCGCAGCTCCTCGTGTACGGCGATCACGGTCTGCTCCAGAAGCTGACGCTGAGCGCTCCGCCCAGCGGTCAGCGCCTCTTCGACTAGCGGGCCGCGGCGCGGGCCGCAACGGTGTCTGACACCCGTTCGCGCTGCGCTGCCCGCCCGAGGCTCGCAAAGGTGTCAGACACCTTTTCGAGCTGCCACGCGCAGGCGCCTCGCCACGGTGTCAGACACAACTAGCGCGCCGCGGCGGCGACGAGCTCAGCCACCTCGGTCGGCGTCGTGCCGACCTTGATCCCGACCGCTTCGAGCGCCTCCTTCTTCGCCTGGGCGGTGCCCGACGAGCCGGAGATGATCGCGCCCGCGTGCCCCATCGTCTTGCCGGGGGGCGCCGAGAAGCCGGCGATGTACGAGAAGACCGGCTTCGACATGTTCTCGGACACCCACTGTGCGGCCTTCTCTTCCTCGTCGCCGCCGATCTCGCCCACGAGCACGACGTACTTGGTCTCCGGATCGGCTTCGAACTTCTCCAGCACGTCGATGAAGCCCGAGCCGACGACGGGATCGCCGCCGATGCCGACGATCGTCGAGTTGCCGAGCCCACGCTGCGCCACCTCGTGGCCGATCTGGTACGTCAGCGTGCCCGAGCGCGAGACGAGCCCGATCGAACCGGGCCTGAAGACCTCGGCGGGAATGATTCCGACGTTCGCCTTGCCCGGCGAGAGCACGCCCGGGCAGTTCGGCCCGATCAGGGTCACGCCCTTCGGACGGACGTAGGTGTACGCACGCAGCATCTCGTGCGCCGGCACGTGCTCTGTGATGCAGATCACCGTCTTGATCCCAGCGTCGACCGCCTCGTAGATCGCATCCGGCGCAAAGCGCGCGGGGACGAAGATCAACGAGGTGTTCGCGCCCGCTTCCTCGACCGCGTCGGCGACAGTGTCGAAGACCGCGATGCCCTCGACGTCCTGGCCGCCCTTGCCCGGGGTGACGCCTGCGACGACGTCCGTGCCGTACGCGCGGTTCCGCAGGCCGTGGAAGCGGCCCTCGGACCCGGTCAGCCCCTGGACGACGAGCTTCGTGTCGTTGTCGACGATGATCGCCATCTCTAGGCCTGCGACTTTCTGCCCTTGAGGACGATGTAGTCGTTCGCCCACGTGGTGCCGTCGCTCGATGTGAACGGCACGAGCAGCTCCCGAACGCGCTCTGCGTCGTCACCGGTGCAACCGGTGCGCGCGAGCCACTCGTCCATGTCGTGCTCCTTCGAGAAGAAGAGCTCCTGCTCGATCTCGAGGCCCGCGTCGACGAACAGCTCCCGCCATTCCTCGGTGGACAGCGAGCGGTGATGGGTCGGGTCGCGCAGCCTCTCCGCCTCCTGCTCGTCCTCGGTGCGGAAGAGCATGTCCTCGATCACGAGCACGCGGTTGGAGACGCGCGCCATCTCGCCGACCGCCCGGCCGAGATCGTCGAAGTGATGAGCGGCGATTCTCGAGACGACGACGTCGAACGAGCCGTCTGCGAACGGAAGGTCTTCGGCGGGCGCGATGACGTCGGCGCGCATGCCGGGCGACGGATCGACCGTCACGACGTCCGCTCCCTCTTCGCGCAGCCGCCACGCGACGTGACCGCCGCCGGTCGCGACGTCGAGCACCTTCACACCCGCGTGCGGGTTGCAGAGCTCCACCACGGCGTCGAGGTCGTCGCCCGTCGCGTGCGTGAGCGACGTGCGGTACAGCTCGGCGCGGTCGTCCCACGGGTTGGTCATTGCGCGAGCTCCACTGCTTTCTTGGCGGCGTCGAGCATGGTGGGCTCGACGTAGAGGTTCGGCGGCGCGGCCTCGGCGAGGATCTCGCGGCCTTCTTCGGCGTTCGTGCCATCGAGGCGCACGACGATCGGGATCTCGATCGTCATCCGGTTGAGCGCCTCGAGGATCCCGCGTGCGACCTCGTCGCCACGCGTGATCCCGCCGAAGATGTTGAAGAAGATCGACTTGACCTGCGGATCGCGGGTGATCACCTCGAGTGCGTCGACGACCCCTTCCGCGTTGCCGCCGCCGCCCAGGTCGCAGAAGTTCGCGGGGCGGCCGCCGGCCACGACGACGACGTCCACCGTCGACATCGACAGGCCCGCGCCGTTGCCGCAGATCCCGACGTCGCCGTCGAGCTTCACGTAGACGACGCCCTTTTCGCGCGCGAACGCCTCGAACGGGTCGGCGGCGCTCGTATCGCGGAACTCGGCGATGTCCGGGTGGCGATACAGCGCGCTGTCGTCGACGGTGAACTTCGAGTCGAGCGCCTTCACCTCGCCGTCCGGCGTGACGATCAGTGGGTTGATCTCGGTGAGCATCGCGTCGCTCTCGACGAAGCACCGATAGAGCTTCCCGATGACGTCGGCGATCTGCTTCTGCTCGCCGGGATCCTCGACGCCGGCGCCGTAGACGAGGCGGCGCGCGACCCACGGCTGAAAGCCCTCGAGCGGGTCGACGTGCAGTCGCACGAGCGCGTCGGGATCGTTCGCCGCAACTTCTTCGATCTCGACGCCGCCCTGCATCGTGAACATGAATAGCGGCTGCTTGGCGCCGCGATCGAAGGTGACCGAGAGGTAGTACTCCTTGGCGATCTCGGAGGCGCTCTCGATCCAGACCTTCTCGACGACGTGGCCGCGGATGTCGAGACCGATGATCTCCCGCGCCTTCTGCTCCGCGTCTGCCGGATCGGCGGCGAGCTTCACGCCGCCGGCCTTTCCGCGGCCGCCCGTCAGCACCTGAGCCTTGACGACGACCGGGCCGCCGATCTCGTCCGCGGCCTTGCGCGCTTCTTCCGGCGTCGCCGCGAGACGACCCTCCGAGACGGGGATCCCGAACTGCTTGAAGAGCTGCTTGCCCTGGTACTCGTGGAGGTCCATTGAGCCGCGACGACTCTAGCGATGCCGCTAGTCTCGCCGCCGATGCAGGCGATCGTGGTTGAAGAGCTGCGCAAGCGCTACGGCGACGTGCAGGCGCTCGACGGTGTGTCGTTCGCCGTGCGCGAAGGCGAGGTGTTCGGACTGCTCGGCCCAAACGGCGCCGGCAAGTCGACGACCGTGCGCTCGCTCGTCACGCTCACGACACCCGACACGGGATCCGCCTCGGTCGCGGGCCACGACGTGCTGCGCGAGCAAAACGCCGTGCGCCGCGTGATCGGCTACGTACCGCAGGACTCCGGCGTCGACGAGCTCGGCACGGGCCGAGAGAACCTGATGCTGCAAGGCCGGGTGCAGGGGATGAAAGGAAGGGATCTTCGCGCGCGGACTGAGACGCTGCTCGGCCTCGTCGGGATCACGGACGCGGCCGACCGGATCGTCAAGACCTACTCCGGTGGCATGCGCCGCCGGCTCGACATCGCGCTCGGCCTCGTGCACCGCCCGCGCGTGCTCTTCCTGGACGAGCCGACGACGGGTCTCGATCCGGCGGCACGGGTCGTGATGTGGGAAGAGGTGTCGCGCTTGGCGCAGGCCGAGTCGCTGACGATCCTGCTCACGACGCACTACCTCGAGGAAGCCGACCAGCTCGCCGACCGCCTGGCGATCGTCTCGCAGGGCAAGATCGTCGTCGAAGGGACGCCGGGCGAGCTGAAGAAGAGCCTGCGCGGCGACGCGGTGCACGTCGAGGTCGAGAACGCTTCCATCGCCGAAGCCCAGCGCGTTCTCGCCGCCGTCGGTGCGGCACCCGAGCAGGTTCTCGAGGGGCGCACGATCGTCTCGCGCGTCGAGAACGGCGGCCGTGCGCTGCCGGGGATCATCTCCGCGCTCGAGACCGCGGGGATCGCGGTCGCATCGGTGTCGTTGTCGCGGCCGTCCCTCGACGACGTCTATCTGCACTTCACAGGCCGCGAGTTCGCCACTGAGGATCGCGCCGCATGAAAACGCTTAGCGACACGTGGTTCATGGTTGCCCGGCAAGCGCGCAATCTGATGCGCGAGCCGATCTGGATCGCGCTCATCCTGATCCAGCCGATGGTCTGGCTGATCCTCTACGGGCAGCTGTTCAAGAACGTGACGAAGCTCGGCGGCTTCGGGACCAGCTCCTACATCACGTTCCTGGCGCCGGCGATCGTCGTCATGAACGCGTTCTTCGGGGCAACGTGGAGCGGGATGTCGATGATCTACGACCTCGACCACAAGATCGTCGAGCGCTTCCTCGCTGCACCCGCCTCGCGCCTCGCGATCGTGCTCTCGCAGATCGTGCGCTCCGCGATCACCGCGGCGATCCAGGCGCTCGTGATCTTGCTCGTCTCACTCGCACTCGGCGTTCGGATCCACACCGGCGTGGTCGGCTGGCTCGTGATCATCCTCGCGGCCATCCTCGTGAACAGCGCGTTCGCGGGCATCTCGCAGGCGATCGCGCTGCTGACGCGGCGCGAGGCGACGATGATCGCGGTCGCAAACTTCATCGGCCTGCCGCTGCTCTTCCTCTCGACGACGATGATCGCCCGCCCGCAGATGCCCGGGTGGATGCAGACGGCCGCCAAGTTCAATCCGGTCGACTGGGGCGTCAAGGCGGCGCGCGAGGTCGTCCTGCCCGGGACCTCGTGGGGCACAGTCGGCTTCTACCTGCTGCTGCTCCTGCTGCTCACCGCAGTCACGTCTGCGTGGGCGACGTGGACCTTCCGCGCGTACCAGCGCTCGCTCTGATCGCCGTCTGAACCCGATTCGACGGCGCTCGGCACTCGGTCCGGCCCAGCGCGCGGCCCGAACCATGTCCAAGAGCCGGCTAGCGGCGGCCGGGAACTCGCGAACCTGGTTCGCGCGCGTCGCGTCCGGCGGTGAGGTCCGGGCGTGGATGCGCGAATCAGGTTCGGACTCAGAAGGCTGAACCTGATTCGGCGGCGCCCAGCACTCGGCCCTCCGGTCGACAGGCAGGCCGAACCACGTTCATGGGTTGGCGAGCGGTCGCCGCACGCGAATCACGTTCGGACTCAGAAGGCTGAACCTGATTCGGCGGCGCCCAGCACTCGGCCCTCCGGTCGACAGGCAGGCCGAACCACGTTCACGGGTCGGCGAGCGGTCGCCGTACGCGGATCAGGATCAGTGAGGCTCGATCACGCAGATCGTCTGACCGATCGCGACCGGCTCGCCCGCGGCAAGCGCGAGGTCGGTGACGATTCCCGTGCGATGGGCCGTCACCTCGTTCTCCATCTTCATCGCCTCCACGATGCAGATCACCTGACCGGCCTCGACGGCGTCCCCCTCGGCGACCTTCACGGCGAGGATTGTCCCCTGCATGGGACTGACGACGGCGTCCGAGGCCGCGCCGTTCGCACCGCCCGCGGCACGCTCCCGCCGCCGCCGCGCGAGGCTGCGGTAGGCCGGCTCCGGCACGAGCACCCTCACCTGCACGCGACGACCGTCCACTTCGGCCACTGTCGTCACCTTTGACAACGATCCGTCCGGGTCTGCGGCTACCGTAGTTGCCCGATGAGAGAACTGCTCCGCACGTTGCGCAAGCTCCTCGGACTCGACGAGGCCGTGACACGTCTCGCCGTCGATGAAGCACGGATGCGTGAGCAGCGCTTGGTGAAAGCCGAGCAGCGACTTCACGCCGCCGATCTCGAACTCGGCAAGCGCGCGCAACATTCGCCGGCGCGCCGTCTCGCGGTTCGTGTCGTGCACGATCAGCTTCGCGATCATCGGGTCGTAGAGCCCACTGATCTCCGAGCCCGCCACCACACCGGAGTCCACACGCACGCCTGGGCCGGACGGCTCCCGGTAGCTCGTGATCCTCCCCGGGCTGGGCAAGAAGCCGTTGGACGCATCCTCGGCGTTGATGCGGCACTCGATCGAGTGCCCGCGGAGAACGACGTCCTCCTGGCGCAGCGATAGCGGCTCTCCGGCCGCGATGAGAACCTGCTCGCGGATCAGATCAAGGCCCGTCACCTCCTCGGTCACCGTGTGCTCGACCTGGATGCGGGTGTTCATCTCCATAAAGAAGTAGTCGCCTCCGGGAGTGAGCAGCCCTTCGATCGTTCCCGCCGAGCGGTAGCCGGCTGCACGCGCCGCGTCGACCGCGATCTTTCCGATCCGCTCGCGGAGCTCGGGGGTGACGGCAGGCGACGGCGTCTCCTCCACCAGCTTCTGGTGGCGGCGCTGGATCGTGCAGTCGCGCTCGCCGAGATGGATGACGTTGCCGTGGGCGTCCGCAAGGACCTGGACCTCGACGTGACGCGGGTCCTCGAGGTAGCGCTCGACGTAGACCGAGGCGTCGGCGAAGTAGGACTGGCCCTCGCGTTGCGCGGACTCGAACGCCTGCGCGGCTTCCTCGGCGGAGGCGACGACCTTCATCCCCTTGCCGCCGCCGCCGGCCGCGGCCTTGATCAGGAGCGGATAGCCGATCTGCTTGCCGAGGGCGATCACCTCCTCGGCGGAGCCCACCGGCTCGGTCGTGCCCGGGATGATCGGAACGCCGGCCGCCTGCATCGTCTGGCGCGCGCGCGTCTTCGAGCCCATCAGCTCGATCGCTGCCGGCGGCGGCCCGATCCAGACGAGCCCCGCCGCCTCGACCGCGGCCGCGAAGGACGCGTTCTCGGCGAGAAACCCGTAGCCGGGATGAATCGCCTCGGCGCCCGACCGGGCGGCGGCCTCGAGGAGCTTCTCGACCACGAGATAGCTCTCGGCCGCGCTCAGCCCGCCGAGTGCCTGAGCCTCGTCCGCGTACGCCACGTGCGGCGTCGAACGGTCGGCGTCCGAGTACACCGCGACCGAGCCGACACCCAGCTCGCGGAGCGTGCGGAAGATCCGGAGCGCGATCTCGCCCCGGTTCGCAACAAGGACTTTGGCGAACACACTCCGTATTCTCTCGGCGAATGAGCCTTGCCGACCAACTAACCGTCGCTCGAGCCGTCTCGGTGCCGATCGTCGTCGCGCTTTTCGCGATCTCGTTCCCGAACCACGACTACTGGGCGACTGGGGTCTTCTGCGCCGCGATGGCCACCGATTGGTTCGACGGCCGGGTCGCACGCCGGACCGGCCGGTCGTCGCCGCTCGGCTCGCTGCTCGACCCCGTCGCCGACAAGCTGCTCGTAATGGCGACGCTGATCGTCCTGCTCGGCCAGGACGTGTTCCCCGCCTGGATGGTCGCGGCGATCGTGGCCCGCGAGCTCCTGATCTCCGGCCTGCGCCAAGCGGCGGTGGAGCGCGGGGTCGTGATCGCGGCGCGCGATCTCGGGAAGCTGAAGACGTGGTCGCAGGCAATCGCAGCGGCCGTCGGCGGGCTGGCCGCCGCCGGAGCCTGGAGCACGTCAGTCTCCTGGTGGGCGCTCCTGGTGGCGCTCGCGCTGACCTGGATCTCGGGGCTCGACTACGCCCGCTCGGCGCCGCAGCTCCTCCGCGGCCGGGCTGCCGTTTAGGACCGCTTACGCAGCAGCAGCCGCCTGCTGCGCCTGCGAGGCGCACCAAGCGTCGAAGGCAGCCCAGGCGCTGAGGTAGTCGGCGATCTTCCGCAGGCCGTCCTCTACCTCGGCGCGTACGGCGAACGTACAGTGGACGCAGTACGGGCGGTCGGGAGCTGCTTCCTGTTCACCACACCGGATGCACATGTCACCGGTGGAACGGGCAAGCCGCCCCGGCGGTTACGTCTCGAGCGTCTCGTCGATTCCGGCCTGCCACCAGGGATCCGGCGGCGCCGGCTGCTGGGAGGCCAGGACAGCGGCGATCGCCGCCTCCACTTCCGGGGCCTGCGCCGGGGTCAGCTCGACATCCACGAAGCGTGGATCATAGGGCCGGCACGAGCGCGCACGAGTCCGGCGCCGTGTGCGTTTAGCCAGGGCACGCCTCGGAACGGAACCTCGATGAACAGAAACCAGCGCCGGCATCCGCCCAAGGACATCCGTCCTCCGGAAGTCCCCTTGCGCGACATGACCAGCCACGAACGGCCGCCCGACACGCTCGACCCGAGGGCCAAGAGCACGGGTCACGGGAAGAAGACGGCCGACAAGTGGAATCAGTAGCGGAATCCCGAAACGGATTTCCGTTACTGATCGGTCAGAGGGGAATGTTGCCGTGCTTACGCTTCGGAGTGGGCTCGCGCTTTGTGATCGCCGTCTTGAGCGCTTCGATCAGCACCGGGCGAGTGCGCCGCGGCGGGATCACGTCGTCGACGTAACCGCGCTCTGCTGCGCTGTAGGGATTGGCGAACCGCTCGCGGTAGTCCGCGATCAGCTCGGCGCGCCGCGACTCGGGATCGTCGGCCTCGGCCAGTTCGTTGCGGAAGATGATGTTGACCGCGCCCTCCGGCCCCATCACCGCGACCTCGGCGGTCGGCCACGCGAAGTTGAAGTCGGCGCGAACGTGCTTCGAGCTCATGACGTCGTACGCGCCGCCATAGGCCTTGCGCGTGATCACCGTCAGCTTCGGCACCGTCGCCTCGCAGTAGGCGTACAGCAGCTTCGCCCCGTGGCGGATGATGCCGCCCCACTCCTGGGCCGTCCCCGGGAGGAACCCGGGCACGTCGACGAAGGTGACGAGCGGGATGTTGAACGCGTCGCATGTGCGGACGAAGCGCGCCGCCTTCTCGGACGAGCTGATGTCGAGCACGCCTGCGAGCGCCTTTGGCTGGTTGCCGACGATCCCGACGCTGTAGCCGCCAAGTCGCGCGAAGCCGCAGACGATGTTCTCTGCATAGAGCGGCTGAATCTCGAGGGACTCGCCGTCGTCCACGACGGCGCTGATCACGCGTTTGATGTCGTATGGCTTCGACGGCTCGTCGGGCACGAGCTCGTCGAGCTCCGGCGACTCGCGGTCGGCGGGGTCCGACGGGGCGTCATAAGGAGTCGGCTGCGCGTTGTTCTGCGGGAGAAAGCTGAGTAGATACCGGGCGTCCTCGAGCGCCGCCTCGTCGCTCGGAGCGGTCAGGTGCGCCACCCCGGACTTCGACGCGTGCGCCAGCGCGCCGCCGAGCTCCTCCTGGGTGACCTCTTCGCCGGTGACCGTCTTCACGACATCGGGGCCCGTGATGAACATGTACGACGAGCCCTCGACCATCAGGATGAAGTCGGTCATCGCGGGCGAGTAGACGGCGCCGCCCGCGCACGGGCCCATCACGAGCGAGATCTGCGGGATCACGCCGGAGCTCTGCACGTTGCGCCAGAAGATCTCGGCGTAGCCGGCCAGCGAGACGACGCCCTCCTGGATCCGCGCACCGCCCGAGTCGTTGATACCGATCACGGGGCAGCCGTACTTGGCCGCTAGGTCCATCACCTTGCAGATCTTCTCGGCGAAGACCTCGCTCAGCGAGCCGCCGAAGACCGTGAAGTCCTGGCTGAAAACGAAGACGCGCCGGCCGAAGATCTCGCCGTACCCGGTGACCACCGCATCGCCGTACGGCCGCCGGTCGAGCATCCCGAAGTTCGACTCCCGATGCCGGACGTAGCGGTCGATCTCGACGAACGAGCCGGGATCGCAAAGCTTCTCGGCACGCTCGCGGGCGAGCAACTTGCCCGCATCCTTGTGCTTCGCGACCGCCTTCTCCGAGCCGTGGTGCTCCGACTGGTTGCGCAGCTCCTCGAGCCACTCGAGCTTCTCGCGCGTCGTGTCGTGGGTCCGCTTCTCAGCCTTCGCCATCTCAGGGGAGCCTAGACAGGATGGAGCCGTAGCCGGTGTGGCTGCGGTGTCCGGTCGCTGGCGGAGAGTGGTCGGCGCCTACGCATCTGTCGTGGGTTGCCGGGGATGGCCCGGTAGAGCCACATACGGAGGTCGCCGACCATGAGTGAGTCTATGACGGTAGCCGTCGGACTTGACGT
Source organism: Gaiellaceae bacterium (assembly GCA_045805985.1). Classification (GTDB taxonomy): domain Bacteria; phylum Actinomycetota; class Thermoleophilia; order Gaiellales; family Gaiellaceae; genus PALSA-600. The sequence goes on along the minus strand of JBJMKA010000002.1, from coordinate 231 downwards.
TCACGCGCGTTCGATCCGGCTGGCGGCGGTGCGCGCCGACGAGTTGCTGGAGGAGCGGACGCTGGCCTACGACGAGGAGGCGGTCGAGCGTGTTCTGCGCCGCTGGCCGTTGGTGCGGTGTTGTTATGAGGCGGGTCCGACCGGTTTCGGGTTGCATCGCTTTTTGGTCGGGCGAGGGATTGACTGTGTCGTGGTCGCGCCTGGGCTGGTGCCGCAGCGGCCGGCTGACAG
>JBJMKA010000001.1:0-72745 GCA_045805985.1 Gaiellaceae bacterium | reverse complement strand
GGTGACGTCGCCGCCGAGGCCCATCGGGCCGATGCCGGTCTCGTTGAGCAGCTCGTAGAGCTCCTCCTCGAGCTTGGCGACGTGCGGGTCGGAGTTGCGCGTTCCGACGGGCCGCGCGATCGCCTCCTTGGCGAGATACATCGCGTAGTCCGCGCTGCCGCCGATGCCGACCCCGACGATCCCGGGCGGACAGGGCTTGCCGCCCGCGCCGACGATCGACTCGAGCACGAACGACTTGATCCCCTTCACGCCGTCGGCGGGGATGCACATCTTGAGGAAGCTCATGTTCTCGGAGCCGGAGCCCTTCGGCACGCACTTGACATCGAGGCCGTCCCAGTCTGCGACGAACTCCCAGTGCACGATCGGCAGCCGGTAGCCGATGTTCGGGCCGGTGTTCTCGCGCGTGATCGTGTGCACGGCGTTCGAGCGCAGCGGATGCTCGACGGTCGCGCGAGCGGTGCCGTCGCGCAGTCCCTCGTAGATGCGCGTCGGGTGCAGCGGGAAGTGCTCGCCCACGCGGCAGGTGTAGACGGCGATGCCGGTGTCCTGGCAGACGAGGTTGTTCTCGCTGTCGGCGATATTGACGTTCTTGTGAATCGTCTCGAGGACGCGCTTGCCCGGGACGGATGTCTCGCGCGCACGCGCGTCGGAGAGTGCGTCGCGCAGGTCCTGCGGGATGTCCTTCAGCGCCCAGACGTAGAGGTGCGCCGCGGCGTCCTCCACCACGTGCTGCAGGTCGGTTGTCACATCGACGCTCATGCGCTCGCTTTCTCTGCGGCCGCGCGACCCGCACGACGACCGAAGACGACGCACTCGAGCAACGAGTTGCCCATCATGCGGTTGCGCCCGTGCGTGCCGCCGGCAATCTCGCCGCACGCATAGACACCTTCCAGCGTCGTCTCGGCATTCGTGTCGATCACGAGGCCGCCGTTCTGGTAGTGGAGGACGGGGTAGGTCAGGATCTTTTCGCGCAGCGGGTCGATCCCGGCGCCCCGATAGCGGCGGAGCATGTACGGCAGCGAGATCTCCGCGTCGGCTTCCGAGATGCGCGTCGTGTCGAGGTAGACGGCGGGGCGCCCGTCGGGCGTGCTGACACCGCGTCCCGCGTTGACCTCGTCGACGATCGCCTGGGCCACCGCATCACGGGGCCCCAGGGAGTCGGTGAACTCGTCGCCCTCCGCGTTGAGCAGAACGGCACCGTAGGAACGCGTCGTCTCCGGGATCGAGTAGCCCTGCATGTTCGGCGGCCACGCGCCGCCGTTCGGGTGGTACTGCAGCGCGTCGAGGTCACGCGCCTCGGCCCCGAGCTCGAGCGCGAGCTTCGTCACCTCGCCGGTTGCGTTCGGGTGGTTCGTCGAGAGCTCACCGCGCTCTTCCGCAACGGCGTAGCAGCGTCCACCGGCCGCGAGCACGACCGTGCCTGCCTCGATCGATCGCTCGCCTACGCGCGCGCTCCAGTGGCCGTTCACCTGGTGGAGCTCGCGGAGCGGCGCGTTCGTGAAGCTCGTGCCCTCGCCGGCCTCCCACGCCTCGCGCAGCTGCTTCGTGATCGCGTGGCCGGTGCGGTCGCCGACCTGAAGGAGGCGCTTCGCGCTCGCGCCGCCGCAGCGGGCGAGGCGGTAGCCACCGTCCTCGTCGCGCGTGAACTCGACGCCGAGCTCTTCGAGCCAGTGGATTGCGGAGCGGGCATCGCCGGTCAACACGTCGGCAAGCGCCTTGTCGGAGGTCTCGTGCGAGGACGTCCAGACGTCGGCGGCGTGCTGCTCGGGAGAGTCGTCGGCGCCGAAGGAGGCCTGGATTCCGCCCTGCGCCTTGGAGGAGTTGTTCGCCTGCAGCGAGCCCTTCGTCGCGAGTGCGACGTGGGCGCCGGAACGGTCGGCGGAGACGGCTGCGGCCAGCCCGGAGGCGCCGCTGCCGATCACGAGCACGTCGAAGCGTTGGGCATCCTGAGCCACGCGACGACTATACCTGAGATTAGTGAATCTTATTCCTTGTTCACCGGCGCGGTGGGGAAGCGTCAGTAGATCGAGCGGAGCAGGCCGAGGATCTCCCCAGGCGTGGCCGGTCGCGGGTTCGCGAGGTTCCCGGCCCGCTGGGCCGCCGCCTCCGCGACGGCCGGGAGGTCGGCCTCGGGCACGCCGAAGGCGCGCAACCGTTCGAAGCCGCCGAGGAGCGCGAGCTCGCGCGAGCGTTCGACCGCGTCGCCGCCGATCGCCTCGCCGAACCGCTCCACCTGCGCAGGGACGAGCACGCGGTTGAACTCGAGCGCGGGCGGCAGGCAGAGCGCGTTCATCGCGCCGTGCGGGATCCCGTAGCGGCCGCCGAGCGCCTGCGCCATCGCGTGCGCGAGCGCCAGACCGGCGACCGCAAGCGCGTGACCGGCATGCGCGGCGCCGCGCAGCAGCTCGCCGCGAGCCGCGCGGTCGCCCGGCTCGGCGAGGACGCGCGGGAGCGCAGTCGCGATCAGCGTCGCGCCGGCGAGCGCCTGCTCGTCGCCTTCGGCGTCGTGGCCCTGCGCGTAGAGCGCCTCGGCGCAGTGCGCGAGGCCGTTCAGCGCGGTGCCCGCCGTGACGTCCGGCGGGAGGTCGAGCGTCAGGTCGACGTCGTAGACGATTGCGACCGGCCGGGCTCCGCCTCCGCCGCCCTGCATCACGCGGTCAGGCGAGCGGATGCCGTAGAAGGTCGTCCATTCCGCGCCGGAATACGTCGTCGGCACATGGACGACCGGCTTCCCGGTTTGCGCGGAGGCGTACTTGCCGGTGTCGATCGCGGAGCCGCCGCCGACCGCGAGGATCCCGTCTGCGACATCGGGTACCTCAAAGCGATGCGACGGCACCTCCGCCCACCACTCGACGTGCGGCAGGTCCAGATTCTTCCAGCGCGGGCTCGCGATCACGAACGGACGCTCGATCCCGACCTCGACAAGCACCTCGGGAAGCTCGGCGAGGCTCCAGCGAACGATCACGCGAGGCGGTCGCGTGCGAACTCGAGGAATGCGCGCGCCGCGCGCGTCTCGGAGCGGCCCGCGGCCCGTACGAGGTGGATCTCGCGTTCGAGCTCGAGGCCCTCGACGCGCGCCTCGGTGAGCATTCCCGCGTCGAGGTCCTTCTCGACCGACGAGCGCGAGATGAACGTGATGCCGTAGCCGCCGCGCACCGCGCTCGTCACCGACTCCTGCAGGCCGAGCTCGAGGCGGACGTTGAGATCGCGCAGCCGCGTGCCGGCCCGGCGCAACTCGTCTTCGATCATCTGACGGACGCCCGCGCCCTCTTGCATCATGATCAGCTGCTCCGCGCGCACGTCGTCGAGCGTCACCGTACGGCCGGCGAACGGGTGGCCGGGCGGGCATGCGAGCACGACGGTGTCCTTGAAGAAGGGTTCGTACTCGACGCCGCGGTGGCGCGGCGCCGCTCCGACGACGCCGAGTTGCAGCGTGCGATCGGCGACGTGCTCGACCACGGTTTGCGTGTCGAAGACGCTGAGGGCGATGTGCAGCTTGGGGTACACCTCGGCGAACTGGCAGAGGATCTGCGAGAGCACGACGCCTCCGGGCCCGGTGGACGCACCGATCTCGAACGTGCCGTCGAGCTCGCCCGTTGCTTCCTCCGCGAGCTCGCTGACGATCTCCTCTTCGAGCGCGAGCAGGCGCTGCGCCGAGCGGTAGAGCTTGAGGCCGGCCTCGGTGGGCTCGACGCGGCGGCCGGAGCGGTCGAGCAGCTGCGTGCCGAGCCGCTTCTCGAGCGAGCGAACCTGGAGCGAGACCGCCGGCTGCGTCACCCCGAGCTTCTCAGCGGCGAGCGAGAACGACTTGCGGTCCACGACCTCGCAAAACGCCTGCAACTGCCGTGTGTCCATAAGCACATCTTATACATCTGTGGCGGGCCGAACGGCCATGTCCGGTGTCAGACACACGCACAAACTCGCGACATCTTCGTGCCGAGAATGTGACGCCGCCCGGCCCAACGCCTCAACCGCGGCACCCCGCGACGCACGCCGAACGGCCATGGCTGGTGTCAGACACACGCCTCAGGCCTGGCGGAACTCGAGGCGGTTGCCGAAGGGGTCGGCGGCCTGGCAGCGCTTGACGCCTGGAATCAAGTCGTCCGAGGCGACCTCGATGCCCGCCGCGGTCAGCCGGGTGATCAGCGCATCGAGGTCGGAGACGAGGAAGCTCGGGTGCGCCTTGCGCGCCGGGGTGAACGGCTCCTCGACCCCGACATGCAGCTGCTGGGCTGCGGCCCTGAACCAGCAGCCGCCGCGCGAGGCCAGGGGCGCCGGCTTCGAGAGCTCCTCGAGGCCGAGCAGCCCGCCGTAGAAGGCACGGGCCTCAGACTCGCACCCGGCGGGCGCGGCGACCTGCACGTGGTCGATTCCGGTGACCGTCATCTCGCACGGTCTACCATCGCTCCTGTGTCATCTGCGCCACCTCGGCTCGAGGACACGCTTGTCACGGGCTATGCGCGCCTCGCCTCCGACACGCCGAACAGGCGGATCGACCTCGAGCTGCGCACGCTCGACATCGTGTTCGCGACGTTCTTCCTGATCGTGCTCTCACCGGTCGCTGTCGTGATCGCCGCGATCATGCTGGCGACGAGTGGGCGCCCGGTGCTCTACCGCGGACAGCGCGTCGGCCGTGGCGGGCACTTCTTCGAGATGCTGAAGTTCCGCACGCTGAAGCCGGGGGCAGAGGAGCGCATCGGCCAGTACCTCGGCGCGGAGCTCGTCCGCCACACGGACATCGAGCTGACACGCATCGGGCGCTGGCTGAAGGCGTCGCAGCTCGACGAGATCCCACAGCTTTGGAACGTGCTGCGCGGCGACATGTCGTTCGTCGGGCCGCGCCCGATCCGGCCGCGCTTCTTCAAAGAGCTGACCCACGACCTGCCCGCGTACTGGCAGCGGCTCGTCGTCCGCCCAGGGCTGACCGGCTTCGCACAGGTGCGCCGCGGCTACGAGACCTCGATGGCGGAGAAGCTCGCTCACGATCTCGAATGGATCGCCGACCGCTCCCTTCGCCTGTATCTGCGCACGCTGGCGATCACCGCCGTCCGCGTCCTGCGCCAGTCGCTGACCCGCCATCCCTAGACTGGCTCTCCATGTGCGGGATCTGCGGGATCGCGTCCAGTCGCGGAGCCGTCGATCCCGAACGGCTCCGCCGGATGTCCACCACGCTCTACCACCGGGGCCCTGACTCCGAGGGATCGCACGTGGACGGGCCCGTGGGCATCGCCGCGCGCCGACTCGCGATCATCGACCTGACCGGAGGGGATCAGCCGATCGCCAACGAAGATGGATCGGTCGTTGTCGTTCAAAACGGCGAGATCTACAACTACCGCGAGCTGATGCACGAGCTCGAACGCGGCGGTCACCGCTTCCGCACCCGCTGCGACACCGAGGTGCTCGTGCACGGCTACGAGCAGTGGGGCGCGAAGCTCTGGGAGCGGCTGCGCGGGATGTTCGCGGTCGCCGTCTGGGATGCGCGCGAGCGACGGCTCGTGCTCGCGCGTGACCGGTTCGGCATCAAGCCGCTCGCCTATCGCGACGTCGGTGGGGAGCTGAGCTTCGCGTCCGAGCTGGATGCACTCGAGCATGGCGACATCGATCTCGACGCCCTCGAAGCGTTCCTCACCTTCAACGTCGTACCGGGACCGCTCTCGATCTACCGGAACATCCGGAAGCTGTTGCCGGGCCACACGCTCACCTGGCACGAGGGTCGCACGGCGATCGAGAGCTACGCCCGCACCGGACCGCTGCCCACACGGCACGGCGAGGACGAGGCCGAACTACTCGAGGAATGCCGCGCACGCCTGCGCGATTCGGTGCGCGCGCACCTGATCGCGGATGTCCCCGTTGGGGTGCTGCTCTCGGGCGGTGTCGACTCCGGTGCGCTGACCGCGTTCGCCGCCGAGGAATCCTCGGACGCCGTGCGCACGTTCTCGATCGGCTTCGAGGAGGCATCGTTCAACGAGCTCGACGGTGCGCGCGCCGTCGCGCAGCGGTATGACACCGAGCACCGCGAGCTGAGGCTGCGGCCAGACGCCGCGCTCCTCCTCCCGGCGCTCGCCGACGCCTTCGACGAGCCGTTCGCGGACTCGTCCGCGCTGCCAACGTACCTCGTCTCGAAGTTGGCGTCCGAGGACGTCAAGGTCGCGCTCTCCGGTGAAGGAGGCGACGAGCTGTTCGGCGGCTACTACACCTACGTCGCGGACCTGCTCGCCGAGCGGTTCGGGTCGCTCGCGGCGCGCGCGCGCCCGCTCGCCGACCTGCTGCCGAGCTCGGCGCGGAAGGCGAGCTTCGACTACCGCCTCAAGCGGTTCACACGCGCGGCTTCGCTGCCACCACTCGAACGCCACCACGCGTACAAGGAGATCTTCTCGGCGAAGGCGCGCGCAGAGCTCACCGGGCGCGACAGCGAGTTCGATCCTCTGACCGGCTACCGCGAACGGTTCGCTGCCACGGAGGGGCACGAGTTGCTGACGCGGCTGCAGGACGTCGACTTCGGGCTCTACCTCATCGATGACCTTCTCACGAAGACCGACCGCGCTTCGATGGCATGGTCGCTCGAGGCGCGGGTGCCGTTCATGGACACCGTCGTCTCGAACTTCGCGTTCTCGCTGCCGGTGAAGCACAAGGTGCGTGGCTTCTCGAAGAAGCGGCTGCTGCGGAAGGCGCTCGAGCCGCTGCTGCCCCGCGAGATCGTGCACGGGAAGAAGCGCGGCTTCTCGATCCCCGCAGCCGCGTGGCTGCGCGGCGAGCTCGAGCCGTTCGCCCGCGAGACGCTCTCGCCTGAGACCATCCGCCGGCAGGGCTATCTGCGCCCCGAGGCGGTCACGCGGTTGATCGATGATCATGTGTCCGGACGCGAGGATCTCTCGCGCCAGCTTTGGGGCTTGCTCGCGTTCACGCTCTGGCACGAGCGGCACGTCGAGGGCGTCAAACGCGATGTCTCACTCGAGAGTGTCGTCGCATGACCGACGTAGGCTCGACGAAGTCGCGATGAGAGTGTGGATCGATTTCACGGCGAGCGCGCACCCGCTCGTCTTCCGCCCCCTCGTCGAGCGCCTGCAGGCGCAGGGGCACGAGGTCGAGATCACCGCGCGCGACTACGCGCAGACACTGCAGCTGATCGAGTCGCATGGGATGACGGCGACGGTGATCGGACACCACGGCGGCCGCTCCGCCTTCGGCAAGGCACGGCAGATGCGCGCACGGCTCAAGTCACTGCGCAAATGGGCGAGGCCGCGTGCATTCGACCTCGCGCTCGCGCATGGATCGCACGAGCTGACGATGACCGCGCGCCGGCTCGGGATCCCGAGCTCGACGACGTTCGACTACGAGTGGGCGTGGCTGCAGCACCAGCTCGGTTGTCGCGCGGCGACGCGTGTCGTCGTTCCGGACTCGATCCCGCCCGAGCGTCTGAAAAGCTACGGCGCGGCGCCGCCGAAGCTCCAGCAGTACCCGGGGCTGAAGGAGGAGTACTACCTCGCCGACTTCGAGCCGGACGATTCCGTGCTGCGCGACTGGTCGATCGACCGGGCACGCGTGCTGGTCGTGTTGCGTCCACCGCCGGACGTGTCGCTCTACCATCGCCACTCGAACCCGCTGTTCCCGATGACGCTCGAGCACCTCGGCCGACTCGAGGACGTGCATGCCTTCGTGATCCCCCGCACCGACGAGCAGCGTGACTACGTGAAGTCGCTCGATCTGCCGTCGGTGATCGTGCCGGAGCGTGCCGTCGACGCGCAGAGCCTGATCGCGCTCTCCGACCTCGTCGTCTCCGCGGGCGGCACGATGAACCGTGAAGCGGCGGCGCTCGGCGTGCCCGTCTACACGACGTACGGGGGGCGGCTCGGCGGCGTGGACGAGCAGTTGATCCGCGAAGGACGCCTGCGCCCGCTCACCGATCCGCGCGCGCTCGACCTGCACAAGCGCAGCGCCGCCGAGGGCGGCGCCCGCGTGCGCCGCAATCCGCAGGTGATGCTCGACCTGCTGCTCTCGGCACTTCCGAGCTAAACCCGACGCCGCGCAGATCCCGCGCGCCAGCCGGTATGGGATCCGGTCGGCCGAATCGTGCGTTCCGTCCGGTGCCTGGCACCGAGCGGTGGGCCTCCCGCCCACTTTGCGATCGCACGATCGGTATGTTCACCAACCGGTGGGCCTCCCGCCCACGCACTGATGGTGCACGAAGACTTTCCGGCACGCTAGGGATGTGGACGAAACGTCACACGCTTGTATCGGTGCCTGGCACCGACTCTGTGGAAGGGCCGGGTCACGAGCCGGTGAGCGCGGCGAGCAGGTCGTCGCCATAGCGCTCGAGCTTCGTCGGGCCGACGCCTGCGATCTGCGACAACTCGCCAAGTGAGCCGGGGCGGAGCTCGGCGATCTGGTGCAGCACGCTGTCGTGGAAGACGACGTACGGCGGGACACCGTCGGTCCTCGAGCGTTCGAGCCGCCACGCACGCAGCTTCTCGCCGTCGGGTGTCCAGTCGCGCTTCGCGGCAGGCGCGGCTCCACCGCCCGTGACGCCGAGCTCCGAGAGGAAGCGCGAGCGCTTCCCCGACCAGGTCAGCCACAGGACGCGCTTCGCCCGCGTCATGCCGACGTAGAGCAGCCGACGCTCTTCGACGATCTCGGCCGGTGTGCGCGCCTGCTTCGACGGCAGCTCCTTCTCCTGTAGGCGCGGAATGAAGACCGCTTCGAACTCGAGGCCCTTCGCACGGTGCAACGTGAGCAGGTTGACGCCGCGCGCGCCGTCGCCGCCCGAGTCGAAGCGCCGGCGCAGGTCGGCGACGAACGAGGCGGCATCGCCGTCGAATTCCGCTGCGAACCGGACGATGCGCGCGAGATCGGTCTGCCGCACCACTTCGCGGTCGCCGAGCTTGTCTGGGAGCTGCTCCAGCCACCCGGAGTCCAGCGCCGCTGCCCGCACCGCGCCTGCGGCATCCTCGCCGGAGCGCTCGAGGCGCCGCGTGATCCGGCGCGCAGCATCGCGTTCGAGCAACGATGCGCCCTGGAACGGGATGCCGGCTTCGTGCAGCAGCTCCTCGAAGTCGGTCAGCCGCGCGTTCGTCCGCGCCAAGATCGCAATCTCTTCGAGCGGTGCCGCGTTCTCGACAACTGCAAGGCGGCGGATCTCCGCGACGATCGCCTCTCCCTCGTCCTCGGGCGACGGATAGGGACGCACGACCGGCGCGTCGCCGGCGGCCCGCGTCGGGCGCAGCGTCTTTTCGGCGCCGCCGAGGTTCGGGACGAGCTTGTTCGCGAGGGCCAGCACCTGCGGCGTCGAGCGGTAGTTCTCCTCGAGCCGCACGACGAGCGCCTGCGGGAATCGCGCCGGAACGCCGAGCAGATGCTCCGGCCCTGCGCCCGTGAACGAGTAGATGGACTGATAGTCGTCGCCGACGACGCAGAGGTCATCGCGGTCGCCGAGCCACAGGTCGAGCAGCGCCTGCTGCAGAAGGTTCACGTCCTGGTACTCGTCGACGGTGAAGGCGCAGTACTGCGCGCGGAACGTCTTGCACGCATCAGCGTTGTGCTCGAACATCTGCACGGAGAGCTCGAGCAGATCCTCGAAGTCGATCAGCCCCTCCGCGGCCTTGCGCCGCTCGTACTCGCGGAAGACGCGCAGCATGAGGTCGACGGGGATCGGTGGCTCGCGCCGGTCCGCCTCGAGCGCATAGCGCTCGACGTCGATGCGGCGGTTCTTCGCCCACTCGATCTCGGTTGCGAGATCGCCGGCCGGCCTAAACTTGTAAGGAGCCGGAAGCGAGTTCGCGATCTGGCGCAGCGCAAGCGCCTTCGACGGAAGGATCTTTCCGACAGCCTCCGGCGCGAAGTGCCGCAGCTGGCGCAGCGCCGCTGAATGGAACGTCGACGCGCGCACGCCCCCTGCGCCGAGCAACGCCAGCCGCTGCTTGAGCTCACCCGCGGCCTTGTCGGTGAACGTCACAGCCATGATCTGTGCGGGCGCAAAGGCGCCGCTCGCTACCTGCTGCGCGATCCGCCGCGTGATCGTCGTCGTCTTGCCGGACCCGGCACCCGCGAGGATGCAGACAGGCCCGCGCACGGTCTGCGCCGCGCGGCGCTGCTCGGGGTTCAGGCCGTCGAGCGGGTCCACCCGGTGAAGGTACCGGCGCGCCCGGCTGACTTTCCGAAGAGCCTGTGACACGAGGCAAACGAAAGTGTCTGACACCTCTCGCGCCAACATCCGGCGGCCGCGACCCGAAAAGGTGTCAGACACCGGTCGAACCTGCGCCCGAGCGCGCCGTCCAATCCGGTGTCAGACACCACGCTAGTGCAACGTGTCTTCGAGCACTGCCTCGCGCCCGGTGCGAGCCGGTTCCTGCACCATCGCCCGCAGCTTCGCGACGAGGGCGAGGGTGTCGCCTTCGTCGACGAGTCGCTCGAGCTCGGCGAGTGACTCCTCCAGCCACGCAGCATCGATCTGCGGTCGCGCTGCTCGCATGATCTTCGGATGGGAGGTCGGGCCGACGGCCTCGCCCTCGTTCCAGAGCACCTCGTGCACCTTCTCTCCCGCCCGTGCGCCGGTGAAGATGATCGGGATGTCGTCTTCGTTCCGGCCCGAGAGGCGGATCATCTGCTTCGCGAGGTCGAGGATCTTTACCGGCTCGCCCATGTCGAGCACGTAGACCTGGCCGCGTCCGCCCATGGCGCCCGCTTGCACGACGAGCGATGACGCCTCTGGGATCGTCATGAAGAACCGCGTCATCTCCGGATTCGTGACGGTGACCGGGCCGCCGCGCTCGATCTGCTTGCGGAAGATCGGGATCACCGAGCCCGATGAGCCGAGCACGTTGCCGAAGCGCACGGCGACGAAGCGCGTGTCGACCTCGGGATGCAGAGCGAAGGACTCGACGATCCACTCGCACACGGCCTTCGACTGCCCCATCACGTTCTTCGGATTCGCCGCCTTGTCGGTCGAGATGAGCACGAATCGTTCGACACCGAACTCGACAGCCACCTCTGCGAGCGAGCGCGTCGCGAGCACGTTGTTCGATACCGCCTGGAGCGGATTTGCCTCGAGCATCCCGACGTGCTTGTACGCGGCGGCGTGGAACACGACCTGTGGCCGGTAGCGCTCGAAGACGCCGCGCATCTTGGCGCGGTCGCCGCTGTTCGCGAGGACGGGGATCGCCGCCGGGAAGTCGCGTTCGTCGACAAGCTCGCGCTCGATCTCGAACAGCGCCGACTCGCCCTTGTCGACGAGCACGAGTCGCGCTGCGCCGAGGCGCGCCAGTTGCCGGCAGAGCTCCGACCCGATCGACCCGCCCGCACCGGTCACGAGCACCGTCTTTTCTTTCACGTAGGTGGCGACGAGGCCGAGGTCGACCTCGACTTGCTGGCGGCCGAGCACGTCCTCCACCTGCACCGGCCGGATCTGGCGGCCGAGGTTCAGGTCGCCGGAGATCAGCTCGTGCAGGCCCGGGAGGGTCTTCACCGGCACGTCCTCCGCCCGGCACGTCTCGACGATCTGCTGGCGCACGCGGCCGGGCGCCGACGGAATCGCGATCAGCACCTCGTCGGGCTTGTTGTCGCGCAGCACGTGCTTGAGATCGTCGGTCGTCCCGAGCACGCGCACGCCGTGAATGCGATCGCCACGCTTGCGTGGATCGTCATCGACGAACCCGATCGGCGTGTAGTGCAGCTGGCGGTTGCGCTGCATCTCGCGCACCATCAACTGACCTGCATCGCCGGCGCCGACGATCAGGACTTCCTTGCCGTGGGCGACAATCCCACCCGGCGGCCGCTCGATCAGCGTGCGTGCGAGCAGGCGCGTCCCCGCGACGAACGCAAGCAACAGCAGGAAGTCGAGTGCCGCGATGCTCCGCGGGAGCCGCGACGTGATCGCGGGCGGGAATGCGTACAGGATGAGATACGTGAGCGCCGACGCGACGGTGACACCGCGCGCGGCGCCCCACATGTCGCGCGTCGACACGTAGCGCCACCAGCGGTTGTAGAACCCGAAGAGAACGAACACCGACAACTTGATCGCGACGACCATCGCGACGACCTGCCAGTCGAGCAGGTGCCGGTAGAACACCGGCGTCGTCTTGTCGAAGCGCAGGAAGAACGTCAGCCGCCACGCGGCGACGATCAGGACCGCGTCGAAAGCAAGCTGCCAGACCCGGTGCCTGTTGACCGGGAGGCGGATCACGAAGCGACGAGGTCCGAGGCGCGCTTCAGGACGGAGACGACCTCCGCCTGCTGCTCCTCGGTGATCCCGGCCCACAGCGGCAGGCAGAGATTCTCGCGCGACGCCTTCTCCGTCTCCGGGAAGTCGCCCTCGGAGTAGCCGAGATAGCGCAGCGCAGGCTGCAGATGCAGCGGCGGTCGGTAGTAGACCGCGGACTGGATGTCTGCATCCTTCAATGCCGCAGCAAGCCGGTCACGCTCGAGCGAGCGGACGCAGTACATGTGGTAGACGTGCCCCGCTTCGTCGACGGGAGTCTCCACGAGGCCGTCGAGCAGCTCGCTGTACCGCGTGGCCGCTTCGCGGCGCTGCCGGTTCCAGTCATCGATGTGTTTCAGGAAGATGCGCAGAAACGCCGCCTGCATCGCATCGAGGCGCGAGTTGTAGCCGATGTACAGGAACTCCTTCTTCGACTCGGAGCCGTGGAAGCGCAGCATGCGCAGACGCTGCGCGAGCTCTGCGTCGTTGACGGCGATCAACCCGCCGTCGCCGAGCGCGAAAAGATTCTTCGTCGGGAAGAAGCTGAACGTCGATGCGATGCTCGTCGCGATTCCGCCCGCGCCAAACGCCTGCGCTGCGTCTTCGATCACCGGCAGGCCGAAGCCGCTCAGGTCGAGCGCAGGGCGGCCGAAGAGATGCACCGGCATGATCGCCTTCGTCTGCGGGGTGATCTTGCGCTCGACCTCGGCCGGGTCGAGGTTCAGCGTGACGGGATCGATGTCCGCGAAGACGGGGGTCGCGCCGCGGCGCGCAATCGCCTCGGCCGTTGCGTAGAACGTGAACGACGGGCAGATCACTTCGTCGCCGGGGCCGATGCCCAACGCGTCGAGCACGAGCACGAGCGCGTCCGTGCCGTTCGCACAGCTCACCGTCTCCTGCGTGCCGAGCAGCTCTGCCGCTTCGCGCTCGAAGGCCTCGACCTCGGGGCCGAAGATGAACGTGCCGCTTTCCAGCGTGCGCGCGAACGCCTCCTGAAGCTGCGGAATCAGCGGCGCGTACTGGGCTTTGACGTCAACGTGGGGGATCGACATTGCCGGATGGGATGGTAGCCGTGCGGCGGAGACGGAGTCCCCAATACGCCGCAACCGCCGCGATTCCCACCACGACCGCGATTTCCACGTATCTGAAGTCGTGATGCAGCGTCGTCCAGTTCGAGCCGAGCGCCCAGCCGGCGCCCGCAAGGACAACGCACCACAGCGCGTTCCCGACGAGCGTGAGCAGGTTGTAGCGCCCGAACGGGCTTTCGAAGACGCCGGCGGGAATCGAGACGAACGACCGGGCGACCGGCGTGATCCGCCCGATGAAGACCGCCCACGCATCCCAGCGCTCGAACCAGCGCTCGGCCCGCTCCAGACGGTCCGGCGTCAGGTGGAACCACCGGCCGCGCCGCTCGAGGAACGCGCGGCCGCCGCGGTCACCGATCCACCAGCCGAGAATCGACCCGAGCTGGTAGCCGACCACTCCCGCGAGTACCACCGCGAGGTACGCAGAGAATCCCGTGCCGTGCCAACCGAAGACGTCGACGCGGTGCGTCAGCGCCCCCGATGCGAGCGCGCCGCCGTAGAGCATCACGAGCTCGCTGGCCGCGGGGAACACCGCGTCGATCAGCATCAGGATGAAGATCGCCGCGACGCCGTAGTGAGCGAGCCAGGAGGTCACTGGTGAGGACTGTAACTATCCACGTCTGAACGCGAACGGAACAGTGATGTCGGACGTGCCGACGTCGCTCGTTGCGAACACGTGCGCGACGTAGACGCCGCCGTATGCCCTCGTGCCGCGCGGAAGGGCGCCGTCCCAGGTCACCGAGCGGGCGCCCGGCTGCAACAACACCGGCGGAAGCGTGCGCATGACGACACCGTTCTTCGTCTCTATGCGCAGGCGAATGCTCGCCGGGCGAGAAAGTGTGAAACGGATCGTCGCCTGCGCCAGTGAAAGCTTCGGGGCGCTCACACCCCGCAGCGTCGTGTCGTAACGGAACGGACGATCGATCGTCGACACGCGTCCGAGATCGTCCGTCGCGGTCACACTCCAGCGCCACGCGCCTTCCCTGTCGAACGCCGAATACGCGAACGGATACATGCCGGGATCGTGCTGTACGTCCGTCTCGAGGGGACGCGCGACGTTGTCCGGGCCGATCAGCTGCGCCGTGACCTTCGACTTGCGCACGATCTTGTACGAGAGCGACTGCGTTCCCTTGCCCGGGTCGCCGTTGACGAGCGTGAGTGACGGGGGCGGTGCATAGACGCCGTAGTACTGGATCAGCAATGCCTCCTTGACGAGGCGCTCACCACCGGCGTCGCTCGGCCGGTTGAGCAGCTGGCCGTCGAAAGCGACGGTGACGGAGCCGCCCGAGTCGACCGCGGAGGCGGTGACGGCGCCGAGACGTGCGAGCGTCTGCGCGAGCTCGAAGCTCGTCAGACCGACGCTGTAGCCGGGCTGGTTGCCGTCGACCGCGACCAGGATGATGCGCCCGTCCGCGAGCTGGCCGACGCCTGCGCGCGGATCACGCTGGCTGATCTGGTCGTTCGTGAAGTCCTCGAGCGAGCGAAACACCGGTTTGCCGTTCCTCACCAGCACGGGGCCGCCGCCGAGCGCCGAGGCAACGCCCGTCCACGCCGGCTGCAGGATCAGGCGCGTCGTGACCGATGTCCCGACCGGCGCTTCGGCCTGCAACGTCGCGGCAATCGACGTGCCCGCGGCCATGATCACCGCGCCGTCGGCGGGGATCGCTGTGCCGCCACCGACCGCGGTCGCCGTGACGGTCGCGGTGAGATCGGCGTTCGGCGCGGCGGCAGGAAACGGCTGCAGCACGATTTCGGCGGCACCGGAAACGGTGGGCGTCCTCGTACCGAAGGCCGGTGTGAAGAGCATCACCTGGCCGCCCTTCGGCACGTCGTTGAGCCCACTGAGCGGGCGGCGCTGGCCGGTGCCGCGCCACGTGCCGAAGAACTTGACGCGGTCGACGTGGAGCGCGCCTGCGGTGTCGACGCCGATCGACGAGCGCGTGCTGAGCGGCGGGTGCAAGAGCAGGCCGCCTTGCATGAAGATCCCGGCCGGGTGACCGTCGGTGGCGCTGAAGAGATCCCCGTTGATGCCCGCCACGGTCGCCTGGTTCGAGACGTCCTTCTCCAGCTGCGTCACACGCTGCTTGCCGCCCATCACCGTGCCCTTCGCGAGCACCGGCGCGAGTTGGTAGAGACCGTTCTGGTCGCCCGGGCGTGGCGCGGTCAGCACGTGGATGACGACTGCGCCGTGGGGCGTGAACTGCACAGCCTTCTCGTAGGTCACGCCCGGCATCAGCGGCGTTCCCTGGGCGTGCGCGGCCGCGGCGAAGCTCGCCATGAGCAGGCAGATTGCGGCGGCGCGGCGAAGCATGACCCGCGACCGAGCGTAGCCGATGCCTCGGCCTTACACCTGGCTTACGGACACCTTGCCTCCGGCGTACTGCGGCGAGTCAAGGTTCGCCTGTTGTCAGTCGATGGGAGGAACTCAATGCGCAAGTTGACATTTGGCGCGGTGCTGCTCGTCGCCTTGGTCGCGACGAGCTACGCCGTTGCGAACGGGATCCGAGGCGCGAAGAGTGCCAAGGCCGTCGCAGGAACATTCGCGGCGGCCGGCACGAGCGCGTCGACGCGGACATGCACGACAACCGACGGCAAGACGGTCGTCGTCACGGACGGCAAGTACACCGGAGCCGCGGTGGGCGGTCTCAATCCGGAGCTGACCGGCCCGATCACCGTTCGCGCCCGCAGCGTCATCAACACCACCGATGGTGTCGGCACGGTCACCGGTCGCCTCACGATCGACGCGACCGGCAAGAACACGGAGGCTTCGTACACCGCCGTCTACGACCACGGCACGGTTGCCGGGCTCGCGGTCGGGAAGGCGCACGAGCCGAACGCCAAGCTGATCGCGAACCTGTCGGCCACCTTCTCGGCCACGACCGGGTTCACCGGCGGCAAGCTGGGCGGCGGCACTGCCGCCGGCACGGCGGTCGAGCTCGCGGCCGGCGGCTGCAATCCGTCCGGTTCCTCGGCCCAGAAGAGCGAGGCGCGCGGGACGATCACCGCGCTCTCGACCACCTCGATCACGGTGGCCAACGTGACGTGCGTGATTCCGTCGGAGCAGTCCGCCGACGTCACTGCCAAGTACCACACCGGCGACTCGGTGAAGATCGAGTGCACCGTCGCGGGCGGGACGAGCACGCTCACAAAGATCCAAAAGACGCACTAGGCAGATTGCCGGTTATCGGCCGCCGGGAGCCACCGGCGGCCGATACCTTTGCGTTGTGAGCACCCGCACCCACCTCGTGGAAGGGCTGATGGAGCGCTTTGCGCACATCCCGCCGGAGGCGGTGCTCAAGGAAGACCTGCTGCGCACGGGGATCGACTTCGACACCTCGGCCCTCAGCGACAACCTCGAGGGCGAGATCAAGCCGAAGTCGTACTTCATCTTCTCGTTCGACCAGAAGCCGCTGACGCAGCTCGGCGAGGCAGCGCTCCGGCGCCCGCCGGAAGAGATCGCACTGACCAGCGGCCCGTACGACCTGCGCCGCACGATCGTCTCCGTGCGGGTGAACCCGGACTCGCCGTACCGCATCGCGCTCGACGAAACCGGGTTGAAGATGTCGCTCGAAGGACGCGTGATCGCCGACGTCGGGCTGCCGCCGATGCCTGAGTACTACCGCCACGGGCTCGAGAACGGCAAGACCGTGATGGAGACCGCGCCGACGATCCAGTGGGGGTACCTGATCTACCTGACCGTGCTGCGCCTCTGCCAGTACTTCGGCGCGAAAGAGGAGTGCCGGTTCTGCGACATCAACCACAACTGGCGCCAGCACAAGAAGGAAGGGCGTCCGTACACCGGCGTGAAACCGGTCGACGACGTGCTCGAGGCGCTGGCGATCATCGACCGCTACGACACCGAGAAGAGCTCGAAGGCGTACACGCTGACCGGCGGCTCGGTGACGAGCACCGTCGACGGGCTCGCCGAGGCCGACTTCTACGGCCGCTACGCGCAGGCGATCGAGGAGCGCTTCCCGAAGCGTTGGATCGGCAAGGTCGTCGCTCAGGCACTTCCGAAGGCGGACGTCCAGCGCTACAAGGATTACGGGATCACGATCTACCACCCGAACTACGAAGTGTGGGACAAGCGCCTGTTCGAGATCATCTCGCCGGGCAAGGAGCGCTACGTCGGCCGCGAGGAGTGGCACCGGCGGATCTTCGACGCGGCCGAAGTGTTCGGCGCGCGCTTCGTGATCCCGAACTTCGTCGCGGGCGTGGAGATGGCGAAGCCGTTCGGCTTCGCGACGGTCGACGAGGCGATTGCGTCGACCACCGAGGGGCTCGACTACTTCATGAGCCGCGGGATCACGCCGCGCTTCACGACCTGGTGCCCCGAGCCGTCGACGCCGCTCGGCCGCGACAACCCGAACGGCGCGCCGCTCGAGTACCACATCCGCCTGCTCGAGGCCTACCGCGGCGCACTCGAGCAGCACGGCCTCAAGCCGCCTCCCGGCTACGGCGTCGCGGGCGCGGGTAACGCCGTCTTCTCCGTCAGCTCGTTCATGGACACGCTCGCGCCGGAGGAAGTCACGGTGGAAGAAGCGGTTCCGGCGTGACCGGCCGCATCAGCGTCGATGAAGCGCGGACGCTCTGGAACGAGGCTTCCGACGACGAGCTGCAGCGGCTTGCGCAGGAGGTCCGCCATCGCTGGCACGAGCCGAACCACGCGACCTACATGGTGATGCGGATCATCAACTACACGAACGTCTGCGTCGCGCAGTGCGACTACTGCGCGTTCTACGTGCTGCCGAACCAGGAAGGCGGCTACGTGCTCAGCCGTAAGGACGTCTTCGCGAAGATCGACGACCTGCTCGAGGTGGGCGGCGACCTCGTCGCGTTCAACGGCGGCTTCAACCCGAAGCTGCCGCTCGACTTCTATTGCGAGCTGTTCGCCGCGGTGCGCGAGCGCTACGGCGACCGCGTCGAGTTCTACGCCCTGACGATTGCCGAGTTCGTGTACCTCGCGGACCGCGCGAACCTGACGCACGCCGAAGCCGCCGTGCGCCTGCGCGATGCCGGCGTGCACTGGATCACCGGCGGCGGCAGCGAGATCCTCACCGAGGACTTCCGCAAGCGGCACGCCAAGTTCAAGTACACGGTGCGCGAGTACTTCGAGGCGCAGCGCGCGATCGTCGAGGCCGGCCTGAAGACGACGGCGACGATGGTGATCGGCTTCGACGAGACGCTCGACGAGCGGCTCGAGCACCTGCAGCGCACGCGCGACTTCCAAGACGCGACGGGCGGGCTTTTCTCGTTCCTCTGCTGGACGTACAAGCCCTATGGCACCGAGTTCGCGGGCGTCGAGATCTCGCCGCGGGAGTACTGGCGGCACATCGCGCTCTCGCGGATCTTCCTCGACAACGTCAAGCACGTGCGCACGTCGGTGCTCACGCAGAACGCGGAGGCGTTCCGCGCGCTCGACTACGGCGCCGACGACTTCGACCTGCCGATCGAGGACGAGGTGACGCAGAAAGCGGGCGCGACGATCGAGCTCGACCTCGGGGGCCTGCTCGCGGTGCCACGCGCGCTCGGCTACACGGTCGAATACCGCCGCGCCGAGCGGCCTGCAGCGCTCACCGCCTGACGGCGGCGTGCAGCGTGAGCGCACCGTGCAAAGCGCTCAGGTCGACGGTCGCCGCGCTTGCGAACGGGAGGCGGCGCGAGCCCAGCGACACGCCGGACACCCGCTCGCCGGCCGGTAGGCGGATGCGGAGGCGCGCATGGGCGTGCGCCGGCAGGACGAGGTGGATGTCGACGGAACCGCCGCGGCGAGACAGCGAGTAGGAAACCGTGCCGAAGCTCGTCGGTGCGTCCGTAACGCTGATGTCCTTGCCGTCGGCGAGCCAGGCGCGCGGCGTCGCGAACGCGAGGTCGAGACCGGTCGGCGCGCCGTAGCGTCCCCGCCGCTCGTGGATCAGCGTCTGGTGGAACGTCTCGAGGTACGACGCGTTCCCACCCGCGTTCGGCGGCATGTACATCGACCGCTCGTACGCGCCGTTGACCGGCACGACGGAGATCGCCTCGCCTGAGACGTAGGTGCCGGGGGTCATGCCGATGGCAAGCATCCCGTAGAGGCTGAGCACCAGCTTGTCCGGATGGTCGTTGTCGGACAGGAAACGCGACATGCTCAGTCCGTAGACCTGTCCGAGCCCGGACCCGTACGGCTTGTTCGCGTAGACGATATGGGCATCCGCCCGCGGCACACCGAGCAATCGCGACCCGTGTCCAAGCACGTAGCGCACGATTCCGCGCGCAGCGCTCGAGTGCGCCGGGAAGAATCCCGACGCGAGGGCGTACGGCATCATCAGGTTCCAGTAGGAGCCTTCGCGCGTTGCGGTGAGCCGGTCGAACGGGCCACGCGGTCCGGTGAGCGCGTCCGGGACGAAGAGCGAGCCGTCGCGCAACCGTGTCATCTCGCGCCGTAGCGGCGGGCGGAGCGCTCCGGAGATGCCGAGTGCGAGCGTTCGCGCACGTTCGGCAAGGTCCTTGCTGCCCGTCAGGGACCAGACGCGTCCCATCGCGAGCAGGCCCTGCCAGGCTTCGATCGGCGCGACGACGCTCTCGACGCTGTAGGGAATGTCCGACGAGAGCGGCTCGGGCTCGAGACGCCCGCGCCTGGGGCCGCTTCGGATCTGCCGCCGGGCGATGCCGTCGACGAGCTGGTGCAGCTCCGGCGTCGCCTTGCGAGCGAAGGTGCGATCGTGTGTCAGCCGGTAGTAGAACGCCGCCGTCGAGAGGATGTGGCCGGCGCGGAACGTGGTGAAGCGCTTCGGCTTTCGCTTCAGCCGGTTCAGCGAGAACTCGATGATCGACTTGGCGACGCTTGGATAGCCGTACGTCGCAGCCACCTCGGCCGAGTCGAGCGCCTCGGCGAACGACAGCTCCTCGTAGGGATTGCCGACGCTGTAGCGCCACCCGAACGCGATCTGCTGGCTGAGGATGCCCAGTTGCGCGTTCTGTACCGCCGGCTCGGGCACATCGAAGCGCGCTCCCGTCGCGAGCCGCTCGGTCCAGAAGCTCGCGACGACGTTGCGCGCGGCGTCGTACGTCTTCGCATCGGCACGGACGTACCGCGCGTCTGACGGCTTGTTCAACCACTCGGCGTAGACCGTGGCCGTCTCCCCGCGCGCGACGCGATAGCGAACGACGCCCTGGACGAACGCCGCTCCGTCGCTGGCGATCAACCGCGTCGCACCGCGCAGCGCAAGCCGGTCGGGCGCGGTGTGCGCGAGCCGCTTCCACGGAACGAGGCGGACGGTTGCACCGGCGCGCGCTCGTCGTGCGTCCACGTGCAGCTTGACGAAACTGATCACCGACCGCGCGCCGAAGGCGCCGTACGAGCGCCCGACGAACGATTCCTGCGTGTAGCGGACACCCGCGGCGTCGACGTACGAGGTCTGGACGATCGGCAGGTATCCGTCCACGAGCCGCGCAGGGTGCAGCCGTGCCTCGCACGAGCCGTAGCGCTCATTGCCCTTCCCGACGTAGACGGAGAGGCTCGGCCCACCCACGTGGCGCGTGACGATCTCGCTGCCGTCCGCGACGTGCAGCGCGAACACGGTCGAGCCGTACGACGTGAACGAAAAGGACAGCGGGACGTAATAGAAGCCACTTGGGGTCAGCGGGCCCTGGCGCCGCTGGACCGCGTGGAGGAGCGGCGTCAGGTAGCGCTGCGCCGCGGCGTACGTCGGCCCCCCGGGCGCAGAGAGCAGGCGCTCGCCCCACAGGTCGCGGCCCGAGCTCACCGCCTGACGGACCGCACCCGTGTACGCGGCGGTCGCCCAGCGCGGACCACAGGTCGACGCAGCAGCCGGGTGTGCGTCGTCCACGGCCCCGGCCGTGGCGGCGGCAAGCAGCGCCGCGACGAGGGGCGCGAGCGTCCGGGCGGCCCTCATCGAGAGCAAGTATCTCGCAGCCGGCGGTGAGAGACTAGACGGTCGCGCCCGTGGCGGTGACGAAGCGCAGCTCGGGCACCTCGTCGAGCTCGCCCACGTCCCGCGCCAGCTCGAGGAACGTGTAGAGACCAGCGCGCTCGCGCGGGCCGAAGCGGTAGCGCAGCTTCTCGAAATAGCGGGCGAGGAAGCCGGCGGGATACCCATAGCGCTCGGCCGACTCGTGGGCCAGCTGCTCGGGGTTTGTACGCGCCGCGCGCAGCGAGTTGACGAGCGCCTCCTCGAGCTCTGCCAGCTCGGGATGGGTCGGCTCCGGGGCGGCCCAGACCGCGAACACCATCGGCAGGCCCGTGCGCTCCTGCCACAGGCGGCCGAGGTCGTGGTGCGGCGTCGGATCCTCGAACGCCGACCTGAGCGCCGCGTCGCCGATCAGCAGCTTCGCCTCGGCGTCCTGACCAAGCGGCACCTGCTCCGCGTCCGGAAAGAGCACGCGTGTCAGGACGACGGACGTCGCGGATTCCGGCGTCACCGCCACGGTGCGAATGCGCTCGAGTGGCGTCTTCGAGATCAACTGGATCGACTCGACCGCGCCGTCGCTGGAGACGCAGAGGCGCGGTAGCAGGCGCAGCGTGTCGGCGTTCCGCGCGTATTCGATCGACGAGATCGGCGCGACGTCCAGCTCCCCCGCGACGAGCTGCCGGTTGAGGGCCGTCGGGACGCCGACGATCTCCTCGACATCCGCCTCGAGCCGGAAGAAGACGGGCGCCATGTTCACGTACCCGATGCGACCGAGTTTGATCGTCACGGGGTCATCCCGCGCGGTCCACCACGGCGTACGTCAAGGCTTCGAGCTCCTCCCGGTGCGGCTGCGAGTCGAGGCATGCTCTCGCGCGCGCAGCGTAGTCGAGGGCTGCCGCGCGAGAGCGGTCGATCGCATCCGTCGCCGCGACCCGCACGAGCGCTCCGTCGAGCGGGCCGCCGGCGAGTGCGGCGCGCACGAGGTCGTCACGCTGAGCAGCGAGCAAGAGCGGCATCGTGGGCGTTCCCTCCCGAAGGTCGGTGCCCGGGATCTTCCCAGTCTCCTGCGTCTGCCCCGCACAGTCGAGGATGTCGTCGGCGATCTGAAACGCGATCCCGAGGCTGGCGCCGTAAGCGCCAAGCCGCTCATCACCCCCGGAGCCGAGCAGGCATGCAGCCTCGATCAGCTTCCCGGTCTTCAGCGCGCACCGCTCGAGATACGCATCGATTGGCGTGTCGGGATCGTTCGTCTGCAGCTTCTGCATCGCCTCGCCGCGCGCCAGCCCCAGTGCAGCGTCAGCGAGCGTCGCCACCGCGTGCTCGTCGCCGGTCTCCGAGAGCACCGCGAACGCGCACGCGAACAGATAGTCGCCGGCGGCCTTCGCCGCGTCGGCCCCGTAGACCGACCAGGCCGCCGGCAGGCCACGCCGCAGACGCGCGCCGTCGACGAGATCGTCGTGCACGAGCGTCGCCATGTGCACCATCTCAACCGCCACGCCGGCCGCGACCGACGGCTCGCCGGGTGCGGTGAGGAAGCAGAGCAGCGGACGCAGACGCTTCCCACCCGCCGCCAGCGCCTCGCCGGCGACCTCCTGCGCGAGCCCCGGCCGTGCCGCGACCGCGCGTGCGAGGCCTGTCTCGACCTCCGCCATGTACCCGGCCACCCCGGGCGTCGCGTGAACCTGCGCGAGCTGGCTCACGCCCGCCCCCATTGCCGGTGTCTGACACCGGACAGGTCCCTGGGAAGTGCAGGGGAAGTCACACTCCCGCGACACTCTTGGCACCGTTTTGCGCCTGTGTCTGACACCGGACTTGGCCTCACGAGGCGTGTCCCGTGTGGAGGGCGACGATCGAGCCGCCCATGAGCTCGAAGCGGACGTCGCTAAAGCCCGCTTCGCGGAGCAGGTCCGCGAGCCGCTCGGCGGTCGGGAAACGCTTCACCGACGCGGGCAGATACGTGTATGCGTCGCCGCCGGGCAACACCTTGCCGAGCAGTGGAACGACACGGTCGAACCAGAGCGAGTAGAACGGGCGGAGCGCGCCGCGCGGCTGGGTGATCTCAAGGATCGCCAGGCGTCCGCCGGGACGGAGGACGCGCCGCAGCTCGCTCAGCCCCAGCTCGAGGCTCTCGACGTTCCGCACCCCGAACCCGACCGTCGCCGCGTCGAACGTCCCGTCGGCAAAGGGCAGCGCGAGCATGTCGCCTTGCACCCACTCGATCGACGACTGCTTCGTCCGCGCCCGCTCGAGCATCTTCTCGCTGAAGTCGAGCCCGGTGACCGCTCCCGCGCCCGCCTTCCGATCTGCGATCGCCAGATCGCCGGTGCCGCAGGCCGCATCGAGCACGCGGTCGCCCTGGCGCACCGCCGATTCCGCTGCGAGCCGGCGCCAGCGCACGTCGAGGCCCACCGTCATCACGCGGTTCATCACGTCGTACACCGGCGCGATGCGGTCGAACATCGTGCGCACCGAATCGGGCGCGAGCGTCATCTGGAAGCTCCAGGAGAAGAACCTGGTTCAAGCCCCGAACCAGGTTCAGGAGTTTCCTGCCCCCACCGCCCCGTGAGCGCCTGGTCGAGGCCGATCTGATCGAGCACGCGTGCGACGACGAAGTCGACGAGGTCGTCAACCGTCTCGGCGCCGTGGTAGAAGCCCGGCGCGAGGAACAGGATCGTGGCGCCCGCGCGGCGCAGGGTGAGCATGTTCTCGAGGTGGATCGTCGAGAGCGGCGTCTCGCGCGGGCAAACGACGAGCTTCCGCTCTTCCTTCAGTGCGACCGACGCGGCGCGGTGGATCAGGTTCTGCATCGCGCCCGACGCGATCGTGCCGAGGGTGCCCATCGAGCACGGACAGATCACGTACGCGTCGATCTTTGCCGAGCCCGACGCGTACGGCGCCTTCCAGTCGTTCGGCTCGTAGATCGTGACGTTGTCGCCCGTCCCCTCGGTGAAGCGGGCG
Source organism: Gaiellaceae bacterium (assembly GCA_045805985.1). GTDB lineage: Bacteria > Actinomycetota > Thermoleophilia > Gaiellales > Gaiellaceae > PALSA-600. The sequence continues at coordinate 48,602 of JBJMKA010000001.1, read as the reverse complement.
AGCGTCTCGTCGCGTGAGAGGCGCGCATCGTTGTAGAGCTCGGTCGCGAGCACCTCGATCGCGGCGCCCGAGACGGAGACGCCGACCTCAGCGTCCGCTGCGGCCAGCGACCGGAGCAACCGTCGCGCGTAGGGCGCGCCGGAGGCCCCGGTGATGCCGAGAAACACGCGCATGGGAGGAAGAGTACGGGCCGGGCGCTACTTCGGGCCCTTGGAGGCCTCGAGGAAGGCGGCGAGCTGCTTGAGGCGTGCATCGCCGAGCCCCTGGAACGTCGGCATCGGCGAGCCGGGGTTGACGCACGCAGGACACTTGAGGTGCGCGATCTGGAACGCCACCCCCTTGTTCTTCGCACCTTCGGCGGTCAAGTCGGGCGCGCCTGGATAGCTGGCGCCCGCGCCGTTGTAGGTGTGGCAGTTCATACAACCGGCCACCGCAAAGAGCTTCGCGCCCGCCACAGCCTGCTTGTTCCCCGTGAAGCCTTCCTTCGCCGCCCACTGCGGCACGAGCGCGAGGTTCTCCGAGGCGAGCGGCTCCTTCGCGGTCGCGCCCTTGTAGGTGAGCACGCCCATCGAGATCACGACGAGGATCGACGCGACGATCGCGACGGGCCGGCGCGAGAGCCGCCGCTCCGCACGCGTGTCGATGAACGGGACCGCGATCAGGATGATCAGCAGCACGGTCGGGAGCCCGACCGTCCCGATCACGACCGTCTCGGGCCACTTGAAGATCCGGAGCAGATAGAAGAGGAAGTAGAAGTACCAATCGGGACGCGGGACGAAGTTGATCGTTCCCGAGTCCGCCGGCGCGTCGTAGAGCCTGCCCAACCAGCCGGGCTCGATCGTGTGGTGGTCACCCGGTGTCGTGTACTTCCAGACGATCGCGAGGCCGGTGATCACCGACACAACGACGAGCGACATGATCGTGTCGTGCAGCATCGCGAACGGGTAGAACGGCTTCCCGCGCTCCTTGACGTCCTCCTTGTACTGCTGGAAGACGCGACGCCGCTCGACGATCCGCTCGCTCGCCATTAGTCACGCCTCCGCGGGCCCGGGCGCGTCAGGCCGCGGCGTCCGCCGCGCTTACGCTTGAGGATCGAGCCGGTGCCTGCGGCCTCCTTCGACCACGGCGGCGACGTCACGCCGAGGCGGATCACGAGGTAGAGATGGAGCGTGATCAGGGCGATGATCGCGCCGGGGATCATCAGCATGTGGATCGCGTAGAAGCGCGCAATCGTCCCGTCGTCGATGTAGGTGCCGCCCTGCAGGAACTGCGCGATGAACGGTCCTAGGAACGGCGCCGTTCCGTTCAGGTTGATGCCGACGATCGTCGCCCAGTACGCGGTCTGATCCCACGGGAGCAGGTAGCCGGTGAAGCCCTCGGCGAGGCCGCTCGCGAGCAGCAGCACGCCGAGGATCCAGTTGAGCTCGCGCGGGTACTTGTACGCGCCGAACAGGAACACGCGGCCCATGTGCAGGAACATGAGGATGATGAAGACCGACGCGCCCCAGCGGTGCATGCCGCGCACGAGCCAGCCGGCCCACACGTCGTTTGTGATGTGCTGGATCGACGTGTACGCGTTCTGCGGGTCCGGTTTGTAGTACATCGCGAGGATCGAGCCGGTCAGAGCCTGGACGATGAACGCAGTCAGCGTCGCCGAGCCGAGCGTCTGGAACCAGTTGATATCGCCCGGCACCTTCCGGAAGAGGAAGTACTTGGTCGCGCCGACGAGGCCGGAGCGCTCCTCGATCCAGTCGACCGGATAGAGGATCGCCTCCTGCACAACCTCCTTCTGCGTCTTCTTCCGTGTAGCCATGGTGTCCCTGAAGCTCAGTGAGGCGGCTGGATCGGATAGAGCCAGGACTCGAGACCGCTGACGGGCTCACCCGGGTAGGCGAACGTCCACTTGTGGATCTTCGCGGTGGCGCCGGCGCCGTCGACGTGCGAGACCGAGAAGGCATGACCGACGAAGAGGTGGCCGTTGCGGATCGAGAAGGCGTAGCGGTCGAGCGCACGCACCGGCGGGCCCGACGTGCGGTTGCCTTCGGTGTCGTACTGGCCGCCGTGGCAGGGGCAGCCGAAGCCGGCGATCGAGATCGTCGGGATCAGCGTCACGTCGCCGTGCTGCGTCTTCTTGTTGTCCTCGAGGGGCCCGTTCGGCTGCACCGGGCAACCGAGGTGGGCGCAGTGGTTCGAGATGATCGTGAAGCTGGGCAGCCCGTTCAGCTGGCCGTTGTAGCGGACGTACGCCGTGCGCCTCGAAACCTCGCCCTGCTTCGGGTCGGACATGTAGGTCGCGACCACGTACTTGCCCTCGGGGAAGTCCGTCAGCGGCCCGAGGTCATGGTCCTTTGTCCCCTGCTTGAGGAACGAGGGCGCGATCATGAAGCCGAGCGCCGGCGCGGTGACGATGCCGCCGATCACGCCGCCGAGGCCGAGCGTCGAAAGCTCGAGGAACTTCGAGCGCGGGTAGCGCTCCTCCGACGGGGAGACCACCATCGCGGGCTCGCCCTCGCTCGCGGGAATGTCGGCCCCGGTCGGGCTCTCCGGAGGGACGTCGGGCGTGTGCGCGAGCGCAGTGCCGGCCGTCAGGTCGCGAACCCAGAGGAACGCGAAGGCGAGCGCGACGATTGCCCCCAGGCCCGCGATCCACCAGGAGATGATCAGCCCGACCATGAACACGACGACGCCCACGGCGAAGCCGACCGGCCAGAGGCTGGGGCCCGGGACGTGCGGGTGATCTTCCGGCGGCTGCAAAGGGCTAAGCGGGATTCAAGCGGTCTGGGGAGCGGCGGGTCAACGTCGTAACAGGCGGCGCGAACTCTGACTGATTCCGCCGCTCCCCGCCACGGGAACCGTCGCGCCCTCGATCTCGATTCCATACTCGCCCCAGCGACGGTCGACGAGCCGGCGCACCTCGCCGCTCATCTCGATCTCCGGCGGCCACTCGCGCGTGCCTTCCAGCAGGCCCTTCGCCGTGGCGTCGATCCCGATCTTTCCGCCCACGAACTGCAGGGTGGGCGCGTGGTCCAGGTGGTCGAGCGGCCCTTCGCTGATCACAATGTCGCGCTTCGGATCGACGTTGGCGCCGACGTAGAACATCACCTGCGCGTAGTCGTGGACGTCGACGTGCTCGTCGACGACGACGATCCCTTTCGTGAGGCTGAGCATCCCGAGGCCCCAGATCGCGTGCATGACCTTCTTCGCGTGCCCGGGGAACGCCTTCTTGATCGAGACGATGCAGAGGTTGTGGAAGGCCCCCGCGACCGGCAGGTCGTAGTCGACGATCTCCGGGACGGTCAGCTTCACAGCGGGCAGGAAGATCCGCTCCGTCGCCTTGCCGAGCCACGCATCTTCCTGCGGCGGCTTGCCAACGACGATCGAGGGGTAGATCGCGTCCTTGCGCATCGTGATCGCGGTGACGTTGAAGACGGGAAACTGCTCGGCCGGCGTGTAAAAGCCCGTGTGGTCGCCGAACGGTCCTTCGTCGGCCAGCTCGCCCTTGTCGATGTAGCCCTCGAGCACGATCTCGGCGTCGGCGGGCACCTCGAGGTCGACGGTAATGCCCTTCACGAGCTCGAGCGGCTCGCCGCGCAGGAAGCCCGCCATCATGAACTCGTCGATGTGCTTCGGGAGAGGCGCGCTCGCCGAATAAGCGCTGATCGGGTCGAGCCCGAGCGCGACCGCGACTTCCATCCGGCCCTCGGTGAAGAGGTAGTCGGCGCGGCCGTCCTTGTGGATCTGCCAGTGCATCGCCGTCGAGCGCGGGCCGAGCACCTGCAGGCGGTACATGCCGACGTTGCGCTGCCCGGTGCGCGGGTCGCGCGTGATCACGGCCGGCAGCGTGATGAACGGCCCCGCATCGCCGGGCCAGCACGTCTGCACCGGCAGGCGCCCGAGGTCGATCTCGTCGCCGCGCAGCACGACCTCCTGCGACGCGCCGCGCTTCACGATGCGCGGCCGTGAGTCTGCGATCGACTTCAGCGTCTTCAGGCCGCGCACCTTGGCCGCGAGCCCCTCCGGCGGCTGCAGCTCGAGGATGTCGCCGAGCTTCGCCGCGATGTCGTCGAGCGACTCGACGCCGAAGGCGAGGCACATGCGCTTCTCCGTGCCGAACTGATTGATCAGCAGCGGGTGACGAGCGCCCGTCGGGTTCTCGAAGAGGAGCGCCGGACCGCCTGCGCGCACCGTGCGGTCGACGATCTCCGTCACCTCGAGGTTCGGATCGACCTCCACGCTGACGCGGACGAGCTCACCTTCGCGTTCGAGGAGCGCGATCCAATCGCGCAGGTCGCGAGCTGTGGCCACGCGACGAGTGTAGAGGGCGGCTACCGGCCCTAGGCCACGGTCTTGTCGACCACGGTCTTCTGGCCGTTGGCCTGCGCGTATCTCGGGTCGTGGTCTGCGGCGAGCTGCAGCAGGAGCTCGTGCAGCTGTGCGCGCTGCTCGGCGTCGAGCGAGGCGAGGAGCTCGTCCTCGACGCGCTTCGAGATCGCGCGGAGCTCGGCGAGCCGCTTCTTCCCGGCCGGGTTGAGGCTGACGAGATGGCGCCGGCGGTCTTCCGGATCGCGCTTGCGCTCGATCAGCCCCGCCTCCTCCAACTCGTCCAACAGCCCGACCAGCCAGCTGCGGTCGTACCCGAGCGCATCGGCGATCTTCGCCTGCGTGTCGCGCGCGCCCTCTTCGAGGACCGCGAGCACCGAGTAGTGGTACGGGTTCGCGCCGATGGCGTCGTAGGCCTCCATCGTGCGCTCCTTCGCCAGCATGCCCACGCGCTTGAGCAGGAACGCCGTGCTGCAGATCAGCTCGAACGGTGCCTTGACGCCCGGTTTGAGCACCGCTGCCGGGTTGTGGCTGTGAACAGGTGTCGTCATTTGGGAGAAGTGTAGCGCGTCCTAGAGTGGTCGTGTGCTATCGTTGCATAGTTCCACGATCTTGAAAGGACATTAATGGTTGGCTCCTCAATATCTCTTCGGCGGGCCCCAAGCTCCTGGGTCGCCCTGTCCCTGATCGTCGCTGCGCAGTTCATGGTCGTCCTCGATCTGTCGATCGTGAACGTCGCGCTTGCCACGATCAAGTCCGACCTCGGCTTCTCGGAGGCCGGCCTGCAGTGGGTGATCACGGCGTACGCAATCCTCTTCGGCGGCTTCCTGCTGCTCGGCGGCCGTCTGGCCGACATCCTCGGCCGCCGCCGAATCTTCATCGCGGGCATCGCGCTCTTCACCCTTGCCTCCATCCTCAGCGGCCTTGCGTGGTCGGCGAGCTCGCTGATCGTCTTCCGCGGGATCCAGGGCGTCGGGGGCGCGCTCTTCGCGCCGGCCGGGCTCTCGATCCTGATGACAACGTTCCGCGAAGGACGCGAACGCAACCTCGCGCTCGGCATCTGGGGCGCAGCCTCGGGCGGTGGCGCGGCCGTCGGCGTCCTTCTCGGCGGCGTCCTGACCTCGTACCTCTCTTGGCCGTGGATCTTCTATCTCAACGTCCCGGTCGGGCTCGCGCTCGTCCTGCTGGCGCCTCGCCGGCTCGCGGAGAGCCGCGCGGACAACGCCGGTCGCCACTTCGACGTCGCAGGCGCCTCGACGATCACGGCCTCGTTGATGGTGCTCGTCTACGCACTGACGCGCGCGACGCAGAGCGGCTGGACCAGCCTCTCGACCGTCTCGCTGCTCGCGGTGGCAGGACTGCTCGGCGCCGCGTTCCTGGCGATCGAGCGACGGGCCGAGTCGCCGCTCGTGCCGTTCGAGGTGTTCCGCGGGAACACGCTGGCGACGGCGAACGTTATTACGACGATCATCGCGTCGATCGCCTTCTCGCAGTTCTTCCTGCTGACGCTGTACCTGCAGCAGGTCCTGCACTACTCGGCCGCGGAGAGCGGGGTCGCCTTCACGGCGATCGCCGGGACGGTGGCCGTGATGTCGAACGTCGCACAACGGTTCGTGACGCGGTTCGGACCGCGGCGCGTCCTCGCAGCCGGTCTGCTGTTCATGGCCTCGTCCGAGGGCTACCTGATCCGGCTCCCGGTGCACGGGCACTACCTGACCGACCTCCTGCCGTCGTTCATCCTGGTGGGCCTCGGCATGGGCATCTCGTTCGTCGCGGTCACGATCGCGGCGCTGGCGGGAGTCCCGGGGCGCGACGCGGGCATCGCGTCGGGTCTTGTCAACACCAGCCGCCAGATCGGGGGAGCGATCGGTCTGGCCGCAGTGACCACGATCGCGACAAGCGCGGCAGGCGGCACCACGCTCGCCGACACGACCCACGGCTACCGCGTTGCGTTCGGAACGCTCGCCGTGCTCGCTCTGGTGGGCGCAATCCTGACAACCACGATGCGCGTCGCGCATCGCCATGAGACCGTGACCGCCGAGACGCCGGCGGACGCCGGTCTCGCGGTCATCGAGGAGGCAGCATGAGCATTTGCGAAGTCCAAGACGCAGCCGTTCTCAACCATCACGTCGACGATCTGCTGCTGCACGCGCGCGGACTCGTGCTCGTGCGCGAGGTCCTGGCCCGGCGCGGCGCGAGTCACGACGAGCTCGACGCTCACACCCGCGAGCTCGAGCGGGTGCGCAGCGAGCTGGTCGCGACCCTGACGCACCACTGATCGAGCGAGCACGATCGGCAAATGCGGACGCCGCCTTCGGGCGGCGTTCGCGTTTCTAGTACGCGTTGCGGCGGGCGCGCTTGCGGTCTGCGCGGCGGTGGCTCGCGTAGTGGGCGAGCTCACCGAGTGCAATCGTGCCGAGGAAGATGAGCCCGACGACAAGCATCCCGAGGATGACGTTCCGGCCTTCGGTGGCGGCGTCGAGCAGCATCGGAGCAGTTGCAATCACAGCAGCGCGACTCTAGCGGAGTGCAGCCGAAGCGCGCGAGCGACAGCGTCGCTCTCCGGGGCGCCGCCGAGTGCGCGCGCAGCGTCGATCCACGCCTCGCCGTCGCCGGCCAGCCCATCGGCCCGCAGCGCGGCGCAGCGCGAGATCAAATCGGCGAGCACGCGCACCGCCTCCACTCCGCCCGCTTCGGCGATCCGTACGAGGCCGTGCGCGTAGAGGTAGTCGCCGAGCAGCACCGCTTCGTCGGCATCCGGAGCGTCGAAGAGGCGCGGGCGGCCGTAGTGCACGAGGTAGGCCTCGTAGACCGTTTCCAGCCCGAGCGCGAGCGCATCCGGGGCGAGCGGCGAGAACACCGGCTCCCAGTCGGGAGCCCCGCGCAGGGCGGCGCCCCAGACGTCGCTCTCGGAGCGGGCGCCTCCGGCGATGGCATCAACGACTGAGGACGTCACCGACAGCCTCGAGCGTCGCCTCGATCTCATCGTCGCCGTGCGCCAGCGACGGGAACAGGCACTCGTACTGACTCGGCGCGATGTACATGCCGCGCTCGAGCAACCCACGGAACAGCTGACCGTAACGCTCGGTGTTCAGCTCCTCGAACCGCTCGACCGGCTCGTCGCGGCCGGCGAACAGCGTCAGCATCGCGCCAACGCGCTGCACGCGGCCGAACGGGGCGAGCCCGTCGGCGAGGCGCGCCGAGCGCCGTTCGAGCTCGTCGTAGACGGCGGGGTCGCGCAGCCGCCTCACCACCGACAGGCCGGCGGCGGTCGCGATCGGGTTGCCGCTCAGCGTTCCCGCTTGGTAGACGGACCCGGAGGGCGCGAGCTCGCTCATCACCTCGGAGCGGCCACCGAACGCGGCGAGTGGCAGGCCGCCGCCGACAATCTTTCCGAGCACGGTCAGATCGGGCGTGACGCCGAGGCGCTCCTGCGCGCCGCCGCGTGCAACGCGGAAGCCGGAGATCACCTCGTCGAAGATCAGCAAGGCACCCGACGCATCGCAGAGCAGCCGCAACGCCTCGAGGAAGCCCGGCGCCGGCGGGACGCACCCCATGTTCCCGGCGATCGGCTCGACGATGATCGCCGCGAGACCCTCGCCGTAGCGCTCGACGGCGGCGGCGACGCCGTCGACGTCGTTGTAGGCGCACACGATCGTGTCGTTCGTGACGCCGCTCGGCACGCCGGGCGAAGCAGGGATCCCGAGCGTCGCGAGACCGGAGCCGGCGCTCACGAGAAAGCCGTCAGCGTGACCGTGGTAGCAACCGGCGAACTTGATCACGCGGTCGCGGTGCGTGAACCCGCGCGCGAGCCGCACGGCCGACATCGCTGCCTCGGTCCCGGACGAGACGAGCCGCACGAGCTCGACCGACGGCACGGCGTCGACGATCTCCTGCGCCAGCTCGACCTCGCGTTCCGTCGGCGCGCCGAAGCTCGTTCCGTCGAGCGCGGCCTCACGCACCGCTTCGACGGTCTCGACGTCGGCGTGGCCGAAGATCAGCGGCCCCCAGGACTGCACCCAGTCGAGCAGCGTGCGCCCGTCGGCCGTCTCGAGCGTCGCGCCGTCGCCGCGCCTGACGAAGAACGGCTCGTCGAGGCCGACGCCGCGCATCGCGCGCACCGGCGAGTTCACGCCGCCGGGGATCACCTTCTGCGCGTGGTGCCAGAGCTCCGTTCTGGTTAGCTCCGTTCTGGTTATAGGAGCCACGAGGCGTATTCCTTCGCCCAGTACGTGAAGACGATGTCGGCGCCGGCGCGGCGGATCGCCGTGAGGCACTCGATCGCCGCGACGCGCTCGTCGAGATCGCCGGCGGCGGCAGCGGCCTTCACCATCGCGTACTCGCCGCTCACGTTGTAGGCGCCAAGCGGCAGATCGAAGCGGTCGCGCGCGGCCCTGATCACGTCGAGGTACGGCAGCGCGGGCTTGATCATGATCAGATCCGCACCCTCGTTGATGTCCTGCTCGCATTCGCGCAGCGCCTCACGCACGTTGCCGGGGTCCATCTGGTAGCCGCGCCGGTCGCCGAACGCGGGCGCGCTGTCGGCGATGTCGCGGAACGGCCCGTAGAACGCCGACGCGTACTTCGCGGAATAGGCGATGATCGGCGTCTCCGGCAGCTGCTCGCGAATCGCGCCGACGCGGCCGTCCATCATGTCGCTCGGGCAAACGACATCGGCTCCCGCCTCGACGTGCGAGACCGCCGTGCGCACGATCAGCTCGAGCGATGCGTCGTTGTCGACCTCACCGTTTGGGTGCACGACCCCGCAATGGCCGTGCGAGGTGTACTCGCAGAGACAGACGTCCGTCGTCAGCAGCAGCTCCGGGAACCGGGGGCGCAGCGCGCGCAGCGCGCGCTGGACAACACCGTCCTCGAGCCACGCGCCCGACCCTTCCTCGTCCTTCTCCTCGGGGAGGCCGAAGAGGATCACGGACTTGACGCCGAGCCGCAGAAGCTCTTCGCACTCGCGCACGACCGAGTCGACGGTGTGCCGCGCGAGCCCGGGGAGGCGCTCGTTCGGCAGAGCCTCCGGTGCGACGAAGAGCGGCATCACGAGATCGTCGACCGAGAGCGAGGTCTCGCGCACGAGATCGCGGAGGCCGCCTGTACGGCGCAGACGGCGCAAACGGGTGGCCGGGAACGCGCTCATCCCCGCTTCGGCCCCGGCAAAGCCGGGGCCTTCGCTCCTTGGTCGCCTCCGTCAAGCCTACGGCTCATTGCTTCTCCAGAGTACGCGGCTCCACCAACTCGACGGGGACCGGATCCTCGTCCGACCACGGTTCGAGCGTGATCCGGTCGGCGAAGAACTCCCAGATCGCGCGGCCGACGGCGAGCAGCGGCAGCGCGATCAGCGCGCCCGGCAAGCCGTAGAGCTCCGCGCCGGCGGCGAGCCCGAAGATCACGAGCAGCGGGTGCAGCCGAAGCGCGTTGCCCATCACGTTCGGGACGACGACGTGGCCCTCGATCTGGTGGATCGCGAGGAAGAGCAGCACGACCCACAGAGCGGAGATCGGGTGCACGACGAGCGCGTAGATCACCGCCGGCACGGCGCCGAGCCACGGCCCGAGGTACGGGATGATCTCGGTCACGGCGACCCAGGCGCCGAACAGCAGCGCGTACTGCTGTCCGTGCGGCAGCAGGCCGAGCGCTGCGAGCGCCCAGAGCCCGATCCCCGCACTCGCGCCGATGATCAGGCTGAGCGCCGCCTGCCCGCGCACGTACGACGCAAGCGCGCGCTCGATGCTCATCAACAGCGGCTGCTCGCCTGGTCGCGGCGGGAAGCGCCGGTTGATCGTCCGGCCGAGCCGTTGCATGTCGAGCAGCATGTAGACGGAGACGACGAAGAGCAGCACAACGGAGAACAGCGTCTTGCCGATCGAGATCGCCGCGCCTTCGACGAACGTGACGATCTTGTGGGTGTACTTGCCGACGTCGCGCTGCCTGATCTGGCGCACGAGACGGTGGCCGCGCGCTTGCACCTTGACGGACTTCAGCCGGTGCGTGTTCAGCCAGTGCTGGAGGCGATCGACGTCGCGATCGGCGGAGGTCTGTCCGGTGACGCCGCGAGCATTCGTGAAGTACGCGTTGAACCTGTTCGCAGCCGTCTTCGTCTGACCGACGACGGCGGTGGTAACCGCCAGGATGACCAGCCCCAGCGCAGCCGCAAAGCTCAGGTACACGAGCGCGACCGAGATGCCGCGGGGCAGGCGCACCTTCTGGAGTCCCCGCACGAGCGGATCGAGCAGCAGCGCCACGAGGGCGGCCACCACGAAGAGAAAAACGACGTGAGCCGCAGCGCTGGCCACGATCCACGCCAGAACGAGCAGCAGCGGCAGGCCCACCAGCTGCATCCAGCGCGGGACCTGAATCCTCGTGCTCACCGCAGCGATCCTACCGCCGCGGCGCGCCTGCTCAGGCCTCCGGATTGGGACTGGTCGTTCGGGACGGACGGCGCCCTCGCGTTGAAACCCTTAGAGTCCTTCGCTACGGTGCCCCGGATGCCGCCCCCGGTGATGAACCGGCATACCCGTGCGGCCCAGCGCCGCCACCTCGAGCGCGAGCGCCGACTACGCCGGCTCGCCGTGCTGATCGCGGTTGCCGCGATCGGCCTCGTCACCGTGCTGCTCTCGGCCTTCGGCGGCTCGGGGTCGCCCGTCCAGCAGGCCGCACCGGCCAGCGCGTCCAGCCTCCTGCCCGCCGGCCCGCCGCGGCCCGAGATCGTCGCCCGGCTCGGCTCCCTGCACCTTCAGCTTCCGGTCAGCCAGTCGCGCGTCACGGTGATCGGCTACCAGGGCGGAAGCGAGGGCGCACTCGCGCTGGCGCCGCTCGGCACACAGGTCAACCAGGGGCTGCTGAAGCGCGTCGTGCACAAGATCTTCGGCGGCTCGACCGGTCGCCCGCACTGGTACCAGCTGCCCGGCGGCGAGGGACCCGGCTCCTCGGCGATCGACGTGGGCGCGGCGCCCGGCACCGACGTCTACTCACCGGTCGACGGCATCATCGTCTCGATCGACGACGTCGTCCTGAACGGCCGCACGTATGGCTCGCGCGTCGTCATTCAACCGTCGGGCTCGCCGTCGCTCGTCGTCACCGTCTCGCACGTACGCATCGACCCTTCACTGGCGGTCGGCTCGCCTGTCACCTCAGCGGGCTCGAAGCTCGGCTCGGTCGTCGACTTCTCACACGCGGAGCACCAGGCGCTCTCGCGCTACACGAACGATTCGGGGAATCATGTCGTGGTCGAGGTGCACCCCGCGACGACTCTTTCCCTGAACTAGAAAGGCATTCGTGAGAATTCTGTTCGTCGCCGACGTGTTCGGCGCGCCCGGGCGACGGGCAGTCGAGACGCGGCTGCCGTCGCTGCGCGACGAGCTCGGCGCCGACTTCTGCATCGTGAACGGGGAGAACGCAGCGGCCGGGCGCGGGATCACCGCGAAGCTCGCGGACAAGATCCTCGCAAGCGGTGCCGACGTGATCACGCTCGGGAACTGGACCTGGGGCCAGTCGGAGTTCGCGCCGTACCTCTCCGGCACCGACCGCGTGCTGCGCCCCGCGAACCTGTCGCCGCGCACGCCGGGCAGCGGCCTCGCGGTGCACGACGGCGTCGCCGTGATCAACCTGCTCGGTGAGTTCTCACTCCATCCGTTCGAGAGCCCGTTCGTCACGATCGACCGCCTCGTCGATGAGGCGCGCGAACGGACGCCGGTGATCGTGCTCGACTTCCACGCGGAGGCGACGAGCGAGAAGGTCGCGATGGCGCGCTATCTCGACGGACGCGTGACCGCCGTACTCGGCACGCATACGCACGTGCAGACGAGCGACGCACGCGTGCTCAAGGGCGGGACGGCGGCCATCACCGACGCCGGCATGACGGGACCGCACGATTCGGTAATCGGAAGCGATGAGCACAACGCCCTCAAGCGCTTCCTCACCGGCATGCCGACGAGGCTCGAGCCCGCCACGGGTGAAGTGCGGATCGAAGGTGCTCTCGTCGAGTGCACCGCGGACGGCCGCGCGACGAGCTGCACGGCCGTCCGGGTCGAAATCTAGGGCCTGAGGATCTCGGTCGCTGCGCGCTGGCCGGTCTCGACCGCGCCCTGGAGGTAGCCCTGGAAGTCCTGCGAGGTGTGCTCGCCGGCGAAGTGGCAATTGCCGCTCTGTTCCTTCTCTGCACCCGAGAAGCGCGTGTACTGCCCGACCTTCCAGTATGAGTACGACCCCTGCGTCCACGGGTAGTCGGTCCAGTAGTCGCGAACGACCTTGCCGTTCCACTGCGCCGTTGCACCGGGCAGAACCGGTTCGACTTGCCTGAGGAACGATGTCGCAGCCTGTTCGGGGGTGCCCTTGCCCGCGTTCGTCCCCGGCGTGCCGCCGGTGTAGTTGACGAGCACCCCGCTCGCGCCGGACTGGCTGCGTGAGACTTCCCACGTGTTCTGGTAGCCGCGGTCGGAGTACGTCTCGCCGTTCAAGCCCGCACTGCGCCAGAACCGCGAGTTGAACTGGAGATGGAGCTTGGAGTTCGTCCCCATGCCGAGCTCGTTGATCGCCCAGGTCTTGACCTGGTTGAAGCCGGCCCTGGAGAAGTCGACCGTACGAAGCACCGCGAACGGCAGCGTGAGCACCACATGGTCGACGATCTTCGTGAACGAACCGGTCCCGTTCGCGAAGGTCAGCGTGTAGGTGCCGTCGCCACTGACCTTGATCGCGGTGAGTGGCGTGCTCAACGTGATCTGCGACGCGATCTTCGCCGCAAGTGCCGCGGTCACCTGATCGTTTCCTCCACGGACGTGGAACTTCTCGTTCGACTTGCCGAAGGTGCGGAACTGCCCGGGCCCGACATACCCGAGCAGGTAGAGCATGTTCAACGAGCTCTGGACCTTTGACTCGCCGCCGTACTCGATGTTGTAGGCGACGTCCAGCAGCTGACCGAGCTGCGAGTTGTGGCCACCCGGCACGTAGTTCTCGATCCACTGGAACAACGACATCTGGTCGAGCTGTTGCCCGCGGGTCGTGCTGAGGTTGTAGACGGTCGGATAGCTTGCGGCGCTGACGTCGGAGTGCACCTGCTGCCAAATCCCCTTCAGGTCGCCCGCCATCTGCGCCGCCGTGTACGGCTTGCCGAAGAAGTACCCGAGCTGCTCGGTGCCGTTCGTCTCGGCCTGCAAGAGGTTGTCGAGCGTGAAGCCGAGCTCGTTCGCCAGCTGCTTCATGTCGATGTGGCCGTTGTCGATGAGCTCCCCGCCGTGCTCGTAGATCTGCCCGTCGCCGAAGTCTCCGCGACCTGTCCAGCAGCGGCCGCCGATGCGTGCAGACGCCTCGAACACCTGGGCTGCATAGCCCGCCTGCTGCAGCCGGTAGGCGCAAGTCAACCCGGCCAGCCCTGCTCCGACGACGGCGATGCGTGTCCCGGGAGGCGGAGGCGCCGCCGTCGCGGGCCCCGCGAGGCGCCCGAACAGCGAGGCACCGACCACGGTCGCACCGGCTCCTGTCAGAAATTTCCGGCGAGTCGTCTTCATGCCGTCGTCGGCAATCTTCGCCACGGCCTCCTCGACTGCAGCAGCAAGCGGAGTGCGCGCCATCAAACCCTCCCGTCTCGATTCACGATCCCGGGGTGACTGTGAGGCATCGCGGCGCGCCGCGCAACCGGGTCCGGCCAGATGAGCACGAGCAGCAGTGCCACCAAGACCAGGTTCCTCGCCAGGACGATGCCGGCGTTGTCGAACGCATAGACGTAGTCCCAGTAGCGGCGGGGGAACCAGACCTGCGTCAGCACGAACGCCGATGTCAGCAGCCCTGTCGCCGCCAAGCCGCGCCGTCCGCGAACGAGCGGGACGAGCGGGATCAGCCAGAGGAGGAACTGCGGTGACAGCACCTTGCCGAAGGCGATGAAGGCGCAGACCGACGCGGCCGCGTAGCGGGTCAACCGGTCGCCGGTCGCGGGGCCGCGCGCAAAGGCGACCCAGAGCGCGACCAGCACCGCGACCTGCAGCAGCGCGAACAGCGCCGCGACACCATCGTGGCCCGCGACGTTCTGCGAGCCGTGCGAGCTGATCACGTTCGGATGGCCGAACGCGGTGAAGAGCGAGGCGCCGAGGCTCTCGATCTGCAGCGGCCGTGAGGCCTGGCCGCGCACGCTGTCCCACAGTCCGTGCGGCGCGATGAGCGCGAACGGCGCGAACACCGCCGTCACGACGGCGAGGCCGGCGAGCGCTGCGCGAAGCCTTCCCGCGCGGTACGACCAGACGAGCGCGAGCGGCACGATCACGAGCGGCCAGAGCTTCGCTGCGACCGCCGCCCCGAGCAGGCCCCAACCGAGCCGGTGACGCTCGAGCAAGAGCGCCGCCAATGCACTAACCGTGAGCAGTGCCGGCCAGAGGTCGAAGCGCGAGAGGATCAATGAACCGGCGAGCACCGGCGTGAGCGCGACGTAGAACGCGGCCTCGCGTCGAATCGCTGCGACAACTCCGACGAGCGCGACGCCGCACGCCGCCATCTCCCACGCGAACGCAGTGGCGTAGTTCCCGAAGGCGGCCGGCAAGATGAACACGGGGAGCGCGCCCGGCGGGTACTCGACGGCGAAGTCGCGGTACGGGACGAGCCCGTGATTGAGGATCGCGTCGCCGTAGCCCTGGTAGGTCGGCCAGTCGACGAGCACGCCGTGCGACCAGAAGCCACGGTGCACGAGGCCCCAGCAGAGCAGAAACAGGCCGCCCGCGGCGGCCGCGACCTCAGGCCTCGAGCGCAGCGGGCTCATCGACAGAAGCAGCGCCCCCCGGCACCGGCGCGACGAGCGCGAGCGCCACGAACGGGAAGAACCACGGCAGGTAGAGGTAGAACCAGTGCGTCAGCACGAGCTCGAACCCGATCAGGACCGCGCCGGTCAGCGCCGCCATGCGGAGCGGCGAGCGACGGCGCGGGAACCACGCGAGCGCGAGCGCACCCACGACGAGGAGCACCTGCAGCACGCGCTGCACCAGATGGAGATCCGGCAAGCCCTTCGCGTGGTAGGAGCCCCAATTCCACACCGAGAAGGGTGAAGCGCGCCCGATCTGGAAACTGACCGTGCGATCGTAGAAGACACGCGCCGCGTGCAGCGGGGATGGTTCGAGGAGCAGCACCCAGAACACGGCCGCGCTCCCGAGCGCAAAGCCGAGCAGCGTCCGCGCGATCGTCGGCGGCCGCCGAGCCTCCGGATAGCCGGACCACAGCGGCAGGACGAGCAGGGACGCGAACTTCGTCCAACCGGAGAGCGCGACGAAGACGCCGCGGCCGGCATCGCTCGTGAGGACGGCAAAGCCCCAGACGAGGAGCGCGGGTGCGATCGCGTCGTTCGTGTTCGAGCTCGATGCGTATTGCGCGAACGGCCACGCAGCCCACGTGAAGGCGGCGGTCGCGGCAAGTCGTGGCCCGCCGAAGCGGCGACCGACCACCGCGAGCCCGAGCATCGCGAGCAGGTCGAACAGGATCGACGTGAAATGGACGGCGGGCAGCTTGTCCCACATGTGGCTCCAGCCGAAGATCGCGTAACCGGGGATGTAGGCGATGTACGACATCGGGCCGTAGGTGTCGCCCTGCGGGTTGGCGTTCTCGCAGATGCCGTTCGTCTGAATCCGGTCCCGGATCTCGCCATCGCTGTCGGCGGGACCACAGGCCGGACGCGAGTCCTCGACCGGGAAGTGCCCGTACGGGATCTGGCCGTGCACGATGCGGTCGGCGCCGATCACGCCCGAGTAGCCGACGTCGATCACGTTCGACGCGCGCCAGTTGAGGCCGACCTTGAAGCCGGCGAGGAACACCGTCGCCGACGCGAGCACCCACACCGGCCACACGGCGCCACCGCGCGCCGGGCGGTCCGTGCGTGCGATCCAGACGCATCGGAGCAGCAGCCAGAGCAGCGGCGGATAGACCAGCGGCATCGCGGTGAAGATGTCGCCGCGGTTGAAGAACCACAGCGAGACCGAGAACGAGAGGAGGGCGAGCAGATCGACGTTGCGCACCGAGAACGGCCGGCGCCAGTCGACGAGGCCGAGCAGGAAGATCGCGCACAGCCCGAGCCACACCGTGTAGCTGTTGATCTTCTCGCCGCCGAACGCACCGCTGTACCCGCGCGCCATCTTCCACGCCACCTGCGGGCCGGTCCACGCGTCGGTCACGGCACCGGTGCCGTCGTCGACCTTTCCGGTTGCGATCTCACCAGCCTTGCCCGAATACACGTTCACGGTCCAGCTGCCCTGCTCGAAGGTCGCGTCGGTGACGGGCTTCGGCGGGTAGCGCTTCAGCCAGTCCGCGACCTTGTCGTCCGCGAGGAAGAGGGCGATCGCCTGACTCTTCGTCGTCCGTGGCTGAGTCTGCGCAAGCGGCGTGGTCGTGGTGAGTGGGTTCGGGACCGAGGTCGTCGTCCCCGCTTGCGCGATCGGGACCAGCGCGAGCGCGAGCGCGGCAACGGCCGCGACCTTCACCGACGAAAGGACCAGAGCTTGTTGCCGAGGAAGTTCAGCGGGGTGACGAGGATGATCGCCAGCGCCTGCGAGACGACCTTGCCCCAGTGCCACCAGTCGAGGAACACCGCGAGCCAGAGTTGGTTGACTGCGAAGGCGACGAGCGACACGACGTAGAAGCGCATCCCCTGGAGCGCGAAGCTGCCCTTTTGGCCGGCGAACGTCCAGTGCCGGTTCCACCAGTAGTTGCTGGCTGCGGCGACCACGAAGGAGACTGCGGCGGCCTTGTGCGCGCCGATCCCGAGCAGCAGCTTGTAGACCGCGAGATTGATCGCAAACCCGGTGGCGCCGACGACGCCGAACTTGAAGAGCTGGATCCAGTTGTGGGGACTGCGAAGCGCGGTGACGGTACGGCCGGTGGCGGACACCCGGCGAGGCTAGCGCAGCGGACGTGGCGCCGTGCTGAGCGGGTAGAGGCGGCCGTCCTCATCGATCCAGGGATCGTCGTACCCGGCCTCGATCAGGCGGCGAGAATTGCGCCGGTAGTAATCGATGTCGCGCTCGTCGATCAGCGTGAGCGCCGACTCGAGCGCGATTTCGTCCGCCTGGAGCCGAGCGACGGCGAACGGCAGGAAGCGCCGGGCGCCGTCGCCGCAGAGGACCTCGAACCCGAGCAGCCGGTCGATCCGCGCGTCGAGCAGCGCATCGACCGGGATGCCGAGTTGGATCCCGTGCATCCGCACCGGTAACGAGAGCAGCTCCGAGGCTGCGCGCCCCCTCATGGCCGCCCGGTCATCCCCGGTCACTGATCCGGCAAACCGGTGACAAGCGGCACGAACCGGGCGGGCGACAGGAAGCGCGCCCGCCGGCCCGAGGGAGTCTTCGTGACGGAGACCAAGCTCTCGTCGATCGGCAGGACGAGCCGGCCGCCGGTGGCCAGCTGCTCGTAGAGCGGCTCCGGCACCTCGGGCGTCGTGGCCGCCACGGCGATCGCGTCGTATGGTGCGCGATCCGGGACGCCGAGCGATCCATCGCCGACGCGGACCTCGACGTCGTAGCCGGCCGCGTCGAGGTTCAGGCGCGCCTGCTCGGCGAGCTCGGGGATCCGCTCCACCGAGACGACCTCTGCGGCGAGCGCCGCCAGCACCGCCGCTTGGTAGCCGGAGCCCGTGCCGACGTCGAGCACGCGCTCGTGCCCCTCGAGCTCGAGCGCCTGACAGATCAAGGCGACGATGTAGGGCTGCGAGATGGTCTGGCCGTGCGGAAGCGCAAGCGCAACGTCCGCATAGGCGTGCCGGCGCGCGTCCGGCGGGACGAACGCCTCGCGCGGCACACGAGCCATTGCGGCGAGCACCCGCTCGTCGCGAATGCCGCGGTGGCGCAACTGCTGCTCGATCCACCTAGGCGGCACGGCGGACCGAGACGCCGAAGTGCTCCGCGACAAGCGCTTTGACTCCGGTGATCGAGGCGGGCGGTTGCTCGAGGCCGACGGTGAGCATCGGCACCTCCGAGTCTGCAAGCTCGAGCGAGCCGTGGCTGCCGCCGCCCAGGTGGTGGCGGCCTGCGAGGTCGAGGAACTCCCAGCCGGGCGCGGCCGACACGATCACCTCGCCGGCATTCCGGTTGCGTAGCGCGGCTGCTGCGCGCACCCGGCCGTTGGGCACCTCATCGAGCAGCGTCGCGTCTTCGTCGCCGTCACGCCGCACGATCATCTGACCGTCCTCCTCAAAGAGCACGATCCCCGCCGCCGGTTGCGCGTCGAGCCGCTCTGCGACGGCGCGCGCGCTGTCGGTGTAGACCATCGCCGCGCGGTTCGACGCGGTGACGAGATCGTCGCCGGCATCGAGGCGCACAACCTGCTCGACCCTGGACTGACCGTGGTCGCTGCAGATCACGACCGCGTACCGCTCGAGAAACTCATCCGGTCCTCCGGCCGCGTCCATCAACTCGGAAATTGCCGCGTCACTGCGGGCGAGTGCCTCATGCGCAAGGTCCGGCCCGGCAGCGTGCGACGCGTAGTCGTAGTCCGGCAGGTAGTAGACGAGCGCGTCGAAGCCGTCACGCGTCACGAGCCAGCGACCGACCGATGCTGCGTACGCGTCGATCGAGCCGAGCGCACGGTTGCGCACCGCCATCGGCGCCCCGGTGCGGTCGCTCTCGTAGAGCGAGTAGAAGAAGAACCGCTTCGGTCCGTAGACGGCGGGCACCCCGGGGATCGTTGGCAGGTGGCGATGACTGCCGCGGTAGCACGTGATGTTGATCGCACCTGTCGTCAGGCCCGCGGATTCGAGCGCTTCGTAGATCGTCTCCGCGTTGCGCGAGAGATGCTTCGCGTTCAGGTCGATGACCGTGTCACGCAACGTGCGAGTGAGGCCGGCGGCACGCGCGGCGCCGAACGACGAGCCGTACTCGACGAGCCGGTGCTCACCGCGGTGCCACCAGACGAGGTGCGGGATCTCGTGCACGTCGGGATAGGCGCCGGTCGCGATCGAGGCCAGGCAGACCGGCGTCAGCGACGGGAAGACTGACGCGGAGCGGCGGTACTCGCCGTGCTCCGCGAGAAAGCGGATCGCGGGTGTGTCTGCGGCCTCGAACATCGACGGCGTCAGGCCGTCGATCACGATCACGACCACAGGTTTAGTCCTTGGCAAGAGAGCGGAGGCCCGCGTGCGTGTCGGGCGCGCGGCGTCGCAGTCGCACGCCGAGCACCGGCACGGCGAGCGCCTCGAGGTATCCCACCACCGGCACGAACGCGAGCGCGGCCCCGGCGAGCGCGGCGAGCGCGAGCAGTGCCGCCGTGCCGCCGCGCGTGCCGCCGCGACGCAGCGTTCCCGAGACGAGCGGTGCCGATCCAAGCGCGCCGCAAAGTGCGCCGGCCGCGCCGCCGGCGGCCTCGTCCCACTGTCCGAATGCGAAGCCGATCGCCACGGAGCAGGCCGCGGCGACCACGAGCGCCGCGAGAGCGCGCCTCAGCGCGCCCGTCGCAGCGACACCGATCGCCGCGCCCAGCCCGACGAGGATCCCGACCGTGTACCAGTCGCCCATCAGGGCGCCGAGTCTAGCGAGGCTTGCCCACCCAAGAACCGCGCGGGACGAGCAGGATGCGCAGGCCCTCCCCGGCGCGCCACAGCGACACGGCCTGCTCGCTGCCGTCCAGCTCGGCGGCGACGTCGCGCGGCACGTAGCCCGCCTGGAGCGTCCGCGCTGCGTTCCAGAGGGCGACCGCGTTCGGATCGTGCTCGTTCTCCGGCTCCGGGACGAGCGCCAGCCGCGCGCCGGGATCGAATGAGGCGTCGGCGACCGCCTCGGGCCGGAACGACACACCCGCGACCGGCACGACCCGAATGCGGCTGTCCTCCCACGACACGCGTTCGCCCGTCGCGGCGTCACGCAGGTGGTAACCAGCGCCCTTGCGGTCGCGCTCCAGCCAGAGCCGTATGCGTCCGCTACCGCCAGGCATCGTCGGCGCCTAGACCAGCACCGCGATCGCGTTACGCCGCGCCTCGAACACCACGTCCTCGACGTCCCCGAGGTCCTCGCCGTCGGACTGCAACGGCATCGGCTGGTCGCAATGGACGACGATCCGATCGAGGTCGTGACCGCGGAGCACGCGCGTGTCATAGCCCTTGCCGCGAACGATCGCCGACAACAACCAAGGCACGTCACGCGCCCGGACGCGCTTCGGCGCGGCGAAGTCCAGACCGTCTTCGAACCGCGCGTCGGGCGCGATGTGCAATGGGACGGAGCCGGCGTACGAGTAGGGATCGCAGTTGGCGACGAGCACGAATGCGGCACGGCCGACACCTTCGATCTCCAGCTGCGGATCCCAACGTGCGCGCCGCTCGAGCAGCATCTGTCCGATCATCCGCACGAACGCGCTGTCACCGGGCCGTGCGCCGCCCGCGTCGCGCCCGAGCCTGTCGAGCCGCCGCACCGCCTCGCCGTCGAACCCGATCCCGGCGGAGAAGCTGAAGCGGCGGCCGTTCACCGCACCCAGCGAGATGCGCCGCGTCCGGTCCTCGGCGACGGCGAGGCCGACAGCGCGCGCGGCCGCGACCGGGTCGCGCGGCAGCCCGAGCGCGCGCGGGAAGACGCTCGTACCGCCCCCCGGGAGGAATCCGAACGGCATCGCGCCGTCGGCGCCATTCAGCGCCTCGTTGTAGGTGCCGTCGCCGGAGAAGACGATGATTGCGTCGACGTCCGCGGCCGCCGCCCCGGCCGCGAGCTCCGTCGCATGACCCGGCCCCTGCGTGAACGTGGTCCGCAGCTCGACCTGCTCGCTCAGGACGCGTGAGACCTCCGTGATCCGGCGGCCGGTCACGTGCGTCGAATACGGGTTGACGATCAGGAGCGCGCGCTTCACGCTCACGAGCATGCCACGCACCGCGCTGATCGTCCCCGTCCCGGAAGCCGAGCCGCAGATCGGCGAGCTCCGGCTCGCCCACGACTCATGGGCGGCGCGCGGGGTTCCGGCGCACGTGACGATCCTCTTTCCGTTCCTCGACACGGGTGAGCTCGACGAGGCAGCCGTCGCCGATCTGATCTCGCACTTCCCCGCGTTCGACTTCGAGCTCGACCGCGTCGAGCGCTTCCCGGACGGCACGACGTGGCTGCGCCCTGCTCCCTCCTTGCCGTTCGTCGACCTGACGGCAGCCGTGTGGCAGCGTTGGCCGGAGCGACCACCCTACGAAGGCGCCTTCGACGAGGTGAGACGATCAGCGAGACGCCGCTCGACGTCGAGCTCCAGCTGCCGATCGCCGCCCGCGCGCGTGAGGTGACGCTGATCGAGGAGGACGAGCCGAGCGGTCGCTGGACCGCCCGGCTCCAGCTCCCTCTTCTCGATTGGCGGACCGCGATCTGAATCGTGACCGCGGGAGCCGGGCGGACGCCCGGCTCCCGCGGTCTTCCCGCCGCTGACCCTTACGGCAGCAGGAAGTCCATCGCCGGCGTGTTGTCCAGCGTGTAGAGGAACGACTGGTTGTCCTGGGTCGGGCTGACGTTGTTCGCGAACGAGAACGCCGTCCCGTCGTAGAACCGAGCGCCGGCGGCCGCGGGCTGCTCGAGCGGCCGACCGTCGGCGTCGGCCCCGCCGAGCTGCCGCAGGTTGCTCCGCGGGACGGTGAGCGTGATCGTCCCCGTCGCCTGGTCGACCTTGCCGGCAAGCGGCTGGTTGCCCGGATAGACGACGCACTTCTCACCCTGCGCCGAGGTCGCCGAGACGCACGGCGATCCGCCGAGCGTGTAGTCGTTCCAGCCGAACGTGAAGCCGGTTACCGGATTCCAGCGCGCGCTGGCCGCGGAGTCCTGATAGCCGTTGGCGAAGCGCCACACCCAGAGGAGCGACTGCCCGCCGGTGTCGGCAAGCGCCTGCGTGAGCGCGGAGGTCGACAGGTTGGCGACCTTGAGCGTGACCGTGAACCCGCCCGTGACCGCGTCAGGGCCGATCGACGCGCTCGTGAAGTCCGCCGCCGCCTCGTTCTTCGTCGGCGGATCGGGCGGCACGGCGCCGGGTGCCGTCAGGGAGTAGTTCGACTGCGCGTCGCCTGTCGGATCGTTGGACGACGACCGAATGACGTCGCGGCCGGTGACGGCCACCGTGCTCCCATTGTTCGACGGGCCGGCGATCTGCGAGACGACCATCGGGGTCCCGACATGGCCCAGCGCCTCATCCGGCTTCTTGCCGTCGCGGTTGAAGACGACCGAGAGCCGGCCGCTCGACGGGTCGTACCCGATGGCGAAGAAGTCGGCGAGCGTCCTGTCGCCCGGCGGGACCGCGAGGTCGCAGCCGAGCCCGTTCAGGCAGATCGAGTCGTAGTGGAACGGGTGTGTCGTCGCCTGCACCTGACTGACGGTGCGCGTCGCGTCGAGCGCGTTCACCGACTGGTTGACGTATACGTTCCATCCCGCCTTGAAGTCGCCCGAGTTCGGGTCACCGTCGGCTGTCGCCCCGTAGAACGCGACTGCGACGAGCCCGGGCGCGCCGCCCGCGGCGACCCACGGGAACACCGTTGTGCGGACGCTGTCCCGGTCGACCTGAATCGGGGCCGAGAAGCCCGGATCGACCGTGGGCTCGCCGTCGTCGGTCGCCGACACGGCGTCGATCGACTGGTTGCAGGCCGCCAGCTTGTCGGCCGTGAGCACGCTCAACCAGGTGTGGTAGTCGGACGAGTCCGCCCACACGACGTAGACGTTCCCTGCCGAGTCGTGGTCTGCGACGGCGAAGCCGGCGGTCCCGCCCTTGACGGTGTCACCGCTCGCCACCTTGCAGTCGGTCCAGGTGCCTCCGCCGTCGCGCGAGACGGCGAGGTTGACCTGCTCGCCCTTCGTCCAGGGCATGTAGACGATGTTCTGCGATCTGATGAAGCGAAGCGGCCCGGGAAACTCCGGATCGGGAGCTGCGATCGACGTCAGCGGCGAGTACGTAAGCCCACCGTCGGTCGACTTCTGCACGACGACGTTCCGCGGCTGCTGCTGGTTCCACGAAAGCAGCACGGTGTGGTCGTCGGTGAACGTCATCCACTGCCGGTCCGCCAGCACACCGTTCGACGTGATGCCGCCGTTCGCATCGGCTCCCGCCGTCGCCAGGCTGTGACCGTTGTTCGGCGAGGTCGACGTCGTGAAGCCGCTCAACGCACCGAGCCCGGCGTACGCGTACTGGTAGTTGCCGAGTGCGTTCGCCGACGTGCCCGTCGCGAGTGCGCAGTCACCACCGCCACCCGCGCCCTGCTGGCCGCGCGGCTGCGTCCCGAGGATGTGGAACTGGTCGCCGCCGTCGGTCGAGACCTGGGCGTAGTCCGCGCCGGCGGAGAACCCGGTCGGGCCGCACGTGTAGATGTGACCGTCGCGGCTGATCTCGATCAGCGGCTCGGCCTCGTCACGCTGCGGGTCCGCGGGCACCGCGGCGGAGAACGCAAGGCCCTGCGCATTCGCCGACTTCAGCGACTGGGTCGCCGACCGCGCCACGGTGTCGACCGTGAGGCTGCCCTGGTAGGGCTGCGGCGTCGAGTTGACGTACCCGCAAGCGAGCACGTGATAGGTGCCCGGACCGAGGTTGTGGGCGATGACGGTCTCCTTCGTCGTGCCACCGTCGCTCGAGCCGACTTCCGAGCCGGTTGTGTCGGCGGCGTCCTGGCCGTCGGCCGAGTTGACCGTCAGCACCTCGTCGTTCAGCGTCTCCTGGCCGGTGGGATTGCTCGGCGTCCAGTTGATCGAGAAGGTGAAGGTGGCGTCGAACCTGTCGTAGCCCTTGCGGGGGATGGTTACGGTGATGCCTTCGTCGTCATTGCCCACGCCGGCGCCGTTGCAGTCGCTCGTCGGATGTGGGCTCGCGGCGGGGATCGTCCCCGTCCACGCAACCGTCACGGTTTGTCCCGCTTTGCTCGGGACGGTCACGCTCTGCGTCGAGGGCGTGGCTGCGCCGCCGTGCAGTGCACCGAGCGCCACGGCGACACCGGCCGCCGCCACGGCTGCGATCGCCGCTCTCAACGCGGCGCGCCGGCGAGGCTTCGAAAACCTGGGCATGGGTCCTCCTGCGTCGTAAGGGTCACAAGCTCGACCTCTCGGACCGGCGGGAACTTGCGCGCTACCCCCACCCCGCAGGCGTCGAGACGCAGGTACTTATCCGCTGGCGAGCGGCGAAAAACCGGTCGAATTGACTGACGAATCGATCAGCCGGCTAATCCGGCGTCGCATACCCGCGCATGCCGTCGAGCAGCGCCGCGTAGAGCCGGTCTGCGAGCTGATCTGTGTCCGACCCGGGCCGCAGCCAGGTGTAGGCCCAGTTCGCCGCGCTCAGGAAGAGCAGCGCCGCGGTCGGGACGTCCAGATCGGTGCGGAGCTGGCTTCGCTCGACACCCTCGCGGAAGAGCTCCCGGATTCGCTCCTCGTAGCGGCGCCGCTCGGCGACGAAGGCCTCGTGACGCTCACCTCCGAGGTGGCGCCACTCGCGGACGAAGACGGTGGCGATGTCGAGCTGGCCGGCGACCACCGCCAGGTGAGCCCGCAGCGCGAGCCGGATCCGCTCGGCCGCCGGCGCCTCGGCCGGCACGGCGTCCAGGGCTGCGTGGAAGGCGTTTGCACCCTCCCAGGCGACCTGCCAGAGCAGGTCCTCCTTCGCCGCGATGTGGTGGTAGAGCGACGGCTTCTGGACGCCGAGCTCCTCCGCCAGATCGGCCAGCGACGTGCCCTGATAGCCCTGCTCGGCGAAGAGCCGGGCGGCGATCCGGGTTAGCTCCTCACGCCTGGCGGACATCTATGATCCAGAGCCTAACGATCGGTAGGGTGAGAGGCCATATGGACGCTCGGACACAAGCGTTTCTGGCGTATGTGCAAGACGGCGGGCAGGTCGAAGCGACCGACTGGCTCCCGGACGAGTACCGGCGGAAGCTGATCAAGTTCATCGAGATGCACGCCAACTCGGAGCTGATGGGCGTCCTCCCCGAACGCGAGTGGATCCTCAAGGCGCCGACCCTGCAGCGGAAGCTCGCCCTCACGGCCAAGGTGCAGGACGAGGTCGGGCACGCGCAGCTGATCTACCGGGTCGCCGAGGACCTTGGAAAGCCGCGTGACCAGATGTTCGCCGACCTGCTCTCCGGCAAGGCGAAGTTCCACAACGTCTTCCATTACCCGACGCACACGTGGGGCGACGTCGGTGTGATCGCATGGCTCGTCGACGCGGCGGCGATCATCTCGCAGAAGGCGCTCCTCAAGTGCTCGTACGCGCCCTACGCACGGATCATGAAGAAGATCTGCTGGGAGGAGTCGTTCCACATCCTTCACGGACGCGACGTCATCCTCGCGATGATGACCGGCACCGACGCACAGCGTGAGCTCGTGCAGGAAGCGATCAACCGCTGGTGGGGCCCGCTGATGCAGTTCCACGGCAACCCGATCGCTCGCGAGGAAGACCCGATGTACGTGTGGCGGATCAAGTCGCAGGGGAACGAAGAGGCGCGCCAGCAGTTCCTCGAGGGCTATGTCCCACAGATCCGGGAGCTCGGCCTCACCGTTCCCGATCCGAACCTGAGACGTTCGGACGACGGCGTGTGGGAGTACTCGGAGCCCGACTGGGCCGAGCTCAAGTCGGTCGTCACCGGCCACGGTCCGCGCTCGCAGGACCGCCTCGCGTTCCGCGCCCGCTTCCTTCAGCAGGAGCAGTGGGTCCGCGACCGACTGCTTGTTGCGTGAACTTCGTCACGGTGCTCGCCGCATGATCTTCGAGGACCGCGTTGATCTTTGAAATCTTCCGCCAGGAACGCAAGGGGCAGCCGTTCGCGCACGCGGGCTCGATCGATGCCCCCGACGCGGCATTCGCCGATGCCTGGGCGCGCGAGCAGTACGGCCGGCGCGGCGAGTCGGAAGCGCTCTGGCTCGTGCCGCGCGACTCGGTCCACCAGATCACCGAGTGGGCCGACGAGTTCGACCTCAAGTACCGGCGCGTCGACGGCTACTCGATCAAGTCACGCTTGAAGGAGGCCCGTGAACGCGCCGGCACAGCAACTTCTTTCGATAGCTGACGACGAGCTGATCCTCGGCTGGCGGGACTCGGAGTGGACGGGGATCGCGCCGACGCTCGAGGAGGACGTCGCGTTCTCGTCGATCGCGCAAAACGAGATCGGCCACGCACGGGCGCTTTACGAGCTCGCGGCGGTGGAGCTCGACAGCGATGCCGACACGCTCGCGTTCGATCGCGCGCCTGACGAATACCGTTGCGCGCCGCTCGTCGAGCTCCACCTGATGGACTGGGCGCACACGATCGCGCGCCGCTACCTCTACGAGGAAGCCGACCGCCTGCGGCTCGACGCACTGCGCTCCTCGGACGACACGAAGCTCGCGGGTCTCGCCGCGAAGATCGACCGCGAAGAGGTCTACCATCGCCTGCACGCGGAGATGTGGGCCGCGCGGCTGCGCGACGAGCCGCGCTTCCGCGACGCCGTCTCCGAGCTGTGGCCGTACGCGCTCGGTGTCCTCGGCCCAGAGCAGCGCGCGGAGCTGGCGCGCCGCGTCGGGCTGGACGTCGTCGACGCGAAGGAACGCGGCGAGCACACGCCGCAGCTCGCCGAGCTGTGGGCCGAGATGACCGAGGTGCGCCGCTCGGTGCCGGGTGCACGGTGGTGACCAAACCGTGGTGACCGTCGATCAGGTGTGGGCGGCGCTCGAGGAGATTCCCGACCCGGAGATCCCAGTGATCTCGCTCGTCGACCTCGGCGTGATTCGCGACGTCGCCGTCGAGGGTGACCGCGTGCACATCGACTTCACGCCGACGTTCCTCGGCTGCCCCGCGCTCGAGATGATGAAGCGTGCGCTCGAGGACAAGGTGGCAGAGCTCGGCGGCGATCCCGACGTCGCGGTGATCCAGGACGACTCGTGGTCGACCGACCGCATCACCGCCGCCGGCCGCGAGAAGCTGCGCGAGGCCGGCTTCGCGCCCCCGGCGCCGCGCGTTGCGGGGCAGACGACGCTCGTGCAGCTGCAGTCGAAGGCATTCCGTTGTCCCTACTGCGGCTCGACCGAAACCAAGCTCGAGAACATCTTCGGCCCGACGCCCTGCCGCTCGATCCGCTGGTGCGAAAGCTGCCGCCAGCCCTTCGAGCAGTTCAAGACGATCTAACGGACGCGGTAGAACATTCACGTGACGCGCCGCCGCACCCTCGACGACCTCTTGAGCGACACGCGCGCGAAGATCGAGCGTGTCGAGCCGTCGGAGGCGTGGGCGGCGACCGACGAGGGCGCGCTGATCGTCGACACGCGCGTCGATCGCTCGGCCGGCATCGTGCCCGGCTCGCTCCACGTGCCGCTCTCCTTCCTGCAGTGGCGCGTCGACCCCGACAGTGCGTGGCGCAACCCGCACGTCGGCGGGCTCAACACGCACCTGATCTTGATCTGCGACCACGGCGAGTCCTCGAGCCTCGCCGCGGCGAGCCTGGTCGAGCTTGGCTTCACCCGGGTCGGCGACGTCGTGGGTGGCTTCGAGGCCTGGCAGGCTGCAGGCCTTCCGGTCCAGGTTGCCCCGGCCGCGCCCGAGGGGCTGCCGGGCATGAGCGGCCCGGCCTGATACCCGCCGAAACCTTACTCGAAAGGGTGACAATCCTGTCCGAACCGTGCGCTACACCAGGTGGCGCACGTGGGGTCTCGCAGGGGTCATCTGGCGCTCTTCGCCGTTCTCGTCATCACCGCAGCCGGCGCGTCTGCCGCCTGGGGCGCCTCGCTGCGCGTGCTCGTCAAGCACACGCCCAACAAGACGGAGTCCAACCGCACGCGCTCGACGATCAATGCGATCGTCATCCACGACACCGAAGGCCGCTTCATCGGGTCCGTCCGCTTCCTGCAGCGGGCGCGAACGCAAGGGTCGGCCCACTTCGTCGTCTCACGCCGCGGGCAGATCGTGCAGCTCGTGCCCGTGACCGACGTTGCGTGGCATGCGGGCAACAACTGGTGGAACCTCCACTCGATCGGCATCGAGCACGAGGGCTGGGCGGGCCGTCGCGCCTATACCGAGAAGGAGTACCGCGCGTCTGCGCAGCTGGTCGCGTACCTCGCGCACCGGTGGGGCATTCCGCTCGACCGCGGGCACATCATCGGCCACGCCGAGGTGCCGAACCCGTATCGCGCCGGCTCGTTCGGCGGCTCCGACGGTCACACCGATCCGGGCCCGTACTGGAACTGGGGCCACTACATGCACCTCGTGCGCTACTACGCCGCGCATCGCGTGCTTCCGACGTTCGTTCAGCGGATGACGGTGCTCCCGGATGCGCCGGTGCCGCGTCGATCGCTCAAGCAGGCCATGCGCCAGATACCGGCACGGTCTACGGTCGATCGTCATGCGGCCGTGCGCGGCAACGCGTTGTGGTGGTCGGGTGTCGACAGGTCGACGAACTGGCGGCGGCACATCTGGAAGGTCGACTTCCTCGTCGACGGCAAGACGCTCTACACGGATCACACCTGGCCGTTCTCCTTCCACCGCACTGTCGGCTGGAACTCTCGGACGGTCGGCAACGGCCGTCACATGCTCACCGTGCGAGCGTACGGCGCGCGGCACTACCGCCTGCGCAAGACGATTCCCGTGCGCGTCGCGAACCCGCCGCTGCGCGTCACGATCACGGGAGCGGTCTCCGGCGGCGCCGTCAACGGCCTGCTCGAGCTGGGCGCCGGCACGAACGAGCTCGTCGACCGCGTCGCGCTCTATGTCGACGGGAAGCTCGTCAGTCGCGACGGCTCGCGGCCCTACCGCCTGCTCTGGGACACGACGACGGCAGCCGAAGGCGAGCACGAGCTGACCATCTACGCGCGCGGGACCCGTCGCGCCGCCGTGATCGTTCCGGTCGTCGTCGCGAACGCACCCGACTTTCCGGCCACGCTCAATCGAAACTGGGTCACGCACCGCGCCGCCGAGAACGCGTTCGGCCTCGCGGGTCCTGAGAGCTAACCTTCCGCCCATGGCGCACGTGCGCATCCTGTACTGCCCTGTTTGAAGCGGCTACGACGAGCGGGCCGCGAGTTTCGTGGCCGAGATCAACGGAACCGAGCACACCGCGGAGATGGTCAGTGGCGAGCACAGCCAGTTCGACGTCTTCGTCGACGAGCAGCTCGTCTTCTCGAAGCAGCGCGAGGGCAGGTGGCCCGAGCTGATCGAGATCCTGTCTGCGCTCCCTTAGACCGGCTCAACCTCGAACTGACCGATTTGACCGCCGCAGCCGCCCAAGTCTGGCCGGCGTTCGCACTGGTCACCGGCCTGCTGCTCGGCGCCGCCGTGGCGACCTTGTGGCTCGTCGCGCCCGAACGTCTGTAGAGGCTAGGCATTCGCGAGCGTCGGGTACCGGTCCGTCAGCAGGAGCAGGTAGCCGAACGTCTGCGCCTGGAAGCGCAGGCAGTAGGCACTGAGATCGCGGAAGCCCTTGGGGTACCGCCCGGTCGCAAGCGCGTAGAAGCCGCCGAGGAACGCGACCAGGAACAGCACGTACCCGAGCACGGTCGCAAAGACGTAGGCGGGAATCACGAGGACGACGCGCAGCAGCGTCTTCCACCGCGCCTGCTCTGTCGGCGGTGCGATCGCCAGGTCGACCGGGTATCGCCCAGGCCAGCCGCGAAACGACGGATAGGGATCGGCGACGAGATAGACGTAGGCGTAGACGTGCGCCTGGTAGCGGATGAATCGGGACGTCCACGCGTGCACCCCTGCCGATGGACGGCCGCGCACCAGCGCCACGAACCAGTTCACGACCGTGACGGGCAAGGCGACGTATGTCCAGAGGGCCAGCACGAACAAGTGCGGGAGTGCGAGCACCCAGCGGAGCGCGACCGTCAGCCGCCAGCGCTTCAGGTCGTCGGTCACGACGAGGTGGATTGGGTGCGGCCGCTGCACGGCGGCGCCGGTGAACTCGGGCTCACGCTTCTCGAGGAACGCGGCCACGCCCTCGCGGAAGTCGAACGTCTGGGTCAGCCCGGCCTGCGTCGTCGCCTCCAACTCGAGCTGCTCCTCGAACGTCGACGTCTCCGCCGCGTCGAGCAGGCGCTTCGTCTCCCAGACCGCGCGGGTCGGCATCGCCGCGAACAGCTCGGCGACCTCCTTCGTGCGGTCGACGAGCTCGGCGGCGGGAACGACCTCCGAGACCACGCCCCACTGCCGGGCCTCCTCGGCCGGCAGACGCCGGCCCGTTGCGAGCCACTCGAATGCACGGGCGGTGCCGAGCACCCGGCGCACGAGCCACGTGCCGCCCGAGTCCGGGACGAGGCCGATGTTCACGAACGCCGGCACGAAGCTTGCGGCGTCGCTCGCGATCCGGACGTCGCAGGCGAAGGCGAGCGACATGCCGGCTCCTGCGGCCGGCCCGTTCACGGCGGCAACCACCGGCTTCTCGAGCGCGCGGATCGCCAGCACGGTGCGGTGGTAGTTCTCGCGCAAGTTGTCGGCGACAGTCCCGGCACCGCTCGAGAATTCCTGTAGATCCTGCCCGACGCAGAAGCCGCGCCCCGCGCCCGTGATCACGACGGCGCGGATCGACGGGTCCTTGGCCTGCTCGAGCCCGGCGTGAATCCCATCGTGCACCGCCTTGTTGAGCGCGTTCAGCACGTCGGGGCGGTTGAGCGTGATCGTGAGGACCGCCCCGTCGCGCGTGACTTCGACCTCGGACACGGGCCAACCATACGGGGTTTAGATCTACAGTCCGCCGGATGGATGCCTACGCCGCCTTCCCGAGCCTCGAGCTCGACCGGCCCGCTCCGCATGTGCTGCGCCTGACGTTGCGCGCGACCGGGAAGCTGAACGCGCTCGACTCGACGATGCACCGGGAGCTGGCGCGCATCTGGCAGGCGATCGGCGACGACGAGGAGACGCGCGCGGTGATCGTCCGGGGGGCGGACGGGGTGTTCAGCGCTGGGGGCGACCTCGATCTCGTCGTCGACATCGCGAGCGACTACGCGACGCGGCGCCGTGTCTTCCACGAAGCGCGTGATCTCGTCTACAGCGTGGTCAACTGCCCCACGCCGATCGTCTCCGCGATGACCGGCCCCGCGGTCGGTGCCGGGCTCGCAGTCGGCCTGCTCGCGGACATCTCGATCGCAACGCCGGAGGCACGCATCGTGGACGGGCACACGAAGCTCGGCGTCGCGGCGGGAGACCATGCCGCAATCGTCTGGCCGCTCCTCTGCGGGCTTGCGAAGGCGAAGTACCACCTCCTGCTCTGCGAGCCCGTCGACGGCGTTGAGGCGGAGCGCATGGGGCTCGTCTCACTGTGCGTGCCGGAGGAAGAGCTCGAAGAGCGCGCGCTCTCGATCGCAACCCGGCTCGCCGAAGGATCGCAGCCGGCGATTCGTCACACGAAGCTCGCTCTCAACAACTGGCTGCGCCTCGCCGGGCCGACGTTCGACGCGTCGCTCGCGCTCGAGTTCATGGACCTGAGCGGTCCCGACGTCCACGAAGGCGTCGCAGCCGTCCGCGAAAAGCGCCCGCCGAGCTTTTAGCTGCTCGGTTCGACTAGCTGCTCAGTTCGACGAACTCGACGGTGAAGGGCTTGCCCATCGCCATCGCGTCCTTGCCCGTCTCGGCGAACTCCGGTGACTTCACTGCGGTCTTGAACGCATCCTTGTCCGGCCACTCGAACTCGGCGTAGTACGCGTGCGGCGGATCGCCCATCGCAGCGCCGAAGATACTCCCGTGGCGAAACGTTGCGCCCGGCACCTGTTCGCAGAGCTTGACGTGCTCGGCGTAACGGTCCGGGTCGGGCGCTTCGCCGTAGAGTACGACTGCTCTGACCACACTTCCCCTTCGGTTGAGAGAGAGGAGCGTAACTATGGCAGGAGAGATCGTTCACTTCGAGGTGCCCGCGGCCGATGCCGATCGCGCGGCAGCGTTCTGGAGTGGCCTGTTCGGCTTGGAGATCGGGCCAAGCGCGATGGAGGAGTTCGACTACCGGATGTTCCAGGCCACGCCGACCCAGGGCGGCGCGATCATGGCTTCTGACAAGCCGGGCACGGGGCTGATCGTCTACCACGCGACTGACGACATCGAGGCGTCGATCGCGAAAGCGCGAGAGCTCGGTGGCACGGCGGACGACAAACAGCCGGTGCCGACACATGGCTGGTTCGCTGCCTGTGTCGACACCGAGGGCAACAAGTTCAGCCTCTGGCAGAGCGACCCGAACGCTGCTTGACGTCGCTCGCGGTCGCCCTTGCGGTCCTGGCGGGGCTTGCCGGATCGGTGCAAGTCGCCGTCATGGGCCGCTTCGGCGGCCGCATCGGCGTCTTCGAGGCACTGTCGTTCTCGACCGCCGTTCAGCTCGTCTTCTCGGTGCTGATCCTGCTCGCTGCTCGCGGCGGTCTCGGCGGGCTGTCCCAGTCGCTCAAGACGCCCGCCTGGATGTGGATCGGCGGCCTGATGGGGCTGACCGTCGTGACGGCGATCACCTTCGCCCAGCCGCGGATCGGCGCGACGGCGACGATCGGGATCCTGATCGCCGGCCAGATCCTGATGGGCGCCGTGATCGACCGCTTCGGCCTCTTCGGCGTCGACCAGATCGCGATCTCGCCGGTACGGGCGCTGGGAATCGCGCTCCTGGGAATCGGCGCGACGTTGTCGCTCGTTCGTTAACGGGTGTCGAAGAACGCGAAGATCTGGACCGCCCTCGTCACGGTCTACATCATCTGGGGCTCGACGTACCTCGGGATCTTCTACGCCGGCCAGACGATCCCGCCGCTCTTCGCGGCGTCGACACGCTTCATCACGGCCGGCACGCTGATGACGGTGCTCGTCGTGTTCGTGCGCCGCGGGACGCTGCGCGTCCCCTTGCGCCAGGCGCTCTCGTGCATCGTGATCGGCGTCCTCCTGCCGGGCGCGAACTCGGTGTTGTTCTTCGCGGAGCGGAACGTCCCGACGGGTCTCGCGTCCCTGATCATCGCGTCGGTGCCGCTGTGGGTGATGGTGCTCCGGCTCGGAGTCGGTCGCGAGCGCCTGCCGTGGCCGGTGCTCGCGGGGGTGGGCATCGGCTTCGCCGGCGTCGCCGTGCTCGCACAGCCGTCGGGCGGGGCGAAGGCGTACGGAATCGGGCTCTGCGTGCTCTCGGCGGTGATGTGGTCGACGGGCTCGTTCCTCTCGTCACATCTCCCGATGCCTGCGGATCCGTTCGCCGCGACGGCGATCGAGATGCTCACCGGCGGGTTCGTGATGCTGCCGTTCGCGCTCTTTACGGTGCATCACTTCTCCCCGTCGACGACGTCGATCCTCGGGTGGATCTACCTCGTCACCTTCGGCTCGATCATCGGCTACACCGCCTACGTCTGGCTGCTCGCGAATGCGCCACTCGGTCTCGTGTCGACGTACGCGTACGTGAACCCCGTGGTCGCGATCACGCTCGGCGTGCTCTTCCGCGGCGAGCACCTGACGTGGCGGCTGCTGATCGGAGCCGCGATCGTCGTCGTGGCCGTCGCCGCCGTGGTACGCCGCGAGCCACCCGTGGCCGCGCACGCCGAAGAAGGGGTGCGTTAGCGTGGCCGCATGGACGAGTTGATCGTCGGGCGCGTGCTCGCGGTGGACGACCATCCCGGTTCGCGTGCACCTTCCTACCTCTTGCGCGTGGACCTCGGCGGTCGCGGCGAGCGGGAGGCGCAGATGGAGCCCGGCGACTACACGAAGGACGAGCTGGTCGGATCGCTCGTGATCCTCTCGCTCGACGACGAGGCGATCGTGCTCGCGGCGCGATCCCATGCGGGGCCGAAGCTCGTGCGCCCCGACGGGGACGTCGAGCCCGGCACTCCGGTGGCCTAAAAGGTGTCAGACACCAGGCAGATGTCGTCCGGCTTGACGGGGACGCGGGTCAGCTCGCGGCCCGTCGCAGCTCTCAGGGCTGCAACGACGGCGGCGGTCGAGACGACCGTCGGCGGCTCGCCGACTCCCTTCACGCCGTAGGGGGCGCCGGGCTCGGGATCCTCGATCAGCACCGACTCGACCGGCGGCATGTCGAGCGCCGTCGGGATCAGATAGTCGGTGAAGCTGGCGTTCGTGATCAGGCCGTTGCGCGTCTGGATCTCCTCCATCAGCGCGAGCCCGATGCCCTGAGCGGTGCCGCCCTCGATCTGGCCCTCGACCTGCTGCGGGTTGACCGCCTTGCCGATGTCCTGCGCGCAGCCGATCCACACGATCCGGGTCAGGCCGAGATCGACGTCGACCTCCGCAACGACCTTCATCGCGCAAGCCGCGAAGGCGACGTGCGCCCGCTCGCCGGTGATCTGTCCCGTCTCCGGGTCGAGCGGCGTCGTGCGCGCGTGCCGGTAGATCTGCTCGACGTCGATCTCCTCGCCGGGCCGGCGCTGCTGCTCCTCGAGCGCGGCGCGGCACGCGTCGCGCACCGCGCCTGCCGCCATCCACGTCATCCGCGAAGCGGACGCCGAGCCCGAAGAGTCGACGGTGGAGGTCTGGCCCGGCGCCAGCCGCACGTCGTCGATCCCGAGCTCGGTGCGGGCGACCTGCAGGATCACGCCCGTCACACCCTGCCCGACCTCGGCGGCCGCGCAATGGATCTCGGCCGAGCCGTCCGTGAGCAGCCGCACGCGCGCCGCGCAGTAGTCGTCGAAGCCTTCCGAGTAGGCGATGTTCTTGAACCCGACGGCGAAGCCGACGCCGCGGCGCACGCCCTCGCCATGCGTCGTGTTGCCCGTGCCGCCCGGCAGGCGCAGCGAGTCGCGCGGCAGCGCCTCCTCGGCCGGCGGTTCGAGCGCCGCGGCGGCGCGGATCGTCGCCGCGATCGGCAGCGAGCCGGTGATCACCTGGCCCGTCGGCAGCACGTCGCCCGGCTTCAGGGCGTTCAGCAGCCGCAGCTCGACCGGGTCGATCTCGAGCGCCGCGGCGAGCTTGTCCATCTGCGCCTCCGCTGCGAAGCACGTCTGCACCGCACCGAAGCCGCGCATCGCGCCGCACGGCGGATTATTCGAGTAGACGGCGGTGGATTCGATGAAGGCGTTCGGGACCTCGTATGGGCCCGCGGCGAACGAGGCGGCATTCGAGGCGACCGCGGTCGACGACGAGGCGTACGCCCCGCCGTCGAGCAGGATTCGCATGCGCACATTCACGAGCCTCCCGTCGCGCGTTGCGCGATGCTCGCACCAGATGCGCGCGGGGTGCCGGTGCACGTGGCCCGTGAACGACTCCTCGCGGTTGTAGACGATCTTCACGGGACGATTCGTGTGCAACGCGAGCATCGCGCCGTGCACCTGCATCGACAGATCCTCGCGACCGCCGAACGCGCCCCCCACACCCGCAAGGTGGATGCGCACCTGGTCCAGCGGAAGCCCGAGACACGGCGCGACCTGCGCGCGGTCGACGTGCAGCCATTGGGTCGCGACGTAGATGTCGACGCCGCCTTCGCCGTCGGGGACCGCGAGGCCCGACTCGGGACCCAGGAACGCCTGATCCTGGATGCCGATGTCGTAGACGCCGCTCACGCTGACGTCACCCTGCGCATCGAGGTCGCCGTGCTTGACCACCATGTGCCGGACGACGTTTGGGCGCTGGTCGTCGAAGTAGCCATGACCGTGTGTCGGGCGCTCGGGATGCAGGTCGGCCTGCTCGCTTGCGAGCTCCATGTCGGTGACCGGCTCGAGCAGCTCGTACTCGATACGGATCTTCTCCGCCGCGCGACGTGCCTGCTCCGGGTGCTCGGCCGCCACGAGCGCCACCGACTCGCCGTAGTAGAGAACTCGGTCGATCGCGAGCACCGGCTGGTCGGGGAACTCCAGTCCGTAGGTCTTCTTGCCCGGCACGTCGTCGTGCGTCAGCACGGCGTGCACGCCTTCCATGGTCAACGCCTCGGAGATGTCGATCGCGAGGATGCGCGCGTGCGCGTGCGGGCTGCGCAGCGTGTGTCCCCAAAGCATCCCCGGGACGATCAGGTCGCTCGCGTAGGCGAACTCGCCCTTCACCTTCGGCGGCGCGTCGATCCGCGGCACGAGCTCGCCGATCTTCCCGACCTGCAGCTTGCGCGGCGTCGCCGTCTGGGTCACGAGCGGCCGGCCGCAAGGCGCACGGCGTCGAAGATCTTGGCATAGCCCGTGCAGCGACAGAGGTTGCCGGAAAGCGCTTCGCGGATCTCGTCGTCCGACGGGCTCGGCATGCGCTCGAGCAGATCGACGGTTGCGACGACGAGGCCCGGCGTGCAGAAGCCGCATTGCACCGCGCCCGCGTCGACGAAAGCCTCCTGAACACGGTGGAGATCGTCGCCGTCCGCGAGCCCCTCCACCGTCGTCACGTCATGCCCATCCGCCTGCACCGCCAGCACGAGACATGCGCAGACGAGCGTGCCGTCGAGCAGCACCGAGCACGAGCCGCACTCGCCCTGCTCGCACGCGTTCTTCGAGCCCGGGAAGCCGAGCTTCTCGCGCAGCGCGAAGAGCAGGGACTCGCCTTCCCAGCAATCGGCCTGGTGCTCCTCGCCGTTGATCCGCATGCTGATCCTCACGCGAGCACCCGCTTCAGCGCGCGCGCGGTCAGCACCTGGAGCGCGTGGCGGCGATAGCGCTCGCTTCCGCGCACGTCGTCGATCGGCGATGCGGCCGCGGCCACCCGCTCCGGAAACGACTCCGCCTCGTCGCGCGGCGCGGTGACGAGCACCGGCCGCGGCGACGCCGAACCGAACGACGCGCGCAGCTCGT
The DNA here is from genome assembly GCA_045805985.1 of Gaiellaceae bacterium. Classification (GTDB taxonomy): domain Bacteria; phylum Actinomycetota; class Thermoleophilia; order Gaiellales; family Gaiellaceae; genus PALSA-600. The sequence continues at coordinate 11,709 of JBJMKA010000001.1, read as the reverse complement.
CGCCCGCCGAGACGGCGAGCGAGACGACCGCGATCACCATCGCGTTGCGCGGCCCGATCTTCATGAACGTCTGCGGCGCGTTCGACGGCGTCAGCCAGACCGCGGTGATCAACTCGTCGGACTCGAGCGCGTTGCGCTTCACGCCGGTCACGAACTGGCCGAGCGGGACGCGGCGAACACCGCGCACCGACGTGCACTCCACCTCCGCATCCTCGACGATCAGGGGCGGCAGCGCATCACCCGCGGGCGAGGAGGTGCCGAGGTTGCCGCCGATCGTGCCGCGGTTGCGGATCTGCGGCGAGCCGACCGTCCGCGAAGCCTCCGCGAGCGCCGGCAGCACGTCCCTCAGCTCGCCGTGCTCGATCTCGGCATAGGTCAGCCCGGAGGCGAGGCGCAGCGGCCCGTTCTCGCGCGACCAGCCGCGCAGCTCGGCGACCTCGTTGAGGTTGAGCAGCACCGCGGGGCGGCCCCGGTCGAAGTTGAGCGCGACCATCACGTCGGTCCCGCCCTGGATCGGCCAGGCCTCCGGGTGCTCGGACTTCGAGCGGAGCGCCTCGTCGAGCGTCTGGGGCGTCAGGACTTCCATCGAGGAGAAGGGTACGGTTCTGCGCTAATGGACGCACCCCTTGCGAAGCGTCTGGCCGTAGCGCGCGGCGACGAGCCGGCAGACCTCGTCATCCGTGGCGGCAAGGTGCTTTCGGTCTTCACGCGCGAATGGCTGGAGGCGGACGTCGCGATCGCCGACGGCTGGATCGCAGGCCTCGGCGACTACGAGGGCCGCGACACGCTCGAGGCCGAGGGGCGCTGGGTTGTCCCGGGCTTCATCGACGCGCACATGCACCTCGAGTCGTCAAAGCTGCTCGTAGACGAGTTTGCACGGCTCGTGCTTCCATTCGGGACGACCGCGGTTGTCGCCGACCCGCACGAGATCGCGAACGTTCTCGGCACGGACGGCGTGCACTGGTTGCTCGATGCGACCGCGAGCCTGCCCCTCGACGTGTACTTCATGGCGTCGTCGTGCGTGCCCGCGTCGCGGTTCGAGTCGCCGCGGCGTGAGCTGACACCGGGCGACCTCGACGCGCTGCTCCGCCGCCGCCGCGTGATCGGCCTCGCCGAGATGATGAACTTCCCAGGCGTGATCAACGGTGCGCCGTCCGAGCTCGCGAAGCTCGCGCTCGCGGAGCACGTCGACGGTCACGCACCGGGCGTGCTCGGTCGCTCGCTACAGGCGTATGCCGCGGCCGGGATCCGCTCCGACCACGAGGCGTACACGCCGGCTGAAGGTCGCGAGCGGCTGCGCGCCGGAATGTGGCTGCTGATCCGCGAAGGGTCCGCCGCGCGCAACCTGCAAGCGCTGCTGCCGCTGCTCGCCGAGTACGGCCCCGGGCGCATCGCGTTCTGCACCGACGATCGCGAGCCGGAGCACATCGCGGCCGACGGGCACATCAACTCGATGGTGCGCGACGCGGTCGCCTTCGGGATCTCGGCCGAGGACGCGCTCGCGTGCGCCACGCTCAGCCCGGCGCTCTGGCACGGCCTCGCGCACCTCGGCGCCGTCGCTCCCGGCTACCACGCCGACCTGCTCGTGCTGCCCGACCTCGAAGGCTTCGTTCCCGATGTCGTCCTGAAGCGCGGACGCGTGCCCGCCGAGATTCCCGAGGCGGACGTCCCGGACTGGGTGCGGCACACGGTTCGCATCGGCGCGTTCGGGCCGGAGATGTTCCGCATCCCATGGCAGGGCGGGCCGGCACGCGTGATCGGGATCGTCCCGGGGCAGATCGTCACCGACTCGCTCGCCGAGGAGCCGCTGCACCGTGCCGGCGAAGCACTCGCCGACCCGGAGCGCGACCTGGCGAAGATCGCCGTCGTCGAGCGCCACCTCGGCACCGGACGCGTCGGTCTCGGCTTCGTGCGCGGCTTCACGCTGCAGCGCGGGGCGATCGCATCGACCGTCGCGCACGACGCGCACAACGTCGTCGTCGTCGGCATGAACGACGCCTCGATGGCGGCGGCCGTGCGGCGGCTCGCGAACCGCGGCGGCGGGATCGTCGTCGTCGACGGCGCGGAGGTTCTCGCCGAGCTGCCGCTGCCGGTCGCCGGACTGCTCTCGGACGCGCCGCTCACGGAGGTGCTCGCCTCCTCGCACGCGGTGCTCGCCGCCGTCCGGTCACTGGGCTGCGCGCTCGACTCGCCGTTCCAGCATCTCGCGTTCCTCGCGCTCTCCGTCATCCCCTCGCTGAAGCTGACCGACCACGGGCTCGTCGACGTGGACTCCTTCCAGCTCGTGCCGCTGGAGGTCGCGTGATTTACGGCAACGCGTGGGTGGTGACGATGGACGACGCCGGCACCGAGCACGAGCGCGGCTGGATCAGCGTCGAAGACGGGCTGATCGTCGAGGTCGGTGCGGGTGACACACCGCAAGGTGCGGAGGATCTCGGCGGCGCGATCGTCACACCCGGCCTGATCAACACGCATCACCACCTCTACCAGACGCTCACGCGCGCACGCGCGCAGCAGGCGGACCTCTTCACGTGGCTGAAGACGCTCTATCCGACCTGGGCGCGCATCGACGACGAGATGGAGTACGCCGCCGCGCGCACGGGGCTCGCCGAGCTTGCACTCTCCGGCTGCACGACGGTCTTCGACCACCACTACGTCTTCCCGCGCGGCGTCTCCGGCCTGGTGGAGGCGGAGTTGCGCGCGGCGCAAGAGCTCGGTCTGCGCATCGTCGCCTCGCGCGGCTCGATGGACCTCGGCGAGTCGGACGGCGGGCTTCCGCCCGACAACCTCGTCGAGGACATCGACACGATCCTCGCCGATACCGAACGGCTGGCCGCGGGCGCCGACGGCGCGGCGGTGCAGATCGTCGTGGCTCCGTGCTCGCCGTTCTCCGTGACGACGCGCCTGATGGAGGAGTCGGCGGCGCTCGCGCGCAAGCTCGGGTTGCAGCTGCACACGCACCTCGCGGAGACCGTCGAGGAGGACGCGTACTGCCGAGAGCTCTTCAAGTGCAGGCCCGTCGAGTACCTCGAGCGCGTCGGCTGGATCGCGGAGGACGTCTGGTGCGCGCATTGCGTCCATCTCTCGGCCGGTGACGTCGAGTCGTTCGGGCGCGCCGGTGTCGGCGTGGCGCACTGCCCGACCTCGAACCTACGCCTCGGCGCAGGCGTCGCTCCGGTGCGCGACCTGCTCGACGCCGGCGTACGCGTCGGTCTCGGCGTCGACGGCAGCGCCTCGAACGAGCGCAGCGATCTCTTCGTCGAGGTGAAGAACGCGCTGCTCGTCGCACGCGGGCGTGGCGGTCCCGACGCGATGACCGCGCGCGACGCCTTGCGCCTCGGCACCCGCGGCGGGGCCGAGGTGCTGCGTCGCGCCGACCTCGGCTCGCTCGAGCCGGGCAAGCGTGCCGACTTCGCCGTCTGGCGGACGGACGGCCTCGAGTTCGGCGGTGCCGACGATCTCGTCGCCAACCTCGTCTTCTCCGGGCCGCACCGCGTCGACCGGCTCGTCGTCGGCGGCGCCGACGTCGTCCGGGGCGGCTCGCTCGTACGTGCGGACGAGCAGGAGATTGCCCGTGAGCACCGCAAACAGGCCGGGAGGCTATGGCAGCGATGACCGTCTCCACCCACGTGCTCGACACCGAGCGCGGCGGGCCGGCCGCAGGCGTGCGCGTCGAGCTCTATGACGCGGACGGCGACCTCGTCGGCGAGGGCGTCACCGACGCCGACGGCCGCATCGTGGAGCTCGCCGAATCGAGCGCAGGGACCTATCGCATCGTCTTCCATCCACCGTCGCCGTTCTTCAGGCGCGTGGAGCTGGAGATCGAGCTCGGCGAGGGCCACCATCACGTCCCGCTCCTGATCTCCTCGTACGCATGCGCGAGCTACCGCGGCAGCTGACAGCCGAGCAGCTGGCCGAGCTGTTCGAGGGACGCACGCGCTTCGTCGAGCTGCTCGCGACGGTCGAGGACCCGCTCGGCCGGGCGCGGGAGCTGGCCTACGAGCTGACCGACGACGAGAAGAAGGACGTGCTCGACGCACATCCGGCGATCGGCGGCAGGGCCGAGTCCGCCCGCTCGGTACGGGAGCAAGGAACCGACGACGACCCGGCGGTGCTCGCCGAGCTCGCGGAGCTGAACCGTGCCTACGAGGAGAAGTTCGGCTTCCGCTTCGTCGTCTTCGTCAACCGTCGCCCGAGGCGCGAGATCGTGCCGATCCTGCGTGAGCGCCTCGAGCGCACGCGCGCGGAGGAGCTCCAGACCGGCGTCGACGAGCTCGTCCAGATCGCGATTGATCGTTGGAACGCAGTCCGTTGACGCAACTCGTTGCGTTGAGCGACTACTGGTGGGACTGGGGCAACCTCCTCTTCCGCTGGTTGCACGTGATCGCGGCGATCGCGTGGATCGGCGGCTCGTTCTACTTCATCGCGCTCGACAACCACCTCGAGCCGCCACGGGACCCGCGCGACGCCGAGCGCGGCATCGGAGGCGAAGCGTGGGAGATCCACGGCGGCGGCTTCTACCGAGTCGAGAAGTTTCGCGTCGCCCCCGCACGCCTCCCGGAGCGCCTGCACTGGTTCAAATGGGAGGCATATACGACGTGGCTCTCCGGCTTTGCCCTCTTCATCGCCGTGTACTACTCGCACGCGTCGTCATATCTCGTCGACAGGTCGGTCGCGAATCTCTCCTCGTGGGAGGCGATCGCCCTCTCGGTCGCTCTGCTCGCGGTCGCGTGGCTCGTCTACGACGGGCTCTGCCGCGCGTTTGGGAACGACGAGGGGCTGCTCGCGGTGCTCGTCTTCGCGTTCGTCTGCCTCTCGGCCTACGCCTCGTGGCGGCTGTTCGCACCGCGCGCGGCCTTCCTCCAAGTCGGCGCGATGATCGGAACGATGATGGTCGGCAACGTCTTCTTCGTGATCATCCCCGCGCACTGGAAGCTAATCCGCGCGAAGGAGGCAGGACGCGATCCCGATCCGCGCTGGAACGCAGCCGGCAAGACGCGGTCGGTGCACAACAACTACCTGACGCTGCCCGTCGTGTTCACGATGCTCTCGAACCACTTCCCGTTCACCTACGGGCACGAGAACGGCTGGCTCGCGCTCGTCGCCCTGATGGCGATCGGCGCGCTGACGAGGCACTACTTCAACCTGCGGCATCGCGGGCTGAACGTGTGGCCGATCCTCGTCGTCGCGGCGGCGGGCATCGTCGCGCTCGCGATCCTGCTCCGGCCATAGCGCGCGCGGTCACTTCAGAACGCGGTACTTGACGTGCGTGACCGCGGGCGAGTCGACCACTCTCGCGATCTCCAGGTTCGCCTGCTCGCCGCCGTCGAACAAGCGGACACCGCTGCCGAGCAGCACGGGAGTCACATGGACCTGCAGCTCGTCGAGCAGGCCCGCCCTCAGGCACTGCTGAACGACGTTTGCCCCGCCGGCGACGGCGACGTCCTTGCCGCCCGCAGCAGCTCGAGCCTGCTCGTACGCGGACTCGACGCCGTCCGTGGCGAACGTGAACGACGTCCCGCCCTTCATCGTCAGCGTCTCTCGCGCGTGATGGGTGAGGACGAAGACGGGCATGCGAAACGGCGGTGTGTCGCCCCACCAGCCCTCGGCCATCGGGTCGTCAGCCCAGGCTCCCTCGCCGCCGCTGAACATACGCCGGCCCATGAGCACGGCGCCCGGCTGGGCGAGTTGCTCCCTCACCAGGTCGTCGTCGGGACCCGTCGCCCCTTCGCCCTCGACACCGTGGCTCTCCATCCAGCTCGCCAGGCCGAAGATCCACTCGTGCAGCTGCTCGCCGCCCTCGCCGAGCGGCTGCTCGACCGTCCGGTTCGGACCGGCGATGAACCCGTCGAGCGACATGGAAATGTCGAGTCTGAGCTTTGTCATGGAGCCCTCCTGTAGTTTTCGCGACCGTGCTCGAGATCGTTGCAGCCGGGATGTGCTTTGTCGCGCGTTGGGAAGAGGAGCTTGCCCCGAAGACGGTCGCCGCCTTCCAGGCGAGCCTGCCGCTCGAAGACCGGATCATCCACTGTCGCTGGAGCGGCGAGTCGAACTGGATCCCGTGGGGCGACCGCGACTTCGGCATCGGCCCCGAGAACGCCACCTCGTATCCACACCCCGGCGAGCTGGCGCTCTACCCAGGTGGCCAGAGCGAGACAGAGCTACTGCTGCCGTACGGCTACTGCAACTTCGCGTCGAAGGCCGGCCAACTCTGGGCGAACCACTTCGCGACGATCGTCGAGGGCCAGGAGCAGCTGCCGCAACTCGGCCGCCTCACCCTCTGGGAGGGCGCGCAGCAGATCGCCTTCCGCGTCATCTAGTCGCGCGGGTCGGAGATCTCGGCGATCCGGACGGAGGTCGGCGTGTCCTTCTCGACGATCAGATAGCGCTCGGTCGAGCGAACCACGTGCTCGATCTGCCGGGTGACGTGGCCCGGGTAGATCGCGAACCAGCGACTGTGCGAGCGTACTTCCTCGTACTCGGCGATCGTCAGGCGCACACGCTCGGCGCACGTGCCGTCCGAGCATTCGCAGACGAATGCGGTGAGATGCTGGGTAGACCCCGGCTCTACCTCACCCAGCTTCTCGATCTCCTGGTTTACGCTGCGGAACAATGCCTCGTTCTGCACGGCACGCTGCTCGAAGGGATCCACGCGGTAGTTCTAGCGCTCTTCGCGCACGTACGGCGTGCCGAGTGCGGCCGGGGCGCCGAGATGCCGGCGCGCACCGGCGCTCGAGACGAGCACCAGCACGACGATCGTCATCACGTACGGCAGCGACTGGAAGAGCTCTGGTGGGATGCCCGTCAGGATTCCGCGGGCCTGAAAGGCGAACGGGATGCCCGAGAAGGCACCGAACAGGTAGGCCCCGATCAGGCAGAGCGCCGGGCGCCAGAACGCGAAGATGACGAGTGCGATCGCGATCCAACCCGCACCCGCCGTGATCCCGTCGACCCACTGTGGCGTGATCCACAACGTGAAGCACGCGCCGCCGACACCGGCAAAGGCGCCGCCGAGCAGGGTGTGCGCGTAGCGGTAGGCGGTGACGTTGATCCCCATCGCGTCGGCCGCCTCGGGCGACTCGCCGACGGCGCGCACGTTGAGGCCGAAACGCGTGCGGTTGAGGTAGAGCGCGACGATCACCACGAGCGCCCACGACGCGTAGACGAGCGCAGACTGCTTGAAGAGGATCGGCCCGACGACGTCAGCCGTCTGCCACGACCTCGGCAGGAACGGCTCGAATGCTTGCCGTGCGGGCTGATCGGCGAGGTTCAGGTCGTTGCCCAGGTAGGACGAGAGGCCGGCCGCTCCCGCAAAGATCGTCAGCGCGAGGCCCGACACGATCTGGTTCGCGCGCAGCGTGACCACGAGGAACGCGTGGATCAGCGCCATCGACGCACCTGCGATCGCGGCCACCGCGATTGCCAGCGAGAGTGAGCCCGTGCGCTGCACCGCCCAGAAGCCCATCACCGCGCCGATCAGCATCATCCCTTCGACGCCGAGGTTGAGCACCCCCGAGCGCTCGGTGAGCAGCTCGCCGAGCGCTGCGTACAGCAGGGGGGTGCCGTAGGTGACGGCGGACGCGAGCACCACGACCCAGACCGAGTTGTTGATCACGCGGCCGCTTCCGCCGTGCGCGCGCCACGCGCGAAGCGCAGCCGGTAGCGGATCAGCAGCTCACCGCCGAGCGCGCAGAACAGGATGAGTCCCTGCATGACGCCGACGAGGCCCGACGGGAAGTCGACGCCCTGCAGCGTGTAGCCGGCGTTCTGCAGGCCACCGAGCAGGAAGGCGACGAGGCAGACGGCGAACGGGTTGTAGCGTGCAAGCGCGGCGATCACGATGCCCGCGTAGCCGTACCCGGCGGCCGTCAGGCCACGCGGGTCGAGCGAATGACGGATGTCGCCGTCCTGGCTCGCGCCGCCGATGCCGGCAATCGCACCGGAGAGGGCCATCACTGCGAGAATCTTCCGCCGCGTGCGCATCCCCGCGTACGCGGCGGCGCGCGGCGAGTCGCCGATCACCTGCACCTCGAACCCGAAGCGCGTGCGCGTATAGAGCAGCCACACGATCGTCGCGATCAGCACGCCGAGCAGCAGGCCGAACGGCACGTACAGCGAGGCAACGTGCGACACGGGCCAGCTGGCGGCGTCCGGCAACGGCTTGCCCTGGGGGAACACCTTCGCGGTGGGGCTCGACGTGTCACGCCAGTACGACTGCGAGTCGAAGATCAGGTAGTTGATGACCAGCGCGCCGACGTAGTTCAGCATCAGCGACGTGATGATCTCGTTCGTCGAGAAGAACGCTCGGAGGATCGCCGGGATCAGCGCGAGCGCCGCGCCTCCGGCCGCGCCCGCGACGATCATCCCCGGCACCGACAGCCAGCCGGAATGATTGCCGAGCGCAATGCCCGCGGCGGCGCCGAGGACCGCGCCCGCGTAGAGCTGGCCCTCACCGCCGATGTTGAACAGCTGCATGCGGAACGCGACCGCCGCGCACAAACCCGTGAAGAGCAGCGGGGTCGCCGCGACGAGCGTGTCGTTCAGCGAGGGCGTGCTGCCGAAGCCCGAGCTGAGCAACCGGCTGAAGGTGTGCAGCGGCGGATGATTCGTGAGCACGAGGACGATCGTCATCAGCCCGAAGGCGACGACGATCGACCCGATGGGAACCGCGACGACTAGCCACTTGGGCTGCGCGAGCCGCCGCTCGATCCGGATCATTCGCGGTGGCCCCCGGCCATCATCAGCCCGATCTCCTCGACCGTCGCATTCGTTGCATCGACTTCGCCGACGATTGCCCCTTCGTAGATCACGGCGACACGATCGGCGAGGGCCAAGATCTCGTCGAGATCCTCGGAGATGAGCAGGACGCCGACACCGTTCGCGGCCGCCTCCCGCAGGTACCGGTGCACTGTCTCGATCGCCGCGACGTCGAGACCGCGCGTCGGCGAGGCGACCACGAGCGCGCGCGGCTTGCCTTCGAACTCGCGCGCGAGCACGACCTTCTGCAGATTGCCGCCGGAGAGCCGGCGCGCGGGCAGATCGGGGCCGCCGCCGCGAACGTCGTAGCGCACGATCAGCTCCGCTGCGTGGTCGCGGATCGTGCGCAGGCGCAAGAGCGGCCCCTTCACGACGCTCCGCCCCCGGTACGACTTCAGCACGACGTTCGACGCGATCGAGAGCGACGGCGCGACGCCGGTGTGCAGCCGGTCTTCCGGGACGTGGGCGACGCCCGCACGGATCGCCTCCCGCGGGTCGCCGCCGCGGAGCACCTCCCCGGCGACGGTGATCGTGCCGCGCGTCGGTGTGCGCATGCCCGTCACGGTCTCGGCCAGCTCCCGCTGACCGTTGCCGGCGACGCCGGCGATCGCAAGGACCTCGCCGGCGCACACCCTCAGGGAAACGCCGCGCAACGTCTCGCTGCCGCGGTCGCCCGCGGCCCAGAGGTCGTGCGTCTCGAGGACCGGCGCACCGACCTCGCCGGTTCGCGTTACACGCTCGGCCATGTTCACCTCGCGCCCGACCATCAGCGCAGCGAGCGAGCGCGGCGTCGCATCCTTCGTCTGGACGGTCTCGACGTTCTTCCCGCCGCGCAGGACGGTGACGCGATCGGAGACCGCCTTCACCTCGTGCAGCTTGTGGGAGATGAAGACGATCGTGCGCCCCTCGTCCGCCATCACGCGCAGGGTCGCGAAGAGCGACGCCGCCTCCTGGGGCGTCAGCACAGCCGTCGGCTCGTCGAGGATCAGGATGCGCGCCTCGCGGTAGAGCGCCTTCAGGATCTCCACGCGCTGCTGCTCGCCGAGCGAGAGCTGCCAGATGCGCGCGCGCGGGTCGACGGCAATGCGATAGCGCTCACCGAGCTCGGCAACGCGGCGCTCGATCCGCCGCGGATTGACCACGAGCTTCTTGCCCTCCCCACGGTGGTCACCGAGGATCACGTTCTCCGCGACGGTGAACGGCGGGACGAGCCGGAAGTGCTGATGCACCATGCAAATCCCCGCATCGAGCGCGTCGCGGGGCGAGTGGAACGACACCGCGTTCCCGCGCAGCAGGATCTCCCCCTCATCGGGGCGGTAGAGCCCGGTGAGGATGTTCGACAGAGTCGACTTGCCGGCGCCGTTCTCGCCCAGGAGCGCGTGCACCTCGCCCTCAGCCGCCTCGAAGTGAACATCGTCGTTCGCGACGACGCCCGGGAACCGCTTCGTGATCCCTCGGAGTTCGACGGCGGCTGGCATGAAAAGAGGGCGGGCGAGACTGCTCGTCTCGCCCGCCCCGTGAGGCGTTAGCCCTTCGGGCTCCCGATGACGCCCTTCACCAGGTAGTTCATCGACATGAGGTCGCCGAACGACGCGCGACTCCCCGCCTTGATCCGCAGCTTGCCCGTCTGGTCGTAGATCGGGCCGCTGAACTCGTTCCACTTGCCGCTGACGATCTTCGCCTTCTCCTGGGCGATCAGCTGCTTCGTCGCCGCGGAGACGCCTGGGCCGTAGGGCGCCAGGAGCGTGAAGCCGTCCTTGATGCTCCCGTAGTAGCCGCCCGTCTTCCAGGTGCCGTTCATCGCTTCTTTGACACGCTTCGTGTAGTACGGGCCCCAGTTGTAGACCGCCGCCGTGAGCCACGATTTCGGTGCGAACTTCTTCGCGTTCGAGTCGTAGCCGACCCACGGGACACCCACGGACTCGGCGTACTGACCCGCGGCCGGGCTGTCGACGTTCTGACCGATCACGTCGGCTCCGGCCGAGTGCAGGTTCTCGGCGGCTTGCTTCTCCTTGTTCGGGGAGAACCAGGAGTTCGTCCAGATGATCTTCACCTTCGCGCCGGGATGCGCCTTCTGCACGCCGAGCGCGAAGGCGTTCGTGTGCCGGATCACTTCGGGGATCGGGAAGGGGACGACGTAGCCGACCGTGCCGGTCTTCGTCGCCGCACCCGCCGCGATGCCGGACAGGTAGATCGCGTCCTCGCCGGCGCCGTAGTAGACGGCCATGTTCTTGGACGTGAGGTACCCGGTCGCCATCTCGAACTTGACGTCGGGATGCTTCTTCGCCGCCGCAACCATCGCCGGCTGGTAGCCGAACGAGGTCGCGAAGATGATCTTGTTGCCGTCGCGGATCAGGCTCTCGATCACCTGGGAGACCTGAGGGCCCTCCGGGACGTTTTCCTTGTAGGTCGTCGCGACCTTCGACCCGAGCGCCTTCTGAACCGCCAGGCGACCCTTGTCGTGGGCCTGCGACCAGCCGCCGTCGTTATGCGGGCCGACGTAGATCCAGGCCGCCTTGAAGGCGGCGTTGGACTTCGCCGAACCGGAGGCGGTGCCGACCGCGAGCGCAACGGCCGCAGCCGCCGTCACGACAAGAGTCGCGGCGAGCGCGAGCTTCGTCTTGGTCAATGTGTTCCTCTCCTTGGAGCGCGTGTTACCGGGGGAGGAACGAATCTAGCCGACCGACCGGCGCGGTTCTAGTGACCTGAGTCGTTAGTTCGCAGGGACCCGGCATCTGGTCTTGAACGTCGTCCTCATCGACGAGGATGGGGGCGGTCATGGCGCAGCGTGCAGAGGTCGTGCTCAGTGAAGAGGAGCGGGCGACGCTTGAGCGGTGGGCTCGGCGTCCGAAGAGCTCGCAGGCGTTGGCGTTTCGTTGCCGGATCGTGCTGGCGGCGGCGGAGGGCAGGTCGAGCACGGAGATCGCGGCCGAGTTGGGTTGTACCGGCTCG